>CAWFSE010000001.1:0-331354 GCA_963818455.1 uncultured Actinomycetota bacterium
TCGCAGACCGCGGCCACCGCGGCGAAGCCGACCCCGAACCGCCCGGCCAGGCCCTCCCCGGCGGCTGCGTCACCGCCCGTCGCGTCGGGCCGCTTGGCCGAGGCCCGCAGCGAGGCCAGGGCGCGCACGCCCGCCGCGTCGAGGGGCTCCCCCGTGTTGGCCGCCGAGAGCACCCCGTCGGCGAGCCGCAGCCGCAGCCGGCCCGGCACACCTGCGCGGGCGGCGGCGTCGGCGGCGTTCTGCGCGAGCTCGACGACGACCCGGCCGCGGTAGCCCCCGAGCGCGAGGTCGTCCTCGGCGTTGGCGTCCTCGCGGAAGCGGTCGGGGTTGTCCGCCCACGCCCGCAGGACCGCGGCGCGGTGCGCCGCCAGCCCGTACGGGTCCGGCGGACTGGTCAGGAGTGGCCCAGCTCGTCGTAGCCGAGGCTGTCGACCACGTGCGCCGACGGCGCCTCGTGCAGCGGCGCGTGCGCGACCTCGCTGTGCGCGCCGCAGCCGTGCCCGAGCGCGACGACGGCGCCGTCGCGCGCCGACCACTCGTTGGCGCACAGCCCGAAGGCCTGGCCGAGCAGGCCCGGCAGCCGCACCAGGAAGCCGCAGGTCTCGCAGTGGGCCGGGGCCGCCTCGGCGATCGGCGTGGAGGCGCCGCCCTCGCCGTGGGCCCACCGGTCGGCCGCGTCGAGCAGCCCGTCCACGGAGAGCACGCGCGGGCGGTCGAGGCCCAGCTCCCAGCCCACCTCACGCAGCGCGCGCGCGTCAGCCGGGTCGTCGTCGGTGCCGGCCGCGTCGGCGTCGGTGTAGCCCGGGGCGAGCCGCGGGTCGTCGGCGGTGGTCGGCAGCAGGTCGCCGGGGCCGAGGTCGCCGGGACGCAGCCGCTCCGACCAGGGCAGCCACGGCGGGGCGAGCAGGGCCCCGTCCCCGGGCAGCAGGCACACCTCGTCGACGGTGGCCACGCGGGCCCGCGAGGCGCGGGCCACGGTCACCGCCCAGTGCCAGCCGACGTACGCCGGCGACAGGCAGGCGAAGCGGTGGGTGGCCAGCCGCTCGCCGTCGGACGCGCAGCCGAGGTGCTCGCCGACCTGCTCGGCGCCAGCCGTCTCGACGGCCGCGGCGCGGGCCAGTCTCGACGGCCGCGGCGCACACGGCATCCGGGGTCGCGGCGGCGGGCTCGGTGGTCGCGGTGGGGGTCACAAGGGGCAACGGTAGCCTTACGGCGCAACCCTCGACCCCGGGAGACCACTGATGCGCTCGTACGCCACCCGCCGCGCCGGCCTCGCTCTCGCCGCCGCAGCCGCGCTGGCGGTGGGCCTGACCGGCTGCGAGAAGCCGCTACCCCTCGGTGTCGATGTTCACCACCACCAACCTGACGGTGCTCTCCAGCGAGAACATCGTGCGCCAAGAGGCGATCTGCTGGGCGTTCGACCCCGCCGAGCGGGTGGAGGCCGACGACTGCACCCCCGACCGCCTGCCCACCCTGGAGGTCGTCCCCGGCGACGTGATCGGCATCAGCGTCGACCCGGTCATCGCCGAGCGGACGTGGTACCCCGCCATCGGCGAGTCCGCGCTGTCCGGCGCGCCGCTGACCGAGACGTACTTCCGCTTCACGCTCACCGAGAGCGATCTGGCGGACGGCGCCCTGGACCTGCGCATCGTCGCGCTCGGCGCCGGCGAGAGGGAGAGCCAGGCCAGCGGCCTGTGGGTGATGCGGATCGAGCGGGCCTGACCCGGGCTAGACGTCGAGGTCCTAGACGTCTAGGTCGTCGGCGACCGCGCGCAGCACGGCCGCGTAGCGCTCGGCGTCCTTGTGCGCGGGGTAGCGGCCCCGGCGGAGGTCGTTGCCGAGCCGGTCGAGCAGCTTGATCAGGTCCTCGATGATCACGGCCATGTCCTCGGCCGGCTTGCGGTGGCTGGCGGCCACCGAGGTGACCGGCTCCAGCAGCCGCACCGACAGCGCCTGGTCGCCGCGCTTGCCCTGGGCGATGCCGAACTCGACGCGCGCGCCGTTCTTCAAGGTCTCGACGCCGGCGGGCAGCGCGGAGGAGTGGACGTAGACGTCGTCGCCGTCCTCGCGGCTCAGGAAGCCGAACCCGCGCTCTGCGTCGTACCACTTCACCCGGCCGGTGGGCACGGCATGACCCCGTCTCGTCTCGAAGGTTGCCGATCGCGGCCGTGCGCCGCGTCGTTGCTGCGTGCCCCAGGGTAGTCGCGGCGATCATGGCGGCCAACCGCGTTCCGCGGACCGGCGTCGGCCGCTGGCTAGCCTGAGGGCATGACGGGTGGGGCCTCGGGCGGCGCGGATCGGATCTTCGTCGTCGGCGGGGTGCTGTTCGTGGCCGGCTCGCTGGCCATCATCGCGGCCTTCATCCCGCTGGCGACCGGGCGGCGACCCGCTGCCCTCGGCCTTCTGGTGGCTGTCGATGCTCGCGCCGCTCGGGGTCGCCTGCGTGCTGTGGGGGATCGTCCGCCGGGCCCGCGCCCGCTCCCGGCAGACCCGTCAGCGGTAGCGCTCGGGGTCTGCCAGCAGCTCGTTCATCGCCCCCGAGCGGAAGCCGCGCGGGTCCACCTCGACCCGGTCGAAGCCGGCGGCGGCCACCGCGGCCACCGCCTCCGCGGGCACGGCCGAGGCCAGCGCGGCGTCGACCTCGATCCGGGCGGTCCCGCTCGCCCAGGTCGCGCACCCGCAGCTCGCGGGAGGGCGTGCCCGCCGCCTCGAGCGCGGCGCGCAGCGCGGCCTCGGCCCGGTCGACGCGGGCCAGCGCGGCCGGGGTGATCTCGATGCCGTACGCGATCCGGCTGGACAGGCACGCGGCGGCGGGCTTGTCCCAGGTCTCCAGCCCCCACGCGCGCGAGGCGGCGCGGACCTGGTCCTTGGTGAGCCCCGCGTCGCGCAGGGGCGCGACCGCGCCGCGCTCGGCCGCGGCCGCGATCCCCGGGCGGAAGCCCGCCCGGGCGTCGTCGGCGTTGGTGCCGGTGGCGACGGCGGCCAGCCCGTGCTCGGCGGCGAGGGGGGCGAGCACGTCGAGCAGCTCGCCCTTGCAGAACGCGCAGCGGTCGCCGGCGTTGGCCCGGTAGCCGTCGCGCTCCAGCTCGTGCGTGGCGGGGGTGAGGTGCCGGACGCCCAGCCCGGCCGCGAACGCGGCGGCCCGCTCGAGCTCTCCGCCGGCCAAGGACGGCGACACCGCGGTGGCCGCGACGACGGCATCGGGGCCGAGGGCCCGCACGGCCGCGGCGAGCACGAACGCCGAGTCGGCGCCGCCGGAGAACGCGACGAGCAGCGAGCCGTACGACCGCAGCGCTGCCTCCAGGGCCGCCAGCCGGCGCTCCAGCACATGCCCGTCGAGCCAGGCGCCGAAGTCGTGCAGCGACTCGAGCACCACGTCGGCGCCGGCCGCGCGCAGGTCGTCGGCGGCCGTACGCGCCGGTGGGGACGCCGACGGCCGCGGCGCCGGCCTGGCGGGCCGAGGCCATGTCGGCGGGGTGGTCTCCGACGTACACCCAGGCGCCGTGCTCGCGCAGCGCCTCGACCTTGCCGTCGGCCCACGCCCAGCCGACCAGCGCATCGTGGTCGAGGTCGAGGTGCTCGAGGTGCAGCCGGGCGTTGGGGCCGTACTTGCCGGTGATCACCACGATCTGCGCGCCGTGGGCCCGCGACGCGGCGAGCGCCTCGGCCGCCCCGTCGATCGCGGGGGTCGGGTGCACGGCGTGCTCGGGGTAGAGGGCGCGGAAGCGGTCTCCGGCGGCGTCCACCTGGTCCTCGGGGAACCACAGCCGCAGCTCGTCGGCGAGCGGCGGGCCCAGCCGCGAGGCGAACGCCTCGCCGTCGATGTGGACCCCGGTCTCGGCCGACAGGGCGGCCATCACCGCGACCATCCCGGCCCGCGGGTCGATGAGCGTCATGTCGAGGTCGAAGCCCACCACCACGCTCATGGGGTCAGTCTGCCTGCAGGCGGGTAGCGTGGCGAGAATGCCTGCCCGTGCGGTCGCCGCGGACGGGGCCGCCCCGCGCAGCCTCGCCGATGAGCTGCGCTCCCGCAGCGACGACCAGCTCGTCGCGCTGCTGGAGGCGCGGCCCGACCTGGCCGGCCCGATCCCGTCGATGATCGGGGCCCTGGCCCAGCGCGCCGCCTCCGCCCCGTCGGTCGCCCGGGCCCTGGACCACCTCGACCGCTTCCACCTCGACGTCCTCGAGGGGCTGGCCGCCCTGCCCGAGCCGTGCGCCTGGCCGGACCTCGCCGCGGCGCTGGGCGTCCCGGCCAAGGGCAAGGCCGCCCAGCCTGTGCGGGCGGCCCTCGCGCGGCTGCACACCCTCGCGCTGGTGTGGGGCGGCGACCAGGGCCTGCGCTTCGCCTCGGGCGTCCGCGAGGTGCTCGGGCCGCATCCGGCCGGGCTGGGCCCCGCGTTGGCCGCCACCCACGGCGAGGTGGCCCGCTGGGCCGACGACCCCGAGGCGCTCGCCGCGCTGCTGGCCGAGGCGCCCGCCGAGGCCAGGTCCGTGCTCGACCGGCTCGTGGCCGGCCCGCCCGTGGGCACCGTCCAGGGCGCCGACCGGCCGCTCACGCCCGCCACCGCCCGTACCCCGGTGGAGTGGCTGCTGGCCCGCGCGCTGCTCGTCCCGGTCGGCCCGTCGACGGTCGTCCTGCCCCGCGAGGTCGGCCTGGCGCTGCGCGGCGGGGTGGTCGTGCGGCCGTCCCCGCAGCCGGCCTGGTCGACGGCCCGCGAGCACGGCGAGGCCGCCGTCGACCGGGCGGCGGGCGGCCTGGCGTACGCGTTCACCCGGCTGGTGGCGGACCTGCTCGAGGCGTGGTCGCTCGACGGCCCACCCGTCCTGCGCGCGGGCGGCCTCGGCGTGCGCGATCTCAAGCGGACCGCGGCCCTGCTCGACATCACCGAGGCGGAGGCGGCGCTGGCCGCCGAGATCGCCTACGCCGCAGGCCTTCTCGGCCGCAGCGACGACCTGGACGCGCTGTGGCTGCCGTCGCCCGGGTACGACATCTGGGCGGCCAAGGACACCGCCGGCCGCTGGCTGGTGCTCGCCGAGGCCTGGCGCGCGACCACCCGGGCGGCGGCGCTGGTCGGCCTGCGCGACAGCAAGGACAAGCCGATCGCGGCGCTCGGCCCGGAGGCCGAGTCGGCGGCGGCGCCGGACACCCGGGCCCTGGTGCTCGACCTGCTGGCCGGCCTGCCGCCGGGCGGCTCCGCCGACGCCGCCGGGCTGCGGGCGGCCGCGGCCTGGCGGCGGCCGCGCCGCTCGCCCGCGGCGCGCGACCTCTTCGTCGACGCGGCCGGCAGCGAGGCCGAGGCCCTGGGGGTGACCGGGTTCGGCGCGCTGTCCACCCACGGCCGGCTGCTCGCCGCCGGCGACGGGCCGGCCGCGGCCGCCGCGCTCGCCGCGGTGCTGCCCCAGCCGGTCGACCACGTCCTGCTGCAGGCCGACCTCACCGCCGTCGCCCCCGGGCCGCTCGAGCCCGACCTCGCCCGCGAGCTCGGGCTGCTCGCCGATGTCGAGTCGACCGGGGGCGCGACGGTCTACCGGTTCAGCGACCGCTCGGTGCGGCGCGCGCTCGACGCCGGGCGGTCGGCCGCCGAGGTGCAGGCGTTCCTGGAGCGCACCTCCCGCACGCCGGTGCCGCAGGCCCTGCACTACCTCGTCGAGGACGTCGGGCGGCGGCACGGCCAGGTGCGGGTGGGCTCGGCGCAGACGTACATCCGATCCGACGACGTGGGGGCGCTGGCGGCGCTGGCCGCCGACCGGCGGGCCGCGCCGCTGCGGCTGCGGCAGCTCGCGCCCACCGTGCTCGTCTCCCCCGCGCCGCCCGCGAGCGTGCTGGAGACCCTGCGCGACACCGGCCTCGCGCCGGTCGGCGAGTCCGCCGAGGGCGACGTCGTGATCCGGCGCCCGGACGCCCGCCGCTCCCCGCCCCGCCAGCGCCCGCCGCGCGCGGCGCTGGACGCCCCCGCCCCGGGCGAGACCGCGCTGCGCGCCGCCGTACGCGCCATGCGGGCCGGCGAGCGCGCCGCCCGGGCCCCCCGCCGCGGCGGCGTCGTCGGGCCGGCGGGCAGCCTCGACCACGTCCCTCGGCTGGCCACCGCGCAGACCATCGCGCTGCTGACCGCCCTCGCCTCGGCCGGGCGGCCGGCCTGGATCGGCTACGTCGACACCCACGGCGGCGTCAGCGAGCGGGTCGTCGACCCGGTGCTCGTGCAGGGCGGCTGGCTGACCGCGTACGACCACGCCAAGGGCGACGTGCACACCTTCGCGATCCACCGGATCACCGGGGCGGCCGCGCTCGAGGACGACGGCGGCGCGGCGTAGTGGTTCACCGGGCCGCAGGATCGGGGAGACTGGTCGGATGACCGACGGCCCGCTGATCGTCCAGAGCGACAAGACGCTGCTGCTGGAGGTCGACCACGAGCAGGCCGACGCCTGCCGCCAGGCGATCGCGCCGTTCGCCGAGCTCGAGCGCGCGCCCGAGCACATCCACACCTACCGGGTGACCCCGCTGGGGCTCTGGAACGCCCGCGCCGCCGGCCACGACGCCGAGCAGGTGGTCGACGCGCTGCTGGAGTACTCCCGCTACCCCGTCCCGCACGCCCTGCTCGTCGACGTCGCCGAGACGATGGCCCGCTACGGCCGGCTGCGGCTGCTCAACCACCCCACCCACGGGCTGGTGCTCGAGTCGACCGACCGCGCGGTGCTCGAGGAGGTGCTGCGCGCCCCCAAGGTCAAGCCGATGCTCGGCGTGCGCGTCGACCCCGACACCGTGGCCATCCACCCCAGCGAGCGCGGCTCCCTCAAGCAGGTGCTCACCAAGCTGGGCTGGCCGGCCGAGGACCTCGCCGGCTACGTCGACGGCGAGGCGCACGCGATCGGCCTGGTCGAGGACGGCTGGGAGCTGCGGTCGTACCAGCGCGACGCGGCCGAGGGCTTCTGGCACGGCGGCTCCGGCGTCGTGGTGCTGCCGTGCGGCGCGGGCAAGACGATCGTCGGCGCCGCGGCGATGGCGCGCGCGCAGGCCACCACGCTGGTGCTGGTCACCAACACGGTGTCCGCGCGGCAGTGGCGCGCCGAGCTGCTCAAGCGCACGACGCTGACCGAGGAGGAGATCGGCGAGTACTCCGGCGCCAAGAAGGAGATCCGCCCGGTCACCATCGCGACGTACCAGGTGATGACGACGCGCCGGAAGGGCGTGTACGCGCACCTGGAGCTGTTCGACGAGCGCGACTGGGGGCTGATCATCTACGACGAGGTGCACCTGCTGCCCGCGCCGGTCTTCAAGTTCACCGCCGACATCCAGTCCCGCCGCCGGCTCGGCCTCACCGCGACGCTGGTCCGCGAGGACGGCCGCGAGGGCGACGTGTTCTCGCTGATCGGCCCCAAGCGCTACGACGTGCCGTGGAAGGACATGGAGGCGCAGGGCTGGATCGCCCCGGCCGACTGCGTCGAGGTGCGGGTCACCCTGCCGGACGGCGAGCGCCTGGCGTACGCCACGGCGGAGCCCGAGGAGCGCTACCGGATGGCGTCGACCACGCGCACCAAGACGGCGGTGGTCGAGGACCTCGTCCGCCGGCACACCGACGACCTGACGCTGGTGATCGGCCAGTACCTCGACCAGCTGCACGACCTCGGCGACCGCCTCGGCGTCCCGGTGGTGACCGGCGAGACGCCGGTGAAGGAGCGCGAGCGGCTGTTCCAGGAGTTCCGCACCGGCGCGATCACCACGCTGGTGGTCAGCAAGGTGGCGAACTTCTCGCTCGACCTGCCCGAGGCCAGCGTCGCGATCCAGATCTCCGGGTCGTTCGGGTCGCGGCAGGAGGAGGCCCAGCGGCTCGGCCGGCTGCTGCGGCCCAAGCACGACGGGCGCGCCGCGCGCTTCTACGCGGTCGTCGCGCGCGACACCGTGGACCAGGACTTCGCCGCGCACCGGCAGCGGTTCCTCGCCGAGCAGGGGTACGCCTACCGCATCGTCGACGCCGACGACCTGCCCACCCTCTAGCCGGCTCACCGTCCCTCTCCCCGGTTTGCGGTGGTACGAGCGGCATCTCGCCGTTCGTACCACCGCAAACCGAGGTCAGGACGTGCTGGGTGAAGCGGGGCGGCGGGGCGCGGGTGAGCGCCAGGACGTAGCCGCCGAAGCCGGCGCCGACGAGGCGCGCGCCGAGGGCGCCGTCGGCCATCGCGGCCGCCACGGTGGCGTCCAGCTCGGGGCAGGACACCTCCATCAGGTCGCGCAGCGACGCGTGCGAGGCGGACAGCAGCGGCCCGAGGTCGGCGATCCGGCCCGCGTCCAGCGCGGCCACGGCGAGGCGCACCCGGGCGATCTCGTCGACCACGTGCAGGGCGCGCCGCCGGTCCACCTCGTCGAGGGGCGCCGCCAGCACCTCGTGCCCGCGGTCGCCTCGCGCAGCGAGCCGCCCAGCGCCGCCGCCGCGCGCTCGACCGAGGCGCGCCGCTCCGCGTACGGGCCGCCGCCCACCTGGTGGCGCACGCCGCTGTCGATGAGCACGACCGCGAGGCCGGCGGCGGCCGGGTCGAACGGCACCTGCCGCGTCGAGCCGTCGCGGCAGTCCAGCAGGAGGGCGTGCCCGGGGATGCAGCCGAGGGACGCGGCCTGGTCCATCAGCCCGCACGGCACGCCCACGATCTCGTTCTCCGCGCGCTGGGCGAGCCGCGCGAAGGCGACCGGGTCGCCCTCGACCCGGTCGGCGAAACCCCCGAGCGCGGCCAGCGCCCGCAGCGTCGCGCACTCGATCGCCGCCGAGGACGACAGCCCCGAGCCCTGCGGCACATCGCTGGCCAGGGCCAGGTCGAGGCCCGCGTCCGGCCGGCCACCACCCCTCGGCGGCCAGCACCGCGGCGACCCCGGCGACGTACGCCGACCAGCCGCCGGGCCGGCCGCGCCGGACGTCGGCGAGCGCGACCTCGACCACCGGGCGGCCGGGCAGGTCGAGCGCGGCCATCCGCAGCAGCCCGTCGCCGCGCCGCCGCGCCGCCGCCGCGGCGCGCTGCGGGAGGGCGTACGGGAGCACGAGCCCGCCGGCGTAGTCGACGTGCTCGCCGATCAGGTTCACCCGGCCGGGCGACGTCCAGACGCCGTCGGGTTCGCCGCCGAAGACCGCGGCGAACCCGGCGGCCGCGCGCTCAGCCGCGGGAGGCGACGCCATCGCCCGCCTCGCGCAGCGCCTGGGCGGCGTCGTCGGGATCGACGTCGAGGGCGAAGACCCCGGCGCCGGTCTCGCTGGCCGCGAGGTACTTGAGCTTGCCCGGCGCCCGGCGGGCCGGCTGCAGCCGCAGGTGGGCGTGCACCCCGGCGCGCTCGCCCAGCCCGCCCGGGCGCCTGCGGCGACGGGGCCTGGACCCAGCAGGCCGTCAGCGGCATCGGGGCGCCGTGCAGGGCGTCCAGCCGGCGGACCGCCTCCTGCCACACGTCGGCCACCGCGTCGGCCGCGGCCGGGTCCGCGAGCAGCGCGGGCAGGTCCGGGGCGCAGCGGTGCGGCACGACGTGCAGCTCGTACGGCCAGCGGGCCGCGTGCGGGACGTACGCGGTCGCGCCCGGGCCGTCGACGACGACCCGCGCCCCGGCCGCGCGCTCGGCGGCCAGCTGCTCGCACCCGAGGCAGCGGCCCACCTCCGCCAGGTGGGCGGTGGAGCGCTGCGACGTACGCCGCCAGGATCGGCGGGGCGAACGGGTAGGCGTAGATCTGCCCGTGGGCGTGGGTCAGCGTCACGCCGATCTCGATGCCGCGGTTCTCGAAGGCGAACACCTGGCGCACGCCGGGCTCGGCGTTCAGGGCCGCCGTGCGGTCGGCCAGCACGCGGACCAGCGCCCGGGCCCGCTCGGCGGGCAGGTCGGCCCAGGTGGCCGCGTGGTCGCTGGTGTAGACGACCACCTCGCAGCGCCCGTGCGGCGGGGCCATCGACGGGAAGCGGTTGTCGAAGACCACCACCTCGTAGGCGGCGTCGGGGATCTCGGTGGGGCGGCCAGGAGCCGACGGGCATAGCGGGCAGGCGTCGTCGGCGGGCAGGAAGGTGCGGTCCTGCCGGGCCCCGGCGAGCAGCACCGACTCGCCGGTCCACGGGTCGACCCGGATCTGCGGCGGGCGGTCGCCCTCGCCGGGAGGCAGGAGCGGGCGGCCGTCCGGGCTCGGCGTGCGCGGCGGCGCGCCGGCGGGGTCGTAGTAGTGGATCGCCCGGCCGTCGGCCAGCACGCCGTCCACCCGGGTCAGCCCGTACGCGTCCGCCATACCCGCATCCTGCCCGAATCCCGCCGGCGCGACGGGCCTCACCGCGCTCGGCGGCCCAGGGCCGCCCTCGCCGTGGGCGCGCACTGCGTGGCGGGCCTCGCGGTACTTCACCGTCTCGTAGCCGACCAGACCGACGAGCAGCAGCGCCACGGTGACCCCGACCAGCAGCCGCCAGGCCGTCGACGACCGCCGAGGAACGGCCACGCGACCAGCAGCACGACCGCCAGGACGAGCCGCTGGGTGTTCAGGGTGCCGGTGTTGCGCAGCCGGAAGCCCACGTGGCCCAGCAGGTAGAGCGCGACGCCGCCGCAGCAGCGCGGCCAGGGCCACCTGCTTGAGCGGGCCGTCCGACGTCGATCGAGGACCTTCTTCGACCCCGAGGGCGAACAGCACGATGCCGGCGACCATCGGGAAGTGCAGGTAGCGAGTACGAGTCGCGCGCCATCGCGTTGCGCTCCTGCCCTCGGCCGCGTGCAGTCGGCGCTCGGCGACCAGCGCGACGACGTCGAAGTAGAGCCACCACAGGCAGCAGCACGCGATCAGCCCGAGCATCGCGCCGGCTGAGCTGCGCGGCGCCCAGCGGCTCGCCGGACAGCCCCGACGCCGATCGAGACGATCGACTCGCCGAGGGCGATGATGATGATCAGGGCGTGCCGCTCGGAGAAGTGGCCGGCGTGCACGCGCCACCCCTCGGTCCCGGCAGCACGAACGGCCCGACCACGCTCACGAGCAGGGCCAGCGCCCACAGGACGGCCCGCGCGCGGCCCGGCGTCCAGGAAGCCCGCGGCCAGCGATCATGGCCGCCGGGATGAGCACGCCCGGCGACAGCCGCAGCACGGCCCCGAACACCTCCGGGTCGCCGACGCGTCGTCACCGCGTACGTGGCGATGAACAGCAGGCTCAGGGCGCCGATAGCCCAGCGCCGAAGGCACGCCCGCCGGAGCCGAACGCCGTCGGCACGGCCAGCGACATCACCAGCATCGCCCCCATCGAGGCGAACAGCGCCAGGCGGGTCCAGCCGTCGTCGGAGGCCGACGTAGTTGGTCAGCCAGGAGAAGCCGACCCACGACCACCACACGATCGCCAGGACCGCCAGCCCGCGCAGCAGGCCCGCCCGGCGTGAGGTCCGCGGCCAGCAGGGCGGTGACCTGGGTCAGCGCGAAGACGAAGACCAGGTCGAAGAAGAGCTCCAGCGGGCTGACCCGTGGCTCGACCTCGGATTCCGCTCGCCGGTCGTGGTCGTGTCCGATGTCGTCTGCCACCCGGCGAGGCTAACGGCGAAGGGGCGCCGATCCGGGTGGATCGGCGCCCCTTCGTGTGCGTAGGCGCTGGTCAGAAGGCTGTGCCTTCTGGACTTCTTCCTCAGCTCGCCCGCTCCGGGGACGGCTGTCGCCGGCCGCTGCCTGGGCTCGCTCGTCAGAAGTCCATGCCGCCCATGCCGCCGCCGCCCGGCATCGCCGGCCCGCCTTCTCCGGCTTGTCGGCGATGACGACCTCGGTGGTGAGGAACAGCCCGGCGATCGACGCGGCGTTCTGCAGCGCCGAGCGGGTGACCTTGGCCGGGTCGATGATGCCGGCCTTGACCATGTCGACGTACTCGCCGGTCGCGGCGTTCAGGCCGAAGCCCGGCTCGAGGTGGCGCACCTTCTCCACCACGACGCCGCCCTCGAGGCCGGCGTTGACCGCGATCTGCTTGAGCGGGGCCTCGACGGCGATCTTGACGATCCCGGCGCCGGTGGCCTCGTCGCCCTCGAGCTCGAGCTTCTCGAACGCGCGGTGCGACGCCTGGAGCAGGGCCACGCCGCCACCGGCGACGATGCCCTCCTCGACGGCCGCCTTGGCGTTGCGGACGGCGTCCTCGATGCGGTGCTTGCGCTCCTTGAGCTCGACCTCGGTGGCCGCGCCGGCCTTGATGACGGCCACGCCGCCGGCGAGCTTGGCGAGGCGCTCCTGGAGCTTCTCGCGGTCGTAGTCGGAGTCGGTCTTCTCGATCTCGGCGCGGATCTGGTTGACCCGGCCGGCGATCTGCTCGGCGTCGCCGGCGCCCTCGACGATCGTCGTCTCGTCCTTGGTGACGACGACCTTGCGGGCGCGGCCGAGCAGGTCGAGGCCGGTCGTCTCGAGCTTGAGGCCGACCTCCTCGGAGATGACCTGGCCACCGGTGAGGATCGCGATGTCCTGCAGCATGGCCTTGCGGCGGTCGCCGAAGCCGGGGGCCTTGACGGCGACCGACTTGAACGTGCCGCGGATCTTGTTGACGACCAGGGTGGCCAGGGCCTCGCCCTCGACGTCCTCGGCGATGATGACGAGCGGCTTGCCCGACTGCATGACCTTCTCGAGGATCGGCAGGAGGTCCTTGACGGCCGAGATCTTGGAGTTGACGATCAGGATGTACGGGTCCTCGAGGACGGCCTCCATGCGCTCGGCGTCGGTGACGAAGTACGGCGAGATGTAGCCCTTGTCGAAGCGCATGCCCTCGGTGAGCTCGAGCTCGAGGCCGAAGGTGTTGCTCTCCTCGACGGTGATGACGCCTTCCTTGCCGACCTTGTCCATCGCCTCGGCGATCATCTCGCCGATCTGCGGGTCGGCGGCCGAGATGGAGGCGGTGGACGCGATCTCCTCCTTGGTCTCGACCTCCTTGGCCATCTCGAGCAGCTGGGCCGAGACGGCCTCGACGGCCTTCTCGATGCCGCGCTTGAGGGCCATCGGGTTGGCGCCGGCGGCCACGTTGCGCAGGCCCTCGCGCACGAGCGCCTGGGCGAGCACGGTCGCGGTCGTCGTGCCGTCACCGGCGACGTCGTCGGTCTTCTTCGCGACCTCCTTGACCAGCTCGGCGCCGATCTTCTCGTACGGGTCCTCGAGCTCGATCTCCTTGGCGATCGAGACGCCGTCGTTGGTGATCGTGGGGGCGCCCCACTTCTTCTCCAGCACGACGTTGCGGCCCTTCGGGCCGAGGGTGACCTTGACGGCGTCGGCGAGGGTGTTCATGCCGCGCTCGAGGCCGCGGCGGGCCTCCTCGTCGAACGCGATGATCTTCGCCATAGGGGATGTCCATCCTTGGGTACGCGACGATGTCGGTCCTCGAGCGCCCGCGACGGAAAGGCCCGCTGTGGGGCCTCGCCCGGGGACCGGCGGGGAAAGTGGCACTCAGCGGTGCCGAGTGCTAAGGAAATGATTAGCACTCGCACCCCGAGAGTGCAAGCCGGGCGCCCGCCCGGGCCGGTCGCGCGGCCCCGGTGGGCCGGCGTGACATTGGTCCCTGCCCCCCGTCCCCCATCAGGGACACGATGGAGCCATGAGG
This sequence comes from uncultured Actinomycetota bacterium, assembly GCA_963818455.1. Classification (GTDB taxonomy): domain Bacteria; phylum Actinomycetota; class Actinomycetes; order CAVWCF01; family CAVWCF01; genus CAWFSE01. The sequence goes on from CAWFSE010000001.1 coordinate 13,542, forward strand.
AACCCCGACCTCCCCGACACCTACCCCGGCGACCCGGCCGAGTCCGTCGTCCGCGCGCTGCTGCACGAGGTGTCCGACGAGCTGGGCACCGACGACGTGGCCCACGCGTTCGGCCGGCACGTGGATCCGCTCGCCGCCGGGCAGATCGTCCAGGACGACGAGGGGGCGCACCCGGACATCACCGCCGAGGTGATCGCCCACGATGTCGGCTTCGACACCGACGAGGAGCCCGAGGACCTCCCGGCCGAGGAGGCCGCCATGCACTACGTGGACGTCGAGCAGTACGACAAGGCGCTCGACGAGCCCGATAGCGGCCGCTGGTAGCTGCACGCCCAGGACGAGGCCCCCGGACCAACGGTCCGGGGGCCTCGTCATGGGCGTGAGGGGGACGTCAGATGACGTGGACCTTCTCAGCCTGCGGGCCCTTCTGGCCCTGCGTCAGCTCGAACTCGACGCGGGCGTTGTCCTCGAGGGACTTGTAGCCAGGCATGTCGATCGCGCTGTAGTGCACGAAGACATCCATGGCCTCTTGACCCTCTTCGGCGTCCACGGCGATGAAGCCGTAGCCCTTCTCCGAGTTGAACCACTTGACCGTGCCCTGAGGCATGGCCCCTCCTGAGGTGCGTGCTTTCAGGAGCGCTGTTGCGCACCCGGGTCCTGCGTCACTCGCCTTGCGGCCCGGGTGGGGCTGAAGGTCCGTTGTGCTCCCCGAACACCCGGGCGAAACCGCCTGGTGCGCGGGATGGACGACCGCTTCGGAGACTAGCAGCCGACCCCCGCGCTCAGCCGCCCGCAACGGCCGGAATCACCGACACGGTGGACCCCGCCGGGGTGGCTGTGGACAGCCCCTCGGCGAACCGGACGTCCTCGTCGCCGACGTACACGTTGACGAAGCGGCGCAGCCGCCCCTCGTCGTCGAGGACGCGGGCCGCGATCCCCGGGTGGGCGGCGTCGAGGGCGGCGATGACCTCGCCGAGGGTCGCGCCCTCGACGCTGACCTCGGCGGCCCCGCCGGTGTGGGTGCGCAGGATGGTGGGGACTCGGACGGTGACGCTCACAGCAGGCCGGCCTCTCGTGCGTACGCGGTGAAGGAGTCGATGGACGGGGGGAGCGTGACGGTCGGGCCGCACGTCGGCGCCACCGCGTCGAGCGTCTTCAGCCCGTCGCCGGTGTTGAGCAGCACGGTCTCGGCGTCGGGGTCGAGCTGCCCCGCGGCCAGCAGCTTGCGCAGCGTCGCCACGGTCACCCCGCCGGCGGTCTCGCCGAAGATGCCCTCGGTCGCGGCCAGCAGCCGGATCCCCTCGACCACCTCGGCGTCGGTCACGTCCTCGATCGCCCCGCCGGTGCGGCGCGCCACATCGAGGGCGTACGGGCCGTCGGCCGGGTTGCCGATGGCCAGCGACTTGGCGATGGTGTCGGGCCGCACCGGGCGCACGACGTCGTGGCCGGCCTTCCACGCGGTGGAGACGGGCGCGCAGCCGGCCGCCTGGGCGCCGAAGACGCGGTACGGAGTCGGCTCGACCAGCCCGAGCGAGCCCAGCTCGCCGAAGGCCTTGTCCACCTTGGTCAGCAGCGAGCCGGACGCGATCGGCACGACGACCTGCTCCGGCAGCCGCCAGCCGAGCTGCTCGGCGACCTCGTAGCCGAGGGTCTTGGAGCCCTCGGCGTAGTACGGGCGCAGGTTGACGTTGACGAAGCCCCAGTCGACGTCGAAGGCGACCTCCGAGCAGAGCCGGTTGACGTCGTCGTACGAGCCGTCGATCGCGACGAGCGTGCCGCCGTAGACCGAGGTCGTGACGATCTTGCCGTCCTCGAGGTCGCTCGGGACGAAGACCACCGAGCCGAGCCCGGCGCGGGCGGCGGCCGCGGCGACCGCGTTGGCGAGGTTGCCGGTCGAGGCGCACGCGATCGTGGTGACGCCGAGGCGCCGCGCCGTTGGCGAGCGCCACCGCGACGACGCGGTCCTTGAAGGAGTGGGTGGGGTTGCCGCTGTCGTCCTTGACCCACAGCCGCCGCATGCCCAGCGCGCGGGCCAGGTTGTCGGCGCGCACCAACCGGGTGAAGCCGGGGTGCAGGCCCGGCGCGTCCAGCACCGAGTCGTCCACCGGCAGCAGCGCGCGGTAGCGCCAGATCGACAGCGGCCCGGCCTCGATCTGGCCGCGGGTCACCTCGCCGAAGGCGTACCGGACCTCGAGCGGGCCGAAGCACTCGGCGCAGGCGTAGGTCTGGATCAGCGGGTAGGTCGCCCCGCACTCACGGCAGCCGAGCTCGACGGCCGGGCCGACGGAACAGGCGGGGTCGGTGCTGGTCAGGGATCATCGCGAGGCCTCTCCTCATCTTCCCCGCCGGGCGCTCGCCGGGCGGGACGGAGTTGGCACCGTCTTCCGTGCGGCCCCGCGGGGACGGCGCTCGAGGTCGAGCGGGTCACGCGAGTCGTTCACGAAATGGTTGCCGGGGCTTCAACGGGCCGTTCCCTCTGCCCCTCTGGATGAGCGGTATGAAGTTGTGGGCGAGACTGTAGACGGCCACCGGGCCTGGATCGCCGCGGGGTCCGCATCCCGAGACTCGCGTCTCGCCTGACGGAGCGGACGGAGGAGCGCATGCGCGCCGACGCAGCCGACTGGTACGCCCGGCGCACCTCGCGCGCCGCCGACTGGCCGCTCGAGCGGCTGCTCGCGCTCAAGGGCGACGCCCGGATCAGCGTCGTGCTGCCGGCCCTCGACGAGGAGGACACCGTCGGCGCGATCGCCGCGGCCATCCGCCGCGACCTCTGCTCGGGCCCGCGCCCCCTGGTCGACGACCTCCTGGTGCTCGACTCCGGCTCGAGCGACCGCACCGCGGAGGTCGCGCGCGAGGCGGGGGCCCGCGTCGTCCACCGCGACGAGGTGCTGCCCGGGCTGCCCGCGGTGCCCGGCAAGGGCGAGGCCATGTGGCGCTCGCTCGCCGCCACGGACGGCGACCTGATCGTGTTCATCGACGCCGACCTGCTCGACTTCTCCGCGACGTACGTCACCGGGCTGCTCGGACCGCTGCTCGCCGACCCGATCGGTGCAGCTGGTCAAGGGCCTGTACGACCGGCCGCTGGCCGCCGGGCACCGGGTGCTGCCCGCAGGCGGGGGCCGCGTCACCGAGCTGGTCGCCCGGCCGCTGCTGGCCCTGCACTGGCCGCAGCTGGCCGGCGTCGTGCAGCCGCTGGCCGGCGAGACGCGCGCTGCGGCGGGGGCTCGCCGAACGGCTGCCGTTCCCGACCGGGTACGGCGTCGAGCTGGCGCTGCTCGTCGACACCCTCGCCGCCGACGGCCTCGACGCGATCGCCCAGGTGGACCTCGGGGTGCGGCACCACCGGCACCAGGACGAGCTCGCCCTGGGTCGGATGGCCGCGGAGATCTGGGTGACCGCGCTGGCCCGGCTCGATCGCGAGGGACGGCTGCCGCCGGGGGCCGTGGACGCCGAACCCGCCCTCACCCAGTTCGTGCGCGGCCCCGCCGGCTTTGAGCCGGTGGAGCGTGGGATCGCCGCCCTTGAGCGGCCGCCGATGGCCCGGGCGCGCGCCGGCACCGCTGCGCTCTAGACGCTGAGCTCCGTCGGCGATGACGACGGTGAGCCTGCCGTCGACCATCCCGCCGACCCGGGGCCTGGTGCGGTCGGGGCCGGGGATGTCGGCGGCCAGGGCGGCGGCGGCGGCCTCCTGGCCGGCGCCGTAGTAGACGGTGGTGGCGGGCACCGAGCCCCTCCAGTTGCCGAGCCCGGTGACCGTCCAGCCGTCGGCGGTCAGCTTCTTGGACAGGGCGGCCGCCAGGCCGTTCACGCCCGTCTGGTTGAGGATCACGACCGGGGGGCGCTCGCTGGCCGGGATCGTCGGCGCGGTCGAGGGGGTCGGGGTCGGCGGTGGGGGTCGGCGTCGGAGTCGGCGTGGGCGTCGGGGTCGGGGTCGGGGTGGGCGTCGGAGTGGGGGTCGGGGTGGGGGTCGCCGTGGCGGTCACCGTCACGGTCGGCGCGGGCGAGGCGGCCGCCGACGGTCGAGTCATCGGGGCCGAGCCAGCCCGCGAGCCCGACGCCAAGGGCGACCGCGACCACCGCGCCCAGGAGCAGCGAGATCAGCCACGACCCCGGCGACGAGGCGTCCTGGCGATGCGAGCCGGGGCTCATCGTCAACCGAGGTCAGCCGGCCCGGCTCAGGCGTCGATGCCGAGGCGGCGCGCCGAGCGGGCGCGCTGGCGGGAGGCGCGCATGCGGCGCAGCCGCTTGACCAGCATCGGGTCGAACGCCAGCGCCTCGGGGCGGTCGATGACCGCGTTGAGCACCTGGTAGTAGCGGGTGGCCGACATGTCGAACAGCTCGCGGATGGCCTGCTCCTTGGCCCCGGCGTACTTCCACCACTGCCGCTCGAAGGCGAGCACCTGCTGGTCGCGCTCGGACAACGAGGACGCGGCGGCGTTCGGCAGGGCGTCGCCGAGCCCCGTCACGGCCTCCCGGCCGGCGTCCGTGCGGCGTCCATGCCCGTGTGCTCCCTCGCGGCGAAGACTGAGCGGCCCGGGCTTCCCCTCCCGGGCCGCGGCCACACTCTAGAGCGCGAATCCCACCGATGTCATTCGCTTCGGCGTGTCTCGTCCGTGGGCGCGTCGCCGGCGGCCCAGCCGGCCTGGCGGCGATGACGCCGCCCGCGACCAGCCGCGCCTCCAGCGATTCCAGCCGGGCGAGCACGGCGTCCAGGGTCGCCTCCTCCGCGATCACCCGACCTGGGACCCCCTGGCGGGAGTCCCGGGCGGACAGGAACCGGGTGGCGATCGACGCCGTGAAGATCGCGATCACCGCGACCCCGACGAACATGAAGACCACGCCGATCGCCCGGCCCGCCAGCGTCACCGGCGTGTAGTCGCCGTACCCGACCGTGAAGACCGTGACGAAGGCCCACCACAGGCTCTCGCCCAGCGTCTCGATGTTGGCGCCGGGCCGGCCCTCCTCCACCCAGAGCATCGCCACCGAGCCGACCGACACGACCAGGACGGCCAGGCAGGCGGCCGCCAAGGCGGCCCGGTTGGCCAGCCGCGTGCGCGCCCGGTCGCCCAGGATCGGCACGATCCGGGCGAACAGGAAGATCCGCAGGAACGGGATGAGCACCGCCAGCAGGTCGACCCAGGTGTGGCGCACGAAGGACCGGCGGTCGGTCGGCGAGCACCCACGGGTGAGGTACTCCACCGCCAGCACCAGCCAGCAGGCGATCAGGGCGGGCCCGGCCCAGCCGGGGTCCTGCTCGCTGACGAGCAGCATGATGCAGACCAGGGAGAGCAGTGCCACCAGCGCCAGGTACGGCTCGAGCCGGGCGACCCGCGCCTCAAGGCGGGCCTGGCGCGGCGCTGCGGCGCGTCCGGCACCGGATCGGGCTCGACAGTGCGTAGCGGGTCGGTCACGGCCCCCATGGTGGCCCGCCCCGGGCCGAATTCCGCGGATCCCGCGCCAACCGCCCACGGCGGGTCACGCTCGGCCAGGATGTGCCCATGCCCAGCACGCCAGCCGCCTCGACGTACGACGAGGCGCTGGCCGAAGGGCGGCGGCTGTACCCCGGCGTCCGGATCGGCCGGCCGGGGCGGGCCCGGACCTACTGGGCGACGATCGCGGCGATGCGCGTCCTGCGGGCGAGGTGGGCCGTGCGCGTCGAGGGCGCCGAGCACGTGGCCCCCGGCGCGACCATCTTGATCGGCAACCACCTGTCGGCGATGGACCCCGTGCTGGCGGTGATCAGCAACTGGTGGCGGGTCACCGCCTTCACCAAGGTCGAGGTGTTCGAGCGGCGGGGCGCCGTCTTCTTCCGGCTGATGGGCCAGATCCCGCTGCGGCGGGGCGACGAGGCGTCCACCCACTGGGCGATGGACATGGCGACGCGGGCCCTGGCCTACGGCGGCAAGATCGGGCTCTACCCCGAGGGCACCCGCTCCCCCGACCCGACCCAGCTGCATCGGCTGCACAAGCGCGTGCTCATCCCGGTCCTGCAGGGCAACCCCGACGTGCCCGTGCACGCGATCACCACCTCGTACACCAAGCGGCCGCGGCGCCGCACCCGCGTGCAGATCCGCATCTCGCCGCCGCTCGCGCTGGACGCCCGCACCATGACCCCCGACGAGCTGACCGCCGTCGTGCGCGACGCGCTGCTCGCCCTCGGCGGCCAGACGTACGTCGACCGCTACGCGCGCGACGTCAAGCGCGAGCGGCGGGCGCAGGGGTGACGGCGGAGTGGAGCCGACGAGGGGACTCGAACCCCTAACCACCCGCTTACAAGGCGGGTGCGCTGCCAGTTGCGCCACGTCGGCGTGACGCCACGAGGGTACGCGGGCCGCGCCGCGCGGGGCCGCTCCCGCGTACCCTCCGCGCCATGCCCTCCCGCGTCGTGCCCGGCCTGGCCGCGGCCCTGGACCCCGACCCCCTCGACCCGGCGCAGGTGGTGTCCGGCGACCCCCAGGTCGCCAGCCTCGGCCTGGTCGACGAGGAGGCGCTGGCGATCGGAGTGTGGGAGCACTCCCCCGGGGTGTCGACCGACGTCGAGGCCGACGAGGTGTTCGTCGTGCTCGCCGGTCGGGCGACGATCGAGGTCGAGGGCGGGCCCACCCTCGAGGTCGGCCCGGGCGACGTCGGCCAGCTCGAGGCCGGCGCCCGCACCCGGTGGACGGTCCACGAGACGCTGCGCAAGGTGTACGTGATCCGCGGGTAGCGGAGCGCGGCTCGCGCCGCGGCCGCCGCGTCTGACCGGCCCGCCGCTCAGGCCATCGTGTCGAGGATCGCGAGGATGTCGGCGACGGTGGTGCGCGGGTTGACGATCGCGAAGCGGGTCACCGTCTCGCCGTCGTGCGTCGGTCGGCGTGACGAAGGCGAAGTTCGCCTGCAGCAGCCGGTCGGACCAGTCCTCGTACTGCGCCGCGCGTCCAGCCGATCCGGCGGAACACCACGACCGACAGCTGCGGCTCGCGCACCAGCTCGACGTACGGCCGCGGCTGCGGATCTCCGCGGCCGCGGCGCGGCCACGGCCAGCGTCTGCTCGACGGCGTCGCGGTAGGCGTCGGTGCCGTGGGCCGCCAGCGAGAACCAGAACGGCAGGCCGCGGGCGCGCCGCGACAGGTGGATCGCGTAGTCGCTCGGGTTCCACTCGCCGGCGTCGGTGAGCGCGTCGAGGTAGCCGGCGTGCTGGGTGTGCGCCGCGCGGCCCAGCTCGCGGGTCGCGGTAGATGCAGCGCGCACGCGTCGAACGGCGCGAACAGCCACTTGTGCGGGTCGACGATGAACGAGTCGGCGCGCTCGATGCCGTCGAAGAGGTGCCGCACGCTCGGCGCGGCGAGCGCCGCCAGCCCGTAGGCGCCGTCGACGTGCAGCCAGAGGCCGCGCTCGGCGCACACGTCCGCCACGCCCGGCGAGGTCGTCGACGATGCCGTAGTTCGTCGTGCCGCCGGTGCGCGACGACGGCGAAGACGTCGTCGTCGCCGTGCGCGGCGAGCGCCTCTCGAGCCGCTCACCGTGCAGGCGGCCGCGGCCGTCGACGGGCACCGCGAGGACGTCGACGTCCATCACGCGCGCGGCGCTGCGCGATCGACGAGTGCGCCTCGGCGCTGCAGGCCACGACCCAGCGCGTCGCGGGCGCTCGCCCGCCGCGTGCGGCCTGCGCGGTGTGGCGCGCGGCGACGAGCGCCGAGAGGTTGCCGATCGTGCCGCCCTGCACGAAGACGCCGCCCGCGTCGGCCGGGAAGCCGGCCAGGTCGGCGATCCAGCGCAGCGCCTGGTTCTCGGCGTACACCGCGCCGGCGCCCTCGAGCCACGAGCCGCCGTAGATCGACGAGGCGCCGACGACCAGGTCGAAGAGCGACGCCGCCTCGGTCGGCGCCGCGGGGATGAACGACGAGGTAGCGCGGGTGGTCGACCGAGATGCAGGCCGGGACGAGCACGTCGTCGAAGAGCGCGAGCGCGCGCTCGCCGCCGATCCCCTCGGTCGTGATGGTCTCCCCGGCGACGGCGTGCAGCTCGTCGTACGAGCGTGGGCGGTCGAGCGGGACCGGGTCCAGCTGCAGCCGCTCGCGGGCGTACTCGATGACGGCCTGCGCCAGGCGGTCGGTCTCGGCGGTGTACTCATGCACAGCGCCCGAGGGTACGGAGGCCCCGGGCGTTCGGCCGAATGCGAGAGGTCAGGCGCGGCGGGCCTGGGCCACGCTGAACAGCGCGATGCTCGCCGCGACCCCGGCGTTGAGCGACTCGACGCTGGAGGCCATCGGGATGCTGGCCACCTCGTCGCAGGCGGCCGTGACGATGCGCGACAGCCCCTGGCCCTCCGAGCCGACGACCAGGACGAGCGGGGAGTCGGCGAGGGCCAGCGCGCCGATCTCGGCCGACCCGCCGGCCGCCAGGCCGACGACGAACAGCCCGGCCGCGCGGTACGCCTCCAGCGCGCGGGCCAGGTTGGTGGCCCGGGCGACCGGGATGCGCGCGGCGGCGCCGGCCGAGGCCTTCCAGGCGCCGGCGGTCATCCCCGCCGAGCGGCGCTCGGGCACCAGCACGCCGTGGGCGCCGAAGGCCGCCGCCGAGCGGACCACGGCGCCGAGGTTGCGCGGGTCGGTGACGCCGTCGAGCGCGACGATGAGCGGCGTCTCGCCCTGCTCGTGGGCGCGCGCCACCAGGTCGTCGGGGTGGGCGTACTCGTACTGCGGGACCTGCAGCGCGAGGCCCTGGTGGACGGCCCCGCCGGTGACCCGGTCGAGCTCGGTGCGCGGAGCACTCCAGCAGCGGGATCCCGCGGTCGCCGGCGATCTTCAGCGACTCGCGCACCCGGTCGTCGGAGTCGATCCGCGAGGCCACCAGCACGGCAAGCGTGGGCACGCCCGCGCGCAGCGCCTCGACCACGGAGTTGCGGCCGGCGACCACCTCGGGCGCGTCGCCCCCGGTCTTGCGCGACGGGCGCGACGACGCCCGAGCGAGGGGCGCCCCCGCGCGAGCCCGCCTCGGCGCGCTTGGCGGCCGACGCCGCCTTGCGGGCCTTCGGGTGCCCGGGCCGCTCGCTCGCCTTCGGCGTCGGACCCCGTGCCCTCCAGGGCCCGCGCGCCGCTGGCCCCCCGAGCCGACGGTCGCGCCCTTCTTGCTGCCCGTGTTGCGCATCGCGCCCTTGCGCTGGCTGTTGCCCGCCATCAGGGGTGCCTCTCCTCCGCGAGCGACCAGCGCGCGCCCTCCGCGGTGTCCTCCACCGCGATCCCCGCCGCCGCCAGCCGATCGCGGATCGCGTCGGCCCGGGCGAAGTCCTTGTCCTTGCGCGCGGCGGCCCGCTCGTCGAGCGAGGCCCGCACCAGCCCGTCCACGGCGTCACGCAGGCCGGCGTCGCCGGAGCCGCCGCGGGCCGAGGCCCACGGCTCGGCCAGCGGGTCGACGCCCAGGACGCCGAGCATCGCGCGCACGGACGCCGCGGCGCCGCGCGCCGTCGCGTGGTCGCCGGCGGCCAGCGCGGTGTTGCCCTCGCGCACGCACGGCCTGCAGGGCGGCCAGCGCCGCCGGCACCGCGAGGTCGTCGTCCATGGCCAGGGCGAAGTCGGCGCAGGCGACCGAGGGCTCGAACGGCCCGGCGGCCTCGGCGGCCCGCAGCACGAAGTGCTCGATCCGCTGGTAGGCCGGTCGCCGCCTCGCGCAGCGCCTCCTCGGAGTACTCCTGGTGCGAGCGGTAGTGGGCGCCGATGAGGTACCAGCGCAGCTCGACCGGGCGCACCCGCTTGACCACCTCGGAGACCAGCAGCGAGTTGCCGAGCGACTTGCTCATCTTCTCGCCGCTCGTGGTCACCCAGGCGTTGTGCATCCAGTAGCGCGCGAAGCCGTCGCCGGCCGCGACCGACTGCGCGATCTCGTTCTCGTGGTGGGGGAAGACCAGGTCGAGCCCGCCGCCGTGGATGTCGAACTCGGCGCCGAGGTACTTGTGCGCCATCGCCGAGCACTCCAGGTGCCAGCCCGGCCGCCCGGACCCCCACGGGGTGTCCCACTGCGGCTCGCCGGGCTTGGCCCCCTTCCACAGCGCGAAGTCGCGGGCGTCGCGCTTGCCGCGCTCCTCGCTGTCGGCGGCGGCGAGCATGTCGTCGATGCGCTGGCCGGACAGCGAGCCGTACGAGTCGAGCGAGCGCACATCGAAGTAGACGTCGCCGCCGGCCGCGTACGCGTGGTCGCGGTCGATCAGCCGCTGCATGAGCGCGACCATCTCGGGGACGTGCCCGGTCGCCCGGGGCTCGTACGTCGGCGGCAGGCAGCCCAGCGTGTCGTAGGCCCAGGTGAAGGCGCGCTCGTTGCGCATGGCCAGCTGCCAGTACGGGATGTCCTCGTGGCCGGCGTTGTGGATGATCTTGTCGTCGATGTCGGTGACGTTGCGGATGAAGGTGACGACGTAGCCGCTGTGCTCGAGCCACCGGCGGAGCACGTCGAAGGCGAGCCCGGAGCGGATGTGCCCGATGTGCGGCGGGGCCTGGACCGTGGCGCCGCACAGGTAGATGCCGACCCGGCCGGGGACGAGCGGCACGAAGTCGCGCACCGCGCGGGCGGCGGTGTCGTGCAGGCGCAGGGTCACGGGCGCAAGGGTACGGGCAGGAGGCCGCTTGGCCGCCCGGGCAGAGGCCGGCCGAGGGGCTCAGGCCGCCGGGGTCAGCGCAGCAGCCACCCTGGGCCGGGGGCGTCAACGTCGCCGATCCCCCAGACCACGTTCTGCGCCGCCGGGTTGACCTGCGCGATGGGGACCGCGCTCCGGAAGTGGTCCAGGCAGTCGCGCGCCTCGCGTTCCCGGCGGTATCCCCGGCCGCTCATGGCGACCGGCTCGCCGTCACGCGTCAGCACCCACCCCCACAGCCCCGTGACCGGGCTGCGGCTCAGGCGGGTCTGGACGTCGTCCAGCGAGCGGACCAGGTCTTGAATCGCACGGACGCACGCGTCTGGCTCCCCAGTGGTAGACCGCGCTGCGCCCGAGTTCGCGGTTGTTCGCGGAGACGAGGCGCCAGGCCACGGCGCTGGTTCCGTCGGCCTCGGGCGGGATCGGCCCGCTCAGCCGACGGGCGGCTCCGTGCAGCAGCAGGAAGCGGGGCTGGCCCAACGCGCGGCCTCCAGGGCGAGTCCCCCGGGCGGTCCGGAGGCTGCCTGCAGGCTGTCGGCGGCGGGCAAACGGCGAGGGGTGCCCACGGTGAACGGCAGACGAACGCCTCGTGATCCGTGGCCGAACCGGAGCCCCCCAGGTGCGGACGGGCTAGCGGACGACGACCTTGTCCGGCGTGATCCGCACGACGACGCGGACGTTGTCGGTGCCGTCGTCGAACGGGTAGCGGTCCAGCCCTCGGTACTTCGCAGCCAGCGCGTCGATCAGCGCGCGGCCGCCCTCCTCCGTCATCGCGGAGGTGCCGCGGACCTCGGCGTACTCATACGGCGAGTCCCGCGGGTAGACGATCACCGTGCAGCGCGGGTCGGCCACCAGGTTGCGGTGCTTGCGGCGGCCCACGACCGTCGAGACGAGCAGGTCGCCTCCGTCGTACGCGAGCCAGACCACCGACAGCTGGGGGCGGCCGTCGGGCTCGATCGTGCCGATCACGGCGAACTCGCCGGCGTCGATCCACTGGACGAGCTTGTCGGGAAGGGCGGGGGCCATGCCCCGACGCTAGGCGAGCGACACGAGCACCGCCACCGCAACCGCGGCCAGGCCCTCGCCCCGGCCAGTCAGCCCGAGCCCGTCGGTGGTCGTCGCCGAGACCGAGACGGGCGCGCCGCCGAGCGCGGCCGACAGCGCCTGCTCGGCCTCGGAACGGCGCGGGCCGAGGCGAGGGCGGTTGCCGATGACCTGGACGGTCGCGTTGCCGATCGCGTACCCGGACGCCCGCACCCGCCGGGCGGTCTCGGCCAGCAGCGCCGCGCCCGAGGCGCCGGCCCACTCCGGCTCGGCGGTGCCGAAGTTCGAGCCGAGGTCGCCGAGCCCGGCCGCCGCGAGGAGCGCGTCGCAGAGCGCGTGGGCGGCCACGTCGCCGTCGGAGTGACCGCTCGGCCCGGCCGGCTCGTCTGGCCACAGCAGCCCGGCGACCCAGCACGGCCGGCCCGGCTCGAGCGGGTGCACGTCGGTGCCCATCCCCACCCGGGGCGGGCCGCCGGCGGACCCGGCGCGCGCCGCGAGCACCGCCTCGGCCAGCAGCAGGTCCTGCGGACGGGTCACCTTGAACGCCTCCTCGTCGCCGGGGATCACCAGGACCGCGCCGCCGGCCCGCTCGACCAACCCGGCGTCGTCCGTCGCGTCGGCGCCCGGCCCGGCCGCCGCGTGGGCGGCCTCGAGCACGGCGCGGCGGAACCCCTGCGGAGTCTGGACCGCCCGCAGCTCGGCGCGGTCGGGCGTCTCGTGGACGAGGCCCGCGGCGTCGACCCGCTTGACCGTGTCGGCCAGCGGGATCCCGGGCACGACCGCGTCCGCCCCGCCGCGCACGGCGGCCACCACGTCCGAGACCAGGGCCGCCGGCACAAGCGGGCGCGCGGCGTCGTGCACCAGCACCACGTCGACGTCGGCGGGGACGGCGGCGAGGGCGAGGCGGACGGAGTCCACCCGGGTCGCCCCCCCGGCGACCACCGCCCAGTCGGTGTCGACGTCGGCCAGCAGCGCCGCCGTCTCGGCGATGGCCTCGGGCGGCGCCGCCACGACGATCAGGTCGACCTCGGGGCAGGCGGCCAGCGCGAGGGCCGCGTGCACCAGCAGCGGCTGCCCGGCGAGGTCGCGCAGGGCCTTGGGCGCGCCGGGGCCCAGCCGCTCACCGCGGCCGGCCGCCGGCACGATCGCGGCGACGCGGGACGGCGGGGCGGAGGTCACCCGCCGATCATGCCGGAGCGTCGACCGCGGCGTCCGACGACCGTGGCCTCCGCCACGGTGGTTGAGGCCGCGGCGACCGCGTCGATCCCGCCGAGCCGGCCGAAGACCATCCGGCCGTTGGCGGTGGTCAGCACGCTCGTCACGTGGGCGACGACGGCCTTGCCCACCCGTGCGCGGGCCTGCTCGACCACCACCATCGTCCCGTCGTCGAGGTAGCCGACCGCCTGTCCGGCCTCGCGCCCGGGCTTGAGCAGGTGCACCTCGACGTCGTCGCCGGCCACGACCGGCGGGCGCAGCGCCAGCGTGAGCGCGTGCAGGTTGAGCACCCGCACCCCGGCGAGCGCTGCCGCGCGGGCGAGGTTCGTGTCGAGGGTCAGCAGGGCGGCGTCGCGGTCGATGGCGATCCGCATCAGCTTGGCATCCACATCGGGGACCTGCGGGGCGTCGTCGTCGATCGCCTCGACCGAGATCCCGGGCTCGCGCCGCAGCGCCTCGAGCGTGGCCAGGCCGCGCCGACCCTTGGCCCGCCGGACCTCGTCGCCGGCATCGGCGAGGCCCTGCAGCTCCAGCAGGACGGGCCGGGCCACGAGCATCCGGCCGTGCAGGAATCCGGCCCGCACGACATCGAGCACCCGGCCGTCGATGGCGACCGAGGTGTCCACGAGCCGCGGCAGCGCGGCCGCGGACGTGACGGGGGGCCGCATCCCGGCGCGGCCGGAGAAGATCGCCAGCATCGACTCGTGCCGGGCCACCCCGGCCCGGTAGCCCATCAGCCCCAGGGTGAGCACGACGAAGCCGAAGAGCGGGACGGCGAAGGCGGGCTGGCCGAGCAGGAAGACCGGCCACATCAGGGCGCTGCCGGCCAGGGCGCCGATCAACCCGCCGAAGACGCCGGCGACGACCTCCTCGGCGGAGACCCCCTCCAGCGCCTGCTGGCTGCGGTCGACCGCGCTGACCGTCGTCCGGCCGAGCACGCCGCCCAGCGCGTACCCGAGGCCGGAGCCGACGACGATGCCGATCCCGGCGGCGTTGAACGGCCCCAGCAGCGGCTCGGCCGCCCCCGAGAGCGCGAGGCCGACCTGGTAGCCGGCGGCGGCGAAGAAGATGACGGCGAGCAGGCGGAGCAGCTCCACGACAGCGGCCGGCGCGCGCCGGCCAGCGCTCACCCGGGGCGCGGGCGGCACCCGCTGCTCAGCGGGCCGTTCCACGTCGGCCATGCGGCACCTCGGCTCTCGGGCCGCGCCCCGCGCCCAAACGCGCAGAAGGCGGCGAACGGCACGAGCCGCCCGCCGCCCTCCGGCGACATCTCGATCAGCCCCTAGGAGGCGAGCACCTCGTCGAGGATGGCCTCGGCCTTGTCCTCATTGGTCTTCTCGGCAAGTGCGAGCTCCGACACAAGGATTTGCCGGGCTTTGGCCAGCATCCGCTTCTCGCCGGCGGACAGGCCGCGCTCGCGCTCGCGCCTCCACAGGTCGCGGACGACCTCGGCCACCTTGATCACATCGCCCGAGGCGAGCTTCTCCAGGTTGGCCTTGTACCGGCGGGACCAGTTCGTGGGCTCCTCGGTGTACGGCTGGCGCAGCACGTCGAACACGCGCTCCAGTCCCTCCGCCCCGACCACGTCGCGGACGCCGACGTACTCGGCGTTGTCCGCGGGCACCCGCACCGTCAGATCGCCCTGGGCGACCTTGAGCACCAGGTAAAGCCGCTCTTCGCCCTTGATGGTCCGCGTCTCGATGGCCTCGATGAGCGCGGCGCCGTGATGGGGGTAGACAACCGTCTCCCCGACCGTGAATGACATTCGCGTGGAACCCCTTCCGCAGGTGACCAGGGTAACACGCTGCGCGGAGGCCCCTGAACCCGTTGCCGCAGGTCAGAGCCCTATCGGGGGACTTGACAGGGGGGCCGGTCGGTGCTTGTCCACAGGGCGGGGCGCCTCCACGGCGGGCCGCGCGATGGGTAGGCTGCGGGTCGGCGCCTACCGGCGGACCGCCTGCGCGGGGTCCGTCCGTCGGCGCCCCCGCCCGCGCGCCCGAGGAGATCTGATGCCGTCCCTGCCCTCGCCGACCGTCGCCCGCCGCAGCGGGGCTGCCGGTGCGCTGCTCGCCGCCGCCGCGCTCGCGCTCTCAGGGTGCGGCGCCGGCGCAAGCGCCACCACCAACGCCACGTACCAGCCGGGCGAGGGGGCGATCGCCACCGTCGGCGAGGTCGCGGTGCGCAACCTGGTGCTGGTGGCCGACGGCAAGGGCTCGGGCGTGCTCATCGGCTCGCTCGTCATGCTCCCGCTCGGCACCGACGCCCCGCAGGAGGCCAACCCCCCCGGTGACGTGTTCGAGGCCGCCGAGGGCGAGGGGGCGCGGGTCGACTTCGACGCGCCCCTGCTGCTCCCGCCCGTGAGCCGGGTCACGCTCGGCGTCGACGACGACCAGGTGCCGGCGGTGGTCGAGGACCTCGAGGCCACGCCGGGCCAGGTGGTCCCGGTCAGCCTGCTCTTCCGCGACGCGGGCGAGGTCACCCTCGACGTGGTCGTGGTCGACAACGAGGACGGCCCGTACGAGGGCATCGTGCCCCCCAGGGCGCCACGCGCCTAGTCCTCGAACTTGTAGCCCAGCCCCCGCACGGTCAGCAGGTGGGTCGGGTTCGCGGGGTCGGCCTCGATCTTGCTGCGGAGCCGCTTCACGTGGACGTCCAGCGTCTTGGTGTCGCCGACGTAGTCGCTGCCCCACACCCGGTCGATGATCTGCATCCGGGTGAGCACCCGCCCGGAGTTGCGCAGCAGCAGCTCAAGCAGGTCGAACTCCTTGAGCGGCATGGGGACCTCGCGCCCGTTGACCGTGACCACGTGGCGCTCGGAGTCCAGCCGGACCGGCCCCGCCTCGACCGTGCCCGTGATCAGCTCCTCGGGCCCCTCGCCGGCGCGACGCAAGACCGCGCGGATGCGGGCCACCAGCTCGCGGGACGAGAACGGCTTGGTGACGTAGTCGTCGGCCCCGAGCTCAAGGCCGACCACCTTGTCGACCTCGCTGTCCTTGGCGGTGAGCATGATCACCGGCACGGTGGAGCGCTGGCGCAGCAGGCGGCAGACCTCGGTCCCGGGCAGCCCCGGGAGCATCAGGTCGAGCAGCACCAGGTCGGCGCCGGAGCGGTCGAACTCGGCGATCGCGTCCGGCCCGGTCGCGGCGACGGCGACCTCGAAGCCCTCCTTGCGCAGCATGTACGACAGGGCGTCGGAGAAGGACTCCTCGTCCTCCACGACCAGGACTCGGGTCACCGGGCGGCCTCTCGGCTCGATGGGGCGGGCTCAACGGGTTCGGGCAGGGCCTCGGGGAGC
The DNA here is from genome assembly GCA_963818455.1 of uncultured Actinomycetota bacterium. Lineage (GTDB taxonomy): Bacteria > Actinomycetota > Actinomycetes > CAVWCF01 > CAVWCF01 > CAWFSE01. Next base: position 29,702 of record CAWFSE010000001.1, read on the forward strand.
CCGGCGCCATGGCGCGGCAACCGGAGGGTGAACGTGGAGCCGGCGCCCTCGGCGCTCCAGACCACGACCTCGCCGCCGTGGTTGTGAGCAGATGTGCTTGACGATCGACAGCCCCAGCCCGGTGCCGCCGGTCGCCCGCGAGCGGGCGGGGTCGACCCGGTAGAAGCGCTCAAAGACCCGGTCGAGGTCCGACTCGGGGATCCCGATCCCCTGGTCGGTGACGGCGATCTCCACCTCGTCGTCGGCCGCCCGGGCGGACAGCACCACCTTGGTCCGGTCGGGGCTGTAGTGGATCGCGTTCTCCACCAGGTTGCTCAGGGCGGTCGCCAGCTGCTGGCGGTCGCCGTCCACCGACAGGCCGTGCTCTCCGCCCACAACGAGGGAGATCTGCTTCGCCTCCGCATGCAGCCGTGCCCGGTCCACCGCGACGGTCACCAGGTCGTCGATGGCGACCACCTCCGCGTGCCTCAGCGGGTCGTCGCCCTGCAGCCGCGACAGATCGATCAGCTCGTTGACCAGGGTCGTCAGGCGGGCGGCCTCGTGATGCATCCTCCCGGCGAACCGGCGCACGGCCTCCTGGTCGTCGCTGGCGTCCTCCACGGCCTCGGCCAGCAGCGACAGCGCCCCCACCGGTGTCTTCAGCTCGTGGGACACGTTGGCGACGAAGTCACGCCGCACATCTTCGACCCGGCGGGCCTCGGAGCGGTCGTCGACGATCACGGCCACCAACCCCCCACCCAACGGGGCGATCCGGGCTTCGAGCTCGACTGGCCCGGCCGGTCCGCGCCGGGCCCGCGGCTCCAGCGGAAGCACGGTGGACGCATCCGAGCCGCGCGCGGCGCGGATGGCGCGCAGCAGCGCCTCCAGCGCGACCCGCTGCCCGCGTACCAGGCCCAGCATGGCGGCCGACGAGGACGCGGCCGCCACGCGGTCATCGGCGTCGACCACGAGCCAGGCCGAGCGCAGGGCCGACAGGGCGTCGACCGTCTGCCGCGCGAGCGCGGGCGCGGGCGCCGGCGGCGCGGCCGAGAGCGTGGCTGCCGGCGGGGGCGAGACGGTCCGCCTCCCGGCCGGCCGCGAGGGGACAGCCCACCTGCCGAGGGCAAGGCCGACGAACCCGCCGAGCAGCACGGCCAGGCCGAGCGAGGCTGCGTCCACGTCGAGCAGGATAGGCAGCCCCTCAGGGTGCGTCGGTCGTCCGGGACGGCATCCGGGGCGGGATTCGCCCGCTGTTCACCTGCGCGCGGGTTGCCGTTCAACTAGCCGACGGCCGATAGCGCGCGCCCGCGTCCTACAGTGGCCCCTCAGAACCAGCCATCCACCGCCGACGCCGGGAGCCCCGCAGCATGCGCGAGCACTACCACGAGAACCTCGACGCGGTCGTCGGCAAGCTCGTGTCGATGACCCAGATCGTCTCGTCGATGATGGAGCGCGCCACGACCGCGCTGCTCGACGGGCAGCTGGCGATGGCCGAGTCGGTGATCGCCACCGACGACGATGTCGACGAGCTCAACCTCGAGATCGAGACCCTGGCCACCGACATCATCGCGCTGCAGCAGCCGGTGGCCGGCGACCTCCGCACCTGCATCTCCTGCCTGCGGATGGCCACCACGGTCGAGCGGGCGGGCGACCTGGCCCGCCACGTGGCCAAGACCGCGCGGATGCGCTACCCGGACAAGGCGGTGCCGGTCGAGCTCGTGCCGGTGTTCCGCGAGATGGGCCAGGTGGCCACCGAGATGATGGCCGAGGTCGGCTCGATCCTGGAGGCCCGCGATGTCTCGCGCGTGGAGGCCCTCGAGCTCGCTGACGACCGGATGGACGACCTGCACCGCCAGCTCTTCCGGGCCCTGGTCTCCGAAGACTGGACGCACGGGGTCGAGGCCGCGGTCGATGTCACCCTGCTCTCCCGCTTCTACGAGCGCTACGCCGACCACTGCGTCTCGATGGCCCGGCGCACCGTCTACCTCGTCACCGGCCACCGGGTCGACGAAGAGGGCTGAGCGCGACCGGTGTCCCCGGGTTACCGTGGAGCCCGCGCCGGGGAGGCCCCGGGCGCCGAGGAGAGGAATCCGCGCGTGTCTGTCGCCACCGTGCTGCTGGTCATCCTGGGCGTGCTCGCCCTGGTGGGCGCCGTCGCGCTCATCGCGCTGCTCATCCGCCGGTCCCGCGCCAACGCGATGTGGGACCACGTGGACACCGCGATCAACAAGTCCTCCCCGTACCCGCCCTCGCAGGGCTGACGCCGCGAGCGGAGGCGAGGGGTCGCTGACGCGGCCGGGACGCTCAGCGCCCCTGGTTGGCCACCGCCTGGATCGCCGACGCCGCGGCGTCGGGGTCGAGGTACTCGCCGCCGATCTGCACCGGGCGCATCTCGCCGTCCAGCCGGTAGACCAACGGGATCCCGGTCGGGATGTTCAGCGACACCACGGCCTGCTCGCTCATGCCGTCGAGGTGCTTGACGAGGGCGCGCAGCGAGTTGCCGTGGGCCACCACCAGGGTGGTCTTGCCGGCCCGCAGGTCGGGGACGATCACGTCCTCCCAGTACGGCACCAGCCGGACCAGGACGTCCTTGAGGCACTCGGTGGCCGGCCGCGCGTCGGCGGGAAGGAAGGCGTACCGCGGGTCGTGCGTCTGGGCGTTGGGGTCGTCGGCATCGATCGGCGGCGGCGGGGTGTCGTACGAGCGGCGCCAGAGCATGAACTGCTCCTCGCCGTACGCCTCGAGGGTCGCCTTCTTGTCCTTGCCCTGCAGCGCGCCGTAGTGCCGCTCGTTGAGCCGCCAGTTGCGGGTCACCGGGATCCAGTGCCGGTCGCAGGCGTGCAGCGCGAGCTCGGCGGTGCGGATCGCGCGGCGCAGCAGCGAGGTGTGCAGCACATCGGGCAGCACGCCCGCCTCGGCCAGCAGCCGCCCGCCGCGCTCGGCCTCGGCCCGGCCCTTGTCGGTGAGGTCGACGTCGACCCACCCGGTGAACTGGTTCTTGGCGTTCCACTCGCTCTCGCCGTGGCGGAGCAGGACGAGGGTGCTGGTGGCGCTGGTCGCATCGGTCACGGCTCGACTTTATCGCCGCGCCGGCGGTCCCCGGGCGGGGGTGGGACCAACGTCCCACGTACCCCCCCGGGTACCCCGCTAGACTTCCGCCCATGACCGAGCAGCCGACCCCCCAGCCGCACGACCACACCGCGCACGCCGAGACGCAGCCCGCCCACTCGTACGGGCCGGGCGTCCAGGCCGAGCTGCGGATGCCCTCCCGCGACCTGCGCCGGGCGATCCCCGACACGTACGCCGCCTTCGCCGCGCTGCACTCCGCGGCGCTGGCCGAGGGCGCGCTCAGCACCAAGATCAAGGAGCTGATCGCCCTCGCCGTGTCGGTCGGCGAGCAGTGCGACGGCTGCATCGCCTCGCACGCCCGCGGGGCCGCGAAGGCCGGGGCCACCGAGGCCGAGGTCGCCGAGGCGATCGGCGTGACGCTGCTGATGGTGGGCGGGCCGGCGACGGTGTACGGGCCACGGGCGTTCGCGGCCTTCCGCGAGTTCGCCGCGCAGTAGGGGCCGAGCTCAGGCCTCCGGCGGCGGGGCCAGGTGCGTGAAGCGGGACAGGTTGGCCGTGGACTCCCCGCGGGAGATCCGCCAGGCCCACTCCCGCCGGATCGACGTCGCGAAGCCCAGCTCAAGCGCCGGGTTGAAGGCCTCGTCGGCGTACGTCAGCACGCAGCCGAGCACCCGGTCGAGCTCGTCGGGCGTGACCGCGTGCAGCGGCAGCCGGCCGACCAGGTAGACGTCGCCGAGGTGGTCGACGCAGAAGTGCACGCCGTACATCCGGGCGTTGCGCTCGAGCAGCCACCGGTAGAACTCGGCGTGGTTCTCATCCGGGCGGCGGACGAAGAACGCCTCGATCAACAGGCTGTGCTCGCCGACGACGAGCAGGGTCTGGGTGACGAGCTTGTGCTCGCCCTCCAGCCGCACCAGGTAGACGCCGGGCCGCTCCCGCTCGTGGACGATCCCGCGCTCCAGGAGCGCCGCCGAGATCACCCCGTCGAGCCCCTGCGGCGAGAACTCCCCAGGCATCGCAGCGGGCCCGTCAGTCCCCGACAGCGAGCGGATCGGCGGCGCGGCCGCCGAGAGCGGCGGCAGTGGCACCGAGCGCGGCGGCGTAGACGTCGAGCGTGCGGGCCGCGGTCACCGACCAGCCGAAGGCGCCTGCGTGGTCGACGGCGCCCCGGCCCAGCGCGGACAGCCGGCGCGGCTCGGCAGCCAGGCCGGCCAGCACGTCGGCCCAGTCACGCGGGTCGTGGCCGTCCACGAGCACGCCGGACGCCCCGTCGCCGACCGCGGTGCGCAGGCCGCCGACCGACGCGGCGACCACCGGGGTTCCGCAAGCCTGGGACTCGACGGCCACCAGGCCGAACGACTCGCTGTACGACGGCACGGCGGTGACCGAGGCCGCTCGGTACCAGTCGGCCAGCCGGTCCTGCGCCACGGGCGGCTCGAACCGGACGAGGTCGGCGATCCCCAGGCCCGCGGCGAGATCAGCCAGGTGGGTCGGGTGCGCCAGGCCGGTGCCGCTGGGGCCGCCCACCACCGCGACCACGAGCCGCTGGCGCAACGCGGGGTCCTCGGCCAGCAGCGCCGCGGCGCGGATCAGCACATCGGGGGCCTTGAGCGGCTGGATGCGGCCCACGAAGAGCAGCACGAACGCGTCGGCAGGCAGCCCCAGCCGCTCGCGGGCAGCCTGCCGGTCGCCCGGCGTGAACCGGTTGAGGTCGACCCCGGGGTTGACGACGGCGATCCGCCCGGGGTCGGCGCCGTACAGCCCCTGGAGCTGGCCGGCCTCCTCGGCGGTGTTGGCCACGAGGCGGGTGGCCGCGGCGACCACCTGCTCCTCGCCGATCTCGCGGGTGTGCGGGTCGGGGGTGTCGCCGTCGGCGAGGTGGGCGTTCTTGACCTTCGCCATCGTGTGCATCGAGTGCACCAAGGGCACGCCCCAGCGCTCGCTGGCCAGCCAGCCCACCTGACCGGACAGCCAGTAGTGGCTGTGGACCAGGTCGTACCAGCCCGGCTCGCGGCGGGCCTCGGCGCGCATCAGGCCGGCGGTGAGGGCGCACAGCTGGCCCGGGAGGTCCTCCTTGGCCAGCCCCTCGAACGGGCCGGCGCTCAGGTGGCGAACGGTCAGGCCCGGAGCCATCTCGACGGCCGGCGGCAGCGCGCCCCGGGTGGCGCGGGTGAAGACCTCGACCTCGACGCCGAGCTGGGCCAGCCGGCGGGCGACCTCGACGACGTAGACGTTCATGCCGCCCGCGTCACCGGTGCCGGGCTGGTCGAGCGGGCTCGTGTGGACCGACAGCATGGCCACCCGCCTCGGCAGCGGCCCGCGCGTCCCGGTGGCCGGGTCCCGGGTGGCGACGGCGTCGCCGGGGCGCACCGAGCGCAGCAGGGTCGAGCGGTGCACGGGCGGCTCCTAGCCGAGGGAGGATGTCGAGTCAGGGTCGGGGATACCCCGATCCCAGCAGGGTCAACCGCGCACCATCATCCCCGATTCCCGGGCCTCCCCGCATCCGGAGCCGCCAGCGGGGCGGCTACGCGTCGGTGATGCGCACCCGCAGGCGGCGGAAGCCCTTGCCCTTGTTCTCCACCTTGACCACCTCAAGGCCGCCCACCGCCCGGGTGGAGGCGACGTGCGTGCCCCCGTCGGCCTGGACGTCGAGCCCGACGATGTCCACGATCCGCACCACCTCGAGGTCCGGTGGCAGCAGGTTGGTGGCGGTGCGGATGATGTCGGGGATCGCGAACGCCTCGGCGCGCGGCAGCACCTCGACGCGGATCGCGCGGTCGGCGGCCACCTCGGCGGCGCAGGCCTCGGCCACGCGGTCCTTGAAGTCGGGCGGCAGCTCGGCCAGGTCGAAGTCCATCCGGGCCGCCAGCGGCTCCATCGACCCGCCCGTGACCAGGGCTCCGAAGTCGCGGAACACGACCCCCGACAGCAGGTGGAGCGCGGTGTGGGTGCGCATCAGCGCGGTGCGGCGCTCGTCTTCGACCTCGGCGCGCACGGCGGTCCCGGGCGGCGGGACCGGGTCGCCCTCGACGGGGACCAGCTCGAGGTCGTCGCCCTTGCGCGCCCCCGCGATCCGGGTCTGGACTCCGCCCCACAGCAGCACCCCGTGGTCCGGCGGCTGGCCGCCGCCGCCGGGGTAGAAGGCCGACCGGTCGAGCACGATCCCCTCGGCCGACGAGGCCAGCACGGTGGCGTCGAACGCGCGCAGCCAGGCGTCGTCGAGCTCCAGGCGCTCGGTGCGCCCGATCCGCTCGCTCACCAGGACCCGTACGGGCCGTTGCCGCCCGATCCGCCGCCCTGGCCGCCGCCGTACTGCTGCAGCTCCGGCCGGATGCCGAACAGGTAGACGAAGGACGCCACCAGGGCGATGAGCGCGAGGAAGTTGGTCGGGCTCGCCAACACGAACTGGGCGCCGGCGGCGATGCCCGTGACGAGCAGCCAGAAGTTCTTGGGTCGCTTGCCCACATAGGCGTAGGCCTGCGTGGGGCGGCGAAGCGCGTCGGCGAACGCGAAGACGCCGACGCCCACCATCACCACCCACAGGACAAGGGACACGACGCTGGTGGTCACGGTGAACAGGCTCACGAACCGTGACCCTACCCAGACGCCGCGAGCCCGCCCTGCTCGTGGCAGGACGGGCTCGCGCCGCAGGGTGGAGGCGACCCGATCGGGTCGACCCCGCGGAGGCCGCGCGAAGGGGGCCGCGCGGCCGTACCGGTCGGTCGAGGGGTGCCGTCAGCCGATCTTGGCGGCGGCGGCCTCAACGGCCTCGACCGCGGCCTCAGCCGTCTTGGCGGCGGAGGTGGCGACGGCCTTGTTGGCGCGCCGGGTGGAGGCGGCGGCCTTCTTGGTCGTCGTGCGGGCGGCCTTGGCCTTGGTCACGGTGGACTTGGCCTGGGTCTTGGCGACCTTGACCTCGGGGGTCTTGCGGATCCGGCTGACGACGGCCTCGCCGCGGGCGGCCAGGTCGCTGTAGGTGGCCTCGAGGGAGTCGAGCGCGTGCTCGGTGATCTCCGAGGTGCGGGCGATCGCCTTGGCCGGCAGCTCCTTGACGGAGGTCTGCGCCTTCGCGGGCAGGTCCTTCGCCGAGGTCTGCGCCTTCGCCGGCAGGGTCTCGAGGTCGGCGCGCAGCGTGGCGATGCGGTGCTCCAGGTCGACCTTGTCCACGACCGTGGTGGCGGCCTTGTTCAGGGTGCCGGGCAGCTCGCGCACGGTGTGCACGGCGAGGTCGCCGGCGCCGGCGAGGGCGTACAGCGGCTTCGACTCGAGGTCGATCTTGTCGGTGACCAGCTCGAGGCGGGCCTTGAGCCCGGTGGGGGCGGTGGCGACGGGGGTGGTGGTGGCGGTGGCCATGGGGTCCTCCTTGGACGGTTGGTGCTCGGGGGTGCGGTAGGGGGTGTGCGGTCTAGGCGCTTGCCTTGGTGCGAGACGTGGCCGGGACCTTGGAGGAGGCCTTGGCTGCGCCGGTCGCCGTGGTCTTCGCGGTCTTCGTGGCCGGGGCCTTCGCCGGCGGCTCCGCCGGGGTCTCGGCGTTCTCCCGGCGGAACGAGGAGCAGATGTCGAGCAGCACGCGCTTCTGCCGCTCGGTCAGCCGGTGGTCGGCCAGGATCGCCGCCTCGGCGGAGCGGTCGTCGCCGACCTCGTCGAGGATGCCGGCGCGGACGTAGAGGGTCTCGGCGGAGATCCGCAGGCCCTTGGCGATCTGCTGCAGGATCTCGGCGCTGGGCTTGCGCAGGCCCCGCTCGACCTGGCTGAGGTAGGGGTTGGAGATGCCGGCCTCGGCGGCCAGCTTGCGCAGGCTGGACCCGGCGAGCTCGCGCTGCTCGCGGATGAACGCTCCAAGCGCGTGGTCGGGGCGGGTGGCCATGACTTCAGTGTGCCCCCGAATGCTTGCTAGAGCAAGCAGAGAGCACGCACAGCGGCGGTGATCCCGATCACACCTGAGCCGTTGCCGCGTATGGGGTTAGCCGGCTGAGCCGGATTCCGCCACGCCGAGTTCGGCCAGCAGGGCTACCACCCGGGCCCGGATCTCGTCGCGGATCCGGCGGACCACCTCGATCGGCTGGCCGGCCGGGTCGTCGAGCACCCAGTCCTCGTACCGCGTGCCCGGGTAGAAGGGGCAGACGTCGCCGCAGCCCATGGTCACCACGACGTCGGAGACCTCGACCGCCTCCGGGGTGAGGATCTGCGGCACCTTGGCCGAGATGTCGATGCCCTCCTCGGCCATGGCCGCCACCGCCATCGGGTTGACCTGGTCGCGAGGCGCGGATCCGGCCGACCGGACCTCGACCGCGTCGCCGCCGAGGTGGCCGAGATAGGCCGCCGCCATCTGCGAGCGTCCGGCGTTGTGCACGCACACGAACAGGACGCTGGGCTTGGCGGCGGTCGCGGACTCGCTCACGGGGTCTCCTCGGCGGGGGCGGGGGTCGGGACGGGGTCGGGCGGGAAGAAGCGGCGGCGGGCCCAGAGGCTCACGTACACCAGGGCGACGAGCGCGGGCACCTCGATCAGGGGGCCGATCGTGCCGGCCAGCGCCTGCCCCGAGGTCACCCCCCACACGCCGATGCACACGGCGATGGCGAGCTCGAAGTTGTTGCCGGCGGCGGTGAAGGCCAGCGTCGCCGTACGCGGGTAGGGCAGGCCGATCCCCCGACCGAGCGCGAACGAGCCCGTCCACATCAGGGCGAAGTACGCGAGCAGCGGCACAGCGATCAGGGCGACGGCCGCGGGGTCGGACGTGATGGCGTCGCCCTGCAGGGCGAACAGGACGACCACGGTGAAGAGCAGCCCGTAGAGCGCCCATGGGCCGATCACCGGGAGGAAGCGCGACTCGTACCACTCGCGCCCGCGGGTCGCCTCGCCGATCCGCCGGCTCAGGTAGCCCAGCGCGAGGGGGATGCCGAGGAAGACCAGCACGGAGATCGCGATGTCGCGGGGCGAGACGTCCACGTCCTCGGTCGGCAGGCCCAGCCACCCGGGCAGCACCGTCAGGTAGAACCACGCCAGCCCGGAGAACGCCACGATCTGGAAGAGGGAGTTCAGGGCCACGAGAACCGCGGCGGCCTCGCGGTCGCCGCACGCCAGGTCGTTCCAGATGAGCACCATCGCGATGCAGCGCGCCAGCCCCACGATGATCAGCCCGGTGCGGTACTCCGGGTAGTCGGCCAGGAAGATCCAGGCCAGGGCGAACATCAGGGCCGGGCCCACCACCCAGTTGAGCACCAGCGAGGCCACCAGCATCCGGCGATCGCCCGTGACGGTGTCGAGCCGGTCGTACCTCACCTTGGCGAGCACCGGATACATCATCAGCAGCAGGCCGAGGGCGATCGGCAGCGACACCGACCCGATCGCGACGGCATCCAGGCCCTCGTCCAGCCCCGGCACCAGGCGGCCGAGGAGCAGCCCGCCGACCATCGCCAGCCCGATCCACAGCGGGAGGAAGCGGTCGAGCATCGGCAGCCGGGCCTGGACCGGGTCGAGCGCGGCGCCCGGGGCCGGCGCGCTCATCGGGCGGCCAGCGCGCGCCGCAGCGCCTCCAGCTGCGCGGCCTCGGCGCGGTACCAGACCCAGGTGCCGCGCCTCTCGGACGTCACCAGCCCGGCCTCGCGCAGGACGCGGAGGTGGTGGCTGACCGTCGGCTGGCTGCGGCCGACCGGCTCGACCAGGTCGCAGGCGCACGCCTCGCCGCCCTCCGCGGTCGCGATCAGGTTGAGCAGCTGGAGCCGGACCGGGTCGCCGAGGGCCTTGAACGCGTCGGCGAGCAGGGCCGCCTCGGACGCGTCCAGGACATCGCGGCGCAGCGGCGAGCAGCAGGCCGTCAGGTCGGTGACCGACACCGCCTCGATGACCGGTGCTGTATTGACGTTCATCTATACATCCCCTAGATTGACTGCTGTCAATATAGAGCATGATCGATGAACTGGACGGACCGCACCCATGACCACGTCTCCCCTCCCCCGCGTCCAACTCGCGCTCAACGTCGATGACCTCGACGCGGCGGTGGACTTCTACTCCAGGCTGCTCGGCGTCCCCGCGGCCAAGCGCCGTCCCGGCTACGCGAACTTCGCCGTCGCCGAGCCGCCGCTCAAGCTCGTCCTGCTGGAGAACCCCGGCCAGGGCGGCACCCTCAACCACCTCGGCGTCGAGGTCGGGTCCACGGCCGACGTGGCCGGCGCCACCCGCCGGCTGGCCGAGCAGGGGCTGCCCACCGAGCTCGAGGACGGCGTCACCTGCTGCCACGCCCTGCAGGACAAGGTGTGGGCCACCGCGCCCGACGGCGAGCGCTGGGAGGTCTACACGGTCCTGGCCGACACCCCTGAGGGCACAACGCACGACGGCCGTCCGATGCTCGACCTGCAGACGGCGTCGTCGGCGGCGTCGTCGTCGACCGGCTCGATCTGCTGCGGCTGAGCCGCCTGCTCAGCCGAACAGCCCGGGCAGGGCCCGCACCGACCCGACCCGCCGCCCGCCGCCCAGCACCGGCGGCTCGGCCAGATCGGCCAGCCCCGCGGCCGCCGCATCGGCGGCCGCGGGCACGCCGAGGGCGGCCAGCGCCGCCATCACCACCGGTGTGCGGGCCCGCTCGGCGCCGTCATCGATCTTGACCGCGGCCGCCCGCCCGTCGGGCAGGGCCACCGCGTACACCCCGTCGGCGCCGTCTTTGGCGACCAGCCCGGCGACGGCCCGCATCAGCCGGGTCGCGTCGCGGCCGTCCCCGCCGACCAACCCAGGAAAGGCGCGCATCGCGTCGACGACCCGCCGCTCCGGCTCGCCCGGCTCGGCGAGCACGCAGGCGCGGTAGGTCCGGGCCAGCCCGACGAGGGACATCGCCCACACCGGGGCGCCGCAGCCGTCCACCCCCGTGGCCGTCACGGGCTCCCCGGCCAACCGCTCGGCCTCGGCCCGCAACGCCTCTTGGAGGGGGTGGCCCGGGTCGCGGTACGAGTCGATGGGCCAGCCCCGCGCGACACAGGTCGCGAGCATCGCCGCGTGCTTGCCCGAGCAGTTCATCGCCCGCGGCTCGGGCGCCCACCCGGCGCGAAGCCAGGCCTCGCGCTCGGCCGGCCCCAGCGGGAGGTCGGCGGGGGTTTGCAGGTGCTCCGGGCCGAGGCCGGCGCCGGTCAGGATCTCGGCCACCCCCGCCAGGTGCTCGGCGGCCCCCGAGTGCGAGGCGGCCGCGAGCGCGAGAAGCGCGTCCGGCAGGTCGAGCCCGGCAGCGACCATCCCGGCGGCCTGCGCCGGCTTGCTGCAGGACCGCGGGAAGACCGCCGACCAGGGGTCGCCCAGGGAGCCGAAAACGGACCCGTCGGACGCCAGCAGCACCGCGCTGCCGCGGTGCACGCTTTCAGCGAACCCCGAGCGCACCACCTCGACCAGCGGCACGCCGCTCCCCGCGGCGGAGGTCAAGGCCGGGCGAGCAGCTCGTCGACCGTGGCCTCGCCGTCGCGGTAGCGGCGGGCCACCTCCGCGGTGAGGGTGTCCATGGCCGCCTGCACCTGCCGGCGGGCCTCGGAGACCGACTGCTCCGCCTCGGTGAACGTCGCCAGCGCCTCGGCCAGCTCGTCGTCGGACATCGCCTGGGGATCGCTCAGCTCGGTGTCGGCTGCCAGCGCCTCAGCCGCGCGGCGGTGGTCGTCGAGGCGGCTCGGCTCCACGGTGAGGTGCCGCCCCGAGCCCCGCGTGGACCGCGTGCCGTCCGCGAGGATCCCCGGCAGCGCGTCGACGATCGACCCGGCTTCCGCCGCGTCGGGCCCGCCCCGCCTGGCTTGCTCCGCGCGCACCAGGTCGAGCCGGCCCTGGAGCAGGCGGCGCAGGTACGACAGGTCGGCCTCCTCCTGCTCGGCGTCGCGGCGGCGGCCGCGCACCTCGTCCAGGCTGAGGATGGCCAGATTGTCGACGAATCCCGCGGCCAGGACCCGGTCGATGCGGCGGCGGCCGCCTTCCATCGGCCCGGCGTACGGGCTGCCGGTCGGCTCGCCGGTCGGCTCGCTGGTCGGATCGGTCATCGGCGGGCTCCTGTGCGGTCCTTGACGCGCAGCATCGCGCGCGCGTCGTCGGTGGTCAGGGCAGGTCGGTCGGCGAGCGCGGCGAGCTGGGCGGCGCGCTCGACGAGTTGGGCGTTGTCGCGCACGGGGACTCCGCGCGTGAACGTCAGGGTGTCCTCCATGCCGACCCGCAGGTGGCCGCCGGCGGCCAGCGCGGCCAGCGCCACCGGCAAGGTCGCCCGGCCGACCCCCGTCGCCGACCAGGTCGCGCCCTTCGGGAGGGCGCGCACGGCGGCGGCCAAGGCGTCGAGGGTGCCGGGGATCCCTCCGGGGACGCCCATCACCAGGTCGCAGTGCACCTGCCCGCCGTACGGCGCCCCGTGCTCGTCGAGCAGCCGGTGCAGGGCCGCGACCTGGCCGAGGTCGAACAGCTCGAACTCGGGGACGATCTCGCGCTCCTGGGTGAGCGCGTACAGCTCGGACATGAACGGCCACGGGTTGAGGAAAACGTCGTCGCCGAAGTTCACCGTGCCGCAGGTCAGCGAGCAGGAATCCGGCTCTGCGTCGAGCACCGCCAGCCGGGCGTCGTACGGGTCGCGCACCGAGCCGCCGGTCGACAGCCGAACCACCAGCGAGGTCTGCTCGCGCAGCGCCTGGACGGTGTCGCGCAGCCGGGCCGGGTCGAGGGACGGAACGGCCTGTTCATCGCGGATGTGCACGTGGACCATGCCGGCCCCGGCCGCCTCGCAGGCCTGCGCCGTGGCCACCAGCTCGGCCAAGGTGACCGGCAGGGCGGGCGCGTCGGCCTTCGCCGTCTCCGCTCCCGTGGGCGCCACGGTGATCAGCGTGCCGCCCGAGCGGCGGGCCGGAGCGGCCTTCGGGCGAGCCGGAGCGGCCTTCGGCCCAGGCATCGGCGCGGGCGGGGACGCTGGCATGCGCGCATCGTGTCACGCCGCCGCCCCGCACGCGGGCAAGCGGGCGCGGCGGGGCGCTCAACGTCACGCCCGGACCTGCCGAAGGGAACGGTGGGACGCGGCACGCCCCGGGCAGGGGGCGGGCCGCCGACCAGCCTGCTCAGCGCCGGGCTGCCGACGACGCGCGACCGAGGGAGGACCGCATGGCCGACGGCGGACTCCTCGCCGCCACCCCCGGTGGCCTGCCCGTCGACCCGTCCGCGGACTGCGCCGACCTGCTCACCGACCTGGCCGCGCGCGACTCGACCGGCTGCCTGCTCATCGTGCACCCGTCCGGGGAGGCCTCCGAGGTCTACCTCAAGGACGGGCTCGTCTACTCGGTCTTCGTCCCCGGCCGGCGGCCCATGCTGGGGTCGCGGCTGATGTCGTCCGGTGAGCTCGCTCCCGAGGCGCTGGCCGAGGCGCTGGAGATCCAGCGAACCGAGCTGCAGGGCTGGCGCCTCGGCGAACTCCTGGTTCACCTCGGGTACGTCGACCGCGGCGTCGTCGAGTCGTTCGTCACCGAGCAGCTGCTCGACATGGCGACCGACCTGCTCGGGGCAGCCGTCTCGTCGCACCGGTTCCGCGCCAAGAAGCTGACCCGACAGGATGTGGCCCCTCCGATCGCGGTCCCCGAGCTGCTCGCGGCGGCCGGCGAGCGGCGGGCCGAGTGGGGCCAGATCACGACGGCCGTGGGCGGCGCCCTGGGCGTCCCCCGACTGGCTACCTCCGCGCCCGCCGCGAACGATGTGGTGCTAGGCCCCGGCGACTGGGCGATGCTGTGCAAGGTCGATGGGGCGCGGACGCTGGCCGAGCTCGCGGAGGACTGCGGCCTCACCCTGCACGAGGCCGGCCGGCTGGTCGCCTCGCTGACCTCCGCCGGCCTGGTCGAGGTGGACGTCCCCGAGACCGACGACTCCCCCGAAACGGCCGACGGCGTCAAGAACGCCGCCCTGGCCGAGGCGTTCGCCCAGGTGGCTGATGCCTGGTCCGGGCCGTCGCGCGGCGAGGAGGCCGCCGAGGCAGAGGCCAGCCGCCGCGAGGCGGAGCACGCGGCCGCCGAGGCCCAGCGGCAGGCGGAGGAGCAGTACGAGGCGGATGCCGCCGCCGCGGCCGAGCAGGCCGAGGCCGCGCGGCGCGCCGCGGATGCCGACCGCCGCAAGGCCGAGGCCCAGGAGCTGGCCCGCGAGTTGGAGGCGGCCGCCGCGCAGGCCCGCAAAGCGCAGACCGAGCACGCCGAGCGTGCCCGGCTGGAGGCCGAGGCGCAGGCCCGCCGGGAGGCCGAGGAGCAGGCCCGGCTGGAGGCCGAGCGCGCGGCCGCCGAAGAGGCCCGCCGGGCCGATGAGCGCCGCCGGGCCACCGCCGCCGTGGTGCGCTGGCTGGCCGCCGAGCTGGCTGGGCGAGATCGAGGACGAGGCCCGCACCGAGGCCGCGTGGCGCGAGCAGGCCGCGTGGTTCGGAGGCATCCTCGAGGCGCGGCGGGAGGCCGAGCGGATCGAGGCCGAGCGGATCGAGGCCGAGCGCGTCGCCGCCGAGCGCAGCCGCCGCCGAGGCCGAGGCCGCCCGCCTGGAAGCCGAGCGGATCGAGGCCGAACGGATCGAAGCCGAACGGGTCGAAGCCGAACGCATCGAGGCCGAGCGGATCGAGGCCGAGCGCGTCGCCGCCGAGGCCGAGGCCGCCCGCCTGGAAGCCGAACGGATCGAGGCCGAGCGGGTCGAAGCCGAACGCATCGCCGCCGAGGCCGAGGCCGCCCGCCTGGAAGCCGAGCGGATCGAGGCCGAGCGCATCGCCGCCGAGGCCGAGGCCGCCCGCCTCGAAGCCGAGCGGGTCGAGGCCGAACGGATCGAAGCCGAGCGGGTCGAAGCCGAACGCGTCGCCGCCGAGGCCGAGGCCGCCCGCCTGGAGGCCGAGCGGATCGAAGCCGAGGCCGACGGATCGAAGCCGAACGGATCGAAGCCGAACGGATCGAAGCCGAGCGCGTCGCCGCCCAAAGCGAGGCCGAGCAGCTCGCCGCGGAGTTGGAGGCCGCGCGGCTCGAATCCGAGCGGGTCGCCGCAGAGCGCGAAGCAGCCCGACTGGCCGCGGAAGAGGCGGCCGTCGAGGCCGAGGCGGCCGGCTGGAGGCCGAGCGCGTCGAGGCGGAGCGCGTGAGGCCGCAGCGCGTCGAGGCCGAGCGCGTCGAGGCCGAGCGCGTCGAGGCCGAGGCCCTGACCCAGACCTCGCTGGTGATGCCGCTCACCACCTGGGAGGGCGATGGCACGGTGGCCGCGGTCTTCGCCGAGCTGAACGAGCACACCCCCGACGCCGAGCCGGCGGCCGTCGAGGGACCCCCCCTGGAGGCGCCGCCCGGGTCGTACGCGGCGAGCGCGCCCGCGTTCGACCACATCTTGGCCGCAGCGCCCTCGCAGGCCGCCCAGGCCGAGATGCTGGACACCGCGGCGCTGCTGCGCGAGCTGGCGAGCCTCAACGGCGACACCCCGGCGCCGCAGCAGGCGCCGCAGCCCCGACCGGCGGGCCCTGCCCCGGCCGCGCCCGCGGCCAAGAAGCGGCGCCGGTTCGGGCTGTGACCCGGGCGCGGGCAGACTGACCGCATGCGCGTCGTCGTCCAGCGGGTGGCCCGGGCCAGCGTCACGGTCGCCGGCGCCGTCGTCGGGCAGATCGAGCGGCCGGGACTGCTTGTCTTGGTGGGCGCGACCCACAGCGACACCCCCGAGACCGCGGGCCAGCTGGCCGCCAAGGTGCACTCCCTGCGGATCCTGGGAGAGGAGCAGTCAGCGGCCGACCTCGGCGCCCCGCTGCTGGTGGTCAGCCAGTTCACCCTGTACGCCGACACCCGCAAGGGGCGTCGGCCGTCCTGGTCCGCGGCGGCCCCGGGCCACCTCGCGGAGCCATTGGTCGAGGCGTTCGTGGCCGCGCTGCGTGCCCGCGGCGCCCACGTCGAGACCGGGGTCTTCGGCGCGGAGATGCAGGTCGAGCTGGTCAACGACGGCCCGATCACGCTCATCCTCGAGCACCCGGCGCCGTAGCGGCGACGACCCGGCTGGAATGCGGCCGGGCCGCGGCTCAGGCCCGGACGATCGGCTCCTGCGCGGCCGGCACCCCGCCGGCGGTGAGCGGCGCGTCCTCGGGGACCGAGCGCTTGACGAGGGCCAGCGCGATCGGGCCCAGCTCGTGGTGGCGGACCGCGGTGCCGACGAAGCCGATCGCCCGGCCGTCCTGCTCGACGGGGTCGCCGTGGGCCGGCAGCAGCGACTCGGACCCGTCGAGGTGCAGCAGCACCAGCCGCCGCGGCGGCCGGCCCAGGTTGTGCACGCGCGCCACCGTCTCCTGCCCCCGGTAGCAGCCCTTGTCGAGGTGCACCGCGGAGCCGATCCAGCCGACCTCGTGCGGGATCGTGCGGTGGTCGGTCTCGAAGCCGAGCCGAGGCCGCCCCGCGGCGACCCGCAGCGCCTCCTCCGCCCACATCCCCGCCGGAGCGCCGTACGCGGCGACGACGCGCCCCACGTCGGCTCGATCGACCACCTGGTCGACCGGCGCCCCGCCGGCGTACGAGCGGACGACCGCGAAACCGGCGCTGACGTCGGCGACCTCGACGGCGCTCCAGAACCGCATCGAGTCGAGGTAGCCGAGCAGGGCCTCGGCGGTGCCCGGCTCCACGTGCGCCCACACCGCCTCGCCGTCGTCGACGAGGTCGAGGTGGTGCTCGACGTGCCCGTGCGGGGAGAGGACGAGCGCCTCGGCCCACTGGCCGGGCTCCAGCAGCAGCAGGTGCTGGGAGGTGAGGGTGTGCAGCCACGTGAGCCGGTCCGGGCCGCTGACCCGCAGGACCGGCCGGTGCCCGAGGTCGACAGCCGCGGCGCCCCGCTCCAGGGCGCGCTGCTCGGCGACCGGGTCGCCGAGGTGCCACACCGCGCCGGCGTCCGGGCCGGCCTCGACCAGCACGGCGGTCACGAGGGTGGCGCACCCGGCGCAGCGGCCGAAGATGGCGAAGTGCTGGACGTCGGTGGCGAACCCGTGCCGCTCCTCGAGCCGGGCGACCAGGGGGGCGGCCACCTCCGGGTCGGCCTCACTGATCGAGCCGCACTCGCGGCACACCAGGTGCAGGTGCCCGGAGGCCTCCGCCGGGTGGTACGTCGGGGAGCCGTGGCCGAGGTGGGTGTGCGTCACCAGCCCGAGCTCCTCGAGCAGGTCCAGCGTGCGGTAGACCGTGGAGACGTTCACCCCCGAGGCCGTGCGGCGCACCTCGGCGAGCACCTCGTCTGGCGTGGCGTGCCCGAGCCCGTGCACCGCCTCGAGCACCAGCTGGCGCTGCGGCGTCAACCGGAGCCCGCGTGCGCGCAGCTCGTCGCTCAGCCCCGGCTCGGCCATCAGGTCAGCCGATGCGCTTGAGCCGGGCCGACAGGTGCGGCTGGATCGCCTTGCCGACGGCGGCCATGTCGAACGCCCACAGCAGGTCGCCCTCGACGAGCCCGTACAGGCGGTGGCCCGCGGTGTAGGGCTTGGCGGTCTGGGTGCGCGCGACCACATCGGTGCGCAGCTCGACCTTGGCCCCGACCGCCTCGCCCACGTAGATCTCGGTGATCCCGCTCGGGTGGGCCAGCAGCACCTCGAGGCCGCCTTCGGGCTGCGGGCGCCAGTAGCCGCTCTCCGAGGCGAGCGGGCGGACCTGCTGGCCGGCGCCATCGAGCAGCCAGGACCGGCTGGAGTACGCGATGAAGGGCCGGCCGTCGTAGGAGAACGTCATCTCCTGGCCGAAGTGGAACTCCTCCACCGTCGGGTAGCCGCCCACGCCGGCGCCCTGCCACGTCCCGAGCAGGAACGCGATCGGCACCAACTCGGTGGGCAGGTCGGTCGACAGCTCCACCGTCAGTCCTGGCCCTTGTACAGCCGGTAGACGACGAAGCCGGCGAACCATGTGATGAACACGGCGACCAGCACGAGCAGAGAGGTGTAGAAGAGCTCGACCACGCAGGCGAGTCTAGCCTTCGGCCCATGTCCAGGCAGCAGAGCGATGCGCAGCAGGCGAGCCAGCCGGCCATCAGCGGGCCGGGGGTCCGGCTGGTGGTGAAGGCCACCGCGGGCGCCGACGACCCCGAGCGGTGCGCCCAGGCGTTCACGGTCGCCGCGACGGCGGTGGCGGCGGGGGCCGAGGTCTCGCTGTGGCTCACCGGTGAGGCGACCTGGCTCGCGGTGCCCGGCCGGGCGGCGCAGTTCGCGCTGCCGCACGCCGCCCCGCTCGACGCCCTGCTGGCCGCGGTGCTCGCAGGGGGCCGCGTCACCGTCTGCTCGCAGTGCGCCGCCCGGCGGTCCCTCGACGTCGGCGATCTGCTCGAGGGCGTCCGGATCGCGGGGGCAGCGGCCTTCGTGGAGGAGGTCCTGGCCCCCGCGACCCGGGCGCTCGTCTACTGAGTCAGGCGCGCGCCGAGTCAGGCGGGCAGCTCGACGGCGACCTCGGCGACACCGCCGAGGACGGCGACGACCTGGCGGTCGACCGTGGCGCCCGGCGCCAGCGTGCGCAGCGTCCACTGGCCCGGCGCGGCGAAGAACCGGAAGTGCCCGGTCGCGCTGGTGGGCACCTCCGCGGTGAACTCCCCGCCGCCGTCGAGCAGCCGGACGTACGCGCCGCCCACCGGCTCGCCCCCGCGCGACACCACGCCCTGGATCACGGATTCCTTGGCCACGTCAATCCCCTCCACGTCGAGCCCGCCGGTGGTCGCCCCGCACATCAGGCCTGCCCCCCTCGGGCGCGCCCGGCGCGTCCCCGAGCTGGACGGGCACGCCGACGAGGGAGCCGTACTCGGTCCACGAGCCGTCGTAGTTGCGCACGTTCGGCTGGTCGAGCAGCTCGTGCAGCACGAACCAGGTGTGCGCCGAGCGCTCGCCGATCCGGCAGTACGCGATGGTGTCCTTGCCGAAGTCGAGCCCAGCGCCGCCGTAGAGGGCGAGCAGCTCCTCGTCGGCCTTGAAGGTGCCGTCGTCGTTGGCGGCCTTGCTCCAGGGCACGTTAGCGCGGTCGGCACGTGGCCGGCCCGCTGCGACTGCTCCTGCGGGAGGTGGGCCGGCGCGAGCAGCCGGCCGGCGTACTCGTCGGGCGAGCGGACGTCGACGAGGTTCAGCGAGCCGATGGCCGCGGTGACGTCGTCGCGGAAGGCGCGGATCGAGGCGTCCTGCGGCTGGGCGGCGTACGTCGTGGCGGGCCGCTCGACGACCTCGGCCACCAGCTCGCGGCCGTCGAGCTCCCACTTCTTGCGGCCGCCGTCGAGCAGCCGGACGTCGCGGTGGCCGTACAGCGTGAAGTACCAGTACGCGTAGGAGGCGAACCAGTTGTTGTTGCCGCCGTAGAGCACGACGGTGTCGTCGTTGCCGATGCCCTTGCGCGGAGAGCAGCGCCTCGAACTGCTGCTGGTTGACGAAGTCGCGGCGGACCGGGTCCTGCAGGTCGTCGCGCCAGTCGATGCGGACGGCGCCGCGGATGTGGTTCGTGTCGTACGCCGAGACGTCCTCGTCGACCTCGACCAGCACCACGGTCGGGTCGTCGAGGTTGGCCTCGACCCAGTCGGCGTCAACCAGGACGTCGCTGCGGCTCATAGGGGTTGTTCCTTTCGGGGGTTGGCTTGGGGGTTGGCGCAGGGGTGGGCGGTCAGTCGGCGACGGCGAGCCGCGGCTCGGCGGCCCCGCGGGCGAGCACCCGCTTGCCGAGGAGGTACATCTCGCAGCCGAGGCAGAAGCCGAAGGCCGCGTTGAGGAAGGCGGCCGCCAGCGCCAGCGCCACGGCGGCGCCGCCGAGGGCCGCGATCCCGGCCGCGTAGCCGGCCAGCCCGGCCAGCGCGAAGCCGAGCCCCACGGCCTGGGCGAACCGCGGGGGCCGCGGGTCCTCAAGGTGGGCGGGCGGGCCGAGACGGGGACGGACCAGCCGGCGGAAGACCACGCCGTACGGCTGCGCGCCCGGCCCGGCGAAGGCGCCGAGGGCGAAGACGGCGGCCTGGGCGGCCAGCAGCCACACCGAGCCGGTCAGCAGGACGGCGGCCAGCACGACCGTGGTGATCGCCGCGCCGAAGCGCGGGCCGCGCGGGTCGAGGCCGGCGGGTGTCGCGGTGGTGCGGGAACCGGAGGGGGTGGACAGGCTGCTCACGGCGGTGCTCCTGACGTCGCGTGGGGAGGTAACGCGGGGGACGCGGGTGCGTCAGGACGACGTGGGCTGGCTCAGGCCGCCAAGGGCCGAGGCTCGCTGCGGACGTCGTCCGTCAGGGCAGGTCGCAACACAGGCAGGTGGCCACGCGGCACAGGTCGACCGCGCGCCGTTTGGTGAGGCTCACCTGCTGGGACATGCGCCGAAGGGTAGGGACCGCGGGGCCGGGTGTCACCCACCATCCACATGGTGAGACATCCGTCTCGCCTTCTGAACGGCTCCGCGCCCCGATCACGCGGGCACGTCTCCGAGCGCCGCGATCACGTCGGCCTTGCGGGGCGCCCCGGAGGCGCGGCGGGTGATCCGCCCCTGCGGGTCGAGGACGAGCACCGTCGGCGTGCGGGTGACGTCGAGGCGGCGCACCAGGTCGAGGCGGGACTCGGCGTCGATCTCGACGTGCGCGACGCCGTCGACCATCCCGCTCACCTCGTCCAGGATCTGGCGGGTCGCCCGGCAGGGCTGGCAGAAGGCGGTCGAGAACTGCACGAGGGTGGCGCGCGGGCCCAGGGCGGCTCCGAGGTCCTCGGCGGTGAGCGCCGGCGCGGCCGCCTCGCCGGCGTTCGCCGCGGCTGCCGGCGCGGCCCGCAGCCGGCCGTCCGTCTGGCGGCGCCACAGCCCGAAGGCGGCCGCGCCCACGAGGGCGGCGGCGAGCAGGGTGAGGCCGAGCGGGTCCATGGGGCGTGCAACGGTACGGCCCGCGCGGCGATTCCCGCCCCTCGCACCCGGCGCCCGCCCGGGCGGTCAGCCGCCGGCGAAGGGCGGCAGCGCCTCGACGACCGCCCCGGGCGGCAGCGCCACCTCCTCGGGCGGGCGCCGCCCGGCGGGGGCCGAGTCGACGAGGTACGAGCACGCGGCGAGCACCCGGGCCAGGGCGGCGCCGCGCAGCGCGCTGACGGCGGCCACCGCCTCGGCGAGGGTGGCGGCGGGAACCTCGTCGGCCTCCACGCCGGCCGCGGCCCGGGCCGCGGCCCAGTAGCGCACGGTCACGCGGCCGGGGGCCGCCGCGGGATCCGCCGCCGGATCCGCCACATCGCTCACCCGCCCAGTGTGGAGGACCGCGGGGCGCCGCGCCGCACGCATGCGGGCACTACCGTCCGCGCCATGCGGCTCTTCGTCGCCGTGGCGCCCCCGCCGGCGGCCCTCGACCACCTCGCCGCGGCGCTGGCCGAGGCCCGCGGCGGCAACCCGTCCGGCGATCCGCTCCGGTGGATCCCCCCGGAGCGATGGCACCTGACGCTCGTCTTCCTCGGCGAGGTGGACGACGCCCGGGTGGAGCGGCTGGCCGCCGCGATCGGGCCGGTCGCCGCCGCCTGGCCGCCGCTGGCCCTGAGCCTGCGCGGCTCCGGGGCGTTCCCCGGGGTCCTCTGGATCGGCCTGGCCGGCGACCTCGCCGGCCTGGACCGGCTGGCCCGGGCGGCCCGCCGGGCGGTGCGCGCCGCAGGCGTCGCCGTCGAGCGGCGGCCCTACCGACCGCACCTCACGGTGGCCCGCAGCCGCCAGCCGGCGGCGGCCGCGCTGAACGCCACCCGCGACCGGCTCGGCGCGTACGCCGGCCCGGCCTTCACCGTCGAGGCCCTGCGGCTGGTCCGCTCGTACCCGGGCCCGCAGCCCCGCTACGAGCAGGTCGCGGCCTGGCCGCTGGGCGGCCCGGTCAGGCCGGCGGAGCCGCCGCGCTGATCCAGCCGGCGATCCGCGTCACGACCTCCGGGGTCAGCGCCGCCTCCGCGTGCCCGAACCCGGGCAGCTCCCAGAGCTCGGCCGACGGCCCCGCGGCCAGCTGCCGGCCGTGGTCGACGGGGAAGAACGGGTCGGCGTCGCCGTGCACGACGAGCAGCGGGACCGCCAGGCGGGCGGCGGCCGCGCGCGGCTCCAACGGCAGGTCGGGGTGGTGGCGCGGCGGCCACGGCTGGGCGGAGATCCGGGTGCCGCGGGCCACCTGCGCGGCCAGCCGCCCCGAGCGGCTCATCGCGACGAGGTGGAGCAGCCGCATCGGCGGGGTCCCCTGGTACCACCAGCGCGACGGGGCGCTCACCGCCACCACCGCCTCCACCCCTCCGCTCAGCGCGGCGTGCCGGACGACCACCGACCCGCCCATCGAGCAGCCGAGGGTGGCCACCCGGGCGTACCCCAGCAGCCGGGCCCAGGCGACGGCCGCGTCCAGATCCAGCACCTCCCGGTCCCCCAGCGTGGACGCCCCCGTCGAGGCCCCGTGCCCCCGCAGGTCGAGCGCCACCACCCCGGACCGCTCGGCGAGCCCCTCGGCCAGCCGCCGCACATCGGGGTGCCCCATCGAGCCGGTGAAGCCGTGCGCCAGCACGACCGCGAGATCCCGGCGGCCGGCCGGCCCCGGCCGGACGGTGCCGGGCGGCGATGCGCACACCGTCGGCGGCGAGCAGCACCCGCTGCTCCACGACGGACGGGAGGGGCCGGCTCATGTCGGGTATCCTCGCGGTTGCGGGATCCGGCGTGGGCGACGAAGCCCCTGCGGATCCCTCTCGTGTTCCGAGTGGTCCGTTTCGAGCGCAAGGCGGGAGGCGTCGATGGCCCAGCTGCTGCTGCTCACGCACGCGCTGCAGCCCTCCGCCGAGGTCCTGCCCGCGCTCGGGCTGCTGCTCCACCAGGTCCGGGTCGCCCCCGCCGAGGCCTCCGCGCTGATCGACGCGCCCGCGGCCGACGTCGTGCTCGTCGACGGCCGGCGCGACCTGCCCCACGTCCGCAGCCTGTGCCGGCTGATCCGGGCCACCGGCGTCGACTGCCCGGTGCTGCTCGTCACGACCGAGGGCGGGCTGGCCGCGGTCACCGCCGACTGGGGCGTCGACGACGTGCTGCTCGACACCGCCGGGCCGGCCGAGGTCGAGGCCCGGCTGCGGCTGGCGACCGGGCGGCTCGATGCCCTTCGCGCCGGCGACCTCGACACCCCCGACGAGATCCGCTCCGGCGACGTCACGATCGACGAGGCCACCTACACCGCGCGGGTCCGCGGCCGCACGCTGGACCTGACCTTCAAGGAGTTCGAGCTGCTCAAGTACCTCGCCCAGCACCCGGGGCGGGTCTTCACCCGGGCCCAGCTGCTGCAGGAGGTCTGGGGCTACGACTACTTCGGCGGCACCCGCACGGTCGACGTCCACGTCCGACGGCTCCGGGCCAAGCTCGGCGCCGAGCACGAGGCCTCGATCGGCACCGTGCGCAACGTCGGCTACCGCTTCGTGCTGCCCGCGCGCGACGAGCGCGCCGAGGAGCGCGCGGACGCCCGCGGCTGAGCCGCGGCCGACCCCCAACCAGCCCACGGTGACCAGCGTCCGCGTCGAGAGCCTCGGCCGCCTCGATGAGGACGAGGTCGGCCGGGTCGCGCTGCTCGTGGAGCGCGCCACCGAGACCGACGGCGTCCGCCCCCTGTCCGAGCACGTCGCGCTGCACCTGCGGCACGGCGGCGACGCCCACGTGCGCAACGTGCTCGTGTACGTCGACGGCGCGCTCGCCGCGTACGCGCACCTCGACGTGACCGACCCGGTGGAGGGGTCGAGCGCGGAGCTGGTCGTCGACCCGGCCCACCGCGGGGGCGGCGTCGGCGGCCGGCTGGTCGCCGAGCTGCTGCGCGAGACCCCCGACGGGCGGCTGCGGCTGTGGGCCCACGGCGAGCACCCGGCCGCCGCCCGGCTCGCCGCCCACCACGGCTTCGACCGCGTCCGCGTCCTGTGGCAGCTGCGGCGCTCGCTCTACGCGCCGATCCCGCCGGCCGTGCTGCCCCCCGGCGTCGTGCTGCGCGCCTTCGTCCCCGGAGCGGACGACGACGAGTGGGTGGACCTCAACGCGCGCGCGTTCGCCGACCACCCCGAGCAGGGCGCGCTGGACGCTGCGCGACCTCCGGCTGCGGATGGCCGAGCCGTGGTTCGACCCGGCCGGGTTCCTGATCGCCGAGGAGGACGCCCCGGCGGCGGGCGGCGGATGGTCGGCTTCCACTGGACCAAGGTGCACGGCGGCGAGCGCGACGAGCACGGCCATGCCCTGCCGGAGCGGCCGCCCGCCCAGGGCCAGCACGACCACGACGGGCACGGGCCGCACGGTCACGACCCCCTCGGCGAGGTGTACGTCGTCGGCGTCGACCCGGCGGCCCGCGGCCGGGGGCTCGGCCGGGCGCTGGTCCTGGCCGGGCCTGCGCCACCTGCGCGCCGAGGGGCTCCCCGCGGTGCTGCTCTACGTCGACGCCGACAACACCTCGGCGGTGGCGCTGTACGAGTCGCTGGGCTTCACCCGCTGGGACACCGACGTGCTCTTCCGCCGCGGCTGACCGCCCCTCGACTGGCCCTACGCCCCGGCCCGCCGGGATGCGAGGATGGGCACCATGGATCTTGTCGACGCCCCGGCCGAGCCGCTCGCCGACGATCCCCGGCGCCAGCGCCCCGAGCCGCTTCCCGAGCTGCCCGCCGACCGGTTCTCCGACCGCGAGCTGTCCTGGCTGGCCTTCAACCAGCGGGTGCTCGAGCTCGCCGAGGACCCCTCCCAGCCGCTGCTCGAGCGCGCCAAGTTCCTGGCCATCTTCGCCAGCAACCTCGACGAGTTCTTCATGGTCCGGGTCGCCGGCCTCAAGCGGCGCATCCACACCGGCATCGCGCGGCGGGCGGCCAGCGGCCTGCTCCCCCGCGAGGTGCACCAGGGGATCCTGGCCCGCACGCGCCGAGCTGCAGCGCCGCCACGCCGCGTGCTTCCGCGACCAGGTGGTCCCGGCGCTGAAGGGCCACGGCATCGAGCTGGTCCGCTGGGAGGACCTCTCGGCCGACGAGCTCGCGCACATGGAGCGGGTCTTCGACGACCAGATCTTCCCGGTCCTGACCCCGCTCGCCGTCGACCCGGCGCACCCCTTCCCGTACATCTCCGGCCTGTCGCTCAACCTCGCCGTCGTGGTGCGCAACCCCGCGACCGGCGGCGAGCACTTCGCCCGCGTCAAGGCCCCGCAGATCCTGCCCCGCTTCTACCCGGTCAGCCCGCAGCGGTTCGTGCCCCTCGAGGACGTCATCTCCGAGCACCTCGACCGGCTCTTCCCCGGCATGGAGGTGCTCCAGCACCACTCGTTCCGGGTCACCCGCAACGAGGACGTCGAGGTCGAGGAGGACGAGGCCGAGAACCTCATGAAGGCCATGGAGCGCGAGCTCATGCGCCGCCGGTTCGGCCCGCCGGTGCGGCTCGAGGTCGAGGAGACCATCGACCCGCATGTGCTCGACCTGCTCGTGCGCGAGCTCGGCGTCGAGGCCGACGAGGTGATCGCGCTGCCCAGCCCGCTCGACCTCACCGGGCTCTGGGGCGTGCACGCCATCGACCGGGTCGACCTCAAGGACCGGCCCTTCCTCGGCCGGGTCGCCGCCGAGATCTCCGAGGTCGAGACCGCCGACGCCCCCGACATCTTCGAGGCGGTCCGCGACCACGACGTGCTGCTGCACCACCCGTACGACTCGTTCTCGACGAGCGTGCAGGCCTTCCTCGAGCAGGCCGCCGCCGACCCGCAGGTGCTCGCGATCAAGCAGACGCTCTACCGCACGAGCGGCGACTCCCCGATCGTCGACGCCCTGATCGACGCCGCCGAGTCCGGCAAGCAGGTCCTCGTCCTCGTCGAGCTGAAGGCGCGCTTCGACGAGCAGGCCAACATCAAGCGGGCCCGCAAGCTCGAGCAGGCCGGCTGCCACGTCGTCTACGGGGTCGTGGGCCTCAAGACGCACTGCAAGCTCAGCCTGGTGGTCCGCCGCGAGGTCGACGGGATCCGCCGCTACACCCACATGGGCACCGGCAACTACCACCCGGCCACGGCGCGCCTCTACGAGGACCTCGGGCTCATCACCGCCGACCCCCAGGTCGGCGCCGACGCGGCCAACCTGTTCAACGTGCTCACCGGCTACTCGCTCAACACGTCGTACGAGCGGCTGCTCGTCGCGCCGCACTCGGTGCGGTCCGGGCTGCTCGAGCGGATCGAGCGCGAGACCGCCCACGCCCGGGCGGGCCGGCCGGCGCGGATCCGCTTCAAGGCCAACGCCATCGTCGACGAGCAGATCATCGACGGCCTCTACCGCGCCAGCCAGGCGGGCGTGCGAGGTCGGCATCTGGGTGCGCGGGATCTGCGCCCTGCGCGCCGGCGTCCCCGGGCTGTCCGAGAACATCACGGTGCGCAGCATCCTGGGCCGCTTCCTGGAGCACAGCCGGATCTGCTGGTTCGACAACGACGGCGACCCGGAGGTCTGGATCGGCAGCGCCGACATGATGCACCGCAACCTCGACCGACGGGTGGAGTCCCTGGTGCGGCTCTCCCGGCCGGAGCACGTGCGGGCGCTCGGCGAGCTGCTCGACCTCGGCTTCGCCGACAGCACGTCCTCCTGGCGGCTGGACGCGCAGGACACCTGGCAGCACGCGATGACCGGTCCCGACGGCGCCCCGCTCCTCGACCTGCAAGAGCACCTGATCGCCCGCGCGCGGGCCCGCCGAACGGCGGGGTGACCGCCCGCCATGGCACCACCGGCCGCAAGCGGGGCTGAGCCGGCCCCGCCGCCTGCGTACGCCGGAGCGCTGGAGGTCGAGTCCAAGTACTCCGTGCACGGCCTGTTCCGGCTGCCCGACCTGTCGGCCGCGGCCGCGGGTCGAGCCGCGCCCGACGGTCACGCTCACCGCCACCTACTACGACACCGACGACCTGCGGCTGGCCCGCTCCGGGGTGAGCCTGCGCCGCCGGGTGGGCGGCGCCGACGAGGGCTGGCACCTCAAATTGCCGGCCGGCGGACCGGGCTCCCGCGAGGAGCTGCGGATGCCGCTGGCGGCCGCCGCCGAGGGGGCCGCGCCCCCCGCCGAGCTCCTCGATCTGGTCACGGCGCTCGCCCGCCGGGCCCGGGTGCGGCCGGTCGCCACGCTGCGGACGCAGCGCACCCCGTACGACGTGGCGCCGGCGGCCGGAGGCGCCGCCTGCGCCGAGCTGGTCGACGACACCGTCGAGATCCTCGACGGCGCCGACGTCGTGGGGATGTTCCGCGAGCTCGAGCTCGAGCTGTCCCCCGAGGCGCTTGAGTCGCCCGAGGCGGCCGACGCGCACGCGATCGCGGCCGCGGTGGGCGGGGCGCTCGTCGCCGCCGGGGCCCTCGGCGGCACGTTCCTGTCCAAGTCGGCGCGGGCGCTCGGCCCGCAGGCCGCGCGGCCGCCCGAGGTGCCGCCGCCCGGGGAGGTCGGCCCGGACGACCCCGCGGGCGCGGCCGTGCAGGCCTTCATCGCCACCCAGGTGCGGGCCATCGTGACCCAGGACCCGCGCGTGCGCCGCAGCCGGCCCGACGCCGTGCACCAGATGCGGGTCGCCTGCCGGCGGCTGCGCAGCGCGCTCAAGGTCTTCGAGCCGCTGCTGGAGCCGACCTGGTCACGTCCGCTGCGTGACGAGCTGGGCTGGCTGGCCGGAGCGCTGGGGGCGGCGCGCGACGGCGAGGTCCTCGAGGAGCGGCTGCTGGCGGCCCTGGCCGCCCTGCCAGACGCCGCGGACTCCGACGCGGCCGCGGCCGTCGTGCACCGGGCGTTCGACGCGCGCCTCGTCGACGCCCTGGCCGAGGCGTTGGCGGCGCTGCGCTCCGACCGCTACCTCACCCTGCTCGACGTGCTCGTCGACGCCGCCCGCGAGCCGCTGCTCAACGAGGCGGCCGACGCGCCCTGCCGCGCGGCGCTGCCGCCCCTGGTGGCCAAGTCCTGGCGGAGGCTCGCCCGCGACGTCGACGCCCTGGAGCTCGACGGCCACGACGACGCCTGGCACGAGGCCCGGATCGCGGCCAAGCGGGCCCGCTACGCGTGCGAGTCCGTGGCGCCCGCCCTCGGGGCGCCCGCCCGCCGCCTGGCCAAGCGCCTTGAGGTGGTGACCGAGCTGCTCGGCGAGCACCAGGACGCCTCTATCGCCGCCGAGACCGTCCGCGCCCTCGCGCACACCGGGCGGGTCTCTGGCCGGGCCGGCTTCGCCCTCGGCCTGCTGCACGGCGCCCAGCGCGACGCCGTGCACGCCACCCGGCTGCGGCTCGTGGCGGTGTGGCCGGAGGTGTCCAGCCCCGACGGCCTGCGGTGGTTGAAGGCCCGCGGGTCGAAGGGCCCCCATGGCCGCTGACCCCGTCCAGGCGGCCGGGGCCGTGCTGTGGCGGCCCTCCCCGCGCGGACCGCAGATCGCCCTCGTCCACCGCCCCCGGTACGACGACTGGTCGCTGCCCAAGGGCAAGCTCGAGCCGGGCGAGTCGGCGCCGGCGGCCGCGGTGCGGGAGGTCGCCGAGGAGACCGGCGCCTCGGTCCGGCTCGGTCGGCCGCTGGGGGTGCTCGACTACGTCGCGGAGGGCAAGCCCAAGCAGGTGCACTACTGGGCGGCGAAGGCGAGCGGCCAGCTGCGCCCCCTGGAGCACGAGGTCGACGCCGTGGAGTGGCTGGAGGCAGGTGCGGCGCTCGACCGGCTCACCTACCCCCACGACGCGCGTGTCGTCCGTACCCTGCTCGCCGGGCCGCTCGACACCGTGCCCCTCCTGCTGGTCCGCCACGCCAAGGCGATCAAGCGGCGGAACTTCGACGGCGACGACGACGCGCTTCGCCCCCTCGACCCCCGCGGACCGGCCCAGGCCCAGCGCGTCGAACCCCTGCTCGACGCGTACGGCGTCACCCGGGTGGTGACGTCCCCCGCGGTCCGCTGCGTCGACACCGTGACGCCCTACGCCCTCGGCCGCGGCCTCCCGCTGGTGCTCGACCAGGCCTGGTCGGAGGCCGGGCACGACCGCGACCCGGCCTTGACGACCGAGGCCGCCGCGCTGCTGCTGTCCACCGGCCGCCCCATGGCCGTCTGCACCCACCGCCCGGTCCTGCCGGCCGCCCTCAAGCGGCTGCTCGCGGGCACCCGGCTGCCGACCCCCCCGCACCTGAACCCGGCCGACCTGCTGGTGCTGCACCTGTCCGAGCAGCGGCCCGTCGTCGTCGAGCGCCACGACTCCGGCGGCCCGGACCTCGACTGAGCGTGCAACCCTCGTTCACCTTGCGTTCACCTGCGGCTCCCCGCCCGGACAGATCCGGTCCCTAGCGTCCGGCCTGTCAGCCACCCGACAGAAGGGCACCTCCCCATGAAGCGCAGCACCCTGCGCCGCGGCCTCGCGCCGGCGGCCACCGTGCTCACCCTCTCGCTCGCCCTCGCCGCCTGCGGCGGAGGCGACGACTCCGACTCCACCAGCTCCGACCTGACCGGCTCGGTCCGGGTCGACGGCTCCTCCACCGTGGCCCCGCTGTCGTCGGTCGCCGCCGAGCTCTTCGCCGAAGAGGCCCCGGAGGTCAACGTCACGGTCGGCACCTCCGGCACCGGCGGCGGCTTCGAGAAGTTCTGCAACGGCGAGACCGACGCCAACGACGCCTCGCGGCCGATCAAGGACTCCGAGAAGGAGGCCTGCGCGGCCAACAACATCGAGTTCACCGAGCTCCAGGTCGCCATCGACGCCCTCACCGTGGTCGTCAACACCGAGAACACCTGGGCCAAGTGCCTCACCGTCGAGCAGCTCAAGAAGATGTGGGAGCCCGAGCTCCACGGTCAACAACTGGAACCAGGTCGACCCGGCCTTCCCCGACGTCAGAGCTCAAGCTGTTCGGCCCCGGCACCGACTCGGGCACCTTCGACTACTTCACCGACGTGATCAACGGCGAGGAGGGCGCCAGCCGCACCGACTACAACCCCAGCGAGGACGACAACGTCACCGTCACGGGCGTCGAGGGCTCCAAGGGCGGCCTGGGCTACTTCGGCTTCTCCTACTACGAGGAGAACGCCGACGTGCTGACCGCCGTCGAGATCGACAGCGGCGCCGGCTGCGTCGCCCCGAGCGTCGAGACCGCCCAGGACGGCACCTACACCCCGCTGGCCCGCCCGCTGTTCATCTACCCGCAGCAAGGCGTCGGTGACCGAGAACGCGGCGGTCAAGGCGTTCTTCGACTTCTACGTCGACAATGACGCCCAGATCGCCGAGGAGGCGCAGTTCATCGCCCTCAACGACGAGCAGCGCGCCAAGCTCGAGTCGGACTGGGCGGCCTTCTCCGGCTGACCTGCTCGACGACCCAAGAGGAACGGAAGCACCGAACACCGTGACCCAGACCCTCACCGAGGCCGCCGCAGGGGACGTCCCTGCGGCGGTCTCGGGTCCGCTGGGGCGAGCGCACGATCGAGGGCAGCCTGCTGCTGGCCGCGCTCGTCTCGGTCGCCACCACCGTCGGCATCGTGATCGCCCTCTTCGTGCCGGCGATCGCCTTCTTCGAGTTCGTCCCCGTTCACCGACTTCATCACCGGCACCGAGTGGTCCCCGCTGTTCGAGCCCCCGGCCTACGGCGTGATCCCGCTGGTCACGGCCACCCTGCTGATCAGCCTGCATCGCCATGCTCATCGCCGCGCCGATCGGGCTCGCCTCCGCGATGTACCTGTCGGAGTACGCCGCCGCCGCGGGCGCGCAAGACGCTCAAGCCGATCCTCGAGGTGCTGGCCGGCATCCCCACCGTCGTCTTCGGCTTCTTCGCCCTCGAGTTCGTGACGCCGATCCTGCGCGACGTGCTGCCGTTCGGCGGCGACCTGCCGGAGATCTTCAACGCGCTGTCCGCCGGCGCTCGTCATGGGCATCATGATCGTCCCCACCGTCGCCTCGCTGGCCGAGGACGCCATGTCCGCCGTCCCCAACGCCCTGCGCCAGGGCGCGCTACGCGCTGGGCGCCACCAAGCGCCAGGTCACCATCAACGTGGTGTTCCCCGCCGCGCTGTCCGGCATCGTCGCCGCGCTCGTCCTCGGCATCTCGCGGGCCGTCGGCGAGACGATGATCGTGGCGATCGCCGCGGGCAACCGGCCCAACCTCTCCTGGAACCCGCTCGAGGGCATGCAGACGATGACCGGCTACATCGCGCAGGCCGGCTCCGGCGACGTGCCGGTGGGCACGGTCGACTACGACACGATCTTCGCCGTCGGGGCGCTGCTCTTCCTCGCCACGCTGCTGATGAACCTGGTGAGCATCCGACTCGTCCGCCGCTACCGGCAGGTGTACTGATGGCCCTCCTGGCTCCTCCGGACAACCCGACCGAGATCGCCGCCCGGCTGTCAGCGCGGATCCCGCGAGCGGCCGCTCGACCGGGTCTTCCGCTACGCCCTGCTCGCCGCCCTGCTCGTCGCGCTCGCCTTCATCCTGATCCTGCTCGCCTTCGTCCTCGTCAAGGGCTGGGACCGCCTCGACGCCCGGCTCTGGCAGAACCAGCCATCGGCCCGCTTCGCCGGAGAAGGCCGGCGCCCAGTCGGCCATCTTCGGCACGCTGTGGGTGATGGCCGGGACGGCGCGCCCTCGCGATGCCGTTCGGCATCGCGGCGGCGATCTACCTGGAGGAGTACGGCAACGCCAAGAGCCGGCTGTTCACCGTTCATCGAGGTCAACGTCCAGAACCTCGCCGCCGTGCCGTCGATCATCTACGGCATCCTCGGCCTGGGGCTGATCGCCCGCGCCCTCGGCCTGGGCTTCACGGTGGCCACCGCCTCGCATCACCCTGGCCCTGCTGATCCTGCCGGTCGTCATCATCGCCTCCCGCGAGGCGATCAGATCGGTGCCGCAGGAGATCCGGTTCGGCTCGCTGGCGCTGGGGGCGACCCGGTGGCAGACCACCTGGCGCCAGGTGCTGCCCGCCGCGATCCCGGGCATGGCCACCGGGTCGATCCTGGCGCTGTCGCGGGCGATCGGCGAGGCCGCGCCGCTGCTGCTGCTCGGGCGCGGTCAGCTTCATCCGCTTCAACCCGGACAGCTTCCTCAGCGACTACACGACGCTGCCGATCCAGATCTACAACTGGATCCGGGACCCCCGCGAGGAGTTCCAGGTCCTCGGCGCGGCCACCATCGTCGTCCTGCTGGTGATCCTGCTCGCCATGAACTCGGTGGCCATCTTCATCCGCAACCGCTTCCAGAAGCGCTGGTGACCCCACGATGGCGATGAGCGCGTCCCCCGCCCACCCTGCCGAGCGATCCCGGAGATCCCGTGTCCGACGCAGTCCCAGCCACGCCGCAGCCTCGATCAACCTGTCGCAGACCCTGCGCGAGGCCCGCACGCCGGCGGCCCTGGTGCCGATCATGGAGCTGACAGGACGTCAACGTCTTCTACGGCGACTACGAGGCGGTCCGCGAGGTCGACCTGCCGATCGGCCGCAACGAGATCACCGCGCTGATCGGCCCCTCCGGCTGCGGCAAGTCGACCCTGCTGCGCTGCCTGAACCGGATGAACGACCTGGTGCCCGGCGCCCGGGTCGAGGGCACGATCACCTACCACGGCGTCGACCTCTACGGGCCGGACGTCGACGCGATCGAGGTCCGCCGCCGGGTCGGCATGGTCTTCCAGAAGCCCAACCCGTTCCCGAAGTCGATCTACGACAACATCGCCTACGGCCCGCGGGTCCTCGGCATGAAGGTCGAACATGGACGACCTCGTCGAGGAGGCGCTCACCCGGCGCCGCGCTGTGGGACGAGGTCAAGGACAAGCTCAAGCAGAGCGCGCTGGCGCTGTCCGGCGGCCAGCAGCAGCGGCTGTGCATCGCCCGCTGCATCGCGGTGCAGCCCGACGTGATCCTGATGGACGAGCCCTGCGCCTCGCTGGACCCGATCGCCACCACCAAGATCGAGGACCTCATGCAGGAGCTGGCCCGCGACTACACGATCGTGATCGTCACGCACAACATGCAGCAGGCCGCGCGGGTCTCCGACCGCACCGCGTTCTTCACCGCCGAGGTCGACGACGCCGGCGTGCGCCACGGCCGGCTGGTCGAGTTCGACCACACCATCAAGATCTTCAGCAACCCCGACGACCCGCGCACCGAGGACTACATCAGCGGCAAGTTCGGATAGCCCGCACGGCCTGCGCGTCAGGCCACCAGCGACGCCGCGCAGGCGGCGAAGACCTCCGTGTGGCGGTCGACGTCGGCCTCGGTGGTGGCCGGGCTCATCAGCGCCATGTTGTGGAACGGCGTGAGCAGGATGCCGCGGTTCAGGGCGTACAGGTGGACGTACTGCTCGAGGGCGAAGTCGCCGGCGTCGTGGGCCTCGCGGCCGGTGCGCGGCGGGGTGGGCGAGAAGGCGTACTCGGCCCGGGCGCCGAGCCGGCTGCAGTGCCAGGGCAGGCCGTGCGCCGCGATGCCGGCGTCGACGCCGTCGGCCCAGCGCTCCCCCAGCGGGAGCATCCGCGCGAAGGCCTCGTCGGTGAGCACCTCGGTGAGGGTCGCCCGCATCGCCGCCAGCGACAGCGCGTTGCCGGCGAGCGTCCCGCCGATGCCGCCCACGTCGATCTCGGCCAGCGCGACGCGCGCGGCGATCGCGGCGGCCACCTCGTCGGTCATCCCGAAGACGCCGCACGGGACGCCGCCG
This sequence comes from uncultured Actinomycetota bacterium, assembly GCA_963818455.1. GTDB lineage: Bacteria > Actinomycetota > Actinomycetes > CAVWCF01 > CAVWCF01 > CAWFSE01. The sequence goes on from CAWFSE010000001.1 coordinate 63,265, forward strand.
CCGATCGGCTTGCCCATCGTCAGCAGGTCGGGCTCGAGGCCGAAGCGGCCGGTCCAGCCGCCCGGGCCCATCGAGATGCAGTGCGTCTCGTCGACGATCCACAGCGCGCCGTACCGCCGGGTGAGCGCGCGCACGCCCTCGAGGTAGCCCGGCTCGGGGAGCACGATGCCGATGTTGGTGAGCGCGGGCTCCATCAGCACCGCGGCGACGTCACCGGTGGCCAGCGCCCGCTCGAGGCCGTCCAGGTCGTTGTACTCGACGACGACCGTGGTCTGGTCGAGCGGGACCGGAGGGCCGATGTTGCCGGGGCGGGCGACGGTGCGCCCGGCGTCGTCCAGCACCGCGAAGGTCTCGTCGACCGTGCCGTGGTAGCACCAGTCGTGCACGGCGATCTTCGGTCGGCCGGTGATCATGCGCGCGTAGCGGATCGCGTGCCGGTTGGCGTCGGTGGCCGACAGGGTGACCTGCCACTTCGGCAGGCCGAACCGACGCTGCAGCTCCTCGCCGACGACGACGGCGTCCTCGGTCGGCAGCATCGCGGTGATCCCCCGGCCGAGCTGCGCCCGAACCGCCTCGACCGTGGCCGGCGGCGAGTGGCCGGTCATCGCGCCGGTGTCGCCGAGGCAGAGGTCGACGTACTCGTGGCCGTCGACGTCGGTGAAGTGCGCGCCCGACGCCTCGGCCACGAAGATCGGGAAGGGGCCGGGCCACTTGGCCATCCAGGCCATCGGCACGCCGCCGTGCAGCGACTCCTGGGCGCGGGCGAAGAGCGCGGCGGACCTCGGGTGCTCGGCGGTGAAACGGTCCGCCTCGGCGGCGGTCAGGGCGGCCAGCCGGCGCCGGTCGAGCCCGTCGCCGTCGAGCCGAGCCGTCACGCCGCGTGGCCCATCCGGGCCGACAGCCGCCCGGTGGCCTGGACGAGCAGCTCGGCGCAGTCGTGCACCTCGTCGCGGAAGCGCTCGATCGGCCCGCTCACGCTGATCACGGCCACCGGACGGCCGTCCTGGTCGAGGATCGGGGCCGCCACCGAGGCGGCGCCCGCCTGGCGCTCGCCCATCGACACCGCGTAGCCGCGCTGGCGGACCTTGGCGAGGTCGGCGAGCAGCGCCTTGCGGTCGGTGATCGTCGCCGCGGTGCACCGGCCGCGAGGGCGTGCCGATCGACGTACGCCTCGATCTCACCCGGCGTCAGGAACGCGAGGAACGCCTTGCTCGAGCTGCCGGCGTGCAGCGGGTACGGCACGCCGATCGCGACCTCCATCCGGACCTCGCGGTCGGGCACCACCTGGTCGACGTACATCCGGGAGTCGCCGTTGCGGATCGACAAGGTGGCCGTCTCCCGGCTCTCGGCCGACAGCCAGGCCAGCTCCGGCGAGGCCATCGAGCGCAGGTCGATCCGGGCGAGGTAGGCGCGGCCCAGGCCCAGCGCGGCCGGGCCGAGGGAGTACCGGCGCGACTGCGGCGTCGACCGAGACGAGGTCGCGGCTCTTCAGCGAGGTCAGGATGCGGTGCACGGCGGCCTTCGACAGCCCCAGCTGGCCGCTGATCTCGGTGACGCCGAGGTCGGGACGGGCCTGCCGGCCGAACAGCAGGAGCACATCGAGGGCCCGCTCGACGGCGGCGATCGACTGGCTGCCGCCCTCGCCGCGCTTGGCCTCGACGGGCTCCGAGGCGAGATCGCCGGCGGCCGGAGTCGGCGGCAGGGTCGGCGGCGGATGGGACGTCGTCGGCGGGCTGGTTCGGCCATGGGACGATTCTAGCGGCCGGTTCCACCCAGTGAAACACCATCACGCCGTTGACACGGCCGCGCGCCGCTCGGTACGTTTCCGAAACAGCGTTCCACTGACGGAAACGAGGCGGGCAGACGGTGGCGGTCGACGCGGCGACCTTCCGGTCGGTGCTGGGCCAGTGGCCCAGCGGGGTGACCGTGGTGACCACCGTCGCCGACGACGGCTGGCACGGGATGACGGCCTCGAGCTTCAACTCGGTCAGCCTGGAGCCGCCGCTGGTGTCGGTCTGCCTGGCCAAGAAGATCTACACCCACACCCTGATCGAGCGCAGCGGGGTGTTCGCGGTCAACATCCTGGCCAAGGACCAGGCCGCGATCGGCAAGCGCTTCGCCGGCCAGCAGCCCGGAGCTCACCGACCGCTTCGCCGGGCTGCAGGCGTCCACCGCCGAGTCCGGGGCCCCCGTCCTCGGCGACGCCCTCGGCTGGCTGGACTGCCGGGTCGTCCACGCCTACGAGGGCGGCGACCACACGATCTTCGTCGGCGAGGTGCTGGCCGCCGACACCCCGCGGCTCACCGCCCCGCTGCTGTTCCACTCCCGCGCCTGGGGCCAGTTCGCCGACCTGCTGCCGGCCGACGCCGCGGTGGTCGACACCGGGATCGCCGCCGCGCTGCGGGCCAAGGGCGCCGACCCGGGCCGGGTGACCGAGCTCGTCTCGGCGCTGCGTGACGCGGGCGTGGCCGTGCGCGTCCTCGACCTCGCCGCCGGCGCGCCCAGCGAGGGCGAGCTGGCCGCGCTGCGCGCCGACCGCGACGCCGGCCCGGGCACCGCCTCGGCGCTCGTCGCCACCCCCGAGCACGTCGAGGCCGCCGCCGCCCTGGGCGTCGGGGTGGTCGAGGTCGCCGTGGCCGCAGACGCCGCCGCCGCCGAGGCCGCGCGCCCCGTCATCGAGGCCGCGCGCGAGCGCGGGGCTGGCCGTGTCGGCCCTCATCGCCGGCTTCTTCTCCGGCGACCCGGCCGCCGCGCTCGACGCCTGCGCCGCCCTGGCCGCGCTCGGCGTCGACGAGATCTGCCTGGACGACGCCGAGGGCGCCGCGACGCCGCTCAGCGTCCGCGAGCTGCTCCAGGAGGCCGTCTCGCGCACCAAGCCGGCCCCGCTGTCGGTGCGGCTCGGCGACCAGTCCGGCCTCGCCCTGGCCAACGCGCTCACCGCGCTCAAGAGCGGCGTCCGCCGCTTCCACGCCACCCTCGGGGGCATCGACGGCGTCGTCGCCCTGGAGGACGTCCTCTACCTGGTCGAGCACCCTCGAGGTCGAGGCCCCCGCCGACCGCGACGCCGTCGTGCGCGCCGCCCGCGCGCTGGCCCCGCTCTGGGGCGCGCCCCTCAACGGCCGCACGACCCGCCTGCAGACCCCCGCACCAGCCGACCCCCTGATCCCTATGGGAGGGACCCCATGACACGCCTCACCGCGGAGCGCCTCCTCGAGGACATGACCGACGCCGAGCGCGCCCGCGCGCCAGGTCGTCGAGGACCTGCTGCCCGCGGTCCGCGCGGAGGCCGCCGAGGCCGACGCCAAGGGCGAGTTCCCCGAGCGGCACATGAAGAACTTCGCCGAGTCCGGCCTGCTCGGCCTCGTGGTGCCCGAGGAGTACGGCGGCATGGGCGGCACCCTGCGCGACCTCACCGCCGCCACGTACGCCCTCGGCACCGCCTGCGGGTCGACCGCGCTGTCCTTCTTCTTCCACTGCTCGTCGTCGTCGCGCGGCCTGCTGCCGCTCGGCGCCATCGACGCCGGGCTCTACTCGCCCGAGGACGAGCCGGTGGTGCGCGCGTTCGCCGAGAAGGTCCTGACGTACATGGGCCAGGACCGCAAGTGGATCGGCAACTTCGCCAGCGAGAGCGTCAAGGCCGAGAACGCCAACGTGCTGATCCAGACCGAGGCGACCAAGGTCGACGGCGGCTGGGTGCTCAACGGCCAGAAGTCGTTCGGCTGCCTCACCGGCACGGCCGACTACTACCTGGTGACCGCCCGCCGCGCCGACCTGGAGGGGCTCGAGTCGCTGTGCCTCTTCCTCGTCGACCGCCGCGGCGAGGGGGTGCGCAACCGGATCGCCTGGAACGGCCTGGGCATGCGGGCCTCCGGCAACCACGGGATCATCCTCGAGGACTGCTTCGTCGCCGACGACATGTCGCTGACCCTGCCGGGCGCGTTCATGACCTCGACCAAGGTCGCCCGCGGCTCGTGGGTCGGCAACCAGGTCGCGATCGGCGCGATCTACATCGGCATCGCCCGCGGCGCGTACGAGTACGCGCTCAACCGCACGATGACGGCCACCTTCGCCGACACGGGCAAGCCGATCGCGAGCAGCCCCATGCACCAGATCATGATCGGCGAGGCCGAGCAGCGGCTCGAGGACGCCCACCTGTGGGGCCGCCGCCAGCTGCAGCTGGAGACCGCCGAGCCGCCGCTGATGGCCAAGGAGGACGTCGTCAAGATGTGGCGCCTCACCAAGGGGTCGGTCTGCGAGCGGTCCTTCGAGGTCACCCAGTACGCCCTGAAGATGACCGGCACGTCCGGCGCCCTGATGGACAACGAGATCGGGCGCAACTTCCGCGACGCGTCGATGGGCCTGCTGCAGGCGTTCCCGGCCGAGCGCGGCAAGCTCGACCTCGCCAAGATGGTCGTCGACGGCCAGGGCTGGGGCGGCTTCACCACGATCAAGAAGGACTGACCCGCCGGTGAGTCCAGGCTCAGCGGGCCTGCAGGCGGGCTCAGCGGTCGCCGACACCCTCGCGCTGATGCGCGGGGTGTGGCGCGACCACGTCGCGGGCTACGCCCCCGACGGCACGCCGCTGGCCGACGACCCGCACGGCGGCACCCCCGGGCCGCTGCCGTACGAGCAGCTCGTCTACCTCGACTTCGACGGCGAGCGCTACACCCAGACCAACGTCGTGCTCTCCGGGCGGCCCGCCCACAGCCGCACCTTCACCGGCCGCATCGACGGCGGGGTGCTCGTCTTCGACGCCCTCGGGCCCGAGGCGCCGCGCATGCTCGGCGTCTCCGGCGGGCCGGGCGTCCTGGTGTTCACCCCCGAGCGGGTCGACACCGACGCGCACCGGCGCTTCGCCGACCCCGACTGGATCCGCCACCTCGGCGGCGACCAGCGCACCCGCACGACGACGCTCTACCGCGACGGCCTGATCCGCCGCGTGCTCACGGTGAGCGGCACCCGGATCTCCGCCGACACCGGCCGCCGCCACGCCCTCGACCCCCGCGGCGCCGAGGGCGCCGTCCACGAGGTCCGCTCCACCACCCGCGTCTACCTGCCCAGCGACACCGACGCCTGAGCCTTGAGGAGTCCGCATGACCGCCACCCCCTCCCGCGATGTCGCCGTCCCGGCGCTGCGCGACCTCGTCGCCGGCGACTGGGCCGCCCCCGCGGTCGACCTCGGCGCGGACCTGCACAACCCCAACACCGCCGAGGTGATCGGCCGCCAGCTGGCGTCCTCCGACGAGCGCCTCGACGCCGCCGTCACCGCCGCCGCGGCCGAGCACGCCGCCGGCGACTGGGCGGGCCGGTCCCCCGAGGAGCGCGCCGGGGTGCTGATGGCCGTCGCCGACGCCCTCGACGCCCACGCCGACCGGATCGCCGACCTCGAGTCGCTCGACACCGGCGCGATCCGGCGGATGACCGGCATGCTCACCGTGATCAACGGCGGGTCGTTCCGGCTGGCCGCGATGCAGCTGCAGTCCGGCTGGACCCGCCAGTCGATCACCGCGCAGAGCGGCCGCGAGGTCGAGGTGCACCGCCTGCCGTACGGCCCGGCGCTGTGCCTGGTGCCGTGGAACGCGCCCGCGCCGATGGCCGCGCACAAGGTCGCCAACGCGCTGGCCGCCGGCTGCCCGACCATCCTCAAGCCCAGCGAGTACGCCCCGCACGGCACCAGCGTGCTGGCCGAGGTCGTCGCCGAGGCGCTCGCCGCGGCCGGCGCGCCCAGCGGCGCCTTCCAGCTGATCCAGGGCGGGCCGGCGCAGGGCGGCCGGGTCGTGCAGGACGAGCGGGTCCGCGTGGTCTCGTTCACCGGCGGGCTCGGCGGCGGCCGCGCGATCGCGGCGGCCTGCGCGTACGACATGAAGCCCGCCCAGCTCGAGCTCGGCGGCAACAACCCGGTCGTCGTGCTCGAGGACGCCGACGTCGACTTCGCCGCCCAGGGCGTGGTCGACCTGCTCACCCAGCTCAACGGCCAGTGGTGCCGCGCGCTCGGCCGGCTGATCGTGCACACGTCGATCGCCGACCGGCTGCTCGAGGCCGTGCTCGCCCGGCTCGCCGGCCTGCGGCTCGGCGACTCGCTGTCGCTGGAGACCGACCTCGGCCCGATGGTGCACGCCGGCCACCTGGCCCTGCTGCGCGGCCGGATCGACGAGCTCGTCGCCAAGGGCGGCACGGCCCACGCGACCAGCGCGCTGCCCGACCTGCCCGGCTACTTCCTCGCGCCGACCCTGGTCACCGGGGTGTCGTCGGCCGACGCGCTGCACGAGATCTTCGGCCCGGTCGCGACGGTCCACTCGTTCACCACCGACGCCGAGGCGCTGGCGCTGGCGAACGCGACGCCGTACGGCCTCGAGGGCTACGTCTTCGCCGGCGACGAGGAGCGCGGGCTGGCCCTCGCCCGCGGCGTCCACGCCGGCGGGGTCAAGGTCAACGGCTCGACCGTGATGAGCCTGGACCTGATGGCGCCACGTCCCGCGTGGGGACTGAGCGGCTTCGCGGAGGAGGGGACCGCGGAGACGTTCCAGTTCTTCACCAACACGCGGGTCGTGGGGGTGGAGGGCGTGCTCGCCGGCCAGCTCGGCTGACGCGCGCCCTCCACCGGCACCACCCCGGCACCACCACCAGCCACGCCCCAAGCCACTCACCCCAACTCAGGGAGCCCCGCCACCATGACCAGCCCAGCCGCCGGACCGCTGTCGGACCTGCGCGTCGTCGAGATGGGCCAGCTGCTCGCCGGCCCCTTCGCGGGCCAGCTCTACGCCGACTTCGGCGCCGAGGTGATCAAGATCGAGCCGCCGGGCGCCGGCGACCCGATGCGCCAGTGGGGCCGCGAGAAGCCGCACGGCCGCTCGCTGTGGTGGCCGGTGATCGCGCGCAACAAGAAGTCGATCACGCTGAACCTGCGCGAGGCCGAGGGCCAGCAGCTCGCCCGCGACCTGATCGCGACCGCCGACATCCTGGTCGAGAACTTCCGGCCCGGGACGCTGGAGCGCTGGGGGATGTCCCCCGAGGCGCTGTGGGCCGACAACCCCAAGCTCGTCATCGTGCGGGTCTCCGGCTTCGGCCAGACCGGCCCCAACTCCACGCAGGCCGGCTACGGCGCCATCGGCGAGGCCATGGGCGGGCTGCGCCACGTCATCGGCGAGCCGGACCGCCCGCCGGCCCGCGCGGGCATCTCGATCGGCGACACGCTCGCGGCGACCTTCGCCGCCCTCGGCGGGATGATGGCGCTGCACCACCGCGAGCGCACCGGCCGCGGCCAGATCGTCGACTCCGCGCTGTACGAGGCGGTGCTCGCGGTCATGGAGTCGCTCGTCACCGAGTACGACGTCACCGGCTACATCCGCGAGCGCACCGGGGCGATCCTGCCGAACGTCTCGCCGTCGAACGCGTACCCGACCAGCGACGGGCTGATGGTCCTCATCGCCGGCAACCAGGACACCGTCTTCAAGCGGCTGGCCGCGGCGATGTCGCGCCCCGAGCTGGCCGAGGACGAGCGCTACGCCACGCACTCGGCGCGAGGCCGGCACCAGACCGAGCTCGACAACCTGATCGCCGAGTGGACCTCGACGCTGCCGGCCGCCGAGATCGAGGCGCTCATGCTCGAGCACGGCGTGCCCTGCGGGAAGATCTACCGCGCCCCCGAGATGCTCGCCGACCCGCACTTCGCCGCCCGCGAGGCGCTCGTCAAGGTCATGCACCCCGAGTTCGGCGACATCACCATGCAGAACGCCTTCCCCAAGCTGTCCGAGACCCCCGGGTCCGTGCGCTGGGTCGGGCCGGAGCTCGGCCAGCACAACGACGAGGTGTACGGCGAGGTGCTGGGGCTGTCGCCCGAGCGCCGCGCCGAGCTCGCCGAGTCCGGGGTGATCTGAGCCGTGCCCGACGTCGTCGGCTGGCGGGCCAAGGTCGGGGTGATCGTGCCGTCGACCAACACCACCGTGGAGCACGACCTCGCGGTGCTGCGCCCGCCGGGCGTGACCTTCCACGCCGGGCGGATGCTCATCACCTCGCCCGGGCTGGCCAACGACGACGACTTCGAGGCGCTGCTCGTCCAGATCCGCGCGTCGATCGGCGACGCCGTCGACTCGGTGCTGACCTGCCAGCCCGACTACCTGCTCATGGGCATGTCGGCCGAGACGTTCTGGGGCGGCGTCGAGGGCAACGCCTCGTTCGAGGAGCGGATCCGCGCGCACAGCGGGCTCCAGGTCTCCACCGGGGCGTCGGCCTGCCGCGACGCCTTGCGCGCCTTCGGGGTCCGCCGGATCGCGGTCTTCTCGCCGTACCAGCCCATCGCCGACCGCGAGGTGTCGCGGTTCTTCACCGAGGCCGGCTTCGAGGTCGCCGCGGTGACCGGGCTGCGGTGCGCCTCGGCCACCGCCATCGCCGAGGTCGGGCCGGGCGAGATCGCCGAGGCGATCCGCTCGATCGACGGCCCCGACGTCGAGGCGGTCGTGCAGGTCGGCACCAACCTGTCCTTCGTGTCGCAGGCCGACGGCCTCGAGGGCTGGCTCGGCAAGCCGGTCATCGCGATCAACGCCGCCACCTTGTGGCACGCGCTGCGGGCGCAGGGCTTCGCCGACACCCTCGACGGCGCCACCCGCCTGCTGCGGGAGTTCTGATGGCCGGCTCCGCGGCCTCCCCCGGCCGCCGACTGCGCGGGCTGCTCGACGACGCGGCCGCGGCGTCCTCGGTCGTGCACGCCCCCGGTGTGTACGACGCGGTGACGGCGCTGCTCGCCGCGCGGGCCGGCTTCACCGCGATGCACCTGTCGGGCGCGATCGTGTCGGCCACCCGGCTCGGCGTGCCCGACCTCGGCTACGTGACCGGCGCCGACATCGCCGAGGTCGCCGGCGTGGTCACCCGCGCCGTGCCCGACGCGTGCCTGGTCGCCGACGCCGACACCGGCTACGGCAACGCGCTGCACGTCCAGCGCACCGTCGAGGCCTACGCCCGCGCGGGCGCCGCGGCGCTGCACCTGGAGGACCAGGTCTTCCCGAAGCGCTGCGGCCACATGGCCGGCAAGGCCGTGGTCCCGCTCGCCGAGGCCGCCGGCAAGGTGCGCGCCGCGGTCGAGGCCGCCGAGGGCTCCGGGCTCGTCGTCATCGCGCGCACCGACGCGCTGAGCGTCGACGGGCTGGCCGCCGCCGTCGAGCGGGTCAAGGCGTACGCCGACGCCGGCGCCGACCTGGTCTTCGTCGAGGGCGCCGCCGACGAGGCCACCCTCGAGGCCGTCCGCTCGGCCTACCCCGACTCCCCCGGGTTCGTGCTCAACCGCTCGGAGGCCGACCCGCGGATGCGCGCCATCCCCGACGCCGCGCTGGCCTCGTACGGCGTGCGGCTCGTCATCCACCCGGTGGGCGCGATGCTGGCCGCGCTGCGGGCGACGCGCGCGGTCTACGCCGCGATCGCCGCCGAGGGCAGCGCGCTGTCGGTGGAGCGGGCCACCTGGGACGACCTGACCGGGCTGCTGGGCCAGCCCGGGCTGCTCGAGGCCGAGCAGCGCTTCGCCGGAGACGACGACAACGGAGTGGACGCGTAGTGGGGCTGCTCGAGCGGGAGAACCCGGCCTACCCCGACCAGATCGTCGGGTCGGTCGAGACGTCGTCGCCGGCCGACGTCGACGCGGCCGTGCGCGCCGCCGACGCCGCGCAGCGCGCCTGGGCCCAGGTCCCCCTCGACGACCGCTGCGCGGCGCTGCTCGCGGCCGCGGCCCTCGACGGCGCCGAGCACGAGCGGCTGGCCACCCTGCTGGCCCGCGAGATGGGCAAGCCGCTGGCCGACTGCCGCGGCGAGATCGGCTTCGCCGGGCTCTACGTGCGCTCGGTCGTCGACCGCGCGCCGCACGTGCTGCGCGACGAGGAGGTCGACGACGCCGCGGCGCGGATGGTGCTGCAGAAGGCCCCGTACGGCGTCGTCGCGGCGATCACCCCGTGGAACGCGCCGGTGATCCTGTCGATGCTCAAGGTCGCCCCGGCGCTGGCCGCCGGCAACGCCGTCGTCGTCAAGCCGTCGCCGCTGGCCCCCCTGGCCGTCACCGAGGTGCTGCAGGGCATCGCCGCGGGGCTGCCCGCCGGGCTGCTCACCGTCGTCCACGGCGACGCCGAGGCGGGCGCCGCGCTCGTCGGCCACCCGCTGGTCCGCAAGGTCGCCTTCACCGGCGGCGGCGCCACGGCGCAGGCCATCGGCCGCACCGCCGCCGAGATGATCACGCCCACCGTGATGGAGCTCGGCGGCAACGACCCGGCCCTCTTCCTCGACGACGCCGCGCTCACCCCGGCGGCGATGCAGCGCGCGGTGCTCGCCACCTTCTCGACCAGCGGCCAGGTCTGCATGGCGGCCAAGCGGTTCTACGTGCACCGCTCGCTGCACGACGCGTTCGTCGAGGCGTACGTGGAGGCGGCGCGCGAGGTGCTGCTCACCGGCGACCCGCTCGCCGACGGCGTGACGATGGGCCCGGTGGTCTCCCGCGCGGCCCAGGAGCGGCTGCGCGACCTGCTCTTCGGCTCCGTCATGGAGGGCGGCCGCGCCATCGAGGTGGGCCGCGTCGACGACGAGGCGCTGGTCGACGGCGACGGCTACTTCGTGCGCCCGCACGTGGTGACCGGGCTGCCCGACACGGCCCGGCTGGTCGCCGAGGAGCAGTTCGGACCGATCGTGCCGATCGTCGCGTTCGACTCCGACGACGAGGCGATCGCCCTGGCCAACGCCGGCGACCTCGGCCTCGGCGCCTCGGTCTGGTCGGCCGACGAGGAGCGCGCCTTCGCCGTGGCCCGCCGGATCGAGGCCGGCTTCCGGTTCATCAACACCCACAACCGCACCGGGCTCGCCCTGCGCGCCCCCTTCGGCGGCGTCAAGCGGTCCGGCTTCGGCCGCGAGTACGGCGACGAGGGCCTGGCCGAGTACGTCCAGACCTGCGTCATCAACGCCCCGGCCGCCTTCCGCCCCGGCGCCGAGGGCGGCGCGACCGGCAGCGCCGCCGGCGCCTACCCCACCGGCTGACCTCTCCCGCCGCCCTCGCTGGCGTGGGCGCGGGGCTGGGGGGCTTTCCCTGGGACGCCCCGCCGTCGCGCAAACCCCGCGCGACGAGCTCCTCAGTGTCCTGCGGGGAAGCCCCCCAGCCCCGCTCGCTGCCGCCGTGCGGCGCCTCAGCCCCGCGCACCCGACCAAGGGGCCGGGGCGGTCGCGGTGGATGGCATCGCGGTGGTGGGGTGCGGGCGCCAGCCACCGGGACCGCCCCGGTCCCGCCCGTGGCCCGACGCGCTATCCACAGATGTTGTCCCCAGGGTGTGCGCAGCACGGCGCGTCGAGGCCGAATCCTGTGGATTCCCAACGGTTTTCTGGGGATGAACGCCCGGCGAAAAAGATCTTGAAAGAAGTTTGCGAGAACCCCTTGCGCACCCCTCCCAGGGGGTCTACTAATTGCCCTACGTCCTCACCGAGGGCGGGACCGGAAGGGGCAACCCGGAGGGACCTGCCGGAGGCGAGGCGGCCGAACGGAGAACGGCGAACCACCCCGAGGACCGGGCCGCAAGGCACGGGACGAGGAGCCGAGGGCGACAACTCGGCGGGACGCACGGACCGGGAGGTGGCTGCAACGGCTGGAGCGTCCGGGCAACCGGAGGACCCAGACGGGCGCACTGTCGAAGCGCTTCCAGACAGGACCGGGCAACCGGCGACCATCGAGGATCAGTGGCCAAAGGCGAGGCCCCGCGAACTCATACTTCGCGGGGCCTTCGTCTTGCTGGTGCCAGGGATCAGGGTGCCCCGCCGACTCCCGTATCGGCCGCAGGCGCGCCGTGGGTTCGCCCTAGAGTCGCCCAGTGACCGCAGCCTCGCACCGCCGCCGGTTCGTGGCGCTCAGCGCGCTGCGCTGGCTCCCGGTCGGGCCTGGTGGTCCCGGTCCTCGTCCTGCACCTCGGGGCGCGCGGGCTCTCCCTCGGCGAGGTCGGCCTGCTGCTCAGCGGCTACAGCCTGGTGGCCCTGCTGCTCGAGCTGCCCACCGGCGGCCTGGCCGACGTGATCGGGCAGCGCGGCGTGGTGGTGGCCGCGGCGGTCGGCGTCGGCGGCCGGGTCGCTGGTCTTGGCGTTCGCCGCCCAGCCGGTGCTGCTCGGCCGTCGGGCTGGCCGCGCTCGGCCTGGGCCGGGCGCTGTCGTCGGGACCGCTGGACTCCTGGTACGTCGAGGGCGCGCGCGCCCTCGACCCCGAGCAGCCGATCGACCAGGGGCTGGCCGGCGGGCAGGCCGCGGGCTCGCTGGCCCTCGGGCTCGGCGCGCTGGTCGGCGGCGCGATCCCGGCGCTGACCCCGTGGCCGGCCGAGGGCGCGGGCCTGATCGCCACCTCGGCGCCCTTCCTCGCCGCGACCGCGCTGACCCTGGTGTCCGGGGCCTTCGCGCTGCGGTGGCTCCCCCGGCGCCCGCCCCGCTCGGCCGAGGATCGCCGGCTCCGTCCGCGGGCTCGCCGCGCAGACCGGCCGGCGACGGTCGCGCGAGGGAGTGCGGCTGGCCTGGGCCTCCCCCATGCTGCGCCGGCTGATCGCGGTCTCGCTGATCCTCGGGGTGCTGCTCAGCGGCGTCGAGCTGCTGTCGCCGGGGATCGTCGCCGACCTCGCCGGCGGCACCACCGAGGGCGCCGCCGTCTACGGGGTGCTGGCCGCGCTGGGGTTCGGGGTCTCGGCGGCCGGGGCGCTGCTCGGCCCGCACCTGATCCGCGGACGGGCCAGCCGGCCGCGGGTGGCCGCCGCGGCGTACCTCGGCATGGGGGTCGCGGTGCTCGCGCTGGCGGCGCCCGTCCTCGCCGGGGCGGGCGCGGGCTACCTGCGTCGTCTACCTGCTGATCGGCGTGCAGGGGCCGCTCACGTCCACCCTGCTGCACGACGAGGTCCCCGACTCCACCCGCAGCACGATGCTGTCGATGGAGTCGCTCGCGCTGATGGCCGGCGGGGTGGCCGCCAGCGCGGGGCTCGGCGCCGCGGCGGCGGCCTTCGGCGTGCCGCCCGTGCTCGTCGCGCTCGCCCTCGCGGCGGCCGCCGCCGCCCTGCTGCTGGTCGGCGCGCGGCCGACCCCGAAGGCCCGAGCCCGCGGCTCAGGACTCGTAGTCGACGACCACCCGCGCGTCGAGCAGCGGCCGCAGCCAGCCGCCGAACGCCTCGTGCACCGGGTGGCCCTGGTAGGCCTTGAGCTCGTCGACCGACTCGTGCGTCGTCGTGAGCGCCAGGTCGTACGACACCGGCGAGCCGACGACGTCGAGGCCGACGTGCAGCGAGCGGATCTGCGGGATGTCCGGGGCCAGCGCCTCGAGGCGGGCCTTGGCCTCCTCGCGGTTGGCGGGGTCGGCGAACTTCATCAGCACGACGTGGGTGATCACGAGGCCTCCTAGGGTCGGTCTGCCGAAGTGTAGGGTTGTGGAACGGCGTTTCACTTTTCGCCCCGCGCCCAGCTGAGGAGCCAGCCGTGCCCGACGTCACGATCGTCGAGGTCGCCGCCCGCGACGGCCTGCAGAACGACCCGGCCGACCTGACCACCGCGCAGAAGGTCGAGCTGATCGAGCGCTGCGTCGACGCGGGCCTCACCCGGCTCGAGGTCGCCTCGTACGTCAACCCGCAGCGGGTGCCGCGGATGGCCGACGCCGAGGCCGTGGTCGCCGCGCTCCCGCGGCGCGACGGCGTCTCGTACATCGGGCTGGTCCTCAACGTGCGCGGCTTCGAGCGCGCGGCGCAGACCGCGATCCACGAGGTCAACTGCGTCGTCGTCTCGTCCGACACCTTCGCCCAGCGCAACCAGGGGATGACCACCGAGCAGACCGTCGAGGTGGTCGAGGCCGTCGCGCCGCTGGCCCGCGCGGCCGGGCTCGTGCCGACCGTCACGCTCGCCGCGTCGTTCGGCTGCCCGTACGAGGGCGAGGTCCCGATCGCGCGCACCGTCGCGCTGGCCGAGCGGCTGGCCGCCAGCGGCGTCGAGGAGATCGCGCTGGCCGACACCATCGGCGTGGGCGTCCCGCCCGACGTCCGCCGCCGGGTCGAGGCGGTCCGCGCCGTGACCGGCGACCTGCGGCTGCGCGCGCACTTCCACAACACCCGCAACACCGGCTACGCCAACGCCCTGGCCGCCGTCGAGGCGGGCGTGACCGTCCTCGACTCCAGCCTCGGCGGGATCGGCGGCTGCCCGTTCGCCCCCAAGGCCACCGGCAACATCGCCACCGAGGACCTCGTCTACCTGCTGGAGCGCTCCGGCTACCGCACCGGCGTCGACTTCGACGCGCTCGTCGGCCGCCAGCGACTGGCTCGGCGAGCAGGTCGGCCGGCCCACCCCCGCCCTGGTCAGCAAGGCCGGCGGCTTCCCGAAGGGAGACGCGGCGTGAGCGCCCCGACCCAGGCCCCCGTCGTCGTACGCGCGGTCGACGGCCCCGAGCCGGCCGCGGGCCACCTGCGGGTGGCGGCCGTGCAGTTCGCCGCGGGCACCGACGTCGACGACAACCTGGCGACCTGCCTGCGGATGATCGACGCCGCCGCGGCCGAGGGCGCCCGGGTCATCGTGCTGCCCGAGTTCGCCCACCACGTGTCCTGGTACGACGACCGCGACCACGCCCGGCGGATGGCGATCACCACCGACGGGCCGTTCGCCGCCGCGATCGGCCAGCGCGCCAAGCAGCACGGCGCCTGGGTGATGCTCAACGCCGTCGTCGCCCGCGCCGACGGCCGCTCGACCGGCAGCAACCTGCTGTTCTCCCCCGACGGCGAGCTCGTCGCCACCAGCGACAAGCAGGTGCTGATGGGCAGCGAGCGCGACCACATCGACGACGCGCTCGAGGCCGGGCCGGTCGTCGAGACGCCGGTGGCCCGCTTCGGCATGTACTCCTGCATGGACGGCGTCATCAACGAGACGCCGCGCGGCCTGGCGCTGCGCGGGGCGCAGGTGCTGCTCAACTCGCTGAACTCCTTCGCCCGCGACGAGGGCAACCTGCACATCCCGGTGCGGGCGCCGGAGAACCGGGTCTGGATCGTGGCGGCCAACAAGGTCGGCCCGCTCATCCCGCCGGACCGCATCGAGGCCGTCTCGCAGGCCGTCGGCGTCCCGGTCGAGATGCTGCACGGCGCCGGCGACAGCCAGGTCGTGGCCCCCGACGGCACCGTGGTGGCCATGGCGCCGCCCACCGGCGAGGCCGTCGTCGTCGCCGACATCGACGTCGCGCTCGCCGACGACAAGCGCCGCCCGGACGGCACCGACGTGTACGCCGCGCGCCGCCCCTCGCTGTACGCCCCGCTCGCCGAGGCCCCCCGCGGGCGGGTCGAGCCGGCCGGCGCCGAGCGGCTGCGCGCCGCCCTGGTCCAGCCTGCCGCCGACGGCGAGGCCGCGATCGCCGAGGCCGCCGCGCTGGTCGCCGACGCCGTGGCGCAGGGCGCCGAGCTGATCGTGCTGCCCGAGCTGTTCTGCTTCGAGGGCGCCTCGGTCGACGTTCCCGCCGCCGAGGCCGCCGCCCGCGGCCGACGCGGCGATCGCCGCGCTGGCCGCGGCGCTGGCCGGATCGGGCGCCCACGCCGTCACCTCGCTGCCGCGAGGCGCCGCGCACGCGGCCGTGCTCGTCGGCGCCGACGGGCGTGGTGGCCACCCAGGGCCAGCTGCACGCCACGGCCCGCCACCCCTGGGCCACCGACCTCGCCGACGACCTGGCCGTCCAGGTGCTGCCCTGGGGGCGGCTCGCGCTCGTCGTCGGCGACGACGCGGTCTACCCCGAGACGTTCCGGCTCGCGGCCCTCGCCGACGCCGACGTCGTCGCCCTGCCGTTCCACGCCCAGGAGCCCTGGGAGCTGGAGACCGGCCTGCTCGAGCGGGCGGCCGAGAACCGGGTCAACCTGGCCGCGGCCAGCCGCCCGACGCCGGCCGGGGCCAGCATCGCGGTGCCGCTGAGCGGGGAGTTCACGCTGTGGTCGCCGAGCCGCACGAGGCCCTTCGACGGCGTGATCTCGCGGCCCGAGCCGGTGCTCGCCGACGCCGCCGATCGGGTGACGCTCGTCGACCTCAGCCCGGCCCAGGCGGTCAACCGGATGGTCTCCAAGGGCACCGACCTGGTCGACGGCCGGCCCTGGAACCTGCTCGACGCCCATCTCACCACCTGAGAAGGATTCCGTGGTTTCTCGCACATCCTGCTTAGAGGGTGGGAAGAATCGGGACTATGGTCCCTACGGTCGGGCGGGTTCGACCCGTTGACTCCACCCACACCCCATCGTAGAGTGGGCATTCGTAACAGCGTTCCAGCCGATGGAACGCGGGCGAAAGGCAGGGACCGTGGGCGAGACCCTCAGCACCGTCGAGCAGCTCGTCGCCGAGAGCGGCCCGGTCGACGTCACCTGGATCTACGAGCAGTGGCGCGACGAGCTCGCCAGCCTCATGCAGCTGGTGGCCGACCGCTTCGAGCTCGAGCAGGACCCCTCCACCAACGGCCTCGAGGTCGCCGGCGAGCTGGGCTCCGGCATCCACGGCCAGGTGCAGTGCTTCGCCGGCCCGGACATCGACTGGATGGTCTACAGCTGGATGGCCGACCCGAAGAACGGGTTCGCCAACCTGCACCTCACCATCTCCCCCGGCGCCCACGTCGACCTGCCGACCTTCGGCCTGGCGTTCGCCAACTTCGGCATCCGCCCGTGGGGCTTCGTCGACTCGGTGCCGCGCCGCGACCTGACGACCAACCCCGACTACCACGACCGCTACTACGGCTCGCTCAACGAGCGCTGGCTGGAGATCCGCCGCGACAACCCCCAGCTCGACTGGTTCACCTCGCCGACCTCGTACATCCGCGCGGTCACCTCGCCCACCGCGTTCTGCTACTCCGGGCCGATGGAGCAGAAGACCGTCGACATCATCCAGGGCTACGGCCGCGAGCACCTCGAGCGCTGGATCGGCTGGTGGGACGGCGCCGAGCCGACCCCCGTCGAGGAGCCGCGCCGCGCCTGTCGGCCTACACCGAGGACGCCCGCCGCACGATCGCCGTGCTCGACCCGGCCAACTCCGTGGCGGTCCGGCTGTTCGGCCAGGACATCTGCGACTCCCTCGTCAGCGCGCTGTGGGGGGCCGACCGCACGCTCCCCCGCGCCGGCGTCTAGGCCGCGGAGACCACACGCCGATGACCCGCATGGTGCGTTCGCTCTGGGGCGCCGCGCGCGTGCCCGGCGCGGACGCCGCCGTACGACACCGCGCACCTGCGGGTCTTCTACCCGGCGCTGCGCGAGGACACCCACGACGAGCGGATGACGGGCGTCATGCGCCCCGACCCCGCGGCCGCGCCCTTCCCGGTGGCGGTGATCCTGCCCGGCGTCAACGTCGGGCAGGACGCCTACCGCTGGCTCGCGATCCGGCTCGCCGAGGCGGGCATCGCCGCCGTCACGTACGACCTGGTCGGCGCGCTCACGCCCGGCCTCGTCGGCGTGAGCCCCGGGCCTCGACCTGGCCGCCGTCGCCCCTGACGCGTACGGCACGCCGGCCCACCGCCCCGGCCATCCAGGCCGTCCTCGACGGGGTGGCCGCGCTGGCCGCCGAGGGCGCGCTCGGCCGGGCGCCCTCGACCTCGACCGGATCGCGCTCATCGGCCACTCGGCCGGCGGCACCGTGGTCCTGCAGTCGGCCGCGACCCGGTGGTACCCCGGGCTGCGCGCGGCCGTCGTCTACGGCGCGCACACCCAGCCCGCCCAGGTGCTCGGCTACGACGCCGGCGCGATCCTGGCCTCCCCGGTCGACGTCCCGCTGCTGCTCATGCACGGCACCGAGGACGGCATCATGGCCGCCTCGCGCGGTGCGCTACGGCCAGGAGTCCGGCGCCCGCGTCGACCCCGTCGAGCGCACCTACGACGAGGCCACGGCCGCGTGCCCCGACGCCTGGCTGCTGCACCTTCAAGGGCGCCAACCACTTCGCCATCGGCCACCCGCACGACACCACGTCGGCGCGCGGGTTCCTCGACGGCGAGCCCACCACCGACCCGGCCGCCACCCGCGAGGCCCTGGCGGCCGTCGTCATCGACTTCCTCGTCCGCGCACCTGCTCCCTGGCGACGAGGCGGCCCACGCGGCTGAGCGACTCGCTGATCTGCCCACCGCCCCGCCGCACCGAGATCGCCACCGTCCGACGCCGCACCGTCTGACCTCACGAGGAGACACCCCCCATGCTCAAGAACCTCTGGTACGCCGTGGAGTTCAGCCACGCGGTCACCAACAAGCCGCTGAAGATGCAGTGCCTCGGCCAGCACTTCGTGCTGTGGCGCGACCGCAAGGGCGAGGTCTCCTGCCTGTCCGACCTGTGCGTGCACCGCGGCGGCTCGCTCGCCGGCGGCTGGCTCACCCCCGACGAGCGACTGCATCGTCTGCCCGTACCACGGCTGGGAGTTCGAGGGCGACGGCGCCTGCTCGCGCATCCCCGCCCAGCCCGCAGCGCGGCATCCCGAAGAAGGCCCGCGTCGACTCGTACCCGGTCAAGGAGAAGTACGGCCTGGTCTTCGTCTTCCTCGGCGACCTGCCCGAGGAGGAGCGCCCGCCGATGCCGGACATCCCCGAGCTCGAAGACGAGACCATGGCGCGCGTCTACGGCGAGTACAACTGGAACGTCAACTACGAGCGGGCCATGGAGAACGCCATGGACCCCTCGCACGCGCCGTACGTCCACGGCAACCGCTTCGGCAACCCCGACAAGCCCGAGGTGGCCGACTTCGACGTCGTGCTCACCGAGTGGTCCGGCCTGGCCGACATCCCGCTCTACCCGCCGCCCGGCAACCCCAAGGGCGCCTGGGGCAAGCTGCTTCCGCAAGTCCGACGGGCCCGAGCGGCGAGCCGGTCATGGTCAACACGCGCGCCGGCTTCTTCCTGCCGAACATGAACATCCTGCACGTGCACCTGCCGTTCGGGAACCTCATCCTGATCGACGCCAACGTGCCGATCGACGAGCACCGCACCCGCTCGCTGTTCATCGGCCTGCGCGACTTCATCAAGGGCAAGTGGGCCGACAAGGACGCCATCAAGCGCATCCAGTACATCTTCGAGCAGGACGACGCCGTCATCTCGCTGCAGCGCCCCGAGCTGCTGCCGTTCGACCTGACCGACGAGATGCACGTGCGCTCCGACGCGCTGCAGGTCGCCTACCGCCGCCGCCGCAACCAGCTGATCGAGGCCGGCTGGGGCATCGACACCCACCAGATCGTCGGCGACGGCCCGCGCGACCTCGCCGTGGTCATCCCCTCGCCGGCCCGCAAGAACAACCCCGAGCTGGCCAACGCGTGGGTCCACAAGGAGGTCGAGTCGGCGAAGATCCGCAGCAAGCGGACCATCGGCGGCGACGCGGCCTTCGAGAAGGTCGAGGGCCGCGCGCTCAGCCTCGGCGAGGGGTCGATCGACGCCGCGCCGCCGGAGCACATGGAGAAGTCCGCCGACGACGTCGAGCTGCCCAACCCGCACGCGGGCAACGGCAACGGCTCGGCGCCCTCGAACGGCGCCGGCGCGTGAGCGAGCGGCTCGCCCACGCGCTCTGCCTGCGCACGATCCAGCGGATCGTCGACCGCTCCGGCGTCAAGGAGGTCTCGGGTGAGGACGGCGGCCCGTTCGCCGTCCTCACCTCGAAGCTGGGCCCGGAGCCCACGCCCACCGGCGAGGTGCGGATCTGGCTCGGCGACGGCCCGGTCGAGAAGGTCGTCTACGCCGGCATCTGGAACGACGTCATCGGCCTCGA
This sequence comes from uncultured Actinomycetota bacterium, assembly GCA_963818455.1. GTDB lineage: Bacteria > Actinomycetota > Actinomycetes > CAVWCF01 > CAVWCF01 > CAWFSE01. Next base: position 82,972 of record CAWFSE010000001.1, read on the forward strand.
CAGCCACATGGTCTACGCGTTCACCGCGCCCGACAGCGCCGTCCCGCACTTCACGCTGGACTCCGTCTACGGCCACGGCTACTACGCGTTCCACCTCGACCTCACCCCGCGGGCCGACCTCGGCGCCAACCTCGCCTACATCGACGAGGTGTTCATGCCGCTGCAGGAGATGTACGACGAGACGCGCGCCCTCGAGGGCCTCACCGAGCCGGCCATCGGCCCGCGCCAGCGGGCGATGATGTCGCCGTGGATGCTGGTCTCCCGCTCCGAGGAGGCCACCTACCGCAAGCTCGACGCGCCGGTGAACACCTACCTCGACCACTGGTTCTCCCTCGCCGAGGGCGGCGTCTCGCAGGCCACCCTGGACAGCCTCGAGGGGGCCAGCCTCGCCGAGCGCGACGTGCTCAACCGCGGCAACATCTTCAGCCGCGAGGTCGACGCCGTCTGGGACCAGATCACCCCGCTGATCGGCCGCGAGGACGGCGAGCTGATCCGCCTCAACCTGCTCGCCAACGAGCTCGTGCAGAAGGAGTCCTAAGTGGGCGAGCAGCAGCCCAGCGAGTGGCAGAAGAAGATCACCGGCGAGTGGTACGGCCGGCCGAGCGTCTTCGACCCCGACGGCAACCACGTCGGCTACGAGCGGGTCAGCCGGGCCAGCGTCTTCGAGGACGGCAAGACCCGCTACTGGATGAAGACCGACCTGTCCGACGTGCGCGGGGCGATCCGCAACCGCTTCGAGCTCGGCGCGCAGTTCGACTTCTCGGTGATCGACAGCGACATCAACCGGGTCTACATGGGCCCGGACTTCTACGGCACCGGCCAGCCGTACGGCACCTTCGTCGACAGCCACTACTACTCGACCGGGTGGGAGGCCGACCTGCGTCACCTGGAACCACATCCTCGCCGACGGCGAGACCCAGGTGTACTCCTCGGTGCTGCACGACGGCTGGACCACGTGCGCGGTCTTCAACGGCGTCTACAAGGTCGCCCAGGACTACGACACCAACCCCGAGACCAAGGCCCGCATCGACGCGTGGATCGACGCCGAGGAGAAGCGCGGCTCGGCGCCGCACGTGCTGCCCACCAAGCAGACCGGGCGCTGGACCGGCGTCTTCGAGGTCTACGGGCCCGACCAGAAGCTCATCGGCAACACCCTGGTGACCGTCGAGCACGAGCCGCTGTCGCTGGTGCGCTACCGGCAGACCACCACCTGGGAGGGCGTGGTCAACCGCCGCTACACCGTCGAGCGCACCCGCCACGCCAACAACTGGACGTACGACGGGCCGGACCAGTTCGGCAACGCCCGCGCGTACGGCCGCGCGCTCTACGTCTCGCAGCACTTCACCGGCCCGGACGTCTGGAAGATCAAGGGCCGCGAGTTCCTGCTCGACGAGTCGCTGCAGATGGCCGTGACCTGGATGGCGTACGAGGGCAGCGTGCTCACCTACATCATGCACGGCCTGCTCGAGTGGACGGCTGACGCCTGATGGCGGCGTCCAACGCGGCCGGCCGCGTCGTCGTCGTCACCGGCGTCCACCCGAGGGATCGGACTGCGGCCTGGCCCGCGAGCTGCTCAGCGCGGCGCCCGGGTCGTCGTCTCGGGCCGCTCGCAGGAGTCGGTCGACAAGGCGCTGGCCGCGCTCGGCGCCGGCGACCGCGCCGTCGGCGTGCCCGCCGACGTCGTCGACGCGCCGAGGACCACCAGGCCGCTCTGGGACCGCGCCGTCGAGGCCTTCGGCCGCGTCGACATCTGGGTCAACAACGCCGGCATCTCGCTGGTGCGCAAGCCGGTGTGGGAGCAGTCGCCCGAAGACCTGCAGGCGATCGTCGACACCAACCTGGTCGGGCGTGATGCTACGGCACGTCGGTCGCCGTGCGCGGGCATGCTCGCCCAGGGCGGCCGCGGCATGGTCTGGAACATGGAGGGCTTCGGCTCCGGCGGCCAGAAGTCCGACGGGCTGGCGCCGTACGGCTCGACCAAGCGCGCCGTCACGTACTTCACCGACTGCGTCACCAAGGACCTCGAGGGCATGCCGGTCGGCGTCGCCCACCTGTCGCCCGGCATCGTCGTCACCGACCTGCTGGTCGACGACTACGAGGGCCAGCCGGAGAAGTTCGAGAAGGCCAAGAAGTTCTTCAACATCCTCGGCGACCAGGTCGAGACGGTCACCCCGTACCTCGCCGACGGCATCCTCGCCGAGCACAAGTCGGGCGACCGGGTCGCGTGGCTGACCACGCCCAAGGCCAGCGGCCGCTTCTTCAAGCGGTTCGTGCTGCAGCAGAAGCGCGACCTGTTCGCCGACGTCGCGCTGCCGGCTGCCGGCGGCGACACCGCGGCCGGCAAGCACCGGGCCTCCTAGCGGAGCGCGCCATGGACAACCCGTACGGCTACACCGTCCCGCTCGCGCTGTTCGACTACCTCCCGGTCCTGCTGTCCGGGCTGGGCGCGCTGTGGCTGTCGCGCGCCGCGTGGCGGCGCACGCCCGGCGGTCCGCCCGTACGCGCTGCTCGGCACCGCGTTCGTCGTCGCCGGCGGGGCGTGCAAGGCGACCTGGAAGCTCCTCGTCGCCTCGGGGCGGGCGACTTCGAGCGGCTCGAGCAGGCGCTGTTCCCGCTGCTGGCCACCGGCTTCTCGCTGCTGGCGTGGTCGCTGCTGTCGGGGGTGCGCGAGCGCGCGATGGCCTGGTGGCCGTTCGCCGCGGTGTGGGCGCTGGCGGTGATCGGCGCGCTGGCCCAGCGCACCGTGCGGCCGCTGTTCTTCACGACGGTCCTGCTGAGCCTGGCCGTCACCGCGTACGCGATTCGGCTCGCCCAGAAGGGGCACGAGCGCCCGGCGATCTGGCTGTTCGCGGCGCAGGTCTTCGGATCGCTCACCCTGGTGCCGTTGCAGCGGCTCGAGCCGACCCTCGCCGTGCAGTGGCTCGAGGAGTCCATCAACACCGTCGCGCAGGGGGCCTTCGCCCTCGGCGCGTGGCGGGTCCTGAGCGCGCTGTCCGCGCGCGATGCCGTGCCGGCGGGCGACGCGCCCGCCGCGCCTAGGGAGGGAACCCAGGCATGACCGACCAACTCGCGTGGCGCAAGAAGTTCGGCGTGCTGGCGCCCAGCACCAACTCGATCGTCGAGCCCGACTTCAACCGGATGGGCGTGCCGGGCGTGACCGCGCTGTTCTCGCGCATCCACATCACCGACCCCGACCTGTCGAGCGAGGCGCAGCTGGAGAAGCTGCGCGTCCAGCTCGACGAGAACATCGACCGCGCCATCGACCAGGTGTGCACCGCCGAGGTCGACTACATGGTGATGGGCATGTCGGCCGAGACGTTCTGGGACGGCAAGGCCGGCAACGACGCGTTCAAGCTGCGGGTCAAGGAGCGCTCCGGCGGCCTCGACGTCGCGACCGGCGCCGAGGCGTGCGAGCGGGCGCTGCACAACTTCGGCGTCCGCACGATCGGCGTCGTCACGCCGTACCAGCCCAACGGCGACGCGCAGGTCATCAAGTTCTTCACCGAGCTCGGCTTCGACGTGGTCAAGCTGATCGGCCTCAAGCGGCCCACCGCGGTGTCGATCGCGCACACCACGCAGGACGAGCTGCGCGGCGCCCTGCTCGAGCTGAACGAGGAGAAGCCCGACGCCCTCGTCCAGGTCGGCACCAACCTGTCGATGGTCGGCCTGGCCGCCGAGGCCGAGCGCTGGCTGCACAAGCCCGTCATCGCCATCAACGCCGCCACCTGGTGGATGGCCCTGCGCGACAACGGCATCAACGACACCCTCTACGGCTTCGGCCGCCTCCTCGAAGAGTTCTAACCCAACGATTGAGGCGGGGGTCACACGTTCGAACGTGTGACCCCCGCCGCTTTCGTGTGACCCGTGCTGTGGACAACGCAGTCCGCCAAACCCGTTGCGGCCCTTGGGTTGTCGATGGGACCTTCGCCCCTGGCTGAGATGATCAAGAAGACGAAACGCTGAAGGCGTCAGGGCGGCCTCGCCCGACGAGTGGGCCTCCCCACGGGGGTGGGAACAATGCCCGCGCCAACCATCACGTTCTGGATGAACCCGGTCGCACCGGCTCCGCTCCCCTTTCGAGCGGGCGGCGCCTCACCCGTACCGGTGGGCTCGTCCCCCTGGCCACCATGGCGCTGATGGCGGCGGCGCTGAGCGGCGGCCACCTCGGTGAGTGGGGCGCCCTCCCGGGGCTGCGCGACGCCGTGCCGCCGGCCTCGGGCGGCGCCGAGCCGCCGCCCGCGGGGGCGAGACGGTGGCCCCGGCGCCGGGCGGCTCCGCGTCGGCACCCGGCTCGGGCAGTGGCTCCACGGCGTGAGCGCGCCGGCGGCGAGCGAGGTGGCCGCTCCGCCGACGACGGGCGAGCAGCCAGCCGCTCCTCCGGCCGAGCCGCCCTCCGCCACCGTGACCCGGCAGCAGATCACCTTCGCGGTGCTGCCCGGCCCCGTGCACATCGACGTGACCGCGGAGACGCTGTCGATCGCCGACGCGCGCGGGTCGACGTACGGCTGGGAGCTGACCCTCGGCAACGCCGCCGTGGGCCAGCAGATGGGCGTCCAGCCGGGGTCCGCCGCGGGCGTGGCGGCGAGCCGTACCTCCATCCGCAAGGACCTCACGCCCGGCGCCTACGGAAGCACGGGCGGCGCATGGGTGTGGCACCTCGATCAGGCGGACCCCGCTCGGGGCGTGACCGTGACCTTCCGCGCGCCCGATTGCGGCACCGTCACGCACACGTACGCGCCGGCGGGCGGCGAGCTGCACGTGACGGTCGCGTGAGTGGCGAAGGCGGCTGGGAGCGTCGCCCGCAGGTCGCCGGCTGTCCACAGGCCAGCCCCCACGTAAACGGGCGCACTCACACGTTCGAACGTGACGACAGCGCCTCAACCGTTGGGTTTGGGGGGGGTCAGCCGAGGACGGCGGCTTCGGCGGCGACGGGGAAGGCCCCGGAGCGCTCGACGGCGGCGACCTCGCCGCCGAGGTACGAGCGCACGACCTCGGGGTGGTTGCGCACCTCCTGCGGCGTGCCGACGGCGATCACCTGGCCGAGCTCCATGGCGACCATCCGCTCGGCCATCCGGAACAGCAGCGGCAGGTCGTGCTCGACCACCACGACGGTGGCGTTGAGGTCGCGGCGGATCGCCGTCACCAGCTCGACGAGCTTGTCGCCCTCGGACTGCGCGAGGCCGCCGGCCGGCTCGTCGAGCAGCAGCAGCTTCGGCTCCAGCGCCAGCATGCAGGTGAGCTCGACCATCCGGCGGGTGCCGGTCGACAGCTCGCCGACGGCCCGGCGGCTGATCGCCCCGAGCCCCATCACGTCCAGCAGGTCGTCGGCGCGGGCGCGCTTGGCCCGCTCGGCCCGGGGCCAGCCGACGATGCGAGGCGCCGATCCGCGAGGGCTGCTCGCGCTCGCAGGCCACCATGACGGTCTCGCGCACCGTCATCGTCGGGAACAGCGCGCTGCTCTGGAACGAGCGCACCAGGCCGAGGTGGGCCCGCTTCTCCGGGGTGAGCGAGGTGATGTCGCGGCCGAGGAAGGCGACCGACCCCTCGTCGGCCTTGGTGAAGCCGGCCACGATCTCGAAGAACGTGGTCTTGCCGGCGCCGTTCGGGCCGATGATGCCGAGGATCTCGCCGGTGTAGACGTCGAGGTCGACCCCGCGGACGGCCTTGACGCCGCCGAACGAGCGGGCGATGCCGCGCGCGGACAGCAGCACCTCGGACGAGGCGGGGACCAGCGCCGGCTCGAGCCGGCCGTGCTCGATGAGCTCGAGCCCCGCCGCCGGGGTGTGGGCCGCCGGGATCTGCTCGGCCGGCGGGCCCAGCGGCGCGCCCGGCGCGGCGGCGCCCGCCGTCGCGGCGGCCAGCGAGGTCAGGTCGATCGAGCTCATCGCGTCCTCGGCCACGCCCGCCTCGTCGGCCCGCCGCGCCTCGGCCGGGTTGATCCCGCGCATGCGCGCGATCAGGTCGGCGATCCGGTTGCGGAACCACGCGACGACGCCCGCGAAACCGGCCGGCTGCACCACGATCAGCACCAGCCAGCCGATGGTCGCCACCGCGACGATGATCGTCGGGTCGCCGAGGCTGTTGAGCCGCAGCAGGCCGGGGATCGTCTGCAGGTAGATCGCGCCGAGGAACGGGCCGATCACCATGGACAGGCCGCCGACGACGCTCTGCGCCACGACGTCGATGGACGCCTGGGCGAGGAACTGGTTGGACGTCAGCGTCGACTGCCCGTGGCCGATCACCGCGCCGCCGAGGCCGGCCAGCGCCCCCGCGGCCGCGTACACCTGCAGCTTGCGCAGCCGGGACGGGACGGCGAACGCCCGCGCGGCGTCCTCGTTGTCGCGCAGCGCCGTGGCCAGCCGGCCGAACGCCCCGCGGCGCAGGTTGGACGTGAGCCAGAAGCCGAGCGCGAGCACGCCGACGCTGAACAGGAAGTACCCCTTGGCCGTGGAGAAGACCAGCGAGCCGATGATCGGCTTGGCCGGGGTGACGCCGGTGCCCAGCATCCACTCCTGCCGCAGCAGCCACGAGCCGGTGATGAGCGCGAACGCCAGCGTGCTCACCGCGAGGGCCAGGCCGCGCAGCCGCAGGGCGGGCACGCCGACCAGCGCGGCCGCGACCGCGCCGACGATGGCCGCGGCCCACAGCCCGAGGTCGAAGTGGCCGGTGGCGTTGACCACCTGCACCGAGACGGCCGCGCCGATGCCGGCGAACGCGAACTGCCCCAGCGACAGCTGGCCGGCGAGCCCGGTCACCACGAAGACCGACAGGCCGACCAGCGTCGTGCCGACCAGGGTGGTGAGCACCGCCGCGACGCCGTTGGAGACCGCGAAGGCGAGGTAGGCGAGGTAGCCGACCACGGCCAGCATCGCGAACCGGCCCAGGTTGCGGATCAGCCAGACCCGCTCGTACGCGCTGGGCATGGCGACGCCCTTGACCTTGCTCCACTCGCCGCCCGGCTGCTGGCGGCGCGACAGCTCCTTCTGGCGCAGCAGCGCCACGATGATGATGACGCCGACGACGAGCTCGGCGGTGCCGTCGGACGCCGAGCGGGAGCGCACGACGTTCTCGACGATGCCGATGATCATCGAGGCGAAGAACGCGATCGGCAGGCTGGTGAGCCGGCCGATCACGGCGCCGGCGAGGCCGAGCAGCAGCAGCGACGGGCCGAGGGAGTCGAAGTCCTGCACGCCGCGGGTGGGGAAGACGAGCGTCGCCGAGAAGGCCGCGATCGCGCCGGCCAGCGCCCACGACAGCGTGACCATCCGCTTGGCGGAGACCCCGGCCAGCGAGGCGGCGTCGGGGTTGTCGGCCGCCGCGCGGATCGCCAGGCCGTACCGGCTGCGCTTGAGGAACAGCGTCAGGCCGACCAGCAGGATCGGCGTGAGGACGATCATCGCGATGTACGGCGGGCCGACGACGGCGCCGGAGACCTCGAAGGACGGCAGCCCCGGCGGCTCGGGGTAGAGGTTGCCGCTGGAGGCCTTGCTGTTGATGCACCAGGGCGAAGACGAGCAGGAACGTGCCGAGGCCGAGCGTCGCGACCATGCCGAGGACGGTGGGCGCGCCCTTGAGCCGGCGGATGATGCCGGCCTCGGTGAGCGCCGACACCGCGGCGGCGGCGGCCAGGCCGATCGGGAAGGCCACCCAGTACGGCACGCCGAGCTGGGTCACGAGCACGCCGACGACCGAGGCGCCGAAGACGCCGATCGCGCCGTGGGCGAAGTTGATGAACTTGCTCGCGCGGTAGACCAGGACGAGGCCGACGGCGAGCAGGCCGTACGTGAGGCCGGTGAACGCCCCGACGAGCAGCCGGCCCGGCGACAGGTCGAAGCCGCCGACGTCGGCGGTGGCCACGGCCTGCAGGGCGGCCTGCACGGCGGCGCTCACGACGCGACCTTCGCCAGGGCGCCGGCGTGGCCGCCCAGGGTGATCTCGGCGACCAGGTCGGGGCGGCCGCGCAGGTCGGCGGCGAGGCCCTCGAAGATGATCCGGCCCTTCTCCATGAAGTACGCGCGGTGCACGAGCGACAGCGCGACGTTGACCGACTGCTCGACGAGCAGCACCGCGGTGCCCTCGGCGTTGAGCTGGCGCACCATGCCCATCAGCTCGCCGACGATGACCGGCGCGAGGCCGAGGGAGAACTCGTCGACCATCAGGATCTTCGGCTTGAGCAGCAGCGCCTTGGACAGCCCGAGCATCTGCTGCTCGCCGCCGGACAGGGTGGACGCCAGCTGGTTGCGGCGCTCGGCCAGGCGCGGGAACGCGTCGTACGCCTTGTCGATGCCGTCGCGCGACCGCGGCCTTGTCGCGGGCGATCGAGAAGCCGTACATCCGCAGGTTCTCGGCGACGGTCATCGAGCCGAAGGTGGCCTGGCCGCCGACGATCTCGGACAGGCCGAGCGCGACCCGCTTGGGGGCGCCGAGCTTGGTGACGTCGTCGCCGCCGAGGACGACGCGGCCCTCGTTGGGCTTGGCGAGGCCCGGACAGCACGCGCAGCAGGGTGGTCTTGCCGACGCCGTTGGGGCCGAGCAGCGCGACCAGCTCGCCCTCGCCGACGTTCATCGTCGACGTCGAAGAGCACCTGCACCGAGCCGTACGAGTAGTCGACGCCGCGGGCCTCGAGCAGCCGGGGCCGGTCGCCGGACGGGGCGGTGCGGCACGGGCAGCGGCGCCGCGTGGTGGTGCGGCAGGGCGGCGGGCTCGTCGCCGCCGGAGACCGGCAGGGATGCGGCGATGACGGCCGCGCTGGCGCCGACCGCGTGCCGCGGGATCGTCGGCTCAAGCGCCTCGAGCATGGCCGTTGAGGGGCGCGGCCGGCCCGTGGCCGTTCTGCGGACAGCGGCGCGGCCGGGGGCAGCGGCGCGCCGGGCAGGATCGTGGCGGCGCCCAGCGACGCGGTGCCGAGCACCTGCTCGATCGGGGCGGTGAGCGGGTCGAAGTCCGCCGGCGGGATCCAGGCCGGCGGCTCCACGGCCGCGGGGACGCGGCGGGCGGCGACGCGGGCTCGGCGGTGGGCGCGGGGTCGAAGACGGTCGGGGTGCCGGCGAGCTCGGCGAGGTGCTCGGCCTGGGCGGCGGCGACGACCTCCTCGAACGGCGCGTTGAGCGGGTCGAGGGCGGCCGACGGCGCCGGCATCGGGGGCGCCGGGGTCCACGGCGCGGCCGGCGGCGGCATCGGCGCGGCGTGCCAGCCCACGGTCGGCGGCCAGGTCGGCGGGGGGGCGGCCAGCGGCGGCGGGGCGAGCAGCCAGGCGGGGATCGCCGACTCGCTCGGCGCGGCCGCTGACGCCTCGTCGTCGCCGTGCAGCACCTCCAGCCGGAAGGCCAGCCCGTCCAGCCGCTCCTGGAACGACGTCGTGGCGGCCTTGGGCAGGCGGGTGCTGGCCGCGGCGCACGCGGCCACCGCCAGCGACAGCGTGGCGAACGCGACGAAGCCGTCGAAGCGGTTGGCGGCGAAGTTGACCCAGAGCACCGCCAGCACGGCGCCGCCGAGCACCGAGCAGGTCGCCAGCGCCGCCACGGCCGCCCGGTCGGCGGGCTCGGCCGACGACATCGCGGTGACGTCCAGGCACGCGGCGGCCAGCCCGGTCGCGGCCGCGACGACCCCGGCGGCCGCCAGCGCCCCTGCGGCGCTGGGGAGCGACGCGGCCAGCGCGATCCCGATCGCGGCGATGCCGAGCAGCACGGGCACGGCCGTGGCCAGCCGGGCGGGGTCGGCGCGGCGGCGCGCCTCGAGGCCGTCGGCGGCCAGCACCACGACGAGCGCCGCCGCCGCCCAGGCCGCGGTCAGGCCGAGCAGCGCCGAGCCGATCGTGAGGTCCTTGTCCTGCAGCGCGACCACGGTCGCCGCGACCGAGCCGAGCCCGGCGAAGCCGACGCCGGCGAACCCGGTGCCGGAGACCCGCGCCCCGGCCGTGCGCGCGGCCCGGCCGAGCGAGGCGCCCACCGAGTCGATCTGCGCGGGCGGCGCGGCCTCGCCGGCGACCTTGCGCAGCCGCGAGCAGCTCGAAGCCGCCGACCCCGGGGTCGTCGACGAAGGCGAGCGCGAGGCCGAGCAGCGCCGTGGCCACCGCGATGCCGGTGAGCACCGCGCGCCACGGCCACTCCGGGCCCGCTGAGCACGCCGGCCGCGAGGCCCGCCGCGACGGCCGCCCCGAAGACGGCGGCGCCGCGCTAGCGGGCGAGCGCGCGCACCCGCGCCTCCGGCGGCACCACGTCGACGAGCAGCGCGCGCTGCAGGGTCTGGCCGTACCCCAGCAGGATGCCGCGGCCGACGACGAGCACGGCGAGCAGCGTGAGGGAGGAGACCTGGGCGGCGACCGCGGCCAGGATGGCGGCGTTGACCACGACGCCGACGAGCACCTTGAGCCGGGTGCCCCCGCGCGACGCGCGCACCGCCAGCAGCGAGCCGAGGCCGATCGCCAGCGCGCCGGCGATCAGCACGACCGCCACCTCGCCGGTCTTGGCCGGCAGGTCGGCGGCGACGGCGCCCACGAGCAGGATCGCCGCGACGACGCCGGCCTGCTCGGCGAAGGAGACCCGCGCGATCGCGGTGACCCGCCCGCGCCCGCGGTCGCCGGCGGCCCGGCCGTACGAGGGGACCTGCTGCTCGCCCGTCACACCCATCGCGACGCGGGCGGCGTACGCGACGTGCGCGTCGAGCGGTCTGGTCACGTCGCGGCGTCCGGCAGCGGGGTGACTTCCGTGGCGTACGTGTAGCACTTGCAGGCCACGTCGTAGGCGAGCGCGCGGAACGCGGACGTGCCGGCGTAGTGGTCGGCCTCGAAGAAGGTGCCGAAGGACGGTGGCCGCCTGGAACTCCTCGCCGAGGGTGGCCGACGCGCCTCCTTGAAGGCCGCGGCGCTGGTGGTGGTCGCCTTGTCGAGGCCGGCCTTGAGGAAGAAGACGGCGTCGCAGTAGAGCAGCGCGGTGCGCGCCTCGCCCCGGCTCGCGAAGGTGATGCCCGCGCCGCTGAGGATGTCGACGCACTGCTGCTCGCGCGGCTGCGGGAAGGCCAGCTGGTCGGTCTCGACGTCCCAGCCGGGGGCCACGCCGACGCCGACCGAGCCGGGCAGGCCCTCCTGCGGCACGGTGGCGGGGTTGCCGGTCATGAAGGTCGGGCTGTCCCAGGTGGAGATGGCGTACTGCGAGATCAGCTCGTTGGCGGCGGCGCTGAGCATGAAGAAGGGCGCCATCCGGGCCCCGCCCATGAAGATCACGTGCTCGGTGCCCTTGGTCTTCAGGCCGAGGGCGGCCTCGCCGAGGCCGACGTTGATGTCGTTGACCGTCTCGGTCTTGATCCAGTACGAGTCGACCGAGCCGACGCCGGCCTGCTGGAGCCCGGGCTCGAGGATGTTCTCGACCTGCCGGCGGGTGCTGGGGTCCTCGACGGCGACGATGCCGACCGTGGCGCCCTGGGCGTCGTCGAGGTACGGCTGCGTGGTGAGGGTCTCCAGCAGGCCGGCGGTGAAGTCGTCGTACACCGGGAGGGACGGCGCCCACAGGTAGGGCGACAGCTCCTCGTACGCCTGCTGGTCCTGCGGGACGAGCGCGGCGTCGAGCATGACGGTGCCGGCCTGGGCGTAGCAGGGGCGGGCGTTGGCCTGGAACTGCCCGGTGAGGACGACGGCGAAGACCTTCTCGTCCTGGGTGAGCTTCTTGCAGAGCGCCTCTTCGGCCTCCGGGGAGTCGTCGGCGGCCTCGAAGACCACGACGACCGGCTCGATCTGCTTGCCGCCGAGGCCGCCTTGGGCGTTGACCGCGTCGACGAGCGCCTTGACCTGGGCCTCGCCGTCGCCCTGGTCGGGGGTGGTGAAGCCGAGGGAGGACGAGACGGTGCCGAGGTCGGTGACGATGAAGCCGACCCGCACGGTGCTGTCGGTGACGCCCGGGACCGGCAGGTCGCCGCCGGAGCCGCGCCGCGCCGGGGAAGACCCCGTCGACGGTCGCGCCGAAGCAACCGGTGAGCGCGAGGCTGGCGGCCGTCAGCCCGGCGGCCGCGGTCGAGGCGGCGGCGCAGACGGGATGTCACCATGGCGGGGCGCTCCTTCTAGGGCCTGGCCGACGCTCGCGTATCGCCCACCGGAACGGTGTTACGAAGTGCGCCGAGCCTAGGTTCGGGGTCGGGGGGTGTCAACGGATGTCGCCCGTTCGAGACCTTGTCCTGTTCCACTCCGCACAGGTACGGTCCACTGAACGGAACGGGCGGGCGCGGAACTCCCCGACCGCTTCAGCGCGTCAGACCACGCAATCTGGGGAACGGTTCCCGGCAATCGCTGCCACACTCTGCGCAGCGTGCCACGAGTTGAGGGGTGCAGCATGTCGGGTCGGACCACTGGGCGCGGTTGGGGCTCGCGCTGGACGCGGGGCCTGGCGGCCGTCGGCGCGCTCGGCGATCGCCCTGTCCGGCGCGCTCGTGCCGCTCGCGAGCCCCGCCTCCGCCGCCGACAACGGCTCCTGGTCGGTCTTCCCCTCCTCCACCGTCGAGGGCTCGCCGACCAAGCGCGAGTTCTTCGCGATCGAGACGAAGGAGGGCCAGGTCGTCAACGACGCGGTGACCGATCGCCAACGCGACCGACGGCTTCCTGACCCTGGAGCTCTACGCGCGCGACGCGATCAACACCGCGTCCGGCGGCGGCTTCGCCCCTCTGGATCCGGAGAAGGAGAACACCGACGTCGGAGCCTGGATCACCCTGTCCAAGGACAAGGTCGTGCTGCCACCCGAAGACCGCAGGAGAGCGTGCCCTTCACGCTGACGGTCCCGCAGGGGCGACCCCAGGCGACCACGCGGGGGTGATCGTGGCGCGCAACCCCGTCGCCACACCGCAGGACGACGGCGGCGCGATCGCAGATCCTGATCCAGCAGGCGGTCGGATCGCGCGTCTACGTGCGCGTGCAGGGCCCACTCAACCCCGCCCTGCAGATCAGCGACGTGACGATGAAGCCGGTCGGCGGCACCGCGGGCCTCACCACCAAGCAGATGCTGATCTCCTACAAGGTCACCAACGAGGGCAACCTGCGGATCACCGCCGACAGCACCCTGCAGGTCGAGGGGCTGTTCGGCCGGGACCTGTTCAAGGTCGAGAAGCCGCTGCCCGAGATCCTGCCCGGGCAGAGCACGACGATCCAGGAGGTCTGGGACGACCCGCCGCTCTTCGACCGCGCGGTGGCCACGGTCACGGCGACGGCCGAAGGCGATGTCGAGACCTCTGCGGACACCGTCAAGTGGATCGTCCCGTGGCTGCTCGTGCTCGCGCTCGTCCTGGTCCTGGCGGCGATCGGCTTCTGGCGCTGGTGGAGGCGCCGCCAGGAGCAGCCCGACGAGGAGGCCGTCGCGTCTGGCGCCCCTCGCCGCCGCCACGCCCCGGTCAAGGGATAGCGGTCCCATGGGTGTCGCGACGGCGTCCGCTGCGCGCACTGGCGCTCGCCCTCGTGGCGTGCGCCAGCGTGCTGGCGCGTGACCCCGGCTCGGCCCGGCGCGTGCCGAGGACCCGGTGGGCGGGCACCGAGGCGGTCGCCCTGCCGCCGTTCGCCCCGCCCGGCACGCTGGTCCAGGTCCGAGGGCAGAACTGGCCGGCCAAGGCGCTTGATCAACGTCGTCCTCTGCGGCAACAACTTCCTCAACGGCGCCAGCGACTGCGCGCCCACGTCCAGGGCAACACCACCACCACCAACGATGACGGGCGCTTCTTCACCGAGATCCAGGTCGTCCCTCCCGCCCAAGCCCTGTCCCTGCGTGGTGCACGTCTCGACCCCCGAGGCGACCGATCACGCGTCGACATCCCCTTCGAGGTGATCGGCGCCGAGGTCGCGCCGCCCTCGGGCTCGGTCGCGACCCGCACGGTCACCATCACCCAGAAGCTCTCCGGCAGCGGCCCGCCCATCGCCCTGCTCGGCGGCGCCGCCGAGCGCACCCTCGAGTTGACCATCGCCAACACCGGGACCGTGCCCCTCGGCAACCTGCCGGTCACGGTGACGCTGGGCACCGGCAAGAACCCCACCGACGTCGTGGCCCGGCCGAAGTTCCCCGAGATCTCGCCGGGGGCCTCGCAGAGCGTGGACGTCCCGATCACCCTCCCCGCGCCGGCCTTCGGCACCTACACCGTGAAGACCACGGTCAGCGGCATCGACCAGCCGACCTCGTCCACCGTCACCACCTCGACCTACCCGTGGCTGCTGCTGGCGGTCGCGATCCTGCTGCTGCAGATCCCGCTGCTCGGGCTGCACCGCCGGCGGATGGCCGCCGACGCGCCGGACGACCCGCTGGAGCTGGCCATCGAGGACCTCGCCGCGCCGCCGCCGGTCTACGGCATCACCACCGTGCGCGGCCTGGTCGACGACTACGCCGACCCGCTGGCCGCCGAGCGCGACCCCGACCCGCAGGTCATCGTCGCCGGCGCGGGCGCGGCCCCGTCCGGACGCGGCCGCCGACGCCGCTAGGCGGTCAGCCCAGCATTCCGTTGCCCCGCAACCACTCCTCGGTGCGGGCCATCCCCTCGTCCAGGCCGACGGCCGGCACGAAACCCAGCGCGCGGATCCGCGCGTCGCTGTAGCGGGCGGTGCGGCCGATCCCGCGCACGGCGTCCGGCGGCAGGTCGAGGAAGTCGCGCGCGGACCGCGGCAGCGACTGCGCCAGCCGCGAGGCCGCCAGCGCCACCGGGTACGGCGTGGACGGCACGAGGCGCTGGCCGAGCATCCGCTGGTAGTGGGCGAAGAAGTCGCGCTGCAGCGTCCGCGCGCCGTCGGTCACGTGGTACGCCCGGCCCGACGCGCGCCGCTCCAGCAGCAGGTCGATCCCGTCGAGCAGGTTGTCGACGTACACGTGGTTGAGCACGGCCCGCGCGGGGTCGACGTGGGTGAAGACGCGGCGGCGCAGGTGCTGCACCGGCCGGATCGTCCACGGCACCGAGCCCGGCCCGTACACATCGCCCGGGCCGCACCAGGTAGACGTCGAGCACGCCCGGCTCGTGCGCGGCCAGGGCGTGCTGCTCGCTGACGATCTTCGACCAGCAGTACGCGTTGCCGTCGCCGCGGATCCAGTCGTCCTCGTCGACGTCCTCGGGGTAGTCGAAGCCGTGCACCATCACGCTCGACAGGTGCACCAGCTCGGGCACGCCCTCGGCCCGGCAGGCCTGGGCCACCGAGCGCACCGAGTGCGCGTTGACCCGGATGAACTGCCGCCAGTCCCCGGCCTCGGCCACGATCGCCGCGGTGTGCACCACGAGGTCGCAGCCGGCCGCGGCGGCGCGCACGTCCTCGACGTCGCAGGCGTCCCCGAGCACCAGGCGACCGCCCGACTCCACGCACAGCGCCTCGGCCGCGGGCGACGCCACCCGGTCGAGGCCGACCACCACGTCGCCGCGGTCGCGCAGCCGCTCGGCCAGCCGGCGGCCGATGAAGCCGCCGACCCCGGTGACCAGGACGCGGCGGCTCACGCGCCGACTGCGCCGCGCTCGGCGGCCCGCCGGCGGGCCACCCGCCGCTGGTTGAAGCGGCCGATCCGGTCGAGCAGCGGGTGCAGCCGGACGACGGCGTCGGGGGCCATCGAGATCAGCCGCACCTGCGCGCCGCGCCAGTGCGGCACCGAGCGGACCAGCCGCGGCCGGTCGAGCAGGGCCAGGGTGCGCTCGGCCACGTGCTCCGGCGTCACCAGCCGCAGCCCGGAGAAGGTGAGCGCGGCGGCCGGGTCGTCGAGCAGCGGCTCGATCATCCCGGTGAGCATGCCGTCGGGGCAGACCACCGACAGCCGCACGCCGCGCACCCCCTGGGCCTTGAGCTCGGCGTGCAGGGCCAGCGTCCACGACAGCACGCCAGCCTTCGCCGCGGCGTACGCCGCCTCCCCCGGCACCGGCGACCACGAGGCCAGGGAGGCGACGGTGATGACGCGCCCGGGGTCGGCGGCCGGGCGCGAGCGCATCACCTCGACGGCGGCGCGGGTGCCGTGGATGACCCCGAGCAGGTCGACCTCGACCACCTGGCGGATGACCGCGTCGTCCTGGGTCGCCGCGTCGCCGGCGCCGATGACGCCCGCGCAGTTGACCCAGACGTCCGGCCGGACCTCCTGGGCCAGCGCCCGGCACGCGTCGGCGTCGCGCACGTCGAGCACCCGGTCGGCGCCAGCGACATCCGTGCCGACCACCGCGTACCCGCGGGCGGCCAGCCCCGCCACCAGCGCCTGCCCCAAGCCGCCGGCCGCGCCGGTCACCACCGCAGTCCGCGTCATGGCGCGCACCGTAGGGCACCCGGCACCAGAAGGCAGGTTTGGGCCGGCGCGGACGTGGGCACACCACCGCCGAGGCGTCACACGCGCGGCAGGAGGGGTCCGCAGCCGGGTGAGCCCGCCCGCGCCCGTCGGCCGCCTGAGGTGGCCGGCGGGCGCTTGCGGCGTCGTGGGCCTGGCGGTCAGTTCAGCTGGTCGGTCGAGACCGGCGGCGGCCACTGCGTCGACAGGCCCGCGGCGGCCCGCGCGGCGACGATCTGCTCGTGGCCGTAGCGCACCTTGAGCAGCTGCTCGACGCGCTGCTCGCCGAGGAACCGCTTGGAGATCGCGTTCATCGGGTCGAGGGCGTAGCCCCAGGTGCGGATCCGGTGGTCGCGGTCCATCAGCGCCAGCCGGTCGGCCTCGGGCACCGGGTCGCCGGCCGAGGCGCGGTCGACCCACGACAGCCAGCGGTTGACCCGGCCCTCGACGGCCGGGCGCAGGTTGTCGATGGTCTCCTGGGTGCGCGGCGCGGTGTAGGAGTGCGCGACCGGGGAGTTGAAGGCGCGCATGTAGACCCCGTGCGAGACCGACCAGGTGTACTGGGTGTCGCCGCGCATCGCCAGGAAGTCGGCGTCCTCCTCGGCGTAGTAGCGCTGCAGGTAGTCGATGTCGACCATCAGGTCGCTGCGCGGCACGAAGTCGGAGTAGTAGAAGATCTCCGGGATCGTGCCGAAGACCATCACCAGGTGCGGCACGTCGATGCTCTGGTCGAGCCAGACCTGCAGGTTCATGTCGAGGATCGAGGCCTTGCGGTTGCCGATCCACGAGTTGGCCAGGTGGTCGACGCCCGGCCCGGTCCAGGTCTGCATCGAGCCCTCGTAGTCGCCGGACTCGCTGGTCCAGTACTCCAGGTCGGCGCAGGCCGGCTGCACGGCGAGCCCCGGGAAGCGCGCCTCGATCTTCTCGCGCATCTCGACGAGCATCCCGAAGAGCGCCTGGTGGGTCTCGGTGACGTCGACGTTGGGGTTCTCGGCGAAGTACTCGTGGATGGTCTTGGTCTGGCTCACGGCTCCGGTCATGCCGGAACTCTAGCGGGCCGATCCCGCCGAATGGAACACCGTTCCAGCAGCCGGTCTGGCTCGGATCAGAGCCGGAACGCGGGGTCCCAGGGCTGCTCGGCGACGTCCATCTGGGCCTTCTGCAGCCGGCCGGAGTAGTCCCAGTTCACCGCCTGCCAGCGGGTGAACTGGTCGAGCACCCACACCCCGCTCTGCCGCGAGCCGTTGCCGCTCTTGCCGTTGCCGCCGAACGGCAGGTGCGCCTCGGCGCCCGAGGTGGAGTTGTTGACCGAGACCATGCCGGCGCCGATCCCGGCGCGGAACGCCCACACCGCCTGCGGGTCGCGGGTGTAGATCGACGACGACAGCCCGTAGCCGGGGCCGTTGGCCAGCTCGAGGGCCTCGTCGAGCGAGCCGAAGCGGCCCATCCCGACGAGCGGCCCGAACGTCTCCTCGCTGTAGAGCGCGTCGCCGGGCCGCACCCCCTCGACCAGCGTCGGGTGCGCGTAGACCCCGCGGTCGGGGTCGCCGACGAAGCCGGCCCGCGGCGATGACGACGTGATCTGGCCGACCGCGCTCGACCCCCGCACCGCGGTGGTGCGGCTGCACGAGGTCGAGGTTGCGCAGGTGCTGGTCGAGGTACGCCGGCGAGATCATCGGCCCGTAGAGCACGTCCTCGCGGGGGTCGCCGACGACCGCGGCCTCGACCGCGGCGGCCAGCCGGTCGGCGAAGGCGTCGTAGACGTCCGCGTGCGCCCACACCGTGCCGAGCGACGTGCACCGCTGGCCGGCGGTGCCGAAGCCGGAGAAGAGCGCGCCCTCGACGGCCAGGTCGAGGTCGGCGTCGGGCATGACCACCATCGGGTTCTTGCCGCCGAGCTCCAGGCAGGGCGACTGCAGGTGCCGGCCGCACAGGGCCGCCGATCAGCCGGCCCACCCGCGTCGACCCGGTGAAGCCGACCTTGTCGACCGTGCCGGCCTCCAGCGCCTGCTCCAGCCCCGCGTACGCCGCCTCGCCGCCGGCGACGACGGTCTGCAGCACGCCGGCGGGCACCCCGCCGGCGTGGAAGAGCCGGGTCATCGCGTCGGCCACCGCGGACGAGACCTCCGACGGCTTCCAGACCACCGCGTTGCCGCACAGCAGCGCGGGCACGAGGTACCAGGACGGCACCGCCGCCGGGAAGTTCGCCGCGGTGATGATCGCCGCCACGCCGACCGGCGCGCGGAACGTGAAGAGCTGCTTGTCCGGCATCTCGCTCGGCACGGTCTGCCCGTAGAGCCGCCGGCCCTCGCCGAGGAAGAAGTCGCAGGTGTCGACGACCTCCTGCACCTCGCCCAGCGCCTCGGCGTACGGCTTGCCGACCTCGCGGGTCACCAGCGCGGCGAGCGCCTCCTTGTTGGCCTCGACCAGCCGGCCGACCTGGGCGATCACCCGGCCGCGCGCGGGCGCGGGCACCGCGGCCCAGGCGCGCTGCGCCGCGCGGGCCCGGGCGCAGGCGGCGGCGAAGTCCTGCGCGGTCGCGAGGTCGACGTGCGCCACGACATCGTCGAGGTCGGCGGGGTTGACGGAGGTGAAGGCGGCCATGGCGCGAGACTAGGGCCGTGACCGACCAACGCCGCCGCCGAGTCCGGCCCGACCGCCGCCGCGCGCATCCTCGACGTGCTGGCGTCGGCCGGCGTCGAGGTCTGCTTCGGGCTGCCCGGCGTGCACAACCTCGCCTACTGGGAGGCCCAGGCGCCCGGCCGGCCGCGCATCCTCGGCGTGCGCCACGAGCAGGCCTGCGGCGTACGCCGCCGACGGGCTCGCCCGGGCGACCGGCGGGCTCGGGGTGGCCCTGACCACCAGCGGCCCGGGCGCCGCCAACGCCGTGGCCGCCTTCGGCGAGGCCGCGGCCAGCGGCTCGCCGGTCGTGCTGATCGCCTCGGAGGCCCCGCAGCGGCTGCGCCGCGAGGACGGGGCCAGCCGCGGCCTGCTGCACGAGATGGACGACCAGTCGGCGCTCTTCGCCCCGCTGGCCAAGGCGGTGCTGTCGGCCGCCACGCCCGACGAGGCCGTCGCCGCCGTCACCCGCGCCGCCGAGCTGGCGATGGCCGCCCCGCGGGGGCCGGTCTACGTCGGGATCCCCTCCGACCTGCTCGACCAGCCCGCCGAGCGCCGGCCGGCCGGTGCGCGCGCCCCTGCGCCTGGAGCCGGCCGCCGCCGACATCGACGCGGCCGCGCGGCTGATCGCGCAGTCCGAGCGCCCGCTGCTGTGGGTCGGCGGCGGCGCGGTCGCCTCCGGCGCCGCCGAGCAGGTCGACGCGATGGCCTGGCGGCTCGGGGCGCCCGGTCGTCACGACGTACGCCGCGCGCGGGCTGCTCGGCGACGGGCACATCCTGCTGGCCGACGCGCCCCCGCACGAGCCGGCCGTCGCGGACCTGATCGCCGCAGGCCGACCTGATGCTCGCGGTCGGCACCCAGTTCGACGGCATGACCACCCGCAACTGGGCGATGCCGGTGCCGCCCCGGCTGGTGCTCGTCGACGTCGCCCCGGAGCGGGCCGCCGCCAACTACCCGCCGGACGCGGTGATCCGGGCCGACGCCGCGCTGGCGCTGGACGCCCTGGCCGTGCACTGCGCGCCGCCGCGAGCCGTGGCCCGACTCGGTCTTCCGGCTGCGCGAGGTCGTCCGGCGGCAGACCGCCGCCGACCCGGTGACGGCCGCGGCCGCGGCGATCCTGGACGCGGTCGAGGGCGCCTGGCCGGCCGAGGCCGCCGTGGTCTGCGACATGGCGGTGGCCGGCTACTGGGTCGGCGGCTACGCCGCGATGCCCCGGCCGCGCCGGCTGCAGTACCCGGTCGGCTGGGGCACCCTCGGCTACGCGCTGCCCGCGTCGATCGGGCCGGCCGCGGCGGGCATCCGCACGCTGGCCGTGGTCGGCGACGGCGGGCTGGCGATGGCGGTCGGCGAGCTGGCGACGCTGGCGCAGGAGCGGCTGCCGGTCACGGTGCTGCTCGTCGACGACGGCGGCTACGGGATGCTCCGCTACGACCAGCAGCGCTTCGGCCACGCCGAGCGCGGGGTCGACCTGGCCGGGCCCGACTGGCTCGCGCTCGCCGAGGCGTACGGGATCCCGGCGGCCGCGGCGGGCAGCCCGGGGCGGCTGCACGCGGCGCTCGCCTCGGCGGCGTCAGCCGACGGGCCGAACCTCGTGCTGCTCCGCGGCGCCCTGGAGCCGCCGCGCACCACCAGCCCGCGCTGGGGCGACCCCGTCTAGCCCGACCGGCCGGCTGGCCGCGGCCGCGCTGGGCCAGGCGGCGCGCGGCGACCGTACCGGTAGCGTCGCGCCCCATGAGCGACGCGATCATCGCCCCGGGCGTCGCCACGGCCAACCGCCGCACCGGCCTCATCATGGCGGCGACCGCGTCGGTCTTCTTCGCCATCAACGGCACGGTGTCCAAGGCGATCCTGCTGTCCGGGATCGAGGCGGTGCGGCTGACCGAGTTCCGCTCGCTGGGGGCCTTCGTCGGGATCGCGCTGTGGCTGGCGTGGCGGCGGCCGTCGGCGCTGCGGCTGCGCTGGAGCGAGGTGCCGATGCTCGCGGTCTACGGCGTCGTCGGCTTCGCGTTCGTGCAGATCTTCTACTTCATCTCGATCGGGCGGCTGCCGGTCGGGGTGGCGCTGCTCATCGAGTACACCGCGCCGATCCTGATCGCGCTGTGGGCGCGGTTCGGCGAGAAGCAGCCGCTGCGCAAGCGGTTCTGGGCGGCGCTGGCGCTGGCGATGCTCGGCCTGGCGATGGTGGCGCAGGTCTTCGACTCCGACGCCGACATCGACGGGCTCGGGGTCGCGGCCGGCTTCGCCGCGGCGCTCGCGCTGGCGCTCTACTTCATCCTCGGCGACCGGATCATCTCGTCCGGCCGGCGGGACGCGATCTCGCTGACCTGCTGGGCGTTCGGCTTCGCCTCGCTCTTCCTGGCGATCGTCTTCCCGTGGTGGACGTTCCCGTTCGGCGAGCTGGCCGGCTCGACCACCCTGCTCGAGGGGCTGCCGGCGATCCCGATCTGGGCGCTGGCGCTGTGGCTGGTCGTGCTCGGCACGATCCTGCCGTTCACCCTGATCATCGCCTCGCTGTCGCACCTCACCGCGACCGGCTCGTCGGTGGTCGGCATGCTCGAGCCGGTGCTCGCGGCGGTGGTCGCGTGGATCCTGCTCGGCGAGGTGCTCGCCGGCGTGCAGATCGTCGGCGGCATCGTGGTGCTGGTCGGGGTGCTGCTCGCCGAGACCTCCCGCGCCGGCGCCGTCCGCCGCGCCGCGGAGGCTGCGATCAGCGCCACCAGGTGCTTGATCAACACCAGGGGGGTCGGCGTTGTCAACACCGAGGGGTCGCGTGCCACACCCCGGGTTGATCAAGCAGGTTCGGCGCGGTACCACGGACGGCAGCTACCAGGGTGATCGTCATGGTCGCGGTGTAGACGTCCGCGGCCTGGAAGGACGGCACGGTCAGGGTCAGCGGGGCGGAGACGGTGTAGATGCCACCGGAGGACTGGCTGGTCGGGTTGACCTGGCCGTCCTTGACGCACAGGGTGACCGTGCCGCCGAAGGTCTGGCTGCGACCCGGCGACCGCACCCGGCGCGACGCGTCGCCGGGTCGTAGCCGGCCACCACGGATCTGCCCGGGTGCGTCGTAGTCCCAGGCCTCCCCAGCGGCGGCAGGGGCACAGGCCGGAGACGCCGCGAGCCGCGAGTTGGCGATGGTGTTGCTGCCCGCGCCGGCGAAGTTGGTCATCGTGGCCGAGAGCGTCCAGCCGTAGCCACCGCCGCGGTTGTCGGTGACCGTGATCGGGTTGAGCGACGCCGGGCACGGCGTTGGGGCCAGCGGGGTTGTCACCGTCGCCCAGATCGACCGTCGTGCTGTTCGGGTTGCCGCCACCCTGGTAGGCGCGCTGGACGAGCCTGCCGGCCGTGATGGTCACCTCGACGTCTTGGGAGGTGGCGCAAGGCGGGTCGGCAGGCGTCGGGATCTCGCAGCGGTCCGGCGCTGGACCCGGGCACGCCAGTCACGGGCAGCTGAAGTGCCGATCGTCGGTGCGCAGCGTGCTCTCGGGGACTGCGACGTAGGAATCGGGCGCGTCGACCGCGAAGCAGCGAATCGAGCCGCCAGAGGGTCCGCGTCGCCGCCGGTCAGATCGATCCGGAAGGCCACCGGCACGAACTCGAACGACGTCGCCGAGGCAGCGCCGGCCGACGGGTAGGCCGCGACCGTGGCTGCGGCGCGGCAACGGGCCCGAAGGCCGCCAGGGACTGGGGCGCGGAGTTGGCGCCCGTCGCGGTCACGTCCGGCTGGGCGACCCCGTTCTTGAAGACCCGGAACTCGGCGCGCGCGGTGGCCGTCACCCCGCTGAGCGCCAGCGGCCCGTTGAGCGGGTCGGGGCTGAAGGATGCGCTCGACGTTCACGCTGCCCCCCACCGGCGCCGAGCTCGACACCGTGTAGGTCAGCGTGTGCACGCTCGTGGCAGCGGGCTGGTAGGTGCCCGAGTAGAGCGTCTGCGCACAGCGGAAGTTCGTCGTCTGCGCCCGGGTGGTGTCGGCCGCGGCCTGCGGCGCGACGGCGACCACGCCGACGGCAGCCAGCGCCACGGCGAGGCCCGCAGCGAGGGCGCGGCGGATCACGGGGCCACCGGGGCGGTCGCGCCGCCGGTGAGAAGGTCGCGGAGGTACTCCGGGGCGACCAGCGAGCAGTAGAAGGCGCCCGTTGGCCCGCGGCCCGATCGGGTTGGCAGATCGTCCCAGCTCGGACACGAGCCGGCTGACCTCGGACCTGCAGGGTGCCGCCCTGATTCGACGGCGGGCTCCACGTAGTCGGCCGAGCCCGGCGAGATCGAGCGACGTCCAGGCGGGCCCAAGCGCGTTCACGGCATCCGCGGCCGTGACGAGCGTCGTGCCAGCAGGCGCAGGCTTGAACGGCGCGGCTGCCTGCTGAGCCGCGTCGAGCCCGGCCCAGACGGACTCGATCGTGCGCTGGTTGACGGCGCTGCAGGTCTCGTTCGTAGCAGTGTGCGCTGGGTCAAGCAGGGCAGCGCCCGCGGCACCGAAGCCGAAGTAGGGCGGCTGCTCGAAACCCGGGGTGTTGTTCTCGGAGCCACCCGGCCAGGCGCCCGCGGTGATGCTCGTCGCGGGTGCGCATCTTGCAGTTGAACTGCTTCGGGTCGGTCCCCTGGAACCCGCCGCCCTCGAGCGAGCCGTTGCGGTAGATCACCGAGGTGACCGTGTTGATGGTCTTGGCCGTCGGGTCGGCACCCGACTTCGACAGCACGAAGGCATCGTTGCCTCGTAGTCCTGCCCGGCGTCGTTCCTGCTGGTAGATCGTCGAGACGGTCCGGTAGCCGCCGGGCAGCGGGTCGACCAGGCCGGCGACGGTGACCTGGGCGTCGGCGCAGAAGTCGAACAGGGTCTGCACCTGCGCGGCGGCCGTGCCGGGCGGGTTCGAGCCGGGCGGCGAGCGCGCTGACACCGGCCGTGGCGGCGACCAGACCGGTCACGGCCAGGCCGACGACGGCAGCGCGGCGAACCCGCATGACACCCCCTCCGGTGGCTGCGAAGCATGGAACGGAATCCCGCTCAGCGGAACACCGATCCCGCGGAACGCTACCTGGCACCCGCCGCCGCGGTAAAGGCCTTGCCGCGAGTCTTCATCCGACCGGGTTGCGGCCCCTGCCGTCAGGCGCCGGCATGGCCGTCAGGCGGCTGGTTCGCCGCGAAGGCGCGGTAGGCGGCCAGGGCGGTGGGCAGGGTCGGGAAGATCAGGTCGTCGCCGACCCGCTCGCTGAAGCCGGCCCGGTCGAGCACCACCCGCAGGTCCTGCTTGACCCGGGCCATCGCGAAGACGACGCCCGCGCTCGGCCAGCGTCGGCGCGCACCTCCTCGAGGGCCGTCGACGGCGGTGGAGTCGACCTCGATGTTGGCCTCGGCGTTGAGCAGGAACCACCGCACCGGGCGCACCGCTGCGGGCGCCTCGGCCACCGCGGCCAGGGCGCGGCGCGCGGAAGTCCTGGGCGTTGGCGAAGAACAGCGGCGAGTCGTACCGGTAGACGACGAGCCCGGGCTCCAGCTCGGCCTCCGGGTAGTCGTCGATGTCGTGCATGCCGGCCAGCCCGGGCACGATCCCGAGGATGCCGTCGTGCGGGCGGGCCACCCGGTAGAGCAGCTCGGCCACCGACAGCGCCGACCGCGAGCAGCACCCCGTACAGGATGTCGAAGACGAGCACGCCGACCATCGCGGCCAGCGCGAGCAGGAACTCGTTGCGCCGGAACGCCCACAGCCGCCGGAACTCCGCCAGGTCGATCAGCCGCAGCGCCGCGTACACCACGATCCCGCCGAGCGCCGCGACCGGGAACGCCTCGAGCACCGGCCGGAACGCGACCAGCGCCACGACGACGGCCACGGCCATCACCAGCGAGAACAGCTGCGACGCGCGAGCCGCTCGACTGGCCGATCGCGGTGCGGCTGCCGCTGCTGCTGACCGGCAGCCCGCGCACCAGGCCCGGCGGCGGCGTTGGCCCCGGCCAGCGCGAGCAGCTCGGCGTTGGCGTCCACCGGGTCGCCGGTGCGCGCGGCGAAGGCCCGCGCCGTGAGCACGTTGTCGGTGTAGCCGACGACGAGCACGCCGACGGCGGGCAGCAGCAGCGACTGGACGTCGGCCCAGGTGACGCCGCCGAGCCCCACCTCGGGCAGCCCCACCGGGATGTCGCCGACCACCGCCACGCCGTTGTCCTGCAACGAGAACACCGTCACCAGCCCGGCCGACACGACCACCGCCAGCAGCGGGCCCGGGCAGCCGCGGCCACCGCCGCTGCACGAGCAGCAGCGCCGCGACGGTCCCCAGCCCGATCGCCGTCGAGGCGGCGTCCACGCCGTCCGCGGCGACCGCCTGGACGAACGAGACCACCTCGGCGGCGATCGTGTCGCCCTCGACCTCCACGCCGAAGATCCGCGACAGCTGGCCGACGATCATGATCACCGCGACCCCGGCCAGGTAGCCGATGAGCACCGGCCGCGACAGCAGGTCGGCCACGAAGCCGAGCCGGAACGCCCAGGCGACGAGCGCGTACGCCGCCACCACCAGCGCCAGCACGGCCGCGAGCACCGCGAAGCGCTGCGCGTCACCGCCCGCCAGCGGCGCGATCGTCGCGGCGGTGAGCACCGCCGTCGTCGACTCCGGGCCGACCGACAGCTGCCGCGACGACCCGAGCACCGCGTAGACGCAGGCCGCCGCGATCAGCGACCACAGCCCCGCCCCGACCGGCACGCCGGCCAGCTGCGCGTACGCCATGACCTGCGGGATCGCGTACGCCGCCACCGTGATCCCGGCCAGCACGTCGCCGCGCAGCCAGGACCGGTCGTACGCGCGCAGCACCGCCGCGCCCGGCGCCCAGCGGGCCAGCCGCGACGCGTGCGCGACTTCCCCGGGGCGGCCCACCGCGCCAGGTTAGGACGCGCGCGGCCACCGGCAGGCGCTTCTCGGGGAGACTGGCCCGGTGGACGACCGACGAGCTGCTCACCGCCGACCCCGCGCGCGCCGTCGAGGCGCTGCTCGCCGGCGGGCTCGTCGCGCTGCCGACCGAGACCGTGTACGGCCTCGGCGCCGACGCCGAGCAGCCGCACGCGGTGGCCCGCGTCTTCGCGGTCAAGGGCCGCCCCGCCGACCACCCGCTGATCGTGCACGTCCGCGGCGCCGAGCGACCTCGACGCGTGGGCGCGCGACATCCCGCCGTACGCGCGGGCGCTCGCCGAGGCGCTGTGGCCCGGGCCCGCTCACCCTCGTGCTCCCCCGCAGCGCGCGGGCCGGCGACCACGTGACCGGCGGGCAGGACACCGTCGGCCTGCGGGCGCCGTCGCACCCGGTCGCCCGCGAGGTCCTCGCCGCCCTCGGCGGCCGCGGGATCGCCGCCCCCAGCGCCAACCGGTTCGGCCGGGTCTCGCCGACCACCGCCCAGCACGTGCTCGACGAGCTCGGCGCGCTGCTCGACCCCGCGACCGACCTGGTCCTCGACGGCGGCGCCTGCGACGTCGGCGTGGAGTCGACGATCCTCGACTGCACCGGCGAGCGCCCCCGGCTGCTGCGCCCCGGCGCCGTCGACGCCGACACCGTCGCGATCGCCGGCGGCGTCCCGCTCGACCCGGAGGGCGTGTCGTCCGTACGCGCCCCCGGCACCCTCGCGTCGCACTACGCCCCCAGCGCCCGGGTCACGGTCGCGGGCGAGGACGGCCTCGACGAGGCGCTCGCCGCTCGCGGCCGCCGGCGGCCCGGGGCCGGTGGGCCTGCTCGCGGTCGCCGGCGCTCGCAGACCCCCGTGGGCGTGGTCCGGCTCTCCGAGCCCGCCGACGACGCCGCGTACGCCCAGGTGCTCTACGCCGCGCTGCGCGAGGCCGACGCCCTCGGCCTCGCCGCCGTCGTCGCCGTGCCGCCGCACGAGGGCCCGCTCGCCGCGGCCGTCGCCGACCGCCTCCGCCGCGCCGCCCACCGCCCCTGACCAAGATCCCGGTTTGCGGTGGCAGGAGCGGTGAGATGCCGCTCGTACCACCGCAAACCGGGGGCGTGGCGTGGTGTACTCGCGCGGTGGAGTCTGGTGAGGAGCGCGCCGCCGCCGCGCTGGCCGCCTCCGGCATCGCCCACACCGCGACCCGGCACGGCCGGGTGGGCAGCCTCGAGGAGGCCGCCGCCGCCCGCGGCCTGCGCCCCGACCAGGTGCTCAAGACGATCGTGGTCCGGCGCGGCGAGGGCGACCACGTCTTCGTCCTCGTCCCCGGCGGGCGCGCCATCGCCTGGCCCAAGCTGCGCGAGGCGCTCGGGGTCAGCCGGCTGTCGCTGCCCGACGCCGAGGCCGCCCGCGCCGCGACCGGGTACGAGCGCGGCACCATCACGCCGTTCGGCTCGACGCACGCCTGGCCGGTCATCGCCGACGCGCGCATCCCCGCGGCCGGCCCGGTGAGCATCGGCGGCGGCGCGCACGGCGTGGCCTACACCGTCGACGCGCGACGCGCTGGTCGCCGCGCTGGCCGCGACCGTCGCCGACGTCACCGACCCGGAGTAGCCGCCCGCCGCGCTCACGGCACCAGCGCGGTGAACATGAACCCCGCGAAGACCGCCAGGTGGGCGGTGCCCTGCATCACCGTGGCCCGGTGGTTGACCAGGGTGAGGATGCCGACGGCGACGGTGAGCGCCAGCAGCACGATCTGGGTCGGCCCCAGCCCGAGGACCAGCGGGCCGGACAGCCAGATCGACGCCACCGCGATCACCGGGATGGTCAGCCCGATGCTGGCCAGCGCCGAGCCGTACGCGAGGTTGAGGCTGGTCTGCACCCGGTCCAGCCGCGCGGCCCGGACCGCGGCCAGCGTCTCCGGCAGCAGCACGAGCAGCGCGATCACGACGCCGACGAAGGCGGCCGGGGCGTTGAGCGCCGCGACCCCGTCCTCGATGGCCGGCGACTCCACCTTGGCCAGCCCGACCACCGCGACCAGCGAGACCAGCAGCAGCCCGACGCTGGCCGCCCGTCTGGCGGTTCGTCGGCGGCGCCGCGTGCGCCTCGTCGTCGTGCGCCCCCGTCGCCGACCGGCAGGAAGTAGTCGCGGTGGCGCACGGTCTGGACGAAGACGTAGACCCCGTAGACGACCAGCGCGGACGACGCGCCGCGAAGGCCAGCTGGCTCGCCGAGAAGACCGGCCCCGGCTCGCTGGTGGTGAACGTCGGCAGCACCAGGCTCAGCGTCGCCAGCACCGCGATCGCGCTCAGCGCCGCGGTGCTGCCCTCGGGGTTGAACGACACGGTCCGGTGCCGCAGCGCGCCGAGCAGCAGGCAGATCCCGACGATGCCGTTGCAGGTGATCATCACGGCCGCGAAGACCGTGTCGCGCGCCAGCGAGGACGTCTCGTCGCCCTTGGACACCACCAGGCTCACGATCAGCGCGACCTCGATGACGGTGACCGCGACCGCGAGCACCAGCGACCCGTACGGCTCGCCGACCCGGTGCGCGACCACCTCGGCGTGGTGCACCGCGGCCAGCACCGCCGCCACGAGCGCGACGGCGGCCAGCGCGACCGCCCACCCGGGCAGCTCGCGCCCCCAGGCCGGCACGAGCACCGCGATCGCGGCGAAGGGGGCGACCGTGCTGGCTCTCATGGGACCACCCTGCCTCATCCGGTTCGGATGACGGCGCGGCGGCGGCTCCGACAGTAGGGTCGGAAACCGACGCACACCGAAGGAGCCGAGCCGTGAGCGAGCCCACGGGCGCCGAGGTCGAGGTGGCGGGCGCCGCGCCTGCCGCGCTCGACCCGTTGGCCGCCGCGGCGATCCCGGAGGTCAACCAGCACGGGATCCCCGCGTGGGCCGGCCGTCGGCTCCGCCAGGACCTGTCGAACTGGCGGCTCTTCCTGGTCCGCGTGGTCACCAGCGGCCTGGCGGTGATCCTCACCGTGGTCCTCGTGCCCGGGCTCGGGTTCACCACGCTTCGGGTGGGGCTCGTTCACGCTGATCGGCCTGGTCTTCGGCCTGCTCAACGGACTGGTCAAGCCCTTCCTGCAGTTCTTCTCGCTGCGCTACCTGGTCGCCAGCTACGGGCTGGTCGTCGTGGTCATCAACGCGTTCCTGCTCGGGCTGCTCTCGTGGATCCTCGACGGCAAGATCGAGGCCCGAAGCGTGCTGTCCTTCCTGCTTGGGGGGCCTGCTGATCGGCTTGATCGGCACCTTCCTCGACACCCTGGCCGGCACCACGCCGCCGATCATCGACCGGAGGCGCGCACCGTGAGCGGGAGCCTCGACACGGTCAACGAGAACCTGCGGATCCAGCAGGTCTACTCGACGCTGCTGAACTTCGGCGCCTCCGGCGCTGATCGACCGCCCGCCGCTGGGCGGGCCGCGCCGCGCGATGCAGCGCTGGATCTACCGGCTGCCCGAGCCGGTCGAGGCGCTGTCGCCCGCCGTGAGCACCCGCATCCTGATGGAGAAGCTCGGCCCGACGTACGTCAAGCTCGGGCAGATCGTCTCCAGCCAGGCCAACGTGCTGCCCGACGAGTGGCGCATCGAGCTGGACAAGCTGCAGAACGAGGTGCCGCCCGTTCCCGTACGAGCAGGTGCGCGAGGTGATCATCGCCGAGCTGGGCGCGCCGCCGGAGGAGCTGTACGCGGAGTTCGACCCGAAGCCGCTGGCCGCGGCCTCGCTCGGCCAGGTGCACCGCGGCGGTGCTGCACGACGGCACGCAAGGTGGCGGTCAAGGTCCAGCGGCCCAACCTCGACAAGCAGGTGCGCGCCGACCTCGGCATCATCCGGCTGTTCGGCGGCTACGCCGAGCGGCGCAGCACGTGGGCCCGCGAGGTCGGCATCCGCTCGATGCTCGACGAGTTCGGCAGCACCCTGCAGGAGGAGCTCGACTACTACGCCGAGGCCTACAACATGGAGCGGCTCGCCACCAACCTCGAGCCGATCGAGGGCGTGCACGTCGCCGACGCTCTACCGGGACCTGTCGACCAAGCGGGTGCTGACCCAGGAGTTCGTCACCGGGGTGAAGATCTCCGACGTCGAGGCGATGACGGCCGCCGGCCTCGACCTGCGCAGCGATCGGCGACGCGGCGCTGCGCGCGGCGATGAAGATGCTGCTGATCGACGGCTTCTTCCACGCCGACCCGCACCCCGGCAACCTCATCGTCAACCTCGACACCGGCGTCGTGACCTTCCTCGACTGCGGGATGGTCGGCGAGCTCATCGATCGCCGCAGCGCGCCCACCTGGTGATGTTCCTGTGGACGTTCGTCAAGGGCGACGTCGCCGGCGATGGGCCAGCAGCTGCGCTCGCTCAGCGTGCCGTTCCGGCCGATCGACGAGAACCGCGTTCCTCAAGGACTTCGAGCGCCGGATGAGCCGCTACCAGCAGGGCAGCAAGCCCGACGTCAAGCTCGTGATGTCCGAGGCCACCGGCGTCCTGCGCGACAACGGGCTGCGCCTCGACCCGCAGCTGACCCTCGCGCTCAAGGCGATGGTGCAGGCGTCGGCGTTCTTCACCCGGCTCGCCCCGCCGGACCGCACCTTCACCGACGCGGCGCTGGAGGACGTACGCGAGCTCGCCGCGGACACCTTCACCGAGGACGTCGCTGATCGCCGCCGGCAAGAAGGAGGCCACCAAGATCGCCGGGCGGGCCCTGCAGGAGGCCCCCGAGTACCTCAAGGGCCTGGTGTCCTGGCGCGACCAGGTCAAGAAGGGCAAGTTCACCCTCTACCTCGACACCACCTCGCTCAACCAGCAGGTCGACACCCTGCGCTCGATCGCCGCGATGCTCGTCGTCGCGCTGCTGGTGGCGGGCGGGATGATCGGCGGCGCGATCGCCTCCAACGTGTTCAACAGCCAGGGCTCCGAGCGGGCGGCGACGTACGCGGGGTGGGTGTTCTTCGCCTCGGTGGGCGTGGGGGTCGTCCTCGTCCTGGTCTTCCTGGTGCGGATGGTCCGCGACCTGCGCGGCCGGCGCCGCGAGTAGCCGGTGAGCGACCACCCCGAGACCGGGGCATCCCAGGGGCCGCGCGCCGCCCGGACCCGTTGGCGGATCAGGGGCGTCCGGGTCTTCTCGTCGGCGGCCGACGCCCCCCGGGCGAGGCGGCCGACGGACGTCCTGCTCGCCGGCCTGATGCTGCTCGTCCTGCTCCTTCTGTGGTGGCCGGCCCCCGGGCCGGGCACGCTCGACCAGCAGGTCACTGAGTTCCTCACCGGCCTCACCGGCATCTGGGAGGACCTCTGGTCCCTCGGCTACGCGCTGCTCGCGCTGTGGCCGCTCACGGTCCTGCTGCTCGCCCTCGCCCGGCGCGGCCGTCGACGGCTCCTGCTGGACTACCTGGTCGCCGCGGCCGTCACGCTCGGCGCCGCCCTCCTCTTCGGGTGGCTCGCCGGAACGGACTGGGCCAAGAGCCTCGAGGCGATCGTCGCGACCGGCCCGCCCCAGGTCTACGTCGGGGTGCGGCTGGCGCTGGCGATGGCGCTCATCGCCACCGCCTCACCCCACCTCTCCCGCCCCTTCCGCCTGGTCGGCCGGGCCGTCCTCCTCCTCGGGGCGGTCTCCGCGGTCGCCCTCGGGGCGGCCTACCCGATCGGCATCGCCGCCGGGCTGGCCGTCGGGCTCCTGGGCGCGGCGGTCGCCCACCTGATCTTCGGCTCGCCCGGGGGCCAGCTCACCGCCGAGCAGGTCGCCGAGGCCCTCGTCGACCTCGACCTGACCGCGACCGACGTGCGGCCGGCGCGCGAGCAGGTGCCCGGGGCCGCGCTGTTCGGGGCCGCCGACGGCGGCGGAGCCCTGCTCATCAAGGTGTACGGCCGCGACGCCTGGGACAGCCAGTTCCTCGCCTCGCTCTGGACGGCGCTGGTCATGCGGGGCGAGCGGCCGCAGCTCGGGCGGACCCGGACCGCCCAGCTCGAGCACGAGGCGGTCGCGACGCTGATGGCCGAGCGGGCCGGCGTCCCGGTCCTCCCCGTCGTGACGGTCGGCGAGACCTCCGAGGGCGACGCGCTGCTCGTCACCCGGCTGGCCGGCCGGCCCCTGGCCGCGCTGGCCGCAGACGACGTCACCGACGGGCTGCTCGCGGCCGCCTGGCGGGCGATGGTCAGCCTGCACACCAGCGGGCTGTCGCACGGCCGCGTCACCCTGCAGCGGATCCTCGTCCTCGACGACGACGGCGTCGCCCTGACCGACCTCGGAGAGGCCGAGCTCGCCCCGAACGAGGACGACCTCGCGCGGGACGACGCCGGGCTGCTCGTGGCCACGGCGGCCGTGGTCGGGCACCCGCGGGCCGTGGCCGCCGCGCTCGCCGAGCTGGGCCCGGACGGGGTTGCCGCCGCGCTGCCCTTCCTGCAGCCTGCCGCCCTCGACGCGGCGACCCGCAAGGCCGTCCGGGACGCCGACTGGGAGCTCGAGGAGCTGCGCGACGCCGCGGCCGCGGCGGCCGGCGTCGAGCCGCCGCCGCTGGAGCGGCTGCGCCGCGTCACGCTCAAGGGCGCGGTGTTCACCGTCCTGGGCACCCTGTTCGCGTACTACCTGATCACCTCGCTGGCCGACGTCAACTGGAGCGAGATCGCCGCCGACTTCCAGGGGGCGAACTGGGCGCTGATCGGGCTGGGCCTGCTGATCTCGCCGTTCGTGCAGGCGTCGTACTCCTCGGCACCCTCGGCGCGTCGATCAAGCGGCTGCGCTACCTGCCCGTGCTCATGCTGCAGTACGCGATCCAGTTCCTGGCGATCGCGGCGCCCGCGACCGCCGCCCGGCTGGCCCTGGAGATCCGCTTCTTCCAGCGCTTCGGGCTGGCCGCCGCCGCGGCGGTCTCGATCGGGGTGGTCGACAGCGTGAGCGGGTTCGTCGTGCAGATCCTGCTCCTGCTGCTCATCGGGCTCAGCTCGCTGCCCGGCCTCACCGAGCCGATCAACACGGACGATTCGTCCTCCTCGTCGGACTCCTCCAGCGGCGCCTCGACCGGCGAGATGGTGCTGATCCTGCTGGCCATCGTGGTGGTCGCGTTCCTGATCGCGCTGCTGATCCCCAAGGTGCGGGCCCGGGTGAGGGCCCGGATCCCGGTGATCCGCGCCCAGTTCAAGGAGCAGGCGGCCGCGGCCCGGCGCACCTTGGTGGTCCTGCGCCACCCCGCCAAGGTCGCGCTGATGCTGGGCGGCAACCTCGGCGCCCAGGTGATCCAGGCGGTCATCCTCGGCGTCTGCCTGGCCGCGTTCGGCGAGAGCGCAGCGCTGTCGCAGCTGATCCTCATCAACACGTTCGTCAGCCTCTTCGCCGGGCTCATGCCGGTGCCCGGAGGCGTCGGCGTCGCCGAGGCCGGCTACACCGTCGGGCTGCAGGCGATCGGGGTGCCGAGCTCGATCGCCATCTCCACGGCGCTGGCCTTCCGGCTGGTCACGTTCTACCTGCCGCCGATCTGGGGCGGGCCGGCGATGGCGCTGGCTGCGCCGCCGCGAGTACGTCTAGGCCGTCTCGTCGGCCAGCGCCACGCCCCCTGGAGCCTCCGCCCGCTCGGCAGAGCGCCCCCGCGCCGGCTCCGGCCGCCGCACGATCCAGGTGAAGACCGCGGCCAGCGTCAGCGCCATCACGGTCAGCGGGACGGCGGACACCCCGAAGACCAGCCCGGCGATCAGCACGGACGACAGCATCCCGAGCCCGGCGGCGACCTTTGCGCTGCGCGGGATGCTGCGGCCTTGCTCCCAGTCGCTGAGGTAGCGGCCGAACACGCGGTGGCCGCGCAGCCAGGCCTCCATCCGCGGGGAGGCCTTGGTGAAGCACCACGCGGCGATGAGCAGGAAGACCGTGGTCGGCAACACGGGCACCACCACGCCGACCGCACCGACGCCGACGCTGAGGAATCCCAGCGCGACGTACAGGGGGCGGGTCAGGCGCACCCCTCAAGGGTAAGCGGGACCAAGGCCCGATGCGACCGCCGCATCCCTGGTCCAGCCTGGGACGTGGAGGCGCCATGTCATCCGGTCCGGCGGTCCTCGTCGAGGGACTGCGCAAGGCGTACGGAGAGGTCCGCGCGGTCGACGGCGTGGACCTGGTCATCGAGGTCGGCGAGGTCGTCGCGCTGCTCGGCCCGAACGGCGCCGGCAAGACCACAACGGTCGAGATCCTGGAGGGGTACCGGCGGCGCGACGCGGGCCGGGTCGAGGTGCTGGGCGCCGACCCCCAGCAGGCCGGCCGGCGCTACCGCGAGCGGATCGGCATCGTGCTGCAGGAGGCCGGCTTCGAGGACCAGTTCTCGGTCGCCGAGCTGGTCCGGCTGCATGCCGGCTACTACCCGCACCCCCGCCCGGTCGACGCGACCATCGAGGTGGTCGGCCTCGGCGACAAGCGCGACGCGCGGGTCAAGACGCTCTCCGGCGGCCAGCGCCGCCGCCTCGACCTCGCCCTCGGCATCATCGGCGACCCCGAGCTGCTCTTCCTCGACGAGCCCACGACCGGGTTCGACCCGTCCGCGCGCCGCAAGGCCTGGGAGCTCGTCGACCGGCTCCGCGACCTCGGCACCACGATCCTGCTGACCACGCACTACATGGACGAGGCCGAGCACCTCGCCGACCGCCTGGTGGTCATCGACCGCGGACGTGTCGTGGCCGACGGGCACCCCGGCCCAGCTGGCGGCCCGCGGCGGGGCGCGCACCGTCGTGTCGTTCCGGCTGCCGCCCGGGGTCGCGGCCGAGGAGCTGCCCGCGCTGACCGGGGCGGTGCGGCCCTCCGGCGCGACCGTGGACGTGCTCACCCCCGATCCCACCGGCGACGTGCAGGCGGTCACCGCCTGGGCGCTGGCCCGCGGCGTCGCGCTCGAGGAGCTCGCGCTGGCCCGGCCGAGCCTGGAGGACGTCTACCTCGAGCTGGTCGAGGAGCCGGCCGGGGAGCCCGACCATGCTTGAGGCGCCGGCCCCGCCCGCGGCCGCCGCACGCGGCCCGTCGACGCCGAGGCTCGTGCTCCACCAGGCCGCCCACGAGCTGCGGGCCCTGATCCGCGAGCCGATTGCGCTGTTCTTCGCGCTGGTCTTCCCGCTGCTGTTCTTCGTCGATCATCAGCTCGCTGGTCGGCAACGAGGTCCATCGACGCCCGCAGCGGGGTGCGGGTGGCCCAGTTCATGGCCCCGGCGTTCGCCTCGTTCGGGCTGGTGATGGCGACCTTCGCGAGCCTGGCGATCGGGCTCACCGACGCGCGCGAGGACGGCATCCTCAAGCGGCTGCGCGGCACCCCCCTCAGCCGCCGGCGCCCTGTGGCCGCGAAGGTGCTCGCCGGAGGGGCGATCGGGTTCGCTGTCGGTCCTCTTGCTGGAGGTCGTCGGCATCGTCTTCTACGACGTCCAGGTGATCGGGCGCACGCTGCCCGCGGCGCTCCTCACGCTGCTCGTCGCGATCGCCTGCTTCAGCGCCCTCGGCATCGCCGTCGCGGCGTTCGCGCCCACCAGCCAGTCGGCGCAGGCGATCGCCAACGGGCTGGTGATCCCGCTCGCGTTCGTCTCGGACATCTTCGCCGTCGGGGTCGCCGAACTGCCCGCCTGGATGGAGGCCGTCGGCTGGTTCTTCCCCCTGCGCCACCTGGTCAACGCCCTCGGCGACGCGACCAACCCGTTCCTCACGGGCAGCGGGCTCTACCTCGACCACCTCGCGGTGCTCGCGGCCTGGGCGCTGGCCGGGGCCGTCGTCGCCACCCGCCGGCTGTCGTTCGAGCCGCGGAGCGCGGCCAAGCAGGCGGCGGCGCCGCACCGGCGCGGCCGAGAGCCCGCAAGGGCGCGCCCCGGCTCGGGCTGGTCGCCATCTGGGGCAGGGAGGTGAGGCACGCCAACGCGCTGCTGTGGCGCGACCCGGGGTCGGTCTTCTTCGCCATCGCGTTCCCGATCCTGCTGGTGCTGATCATCCCGCAGATCTACGGCGCCGACGTCGAGGTCGAGGGCGGGACCCCGCTGCCGCGGTTCTACGCCCCGACGATGGCGGTGTACGGCGCGGCGGTCACGGCGTACGTGAACATGCCGGAGGGGCTGGCGCGGGCCCGCGAGCGCGGGGTGCTCAAGCGGCTGAGCGGGACGCCCTTGCCGATGGCGGCCCTGCTCGCCGGGCGGATCGCCTCGACCGTGTGGGTGGCGCTGATCACCCTGGTCGGCGTGCTGGGGCTGGCCGGGATCCTCTACGACGTGCCGGTGCCGGGCACCTGGCCCGGGGTCGTGGTGACCTTCGTGCTGACCACGATCTGCTTCGCGGTGCTGGGCACAGCGCTGGTCACCCTGCTGGGCAGCTCGCGCTCGGTGACGGCGGTGGCCCTGGCCACGCTGCTGCCGCTGTCGTTCGTCTCCGACATCTTCGTGGTGGGGGCGCAGTTCCCCGCGCCGCTCGACGTGGCTGGGCTGGGCGACCCCGCTGCGGCACGCCACCAACGCGGTCTCGTCGGCGTACTCCGTCGGCGCGACCGGGTCCGGGCTCGACCTGGGCCACCTGGCGGTGATCCTCGGCTGGCTGCTCGCCGGACTGGCCGTGATCGCCGTACGGACCCGTTCGGGCCACCTGACCGGCACCGGCGAGCGCTGACCCGTCGCCCTCGGCCCGCACCATCAGACGGTGAGGACGACCTTGCCGCGGGCCCGCCCGGACTCCAGGTGCTCGATCGCGGCAGCGGCCTCGGCCAGCGGATACGTGCGGTCGATGATCGGGCGCAGCCGGCCCTCGGCCGCGAGCCGGGCGAGCTCGGGCATCGCGTCGGGCCCGGGGCCCGCGAAGTCCGGGCGGGGCAGGTGGTCGCTCCGCAGCGAGCCCAGCGCGAGGCCCAGCACCCGGGGCAGGCTGCCCAGCCAGCGCCGGCCCTCGGCGCCGTACTGGTCGTGCCCGATCAGGACGTACCGGCCGTGCGGCGTGAGGACCCGCTTGACCTGTGCGTACGGGTGGTTGCCGGGGATGTCGATGACGGCGTCGTACCGCGCCGACCCACGAGTGAAGTCCGTCTGCTCGTAGTCGATGACCTCGTCGGCGCCGATCTCGCGCAGCGCATCCAGCCGGTCGCCGGCGTCGACCGCGGTCACGTGGGCGCCGTCGGCCTTGGCCAGCTGGACGACGAACATGCCGACCCCGCCGGCCGCGCCGTTGACCAGGACGCGGTCTCCGCGGCGCGGCTTGGCCTCGGCCCGCAGGTTGTAGAGCGCGATCAGGGCCGACGTCGGGATTGCCGCGGCCTCGGTGAAGGACAGCGCCTCCGGCTTGGGCTCCAGCGCGGACTCGGCGGCGGCCACGTACTCGGCGAAGGCCCCGCCGTTGCGCCACTGCATCCCGGCCACGACCTCGCCGAAGACCGCGTCGCCAGGCTGGAACCGGGTGGCCCCCGGCCCCACCTGCTCGACGATCCCGGCCATGTCGGTGCCCGGGATGGGGTGGGAGGGGCGCCTCAGGCCGCCGCCCATGATCCGCAGCACGTACGGGAAGCCGCGCACCATGTGCCAGACGTCGGCGTGCACGGAGGCCGCGTGCACGCGGACGAGCACCTGCCCCTCGCCGGGGACCGGCCGCGGCACCTCCGCCAGCCGCAGCGCGCTGGCCGGGCCGTACCGGTCCTGGACGATCGCCTTCATCTCGGCCTCCTCGGCAGCCAGTCAAGCGACCTGCGCCCGGCACGTCGACCCTGCCCGCCAACGTCCCGGCCGGCGGCGCCGCCCGTACCCTGCCCCACGAAGGGGCCGAGGGAAGCTCGGCCCCACGTGGCCAACCGAACGCACGATCGAGGAGCGCCCATGCCCCGCACTGCCGTCACCGCGTCCGGCGGCGTCGCCGTCGGGCCGTACTCCCACGGCGTCGAGGCCGACCGGCTGGTCTTCCTGTCGGGTCAGACGCCGCTCGACCCCGCGACCGGTGCGCTCGTGGGCGGCGGTATCGAGGAGCAGACGCACCGCTGCCTGGACAACCTGGCCGCCGTGCTGGAGGGCGCCGGACTCGGCCTCGATGACGTCGTCAAGTGCACGGTCTTCCTGACCGACATGGCCGACTTCGCGGCCATGAACGCCGCCTACAGCGGCTACTTCGCCGAGCCCTTCCCCGCGCGCACGACCATCGGCGTCGCCGCACTGCCGCTGGGCGCCGCCGTCGAGATCGAGCTGGTCGCGCTTCGGCCGTGAAGGGCTCGCCGAGGGCGGAGCATCTCGATGACCGGGGTGATCCGCGAGTTCGCCGACCGTTGGCACGCCTGGAGCATTGGGCTGGCGGTCACAAGGCCCGCAGGATGTCCTCCACGCGGTCCTTGGCGTCACCGAAGAGCATGGCCGCGTTCTCCCGGAAGAACAGCGGGTTCTGCACGCCCGCGTATCCGGATGCCATCGACCGCTTGAAGACGATGACGTTGCTGGCCTCCCACACCCGCAGCACCGGCATGCCCGCGATGGGGCTGGCCGGGTCGTCCTCGGCGGCGGGGTTGACGGTGTCGTTGGCGCCGATCACGAGCACGACGTCGGTGTCGGGGAAGTCGTCGTTGATCTCGTCCATCTCCAGGACGATGTCGTAGGGCACCTTCGCCTCGGCCAGCAGCACGTTCATGTGCCCCGGCAGCCGGCCCGCGACCGGGTGGATCCCGAATCGGACGTTGACGCCGGCGTCACGCAGCTTGCGGGTGAGCTCGGCCACCCCGTGCTGCGCCTGCGCCACCGCCATGCCGTACCCCGGGGTGATGATGACCGACGTCGCCGCGGTGAGCAGCTCGGCGGCCTGCTCGGCGTTGACCTCGCGGTGCTCGCCGTAGTCGACGTCGGCGGCCATCGTGCCGCCCTCCACCCCGAACCCGCCGGCGATCACCGAGATGAACGAGCGGTTCATCGCCCGGCACATGATGTAGGACAGGTAGGCACCGGAGGAGCCGACCAACGCGCCCGTGATGATCAGCAGGTCGTTGTTCAGCAGGAAGCCCGCGGCGGCCGCCGCCCAGCCGGAGTAGCTGTTCAGCATCGAGACCACGACCGGCATGTCGCCACCGCCGATCGAGGACACCAGGTGCCATCCGAGCAGCAGCGCGAGGACCGTCATGGCGCCGAGCAGCGACTGGCGCTGGACCTCGTTGTCCTGCGGGATCAGAACGTAGACGGCGGTCATCACGAAGAAGGCGGCGATGATCCCGAGGTTCACGGCGTTGTGGGCCGGCAGCATCTTGGGGGCTGAGCCGATCTTGCCCGAGAGCTTGAGGTAGGCCACGATCGAGCCGGTGAGCGTCACCGCACCGATGAACACCCCGACGAAGACCTCCACGTCGTGGACCACCGGATAGGCGCTGTCCTCGAACGAGCTGTTCCAGCCGACCAGCACGGCGGCCAGGCCGACGAAGCTGTGCAGCATCGCGATGAGCTCGGGCATGCCGGTCATCTCGACCTTGCGGGCCTTCCAGATGCCGATCACGGCGCCGATCCCCATCGCGATCGCGATGAGCAGCAGGCCCTGCGCGCCCGTCCCCTCCGACTGGATCGCTCCGCCGGCGAGGGACACACCCAGCACCGCGGCCAGGACGGTGAACACCAGGGCGACGGTCATGCCCACGATGCCGAACCGGTTGCCCAGGCGGGCACTCTCGTGCTTGGACAGCCCGGCGAGGGCGAGGATGAACAGCAGGCCGGCGACGATGTAGGCGCCCTGCACCAGGGTGAACGAGATCGTCATCGCGCGGCGTCCTCGCGCTTGAACATCTGCAGCATCCGTTCGGTCACGGTGAAACCGCCGAACACGTTGATGCTGGCCACCAGGATGGCGACGAAAGCCAGGACCGACACCCAGACGCTGCCGTGGCCGACCTGCAGCAGCGCCCCCACCAGGATGATGCCGCTGATCGCATTGGTGACCGACATCAGCGGCGTGTGCAGGGCGTGGTGGACGTTGCCGATCACGTAGAAGCCGATGACCACCGAGAGCATGAACACCATGAACCGGCCGAGGAAGGGCTCGGGCATCACGGTCGACAGCAGCAGGAAGCCTGCGGCGCCGGCGCCGATCAGCCCCAGCTTCTTCCCCTGGGCCATCGGCTGCTTGGGCGGGGGCGGCTCAGGCGGTGGCGCGGCCGCCGCTGCCGGCGCGGCCGACACCTTCACCTCGGGCGGCGGCCAGGTGACCTCGCCGTCTCGGGCAACGGTGACAGCCCGCAGCACGACGTCGTCCCAGTCGAGCACGCAGACGCCGTCCTTGGCCGGCGTCATCAGCTTCATCAGGTTGACCAGGTTGGTGCCGTACAGCTGCGAGGCCTGCGCGGCCAGCCGGCCGGCCATGTCGGTGTAGCCGAGGATCGTGACGCCGTTGGCGGTGACCGCCTTCTCGCCCGGCACGGTGCCCTCGACGTTGCCGCCGTTGGCGGCGGCGAGGTCCACGATCACGCTGCCCGGTCGCATGCTGGCGACCATGTCGGCGGTGATGAGCTTCGGCGCCGGGCGGCCGGGGATCAGCGCGGTGGTGATGATGATGTCGACGTCCTTGCACTGCTCGGCGTACAGCGCGGCGGCGCGCTGGTTGTAGTCGTCGGACATCTCCTTGGCGTAGCCGGTGGCGCTGACCTCGACGTCGGCGGCCTGCACCGCGAGGTACTCCCCGCCGAGGGACTTCACCTGGTCGGCGACCTCCGGGCGCGGGTCGGTCGCCCGCACGATCGCCCCCAGGCTGCCGGCCGCGCCGATAGCGGCCAGGCCGGCCACACCCGCGCCCACGACGAGCACCTTCGCCGGCGGCACCTTGCCGGCGGCGGTCACCTGGCCGGTGAAGAACCGCCCGAACTCGTTGGCGGCCTCGATCACGGCGCGGTAGCCGGCGATGTTGGCCATCGAGCTGAGGACGTCAAGGGACTGCGCGCGCGAGATGCGCGGCACGGCGTCCATCGCCAGCGCCGTGATGCGACGCCGGGCCAGGTCGGACACGAGGTCGGGGTTCAGGCCCGGCGCCATCAAGCAGACCAGCGTCGTCCCCTCGCGCATCGCGTCGAGCTGCTCGACGGCCGGCGCGTTCACCCCGAACACGAGGTCGGCGCCGGTCGCGGCGCCGATCGAGGCGCCCGCGGCGACGAACGAGTCGTCCGGGAAGTCGGAGGCAGCCCCGGCTCCGGGGTCGACGACCACCTCGTAGCCGAGCTTGATCAGCTGGACGACCGTCGCGGGGGTGGCCGCCACCCGGGTCTCGCCCGGCCGTGCCTCCGCCAGCACTCCGATGATCACGCTGCTCCCCTCGGGTCGGGTCAGATCGGTACCGCGTGTACCGCTCCAGTCTCCGCTGGGGCGCCGCGGACGCTGAGACCGGGCCCCTGGGAAGGAGGCAGTACTCCCGCAACCTATCCAGGCCGATCCGCACGCCGACCCCGACTACCGCCCCGTCCGCGCGGGACCTTCGCCCTGACCTCGTCCTGGGCTGGTGACCCGATCGGGTCCTTCCGGGCGGCACCGGCGAGGCGACCCAGGTGGAATCCTTGACGCTCCGTTTCGGAATCTAGCGCCGGGGACTGGTTCCGGCGGCGCGCTTCTTGCGGATGGGTCTGGGGTCGGTGCGGGTCACGGTCTTCACGAGCTGGTCGCCGATCCAGAACTGCAGCGTCTGCCCGGTGACCAGGACGTCGCAGTGGCTGCCGGCGAAGTTCTTCCCGACGCTGACCTGCTGGGCGCCGACGCAGGCCACCCCGTTGGTGGTGACCTTGCGCGCGACCCACTCCTGCCCTGCCCCGGCCTCGCGCTCGGGGCGCGCGGCGACCGCCCGGGGCGGGGCGCCCGCTGGCCGTGGAACCGGTCTGCGGGGGTCGCATCGGACAGGGACTGGTGCGGGCGGTCGGTGTTGTAGTACTCCACCCACTCATCGAGGGCGCCCTGGGCCAGGGCCAGCGACGCGAACACCCGGGTGGTGTCGAACTCCAGCCGCAGGGTGCGGTGGAACCGCTCGACCTTCCCCGTCGTGGTCGGCGAGCGGGGCGCGGTCAGCAGGTGCTCCACGCCGTTCTCCCGGCAGATCCGATCGAACAGGACCTCGACCGGCGGGGCGTGGAACCGGCCGGTGAACACCTTGCCGTTGTCGGTCAGGATCTGCTCCGGCACGCCGTGCGCGCGCATCGCCGCCGCCAGGCCGTCGCAGACCGCCTGCGTCCGCTCCCGCGGCATCAGCCGCGCCGACACGCAGAACCGGGAGTGGTCGTCGATCCCGGTCAACGCCTTCGCCGCCGTGCCGTCGGCCAGGTGGAACCCCCCGACCACGTCCATCTGCCACAGCTCCATCGGCGCGCCCCGCTCCCACCGCTTGAACGCCTCGCTGCGCCGCTGGCGAGCGCACCGGGGCGATCACCCCGGCCCGCACCAGCGCCCGGTAGACCGCCGACTCGCTCGGCAGCGGCTCGAGCCCCGCGCGGGCAAGCTCCACCACGATCCGCCGCGGCCCCCA
Source organism: uncultured Actinomycetota bacterium (assembly GCA_963818455.1). Taxonomy (GTDB): domain Bacteria; phylum Actinomycetota; class Actinomycetes; order CAVWCF01; family CAVWCF01; genus CAWFSE01. Next base: position 125,135 of record CAWFSE010000001.1, read on the forward strand.
GAACGGGTGCGCCCGGCGCATCTCCAGCACCCGGGCCTCGACCGCCCCGGGCATCTGGTGCGGACACCCCGCCGGGCGGTGCGAGCGGTCGGCCAGGCCCTCCAGGCCCTCGGCCTCGTAGCGAGCCAGCCACGCGTGCAGCGTCTGCCGGCTCACCCTCCACCGCGCGGCCACCTCGGTGACCGACCGGCCCTCCGCGATCACCGCGAGAACGGCCTGATAGCGCTGCTCAGCCACACTCATCTCCCTCATGCCAGGGAGTGTCAAGAATCAACCGGAGTAGCTGTCAACCATCAGCCGAAGACGTGTAAAGCCTCAGCCGAAGCCCAAATGTCAGGCATCAACCGAGGCTCTACAGGATGCGGTGGGCCCCGCGGGGATCGAACCCGCAACCCGCGGATTAAAAGTCCGCTGCTCTGCCAATTGAGCTAGAGGCCCTTGCGGGGCATGAGTGTAGGCGTGCCGCAGACGTCGGGCCCGATGGCTGCGCGAGGTCGCTGAGGCGACGGTCGTCGCGCCGGACAGCCCGGCCTGGACGCGGCCGGACCGGCTGTAGCGTGCCGCGCGTCCGGCCGACGACACGCACCTCAACCGTTGGGAGCACCGCATGTCCGCCGCCCACCGCTGGCTCGACCTGGCCAACCGCCCCACCGAGGCCCTGCCCAGGGACGCGCTCGAGGAGCGGATCGAGCGGGTCCTGACGCTGACGAACCTGGGATTCATGGCGACGGTCGGCCGCAACGGCCCGATCTGCAGCCCGGTGGAGTTCTACAGCGAGAACCTCGACATCTACATCTACCCGCAGCCGAACAGCCCGAAGGTCAAGGCGCTGCGCCGGGACCCGCAGATGTCGTTCGCCGTCGCGAATTCGATGGCGGGCTGGGCGAGCGCGTTCGGCGTGCAGCTGTTCGGCGCCGGCGAGCTGCTCGAGCCCGGGTCACCGGACTGGGAGCACGGCATGACGGTCTTCAAGTACCCCGCCTCGAACTGGGAGGTCGGCCGCCCCGTCGACCAGGTGCCCGACGGGGAGCTGCTCCGGCTGCGGCCGGACCGGATCACCCTCACCGAGCACTTCCTGCGCCGGTCGGGCTTCGCGGCCCGGCAGTTCTGGGAGCGCGACCCCGCCGCGGCGACCACCCGGGTCGCCACGGTCTGAGCCGGCCGCCTCCGGCGGGCGCCGTCGCGCGGGGGTCAGACGGTGAGGACGAGCTTGCCGAGCGCGCGGCCCTCGTGCAGGTCGCGGACCGCGTCCGCGCCGGCGGCGAGCGGGTAGGTGCGTCCCACGTGCGGGACGACCGCGCCGGACTCCACCAGGGCGGTGAGCTCCTCCAGCTCGGCGAGCCGCTCGTGCGCGGTCACGCCCGGACAGCGACTGGCTCACGAACAGCGACGCGATCGGGGCCACCAGCAGGCGCCCGAAGCCGCCGAGCACCTTGCCGCCGCCTTCGCCCCCGACGATGACGAGCCTGCCGCGCGGCGTCATCGCGCGGCGCAGCTGCCCCAGCGGCCGCCGCCCGGCGATGTCGATGATCACGTCGTACACCGGGCCGCGGGCGTCGACCTCCTCGACGGTGCGGTCGATCGCCTCGTCGGCGCCCAGCGCGGTCGACCGCCTCGAGGCGCTCGGGCGCCACCAGCGCCGGTGACGTGCGCCCCGGCGGCCTGGGCGATCTGGACGACGTACGAGCCGACCCCGCCTCCGGCGCCGGTCACCAGCACGCGCTCGCCCGGCCTGCACGCCGGCCTTGCGCACCGCCTCCACCGCCGTGATCCCGGACACCGGCATCGCCGCGGCCTGCTCGAAGGAGAGCCCGGCCGGCTTGTGCACGAGCTTGCCCTCCACGGCGACGGCGTACTCGGCGAAGGCGGCGCGCCCGATGCCGAGCACCTCGTCGCCGACGGCGAACCGGGTGACCCCCGGGCCGACGGCCTCCACGACCCCGGCGAGGTCGAGGCCCGGCGTCGGGTTCTTCGGCGCGCGCAGCCCGAAGCCCATGCCGCGCACGAGGTACGGCATGCCGGCCACGACGTGCCACACCCCGGCGTCGACGCCGGCCGCGCGCACGCGCACGAGGACCTCGCCGGCGCCGGCGGTCGGCACCTCGACGTCGCTGAGCGTCGAGCACCTCGGGCGGGCCGTAGCGTTCCTGGGTCAGGGCCTTCATGACTGCTCTCCATCGGGGTAGTCGAAGACGTCGTCCAGCGGTACGCCGAACGCACGTGCGATCTGGAACGCCATCTCCAGCGAGGGCGAGTAGCGGCCCTGCTCGATGGCGATGACGGTCTGGCGGGTCACCCCGAGCCGTTCGGCCAGCTCGGCCTGGGTCATCTCCGCGTGGGCGAAGCGCAGGGCGCGGATGCGGTTGGTCACCCGCGTGGGCCTCACCACTGGGGGAGCCCCCGCCGGTACGCGACGACCTTGGCGACGCCCTCGAAGATCGCCGACAGCGCGAAGCAGACGAAGATCACGTTGGCGATCCAGAACCAGTCCCACTCCGCCATCGCCATGGCCAGCGCGGCGACCGCGCCGATCACCACCCAGGCCTGCCCCATCCTGGTGCCGAAGGCGCTGATCTCCTTGTCGCGCTGGTCGCGGCGGAACGTGCGCTCGCCGCTGGCGATCGAGAAGGCGATGCTCAGCAGGATCGAGGCCGCGATCGACAGGCCGATCACCCACAGCATCGTCGACTGGTACGCCACGTCGACCAGCGGCCCGCCGTCGGCCTTGCCGAGCACGAGGACGACGTAGGTGAGGAACCCTGCGACCCCCACCAGCAGTTGCGCCCAGGTGTTCCGCTCGTCGTAGCTCATCGGGACGCTCCTCGTCATGTCAGAAATGTTTGACATCTCGAACGTAAAGCAACACGGACACCGTGTCAACTTTTCTTGACATACCGCGGCCAGCCGCGGGAGGAGGTGAAGGCGGCGTCCGGCACACTGGGCCGGTGACTGACCTGCTGGCCCTGTCGGCCGACCTGCCCGTGGCGGCCGTCTCGGCCGGGACCGCGCTCATCGAGGAGGGCTCCGCGCCGTCCCGGATGTACGTGCTCGTCTCGGGGTCGATGACCGATCGAGCGCGACGGGGTCGCCTTCGCCCGCATCGACTCGCCCGGCGCGGTCTTCGGCGAGATGTCGGTGGTGCTCGGCCGGCCGGCCACGGCGACCGTGCGCGCCACGACCGACGTCGACGTGCACGTCATCGACGACCCCGAGGGCTTCCTGGTCGAGCGGCCGGGTGCGGCGCTCAGCGTCCTGCGCACGACGGCCGCGCGCCTCGACGGGCTCACCCAGTACCTCGTGGACGTCAAGGCGCAGTTCGCCGGGCAGGAGGGCCACCTGGGGATGGTCGACCAGATCCTGGACACCCTGGTCCACCACCAGGCGCCGCCCGCCCGTACGGGCTCGGTCCGCGACCCCGAGGGCGACCACCAGCACTGAGGCGCGGCAGGGCTCGGGCGTCCGCCGCTCAGAGGCTGATCGAGTCCACCTCGAACACCCCGAACCACTCGGCGGTCCCCGCCTCGGTGTCGAGGGTGATGTGCGGCGGCACCTTGCCCATCTGCTTGCCGGCGTTGAAGACCCAGGTCTCGCCGAGACGCGCGTGCCACGAGCCGCCCTCGACCCACGGCGCCTGGTGGATGTGCCCGCACAGCACGATGTCCGGCCGGTGCTCGTCGATCCAGCCGGCGAGGTCGTGGTCGGGGAAGTCGCGTCGGCCGTCGTGGCAGAGCACCGTGCCGGCCGGAGGCGAGTGGTAGAGCCAGATCCAGCGCTCGGGGCGATCCCGCGCCGCCTCGGCGAGCTGATCGGCGACGGCCTGCCTGGTGGCCGGGCCGTCCCACCAGGGGCAGATGGTGAACCGCGTGCCGTCGAGGTCGACCGACGTCCCGTCGACGTGGACGCGGGCCTCCGCCGGCCGCCTGCAGCCAGGCCGCCACCTGCTCGCCGTGCGGCGCCCGGGCCGTCGAGGTCGTGGTTGCCGGACGACGCCAGCACCGTGGCCTTCTCCGCCAGCAGGCCGAGGTACTTCTCCAGCACCACCACCTGCACGGTGAACGGCACCGCGTTGACCACGTCGGCGAGGTCGCCCACCAGGGCCACGACGTCGACGTCGTCGGCCGCCGTGCACCAACCAGTCGTAGTGCGGAAGGCGGTAGTGGAGGTCCGACACCACGAGGATCCGCACGAGGCGGGAGTCTGCCGCACCCGGCACCCGCGCCCGCGCCACCGGGCGGGCCGACCGCCGGCGGCTACGCGGGCAGGGGGGACCGCAGCAGGCAGAACTCGTTGCCCTCGGGGTCGGCCAGCACGTGCCACGTTCGTCGCCGGTCTGCCCGATGGCCGCCGGGCGGGCGCCGGCCCGCAGCAGCCGTTCGAGCTCGGCCGCCTGGTCGCACCCCACCGGGCTCACATCGAAGTGCAGCGGCAGCTTCGCGCGGCGCGGGTCGCTTGAGGGGCTGAAGACGATCGTCGGCTGGAGGCCGCCGAACCCCACACTCCGGTGGGCCGATCTCGACGCTCCCGTCCTCCTCCCGCCCCAAGACCACGAAGCCCAAGACCTCGCACCAGAACGCCGCGAGCGCCTCTGGGTCGCGCGCGTCGACGACCAGCTCACTGATCCGGCAGGCCACGAGCGGGACCTACTTGTCCGGTCCGGAGAGGTCGGCCGCGCGGTCGCCGTGGCCGGTCCACGTCGACATCATCGTGCCGCCGCCGAACAGCCCCACCACCCGGTCGAAGATCGGGGTGGGCAGCGCCTGCAGCACCGGGCGCGAACTTCGACAGCCAGGGGATCAGCACGATCGCCTTGCGCTTGGACACCCCGTCGACCGTCGCCTTCGCGACGTCCTCCGCCGTCAGGAGCGTGGTGAGCCGCAGCGGCGGCACCCCCTCGAACAGCCCGGTGTCGACCACGCTGGGGCAGATCGTGGTCACCCCCACGTGGTCGTGGCCGAGCTGGGCCATCTCGACCCGCAGCGACTCGGTGAACCCGATGGCCGCCCACTTGCTCGCGCCGTAGCTCGTCCCGAAGGGAGCCGGCCCCCACCCCGCGACGCTCGCCACGGTCACCACAGCCGCCTTGGGCCGCTCGATCAGCCCGGGGAGGAACGCGTGGGTCACCGCGATCACGCCCTCGGTGTTCACCCGGATCGTCCGCAGGTGCTGCTCGAGGGGCACCTCGAGGAAGGCGCCGCCGGCGACGGTGCCCGCGTTGTTCACGAGGATGTCGACGGCGCCGAGCTCGTCGGCGATCCGGTCGCGCACCGCGAGGATCTCGTCGAGATCGGTGACGTCGAGCCGGTACGCGGTCGCGGTCACCCCGGTCGGCGCGCATCTGCTCGGCCGCGGCCCGCGCGCCGACCTCGTCGAGGTCCGCCAGCACCACCTCGGCGCCGCGATCGGCGAACTCCGCGGCGATGGCGAGGCCGATCCCGGCCGCCCCGCCCGTCACGAGTACGCGGGCACCTCGGTAGCTGCTCATCTCGACTCCTCGGCTCGCCAGGGGACGCGGCCATCCGGGCTCCGGTCCGCAGCCCTCGTTCTCTCGCAGGCTAACGCGGCGACTCCCCGACTGCGTGCCGAGGGCCGGTGTGGCCAGGAACACCCTCCGCCGATAGCAGGGTTTGGGCCAGGTGCGGGGACACTGGAGGTGAACCCAACGAGAGGAATCCAATATGCGCATCTTCAAGCGAACCCGCAGTGCCTCCGCAGGCAGTGTCGCCGACGCCCGGCACACGGCCCGATCGAGCGCGCTCGGCACCGCCAACGCCATCATCACCGCCTCCGGGCGCCTCATGGCGTGCACCCGCTAGACCCACCCGCGGTCCTCTCGGGACCACGGCTCGACCTCGTCCTGGTCACCGTCGAGCAGCTGCTCAGCCGGGCCGAGGGCGGCGGCGAGCCCGTCCCGCTCCCGTACGACGACCCCGACGACGTCCTCAACCCCGACCGGTCCGCGCTGCGCTTCCGGGTCGCGCAGGTGCGCGAGGACCCGTCGGTCAACCCCTGGCTGATCCGCCTGGCGGTGCTCCGCGAGACCGGGCGTCATCGTCGGCAACGGCGGCTTCCACGACCGGCCGGACGCGCCGCGGGATGGTCGAGGTCGGCTACACCGTGCTGGCGCAGGCACCGCCGCCAGGGGTACGGCCGCGAGCTGGCCGAGACGCTGTGGACGTACGCCGCGAGCCATCCCGACGTCCGCGTGCTGCGGGCCAGCGTGAGCCCGGACAACGCGGCGTCGCTCGCGATCATCCGCGGCGCGGGGCTCGTGCACGTCGGCGAGCAGGACGACCCCGAGGACGGCCTGGAGTGGGTCTTCGAGATCCCCGCCGCGGACTACCGCCCGCCCGCCGACCGGCGCTGAACGCTCGCCGCTACTGCGGCAGCATCCGGCGCAGGATCTTGCCGGACGCCGACTTCGGGATCGCGTCGGTGAACTCGACTCGGCTGAGCCGCTTGTAGTGCGCGACCTGCTCGGCGACGAAGTCCCCGATCTCCTGCGCGGTGGCCTCCGCGCCCGGCCGCAGCACGACGAACGCCACCGGCACCTCGCCGGCCTCCGGGTCCGGACGGCCGACCACGGCGGCGTCGGCCACCGCCGGGTGGGTGAGCAGCAGCGCCTCGAGCTCGGCCGGCGGCACCTGGAAGCCCTTGTACTTGATGAGCTCCTTGAGCCGGTCGACGATGAAGAGGTGCCCGTCGGCGTCGATGTGGCCGATGTCGCCGGTGTGCAGCCAGCCGTCGCGGTCGATCGTGCTCTCGGTGGCCTGCGGGTTGTTGAGGTAGCCGCGTCATCACCTGCGGCCCGCGCACGCAGACCTCGCCGTCCTCGTCGACGCCGAGGTCGGCTCCGTTGGCGGGGTTGACGATCCGGGTCTCGGTGTTGGGGGCGGTGACGCCGACGGATCCGGGCTTGAACTGCCCGGGCGGGGTCAGGTGCGACACCGGCGACAGCTCGGTCATCCCGTACCCCTGCGCGACCTCGCAGCCGAGCCGCGCGCCCGCCTCGATCGCCAGCTCGGCCGACAGCGGCGCCGCGCCGGAGAAGACCTGCCGCAGCGCCGACAGGTCGTACGCGTCGACGAGCGGGTGCTTGGCCAGCGCCACCACGATCGGCGGGGCGACGAACGAGCGGGTGATCCCGTGCTGCTGGTGCAGGCTCAGGAACTGCTCGAGGTCGAAGCGCGGCATCGTCACGACGGTCGCGCCGGCGCGCAGCCCGGTGTTCATCAGCACCTGCATGCCGTAGATGTGGAAGAACGGCAGGACGGCGATGAACGTCTCGTCCTCGGCGATATCGGCGCGGAGAGCACCTGGGCGATGTTGGCCACCAGGTTGCCGTGCGTCAGCATGACGCCCTTGCTCAGGCCGGTCGTGCCCGACGAGTACGGCAGCGCGACCAGGTCGTCGGCCGAGACCGCGACGTGCTCGGCCAGCGGCGCGCCGAACAGCGACGCCAGCGGGAGGGCGCCCTCGGCCTCCCCGATCACGACGATCTCGCGCACCGCCGTCTCGGCGGCGCCCTCGGTGGCCACCTCGAGGAACATCGGGATCGTGATGAGCATCGTCGCCCCGGAGTCGACGAGCTGGTGGTGCACCTCCTGGTGCGTGTAGGTCGGGTTGATCGTGGTGACGACTCCCCCGGCCATCGCGACGCCGTGGAAGACGACCGCGTACTCGGGGATGTTCGGGCGCCAGCAGCGCGACCACCTCGCCCTTGGCGAAGCCCCGCGCCACCAGACCGCCCGCCAGCGAGCGGATCGCGCCGTCCAGCGCGGCGTACGTGAGGGTGCGCCCGGTCGGCCCGTCGACCAGGGCCGGCTTGTCGCCCAGCTCGGCGGCGCGCGCCATGACGTACGTCGTCAGCGGGAGGTCGGGGATCTCGACGGGCGGGAGCGGGCTGGCGAACGGCATGGCGGTCTCCTCGGAGGGGGTTGCCGAAGGCTACTGCGGGTCGAGCCGCTCGACCTGAATCGCGGGCGGCTCGGGCAGCCGGCCGGTCACCGCGCGACCGGCCGCGCCGGCGACGTGCTTGGCGATCCCGGCCGGGCCGAGCAGCCGCAGGCTCTTCGGCGGGCTGGGGCGGTCGAGCGCGTCGACGAGCGCGGCCGCGGCGACGTCCGGCGGCTCGCCGAAGATCCGGGTGATGGTCGGGTACGGCCTCATCGCCCGCTCGCCGTCCTCGCCGACGACCCGGGGGGCCATCAGCATGTCGGTGAGCATCATCCCGGGGTTGAAGCCGACGATCCGGATGCCGGTGTCGCGGTACTCCGCCTGCAGGCTGCGGGTGAACGAGCGCGCCCACGCCTTGCTCGCGCCGTACGGGCTGGTGTGCGGGGTGGCCCGCACGTCGTCGCCGCGGCCCAGCATGTTGACCAGCACCCCGCTGCCGCCCTGGGCGAGCATCCGGGCCATCGCGGCGCGCGAGCCGTAGTAGGTGCCCAGGACGTTGACCGCGATGCTGCGCTCGAACTCGGCCGGGTCCAGGTCGAACGAGCGGCCGACCGGGGTCGCGGCGGCGGCGTTGTTGACCCAGATGTCGAGGCGGCCGAACGCCTCCACCGCGGCCGCGGCCAGGCCCTCGACCTGTGCGGGGTCGGTGACGTCGCCGGGCGCGACCACCGCCTCGGCGCCGCGCTCGCGCAGCTCGGCGGCGAACTGCTCCGACTCCTCCGGCCACGGGCTGGAGACCACGGCCCGCGCCCCGCGATCGGCCAGCTGGCCGACCAGCACGCGGCCGAAGCCGCGCGTGCACCCGGTCACGACGACCGACCTGCCGGACAACCTCGACGCAGACATACCGCTCCCCCTAGGTGCTCGGTCACTGCTGACCGAGCACCCTAGGGGGAAGGGCGATCACAGGGTCGCGAGAAGGGCGATCGCGGCGGCTGTGCCGACCGCCACCACCCCGGCCAACGCCAGGGCCACCTTGGGCGGGCCCTCCCGCAGGTCACGGCCGGACTTCGGCGGCCGGAGCCGCGGTGCGCGAGCGCCGCGCGGTCAGGACGGCCGTGACGACCAGCAGGATGCCGACGATCGAACAGCGCGATCGCGGCGGAGAGCTCGCCGGGGAAGAAGGTCTCGACGACGCGAGGCAGCGTCAGCAGGGTCGCCGAACGAGGCCAGGCCGAGCAGCGGCAGGTCGCGCAGCGCCACGGCGGCGGCGACCAGGCCCACCACCGTCACGAGGGCCAGGACCGCGGCCCACTCCTGGCCGCCGAGGGCCATCGCCCCGACGATGGCCACCGCGGAGCCGAGCCACATGCCGGCGCGCCGGGTCTGGATGATCCCGCCCCAGGCGAGCAGGGCCCAGACCAGGCCGAGCCCCCAGACCGCGAGCCCGAGCAGGCTGGCCGAGGGCTCGCCTTCGACCTCGGTCACCTCGATCATCGAGGCGAGGGTGCCCACGCCGGCCGCCAGCAGGCCCAGCACCACCAGGTGCTGCGGCAGCCGCCGGTGGAAGAACCACAGCACGCCGGAGTACGCCGCGGCGACGAGGGTGGCGAAGGCGACGCCCTCCTCGTTCTGCCAGCCGATGACCAGATCGGCCACCAGCACCAGCGCGCCCACCATGGCCGCCGAGGAGCGCGGCCCACAGCACGGAGCGCAGCCGCTCGGCCGGCGGGCCCAGCCGCTGCGGGACGGCGACGCCGGCCGCCAGCATGCAGCGCGGCGATCGCGAACACCAGGGCGATCTGCACGCCATCGGAGAACTCGTCCCAGACGTTGCCCGCGACGAGCCCGGCGGCGACGAAGATCACGACGCCGCCGAGGTAGCCCAGCGCCTCGGTGACGAGGGATGCGCCGCGCGGATGCGGCGCGGGGGCCGCCGGAGCGCCGGGGGCCGGGGCGCCGAGGACGGCGTGCAGCCCCTCCGTCGGACCGGGTGGCCACGTCGATGCGGATCCGAGCTGCCTGCTCAGCAGTGATGAGTCCCCGCTCCACCCAGCCGTCCAGCTCGGTCGACAGGTCAGGCATGGAGGACAGGCTTGTACCCATACCTTCAGCGTGCTCGCCCCGCGCCTCGGGCGGCAGAGGACAAGTGCCTGCGGCTACGCGCCGATCAGGCTGAAGGCGCCCTCCTCCTCTTGGGCGTTGTGCAGGCGCAGCACGGAGTAGAGGCCGTACAGCAGCCCGCGCAGCTCGATCACGTCCTCCGGCTCGGCCGGGTCGTCGCCGAGGTCGGCGAGCAGCCGGGCCAGCCGCCCCACCTGGTGCTCGATCTCCGCGTGGGTGCGGGTCATCGCCCCGGTCGGGTCGGCGCCGCCCAGGGCCTTGGCGACCACCGGGTAGAGCAGCAGCTGCTCGGCGCGCTCGTGCGGCAGCGTCTCGTTCTCCAGCCGGACCAAGAGCGCCCGCACGGGCGCGAGGTCGCACCCCTCGGTGGCCAGGCCGTCGGCGGCGACCCGCACCTGCTCGACGATGGGGCGCACCGCGCTGTGCTCGTCGCGCAGCCGGCGCGCGATGACGGCGTCGGCCGGGGCCAGCGTCACGGTGTGGGCCTCGGCTGGCAGCACCGCGCGCAGCGCGATCGCGATGGCCAGCACGTCGATGGCCTCCTGCACCAAGGCTCCCGCCACCGGCGCCAGCAGGCCGGCCGCGGCCGCCAGCATCGCGATCAGCGAGAGCCCCATGCCGACGGCGGCGGCCTGCAGGGCGATCCCGCGCGACCGCCGGGCGATCAGGATGGCGTCGGCGAGGGCGTCGATGCGGTCGACGGCGAGCACGACGTCGGCGGTCTCGGAGGACGCCGTCGCGCCGCGGGCGGCGAGGGCCACCCCGACCGACGCGGCCGCCAGCGCCGGGGCGTCGTTGATGCCGTCGCCCACCATGATCGTGCGGCCGCGCGCCGACTCCTCGGCCACCACGGCCAGCTTCTCCGCCGGGTCGCGGTCGGCCTGCACGGCGTCGACCCCGACGATCCGGCCGACCGTCTCGGCGATGTCCGCGCGGTCGCCGGTGACCAGGACCGTCCGCTCGATGCCGGCGGCCCGCAGCGCCCGGAGCATCCGCGGCGCATCGGGGCGCACCGGGTCCTCCAGCAGGAAGACCCCGGCGGGCATGCCGTCGATCGCGGCGAAGACGGTGAGCGACCCGTCGAGCGACGCGCGCCGCCGCGCCTGCCGGACCCACCCGGGCGCCGCGCCGGGCACGATCCACTCCGACTTGCCCAGGCGGACGACGCGGGCGCCGACAGCGCCCTCAAGGCCGTACCCGTGGCGCTCGACGACGTCGGCGGGCAGCTCCAGCCGCAGGCCCCGGGCCTGCGCGGCCGAGACGATCGACCCGGCCAGGACGTGCGGGGACACCTGGTCGAGCGACGCCGCGAGCCGCAGCACCTCGTCGGGGTCGAAGCCGTCCGCGGCCACCACGTCGGCGACCACCGGCTTGCCGAGGGTGAGCGTCCCGGTCTTGTCGAAGAGCAGGATCGCGGCCCGACCCCAGCGCCTCCAGCGCGGCGCCGCCCTTGACGATGACACCGGCCTTGGCCGCCCGCGAGAGCCCGGACATGATCGCGATGGGGGCGGCCAGCAGCAGCGGGCACGGGGTCGCGACGACGAGCACGGCGACCGCGCGCACCGGGTCGCCGCTGACCAGCCACGCGAAGCCCGCGAGGGCGAGGGTGAGGGGCACGAAGTACACCGCGATGCGGTCGGCCGCCCGCACGAAGGGCGCCGACGACGCCTGGGCCTGCTCGACCAGCCGCAGCACCCCCGCGTACGTGGAGTCCGCCGCGACCGCGACCGCGATCAGCTCCAGCGGCGGCCCGGCGTTGACCACTCCGCTGCGGACCTCATCGCCGCCGAGCGCGCTCGACCGGCAGCGGCTCCCCGGTGAGCGCCGACTCGTCCAGGATGGCCAGCCCCATCAGGCGGCCGTCCACCGGGACGACCTCGCCGGTGCCGACGAGCAGCCGGTCGCCGCGCGACCACCTCCTCGACCGGGATCCGCTCGAGCTCGTCCCCCACCCGGCGCTGCGCCGACCGCGGGGCGCGGGCGACCAGGGCGCTGAGCTCGCGGCGGGCCCGGGCGGCGGCGCGGGCCTCCAGCAGCACGCCCGTGGTCAGCATCCAGGTGATGACGGCGCCGGCGAGCGGCTCGCCCACGACGAGCGCGCCGACCAGGGCGAGCAGCGCGATGACGTCGACGCTCGGCTGGCGGCGGCGCACCGCGTCGATGGTGGCCGCGCGCCGAGAGCAGCAGCCCCAGGACCGTGCCGGCGACCCAGGCGGCCTCGGCCCAGGCGTCCGCCCCGGCCCAGGCCGCGACAAGACCCGCGGCCAACAGCGCGCAGGCCGCGCCGAAGGCCGCGGCGTGCCGATGCTCGGTCCACCAGGTCATCGCGACTCACCGTCCAGGCTCCCGCAGCACGGCGCTCCCGGGCAGGGGCCTAAGTCCGCCCTCGCCCGAACTCGGTGGCGCTCAATCGCACTCGCACGCCTCGCCGCGCCACGCCTCGCGCCCCTCGCGGGCGGCCACCGCCGCGACCACCAGGGCGGCGACGGGATCGGCCCACGACCAGCCCCAGAGGGCGTTGAGCAGGAGGCCGCCGAGCAGGGCGGCCGACAGGTAGGTGCAGAGCAGGGTCTGCACGGAGTCCGCGACGACCGCTCGGCTGCCCAGCTCGCGCCCGGTGCGGCGCTTCAGCCAGCTCAGCAGCGGCATCACCACCAGCGAGACCGCCGCCAGCGCGATGCCCACCGGGCTGGGGTCGGCGTCCGCGCCGGTGGCCAGCGCCCGGAGCGACTCGACGGTGACGTACGCGGCGAGGGCGAAGAACGCCAGGCCGATCAGTCGCAGCGCGCGGCGCTCTCGATCCTCGGCCACCCCGTGGAACTGCCAGAGGATCACGACCGCGGAGAGGCACTCCACGAGGGAGTCGCCGCCGAACGAGATGAGGGCGATCGACCCGGCGGCCACGCCCGCCGCAATCGCGACCGCGCCCTCCGCCAGGTTGTAGGCGATCGTCGCCCGCGCCAGCCAGCGCGCGCGTCGCTCCAGCGCCTCCCGTCGCGAGGCCGCCGCTGACGTGGTCGCATCCACCTGGAACCCCTCTGGTTGGGCTCCACGCTAACGCGGGACTAGCGGGAACCCGCTGCGGCGAGCCGTCCGGTACGAGTCCAGGTGCGCGGTCAGCACGTCGTCCCACGGGGTCGGGGCCAGGCCCAGCTCGGTCTGCGCGGCGGTGCTGTCCATCACGAACGGCTCGCTCATCTGGTACGCCACATCCGGCCAGCTCGCGGACCACCGGCGAGAAGAGCCCCATCGCGCGCAGGACGAAGCGCCGGCACGGTCGAGACCTTCACCGGCTCGACGCCGGCGATGCGCGCCAGGTCGCCGATCGCCTCGCGCTGGGTGCGCGGCGCGTTCGAGGGCACGTGCCAGGCACGGCCCCAGGCCCGCTCGTCGGCGGCGATCGCCACGAGGGTGCGCGCCATGTCGCGGGTGTACGTCCAGGTGTGCGGGGTGTCCGGGCTGTCGAGCACCTGGACGTTCTTGCCGGCGAGCAGGCGCGGGGCGACCCGGTCGCCGAGGTGGCTCTGCGCCTGCGGGCCCACGTAGTCGGCGCCGCGGGCGCTGGTGAAGCGGACGCGCCCGGCCTCGTGCGCGGCGAGCCCGTCGAGCCACATCTGCTTGCGCACCAAGGCCTTCGGGTAGGAGCCCAGCCAGCGGCGTCTGCTCGGTCATCGGCGCGGTGACCCGGCCGTACGCGTACAGGTTGTCGGCCATCGCCAGCACCGCGCCGCTCGACTCCGCTGCGGCCAGCAGCGCCTGGGCGACCGGGGGCCAGTCCTGGCTCCACCGGTTGTAGGGCGGGTTGACGCAGTTGTAGAGGGCGACCGATCCGGCGGCGAGCTCGCCGAGCCGCGCGGCGTCGGCGGCGTCGGCGCGGACCCGCTCGACCTGCGGCGACTCGGGGCCGCTTCCCGACCGGGTGACCACGCGGACCCGGTGGCCCTGCTCGGCCAGGATCTCGGCCACCGCGGACCCGACCGGCCCGGCTCCGACGACGACGTGCAGATCGTTCGACATGGTTGCTCCCTTAGCGTTGATCTGAACTGTGAGCACCGCTCACAGTTCAGACTGTGACACCTGTCTAGGCACCTGTCAAGAGCACTGCTCGCATTTCTTGCCACCGCTCACGTCTTACGGCAGACTGGCGCTGTGAGCGCACCCCGCACCGCCCGAGAGCGGGCCCGCCTGGAGATCACCCAGGAGATCGTCGACACCGCGCGCGCCCATCTGTCCCGCTACGGCGCGGCCGGGCTCAGCCTGCGCGCCGTCGCCCGCGACCTCGGGATGGCGAGCTCCGCGGTCTACCGCTACTTCCCCAGCCGCGACGACCTGCTGACCCGGCTGATCATCGACGCCTTCAACGGCCTCGGCGAGGCCGCCGAGCAGGCCGAGGCCCTCGTCGACCGCGACGACCTGCTGGGCCGCCACGCCGCGCTGTGGAACGCGGTGCGCGGGTGGGCCCTCGAGCGGCCGCAGGAGTACCTGCTCATCTACGGCTCGCCGGTCCCCGGCTACGTCGCCCCCGTCGACACCGTGCAGCCGGCCACGCGGGTGTCGACGGTGCTGACCGTGCTCCTGGTCGAGGGCCTGGCGGCCGGCCGCGTCCATCCGCCCCAGGAGCCCGTCAACCGCCGCACCAAGGCGGCGCTCGTCCCCGCCCGCCAGTACTTCCCCAAGCAGATCGGCGACGACCTGCTGCTGCGCGGCCTGATGAGCTGGGCGGGGATGTTCGGCAACATCAACTTCGAGCTCAACGGCATGTTCCACAACGTGGTCGGCGACGCCGAGGGCGACCGCCAGGCGTACTTCGACGCCGCGATCCGCCGCACGGCCGACTTCATCGGCCTGGACCGCGACCCCGCTCCCGCGTCCCGCTGACTGCTGCCCTGCCGCCGGCTGCGGTCAGCCGCCCGTGCCCTGGAAGAGGGCGCTGAGGTCGAGCGAGGGCACGTGCCGGCTGGTGGCCAGGGAGACCCAGGCGCGAGCCAGGGAGTCCTTGCCCGCGCCCAGAACGGTGCCGATCAGCCCCGTTGCCTCGGCCAGCTCCTCCGCGGGGATCCGCGGGACGACCACCGTCCAGATGGCCTCCTCGAGGACGTTGAACGCCGTCTGCACCTCGGAGATGTCGAAGCCCGCGCTGAATCGCTCCTGGGCGACGGTCTCGGCGTACTCCGACATCGGCGCCAGCTGTCGCTGCCCGAGGCACTCAAGGACCAACTCGAAGAGGTCGCTGAGGCGCTGCTTCGAGCCCTCAGGCCCAGCCAGCTCGTAGTGCTTGAGGTGCGAGCGCTCAAGCGACGCAAACGCCTCCGCAAGCACCTCGCCCTTTGACGCGCCCAAGACTCCGACGAGGTCCATCGCCCACTCCTCTGTCCGACGGTGACCCCATCGTCCCACCAGCCCGAGGCGAGTCCCCACTGGGTCTTCGCGACGAGGCGCCGCTCAGCCGTTGGGCGCGAGGTCGATGAGCGACTCGTAGAGCTCGACGGCGTTGCCCGCGGGCTGCTCCTCGGCCGGGCCCGAGTGCGAGGCCTTGAACGAGTCCGAGCGCATCCACGCCATGAAGGCGTCCTTGTCGGTGAACTCCATCGTCGACACGTACGGGAGGCCGTCTCGGGCCGGCTTGAGGAGGGTGGAGCGCAGCAGGCCGGGAACGCCGCCCAGGGTGGAGTTCATGCTGCCGCCGAAGGAGGCCTCGAAGCCGGCTTCCTTGCCCGGCTCGACATCGATGCGGTTCATCACGACGTACATGGGGGCCTCCTGGTGGCCTCGGCTGACTCTCGTGGGCTGGCTGATCTCCGCATCTTACCGACAGTGTGTCGGAAAACCACACGCTGGGTCAGCCCGCCGGCTGGAGCTCCGCCCCGACCCCCCACTCGACGCGTTCTCCACTGGCGGCGGTGGCATCGGCTTCGGCGCGCTGTAGGGGGTCCGCTCAGCCGGCGAGTTCGAGGGCGACCTCGAACGGTGAGCGGTGCCGCGCGTCAATGAGCCACGCGCGCACTCGTGCGGTCGCCCACCTGGGCCCGGCCCGCGTGTGGGCCTCGTCGCCGGGGTCGGGCGGGTCGGTGGTGTAGACGGCGCCGAGGGGGCTGGTCCACTCCAGCCGGCTGCCGGGCAGGGCGCGGACCTGCCAGCCGGTCTCGTGCTTGAGGCGGTGGTGGCGGCGGCACAGGGCGTGCAGGTTCGCCGCGGACGTCTCGCCCTCGGGGTAGGGGACGGTGTGGTCGAGGTCGCAGCCGGCGGCCTGCCTGCGGCAGCCGGGGAACCGGCACATGCCGTCGCTGACCCGCACGAACCGCTCGAGGTCGGCGGGCGGGTCGTGCTGGGTGCGGCCGACGTCGAGGACCGCGCCCGTCGCGGGGTCGGTGAGCACCCGCCGCCACACCCCGTCCCGGGCGAGCTCGCGGGCCAGGCTGTCGGGGATCGGGCCGTGCCCGGCCAGGTGGGCGGGCTCCCCGCCCAGGCCCAGCAGGGTCCCGGCGGGGACGGTGACCAGGATCTGCGGGCGCTGCCCCGCGCGGGACCGGCCCGCACGGCGCCGGTGGGGGCGGCCGGGGGGCGCGCCCCTCCGGGGCGAGAAGCCACCCCAGCCCCGGCGGGACCCGCCCCCCGACCGCCTGCGCCACCCGCGCCTCCGCACGCCGCCCGTCCCGCAGAGCAGGTCGACGAGGGCGTCGGCGCGGCACTGGTCCAGGGTCGGCAGCGGCCCGCGGTCGAGGGGCGGCTCCCCGCGCTCCGCGCGCCCGCGCGTCCGCCTCGCGCCGGGCGTCGCGCTCGGCGCAGCGCGCCGCCCAGCCCGGCCTCGCCCAGCGCGGCGTAGACGCGCAGCGCGTCCGGCGCGGACAGCAGCGCCCGCAGCTCGGCCATCCCGTCCTCGCGCGGGTCCACCCACACGCGCCGCTCCCTGCGGGCCGCCGCGCAGCCGGGCGTCCGCCGCGGCCGGGTCGCGCCTTCAGGACCAGCCGGGCCAGCGCGGCGCCCGGACCTGCGGCGCGGTCTGCCCCGGCGCCCGCTCCAGCGCCTGCCGCCTCCACCGCGTCGGCCGCGCCGCGCCATCCCCGGCCGCGACGCCAGCGCGCCCACCGCCGAGGCGACCGCCTCCGCCCGCACCCAGTCCAGCCGCCCGACGCGCAGCGCCTCCAGCACCGCCGGGCGCTCGGCGATCGCCAGGCAGCCGTCGACCCGCGCCTGCGCCGCCCGCGACGACAGCCGCAGCGCCGCGCCGACCTCGAACTCGGCCACATCGTAGCGCGGGCACCCGCGAACGACGCCGCACACCGCCGGCTCGCGGCGCGACGACCTCGGCGACCAGCTCCGCCTGCGGGCCTGCGCCCACGACACCAGCCGCTGCGTCGCCGCCAGCGCCTCGACCAGCGCCTCCCCGTCCGCCGCGCGGACGTCGAACCCGGCCAGCGCGGGACCCAGATCCGGCCCCGCCACACGTTCGAACATGTGTTCGATTCTAGTGGAACCCGTTGCGGCGTCAAGGGATTCGTCGCTCCCTGTGGACAGATCCGACAGCGTGCGCAGACCGCGAACTGCCGGTCCCGCGACGGACCGGTCGCCACGCGCGGCGCATCGGTCGATACGGCGCGGCTTCCGGCATTGCGGCGCATTGCGGCCGCGCGACGCGGAGTCGGCCGGACGGCGTCCGCCGATCGCGGCCGCAGCGTCCAGTCCTGCAGGCGTGCCACGCCGTGGCGCGTCTCGACGCTGCTCCGCACGGCTGGATTTCGCATCCTCGGCAGCCCAGTTGCGCCCCGAGCCCCGGTGTCGCAGGTCATGATGGCCCCGACGCAGAGCAGGGCTCGCGCGGAGCATCGGGAGGAGGTGGCGGTCGGATGGACCCGGAGTCGAACCCGGAGGTCCACGTCGTGCACGTCCGCCCGAGCTCAACCGCTGTGCCCGCGCGTACCGCCGTCGAGTCCGGTGTGCGGGCGGGCTTCGGGGTGGCGGCCCTCGTGACCGAGGTGCTGTTGCGCGCGCTGGGCGACGCGAGCAACGGCCGTACGTCCGCGGGTCACCCGGCCGGCGAGGTGGCCGACGCCGTGCTCGGCGTCGCCTGGGGCGGCACGCGGGCCGCCGGCCGCGCGGCCCAGATCGGCGTACGGGTGACGGCGCCGGTCGCCGAGGCCCTGCTCCATCCCCCGTTGGTCCCCGCCGCCCTGCACCCAGGGACCGCACTCGACGCGCTCTCGCGCCGGTGGCGCGCCGATCGCCCGCAGCTGGCCCGCGAGGCGGCCCGCGTCGCGCAGGACGCCGTCCCCGCCGTGATCGACGGGGTGTCGCGCACGGTCGACCTCGACGTGCTCGTCGGCATGCTGCTGGAGCGCGTCGACCTCGACCAGGCGATCACCACCGGGGTCGACCGGCTCGACATCGACCGGCTGGTCGCCCATGTGCTCGACGCGGTGGACGTCACGGCGTCCGCCGACCTCCTGGTGCGCCGACTCGACCTCGATGCGCTGGCGGCCGTCGTGGTCTCCCAGCTCGACCTCCAGCCGGTGATCGCGCAGGTGCTGGCCGAGATCGACTCGGTGGCGGTCGCCGCCCAGGTGATGGAGGGCCTGCCGGTGGATGAGCTGGCGGCCGTCGTGGTGGCGCGGCTCGACGTCGACGCCATCGTGGAGGCGGCGCTCGACCAGGTGGACCTGACCGCCCTGGTGGTCGAACGCGTCGACCTGGCGCGGCTGGTGACCGCCGCGCTCGACCAGGTGGACCTGACCGCCCTCGTCACCGAGCGGGTCGACCTGGCCCGGGTGGTGACCTCGGCCCTCGACGAGATGGACCTCACCGCGCTGGTCCGCGAACGGGTGGACCTCATCGGGCTGGCCGACTACGTCGTCGACGAGATCGACCTGCCCGAGATCATCCGGGAGTCGACCGGCGGCATCGCCACCGAGACCGTCCGCGGGATCCGCACCCAGGGGGTCGGCGCCGACCGAGCCGTGGCCCGGCTCGTCGACCGCTTCACGCTGCGCGGGGGCCGGGCGCGCCGCCTGGACGCCCCCGGCGACCCGGAGTCGCTGTCGCAGGCGGATGATCCCGGCGGAGGCCGCCGGCTCAGGCGAGGGCGGCGATGGACAGCCCTGAGCCCCGGCCCCACGGGCCGGGCGAGGCGACCGCACCATCCCCGAGGAGGCGCGGGCCTTCCAGGGGGACCGGGCCGGCATCGTCACCCGGACCGTCGCCAACGTCGTCGACTCCCTGGTGGCCGCGACGATCGTCCTGTCTGGCTACCTGGGCTGGGCCGCCCTGCTGTTCCTGCTCTCGCCCACGACCTTCTCCTTCCCCTCGATCCGCTGGGGCGTCGCGCTGATCGCCACCGGCGCCGTGCTCGCCTTCATCTTCTGGGTCTCCTGGGCGACCACCGGGCGGACCTTCGGGGGCCACCTGATGGGACTTCGCGTCGTCAACTTCCGCGGGCGCAAGCTGCACTGGACCGGCGCGCTGATCCGGGCCGGCTTCTGCGTGCTCTTCCCGATCGGGCTGTTCTGGGCCGTGATCAGCAGCCAGAACCGATCGGTGCAGGACACCGTGATGCGCACCTCGGTGATCTACGACTGGGCCCGCGGCCCGATCGATCGCCCGCCGGGAGCAGGCTGCCGCCGACGGCCCCGCCTCGGACGCGGCCCCGAGCTAGTCGTCGCGCCCGCGGGCGTCCATCTCGGCGAGGAACTGCTCGACCTGGGCGGCGATCTCGTCGCCGGTCGGGACCTCCGGACCGGCTGCGGGCGCGCCCGCCTCGGCGGCCCGGCGCGCCACGAACGCGTCGTGCTGGGCCTCCAGGGCGCGCACCGCGACGGTGTTCTCCTCCGAGGAGGCGACCTGCGCGTTGAGATCGGCGTCGGCGATATCGGCCGCCGTGCGCAGCGCGTCGAGCGGGATGCGCAGGCCGGTCGCCCGCGCGACCTCCTCAAGCAGCGCGAGCGCGGCACGCGGGTGCTCGCCGGCGGCGAGGTAGTGCGGCACATGCGCGGCGAAGCCGAGCGCCGGTTGGCCGGCCTCGCCGAGCGCCAGCTCGAGCACCCCGCCGAGATGGCCCGGGATCTGGATCTCCCCCACCCACGGGGTGCGGCCGGGGATCAACGAGATGTCGTTGGCGTGCGCGGAGATGCCGACCGGACGGGTGTGCGGCGCCGGCCACGGCACCGCGTGCATCCCCACGGTCAGCCGGACCCCCAGCCGCTCGACCAGGTCGACGATCGCCGCGGTGAACGCCCGCCACCCGAGGTCGGGCTCCGGGCCGTCCAGCAGCAGGAACGGCACGCTCGCCCGCATCGACCAGCTCGCGCACGACGATCTCCGGCCACTCCAGGTCGCCGTAGTGGTCGGTGTCGAACACCATCCGCGGCCGGCGGGCGCGGTAGTCGTAGAGGGCGTCCACGTCGAAGCGGGCCACCACGCGGTGGTCCAGGGTCTCCAGCAGGTGCTGCACCGCGAGCGAGCCGCCGGACCCGGCGTCGAGGAAGCCGGTGAGCGCGTGCAGCAGGACGGGGGCGTCCGCGCGCGGCGGCTCGCCCTCGAGCGCGTACAGGTCGGCAGCACGAGTCACCCCTCGACCGTACCGCCCCGGCTCGGCCGGCGCCCGGGGCGCAAGGCTTCGCCAAGCGCCGCCCTAAGGGGCGGCTAAGCCGCTGGGGAACGGCCCGGGGGAGGCCGAGGATCGGGGCATGGATCTCACCTCCCCCTCCACCGGGACCACCCGCGCCACCCGCTCCGCCGTCGCTCTCGGCGTCGCGACCGCTCTCGCCGTCGCCGGCGGGGCCGCCGTCGCACGCGTCAACTCCGCCGAGCCGCCGGTCGGCGCACCCGCGCCCGCCGCGGCGAGCAGCCCCGGTCGAGACGACGCCGGTCGAGTCCGCCGAGGCGGCGCTTGCTGCGCGAGCAGCTGGCCGCGCTCGACGCCCAGGCCGCCGCCCTGCAGGCGGCCCTCGCCGCGCCGGCCGCCGCCGGCACGCCCGCGACCGCCTCGGCGCCGTCGACTCTGGCGGCGCTGCGATTCGGCGGCCCCGCGGCCCCGGAGGCCCCGCGATCCCCGGCGGCGAGCCCGAGCATTGACCGCTCCGACGACGATGGCGTGGACGACGGCCGAGGACGACGACGAGGACGACGAGCGACGAGGCCGACCACGAGAGCGACGAGCGGGACGAGGACTGAAGCCCTGTGCACCCGATCCCTGCCCGGCGGGCGAGCTGGGCGCCGGCCGGCTGGCTGATCCCAGGCGCGGCGGCGCTTCTCGCCGCCTCGACGACGTGGGCGGTCCAGCACGACCCGCTAGCGGCCTCGGCACCGGCCCCCGCGCCGCAGCCGTCAGCAGGCCACCCCGCTGATGCCCGGCCCGGCCCCCCTCCCGGATCCGGCCGTCGAGGCACTGCGCGCCGCGTCGCCGCACGCCAGGCCGAAGTCGCCCGACTCGCCGCGGCGGTGCAGACGCGCGCGCAGGCCGCCGCTGCCGTCCAGCTCCTGCGCCGGTACGCGATCGCGCGCGGCGGCCGCGAGGCCGCCGCACCGGCCGCCCCAGCCGCGCCGCACGCCGCAGCCCCGGCTCCGGCCCCCGCTGCAGCGCCCCCAGCCGTGCACACCACGACCGGCGCCTCCGGATGACGGCCCCCGCCGACCACCGGCGTCCGCCTCGGCCTGCCCACCGCGACCGGGTCGGCCGACCGGTCACGCCCCGCGATGGCCACCACCGCTCGGGTCCGCCTGCTCGGCGCGGCCACCACGGCAGCAGCCGAGGTCGGACGCCGACGCCGCCCTGGAGGTGTTCGCCGAGGTCGAGCGCCACTGCTCGCGGTTCGACCCGGCGAGCGCCCTGTCGCGCGCCAACCGGTCCCCGGGCCGGTGGCACCGCGCACCGGCCGTCCTCCTGGAGGCCGTCGAGGCCGCCCACCGGGCGTACCTCGCGACCGACGGCCTGCTTCGACCCGCGGGTGCTGGCGACCCTGGTCGCGCTCGGCTACGACCGCTCGCTGCCGTTCGCCGACGGAGCGGTCGCCACCGCTTCCGCTCCGGCGCCCTTGCCCGCCCCGGGCCCGTGGCTGCCCGAGGTCGACCACGCGCGCGGTGTGCTCAACCTCGGCGGCCTCGCGATCGACCTGGGCGGCATCGGCAAGGGCCTGGCCGTGCGCTGGGCCGCCGAGGCGCTGGCGGGCCGCGCGACCACGGCCCTGGTCGAGGCCGGCGGCGACCTGCTCGCGCTCGGCCCCGGTCCGGACGGGGATGGCTGGCTGGTCGGCGTCGACGACCCACGCGACACCGGCGGGCGCCCCGCCGCCGTGCTGCGGCTCACCGACCGGGCCTGCGCGACGTCCTCGACCGCGCTGCGCCGCTGGACCGCCGGCGGTCGACCGGCCCACCACCTGATCGATCCCCGCACGGGCACACCGGCGGACTCCTCGGTGGCCTCGGTCACCGTGGTCGGCGACGGACCCAGCCGACGCGGAGGTGTGGAGCAAGACCCTGCTGCTGCTCGGCGCCTCGGCCATCGACGAGGCCGAGGCCCGCGGAATCGCCGCCTTGGTCCAGCACCGCGATGGCCGGCGCGAGGCGGCCTCCGCGCTGCGCCCGCACCTGGTCTGGGAGGCCGGCGATGGGCGCTAGGGCCGGGGCGCGCTGGATCGCCGTCGTCGCCGGCTCGGCCGCCGCCACCGCGGTCACCCTGTGGTCGCTCGGATCGGTGGTCGAGGCCGCCAGCCGCTCGGCCACGGCGCCGTGGCTGCTCGGCCGGGCCGCCGGACTCGCCTCGTACGCACTGCTGCTGGCGCTGGTCTCGCTGGGCCTGCTGCTCGCCCACCCCCGCCGCGCCTCCTGGGGGCACTTCGCCCACGGCACCCGGATCCGCGCGCATGTGGCGCTGGCGGTCGGCACCCTGGTCTTCACCGTGCTGCACGTCGTGGTCCTGGCGACCGACGAGTACGCCGGCGTCGGCTGGGCCGGACTGCTGCCGCTCGGCTCGTCGTACCGCCCGGTCCCCGTCACCCTCGGCGTGCTCGGCCTCTGGGCCGGCCTGGCCGCGGGGATCACCGCCGCTGCCGCCGGCCGCTGGGCCGCCCGGATCTGGCGGCCGGTGCACCGCGTGTCTGCGGCGGCCCTCGCGCTGGTCTGGGCGCACGGCTTCCTCGCCGGGAGCGACACCGCCGCCTGGGCGGCCTGGTACGCGATCACCGGCGCCGCGGTCCTCGCCCTGTTCGTCTGGCGGCACAGCGCCACCCCCGCGGCCGCGTTGGTGGGGGCCGGGCGATGAGCGGGCCGCTGCTGCCGCAGGCGATCCGCTTCGACCCCCTGCGGGCCGCCCCCGGTCGCGCACCCGACGGTCTCGCCGCGGAGGCGACCCGGCTGGACGCCCACCGGGCCGCCCTCGGCCCCGCGGGCGACCCCGCCACGCTCATCGACCGCGTCGCCGCCGCCGGGCTGACCGGCTGCGGTGGCGGCCACTTCCCGGTCGACCGCAAGTGGGCGACCGCCCTGCGGGCCGGCGGCGGCGGCCTCGTGGTCGCGAACCTGGCCGAGGGCGAGCCGGCCAGCGCGAAGGACGCCGCGCTCGCGCAGACCGCGCCGCACCTGATCCTCGACGGGCTGGACGCGGTCGCCCGCGCGATCGGCGCCGAGCGCACGGTCCTCTGGCTGCACGACGACGCCACGCACACCCGGCTCGCCCTCGGCCGCGCGCTCGCCGAGCGGGCCGGCACACGCACCGGCGCGCCCTGGCCCGAGATCGCCGTGGCGCCTCACGGCTACCTGTCCGGCGAGTCCTCCGCCGTGGTGCGCGCGCTCTCCGGCGGGCCGGCGCTGCCGCAGACCAAGCGCAGCCCCCGCGGCCGCCGCCGGGGTGGGCGGCCGGCCGACCCTCGTGCACAACGCCGAGACCCTGGCCCGCGTCGCGCTCGTCGACCGCGGCCTCGATCCCGGCGGCGCGCTGGCGACGGTCACCACCGACGCCGGCCTCGTCGCGCTGCAGGCCGTCCCCGGCGAGAGCGTGGGCGCCGTGATCCACCGCGCCCGGCCCGCGGCGCCGGAGCCGCACGCCGTCTTGGTGGGCGGCTACGGCGGCCGCTGGGTCGCCTGGGAATCGCTCGCGGCCCGGCCGTACGAGCGCGCCGCCCTCGACGCGGCCGGGGTCTCGCTCGGCGCCGGGATCCTGATCCCGGCCGACCCGGGCGTCTGCGGCCTGCGCCTCACCGCGGGGATCGCTCGACTACCTCGCCGCCAGCTCGGCCCGGCAGTGCGGACCGTGCCTCTTCGGCCTCGCCGAGCTCGCCGAGGCGATGCAGCGGCTGGCCGAACGTCGACCGGCCCGCTCCGACCTCGAGCGCCTCGACCGGCTCTGCGCCTTGGTGCGCGGCCGCGGGGCGTGCCACCACCCCGACGGGGCGGCCCAGCTCGTCGCGTCCGCCCTCGCGGTGTTCGCCGCCGACGTCGCCAGCCACCGGCGGCGGCAGTGCGTGGAGGACGCCTCCCCGCGGTCCCGGGTCCGACGGCCGCATCGGGCTCCACGCCGGGGTCGCCCCATGAGGACCGAGAGCGAGGGAGTCCGTCGTGCTGCGCGTCGACCCGGTCGCCTGCGAGGGCGTCGGCCTGTGCGCGCACCTGGCCGGACGGCTGGTGGCGACCGACCCGTGGGGCTTCCCGATCCTCGACTCGGGGGTCGTGCCGGCCAGCGAGCTGCGGCGGGCTCGAGGCGGCGGTGTCCGCCTGCCCGCACCGGGCCCTGTGGCTGCAGCCGAGCCGTCTGGGTGACGCACGCCTCATCGCGCGGGTTCGTCGCCGGCGACGCCCGCCGGGGTACCGTCGACAGACGCACCACCGCTCACGAGCGCGCCGACCTCGGCGCTCCGGGCCCGTCCTTGCGATCTGCGCCGCCGCCACCTCGGCCGGGCGCCCGTCGACTCCCTCGAGACGCGCCACCTCGTCTCGACAGGAAGAGTCACCGACTCATGTCTGCCCTGCCCACGCCTGCCCTGCCCACCCACGACGCGCCCGCCGATCAGCAGCCGTCGTTCGCCGACCTCGGCCTGCCGCCGCGGCTGATCGCGGCACTCGCCTCGCGCGGCATCACCGCCCCGTTCGCCATCCAGACCGCGGCCATCCCCGACGCGCTCGCCGGCCGCCACATCCTCGGCCGCGCGGCGACCGGCTCGGGCAAGACGCTGGCCTTCGGGCTGCCGATGCTGGCCCGGCTGGACGGCCGCAAGGCCCAGCCGCGCCGCCCGCTCGGCCTCGTGCTCGTGCCCACCCGCGAGCTCGCGATGCAGGTCAAGGACGGCCTCGAGCCGCTGGCCCACGCCCTGCGGCTCGACCTGCGGCTCGTCATCGGCGGCGCGCCGTTCGGCAAGCAGGTGGACGGGCTGCGCCGCGGCGCCGACATCCTCGTCGCGACGCCGGGACGGCTTGAGGACCTGGTGCGCCAGGGCTTCGCCGACCTGTCCGACGTCGAGGTGGCCGTCCTCGACGAGGCCGACCACATGACCGACCTCGGCTTCCTCCCGGTGGTCTCCGCCCTGCTCGAGCAGGTGCGCCCGAACGGCCAGCGGATGCTCTTCTCGGCGACCCTGGACCGCAACGTGGAGACGCTGGTCAGCCGGTTCCTGCGCGACCCGGCCACCCACTCCACCGCCCCGGCGACCGCGTCGATCACCACGATGAGCCACCACGTCCTCGTCGTGCACCCCGCCGACAAGCACCAGGTGGCCGCGTCGATCGGCGCCCGCGAGGGCCGCACCGTGATGTTCGTACGCACCCAGCTGGGCGCCGAGCGGCTCGCCAACACCCTGCTCGAGTCCGGTGTCGTCGCGGGCGCGCTGCACGGCGGCATGCACCAGGGGGAGCGCAACCGGACCATCGGCGACTTCCGCGACGGGCGCGTGCCCGTGCTGGTGGCCACCGACGTCGCCGCTCGCGGCATCCACGTCGACGACGTGAGCCTGGTCGTGCACGTGGACCCGGCCGCCGACCCCAAGGACTACCTGCACCGCTCCGGCCGCACCGCCCGCGCCGGCGGCACGGGCACCGTCGTCACCCTCGCGATGCCCCGCCAGCAGCGCGAGGTGGCCAGCCTGACCCAGCGGGCCGGCGTCGCCGCCGCGGCCGTACGCGTTCGGCCCGGCGACCACGGACTGGCCGAGATCACCGGGGCCCGGCAGCCGAGCGGCGTGCCGGTGACCCGGCCGCGCCGCCCCGGCGCGCGGGCGCCACGAGCACCGCGGCCACGGCCGGCCCGGATCCGTCCGCGGATCGGGGCGCCCGCAGGGCCGCGGCGTGACCCGCCGCACCGCGCCCTGACCGGCTCCGCCCGTCCCGCGGGGCACAATCGAGGCATGCCAACGTCCCGCCGCCCCCGCGGCGCATCCGCCGTCGCCGCTCGCCGCCGCGCTCGCCGCGGTCCTCGCACTGGGCGGCTGCACCTCCGACGACGACGCGACGAGCAGCCCGTCGCCGAGCAGCCCGCCGGCCTCAAGCGGCGCCCCCAGCAGCCCGGCCCCGTCCTCGCCGGCGGCGAGCCCCGATCCCTTCCCGAGCCTGGGGCCCGACGCGCAGGTCGCGATCGGCCTGCCCGCCGAGGGCTCCACGGTGGGCAGCCCGTTCCGGTTCAGCGGCTCGTCGAACACCTTCGAGGCGACCGTGCTGTGGAGCGTCGAGCGGCCGGACGGCTCGCTCGTGCAGAAGGGGTTCACGACCGCGACCTCCGGCACCGGCACCCCGGGCACGTTCGACACCGAGATCGACCTCGGCTCGTTCACCGGACCGGCGGTGCTGGTCGCGGGCGGGGAGAGCGGCGAGGACGGGTCCATGGTCGGCGAGGACCGCGTGTCGTTCACCGTGGGCTGACGGTGTGGAGCTGGCCCGGCCCGTCAGCTGACCGGCGACTCCGGGTCGAAGGCGCCGGCGAGCAGCGGCACGACCAGGAGCACCGGGATCAGCGCCGCGAACCCCCACCGCAGGTTGGACGCCTCGGCGATCAGGCCGACCAGCGGCGCCCCGATCACGAAGCCCAGGTAGTTGAAGACGTTGACCCGCGCCACGGCGATGCCGCTGCCCGCGGGTCGTGGTGGTGGGCGGCAGTGAAGACCAGCGGCACCGCGGCGCTGAGACCGAAGCCCAGCAAGGCGAAGCCGAGCAGGGCGACGGCGCTCGTCGGCGCCAGCGCGACCACCAGCACGGCCGCGACGGCCAGCGCGCCGCCCCAGCGGATCAGCCGCACCGGGCCGTACCGCACCACGGCGCGGTCGAGTGCCGAGGCGGCCGACGAGCGCCGCCACCGCGTACGCGGCATAGCCCAGCGCGGCGGTGCTCTCCGTGGCGCTGAGGGCATCGGTGAGCAGCAGCGCGCTCCAGTTGGAGGCGCTCGACTCGGCGACGAACACGGCGGTCATCACGGCGCCGAGCAGCAGGATCGGCCGCCACGGGATGCCGGCGGCGAACGCATCCGGCCGGTCCTCCTCGGCCACCGCCGTCGCCGACCGATCGAGCAGCCGGGGGCCGGCGGCCAGCTGGGCGGCGACCACCAGGACGGCCACGAGCGTGAAGTACGCACCCAGCGTCAGGCCCTCGATGTCGGCGGCGGCGGCCGAGCCCAGGGCGCCCACGATGCTCGCCAGCGAGAAGACCGCGTGGAAGCCGCCCATCACGCTGCCGCCGCGCAGCCGCTGGAGGCTGACGCCTTGGACGTTCATCACGTCGTCGACGGCGCCGAGGCCGAAGCCCAGCGCCACCAGCGAGAGCACGAGCAGCGGCAGGGTCGGCGCCCACCCCGCGCCGGCCAGGGCCAGCGGCACGATCGGCCCGGCCCAGCGGAGCACCGGGCGCGACCAGCGAAGCACCGGACGCGAGCCGATCCGGGCGCCACAGCGCCGGCCCCGATGCTGCCCGCCGCCGCCACGACCGGCACCGCGAGCAGCAGCAGCGCCAGCGACGCCTCGGACAGGCCGAACCGGTCGCGGATCGACGGGATGCGGGTGACGAGCGCGGCGAGGCACACACCCTGCCCGGCGTACGCGACGCTGACGGCCCACCGGGCGCCCTGGGGAACACGCAGGGCGCCGCGGCGAGGTCGGGCCGTCAGGGGGCTGCATGGCAGCACCCTTCCGCGTCGGGGCCGCCTCTACCCTGGGGATGCCCCAACCCGACCCCCAGGAGCAGCGATGACGCCCGACCATGACGACCTGGCCGAGCTCGACGACGTCGACGACCTCGACGATGTTGACGGCCTCGACGACCTGGACGCCCCGCTCCGCCCAGCCGCGGCTCACCCGGCTCGGCTGGACGCAGGTCGTCGGCGGCGTCCTCGGCTTCGTCGCGGCGTTCGCGCTGATCCTGGACCGGATCGAGCTGCTCAAGAACCCCGACTTCGTCCCGTCCTGCAGCATCAACCCGCT
Source organism: uncultured Actinomycetota bacterium (assembly GCA_963818455.1). Lineage (GTDB taxonomy): Bacteria > Actinomycetota > Actinomycetes > CAVWCF01 > CAVWCF01 > CAWFSE01. The sequence continues at coordinate 153,529 of CAWFSE010000001.1, forward strand.
GCTGTCCTGCGGCACGATCATGAAGACCGACCAGGCCGCGGTCTTCGGCTTCCCCAACCCGTTGATGGGGATCGCCGCCTTCCCCGTCGTCATCTTGTTCGGGGTGCTCGTCGCGGCCCGCACCCCGCTGCCCCGTTTCGCGTGGCAGGGCCTGCTCATCGGCTCGGTGCTCGGCTTCGGCTTCGTGCACTGGCTGGTCTTCCAGAGCCTGTACGTCATCGGCGCGCTGTGCCCGTACTGCATGGTGGCGTGGGTCGGCATGGACCTGGTCTTCTTCGCCACCCTGGCCGGGGCGATCCGCAGCCGCTCGCTGGGGGCGGTGGGCACCGGGCCGGTCGGGCGGTTCATCGCGGCTGCGCCGGGCCTGCTGGCCACCGTCTGGGTGGTGCTGGTCGTGCTGCTGATCGTGGTGCGCTTCTCCGACCGGCTGGAGTACCTGATCCCGTTCTGACCCGGCCCGGCCGAGGTCAGGCCTCGGTCGACCCGGCCCTCGGCCACGGACAGCCGACGCGTCACCCGCACCGCCTCAAGCAGCCGCCGGTCGTGGCTGACCAGGACCAGGGTCCCGGCGTACGACTCCAGCGCCTGCTCCAGCTGCTCGATCGCGGGCAGGTCGAGGTGGTTGGTCGGCTCGTCGAGGACCAGCAGGTTGACGCCGCGCGCCTGCAGCAGCGCCAGCCCGGCCCGGGTCCGCTCGCCCGGCGACAGGCTCGCGCACGGCCGCAGCACGTGCTCGCCGCCGAGACCGAACTTCGCGAGCAAGGTCCGCACGTCCGCATCCGGCCACGCCGGCACCTCGGCTCCGAAGGCCGCCGCGAGCGACGCCGTCGCCGTCGAAGCGCGACCGCGCCTGGTCCACCTCCCCGACCACCACCCCGGGCCCCAGCGAGGCCCGGCCCGCGTCCGGTGCGAGCCGCCCGAGCAGCAACGCGATCAGGGTGGACTTGCCCGCGCCGTTGGGGCCGGTGATCGCGACCCGGTCGGCCCAGTCCACCTGCAGGTCGACCGGGCCGAGGGTGAAGGCGCCGCGGTGCACGACGGCGTGGTCGAGCACCGCCACCACCGCGCCCGACCGAGGCGCCGCGGCGATCTCAAGCCGCAGCCGCCACTCCTTGCGCGGCTCCTCCACCACCTCCAGCCGCTCGATCGCCCGCATCGTCTGCCGGGCCTTCGCGGCCTGCTTCTCGCTCGACTCCGCGCGCATCGCGCGCCCGATCTTGTCGTTGTCGGGAGCCTTGCGCCGGGCGGTGCGCACGCCCTTGTCCATCCAGGCCCGCTGCATCCGGGCCCGCTCCTCCAGCCCCGCCCGCGTGCCGGCGAACTCGTCGTAGGCCTCCCGCGCGTGCCGCCGCGCGACCTCGCGTTCCTCGAGGTACGCCGCGTAGCCGCCCCCGTAGACGTGCACCGACTGCTGGGCGAGGTCCAACTCGACGACCCGGGTGACCACCCGGTCGAGGAACTCGCGGTCGTGGCTGACCACCACCGACGGCGCCCGCAGCCCGGCCATGAACGCCTCCAGCCGCTCCAGCCCGTCGAGGTCCAGGTCGTTGGTCGGCTCGTCGAGCAGCAGCACGTCGTAGCGGCTGAGCAGCAGCGAGGCCAGCCCGGCGCGGGCGGCCTGCCCGCCCGACAGCGCCGTCATGGCGGCGTCGGCGCGCAGCCCGCCGCCGAGGGAGGCGAGCGCCGCCTCGGCCCGCTCCGGCAGATCGGCGCCGCCGAGCCCGAGCCACCGCTCCAGGGCGTGGGCGTACGCGTCGTCGGCACCCAGGGTCGCCGGCCGCCAGGGCGTGGGCCGCCGCGTCCATCGCCTCGTGTGCGGCCGCGACCCCCGTCCGCCGAGCCAGGAAGTCCGCCACGGTCTCGCCCGGAACGCGGTCGGGCTCTTGGGGGAGGTAGCCGGCCGAGGCGTCCGGCGGGGACAGCCGCACCGACCCCGCCTCCGGTCGTCCGATCCCGGCGAGCAGGCGCAGCAGGGTCGACTTGCCGGCGCCGTTCGGCCCCACCAGCCCCACGACATCGCCCGGCGCGACGACGAGATCGAGGCCGGAGAAGAGCACGCGGGCGCCCACGCCGGCGGCCAGCCCGGTGGCCTGCAGCGTCGCGCTCACGCCCGGACCCTGCCACACGCCGCTCGAGCGTGCGGTTCGCGAAGATCACGAGTTGGCGAGAACCGACACAAAGTCGGCGGGAGCGACTCCAGAATGCCGGGCCGAGAGCGCCGATACCGGCGAACGAGACCCAGCCGACGGACACCCATGGGGGTGAGCCTGATGACCCGACCCGCTCGACGCGCCGCTACGCCCTGATGCTCGGCCGCCGTCGGCATCGGGCTGCTGGCCCCGCTGGCTGCCGTCCTCGGCCCTCGCGGAGGACACCGTCCCGCCCGTGGGCCCAGGCTCCGCCGCCGGTGGTCGTCGAGGACCCCGACTCCGCCGCCGCCGCCCCCGCCGCCCCGCTCCCCCGCCCGCACCGGCGCCCGTGGTGGTCGCCGCCACCCGCCGGCGCCCGCCGGGCTCGACGCGCGCTGCGGAGGCTGGGGCAAGGTGGTCTGCGCGAGCAAGAACGCCCGAAGGCTGTGGCTCGTCGAGAACGGGGTGATCACGCTGACCCTCGACGCCCGCTTCGGCGGCAAGCGCACGCCCGACCCGGAAGGGGTCTTCGCGGTCGGCTGGAAGAGCGCCAACCACAAGTCCAAGCTCTACCGATCGCGATGCCGTACGCGATGTTCTTCAGCGGCGGCCAGGCGGTCCACTACTCCTCGGACTTCGCCCGGCGCGGGTGGCGGGGCGCCTCGCACGGCTGCGTCAACCTGCGCGACAAGGCCGGCGCCGCCGTGCTCTTCCGGCCGTCCCCGTCGGCACGAGGGTCGTGGTCTACAAGTAGCCGGTCAGCCGGTCGGTGCGCCGGCCGGCGCGGGCTGCCCCTCCAGGGCACGACGCACCCGGCGGGCGCGCCACCAGCGCTCGCCGAGCCCCACCAGGACGAGCACGACGGCCACGTACGCCCATCCGAGCAGCAGGTCGATCACGTAGTGCTCGCCGCCGTAGACCAGGGCGAAGCCCATCGCCAGCGGGTAGCGCGGCCAGCAGCGCACGCTGCCACCAGCGCCGGGCCAGCGGCCAGAGCGCCACCGAGACCAGCAGAGCGAACGCCGCATGGAGCGAGGGGATCGCCGCCACCCGGTTGACCTGCGCCTGGCCCTGCTCGATCAGGGCCGCGGCCCGGTCGAGCCCGATCGCCTCGAAGCCGCGGGTGGCGATCCGGGCGACCGGCTCGGGCGTCAGCCCCAGCTTGGAGGCCAGCCACGGCGGCGCGGCGGGGTACACGATGTAGGTGAGCAGACCGAGGTACGACAGCAGCAAGGCGCGGCGCATGAGGGCGCCCCACCGCGGCCGGGAGCGTTCGTACAGCAGCAGCAGCGCCCCCCAGATGGCCACGAAGTGCGAGAAGTAGACGAGCGCCACCGCGACATCGAGCGGCCCCGGCGCCGCCGGGTCGTACAGCCGCTCCTGCAGCCACGAGCTCGGCAGCACGCCGTTGAAGAGCGCGAGCTCGGCGTCCAGCGGCTCCTGGATCCGCACCGGGAAGCCCAGCCCGTCGGCGACGCCGCGGGTGCGGTCGTAGATCAGCAGCGCGGCGATGAACGGCAGCCAGAGCAGCGTCTCGCGGACGACCACCCGCCAGCCGCGGCCGACGTTGAGGGCGGCGACCCCGGCCAGCGCCCAGAGCGCGATGCGCGGCCGGTCGATCGGGAAGCCCACCAGGGCGACCGAGGCCGCGAGCGCGACGCCCCAGACCGTGAGCGCGACTCGCCGTGGGGTCGCCCAAGGGGGCAGGGCGTTGTCGCGCATCCCGGCAGTATGGCTGGCGGCTCGCGGAGGCCTAGCGCAGAATCGCCTGCTCGCCCTTGCCGAGCACGACGACCCCGCCATCGCTGACCGTGTAGTGCTCGCGGTCGCCCTCGAGGTCCACGCCCAAGCCGCGCCCCGTCGGGGACCACGGCGTTCTTGTCCAGGATCGCCCGCCGCACGATCGCGTCGCGGCCGATGGTCACCCCGGGCATGAGCACCGAGCCCTCGACGCGCGAGCCCGGCAGCACCGTGACGTTGTCGCACAGCACGGAGTTCTGCACCCACCCGCCGGCCACGATCGACCCGGCGCCCACCATCGACTCGTGCGCCGAGCCGCCCTCGACGAACTTGGCCGGCGGCCGCGGCGACATCTGGGTGAGGATCGGCCAGTGCCGGTTGTAGAGGTTGAAGATCGGGTGCACCGACACGAGGTCCATGTGGGCGTCGTAGTACGAGTCCAGCGTCCCGACGTCGCGCCAGTAGCCGCGGTCGCGGTCGGTGGCGCCCGGCACGTGGTTGTCGTTGAAGTCGTAGACCTGCGCGGCGCCGAGGTCGGTGAGCATCGGGATGATGTTGCCGCCCATGTCGTGCACCGAGCCGCTGTCGCCGGCGTCCACGCGCAGCGCCTCGACCAGGACCTCCGTCGAGAAGATGTAGTTGCCCATCGAGGCGAACGACTCGTTCGGGCTGCCGGCCACGCGCGGGCGGGTCGTCGGGCTTCTCCAGGAACTGCGCGATGGTGCGGCCGTCGTCGGCCGTCTCGATGACGCCGAAGGCCGAGGCCTCCGCGCGCGGCACGCGGATGCCGGCCACGGTCACCCCGGCGCCCCCGTCGATGTGCTGCTGCAGCATCTGCGAGGGGTCCATCCGGTAGACGTGGTCGGCGCCGAACACCGCGACGTACTCGGGCTGCTCGTCGTACACCAGGTTGAGGCTCTGGAAGATCGCGTCGGCGCTGCCCTGGAACCAGCGCGGGCCGAGCCGCTGCTGGGCCGGCACCGGGGTGACGTAGTTGCCGAGCATGGTCGACATCCGCCAGGTCGTCGTGATGTGGCGGTCGAGGGAGTGCGACTTGTACTGCGTGAGCACGCACAGCTTCATGAAGCCGCCGTTGACCAGGTTGCTCAGCGCGAAGTCGATCAGCCGGTACTGCCCGCCGAACGGCACCGCGGGCTTGGCCCGGTCGGCCGTCAGGGGCATCAGCCGCTTGCCCTCACCGCCGGCGAGGACGATTCCGAGAACTCCTCTGCCTGCCACGCCTCCGAACCTACCGCTGAACTCCTAGGCTCGGAACGTGCTCATCGGACTGCTCACGCGCGAGTTCCCCCCCGACGTCTACGGCGGGGCGGGGGTGCACGTCGCCCAGCTGACGCCGCGGCTGCGTTCCCTCGTCGATGTCGACGTCCACTGCTTCGGCGACCCGCGGCCCGGCGCGCAGGCGCACGCCGTGCCCGCCGACCTGGCCGAGGCGAACTTCGCGCTGCAGGCGCTCGGCGTCGACCTCACGATGGCCGCCGCCCTCGGCGGCTGCGACGTCGCGCACTCGCACACGTGGTACGCGAACATGGCCGGCCACCTCGCGCGCACCCTGCACGGCATCCCGCACGTGATCACCGCGCACTCGCTGGAGCCGCGGCGGCCGTGGAAGGAGGAGCAGCTCGGCGGCGGCTACCGGCTGTCCAGCTGGATCGAGCGGACGGCCTACCACTCCGCCGACGCGGTGATCGCGGTCAGCAACGGGATGCGCGCCGACGTGCTCGACTGCTACCCCGACCTCGACCCGCACCGCGTGCACGTGGTGCTCAACGGCATCGACGCCGACGAGTTCTCCCCCGACCCCGCGGTCGACGTGCTGGAGCGGATCGGCATCGACCCGGCCCGCCCGTACGCGCTGTTCGTCGGGCGGATCACCCGCCAGAAGGGGGTGCCCCACCTGGTCCGCGCCTGCCACGCGGTCGACCCCTCGGTGCAGATCGTGCTGTGCGCGGGCGCGCCGGACACCCCCGAGATCGGCGCCGAGGTCGAGGGGCTCGTCGCGGGGCTGCAGGCCGCACGCGACGGGGTCTTCTTCGTCTCCGAGATGCTGCCGCGCCGCGATGTCGTCCAGCTGCTGTCGCACGCCACGGTGTTCATGTGCCCGTCGGTGTACGAGCCGCTGGGCATCGTCAACCTCGAGGCCATGGGGTGCGCCACCGCCGTCGTCGCCAGCGACGTCGGGGGGATCCCCGAGGTCGTCGTGCACGGCGAGACCGGGCTGCTCGTGCACTACGCCGAGGTGGACCCGCGCGGCTTCGAGTCGTCCTTCGCCGCCGCGGTCAACGCGGTCGCGCTCGACCCGGCCCGGGCCGCGGCGATGGGCGCCGCCGGGCGCGCCCGCGCGGTCGAGTCGTTCTCCTGGGAGTCGGTGGCCGAGCAGACCGTCGCGGTCTACCGCTCCGTCAGCTGACGGGGCGTCAGGCGGCCTCGATCTGCTGGAGCACGGCCTCCGCGAGCGCGTCGGGCGCCTGCTCGGCGACCCAGTGCCCCACGCCGGGCAGCTCGACGAAGCGGTAGTCGGCCGCCACCTGGGCGGCGCAGCCCTCGGCGGCCACCCGGCCGATCGCGATATCCAGCGGCCCCCAGACGAACGTGGTCGGCACCCGAACCGGGCCGCAGGCCTTCGCGTCGTCCGCGCTCGCCGCGCCGTACCAGGACAGCGTCGCCAGCAGCGCGGTCGGCTCAAGCAGCGGGGCGACCAGCGCGCGCACCGCCGCCTCGCGCATGCCCGATCCCGCGAAGACCCCGACCAGGGCGGCCGCGTCGTTGGCCAGCAGCGCCTCCACGGCCCGCTCCGGGGCCTCCCGGAAGAGCCGGATGTACGCCGAGCGGGTCTGCTGGTCGGGGTCTGTCGCCAGCGCCGCGCCCATCGCCCGCGGGTGCGGCACCGACACCGCGGTCAGCGAGCGCACCCGGGTCCGCGCGGTGGCCGCCAGGTGCCAGGCGACCATCGACCCCCAGTCATGGCCGACGACGTGGGCGGCGTCCCAGCCCAACGCGTCGAGCAGCCCCGCGGCGTCGGCGACGAGCAGCGGCATGCGGTAGTCCTCGACGTGCAGCGGCCGCGCGTCCGGCGAGTAGCCGCGCTGGTCGGGAGCCGCGCAGCGCAGGCCCTGCTCCGCGAGGGCGCCCATCAGCCCGCGCCACATGGCGCCGCGCTCGGGCCAGCCGTGCAGCAGCAGCACGCGCTCGCCGCCGACGGGCCCGGCGAACTCCACATCGAAGGTCAGCCCGGCGACCTCAACCCGTTCGGCACTCTGGCCCTCCATACGCCGACGGTAGGGCTCCCCCGGCCGGCGCGCCAGGGTTCGTTCGGACCCCGTGCGGCCGTCACCCCCAGCCCAGGTCGTGCAGCCGCTCGTCGTCGATGCCGAAGTGGTGGGCGATCTCGTGGACGACGGTGATCTGCACCTCCTCGACCACGTCCTGCGGGGTGTCGCAGATCGAGCAGATCGCCAGCCGGTAGATGAAGATCGCGTCCGGCAGCACCCCGCCGTACGAGGCGCCGCGCTCGGTCAGCGGCACGCCCTCGTACAGGCCGAGCAGGTCCGGCTCGTCGGCGTTGCGGTCCTCGACCAGGACGACGACGTTGTCGAGCAGCGCGAGCAGCTCGGCCGGGACGCCGTCGAGCGCCTCGCCCACCAGGGCCTCGAACGCCTCGGGCTCCACCTCGACCACGCGGCTATCCTGCCTGCTCGCCCGCTTTGGTGATCGCCGCCGGCCTCCCGTATGCTTCCGCACGTCTCCAGCGGCGCCACCTCGACAGTCCCCATCGTCTAGCGGCCCAGGACCCCGCCCTTTCAAGGCGGTAGCGCGGGTTCGAATCCCGTTGGGGGCACGCGTTCGTTTCACAGCACCAGCGCCTCAGCACCATCGAGGCCCCGTAGCGCAGTTGGTTAGCGCGCCGCCCTGTCACGGCGGAGGTCGCGGGTTCGAGTCCCGTCGGGGTCGCTCCGGAGCAGCCGGTCACCACCGGCTGCGGCCCGGGTCCGGCCAGGTAGCTCAGTTGGTACGAGCGTCCGACTGAAAATCGGAAGGTCGGCGGTTCGACCCCGCCCCTGGCCACCCCCGCGACACGCGCCCCGACGGGGTCGCGCGCGCCAGGCGTAGCCCGATCGCGCTCAGGCCTCGGTGCGCGGCTGCGGGATCCCGGCGAGGAGCGCGCGGACCTCGGACTCGCGGTAGCGGCGGTGGCCGCCGAGGGTGCGGATCGAGGAGAGCTTGCCGGCCTTGGCCCAGCGGGTGACCGTCTTGGGGTCGACGCGGAACATCGCGGCGACCTCGGCCGGGGTCAGCAGCGGCTCGGCGCCCGGGGATCGGGTGCTCATGCGGAGGGCCTCCTGCGGCGCTGGGGGTTGGACCGACCCAGGATCGCGGGGGCCCGCGGCTGAGGTGTCCGATTCTACCGAAATAGCCCGAAGTGACTAGTCGGGCGCGCCGGACCCTACGCTGCGGGGTGTGAGCGAGGTCCTCGCCCGGCTCTCCGGGCACGAGCAGGTGGTCTTCGGCAGCGACCCCGCGACCGGCATGCGGGCGATCGTGGCGATCCACTCCACGCGACGCGGACCGGCGCTCGGCGGCACCCGGTGGCGCGCGTACGCCTCGGAGGACGAGGCGCTGGCCGACGTGCTGGCGCTGAGCCGCGCGATGTCGTACAAGAACGCCCTGGCCGGCCTCGACCACGGCGGCGGCAAGGCGGTCCTGTGGGGCGACCCCGCGGCGACCCGCAGCCCTGGGCTGCTGCACGCGTACGGGCGCTTCCTGCGCTCGCTCGGCGGGCGGTACGTCACCGCGGGCGACGTCGGGTGCACCGTCGCCGACCTCGACGTGATCGGCGAGGAGAACCCGTGGACCACGGGCCGATCGCCGGAGCGCGGCGGGGGCGGCGACTCGGGCGTGCTCACCGCGTACGGGGTCTTCCAGGGGCTGCGCGCCTGCGCCGAGCAGGTCTGGGGCGAGCCGACCCTGCGCGGGCGGCGGGTCGGGGTGAGCGGCGTCGGCAAGGTCGGCGCGCGCCTGGCGGCCCTGCTCGCCGACGACGGGGCCTCCGTCGTGGTGGCCGACCCCGACGCCGCGGCCGTCGCGCGGCTGCGGGCCGAGCGGCCCGGGCGTCGAAGCGGTCGGAGCCCGAGGCCCTGGCCGGCCTGGACCTCGACGCGTACGCGCCCTGCGCCCTCGGCGGCGCGCTCACCGACGACGTGGTGGGCCGCCTGACCGCGCGGGTCGTGGCCGGCGCGGCCAACAACCAGCTCGCCCACCCGGGCGTCGCGGCGGCGCTCGCCGAGCGCGGGGTGCTCTACGCCCCGGACTTCCTGGTCAACTGCGGCGGGGTGATCCAGGTGGCCGACGAGCTGCACGGCTTCTCGATGGAGCGGGCGCGGGCGCGCACGGCCCGCGTCTTCGACACCACCCGCGAGGTGCTGGCGCTCGCGCAGGCCGACGGCGTGCTGCCGGTCGCCGCCGCCGAGCGGCTGGCCGAGGCGCGGATCGCCGAAGGCACGTGGCATGCGAGCACCGCCGCCGAGCGGCTATCCTGACGCCCGTGATTTCCAGCCGGTGGGCATCCACCGGGACCAACTGTGACCATCGTCGGGGCGTGACGGCCCCGTAGAGGGGGTCGAGCCATGGGACGCGGCCGAGCGAAGGCCAAGCAGACCAAGGTTGCCCGCGAGTTGAAGTACAACAGCGGCGACATGGATCTGAACCGGCTGCGCGCCGACCTGATCCACGAGGGACCGGCCGGCTCCGGCGACGAGGTCGACCCCGAGCTGCTCGCGAAGTACGGCGTGGACGACGACACCGAGGACCTCTACTCCGCCGACGACGACGAGGATGACGAGGGCGACGGGTACGCCGCCTCCGCGCTGACCGGCGGCGGCTCGCTGCTCGTCCGGCTAGGCCGGGTGGTCGCCGACCAGCGTGACGGCGCCCCCGGCGCCGCCCTTGGCCTCGGCGTCCCCGTGCTCGCCGTCGCGCCGCTCGCGCACCGCGCCGCACACCCAGGAGTCCACGCCGCGCGCCGCCAGCAGGTCGAGCGCCGCGCCCGCGCCGTCGGCCGGGACCACGGCGACCATGCCGACGCCCAGGTTGAAGGTCTGCTCGAGCTCGCCGCGCGCGACCCCGCCGAGCCGCCCGATCAGCCCGAAGACCGGCTGCGGGCTCCAGGTCGACCGGTCGACGTCGGCGGCCAGGTGGGCGGGCAGCACCCGGGCCAGGTTGGCGGCCAGGCCGCCGCCGGTGATGTGGCTCATCGCGTGCACGCCGACCGGCTCGGAGCGCGCCAGCGCCAGGCAGTCGAGGGCGTAGATCCGGGTCGGCTCGAGCAGCTCCTCGCCCAGCGTGCGGCCGAGCTCGGCGACGTGCGGTCGCAGGGCCAGCCCGGCGGTCGTCGAGCAGCACGTGCCGGGCCAGCGAGTAGCCGTTGGAGTGCAGCCCGCTCGACCGCATGGCGACGAGCGACGTCGCCGGCGCGCACCCGGTCCGGGCCCAGCAGCGCGTCGGCCTCGACCACGCCGGTGCCGGCGCCCGCCACGTCGTACTCGTCGGGCGCGAGCAGCCCGGGGTGCTCGGCGGTCTCGCCGCCGACGCAGCGCGCAGCCCGGCCTGCCGGCAGCCCTCGGCGATGCCGGCGACGATCGCGGCGATCCGCTCGGGGACGACCTTGCCGATCGCGATGTAGTCGGTCATGAAGAGCGGCTCGGCGCCGCAGACGACGAGGTCGTCGACGACCATGCGCGACCAGGTCGATGCCGATCGTGTCGTGCACGCCCATCCGCTGGGCGATGGCGACCTTGGTGCCGACGCCGTCGGTGGAGGTGGCCAGCAGCGGCCGCTTGTACGCGCGCAGGGCCGAGGCGTCGAAGAGCCCGGCGAAGCCGCCGAGGCCGCCCACCACCTCGGGGCGCTGCGCCGCGGCGATCGAGGCCTTCATCAGCGCGACGGCGCGCTCACCCGCCTCGATGTCGACCCCGGCCGCGGCGTACGTGGCGCCGTGCCGGCCGACTCGCCGCGGACCAGCTCGGTCATCGGGGGGGCCTCACGGCCGGGAGCAGGGCGTCGTCCGCCCCGCCGCCGGCCAGCAGGGTGGTGAGCCCGTCGGCGTCGCGGGTCACGCGTCCGGGTCGGCCTGCCGTCGCGCCGTGCGGCGCGCGAGCTCCGCGCGCCGCTCGATCCCCTCGAGCAGGTGCTTGCCGAGCAGGTCGGCGTCGGGCAGCTCGATCGGGTAGACCCCGTCGAAGCAGGCGCGGCACAGCCGGTCCATCGGGCTGCGCGGTGGCGTCGACGAGCTCCTCGAGCGAGATGTACGCCAGCGAGTCCGCGCCGATGCGACTGCCGGATCTCGTCGACGCCCAGGCCGTTGGCGATCAGCTCGGCGCGGGAGGCGAAGTCGATGCCGTAGAAGCACGGCCACTTCACCGGCGGCGAGGAGATCCGCACGTGCACCTCGGCGGCGCCGGCCTCGCGCAGCATCCGGATCAGCGCGCGCTGGGTGTTGCCGCGCACGATCGAGTCGTCGACGACGACGAGCCGCTTGCCGTGGATGACGTCGCGGAGCGGGTTCAGCTTGAGCCGGATGCCGAGCTGGCGGATCGTCTGCGAGGGCTGGATGAAGGTGCGCCCGACGTAGGCGTTCTTGACCAGGCCCTGGCCGTAGGGGATGCCGGAGCCCTGGCGTAGCCGATCGCGGCCGGCGTGCCGGACTCGGGCACCGGGATGACCAGGTCGGCCTCGACCGGCGCCTCGATGCGCCAGCCGGCGGCCGATCTCGACGCGCGCGTCGTGGACGCCGCGCCCGGCGATCGTGGTGTCGGGGCGGGCCAGGTAGACGTACTCGAACAGGCAGCCCTTGGGGTCGGCCGGGGCGAAGCGCTGGGTGCGCAGGCCGTGCTCGTCGATGGCGATCAGCTCGCCGGGCTCGACCTCGCGGACGAACGAGGCGCCCACGATGTCGAGCGCGGCGGTCTCGGAGGCGACCACCCAGCCGCGCTCGAGGCGGCCCAGCACCAGCGGGCGGATCCCCTGCGGGTCGCGGGCGGCGTACAGCGTCGTCTCGTCCATGAAGACCAGGCAGAACGCGCCCGCGCAGCCGCGGCAGCACATCGAGCGCGCTGGCCTCGAGCGAGCGGTCGGGGTGGCTGGCCAGCAGCGTCGTCACCAGGTCGGTGTCGCTGCTGGCGCCGAGGCCGTGGCCGGTCGAGCCGAGCGGCAGCTCGCCGCGCTCCTCGCGCAGCCGCTCGACGAGGTCGGCGAGCTCGCGGGTGTTGATCAGGTTGCCGTTGTGGCCCAGGGCGATCGAGCCGGTGGCCGTCGCGCGGAAGGTCGGCTGGGCGTTCTCCCAGACGCTCGAGCCGGTCGTGGAGTAGCGGCAGTGGCCGATGGCCAGGTGGCCGTGCAGGGCGTTCAGGTGGCTCTCGTCGAAGACCTGCGCGACCAGGCCCATGTCCTTGTAGACGAGGATCTGGTGGCCGTCGCTGACCGCGATGCCGGCCGACTCCTGGCCGCGGTGCTGCAGGGCGTACAGGCCGAAGTAGGTGAGCTTGGCGACCTCTTCACCGGGGGCCCAGACGCCGAAGACGCCGCAGGCGTCCTGGGGGCCCTTCTCCCCGGCCAGCAGGTCGTGGGAGAGGCGGCCATCGGGGCGGGGCACGCGCCGAGTCTACGTCGGCGGGCGGGGGGTCAGGGCCAGAGGTCGCTGGCGGGGTCGAGGTCCAGCTCGCCGCCGTCCTGGCAGTCCGCGCTGCGGTACTGCGCCGGCATGAAGGGGTAGACGTCCTGCCAGTAGGCCTCGGCGAGCCGTTGGGCGTGGTCGGGCGTGGCCCCCAGGCTCTGGGCGACCGCGGCGGTGCGCTGCAGCGAGGAGCACTCGGTGACCGCCTCGTTGATCTCCCCGCGCAGGTGCCAGGCCTCGTGGGCGAGCACGTGCACGGCGATGACCTGGTCGCGGGTCGGATCGATCTTGGGCGAGCGCAGCCAGTCGCGGAGGTTCTCGCAGGCCTCGTACTCGAGGTGGGCGATGTCGTCCGGCCGGCCCTGGGCGTCGAACTCCACGTAGCCCAGCTCGGAGCCGACGTCGATGAGGGTGGCGCCGAGGCGCTGGCAGGACACCGACACGTCGCGCCCGGCGACCGCGGACGCCGTGGCGGCCATCCGCTCGACCTCCCGCCAGTCGCGGAACTCCAGCGAGGCGAGGACCAACCCGGGGGCGACCAGCAGGGGGATGGCCAGGCCGTGGCGGTGCCCCGAGGTCATCCGGGCGGCCAGCCACAGGGCAGACAGCATCAGCGTGCCCGCCAGCCAGAGCCTCACCCACCGTGTATCGGCGCCCTCGCCCGCCCGGTGGAGGCCGACGCCGGCTCGAGGGCTACACCAGCCCCCCGGCCGTGCCGTCGTCGGAGGACAGCCGGTTGGCGAAGTAGACCGGCAGGATCGACACGATCACCAGGAACGCGGCGACGGCGTTGACGATCGGGGCCTGGTTCGGCCGGAACAGGTTCTGGAAGATCCAGATCGGCAGCGTCTGGACCCCGGGGCCCGCCGTGAAGATCGTCACGATGACCTCGTCGAACGACAGCCCGAAGGCCAGCAGGGCGCCGGCGGCCAGCGCGCTGCGCATCCCCGGGAAGGTCACCAGCCGGAAGGTCTGGGCCCGGGTGGCGCCGAGGTCCATCGACGCCTCCTCCAGCGTCAGCGACGTGCGCCGCAGCCGGGCGACCGCGTTGTTGAAGACCACGACCACGCAGAAGGTCGCGTGGCCGGCCACCAGGGTGAAGAAGGTGAGCCCGCCCAGGTACTGGGTGAAGGCGTTGTTCAGGGCCAGGCCGGTGACGATGCCCGGCAGGGCGATCGGCAGCACGACCAGCAGGCTGATCGCGTCGCGGCCGAAGAACTCGTACCGGGCCAGCGCCATCGACAGCAGGGTGCCCGAGCACGACGGCGATCAGCGTGGCCGCGAAGGCGGTCACGACCGACGTCCACAGCGCGGCGCGCACGCCGTCGTTGGTGAACGCCTTCTCCCACCACTCCAGCGTGAACGCCGACGGCGGCCAGGCGAAGGTCGGCGAGGCGTTGAACGAGTTGAGCACGACGATGAACAGCGGCACGTAGATGAACGACAGCCCGAGGACCATCGCGGCGCCGAGGATCCACCGGGCGGGGCGGGAGAGGGTCATCGCCGCGGCCTCAGAGGTTGTCCAGCGCGCCGGTCCGGCGCACGGCGAGCGAGGTAGCCGACCATGACGAGCACCGGCAGCGTCGCCAGGGCCGCGGCGAACGGCAGGTTGACCGAGAAGTTCTGGTAGACCGCGTTGCCGAGCATCGTGGTGGTGCCCCCGACCAGCTGCACGGTGATGTAGTCGCCGAGGCTGAGCGAGAACGTGAAGATCGAGCCGGCCACCAGCGACGGCCAGATGATCGGCAGGATCACGTCGCGGAAGGTCCGCCACGAGCCGGCGCCCAGGTCGGCCGCGGCGTCGATGAGCGACCGCCTCATCACCGACATCGCGGTGTAGACCGGCAGGATCATGTACGGCAGCCAGAGGTACGTCAGCACGAGCACCGTCGCGGGCAGGCCGTAGCCCGGGCTGGTGCCGAAGACGCTCTCGACGAAGCCGGACTCCGGGTTGAGCATGGTGCGCCAGGCGTAGACCTTGACGAGGTACGACGCCCACAGCGGGACCAGCACCAGGGCGACCAGGAGCGGCCGCCATCGCGGCGCCGCGACCAGCGCCATGAAGAACGACATGGGCACGCGCGATCACCGCGCACAGCACGGTGACGGCCGCGGCGATGGCGATCGTGCGCAGGACCAGCCCGTAGTAGACCGGGTTGGTGAAGATCTCCTGGAAGTTCTCCAGGGTGAACCCGCGCCGCACCGAGAAGGTGAACGAGTCGATCGTCCAGAAGGCGGTGACGAAGAGCAGCAGCAGCGGGATCAGGTAGATGAGGAGCAGCCACCCCATCGGCGGCGCGAGCAGGCCGGCCAGCCGCAGCGCGCGGCCGCCGGTGCAGCGCCGACTGCACCCCGCGCACGCCGGTCGCCGGCGCGGCCGCCTGCGGCGGCTGCTCGGGCGCGTCGACCGTCATCGCGATCCCTTCTCGCTGGGTGGAGCGGCGGCGCCGGCCGGAGGAGTCGGCCCCCGGCCGGCGCCGTCGGTCTCAGCTGCGCAGCTCGGTCCAGGCCTTGACCCACTCGTCGTAGGTCACGCACTTGACGTCGGTGCGGCCGTCGAGGCAGTCCTCGGTGGGGGTCGTCCAGTACCAGACGTCCTCCCAGTACGAGGTCTCCTCCGCGTGGAAGTCCGCGCAGTGGTTGGTGTTCTCGGTGAGCGCGCACGACTTCTCGTTGGCCGGGGCCTCGCCGAAGTACTCGGCGATCTGGGCGTTGACCTCGGGCGAGACGATCCAGTCGAGCCACTTGTACGAGCAGTTGATGTTCTCGGTGCCCTTCTTGACCATCCAGGTGTCCGACCAGCCGGTGGTGCCCTCCTTGGGCTTCACCGTGGAGACCGGGCCGGTGGCCTCGTAGTTGTTGGCCGCGTTGGCGGTCAGCTGCCAGCCCTGGCTCTGCAGCACGGAGCCGCTGGCGAGCGCGGTGCCCTGCTTGAGGTAGTCGGCCCAGTACTCGGCGACGAGCGGCTTCTGCTGCTCCAGCAGCGCGATCGCGGCGTCGAACTGGTCCTGGTCGAGGGAGTACGGGTTCTCGATGCCCGAGGTCGGGCTGGGTGGCCATCAGGTAGACCGCCGCGTCGGCGATGTAGATCGCGTCGTCGTACGGCATGACCTTGCCCTTGGCGGGCGAGTCCGACTCCCACATGCCCGCCCAGGTGTCAGGGGCCGTGGGGTAGGCGGCGGTGTTGAACAGCAGCAGGTTGGCGCCGCGGCCGTGCGGGATGCCGTAGTTGGTGCCGTCGACGGTGTTCCACGCCTGGTCCTTGAGGTCGGCGAAGATGTCGGCGTAGTTCGCCACCAGGTCGGTGTTCACCGGCTGGATCTTGTCGCCGTAGACGAGCCGCAGCGAGGCGTCGCCCGAGGCGCTGACCACGTCGTACTGGCCGGAGTTGAACAGCTGCACGGCCTCGTTGGAGGTCGCGAAGGTCTTGACGTTGACCTCGCAGCCGGTCTCCTTCTCGAAGGGGGTCACCCAGTCGATGGCCGGGTCGGTGGAGCCGTCCTCGGCGTAGCCGGGCCAGGCCAGGACGTTGAGGGCTCCCTCGCCGTCACCGACCGGGCCGGCGAAGGCCGACGCCGCCGAGCGTGTCGGATCCGCTGTCGGATCCGCTGTCGTCGCTGCCGCCGCAGGCGGCAGCGAGCAGGGTGACGGCGCCGAGGACGGCGCCGACCCGGAGCAGACGCTGAGTGCGCACCTGCATCCTCCTTTTCTCGGTGTGCCGCCGCGAGGTCCCTCGCCGACGGGTGGTGCTGGGTGACCGCGCCGTCAGGCGACGCGGAACTCGTGCTCCTTGCTCCAGACGAGGCGGACCCGCGCGTCGCGGAGGCCCAGGACGTCCATGGACGAGGTCGCGTGGTTCTGCTGGAGCGCCACGAGCGAGCCGCCCGCGTCGAGGTCGACGACGAACCGGGTGGCCGACCCGACGTACACGACCTCGCGCACCGTCCCCGGGGCGCTGTCCTCGTGGGCGGCGTGCTGCTCGTCGACGCCCGCCGACCCGGATCTTCTCGGGGCGCACGGAGAAGACCCCCTGCTTGCCGAGGACGGCCTGCGGCGGCTTGGGGCTGCAGCAGGTTCGAGGTGCCGACGAAGCCGGCCACGAACTCGGTGGCGGGGCGCTCGTACACCTCGGCGGGCGTGCCCGACCTGCTCGATCCGGCCGGCGTTGAAGACCACGATGCGGTCGCTCATGGTGAGCGCCTCCTCCTGGTCGTGGGTGACGAAGACGAACGTGATGCCGACCTGGCGCTGGATGGCCTTGAGCTCGACCTGCATCTGCTCGCGCAGCTTGAGGTCGAGGGCGCCGAGCGGCTCGTCGAGCAGCAGCACCTTCGGCCGGTTGACCAGGGCGCGCGCGAGGGCGACGCGCTGGCGCTGGCCGCCGGACATCTGGGCCGGCTTGCGCTCGCCGTACGAGCCGAGCCGCACGACCTCGAGCGCCTCTTCGGCGCGGCGGCGGCGCTCGGCCTTGGCCACCCGCTTGACCTTGCAGGCCGTACTCGACGTTCTGCAGCACGCTCATGTGCGGGAAGAGCGCGTAGTCCTGGAACACCGTGTTGACGTCGCGGTCGAACGGCGGCAGCTGCGCGACGTCGACGCCGCCCAGCGTGATCTGGCCCGCCGTCGGCAGCTCGAAGCCGGCGATCATGCGCAGCACGGTGGTCTTGCCGGAGCCGGACGGGCCGAGCAGGGTGACGAACTCGCCGTCGTAGATGTCGAGGTCGATCCCGTCGACCGCGACGACCCGGCCCTCGCCGGAGCCGAACTCCTTGCGCAGCCCGCGCAGCGCCACGGCGACCTCGGTCCCGGGTCGCGGGCCCAGCCGCGCGTGCGGCAGGCATGCGGAGGCAGCGGCGTCAGGCATGCACGTCCTCAGCGGGCAGGGTGAGCGGAAGAGGCGCACCGTACCCCGAATTTCGTCGCCGGGGACACCCCCGGGGACTCAATCCGTCGAGATCGTTACCCGATTTGTGCGGATCCGAGATCATGATCGCTCCCGCCGCGCGGTCAGCCGAGGGCGTCGACCCAGTCCAGGACCGCGGCGAGCACCCGGTCCTGCCCGGCGTCGAGCATCAGGTCGTGGCCGATGCCCGGGAAGAGCAGCGGCTCCACCCCGTACCGGCGGGCCGTCCGCTCGACGTCGGCGAGCGGCACGAGGCGGTCGTCCGGCGTGCCGACGACGAGCATCGGGGTGCGGATCGGGCCGGTCGTGCGCGGGATGAGCAGCTGCCACTGGGCGATCGGCGACTCGCGCCCGGTGCGGCCGGCCAGCCGCTCGGCCTCGGCGCGGTCGAGCCCCTCGAAGAGCACCTCGGGGGTCATCGGCAGGGTGCCGCCGACCGCCGTCCGCAGCGCGTGCGAGGGCCGGTCCCTGGCCATCGACAGGAAGGCGCCGAGCGCCGCCGTGCAGCGGCGCCGGGGCCAGCAGCACGCCGCCCGTGGCCTGGTAGCGCTCGAGCACGAGCTGCACGATCAGCCCGCCCATCGAGTGGCCGACGAGGACCGGGCGGCTGGGCAGCTCGGCGATGGCCTGCAGCACGTCGTGGACGTACTCCCGCATCGTCGTGCGCCCGAGCCGCCGCGCGCCGCCGCTGCCGCCGTGGCCGCGCAGCGACACCGCGTACGCCGGGAAGCCGCGCTCGGCGGCGGCCGGCAGCCAGTGCTCGGCGAAGCACCACGCGCCGTGGGCGGCGCCGTGCACGAAGAGCAGCGGCGGCTTGCCGGTCGGCTCGGCCGGCAGCGCGCTGAGCACCTCGCGGTGCACCGCGCGGCGGCGGCGACGCCCAGTCCAGGCGGCGCATGACCGTGGTCGGGCCGAAACCGCCGCTCATCGCGCGCCCTCCAGCTGGTGGATGGTCTGCTCGACGCCGGCCAGGAAGTCCTGGTGGGCGATCTCGAAGTAGTGCCGCGTCGAGTCGGTGAAGCGCATGCCGCCGGTGAACCGCCGGTCGGTCTCGGCGGCCACCTGCGCGCGGAACGCCCGCGCCGCCTCCGGGCGGTCGCGCCTGGCCTCCAGGTAGCGGACCGCGGCCACGGCCTGCCAGTGCGACAGGCAGAAGGTGCCGGAGTCCGGCTGGTGCAGGCCGACGACGAAGAGGTTGTCGTGCCGGGGCGTGAACTCGTGCTGGTAGAGGCGCGGGCGGCCGTCGGCGGTGTTGAGGTGCTCGTCGTCCAGGAACGGGAAGCGTGGCGAGGTAGCCGGTGCAGAAGACGACCACGTCGACGTCGCGCGCTCGTGCCGTCGGTGAACTCCACGCCCTCGGCGGTGAACCGCCGGATCTCCGGCTTGGGCTGGATGTCGCCGTGGCCGAGGTAGTACGCCAGCAGGCTGTTGGCCACCGGGTGGGTCTCGCCGAACTCGTGGTCGGGCTTCTGCAGCCCGAGCTTGTCGAAGGACCCGACCGTGGCGCGCAGCGTGGTCTTGTACATCAGCCGCCGCACGGCCAGCGGGATCCGCAGCAGCAGCAGGGTGTCGTTGACCTGGTCGCTCGGCCGGCCGCCGACGAACTTCGGGTTGTAGTAGTAGCCGCGCCGGGTCGAGTGGTACGTCGCCGCGGCGTTCTGCGCGCCCTCGACCGCCAGGTCGCAGCCGGTGTTGCCGCCGCCGACGATGAGCACCCGCTTGCCGCGCAGCACGTCGGAGTCCTTGTAGTCCTTGGAGTGCAGCACCGTGCCGCCGAACGCGTCCAGCCCCTCGTACGTCGGCATCTTCGGCGACCAGTTGTGGCCGTTGGCGATGAGCACGCCGTCGTAGCGGCGGGTGCGCGCCACGCCGTCCGGGCCCTCGGCGGTGACGTCCCACCGCGCTCCGCCGTCGACCGGCTCGACCCGCAGCACGTCGTGGTCGAAGGCGATGTGCTCGCGCAGGCCGAAGTGGTCGGCGTAGCGCTTGAAGTAGCCGAGCACCTCGGTGTGCGAGGGGTAGTCGGCGAAGGAGTCCGGCATCGGGAAGTCGGGGTACTGCGTGAACGGCCGGCTGGAGATCAGGTGGATCGAGCGGTAGATCCGGCTGTTGCGCGCGTCGATGTTCCAGTTGCCGCCGACCTCGGACTCGCGCTCGTAGCAGTCGGCGTCGAAGCCGGCCTCGAGCAGCGCCTTGAGCGAGGCCAGCCCCGACATGCCCGCGCCGATCACCGCGTACGCGCCGGCGCGCTCCTCGACCTGGGGCCCCACGTCTGCCATGGCCGCGATTCTGACGCTGCGTGTCAACTTTGCGCCAGGCCGGGCCGCCCTGCCAGGCCCCGCGCAGCGTGGCGCCAGGATCGCGCCCGTGCCCGCTGCCCCCTTGGACTTCGCCGATCCGCGCGACAACGTCTACGCGTTCGCCAAGACGTGGGGCACGTTCGCGGACACGCCCACGATCGGGGTCTTCCACGGCCTGATGTACGCCTGGCTGCCCGGCGAGCGGCTGCGGCCGCTGTTCGGCTACGCCGGCACGGGGGTCACCAAGTGCCGCACCGAGCCGGACGGGTCGGTGACCATGCGCGGCAAGGAGACCGGCTACTTCTACGACGTCGCCTCCGGCGCGATCATCGACCACTGGGACAACCCGTGGACCGGCGAGACGGTCGAGGTCTACCCGTTCCTCAACGACCGCATCGGCGGCCGGCTCACCCTCGAGATGCCGCGGCTGCACCTCGGCGAGAACGAGGCCGAGGGCTCGCACATGAACGACTCCGCCGGCCGACGGCGCGCTCCCGTTCGTCCTGCCGTGGCAGGTGTACGGCGACGAGGTGCTGCTCGAGTGGGACTACGCGCACCTCTACACGAACCCGCTGCCGCCGGCGTCGTACCCGCGATCGTCCACCGGGGCGACGATCAACCCGAGCGAGCACTTCACGATCTACACCTCGCTGGCCGAGCTCGAGGACCGCTCGCTGCCGTCGGCGCACTTCCGGGCCGGCTTCTCGCGGGTGTCGCCGTGGTGGCCGTGGATGCGGATGGGCGACGGCCGCGGCGGCCAGGTGGCCGAGGGCGTGATGACCGGGCGGCTGTTCTCGCGCTCGGCGCGCCGCGGGCTGGACGACATCCCGCGCGCCGCTGCTGGAGCGCATCGAGCGCGACTGCCCGGACTACCTCGAGCTGCCCGCGGACTGGGAGGTCGGGCCGATCCTGTCGTCGTGGGAGGCCTACGCCCGCGACACGCCGCCCGAGGCGTGAAGCCCGGGGACCCGCGGGGACGTCGGACCCTGGCAGCCTTGAGCCCGCCCGGAGACCCTGGAGGCGAGGGCCCAACCCGGGAGGGCGCCGCGCGATGACGAGCCCGCCGCAGACGCCGTGGCAGCCGTACGGCTGGCCGGCTCCGGCTCCCGCCGCGCCGCCGCCGGGTGCCAGGCCGCCACGCACCGGGCTGCGCGCGGCGATCGCGGTCGGCGTGACGCTGGCCCTGGTCGCCGCGGCCGGCGCCGGCCTCGCGCTCGGGCGCTCGCTCGGCCCGGCCGCGACCACCCTCGGAACCCTGGACACCGAGCTGCCCAGGCTCATCGCCTTCGTGGAGGACGCCCGGGGCCTGGAGTTCCGCACCGTGCCCGAGGTGCAGGTCCTCGACGACGCCGAGTACGAGGCGCTGCTCGCCGAGCCGGGCGGCGGCGAGGCTCCCGCGGCGGGAGCCGACGCCGAGGCGCCGCACGACTACGCGCTCACCTACGAGGCGCTGCGGCTGACCGACTCGGCCGAGGACTTCACCGCCGCCGAGGAGTGGGGCTGGACGGGCGGCAGCCTGGGGTTCTACGACCCCGCGACCGAGGACCTCGTCGTGCGCGGGACCGCGTGGACCCACGAGGCCGAGCTGACCGTCGTCCACGAGCTCACCCACGCCCTGCAGGACCAGCACTTCGACCTGAGCGCGCTCGATCAGGCGGTCGGGCCCACCGACGACGACGCCTGGCTCGCGCTCGCCGGCCTCGTCGAGGGAGACGCGGTCCGCATCGAAGGCGCCTACGTCGATGCGCAGACCCAGCGGTGGTACGACGAGTGGCTGGCCGAGGATTCGCCCGAGTACGGCTCCGACGCCCCGTACGACCCGCTGGCCGACGCGTTCGGGTCGCTGCCGTACGACGTGGGGTACGACTCGGTCTCGGCCCTCTACGACGAGGGCGGCAACTCCGCGGTCGACGAGGCCTTCGCGTCGCCCCCGACCACGACCGAGCAGCTGTACGACCTCATCGGCTGGCTCGACGGCGACGCCGACCTCGGTCCGGCGGAGGCCGCACCGGCGCCGGCCCCCGGCTCGGACCCGCTCGTCGACCAGGCCGCCCTGGGGGTCGCAGGGCTGGGGATGCTGGCGTCGGTCGACCGGGACTACGCCGGCGCCCCGGTGCTCGACGGCTGGCGCGGCGACACGTACGTCACCTGGGTCGAGGACTCCGGACGGGCGTGCACCCGGGTGACCGTGGTCTTCGACGACGCCGCGGACGCCCAGCGGGCCGGGCAGGCCCTCGAGGCGTGGGTCGACCTGCCGCAGACCGAGGCCGAGCAGAGCGGGTCGACCCTGCTGCTCTCCTCCTGCGGCGACCCCGACTGAGCCTTCCGCCCATCCCACGCGTTGCCCCAAACCCTGGTGTTGCCCACCCCATGAGTTGATCAAGCAGGTTTGGTCAAGCCAGCGGGAGCAGGCCCGACAGGTCGGCGCGCTCGCCGCTGGCACGCAGCCGGCCGTCGGCGACGGCCTCGGCCCAGGCCACCCCTCCGGTCGCCAACCGCAGCCAGGTCGGCCCGTCGCACTCGACGACGTTGGGCGGGGTGCCGCGGGTGTGCCGCGGCCCCGCGACGCACTGCACGGCGGCGTACGGCGGCACGCGCACCTCGACGCTGCGCCCCGGCGCCCGCTCGACGAGCCGCGCCAGGAGCACGCGTACGGCCAGGCCGGTCGCCTCGCGGTCGGCCACCGGGGGCTCGGCCGACAGCCCGGCCAGCACGAGCCCGACCAGTCGGTCGTCAGCGCCCGACCCGACGTCCGGGCCCTCCCCGAGCACAGCGGCGAGCCGGTCGGCCGCGGCGGCGACGGCCGCGGGATCGAGCCGAGTGGCGGCCACGCCCGCTGCGCCTAGCCGACGGCGTCGAGGACGGCCGGCAAGGTCGCCGACCAGGCGGCGCGCACCTCGGCCAACGGCAGGGTGAACTGCCCCTGCACCTCCAGCGAAGCGCCCTCGGACTCCTCGCCGAGCACCACGCCGGCCCGCACGCACGCGAAGCCGCGGGCGGCGCACATCTCGGTGAACCGCAGCTCCTCCGAGCGCGGCACGGTGACGATCGCCCGCGCGCCCGACTCGGAGAACAGCGCGGTGAACGCGTCGACCCCCTCGGGCAGCACGATGCGGGCCCCGCGCCCGCCCCGCAAGGCGGACTCGACGAGGGCCTGCGCGAGCCCGCCGTCGGACAGGTCGTGGGCCGAGGCGATCATCCCGTCGCGCGAGCCCGCGACCAGGATCTCGGCGAGCGCCCGCTCGGCGGCCAGGTCGAAGCGCGGCGGCCGCCCGCCGAGGTGGCCGTGCGCGACCTGCGCCCAGGCCGAGCCGTCGAGCTCGTCGCGGGTCTCGCCGAGCAGCAGGACGGCGTCGCCCTCGGCCGCGAAGCCGATCGGCGTGCGCGCCTCGACGTCGTCGATGACACCGAGCACGCCGACGACCGGCGTCGGCAGGATCGCCGTCTCGCCGGTCTGGTTGTAGAAGCGACACGTTGCCGCCGGTGACCGGGATGCCGAGCTCCATGGCAGCCGTCGGCCAGCCCGCGGACCGCCTCGGCGAACTGCCACATGACGCCCGGGTCCTCGGGCGAGCCGAAGTTCAGGCAGTCGGTGACCGCGAGCGGCCGCGCGCCGGTGGCCGCGACGTTGCGGTACGCCTCGGCCAGCGCGAGCTGCGCGCCCGTCGTACGGGTCGAGCATGCAGAAGCGGCCGTTGCCGTCGGTGGCGATCGCGACGCCGAGGCCGGACGTCCTCGTCGATGCGGATCATCCCGGCGTCCTCGGGCTGCGGCGAGCACGGTGTTGCCCTGCACGTAGCGGTCGTACTGCGTCGGTGACCCACGCCTTGTCGGCGAGGTTCGGCGAGGACGCCAGCGCGCAGCACCGCGGCGCGCAGCTCGTCGCCGCGTCGACGGGCGCGCGAGCGCCGACGACGAGTCGGCCTGCAGCGCGTCCTGGCCGGCCGGGCGCTCGTACGGGCCGGTCGTAGACCGGGCCGTCGTGGGCCACCGACCGCGGCGGCACGTCGACGACGAGCTCGCCGTGCCAGCTCGATCCAGCAGCCGGCCGCCGTCGGCGACCTCGCCGATCACGGTGGCGGTGACGTCCCACTTCTCGCAGATCGCCAGGAACGCGTCGAGCTTGGCGGGCGTCGACGACCGCGCACATCCGCTCCTGCGACTCGCTCATCAGGATCTCCTCCGGCGCACAGCGACGCGTCGCGCAGCGGCACCCGGTCGAGCCAGACGCCGCATGCCGCCGTCGCCGGCGCTGGCCAGCTCGGAGGTCGCGCAGGACAGCCCGGCGCCGCCGAGGTCCTGGATGCCCACGACCAGGTCGCCGTCGAAGAGCTCCAGGCGAGCACTCGATGAGCAGCTTCTCCATGAACGGGTCGCCGACCTGCACGCTGGGCCGCTTGGCCGGTGCCGTCGGCGTCGAACGTCTCCGACGCGAGCACCGAGACGCCGCCGATGCCGTCGCCGCCGGTGCGGCGCGCCGTAGAGGACGACCAGGTTGCCGACGCCGCTGGCGTGGGCGAGCTTGATCCGGTCGTGCGCGCACGACGCCGACGCACAGGGCGTTGACCAGCGGGTTGCCGAGGTAGCGGCGCGTCGAAGACGACCTCGCCGCCGATGTTCGGCAGGCCGAGGCAGTTGCCGTAGCCGCCGATGCCGCGCGACCACGCCGGGCAGCACCCGGCGGGTGTCGGGGGCGTCGAGCGGGCCGAAGCGCAGCGGGTCCATCACGGCGACCGGCCGCGCGCCCATCGACAGGATGTCGCGGACGATGCCGCCGACGCCGGTCGCCGCGCCCTGGTACGGCTCGACGTAGGACGGGTGGTTGTGCGACTCGACCTTGAAGGTGACCGCCCAGCCCTGCCCGACGTCGACGACGCCGGCGTTCTCGCCGATGCCGACGAGCAGCGTGCCCGCGGTGGACGCCGGGATCTTCTCGCCGAACTGCCGCAGGTGGACCTTGCTGCTCTTGTACGAGCAGTGCTCGCTCCACATCACCGAGTACATCGCCAGCTCGCACGACGGTGGGCCGGCGGCCGAGGATCTCGCGGATGCGCGCGTACTCGTCGTCCTTCAGCCCGAGCTCGGCCCACGGCTGCTCGACGTCGGGCGTCGCCTCGGCGCGGGCGACGGTGTCGGCGGTCATGCCGCCGCCCCCGCCAGCGAGCGCAGCACGGAGGTGAAGAAGCCGAGGCCGTCGGTGGTCGGCCCGGTGAGCGGCTCGACGGCGTGCTCGGGGTGCGGCATCAGGCCGACGACGTTGCCGCGCTCGTTGCGGATGCCGGCGATGTCGCGGTACGAGCCGTTGGGGTTGCACGTCGAGGTAGCGCGCGACCACGCAGGCCCTCGCCCTCGAGCCGGTCCAGGGTCGCGCTCGTCGGCGACGTAGCCGCCCTCGCCGTTCTTCAGCGGGACGGTGATCTCCTCGCCGTCGGCGTAGTCGCCCGTCCACGCGGTCGACGGTCGACTCGATGCGCAGCCGCTGGTCGCGGCAGACGAAGTGCAGCGACTCGTTGCGGGTCAGCGCGCCGGGCAGCAGGTGCGACTCGCAGAGCATCTGGAAGCCGTTGCAGATGCCGAGCACGGGCAGCCCGCCGCGGGCGGCGTCGGCGATCGTCGGCCATGACCGGCGAGAAGCGGGCGATGGCGCCGCAGCGCAGGTAGTCGCCGTAGGAGAAGCCGCCGGGCAGGACGACGGCGTCGACCGCGCGCAGGTCGTGGTCGCGGTGCCACAGCGCGACCGGCTCGCCGCCGGCCAGCCGCGACGGCCCGGGCGGCGTCGCGGTCGTCGAGCGTGCCGGGGAAGGTGACCACCCCGACCCGGAAGGCCGCCTCGCTCACGCCTCGACCCGCACGGTGAAGTCCTCGATCACGGTGTTGGCGAGCAGCGTCTCGGCCAGGCGGCGCACCTCGGCCTCCAGCGCCTGCGGGTCGTCGGCCAGCGCGTCGCTGACGGTGACCTCGAAGCGCTTGCCGGCGCGCACGTCGTCGACCCCGGCGAAGCCGAGCCTCCCGAGCGCCTTGTGGATCGCCTGCCCCTGGGGGTCGAGGATCTCCGGCTTGAGCATGACGTCGACGACGACGCGGGCCACTCGCGCTCCCAGGTTCGGCTCTCGCTCCGACTTGTCAGCGAATGCGGAGGCCATGGCCACCGGGTCTCTGACAACTCGGGAGGGGGACGGGGCGAGTCTACGGGCCCGCCGTCGGCCTGCTCGTCAGCCTGGACCGGCGGCCAGCGCGGAGGCCACCATGGCGTCGAGGTCGAGGCGGGCCCGCCAGCCCAGGTCGCGGGCCGCGGCCTCGGCCGAGGCGACGATCCGGGCCGGGTCGCCCGGCCGCCGGGGGCCCACGACGTGCGGGAAGTCGCGGCCCAGCGCCCGGCGGAACGCGTCCAGGATCGCCAGCACGCTGGAGCCCTCGCCGACCCCGAGGTTGTAGACGTCGCCGATCGGCCGGCCCGCCTCGAGCGCGTCGACGGCCGCCACGTGCGCCTCGGCGATGTCGACCACGTGGACGTAGTCGCGCACGCAGGAGCCGTCCGGCGTCGGGTAGTCGCCGCCGTGCACCACCGGGCGCCTCGCCCGCGGCCAGGGCGCGCAGCACGAGCGGGAACAGGTTGTGCGGGCTGGCGTCGTAGAGCCCGTCGCCGCCGGAGCCCACCACGTTGAAGTACCGCAGCGACACCTGCCGCAGGCCGTGCGCGCGGGCCACGTCGCGCAGCAGCCACTCGCCGGCCAGCTTGGTCTCGCCGTACGGGGACTCCGGCGCCGTCGGCGTCTGCTCGGTCACCTCCGCGTCGCGCGGGGTGCCGTAGACCGAGGCCGACGGACGAGAAGACGAACGACGGCACGCCCTCCTCGACGACGACGCTGAGCAGCCGCTCCATGCCGGAGACGTTCTCGCGGTAGAAGCGCAGCGGCTCGCGCACGCTGACCCCGGCGTACTTCCAGCCGGCCAGGTGCACCACCCCGGTGACCGCGTGCTCGCGCACGGCGGCCCGGACGGCCTCGTCGTCCAGCACGCTGGCGCGCACGAGCGGCACGCCCTCGGGCACGAACGACGCGAACCCGGTCGACAGGTCGTCGAGGACGACGGCCTCGCGGCCGGACGCGCGCAGGGCCCGCACCACGTGCGCGCCGATGTAGCCGGCCCCGCCGGTGACGAGCCAGGTGCTCACGCGAACGCCTCGCCGGTGATCCGCTCGTAGGCCTCGATGTACTTGGCCCGCGTCGCCTCGACGACGTCGGCGGGCAGCGGCGGCGGCGCCTCGCCGGAGTGCCGGTCCCAGCCGCTGGCCGGCGAGGTCAGCCAGTCGCGCACGTACTGCTTGTCGTACGAGGGCTGCGCGCGCCCCGGCTGCCACCGGTCCAGCGGCCAGAACCGCGAGGAGTCGGGGGTGAGCACCTCGTCGGCCAGCACGATCGTGCCGTCGGCGCGGCGGCCGAACTCGAGCTTGGTGTCGGCCAGCACGATGCCGCGCCCGCGGGCGATCGCCTCGCCGCGCGGCGTAGACCGCCAGGGTGAGCCGGCGCAGCTCGGCGGCCGTCTCGGCGCCGACCGCGGCCTCGACGTGGGCGAAGTCGACGTTCTCGTCGTGCTCGCCGAGCTCGGCCTTCGTGGCGGGGGTGAAGATCGGCTCGGGCAGCCGCGAGCCGTCGACCAGCCCGGGCGGCAGCGGGCACCCCGCAGACCGCGCCGCCCGCCTCGTACTCCGCCAGGCCGGACCCGGTCAGGTAGCCGCGCGCCACGCACTCGACGGGGAACATCTCCAGCCGCTCGCAGACCATCGCGCGCCCGGCGAACTCGGCCGGCACGTCGTTCGAGAGCACGTGGTTCGGGCACGACGTCGGCGAGCCGCTCGAACCACCACCGCGACAGCGCGGTGAGCACGCGGCCCTTGTCCGGG
The DNA here is from genome assembly GCA_963818455.1 of uncultured Actinomycetota bacterium. GTDB lineage: Bacteria > Actinomycetota > Actinomycetes > CAVWCF01 > CAVWCF01 > CAWFSE01. The sequence goes on from CAWFSE010000001.1 coordinate 181,190, forward strand.
ATCGGGGTCGGCAGCACCCAGTCGTAGGCCGAGATCCGGTCGCTCGCGACGAACGAGCAGCCGGCCGTCGGGCATGCGCGTAGAGGTCGCGGACCTTGCCGGAGTAGACGTGCTGGAGGCCCTCGGTCACGGCGGCCACGGCTACCGACGCGGCGCCGGGCATCGAGCGGCTTACAGGATCGCGCCCGGGCTGTAGACGGCGGCGTCGGGGTGGCGCGGCCGCGACCTCCTCGACGCGCTCGACGACGCGGCGCACCTGGGCGACGGCCGCGCCGGTGAACGACAGCGGCTCGCCCATCACGGCGAGCGATCTCGTCGCGGCGTCAGCCCGAGGCGCGGGTCGGCGGCCAGCCGCTCGAGCAGGTCGTTGCTCGGCGTGGCCGTCCTCGCGCATCGCCAGCGCGACGGCGACCGCGTGCTCCTTGATCGCCTCGTGCGCGGTCTCGCGGCCGACCCCGGCGCGCACCGCCGCCATCAGCACCTTGGTGGTGGCGAGGAACGGCAGGTAGCGGTCGAGCTCGCGCTGCGATCGACCGCCGGGAAGGCGCCGAACTCGTCGAGCACGGTGAGGAACGTCTCGAACAGCCCGTCGATGGCGAAGAACGCGTCCGGGCAGCGCGACCCGGCGCACCACCGAGCAGGAGACGTCGCCCTCGTTCCACTGGTCGCCGGCCAGCTCGCCGACCATCGAGAGGTAGCCGCGCAGGATCACCGCGAAGCCGTTGACCCGCTCGCAGGAGCGGGTGTTCATCTTGTGCGGCATCGCGCTGGAGCCGACCTGGCCCGGCCTGGAAGCCCTCGGTGACGAGCTCGTGCCCGGCCATCAGCCGGATCGTGGTGGCCAGGCTGGACGGCGCCGCGGCGATCTGCACCAGCGCGCGAGACCACGTCGAAGTCGAGCGAGCGCGGGTAGACCTGGCCGACGCTGGTCGAGCACCCGGTCGAAGCCGAGGTGGTCGGCGACCCGCTGCTCGAGCTCGGCCAGCCGGTCGGCGTCGCCGTCGAGCAGGTCGAGCATGTCCTGGGCGGTGCCGACCGGGCCCTTGATGCCGCGCAGCGGGTAGCGCGCGAGCAGGTCCTCGAGCCGCGCGTACGCGACCAGCAGCTCGTCGGCGGCCGTCGCGAAGCGCTTGCCGAGCGTGGTCGCCTGGGCGGCGACGTTGTGCGAGCGGCCGGTCATCACCAGGTCGGCGTGCTCGGCGGCCAGCCGCGCGAGCCGGGCGAGCACCGCGACGACCTTGTCGCGCACGAGCTCCAGCGACGCCGCGCACCTGCAGCTGCTCGACGTTCTCGGTGAGGTCGCGGGAGGTCATGCCCTTGTGGATCTGCTCGTGCCCGGCGAGCGCGTTGAACTCCTCGATCCGCGCCTTCACGTCGTGGCGGGTGACCCGCTCGCGGGCGGCGATCGAGGCCAGGTCGACCTGGTCGACGCACCGCGGCGTACGCCTCGACGGCGCCGTCCGGAACGTCGACGCCGAGGTCGCGCTGCGCCTCGAGCACCGCGAGCCACAGCCGCCGCTCGAGCACGCACCTTGTGCTCGGGCGACCACAGCAGCGCCATCGGCGCGGAGGCGTAGCGGGTGGCCAGGACGTCGGGGATCGCGGGCTTGCTCACGGACGCGATTGTCTCAGCCCGAGCGGGCTCGCGATCACGCCCCGGGCAGGTGGACCTCGCCGCGGGCGGCGGCCAGCGCGATGTCGGTGCGGTGGTGGGAGCCGCGCAGCCGGATCGCGGCCACCCGCGCGTACGCGTCGGCGCGCGCGTCCTCGAGGGTCGCGCCCAGCGCCGACCACCGAGAGCACCCGGCCGCCGGCCGAGACGATGCGAGCCGTCGGCGGCCAGCGCGGTGCCGGCGTGCAGCACGCCGCTCGGCGCGTCGGCGCCCGTCGATCGGGTCGCCGGTGACGCGGCGCCGCGGGGTAGCCCTCGGCGGCGACCACCACGGTGACGGCGCACTCGTCGCGACCAGCGCAGCGGCCTCGACCTGCGTCCAGCGTGCCGGTGGCCGCGGCGTGCAGCAGCCCGCCCAGCGGCGTCTCCAGCCGGGCCAGCACCACCTGCGTCTCCGGGTCGCCGAAGCGGGCGTTGAACTCGATCACCCGGAGCCCGCGCGAGGTCAGCGCCAGCCCGGCGTAGAGCAGGCCGGCGAACGGCGTGCCGCGGCGGCGCCATCTCGTCGACGGTCGGCTGCAGCACCCGCGCCAGCACGTCGTCGACCAGGCCCGGGCGGCGCCCACGGCAGCGGCGAGTACGCGCCCATGCCGCCGGTGTTCGGCCCGGTGTCGCCGTCGCCGACCCGCTTGAAGTCCTGCGCGGGCTGCAGCGGCACCACGGTCGTCGCCGTCGGTGACCGCGAAGAGCGACACCTCCGGGCCGTCGAGGTACTCCTCGATCACCACCCGCTCGCAGGCGGCGGCGTGCGCCAGCGCCTCGTCGCGGTCGTCGGTCACGACGACGCCCTTGCCGGCGGCGAGCCCGTCGTCCTTGACGACGTACGGGGGGCCGAACTGGTCGAGGGCGTCGGCGACCTCCTCGGGCGTCGTCGCAGACCCGGGCCATCGCGGTCGGCACGCCGGCCGCGGCCATCACGTCCTTGGCGAAGGCCTTGCTGCCCTCGAGCTGCGCGGCCTGCGCGCTGACGGGCCGAAGCAGGCGATGCCGCGCGGCGCGCACGGCGTCGGCGACCCCGGCCACCAGCGGCGCCTCGGGGCCGACGACGACGAGGTCGGCGCCCCAGCTCGGCGGCCAGCCGGGCGACGGCCTCGCCGTCGATCGGGTCGACCGCGAGCGGCTCGGCGACCTGCCGGGTGCCGGCGTTGCCCGGCGCGCAGCCGACCGCCGTCGACGTCGGGGTCGCGGGACAGGGCCAGGCACAGGGCGTGCTCGCGCGCGCCGGAGCCGATCACGAGCACCTTCACGGGCGGCAAGGCTAGTCGGCGCCCGGGCCTCCGGGCGCGGCCCGGCAGGGGGCGTCACCGCGCGCGAGGTCGGGCGGCGGTCAGCCGGTGTAGTGCTGGTCGACCACGGCGAAGACCTCGTCGAGGATCGCCAGGCCCTCCTTGGCCTCCGCCTCGGTGACCGTGCACGGCGGCACGACGTGCAGCCGGTTGAAGTTCGCGAACGGCAGCAGGCCGCGGGCCTTGCACTCGGCCTGCAGCACGCCCATCGCCGCCGACGTGCCGCCGTACGGCGCCAGCGGCTCGCGGGTCGCGCGGTCGCTGACCAGGTCGAGCGCCCAGAAGACGCCGAGCCCGCGCACCTCGCCGATCACCGGGTGCCGCTCGGCCAGGGCGCGCAGGCCGGGGCCGAGGACGTCCGCGCCGATCCGCTTGGCGTTGTCGACGATGCCCTCCTCCTTCATCGCGTCGATGGACGCCACGATCGAGGCGGCGGCCAGCGGGTGGCCGGAGTAGGTGAGGCCGCCGGGGAAGACCCGCTGGTCGAACGTCGCGGCGATCTCGTCGCTGATGACGACGCCGCCGACCGGGACGTAGCCGGAGTTCGAGCCCTTGGCGAACGTGATGAGGTCGGGCCGCACGCCCCAGTGGTCGAACGCCCACCACTCGCCGGTGCGGCCGAAGCCGGCCATCACCTCGTCGAGGATCAGCACGATGCCGTACTTCGTCGCGCAGCTCGCGCACGCCGGCCAGGTAGCCGGGCGGCGGGATCAGCACGCCGGCGGTGCCCACGACGGTCTCGATCAGGATCGCGGCGATCGTGGCCGGGCCCTCGAAGGCGATGACCTGCTCGAGGTGCTCGAGCGCGCGCTCGCGACTCCTGCTCCTCGGTCTCGGCCCAGAACGACGAGCGGTAGGCGTACGGCCCGAAGAAGTGCACGTGGCCGTAGTTGCCGTTCTCGTTCGGCCAGCGCCGCGGGTCGCCGGTCGCGGTGATCGCCGTCGACGGTGTTGCCGTGGTACGAGCGGTAGAAGCTCAGCACCTTGTGGCGGCCGGTGTGCAGGCGCGCCATCCGCACGGCGTTCTCGTTGGCGTCGGCGCCGCCGTTGGTGAAGAAGACCTTGTTCAGGTCGGCCGGCGACAGCTCGGCGATCCGGCGCGCGGCCTCGCCGCGCATGTCGTTGGCGTGCTGCGGGGCGATCGTCGCCAGGCGCCCGGCCTGCTCCTGGATCGCGGCGACGACCTTGGGGTGCTGGTGGCCGATGTTGACGTTGACCAGCTGGCTGGAGAAGTCCAGGAAGCGGTTGCCGTCGTAGTCCCAGACGTACGAGCCCTCGCCGCCGGCGATCACCATCGGGCTCAGCGGGCCCTGGGCGCTCCAGGAGTGGAAGACGTGGGCGCGGTCGAGGGCGAAGACCTCGGCGCCGCGGGCGGGGTCGGGCTGGATCTGGGTCATGGACACGCAGGGTACGGAGCGGGCGGGCCCGAGGGCCACCCGCAGGCTGTCAGGCCCGAGCCGTGAGGCGGCGACAGGCTGTCAGGCGCGCGTCAGGCCAGCAGGTCGCGGCGCACGATCGTGGCGTCGCGCGACTGCCCGGTGCCGATCACGCTGATCGGGGCGCCGGAGATCTGCTCGAGGTGGTCGACGTAGGCGCGCGCGTTCGCCGGCAGGTCCTCGAAGTCGCGGACGCCGGCGATGTCCTCGGTCCAGCCGGGGAGGTACTCGTAGACCGGCTTGGCGTGGTGGAAGTCGGTCTGCGTCATCGGGATCTCGTCGACGCGCTCGCCGTCGACCTCGTACGCCACGCAGACCGGGATCTGCTCCCAGCCGGTGAGCACGTCGAGCTTGGTCAGCACGAAGTCGGTGACGCCGTTGACGCGCGCGGCGTAGCGGGCGATCGGCGCGTCGTACCAGCCGCAGCGGCGCGGCCGCCCGGTCGTGGTGCCGAACTCGCCGCCGACCGCGCGCAGCCGCTCGCCGTCGTCGTCGAACAGCTCGGTCGGGAACGGGCCCTCGCCGACGCGGGTGGTGTACGCCTTGACGACCGCGATGACGCGGTCGATCGCGGTCGGCGCGATGCCCGCGCCGGTGCAGGCGCCGCCGGCGGTCGCGTTCGACGACGTGACGAACGGGTAGGTGCCGTGGTCGACGTCGAGCAGCGTCGCCTGGCCGCCCTCGAGCAGCACGGTCTTGCCGGCGTCCAGCGCGTTGCCGAGCAGCAGCGAGGTGTCGGCGACCATCGGCCGCAGCCGCTCGGCGTACGCCAGCAGCTCCTCGACGGTCTCGTCGACGGTGATCGCGCGGCGGTTGTAGACCTTGACCAGCAGGTGGTTCTTCTGCTCGAGGGCGCCCTCGACCTTCTGCCGCAGGATCGTCTCGTCGAACAGGTCCTGCACGCGGATGCCGACGCGGTTCATCTTGTCGGCGTACGTCGGGCCGATGCCGCGGCCGGTGGTGCCGATCCGGCGGCTGCCGAGGAAGCGCTCGGTCACCTTGTCGAGCGTGCGGTTGTAGCGGCGGGATCACGTGCGCGTTGGCGCTGACCACCAGGCGCGAGCAGTCGACCCCGCGCGACTGCCAGCCCGTCGATCTCGTCGAACAGCACCGCCAGGTCGATGACCACGCCGTTGCCGATGACCGGGGTGCACGTCGGGCGTGAGGACGCCGGAGGGCAGCAGGTGCAGCGCGTACTTCTCGCCGCCGACGACGACGGTGTGCCCGGCGTTGTTGCCGCCGTTGAAGCTGCACGACGTAGTCGACGCCGGCCGCCGAGCAGGTCGGTGGCCTTGCCCTTGCCCTCGTCGCCCCACTGGGCGCCGATGAGCACGATCGCGGGCATGCGGTCTCCCTCGAGGCGTCGACGGGCGCGGCGGTGCGCGCGGCAGGCGCCGAGCGGCTGGTCGGCGGCGGGGCAGAGGCTACCGGGTGAGCCGCGCGGCGAGCGCCTCGCCGAGGGCCAGCCCGGACAGGTACGCCGCCTCGACCCGGCTCGGGCCGTGCCAGCCGTCGCCGGCGCAGCCCGATGCCGGCCGCGCCCAGGTGGAACGGCTCGTCCCGGCTGGCCAGCGGCTTGGCGAGCGACCAGCGGCGGACGTCCCAGGCGTCCGGGGCCGCGGCGATCCCCAGGGCGGCGCGCAGCTCGGCGAGCATCACCGGGCCCGCGCCGCAGCGGGTCGTCGAGGTGCGCGGCGGCCAGCACCGGGTCGGAGTGGGCGACGAGCACCGGCGCGCCGTCACCGCGGCGGCGGCCGTCGTCGGCCACGAAGGTCAGCACCGGCGACTCGTTGACGAAGGCGCCGTCCAGGGCCGGCCAGGCCCTGGTGGGCCAGTGCGCCACGAGGGCGAGGGCCGGCTCCCAGGTGCGGTCGGCGGCGGCGCGCTCGTCGGCGAGGTGGTCCGGCAGCAGGTCGAGCGCCTGCGGCCCCGGCATGCACAGGGCGACCGCGGCGGCCTCGCGCGCCGTCGACGCGCAAGACGCCGGTCGCCGGGTCGTGCTCGACCACGTCGACCTCGGACGGGGTACTCCGGGGCGAGCCGTCGCGGCCAGGTCCTCGACCAGGCTGCGCAGGCCGGCGGGCGCGGCGTACCGCATCGGTCCGGTCCGGGTGCCCTGCAGCCCCTCCGGCGTCGGCCACGTGGAAGGTGTCGGTCCACGGCCGGGCCAGCCCGCGCTCCACCCAGTCGGCGACGACGGCCTGGAACCGGGGGTCCCGCGCGGTGACGTACGACGCGCCGGTGTCGACCGGGCGCTCGGCGTACCGGCGGCTGGCCATCCGCCCGCCGATGCGGCGCCCTCGGTCGATGAGCCGCACGTCGAGGCCGGCGTCGGCCAGGGCGCCGGCGCACGCGACCCCGGCGATGCCGGCGCCCACGACGACCGCGGGGGCGCCGCCTCCTGCGGTCACCGGCCGCCCGCGCCCTCGGCGGCGAGCACCTCGGCCGCCTCGGGATCGCTGTCGCGCAGGAACGTGGCGCAGCGCTCGGCCTCGTCGGCCTCGCCGATCCGGTCGGCGGCCACGCGCCAGGGCGTTCAGCGCGCGCAGGAAGCCGCGGTTGGGCGCGTGCTGCCAGGGCACCGGCCCGTGCCCCTTCCACCCGCTCGGCGCAGCGCGTCCAGCCCGCGGTGGTAGCCGGTGCGCGCGTACGCGTACGCCTCGAGGTCGCGGCCGCCGGCGAGCGCCTCCTCGGCCAGGGCCGCCCAGGCGGCGCTGCTCGTGGGGTAGGCGCGCGCGGCCTCGGCGGCGGGTCTCGCCCGCGGTCGAGCGCGGCGGCCCCGGGCTCGTCGGGGAGCAGGGTGGGCGGCGGTCCGCCCAGCAGGTCGCGGTGGCTGTGGCTAGGGGGCTGGGTCACCCGCCCATCCTGCCCGGCCGGGCCCGGTCGTGCCTGCGGGCGGCGCCTCACCCGCCCAAACGCGCGCTTCCCCGGCGTTGTGGCGCCGGGGAAGCACGCGTACGACCGGGGAGGCAGCGCCCCGGCGCGCAAAGCCCGCGCTACTTGATCTTGGTGCCGGCCGAGCGCAGGTCCTCGCAGGCGCGCGACGACGCGGGCGGCCATGCCGGCCTCGGCGGCCTTGCCCCAGGCGCGCGGGTCGTACATCTTCTTGTTGCCGACCTCGCCGTCGACCTTCAGCACGCCGTCGTAGTTGCTGAACATGTGGTCGGCGACCGGGCGGGTGAAGGCGTACTGGGTGTCGGTGTCGACGTTCATCTTGACGACGCCGTAGTCGAGGGCCTCGCGGATCTCCTCGAGCAGCGAGCCGGAGCCGCCGTGGAAGACCAGGTCGAACGGCTTGTCCTTGCCGTACTTCGCGCCGACCGCGTCCTGGATGTCCTTGAGGATCGACGGGCGTGAGCATGACGTTGCCCGGCTTGTAGACGCCGTGCACGTTGCCGAAGGTCGCGGCGACCATGTAGCGGCCGCGCTCGCCGAGGCCGAGCGCCTCGGCGGTGGCCAGGCCGTCCTCGGGCGTGGTGTAGAGCTTGTCGTCGTGCTTGGCCTCGACGCCGTCCTCCTCGCCGCCGACGACGCCGATCTCGACCTCCAGGATGATGTTGCGCCGCGGCGCACTTGTCGAGCAGCTCGTCGGCGATGTCGAGGTTCTCGCCGAGCGGCGACGGCCGAGCCGTCCCACATGTGCGACTGGAAGAGCGGCTGCTCGCCGCGGGCCACCCGCTCGGCGCTGAGGTCGATGCAGCGGCCGCATGAAGCCGTCGAGCTTGTCCTTGGGGCAGTGGTCGGTGTGCAGCGCGATGTTGCACGTCGTACTTCGCGGCCACGACGTGCGCGAACTCGGCGAGCGCGACCGCGCCGGTGACCATGTCCTTGACCAGCTGGCCGGAGGCGAACTCCGCGCCGCCCGTCGAGACCTGGACGATGCCGTCGCTCTCGGCCTCGGCGAAGCCGCGGAGCGCGGCGTTGAGGGTCTGCGAGGAGGTGCACGTTGATCGCGGGGTACGCGAAGGCGCCGGCCTTGGCGCGGTCGAGCATCTCGGCGTAGATCTCAGGGGTGGCGATGGGCATTGCTGGGTCAGCTCCTCGAGCGGGGCGAATCGGGTCGATCCCATCCTGGCAGAGCCCGACAGGACGATCCCAGGGGACGAAGGTCAGGGGTGCCCGGCGTCGAGGTCGCCGTGCTGGCGGATCCAGGCGTGCATCGCGATGGCCGCCGCGGCGCCCGCGTTGATCGAGCGGGTCGAGCCGTACTGCGCGATCGACAGCGTCGCGGCGCAGGCCGCCCGCGCGTCGTCGGACAGCCCCGGGCCCTCCTGCCCGAAGACCAGCACGCAGGCGCGGGGCAGCTCGGCGGTCTCCAGCGGCACCGCGCCGGGCAGGTTGTCGACGCCGAGCAGCGGCAGGCCCTGCTCGGCCGCCCACGCCGCGAGGTCGGCGGCCGTCGGGTGGTGGCGCACGTGCTGGTAGCGGTCGGTGACCATCGCGCCGCGCCGGTTCCAGCGCCGCCGCCCGACGATGTGCACCTCGGCGGCCAGGAACGCGTTGGCGGTGCGGACCACCGAGCCGATGTTGAGGTCGTGCGCCCAGTTCTCGATCGCGACGTGGAACGGGTGGCGGCGGGCGTCGAGGTCGGCGACGATCGCGTCGAGGCGTCCAGTAGCGGTAGCGGTCGACGACGTTGCGCCGGTCGCCCTCGGCCAGCAGCGCCCGGTCGTACCGCGGGTCGTCCGGCCACGCCTCGGGCCCGCCGGGCCACGGGCCGACGCCGACCTCGCGGCGCCGGGGCGCTCGACGCTGGCTGCGTCGTCCACGCCGCGAGCGTAGGCGCGACGGCGCGGACGGCCCGGCCCGGCTAGCCTCATGGGGTGCCCCTCGCCTCCCTGGCCGCCTCCGCGCTGCCCGTCGCCCTGCCGGGCGCCGTGCCGGCGCTGCTGCCGGACTGGCTGTCGGCGCAGGGGCTGATCGACGCCTTCGGGGCGTACGCCTTCTGGGGCGTCGTGGCGGTGATCTTCGCCGAGACCGGCCTGCTGGTCGGCTTCTTCCTGCCGGGCGACTCGCTGCTGTTCCTCACCGGCCTGCTCGATCGGCACCGGCGTGATCGCCCAGCCAACATCTGGTTCGCCTGCGTCGTGCTCGTCGTGGCCGCGTTCGTCGGCAACCTGGTCGGCTACTGGATCGGCCGCAAGGCCGGCCCGCAGCGTCTTCAACCGGCCGAACTCCCGCTTCTTCAAGCAGATCTACGTCGACAAGACGCACGCCTTCTTCGAGAGGTACGGCGGGCGGGCGATCATCCTGGCCCGCTTCGTGCCCATCGTGCGCACCTTCATCACGGTGATGGCCGGCGTGGCCAAGATGGACTTCCGCGCCTACGCGCTCTACTCCGGCATCGGCGCGCGTGCTGTGGGGCGGCCTGGTGACCCTGTCCGGCTACTGGCTCGGCAACGTCCCGTTCGTCGCGGACAACATCGAGGTCATCCTGCTGGCCTTCGTCTTCGTGTCGGTGCTGCCGATCCTGTATCGAGTACGTGCCGGCACCGCCGCGGCGAGGGCCTCGGGCACGTCGTCGGAGGAGCCGGCCGCGTAGCGGCGGGCTGCGAGCGCCGTCAGGCCAGGCCGAGGTCGGCCAGCGAGTAGACCGCGCGGTACTGCAGGCCGGCTGCGATGACGGCCGGCGCCCGCGCCGCGGTCGACGATGACCGCGACGCCCACGACGGTCGCGCCCGCCTCGCGCAGCGCCTCGACCGCGGCCAGCACCGAGCCGCCGGTGGTCGAGGTGTCCTCGACCGCGAGCACCGCGCCGGCCCGCGACGTCGGGGCCCTCGATCCGCCGCTGCAGGCCGTGCGCCTTGCCCTCCTTGCGGACCACGAACGCGTCCAGCGCCCGGCCCCGGGCGGCGGCCGCGTGCAGCATCGCCGTCGCGACCGGGTCGGCGCCCAGGGTCAGCCCGCCCACGGCGTCGTACTCCCAGTCGGCGGTCGCGTCGAGCATCACCTGGCCCACGAGCGGGGCGGCGACGGCGTCCAGGGTGACCCGGCGCAGGTCCACGTAGTAGTCGGCCTCCCGCCCGCTGGACAGGGTGACCCGGCCGTGCACGACGGCCTTGTCGGTGATCTGGGGCAGCAGCTCGTCGCGTGGCGCTCACGGCCGGGCAGCGTACGCGCCCGGCCGTGAGCGGCGGAGGGGCCGTCGCGGGTCAGCCGCGGTGGGCCAGCTGGTCGGCGTTGAGGTAGACGCCGAGGCGGAAGGTGCCGTCGAGCTCGACCGTCTCGCCGACGTGGCCGTCGATGCCCAGCCATTCGGCGTCCTCGGCGGTCAACGTGAAGACGTCGGAGAAGGTCTCGGTGGAGGTGCAGTAGACGGTGCCGCGGAGCATCGAATCAGACACGGGGATCGACCGGTAGGGCCTCGGCTCGCGGATCGGGCCCGCTGTGCTGGCCGATCTCCTGGGACGTGCCGTCCTCGAACGTGACTGTCGCCTCCTGGTCGTACGTGAAGGCGCGGCCGACGACGCCCTGGCCGTCGATCCAGGCGCGGGCGGTCGGGCCCGACTCGCTGACCGTCACGGAGAACTCCCGGCCGTTGTCGCACGTGAACACCCCGGGATCGTCGACGGCGGTCGGCGGCTGCGCCTGCGCGGCGCCGGCGGGACCAGGACGAGGGCGGCTGCCGCGAGGGCGATCGGGATTCGGCGGTTCATGGGGTCCTCCGTTGCTTGGGCGATGCGGTCACCCGTTTGTCGCGCCGGGCAAGCCGCGGTTCCGTTGCGGGACAACGGATTGCGCTCAGCTGTCGGAGGCCGGGCGGGACGGGCGGCCGGACGGCGCCCAGGCCAGGGCGGCTCCGGCGGCGGCCAGCACCAGGCCCCACACGACGAGCTCGCCTGCCGTAGCCGCGCCGGGGGCGGGCAGGAGCTCGACGTCACCCCACCGCGGACCGAAGAGCAGCAGCCCGAGCAGCAGCACCCCCGCGGCCGCGGCCACCAGGTCACCGGGCGAGCACCGGCCCAGCCGGCGGAGCACGGCCGCCGCAGCCACCGCCGCGACGGCGGCGATGGCCGGCAGCAGGGCCAGCAGCCAGCCCTGCGGCGCCGGGTAGGCCCGGTCCCAGGCGGCGGCGACCCCGCAGACCACGGCGAGGATGGCGGCCAACCCGAGCAGGCGGGCGGCAGCCCCCACCACGGGCTCCGAGGCGTCGCCTCGACCGCCGCGGCGGACGGCTCGTCGAGGAGGAAGGAGGCCGGCACGGCGAGCAGGAGCAGCCCGCCCTGCGCGAGCCGCGCCGCCCAGGGCCGGTCGCCGAAGCCGAAGGCCAGCGCGATGACCAGCAGGCCCGGCGCGGCCACCGCGAGCAGCGAGCCAGGGGATCCCGGCCCGGGCGTGGGTGACCATCCGATCAGCCGAGCAAGCGCCCAGAGGTACGCCACGACGGCGCCGATCGCCGAGGAACACCCCGTAGCGCGTCCACCGCGACTCGGGTCTCGCCCTCGGCGTCCTTCATCACGGCGGCCCACACCGCCAGGCCGCACAGGACGAGGGTGTAGGCGAGGTAGCCGACCGGTGAGCCCGAGCGGACCCCGATGAGGGTGTCGCCGTCGGAGGAGACCGTCCACATCGTGTACGGCATCGCGGTGGTGGTCAGCCGGATCGACGGGTTGTCGTACAGCGTCTGCGTCGACGGCCGCCGCCGGCGAAGAAGAAGCTGGGGACCACCAGCACGACGACGAGCAGGAGCCCCGCGCCGGGGAATCGCCACCACCGGCCCACGGCGACGCCGAGCAGCGGGCCGCCCACGCGGCGACCACGGAGGCGCTGATCAGCGCCGCGAGCGCCGGAACCCAGCCACCGATGGCGTCGAGCAGCTCCGGCCGGATCGGCCAGAACGCCAGGGTGACAGCCGCCACACCAGCCACGCCAGCCCGGTGGCCGCCGGCACCGCGCACGCCGCGCACAGCGCCAGGGTCCGGGTGGTCGCCGACACCGGGGTGCCGGTGACGAGGTCGAGCGCCCGCTGCTCGGTGGCGGTCAGCCGGAAGGCCACGATCGCGCCGAACACTCCGACGAAGAACGCCACGACGACCGGTCCGGTGAAGGCCTCCAGGTCCTTGCCGGCGTCGTCGTACATCTGGGTCATCGTCACGACCAGCAGCGCGACCCCGAGGAGGTAGAGCGGGTGCGAGGCGAAGCGCTTCGCGTGGATCCAGGCCAGCTGGCGCAGGACCGGCCCCTCATCGACGTCCGTCTGCGGGCCGCGGGCCGCGACGGCGGCGCTCACGCCGTCACCTCGATCCGCTCGCCGCGCATCAGCAGGTAGGCGTCCTCCAGGGTGCGGCTCGACGAGCTCGGCGCCGTGCCGGGGCGGAGCCGACGTGCCGGAAGCGGCCGGTCCCGGTCCGCCACTGCGCCATCGCGGCGGGATCCGGGGAGTCGGCCATCCACACGCTCCCGCCGGCGGTGCCGACCAGGTCGGACGACCAGCCCGTCGAAGACCACCCGGCCGCCGTCCAGGACGATCACCCGGTCGCAGAGGGCGGCGATGTCCTCGGTCTGGTGGGTCGACAGCAGGACGGTCGCACGTTGACCCAGCCCGGACAGGATCGTCCGGAGCGTGGCCCGCTGCTCCGGATCGAGCCCCGCGGTCGGCTCGTCCAGGACGAGCAGCTCGGGCGCGCCCAGCAGGGCCTGGGCGACGCCGAGGCGCCGCCGCATCCCGCCGGACAGCCGCCGGACCTTCTTGGTCGCGACCTCGGTGAGGTCCACCAGCTCCAGCACCCGCCGCACCTCGGCGTGCCGGGCGGCCTTGTCGTCCCACTCCTTCAGCACCGCCAGGTAGTCGACGAAGCCGAACGCGGTGAAGCCCCGAGGGAAGCCGAGCTCCTGCGGCAGGTAGCCGAGCCGGCGGCGCACCTCGGTCCGCTCGGACAGCGTGGACACGTCGCGACCGAGGAGCCGGACGCCCCCGGAGTCGGGGGCGAGCACCGTCGACGCGACGCGCAGCAGGGTCGTCTTGCCGGCGCCGTTAGGACCGAGCAGCCCGGTGACGCCCGGGGCCAACGACAGCGAGACACCGTCCAGCGCGGTCGTGGAGCGAAACCGCTGCGTGACGCCGGACAGCTCGACGGTGGGGTTCATCCGATTCTCCAGTCGGTGGCGAGGCGGCGGAGCCGGGCCAGGAAGACGAGTCCGGCGACCAGGGCGATCGCCGCGTACGCCATGCAGGGCTGTCGAGTCGAGCAGGGCGAGCGGTTCCCGGCGAAGCAGCGCGGGGAAGGTGGCGGCGACCCACAGCCAGGGCCACGCCGGTCGCCGCGTAGACCGGCGGTGCGTAGGTCGCGGCGGCGAGGGTGACCAGGACGAACGCGGCGGCCGGCAGCAGCCAGACAACGGCCACCCACCACGGCCCGGTGAGGGGAACGGCGGCCAGCATCGTCAGCGGCACGCAGGTGGCCAAGACGATCGCCGTGCGCAGCAGCAGCAGCCGGGCCTTGGAGTACGGCGCGCCAGCGTCAGCTCGTGCGTCGGGTCGGCCTCTCCGCCGTAGGCGGCCGCCACCCCGGCGGTCGGGGCGAGCGGGGCCAGCACCAGGAAGAGCCCGAGGCCGACAACCGGCGCCCAGGCGGCCGCGGCCGCGGCGAAGACCAGCACCGCCGTCAGGCCACCCAGCCATGCTCCGGTGAGCGACGGCGCCGCCGAGAGCAGCAGCGCCTCGGACTCACGGACGCCGAGCCGGAGCAGCACCGACGCGACCAGGCCGGGCTTCGGGGTCTCGATCGACTCGCGAATCGCCATCCAGACCGGGTCGCGATCTGCCGCGGCAGGGGCGCCGACCGCGGCAGCGACCGCCGCCCGGCACTGCTCGCAGCCCACCAGGTGCTGCTCCACCGAGGCCGAGGCGGCCTGGGCCGCCCTGCCGTCCACCCACGCTTGGAGCGTCGGACCGGGGATGTGCCACTCGTTCATGCGGTGCCTCCTGCCAGCGCGCCCCCGGTGAGCTGGGTGCGCATCTGCGCCCGGGCGCGCATCGCCCGGGTCTTGACGGTGCCCTCGGGGATCCCCAGGAGCCGGGCGGCCTCCTTGGTGCTCAGCCCGTCGAGCACGGTCGCCTGGATCACGGCCCGGAACTCCGGGGACAGCGCTGACCAGCGCGGCCCCGACGTCGCCGTACTCGACCGAGAGCAGGACCGCGTCCTCCGCGGCCGGGGCGGCGCCGGCGTCGACCTCGGCGAGCAGCACCTCGGACGGTGAGCCGGCGGCCGCGCAGCCGCGAGATCAGCCGGCGGATCCCGATCCCCCACAGCCACGCGCCGACCTCACCGTCGCCGCGGAACCGCCCGGCGCCCTTCCAGACCGCGACGAAGGTGTCCTGCAGCACGTCGGCGACCAGCTCGGGGTCGTTGCAGCGACGCCGCAGCCGGATCGACAGCCACGGAGCATGGCGCTCGTAGAGGACCCGCAGCGCCCCGGCGTCACCGTCGGCGACGGCGGCCAGCAGCCCCCGGTCGTCGCGCTGATCGGCGGTCACGAACGGATTGTCGCCGGGCGGGGTCGGTTCGGTTCCCGTTCGGCCGAACCGGCGCCGCGCCATGCGCGCGATCTGACGGCAGCCGCTACCCGCGCGAGCGCCAGGCGGCGACCAGCTCGAGCTCGGTGGCCCGGTCGAGGCCGGGCGGGCCGGTACGACTCCGGCGGCTGCCCGCCGGGTCGTCGCGCAACGCCTCCCACGCGCCGAGCGCGGTGTCGGCCAGCGGGCGCGCCGCGTGAAGCCCTCGGCCTCGATCCGAGCGGTGGCGAGCAGGCGCGCTCCGCCTGGGTACCAGGTCGGCAGCCCCGACCACGGCTCGAACGCCCTGCTGCAGCAGCCAGTCGTCGTCGGCCCACACCGGGCTCGACGGCTCCGCCGGTCGCCGACGCGCAGGCCGCGATCCAGTCGCCCCAGGTGTCGCGCCCGGGGGTGACACCGCGGTGAAAGCGCCGGCGAGGCCCCGCTCGAGCGCATCGAGGGTCCAGGCCACGAGGTCGCGCACGTCGACCACCTGGTACGGCCGGTCCGGCGTGCCGGCGCACCAGCACGGGTCCGCCCGCGGCCGCCCGGCCGAGCCAGTACGCGCAGCGGCGCACGTTCTCGTACGGGCCGTAGATCACGCCGGGGCGCACGAGCAGGGTGCGGTCCGGGCCGAAGGCGCGCACCGCGGCGAGCTCCCCGCCGCGCTTCTGCTCGGAGTAGCGCTCCATGGACGGCGGCGAGGGGTCGTCGGCGTCGGCCTCCACGAGGGCGGCCGTCTCATCGAGTCCGTCCCGCTCGGTCCACTCGGCGTAGACCCCGGCGGTCGAGACGTAGCCGTACCGGCCGCAGGCGCCGGACAGCGCGTCGGCCGCGGCCGCGACCCGCGCGGCGTTGAGCCCGCTGACGTCGAGGACCAGGTCGTACGCGCGGCCGGCGAGGGCGGCGCGGACCGACTCGGCGTCGTCGCGGTCTGCGTGCAGCGCCTCGACCTCGGGCCGGTCGGCCCCCGACCGGCCCCGGTTCAGCGTCGTGACCGGCCAGCCGCGGGCGAGCGCGTCGCCGACGGCGGCGCGGCCGACGAAGGCCGTGCCGCCGAGGACCAGCAGGGAGGGCACGTCAGCGCCCGCGGCGGCCGTTGACGCGGCGGCCGGCACGCTGGAGCGACTCGCGCGGCAGCAGCCTGGTCACGGCGCTGATCGCCTTGTACGCCCCGCCGGGCACCGAGATCGACTTGCCGTCGGCGAGGTCGCGCAGGCACGCGTCGACCAACTCGTCGGCGTCGAGCCACAGCCGCTCGGGGATCATCGAGACGTTGATGCCGGCTCGCTGGTGCAGCTCGGTGCGCACGTACCCCGGACACAGGGCGAGCGCCCGCACCCCCGTGCCCTCCAGCTCGCTGGCCAGGCCCTGCGTGAACACCGTCGCGTACGCCTTGGCGGCGCTGTACGTGCCCAGCGGCGCGAACGACGCCACCGACGACACGGTGATGACCGCGCCGCGGCCGCGCGCGACCATGCCCGGGGACAGCCGCGCCGCTCAGCCGCAGGACGGCGCGCGCGAGCACGTCGAACATCTGCTCCTCGGCGTCGAGGTCGCCCCCGACGAAGCGGTGGTTCAGCCCGTACCCGGCGTTGTTGACCAGCACGTCGACCGGGCGCGACCGGTCGGCGAGCCGGTCCTCGACGCGCCGCAGCTGCTCGCGGTCGGACAGGTCCGCCCCCAGCACCTCGACCTGGCCGCCGAAGCGGCGCCGGAGGTCCTCGGCCTGCAGCTCCATCCGCGGGACGTCGCGGGCCACGAGCACCAGGTCGTACCCGTCCTGGGCGTAGCGGCGGACGAAGGCGGCGCCGATGCCGGCGGTGGCGCCGGTGATGAGGGCGGTGGGCGCGGTGACGGGGGGGTGCTCGAGCATGGCGGCACTCTCGCACGGCGGGCCGCCGCCGGTGGCAGGGTGTGGCGGCGTGACGGAAGCGAGCGGCCCACCGCCTCGACGGGCTCGGCACCACGATCTTCGCCGAGATGTCGGCGCTGGCCGCCGCCACGGGGTCGGTGAACCTCGGCCAGGGCTTCCCCGACATCGACGGCCCCGCCGTCGTCGCCGAGGCCGCGCGCGCCGCGATCGCCGAGGGCCGCGGCAACCAGTACCCGCCCGGGCCGGGCGTGCCGGAGCTGCGGGCGGCCATCGCCGAGCACCAGCGGCGCTGGTACGGCCTCGCGGTCGACCCCGACTCCGAGGTGCTCGTGACGGCCGGCGCCACCGAGGGGATCGCCGCCGCGCTGCTCGCGCTGGTCGACGCCGGCGACGAGGTGGTCGTGCTCGAGCCGTACTACGACTCGTACGTCGCGTGCATCGGCTGGGCCGGGGCGGTCCGCCGGCCGGTGACGCTGCGGCCGCCGGACTTCGCCCTCGACCTCGACGCGCTGCGGGCCGCCGTCACCGACCGCGCACCCGGATGGTCCTGCTCAACACCCCGCACAACCCCACGGGCGCCGTGCTGTCACGCGACGAGCTGCAGGCGATCGCCGACGTCGCCGTCGAGCACGACCTCGTGGTGGTCAGCGACGAGGTCTACGAGCACCTGGCCTTCGACGCCGACCGGCCGCACGTGCCGATCGCGACGCTGCCGGGCATGCGGGAGCGCACGCTCACCCTCGGCTCGGCGGGCAAGACGTTCTCGTTCACCGGCTGGAAGGTCGGCTGGGCCACCGGGCCCGCCGAGCTGGTGTCCGCCGCCCGCGGCATCAAGCAGTTCCTCACGTACGTCAGCGGCGGGCCGTTCCAGCACGCCGTCGCCGCCGGGCTCGCGCTGCCGGACGCGTACTTCGCCGGGCTGCGCGACGGGCTGGCGGCCAAGCGCGACCGGCTCTGCGCGGGGCTCGCGATCCGTCGGGCTCGAGGTCTACCGGCCCGCGGGCACGTACTTCGTGCTCACCGATGTGCGGCCGCTCGGCTACGACGACGGGATGGCGTTCTGCCTCGACCTGCCCCGGCGGGCCGGCGTGGTGGCCATCCCGGCCGGGGTGTTCTACGACGACCAGGCGGTCGGCCGGCCGCTGGTGCGCTGGGCCTTCTGCAAGCGCGACGAGGTCCTCGACGACGCCGTCGCCCGGCTGGCCCAAGCCTTCACCTGACGCCCGGCAGGTGCGCGAGGATCCGCCCATGAGCCACTCCGAGGAGGACCTGCGACGCCGCCGGGCGTTGGCGGGGGCCACCCGCTTCCTGCAGCGCGATGGGCTCCGGTCGCCCGCCGAGGCGCTGCACCGGCTCGGGGACCTGGCGGTCGATCCGCTGCCGGACCTGTACGGCGAGCATGGCGAGCTCGAGGCGCTGGAATCCGAGGTCGCCGACCTGCTGGGCAAGCCGGCCGCCGTGTTCATGCCCAGCGGGACCATGGCCCAGCAGTGCGCGCTTCGCATCTGGGCCGATCGCACCGGCCACCGCGCGGTCGGCGTGCACGGGCTGTCCCACCTCGTGCGCGACGAGGAGCGGGCGCTGGAGGTGGTCCACGGCATCCGGATGGAGCACCTGAGCGCGGACCCTCGGCCGCTCACGGCCGACGACCTGGCCGGCTGCCCGCATCCCCTGGGCGCGATGGCGATCGAGCTCCCCCTGCGCGAGGCCGGCTACCTGCTTCCGCCGTGGGATGAGCTGGTGGACCTGGTGGAGGCGGCGCGGGCCCGCGACATCCCGGTGCACATCGACGGCGCCCGCCTGTGGGAGAGCCAGCCGTTCTACGACCGCCCCCTCGCCGAGATCGCCGCCCTCGGCGACACGGTCTACGTCTCGTTCTACAAGGGACTGGGCGGCATCGCCGGGGCGGCGCTCGTCGGACCGGAGGACGTGATCGCCGAGGCGCGCCACTGGCAGCACCGACACGGCGGCACCTTGGTCAGCGTCTACCCCCTGGCCGTCGCGGCCCGCGAGGGGCTGCGCACCCGGCTGGACCGCTTCGGCGCCTACGCCGAGCGCGCGCGGGCGGTCGCCCTTGCCGCCGCGGCCCGATCCCCGGCGTGCGGGTCCACCCCGAGCCACCGCACACCAACGCGTTCGTGCTGTTCATCGACGTGCCCGCCGACTCGCTGCGCGAGGCCGGCCTGCGGCTGGCGGAGTCGGAGGGCCTGACTGGCGCTGGGCGTGGTCGTCTCCGCCGAGGTCCCGGGCTGGGCGGCGACGGAGTTCGTCGTGGGCGAGGCCACGATGGCCTGGTCGGTCCCGGACATCGTGGACGTCCTCGCCGACCTCCTCGCCTCGGCCCGGCAGATCAGCGAGGAGCCGGCTGCGCGAGCGTGAGGCCGGAGGCGCCGCGCGGGCGTCAGGCGTCGACGGTCACCGTGTCGCCGTCGCGGACCTCGCCGGACAGCAGCGCCGCGCCAGCCGGTCGCCGATCTCGGTCTGCACCAGGCGGCGCAGCGGCCGGGCGCCGTAGAGCGGGTCGTAGCCCGTGCGGGCCAGCCAGTCGCGGGCCGCCTCGGTGACCGTCGAGGGTCAGCCGGCGCGCGGCCAGCCGTCCCGACAGCGCCGCGACCTGCAGGTCGACGATCTGGGCGAGCTCGTCGGTGCGTCAGCGCGTCGAACAGCACCACGTCGTCGAGCCGGTTGAGGAACTCCGGCTTGAACGACGCCCGCACCGCGGCCATGACGGCGTCGCGCTTGGCCTCGTCGGACGAGCGTCGGGTCGACGAGGAACGTCGAGCCGAGGTTGGAGGTCAGCACCAGGATCGCGTTGCGGAAGTCGACCGTGCGGCCCTGCCCGTCGGTGAGCCGGCCGTCGTCGAGCACCTGCAGCAGGATGTCGAAGACCTCCGGGTGGGCCTTCTCCACCTCGTCGAGCAGCACCACGGAGTACGGCCGCCGGCGCACGGCCTCGGTGAGCTGGCCGCCCTCCTCGTAGCCGACGTAGCCGGGCGGCGCCCCGACCAGCCGGGCCACCGAGTGCTTCTCGCCGTACTCGCTCATGTCGATGCGGACCATCGCGCGCTCGTCGTCGAACAGGAAGTCCGCGAGCGCCTTGGCCAGCTCGGTCTTGCCGACGCCGGTCGGGCCGAGGAAGAGGAACGAGCCGGTCGGCCGGTCGGGGTCGGAGATGCCGGCGCGGGCGCGGCGCACGGCGTCGGAGACGGCCGCGACGGCGCGGCGCTGGCCGATCAGCCGGCGGCCGAGCTCGTCCTCCATCCGCAGCAGCTTCGCGGTCTCGCCCTCGAGCAGCCGGCCGGCCGGGATGCCGGTCCAGGTCGCGACGACCTCGGCGACGTCGTCCGGCCCGACCTCGTCGGCCACCATCGGCGCGGTCTCGGCCGCCCTCGGCCACCATCGCGTCGGCGAGCTCCCGCTCCAGGCGCGGCAGGTCGCCGTAGAGCAGCGCCGAGGCGGCGGCCAGGTCGCCCTCGCGCTGGGCCCGCTCGGCGGCCATCCGCAGCTCGTCGAGCTGCGCGCTTGAGGTCGCCGACCCGGTTGAGCCCGGCCTTCTCGCGCTCCCAGCGGGCCATCAGCCCGGACAGCTGCTCGGAGCGGTCGGCGAGGTCGGCCGCAGCTTGGCGAGCCGCTCGCGGGAGGCGGGGTCGTCCTCGCGCTCGAGGGCCAGCTCCTCCATCTTCAGCCGGTCGACCGCGCGGCGCAGCTCGTCGATCTCCACCGGCGAGGAGTCGATCTCCATGCGCAGCCGGGAGGCGGCCTCGTCGACGAGGTCGATCGCCTTGTCCGGCAGCTGCCGGCCGGTGATGTAGCGGTCGGACAGCGTGGCGGCGGCGACCAGCGCGGCGTCGGCGATCTCGACCCCGTGGTGCGCCTCGTACTGCTCCTTGAGGCCGCGCAGGATCGCGATGGTGTCCTCGACGCTGGGCTCGCCGACGAGCACCTGCTGGAAGCGGCGCTCCAGGGCGGGGTCCTTCTCGATGTGCTCGCGGTACTCGTCCAGCGTGGTGGCGCCGACCATGCGCAGCTCGCCGCGGGCCAGCATCGGCTTGAGCATGTTGCCGGCGTCCATCGCGGAGTCGCCGGTCGCGCCCGCGCCCGACCACGGTGTGCAGCTCGTCGATGAACGTGACGATCTGGCCCTCGCTGCCGTTGATCTCGTCCAGCACGGCCTTGAGCCGCTCCTCGAACTCGCCGCGGTACTTCGCGCCGGCCACCATCGCGCCGAGGTCGAGCGCGACCAGCCGCTTGCCCTGCAGCGACTCGGGCACGTCGCCGGCGACGATCCGCTGGGCCAGGCCCTCGACGACGGCGGTCTTGCCGACGCCGGGCTCGCCGATGAGCACCGGGTTGTTCTTGGTGCGCCGCGACAGCACCTGCACGACGCGGCGGATCTCGGCGTCGCGGCCGATCACCGGGTCGAGCTTGCCCTCGCGGGCGCGCGCGGTGAGGTCGACGCCGTACTTCTCCAGCGCCTGGTACGTCGCCTCCGGGTCCGGCGAGGTGACCCGCGCCGAGCCGCGCACCGACGGGAACGCGGCCAGCAGCGCGTCGGCGGTGGCCCCGGCCGCGCGCAGCAGCGTCGCCGCCGGCCCGTCGACCTGGGCCAGCGCCACCAGGAGGTGCTCGGTCGAGACGTACTCGTCGCCGAGGTCGCGCGCGCGGTCGCCGGCGGCCGAGAGGACCTGCAGCAGCTGCCGCGGAGGTCTGCGGCGCGGCGACCGTGGAGCCCTGGGCGGCCGGGATCCGGCGCAGCTCGGCGTCGGCCTCGTCGCGCAGCCGCGCCGGCGCGGCGCCGACCGCGGCGAGCAGGGCCGCGGCCGTGCCCTCGGGCTGGTCGAGCAGCGCGCGGAGCAGGTGGATCGGGGCGACCTCGGGGTGGCCGCCGACCGCGGCCCGGCGCACGGCGTCGGACAGCGCCTCCTGGCTGCGGGTGGTCAGCTGGTCCATCTCGGGCTCCCTTCGGCGCGTCGGCGGGTCAGTGGTCAGGGCCGGCGCTGGGGGCGCCAGACGACGAGGGCGGTGCTGCGGCGCTCGTGCTCGTACGCGGCGAGGCGCTCGCGCAGGGCGGCGTTCTCGCGCTCGAGCTCGAGGATCCGCTTGATGCTGTCGAGGTTGTGGCCGTCGGCCGACAACCGCTGCACCTCGCGGAGCAGCACGATGTCGCGCAGCGAGTAGCGCCGGCCGCCGCCGGCCGTGCGGCCCGGCGAGACCAGGCCGATCCGGTCGTACTGCCGCAGCGTCTGCGCGTGCAGCCCGGACAGCTCGGCGGCCACGCTGATCACGAAGACCGGGGCGTCCTGCGAGCCGGCCGCGAGCGAGTCGAAGAGCTCGTCGTAGACGGACATCTCAGACCCCCTTCGCGCGCGCCTGCAGGTCGGCGCGCGGGTCGTCGCCGGCGGTCTCGTCGCGGTAGGCCTCGAGCGCCTCGCGGGCCGCCTTGGACAGCCGGTGCGGCACGGCCACCTCGACGGTGACGAGCAGGTCGCCGTGCCCCCCGGGGTGGCCGCCGGCGGGGCCCTTCGGCGCGCCCTTGCCGCGCACCCGGAAGGTGCGCCCGCTGCGCGGTGCCCGGCGGGATCTTCACCGTGACGGTCGACCCGGCGGGGGTCGGCACCGCCACCTGGGCCCCGAGCGCGGCCTCCGGGTACGTGATCGGCACCGTGATCGTGACGTGCTCGCCCTTGCGGCCGAAGACGGGATGCGGCTCGACGTGCACCCGCACGTACAGGTCGCCGTGCGGGCCGCCGCGCTCGCCCGGGCCGCCCTTGCCCTTGAGCCGGATCTTCTGCCCGTCGCGCACCCCGGCCGGGATCCGCGCGTGGATCGTGCGCGACGACTGCGCGCGGCCGCGAGCCCAGGCAGGTCAGGCACGGGTCGTCGACGACCATGCCGCGGCCGCGGCACTCGCGGCACGGCTCGGGGAAGGCGAAGCCGCCGGCGTTGCGCGAGGTCTGGCCGGCGCCCTGGCAGGTCGGGCACAGCCGCGGCGTGGTGCCGGCCTTGGCCCCGGTGCCCGAGCAGACCGCGCACGGGCGCCTCGCCGGACAGCCGCAGCGGCAGGGTCACCCCGGCGAGGGCGTCGCCGAACTTCAGGGTCGCCTCGGTCTCCAGGTCGGCGCCGCGGCGCGGCTGCGCCGAGGCCCGCCGCCCGCGCCGCCGCCGCCGAACAGCCCGCCCAGGATGTCGCCGAAGCCGCCGCCCGAGCCGCCGCGCTCCGCCGCCGCGCATCTGGTTGATCAGGTCGTTGAGGTCCGCGCCCTGCCGGCCGCCGCCGAAGCCGCCGCCGCCGGCGCCCGGGAACCCCCGGAAGCCGCCGGACGAGAACATCGCCCGCGCCTCGTCGTACTCCTTGCGGGTGGCCGCGTCGGCCAGCACGTCGTAGGCCTCGCTGACCGCCTTGAACCGCTCTTCGGCCTTGGCGTCACCCTTGTTGGTGTCGGGGTGCAGCTCCTTGGCCAGCACGCGGTAGCGCTTCTTGATCTCGGCGGCCGAGGCGTCCTTGGCGACGCCGAGCACGGCGTAGAAGTCCTTCTCGGCCCACTGCGGGTTGATCATCGGCGCGCCTCCTCTCGGCTGCCTCGGCGGGTTGGGTCAGGCGGGGGTACGGGCCGGTCAGGCCCCGGAGTCGGCGACCACGACGCGGGCCGGGCGCAGCACGCGTCCGGCGTAGCGGTACCCGGGCTGGTAGATCTCCGCGCACAGCGGCTCGCCGGGCTCGGCGCCCTCGGGCGCCGGGGCGTGCGCCAGGGCCTCGTGCAGCGCCGGGTCGAACGGGTCGCCCGCGGCGCCGAAGCGCTCCAGGCCGATCCGCGCGAGCGCGGCGTCGAGGGCATCGGCGACGACCTTGAAGCCGCCGACCAGCTCGCCGTGCTGGTCGGCCCGGCCGACGTCGTCGAGCACCGGGAGCAGCTCGGCCAGCGCGCCGCCGACCGCCGCGTCGCGGACGACCTCGCGGTCGCGCTCGACGCGCTTGCGGTAGTTGGCGTACTCGGCCTGCACCCGCTGCAGGTCGGCGCGGTAGGCGTCGGCCTCGCCGGTCAGCGCCGCGAGGTCGCGCTCGACGGCGTCGCCGGCGGCGGCCTCGTCGGCCATCGCGCCGGCGGCCTCCCCGGGAGGACGCCCGGGGGCGGCCTCCTCGGGGTGGCGGACCTGCCCGGTCAGCGGGTCGACCCGCCGCCGGTCGCGGATCACCGGGCCGGCGGGCGTCGGCCTCGTCGGCCGGCGGGCCGTTGAGGGGACCGGTCACTTCTGGTCGCCCTCGGGCTCGTCGACGACCTCGGCGTCGACGACGTCGTCGTCCACGGTGTCGCCGGCGCCGCCGGCCGAGCCGGCCGTCCCGCTGGCGGCGTCGCCGGCCGCGCCGCCCTCGGCCTGCGCCTGGGCGTACATGGCCGCGCCGAGCTGCTGGCTGGACTGCGCGACCTTCTCGGTGGCCGCCTTGATGGCCTCGGCGTCGTCGCCCTCCAGCGCCTTCTTCAGCTCGGCGAGCGGGCCCTCGACGTTGGAGACGGCCTCGGCCGGCACCTTCTCGCGGTTCTCGGCGATGAACTTCTCGGTCGAGTAGAGCAGCGTCTCGGCCTGGTTGCGGACCTCGGCGGCCTCGCGGCGCTGGCGGTCCTCGTCGGCGTGCGCCTCGGCGTCGCGCATCATCTTGTCGATCTCTTCCTTGCTCAGCGCCGAGCCGCCGGTGACCGTCATCGACTGCTCCTTGCCGGTGCCGCGGTCCTTGGCGGTCACGTGCACGATGCCGTTGGCGTCGATGTCGAAGGTGACCTCGATCTGCGGGATCCCGCGCGGGGCCGGCGGCAGGCCGGTCAGCTCGAACATGCCGAGCTTCTTGTTGTACGCGGCGATCTCGCGCTCGCCTTGGTAGACCTGGATCTGCACGGACGGCTGGTTGTCGTCGGCCGTCGTGAAGACCTCGCTCTTGCGGGTCGGGATCGTGGTGTTGCGCTCGATCAGCTTGGTCATGACGCCGCCCTTGGTCTCGATGCCGAGGGACAGCGGGGTGACGTCGAGGAGCAGGACGTCCTTGACCTCGCCCTTGAGCACGCCGGCCTGCAGCGCGGCGCCGACGGCGACGACCTCGTCGGGGTTGACGCTCTTGTTCGGCTCCTTGCCGCCGGTCAGCGTGCGCGACCAGGTCGGTGACGGCGGGCATCCGGGTGGAGCCGCCGACGAGCACGACCGAGTCGATGGCCGACAGCGCGACGCCGGCGTCCTTGATGACGCTGGCGAACGGCGCCTTGCAGCGCTCGAGCAGGTCGCTCGTCATCGACTCGAACTGCGCGCGCGACAGCGTCTCGTCGAGGAAGAGCGGGTTCTTCTCGGCGTCGACGGTGATGTACGGCAGGTTGATCGAGGTCTGCATCTGCTGCGACAGCTCGATCTTGGCCTTCTCCGCGGCCTCGCGGATGCGCTGCATGGCCATCTTGTCCTTGGCCAGGTCGATGCCGTGGGCGCCCTTGAACCGCTCGACCAGCCAGTCGACGATCTTGGCGTCCCAGTCGTCGCCGCCGAGGTGGTTGTCGCCGGAGGTCGCCTTGACCTCGACGATGCCCTCGGCGATCTCGAGCAGGGACACGTCGAAGGTGCCGCCGCCGAGGTCGAAGACCAGGATCGTGTGCTCCTTGTCGCCCTTGTCCAGGCCGTACGCGAGCGCGGCCGCGGTGGGCTCGTTGACGATGCGCAGGACGTTGAGGCCGGCGATCTCGCCGGCCTCCTTGGTGGCCTGGCGCTGGGCGTCGTTGAAGTACGCCGGCACGGTGATCACCGCGTCGGTGACGGCCTCGCCGAGGTAGGACTCCGCGTCGCGCTTGAGCTTCATGCAGCACGCGCGCGCTGATCTCCTGGGGCGTGTAGGCCTTGCCGTCGATGTCGTGCGACCACGAGGTGCCCATGTGGCGCTTGACCGAGCGGATCGTGCGGTCGACGTTGGTGACGGCCTGGCGCTTGGCCACCTCGCCGACGAGCACCTCGCCGTTCTTGGCGAAGGCGACGACGCTGGGGGTGGTCCGGCTGCCCTCGGCGTTGGCGACGACGACGGGCTCACCGGCCTCGAGGACGGCGACGACGGAGTTGGTGGTGCCGAGGTCGATGCCGACGGGACGGGACATGCGGGGTACCTCCGGGTACGGGAATCGGTGGGTCTGTGCGGTTGATCAGCGGGCTGCGTTCGGGTGATTGAGTAGAGGATCACGCTCGTTAGTTGAGCGTACTCGACTCAACTTCTCTCCGCATCCCGCGTATTCCCGCCCCCAGCGCCGCGCTCCGGCAGCAGGCGGGGCGGGCGGCGGCTGGGTACGCTTTGCGGCGTGGTGCTCCGACAGATGCGCGCGGCCGGCGGCCAGGGCTCGCTGCGCTCGCGCGTGGTGGCCGTGCTGCTCGTGCTCGGCCTGCTCGCGCTGTCGGCGCCGGTGCTCGTCCCGGCCGCGGCCTGGGTGTGGGACGCGCTCACCTGAGCGGCCCGAAACGGCGGTCAGCGGGCAAAAGGTCCGACTATTCTCGGGCCTAAGGTCCCGCGCCCCGGCTAAGTTACCGGCCGGTAGGATCGGACCCGCTCCACCGCGTACGACCCCGGCGCGGCGCCCTGCGCGACGCCCGGCCCGATTGACCCACACGCTCGCCTTGACGCTCCCCGGCCGACCTGGCCGGGGACCCGGACGGGAGGACCCCCGTGTCCGAAGACTCGCAGGTCGTGCTGAGCATCGTCCTCGGCCTCCTCATCACGGTCGTCGCGCTGACGATCACCCTGCGCCGGCTCGGGGTCCTCACCCGGCTGATCCGCTCCGGCCAGCCGGCCGTCGGCCGCACCGACCAGCCCGAGCGCCGCATCCAGGCCGAGCTCGTCGAGGTCGCCGGCCAGAAGAAGCTGCTCAAGTGGACCGTCCCGGGCACCGCGCACTTCTTCGCGATGTGGGGCTTCATCGTCTTGGGCCTGACGATCATCGAGGCCTACGGCGCGCTGTTCAACCGCTCGTTCGCGATCCCGGTGCTCCAGAACTGGGCGTGGGTGGCGTTCATCGAGGACTTCTTCACCGTCGCCGTGATCCTGGCGCTGGTCGTCTTCGCGCTGATCCGGGTCAAGAGCAACCCGAAGACGCAGGGCCGGGCGTCGCGCTTCTACGGCTCGCACACCGGCGCGGCGTGGCTCGTGCTCTTCATGATCTTCAACGTGCTCGTGGACGCTGCTGCTCTACCGCGGCGCGCAGATCAACACCGGCAACTTCCCGTACCCCGACCAGTGGGCGTTCGCCTCGCAGTGGGTCGCCAACGTGCTGCCCGAGCTCGGTTGAGGCCAACGAGTGGATCGAGACCGATCGGCCTGCTGCTCAACATCGGCGTGATCCTCGGCTTCCTCGTCCTCGTCGTCTACAGCAAGCACCTGCACATCTTCATGGCGCCGATCAACGTCGCGTTCTCGCGGCGCCCCAACGCCCTCGGCCCGCTGCTGCCGATGTACGTCGACGGCAAGCCGCTCGACTTCGAGAACCTCGACGAGCTCGACGAGGACGCCGTGATGGGCCGCGGCAAGGTCGAGGACTTCACCTGGAAGGGCCTGCTCGACTTCGCGACCTGCACCGAGTGCGGCCGCTGCCAGTCGCAGTGCCCGGCCTGGAACACCGGCAAGCCGCTGTCGCCGAAGCTGCTCATCATGGGGCTGCGCGACCACACCTTCGCCCAGGCCCCGTACCTCACCGCCAGCGACCCCAACGCCGTGCTCGCGCAGACCGGGTACGGCAAGCGCGAGGCCGCCAACCCGCGCGAGGCCATCGACCTCGAGTCGCTGCCGGAGTCGGTGCGGCACGAGATCGAGCGGCCGCTCGTCGGCCCGTCGGTCTTCGACGACCACGGGATCGCCGTCGACGGCGGCGTCATCGACCCCGACGTGCTGTGGTCCTGCACGACCTGCGGCGCCTGCGTCGAGCAGTGCCCCGTCGACATCGAGCACATCGACCACATCGTCGACATGCGCCGCTACCAGGTGCTCGTCGAGAGCGCCGTTCCCCGCCGAGCTCAACGGCCTGTTCAAGAACATGGAGAACAAGGGCAACCCGTGGGGCCTGAACGCCTCGCGGCCGCATGGACTGGGCCAGCGACCTCGACTTCGAGGTGCCGCGTCGTCGACGGACGAGATCCCCGACGACGTCGAGTAGCTCTTCTGGGTCGGCTGCGCCGGCGCGTACGAGGACCGCGCGAAGAAGACCACGCAGGCCGTGGCCGAGCTGCTGCACCTCGCGGGCGTCGAGTTCGCCGTGCTGGGCGAGGGCGAGACCTGCACCGGCGACTCCGCGCGCCGCGTCGGGCAACGAGTTCCTCTTCCAGATGCTCGGCGATGCAGAACGTCGAGACGCTGAACGACCGTCGGCGCGAAGAAGATCGTCGCGACCTGCGCGCACTGCTTCAACACGCTGGCCAACGAGTACCCGCAGCTCGGCGGCAACTGGCGAGGTGCTGCACCACTCGCAGCTGCTCAACCGCCTGGTGCGCGAGGGCAAGCTGACGCCGGTCACCCCGGTCGAGGAGCGCGTCACCTACCACGACCCGTGCTACCTCGGCCGCCACAACAAGGTGTACGCCCCGCCGCGCGACCTGGTCTCCGGGCTGCCCGGGCTGGAGCTGCACCGAGATGCCGCGCCACGCCGACCGCGGCTTCTGCTGCGGCGCGGGCGGCGCGCGGATGTGGATGGAGGAGAAGATCGGCACCCGGGTCAACACCAACCGCACCGAGGAGGCCATCGCCACCGGCGCGGCCACCATCGCGGTCGGCTGCCCGTTCTGCCGGGTGATGCTCTCCGACGGCGTCGGCGAGCTGCAGGCCGACAAGGAGAAGGACGACCAGGTCCAGGTGCAGGACGTGGCGCAGCTGCTGCTGCGCGCGGTGAAGCGGCCGCCGGTCCCGGTCGACTGAGCTCGCGGAGCGGCCGGCGAAGCCGTCCGCGCAGCGAGCGAAGGCGCCGGGCCGGCCATCTACGGCGGGTCGCCTCCACGAGCCGGAGCTCGCCGCCGCCGACTGATCGCCCGCCCGCCCAGGGCCGCGCGATAACGCGTTCGACCTGAGGCGGGCCGCTCGGGCGGATCCTGGCGCGATGTCCGCCACCCAGGAAGCCACCGCCGCGTCGGGGGCCACCGCGGCCCTGCGGCTGCGCGACTTCCGGCTGCTCTGGGTCGGCCAGGCCGTCTCCACGCTCGGCGACCAGATCTTCCCGATCGCGGTGACGATCGCCGTCCTGGACGCCGGCGGGACCCTCGGCGACCTCGGCCTCGTCCTCGGCGCGCGCTGGCTCGCCATCGTCTCGTTCGCGTTGGTGGGCGGGGTGTGGGCCGACCGGCTGCCGCGCACCTTCGTGATGCGGGCGTCCGACCTGTTCCGGGCCGTCGCGGTGCTGGCGCTCGCGTTGATCCCGTGGACGCCCTCGACACTCGTGCTGGCCGGCTTCGTCTTCGTCGTCGGCGCGGGCGAGGCGTTCTTCCGGCCGGCCGAGGCCGCCCTGATCCCCGCGGTGGTCCCGCAGCCGCTGCTGCCCGCGGCCAACGGGCTCGTCACGGTGTCGTACCGGCTGGCCGCGGTGATCGGACCGGGGATCGGCGGGCTGGTGGTCGTCGCCGCCGGCGGGCCGCGCGCGGCGTACGTCATCAACGCGGCGAGCTTCCTCGTCAGCCTGGGCTGCCTGACGGCGCTGCGCGAGCCGGCCCGAGATCTCGTCGCCAAGGCCGACCGCGACTCGATGCTCACGGAGATCCGCGGCGGGCTGGCCGAGGTGCGGCGGCGCCCGTGGATCGCCGCCGTCCTGCTGATGGCCTCGCTGCAGCTCATGCTGGTCGTGGCCCCCGAGTCGGTGCTGCTGCCGATCATCGGCCGCCGCGAGTTCGGCGGCGACTGGGTGTACGTGGGGTCGCTGGCCGCGATCTCGATCGGAGGCGTCATCGGCGCCTTCGTCGCGATGCACTGGCAGCCGAGGCAGCGCGGGCTGGTCGGCCTGCTGGGCATCCTGCCGTTCACCCTGGTGCCGCTGGCGTTGGCGTACCCCAGCGAGCCGTGGGTGCTGCTGGCCGTCTACTTCGTCTCCGGGCTGTGCCTGGAGCCGTTCCTCGTCTACTGGTCGACGGCGCTGCAGGAGGAGATCCCGACCGAGACGCTCGCGCGGGTGTCGTCGGTGGACTGGATGGCGTCGTTCGCGCTCATGCCGCTCGGGCTCGCGCTGACCGGGCCGGCGGTGGCCGCCGTGGGCGAGACCGCCGTGCTGTGGGCCGCGGCCGTGGTCTCCGTGGTGTCAACGCTCGCGGTGCTGGTCGTGCCGGGCACCCGGGAGTTCCGCACGCCGCGGGTCGACTCACGCGGCTGAGCCGTCAGGGTTGAGCGGGGGTCAGTCCTGCAGCGAGATGGCCTGCTCGGGGCACGAGTCGATGGCCAGCTCGACCTTGTCGCGCAGCGACTCGTCGACGTCCTCGGCCACGATCAGCCAGCCGTCGGCGTGCTCGCTGAACACCTCGGGGCAGTGCGCGATGCACTGGTGGTGGTCCTTGCAGCGGTCGAAGTCGACGATGACCTTGAGTCCCATGGGGCCAGCCTGCCGCAGGCGCGCCGCCGCCGCAGCCCGTACGTCCGCGGCGGCGCGCGTCACATGTCGGTGCGGTGGAAGTTCAGGTACGACTTCGACGGCGTCGGCCCGCGCTGGCCCTGGTAGCGCGACCCGTACACGGCCGAGCCGTACGGGTGCTCCGCCGGCGACGACAGCCGGAACAGGCAGAGCTGGCCGATCTTCATCCCCGGCCACAGCTTGATCGGCAGCGTCGCGACGTTGCTCAGCTCGAGGGTGACGTGCCCGCTGAAGCCGGGGTCGATGAAGCCCGCCGTCGAGTGGGTGAGCAGGCCGAGCCGGCCCAGCGACGACTTGCCCTCGAGCCGGCCGGCGATGTCGTCGGGCAGCGTGACGACCTCGAGCGTCGAGGCCAGGACGAACTCGCCCGGGATGCAGGATGAACGGCTCGTCGCCTTCGGGCTCGACCTCGCGGGTGAGGTCGGGCTGCTCGACCGAGGGGTCGATGTGCGGGTAGCGGTGGTTCTCGAACACCCGGAAGTACCGGTCGAGGCGCACGTCGACGCTGGACGGCTGGACCAGCCCGGCGTCGTACGGGTCGAGGCCGACGCGCCCGGAGTCGATCTCGGCGCGGATGTCGCGGTCGGAGAGCAGCACGGCGCGAGGCTACCGGGGCGGCCCGGTCAACCCGCCAGGGCGGTCTCGGGGTCGGCTTCCGGGTCGTCGTCCACGCGCTGGGCGGGGGCTTGACGACCTCCTCGCGGGCGACCTCCCGGCGCAGCTGGTCCAGCCGGCCGAGCAGGCTGATGGACTCCAGCACCTGCACGGCGCCGTCGGAGCGCTCGTCGACGCCCTCGACGAGGTCGGCCAGGCGGCGCTTGAGGGCCGCCGACTGCTCGGCGACCCCCTGGCCGGCCACGCGCAGCCTGGCCATCGAGGCGATCTCGCGCAGCACGTCGGCGAGGTCGTGGCGGCGCAGGAGCATCGGCGGCCCCGGCCGGTCGTACTGGCGGTCCACGGTCAGCGACAGCGTGCGGACCTGCAGGCTGGACCGGGCGACGGCGCGCTCGCGGGCGGCCAGCTCGGCGAGCTCCTGCGCGCGCCCGCCGGCCCGCAGGTTGTACCGCAGGCCCTCGGCGGCGGCGGCGAGCGCGTCCCGCGACCGCCGGCCGTACCCGGCCAGCTCACGCGAGGTGCCGATGAAGTCGTGCTGCTCCTGCGGCGCGAGCTCGCGAGGCGGCCGGCTGAGCGCGTCCGCGACCGCCTCGACCTGCGCGATCACGGCCTCGGCCCAGTCGCGGACCGCGGCGCGGGCGGGCTCCAGCGGCGGTCGCTCGGGGATCGCCAGGGCCACCGCGATGCCGATGGCGCCGCCGATCAGGCAGTCGATCGGCGCGCCACACCCCGTACCCCTCCTGCACCGGGCCGAGGGCCACCACCAGCAGCACCGACAGCGGGATCTGCAGCTGGCCGCCGTACCCGATCGGCAGCAGGCGCGCGCCCACGATCGCGACCCCGACCGCGACCCCGAGCGACCACCAGGTGGTCCCCACCAGGTTGATCCACAGGGTGGCCAGCAGGACGCCGACCATGTTGCCGGCGATCTTCTGCAGGCCCTGGCCGACCGTGCCGTAGACCGACTCCTGCACGGTCACGAGCGCGAGGATCGGCGCGAAGATGGCCAGCTGGTTGCCGCCGAGCTGCGAGGCGGCGAGGTACGCCAGCGAGCAGGCGACGGCCGTCTTGACGATCGTCAGGGTGGTGCCGAAACCCCTGGGGCTGGCCGTCAGCAGGCCGCTGGTGCGGGCCCGCGGGGGGGCCGGCCCGGGGTCGTACGGGGCGGCCATGTGGGTACAGTAGGCCCGCGCGCCAGGCCCGCAGGCCGGCGTCCGCGGGTGTAGTTCAATGGCAGAACATCAGCTTCCCAAGCTGACAGTGCGGGTTCGATTCCCGTCACCCGCTCCACGCGACCCCACACGGCGAAGCCGTCCCCGTCGCCCCTCTGCGGGTCGGCGGAATCGGGAGGAGCGAAGCGACGGATCCCGTCACCCGCTCCACGCGCCTTCCGGTCGCTTCCTCCTCCGAATCGCGGTTCTTCCCGCCGGCGCAGGACCACAACCGCGATTCGGCGCCAGCAACTCCCCCGGGCGGCAGTGCCGTTCTGACGGCGGCCGGCGAAACCCTTGCGGGAGAACACGCAGACCGCCACGCCCGCCGCGCGCCGCGGGTGCCCCCACTGCCCTCCCAGGGTTACCGATGGGTACATTCGGGCCTGACGAAACGCGTAGCGCCAGCCGAGGCAGGGGAGGATCGGGTGCCCGTCGCAGTCCCGATCGTCGC
Organism: uncultured Actinomycetota bacterium; assembly: GCA_963818455.1. Classification (GTDB taxonomy): domain Bacteria; phylum Actinomycetota; class Actinomycetes; order CAVWCF01; family CAVWCF01; genus CAWFSE01. The sequence continues at coordinate 213,839 of CAWFSE010000001.1, forward strand.
CGGCACCGCGATCAAGGGCGTCGCGGCCACGGTCTTGATGCGCGGGGTCCTCCAGCGGCACCCCAACGCCTTCCTCATCACGCTGCACCGCGGCGGGATCACGCTGCCGCTGCACCGCTCGCAGGAGCACATCCGCCACGACATCGCCAAGGGCCTCGCCGCGCAGGGGCGCGCGCCCGACTCGCCGGTCGTCATCGTCGGCCACTCCCAGGGCGCCCTCGCCTCGATGCGCTACGCCGTCGACCACCCCGAGCAGGTGCTGCACGTCATCTCGGTCGGGGCGCCGTGGCACGGCACCCGCACCGCCGCCACCGTCTCGCGCCTCTACGGCTGGACCGGCCGCGACCTCGCCCCCGCGCTCAGCGACATGGCCCCCAACTCGCCGTTCCTGATGGCCTTGCGCGCCGACCTGCCCGCCATCGGGGACCGGGTCACCAACATCTACAGCACCCACGAGGTCGTGATCAGCCCGTACGCCAACGCGCACATCGACGTACCCGGCGTGACCAACGTGCTCATCGCCTCCGAGCAGGAGTACGCCGCGCACATGAAGGCGTACCCGGAGCTCACCATCGACGACCTGATCCTCGGCAAGGTCAACCACCTCGCCGAGATGAACTCCCCGGCGGTCCGCTCGATGATCTGGGCGAAGGTCGACGAGGTCACCGCGCACCTGCGCGCGAAGCAGGCCCAGCCGGAGCCGCCGGCCCCGCGCAGGCGCGCGAAGCCTGCGCCGAGCAAGCCCCCGACCAGCAGCCCGACGAGCAGCCCGGCCAAGGGCCGGAAGGCGCCGCTCGGCGACGCGGCCGGGGAGAGCGCCACCGGCTGACGCCGGCCGCCGCAGGACGGCTCGCCTCGCACGCCCGCTCCTGCGACATGAACATCAAGCGAACTGTGTCGCGCCGGGATGCGACACCCGCCGACCGCGCCCTACCGTGCGGGGCTCATAGACACGCGTCGATGCGAGGAGAGATGAATGGCCGCCCCCACCCCCGATGACCTCCGAACGGTCGACCTGTTCAGCGGGATGACCGACGCTGACCTGGCCGAGGTCGCGACCTGGTTCGAGGTCCAGGAGGTCGCAGCCGACGCCGTACTCGCGCGCGAAGGCGCATCGGGCTACGCGTTCATGATCCTCGGAACGGCGAGCGCCGTGGTGCTCCACGACGACGACGTGGTGCGCCACCTGAACCCGGGTGACTTCTTCGGCGAGGCCGCCATCCTCGGCCAGGGCCGCCGGACCGCGACGGTGAAGGCCACCAGCGCCGGAACGGTCTGGGTGCTGTTCGGCACGCGCTTCCGGGAGATGGGGGTCCGCTTCCCGGAGCAGCACGCCGCCATCGAGAGGGTCCTCTCGCAGCGCACCGACTGACGGGTCCTCGGGACCGCGCCGGAGGACTGGCGGCGCGCCGTGTGACGAGCGTCACTTGCGTAAGTTACCCGTCGAGTAGCACTATGGGGTTACTGACGGGTAACCGCCGCGGGCTCCCTCGCGCCGGTGGACATGAAGGGCCCCTGCCATGAGCCACTACAAGGCCAACCTGCGCGACATCGAGTTCAACCTCTTCGAGGTGTTCGGCCGCAGCGACGTGCTCGGTCACGGCGTGTTCGCCGAGATGGACGTCGACACCGCCCACCACGTGCTGCGAGGCGGTGGAGGAGCTCGCCACCGGCAAGCTCGCCGAGTCGTTCGCCGACGCCGACCGCAACCCCCCGGTCTACGACCCGAAGACCTTCTCGGTGACCATGCCCGAGTCGCTTCAAGGCGTCGTACGCCGCGCTGATGGACAGCGAGTGGTGGCGCCTCGACCTGCCCGAGCACCTCGGCGGCACCGGCGCGCCCCCGAGCCTGCGCTGGGCCGTGGCCGAGATGTTCCTGGGCGCGAACCCGCCGGCCTTCATGTACATGTCCGGCCCCGGCTTCGCCGCGATCCTCGACCACCTCGGCAACGCCGACCAGAAGCGCTGGGCCCAGCTGATGATCGACAACCACTGGGGCGCGACGATGGTGCTCACCGAGCCCGACGCGGGCTCCGACGTCGGCGCCGGCCGCACCAAGGCGATCCCGCAGGCCGACGGCACCTGGCACATCGAGGGCGTCAAGCGCTTCATCACCTCCGGCGAGCACGACATGTCCGACAACATCGTCCACCTCGTGCTGGCCCGCCCCGAGGGCGTCGAGGGGATCGGCGGCCCGGGCACCAAGGGGCTGTCGCTGTTCGTCGTGCCGAAGTTCCACGTCGACCTCGAGACGGGCGCGATCGGCGAGCGCAACGGCGCCTACGTCACCAACATCGAGAAGAAGATGGGCATCAAGGTCTCCACGACCTGCGAGCTGACCTTCGGCCAGAACGGCCTGCCGGCCGTCGGCTGGCTGGTCGGCGACGTGCACGACGGCATCGCGCAGATGTTCAAGGTCATCGAGTACGCCCGGATGATGGTCGGCACGAAGGCCATCGCGACGCTGTCGACCGGCTACCTCAACGCCCTCGACTACGCCAAGAACCGCGTCCAGGGCGCCGACCTGACCGAGATGATGGACAAGGCCGCGCCCCGCGTCACCATCACCCACCACCCCGACGTCCGCCGCATCCTGATGCTGCAGAAGGCGTACGCCGAGGGCATGCGCGCGCTCGTCACGTACACCTCGTGCTTCCAGGACGAGCTGTGGGCCGCCGAGATGGAGGGCCGCGACGCCAGCCAGGCCGACCGGATGAACGACCTGCTGCTGCCGATCGTCAAGGGCGTCGGCTCGGAGCGCTCGTACGAGATGCTCGCGCTGTCGCTGCAGACCTTCGGCGGGTCCGGCTTCCTGCAGGACTACCCGATCGAGCAGTACATCCGCGACGCCAAGATCGACACCCTGTACGAGGGCACCACCGCGATCCAGGGCCTGGACCTGTTCTTCCGCAAGATGGTGCGCGACCAGTTCCAGGCGATCTCGTACCTCGGCGGGCAGATCCAGGAGTTCGCCAAGGGCGACGCCGGCAACGGCACGCTCGCCGTCGAGCGCGAGCTGCTCGGCAAGGCGCTCGAGGACGTCCAGGGCATCATCGGCGCCCTCGGCGGCTTCGCGATGAAGTCGCAGACCGAGGTGACCGAGCTGTACAAGGTCGGCCTCAACACCACGCGCCTGCTCATGGCGCTCGGCGACCTGGTGATCGGCTGGCTGCTGCTGCGCCAGGCCGACGTGGCGCTCAAGGCGCTGGCCGCCGGGCCGAGCGACCGCGACAAGGCCTTCTACGACGGCAAGGTCGCCGCCGCGAAGTTCTTCGCCCGCACCCAGCTGCCGAAGCTCGCCGCCGAGCGGTCGATCGCCGAGGCCACCGACAACGCGCTGATGGAGCTGTCCGAGGACGCCTTCTAGGAGCGGCCCCGACACCCCAGAACTCCACCCCTCCGGAGAGGGCCGGGCCCCGCACCCTGCATGCGGGGCCCGGCCCTTTCCCTTGCCTCGGGGGTCAGGCGTCGAGGCCGGCGAGGGTGAGGGCCAGCCGCGCCGGGGCGCCGGCGACGACCCGTACGGGCACGCCCCAGTCCTGCTGGTGCACGTGGCAGGCGGCGTGCTCGGAGTCGTCGTCGCACGAGGCGGCGCGGGCGGAGACGTGCAGCACGCCTCCCTCGACGCCGTCGGCAAGCACGATCCGGCGGACCAGGGCCGGCCCCGCGCCGGCGCCCTCGGCGAGCAGCCCGGGCGGCGTCGCCGACACCACGACATGCGTCGACGGCCCGTACCGGTCGTCCAGGTGCTGGCCCGGGGGCGGCTCGAAGACGACGGCCAGCTCGATCGGCCCGGGCGCCAGCTCGGTCGGCGGCCGCTGGGTGCGCAGCCGGGCGCCGTCGACCCGCCGGGCCTCCCGCGGGACGGGCACCCGCGTCAGCCGGTGCGCCGCGGACTCGACGACGACGAGCGCCGCGCCCCCGTCGGCCACCAGGACGCCGCTCGGCTCGGCCAGCCCGGTGGCGAGCGTCTCGACGATCGCGCGCGAGGGGTCGTAGCGGCGGACCGCCCCGTTGTACGTGTCGGCGACCGCGAGCGAGCCGTCCGGCAGCACGGCGAGCCCGAGCGGGTGCTGCAGCAGCGCCTCGCGGGCCGGCCCGTCGACGTGGCCGAAGTCGAAGAGCCCGGAGCCGACGTGGGTGCGGACCGTGCCGTTGCGCACCTCGCGCAGGCTGGAGGTCTCGGAGTCGGCCAGCCACAGCGACTCGCCGTCGGCCGCCAGCCCGCTCGTCTGGGCGAACCAGGCGTCGGCGAGGTCGCCGTCGACCAGGCCCTCGTTCGTCGTGCCCGCCGCGACCGCGACGGCGCCGGTCGCCGGGTCGTACGTCCACAGCTGGTGGTTGCCGGCCATCGCGATCCACACCCGGCCGCCGTGCCAGGCGACATCCCAAGGCGACGAGAGGCGGTCCGTGCCGTCGCCCTGCATCCACTGGCCGCGGCCGCCGGCCAGGGTCGTGACGGCCCCGTCGGCCAGCCGCACCCCGCGCAAGGCGTGGTTCACGGTGTCGGCCACGACCACGTCGTAGCCGGCCGCCGAGGCCACGTCGGGGGGCAGCAGCGCGAGGCCGTTCGGCTCGTTGAACCGCGCCTCGCCCGGCCCGCCGTCGGCCAGCCCTGGATCACCCGAGCCGATCCGGCGCAGCAGGGTCTCGGCGTCCTCGGCCAGCACGGCCAGCGAGTGCCGCCCTGCGTCGGCGACCAGGAATCCGCCGTCGGGCAGCGCGACCGCCTTGGCCGGGAAGCGCAGCGCGGTCGCGGTCGGGGGCGGGGGCTCGTACGGCGCGTCGCCACGGCGCAGCGGTGCCCTTGGACTCGTGCTCGGCCACGAGCTCGGCCAGCAGGGCGTCGAGGGCGTGCGCGTGCCCCTCGCCGGACAGCTGCGCGACGACGTACCCCTCCGGGTCGATGAGGGCGAGCGTCGGCCAGGCCCGCACGGCGTACGACCGCCAGGTCGCCAGGTCGGGATCGTCGAGGACGGGGTGCTCGACGCGGTAGCGCTCGACCGCGGCCTCGACCGCCTCGGGCCTGCCCTCGTGGGCGAACTTGGGCGAGTGCACGCCCACGACGACGAGCACGTCGCGCCACCGCTCCTCGAGCGGGCGCAGCTCGTCGAGGACGTGCAGGCAGTTGACGCAGCAGAACGTCCAGAAGTCGAGCAGCACGAAGCGGCCGCGCAGGTCGGCCAGGCTCAGCTCGCGGCCGCCGGTGTTGAGCCACCGCCGCCCGGCCAGCTCGGGGGCGCGGACCCGGCCGCGCGCCCGGATGCCATCGGGTGCTGGTCGGCTCTGCCACGGGAGGCATCTTGCCCCAGCCCGCGGCGCTTCCCCGCCCGTACGCGTGCTTGCCGCGGCTCCACAGCGCCGCGGCAGGCACGCGTACGGGCGGGGAGGCACGCAGGTTGAGGGCCAGGGACGGTCTCGTATACCCTCGGGGGTATGCGATCCGTCTCCCGCGGCCTGGCCGCCGCCGCCCTCGGCCTGGCCCTCGTGGCCGGCACCGCCGCCTGCTCGTCGGACTCCGCCGCCGTCAGCACCGTCACCCCCGCCGAGGCCTCCACGGCCATCGACGAGGGCGCCACCGTCATCGACGTGCGCACTCCCGCCGAGTTCGCCGCGGGCCACATCCCCGATGCGGTCAACATCAATGTGGAGTCGGGGTCGTTCGCCGACGAGATCGCCGAGCTCGACCAGACCGAGACGTACGTCGTCTACTGCCGCACGGGGCGGCGCAGCGCCCTCGCCGCCGACCAGATGGCCGAGGCCGGCTTCAGCTCGGTGAAGGACCTCGGCGGGCTGTCGTCCTGGGCCAACGCCGGATACCCCGTCGAAACCTGAGCCTCGGGGTCACAGCCGGCGGTTGGCCAGCACGGGGAACGCCTCGCGCCAGCGCGCGACCTCGGCCAGGTCGACGTCGGCGGTGAGCACCTCGGCGGCCTCCCCGGCCTCGCCCAGCACGTCGCCGCGCGGTCCCACCACGATCGAGCGGCCGCCCATCGCCTTGCCGCCCTGGGAGCCCGCGGTGTTGCAGGCGACGACGGCGTACTGGTTCTCGACGGCGCGGGCCTGCGCGAGCAGCGTCCAGTGGGCCACCCGCGCCTCGGGCCACGCGGCCGGCACGACGACCAGCTCGGCCCCGCGGTCGACCAGTGCGCGGAACATCTCGGGGAACCGCAGGTCGTAGCAGGTCGCCAGCCCGATCCGGCCGATCGCGGTGGCCGCGACCACGACCTCGTCGCCGGCCCCCAGCAGCATCGGCTCGCCCTCGTCGAAGCCGAACAGGTGGATCTTGCGGTACGACGCGAGCAGCGAGCCGTCCGGGCCGAGCAGCGCGGAGGTGTTGTAGTGCTTGCCGTCCGCGCCGCGCTCCACGATCGAGCCGGCGTGCACGTGGGCCCCGATCGCGCGGGCCGCCTCGGCCATCGCCGCCAGGGTCGGCCCGTCGAGCGGCTCGCACTCGGCGTCCCAGCGGTCGTACAGCCAGCCGCCCTGCGGCCACAGCTCGGGCAGGACCACGAGGTCCGCGCCCGCCTGCGCGCGGACGAGGGCGGCCGCGTGCGTCCTCCGCTCATCGATCGTGAGGGCGTAGTCGGGGGCGAGCTGGATCACGGCGACGCGCATGGGGCCCATCTTCCCCCCTCGACGCCGGCTCGCCCGGGAGTAGGGACCTGAGGACCTTGCGCACTACCCCGCGAACCGGTAGACGCGCAGCCTGGGAGTGGAAAGGAAACCCCAACCGGGGGGTGACTGCCATGGCAGCGAACCTTCGCACCAGGCTCCGGGCAGTCGCCATCGCCGTCGCGTGCCTGGGACTCGTCGTCTCGGCACCCAGCGCAGTGGCGAAGCCGGGAGCGCCCAAGCCGCCGAAGGCCACCGCGGCCATCAGCGGCATCGTCTACGACCACCTCGGCACCGTCTTACCCGGCGCCAAGGTCACCCTGTACGCCCTGTCCGGGCCTGGCCCAGGGCTGTCCCGAGGTCAGCGGGGACGACTGGTCAGCCGCCGGGTCCGCAACCACCACCAGCGCCGGCACGTACTCGATTCCTGTCCAGCCCGGCGGCTACCGGATCGGCGTGACGCCGGCAAACCTGGCCACTGACTCCTTCGGCTACCGCGTGGACAACGCGCAGGTCACAAGCTGGGTCGGCTGGGCCGGTGACGTGTTCGTCGGGACCGCCGGCCGCAGCGGGATCAACGTGCACCTCACGACGCCCGCGTCCATCACCGGCACGGTGTACGAGAGCGCCTACCCGGTGCCCGAGCCCCGGCCCACGACGACGCTCGCCGGGATGCGCGTGCGGGCGGTGACCGACTACAGCGGCCAGACCCAGCGGATCGCCCCCGAGACGCTGACCCTGGCCGACGGCACGTACACGATCGCCGGGCTCCCCACTGCGGTGCCCGACCCGATCCTGTCCACGCGGCCGTGAATGAGGCCCTCCAGTACGGCCTCGTCCTCAGCGACCCGACCGGCTGGCACGGCATCGTGATCTGGTGGCACACCATGCTCGGCGACCCGCAGCTACTTCGGCTTCGAGCTGCCCACGGTCGACCTGTCGGCCGGGGCGGCGCAGACCCGCGACGCCTGGCTGGAGCCGTCCAGCCGGATCACCGGCGTCGTGACCAACGCCAAGGGCCGCCCGGTTGCGGGCGTCTTCGTCGACTACCTGAGCGCGTTCCCCTGGCCGCCCGTGCAGACCGACGCCAAGGGCCGCTACGCGATCACCGCGATGTACGACCCCGGGCAGCCGGCTGGCGCGATCCTGCGCTACCGCGACGAGAGCGGCGCCTACCGCGAGGTCCTGTCGGGAGGTGTGCAGTGGGCCGCGGAGGCCACCCCGGTGTTAGTCCCCGACGAGCCTGGGCATGAGGTCGTTGCCAATGTGACCCTGCCGGGCAGCCCAGCCACCATCACGGGCGCGGTCTGGTACGCCGCGGGCGTTCCGGCCTCCGACGCGTGGGTCGGGGCCTACAACCCCGACTTCGCCGATCCCAATTCGGACTGGAGCGCTGGCATTGGCTCAGTGGCCTGCGACGGGTCCTTCCGCATCGTCGGCCTGTGGCCTGGCGCCTACACCGTGTGGCTGGGCGCCGACACCGCGATGGAGTCCCGCTACGTCACCCTGGCCGAGGGTCAGACCGCGTCGCTCGGCACCGTGCTGCTGCCCAGCGGGATCGTCCAGGGCCAGGTCGTCGACGACGCGACGGGGGAGTCGCTCGCCGGCATCCAGGTCGACCTCTACCAGTGGCTCGACGAGGTCGGCGACTTCGTGCCGCTGGCCGATGCGTACCCGGGGTGGTGGAGTGGCTACGCCAGTGCGCGTGATGTCACCGACGGCAACGGCCAGTTCCGGGTGTTCTCACCCAGCCCGTGCGTCGTGGTCGGCTTCCACGACACCGCTCGGCAGGGTGCCCGACGAGTACTGGCCCAACCAGCCCGCCGCTGACTCGGCCGAGCTGGTCTGCGACGACAACCTGTACGACAACCAGGCCGCCATGCTCGACGTCGGCCTTGGGTTGTACGTCCGCGGGGTGACCGGCACGGTGCTCGACTCCTCCGGTCAGCCCGCCCCGGTGACGGTCGTGCTCCGCAATGCGGGCGACTGGTCTGAGTTCGCCTGGATCGATGCCCCTGAGGGCAGTTGGGCGTTCACGACCGGGCCGTCGCTGGCGGCGATCGAGGCGATCGTCGAGTTCCGCGCCCCGTGGGGTGAGCAGTACGGCTGGTACAGCGACCAGTACCCGGGCTTCCTCGCACCGGCCTACCAAGGCGGCGAGAACGCCACCCCGGTGCGGCTCGCGCCGCAGCCACCTGACCTCGCCGTCCAGATCCCGCTCTCCGGGCTGACCGGGGTCGTGACGCCGGCCGCCGGCGTGGCCGTGACGCTGGAGTGGGATCTCCCTGGCGGCGGTCAGGTGCACCTTTCGCCGATCGCCTACGACGAGACCACCGGGGCGTTCACCTTCGAGGTGCTGGGTCCGGGGGCCTCGACGCACGGCTGGAAGGTCCGGTTCGACCGTCCCGGCTCGGTCTTCTGGTACGACCTCGAATCAGTCGGCCACGCAACGGCTGATCGCGCACAGGCCGACGAGGTCTTCCTCGGGCCATGGGGCGGCTACCCCGCCCTGGAAACGGTCGCACTGCCCGACCCACCCGGATGACTCGCGCAACCTGGCTCGCGTCCGGGCGCACCTCAGGCGCCCGGACGCCTCACGTCTCGCGCAGGTCGGCCCGCACGACCTTGCCCATCGCGTTGCGGGGCAGGGCCGGCAGCCGCACCCACCGGCGCGGGCGCTTGTAGGGGGCGACCCGGTCGGCCAGGTGCGCGGCGAGCGCCTCGTCGGAGACGGGCTCCCGCTCCACGACGTACGCGGCGACGACCTCGCCCCACTCGGGGTCGGGCGCGCCGACGACCGCGACGTCGGCGACCGCCGGGTGCGTGCGCAGCGCGTCCTCGACCTCGCGCGGGTAGACGTTGTAGCCGCCGGTGATGATCAGCTCGCTGGCGCGCCCGACGAGGCGCAGGTGGCCCGCCTCGTCCCACTCGCCGAGGTCGCCGGTGCGGAACCAGCCGTCGGCGGTGAACGCCGCCTCGGTCGCCTCGCGTCTGGCGCCAGTAGCCGGCGAACACGTTCGGGCCGCGCACCTCCACCCCGCCGTCGTCGGCCAGCCGGATCTCGACCCCCGGCAGCGGCCGCCCCACCGTCCCCGCGCGGCGCTCGCCGTGCAGCGGGTTCGCCGCGAGCATCACGGTCTCGCTCATCCCGTACCGCTCCAGCGGCGCCTGCCCGGTCGCCGAGCGCACCGCCTCGAACAGATCGGGCGGCAACGGCGCCGAGCCGGAGACCAGCAGCCGCAGCGCCGCCAGCTCGGGCAGCCGCGGCGAGGCGGCCAACCTCGCCCACATCGTCGGGACCCCGAAGAACATCGTCGCGTCGTGGTCGCGTACGGCGTCGGCGACCGCGTCCGGGCTGAAGGCGGGCAGCACCACCGCGGACGCCCCCGCCAGGAGGGTGCCGTTCACGCCGACACCCAGGCCGTGCATGTGGAACAGCGGCAGCGCCAGCACCAGCCGGTCGGCCGGCGTCCACCCCCACGCCTCGACCAGCGACCGCGCGCCGGCGAGCAGGTTGGCGTGCGAGAGCACCGCGCCCTTGGGCCGCCCGGTGGTGCCGGAGGTGTAGGCGATCATCGCCGGGTCGCCCGGCGCCGAGGCGTCCACCTCGATCGCTGGCCCCTCCGGCAGCGACGCCAGCGAGGCCGCGGCGGGCACCCCGAGGCCCTCGACCCGCGCCGGGTCGTCGAGCACCGCGAAGGCGGGCGCCGGAGTCGCTGACGAGGTGCTCCAGCTCCGGCCGGGTGTACGCGGTGTTGGCCGGCACCACGACCGCGCCGAGGCGCAGCGCCGCGACGTACGCCACCACCGTCGCCGGCGACGGCGCGCAGGACAGCAGCACGCGGTCTCCGCGGCCGACCCCCGCGGCGGCCAGCCGGGAGGCGCCGTCGCGGGTGCAGCGGTCCAGCTCGCGCGCGTCGGCTGCTGGGCCGTCCGGCCCGAGGAGCACCGCGCGGTCGGGGTCGGCCGCCCAGCGCCGCGCCCACGCACGTGTCAACACCACGCCCCGACCCTAGGCGCCCGTGTCTAGGGTGCGGGGATGGGATTCGACCTCGATGCCGCCATCGCCGCGTACGTCGACACGCTGGACCGCGCGCAGGCGTTCTACGCGGACCTGCCCGACGCCGAGTGGGCCGCGGCCGACCGAGCTCGCCGGCTGGTCGGTGCAGGATCTGGCGTCGCACATCATCGCGATCGAGAGGGACACCCTCGGCGACCCGGCGCCCGAGCACGTGCCGGACTGGGACGCCCTGCCCCACGCGGCCGGCCCGGTGAGCCAGTACACGGAGGTGGGCGTCGACCTGCGCCGCTCCCGTACGCCCGACGAGATCCGCGCCGAGCTGGCCGAGGTGGTCGAGCGGCGCAGGCCCGACCTCGCGGCGACCCCGCGCGAGCCGGACGCGCCGGTGCGCGGCCCGGCGGGGATGACGGCGCCCGCCTCGCGGATCTACCCGATGCGGACGTTCGACATCTGGGCGCATCTGCAGGACGCCCGCCGCGCCACCGCGCGGCCCGGCGACCTCGACTCGCCGGGTGGCCAGGTCACCCGCGAACGCCTCGTGCGCGCGCTGGGCATCCTGCTCAGCAAGGAGCTCGCGGCGCCCCCTGGCTCGGCCGTGCGGTTCACCGTCAGCGGCGCGGTGGCGTTCGATGTCGACCTCGTGGTCGGGGCCGACGGGCGCGGGGCCGCGCACCCGGCCGAGGACGGCGTCGCGGACGCGCAGATCAGCATGGACTGGGAGACGTTCGTCCGGCTCGGCTGCGGGCGCGCGCCGCTGGACGAGCTGCCGATCCGGGTCGACGGCGACCCGGCGCTCGCACGCCGGCTGCTCGCCGTCGCCTCGATCACCCCCTGAGCCGAGCCGCCGTACGGCCTGAGCGACGCGGCTGTCCACAGCGGGGGTCACACCGGAGCGGGGCATCCGACACGTTCGAACGTGTGACCCCCGCCTCAACCGTTGTGTCTCAGACCGAGTAGAGGGCGGGCTCCTCGAGGAGGCGGGCCACGTCGGCCAGGACGATGGAGCCGGCCGCGCCGTCGATGTGGCGGTGGTCGAACGACAGCGTCAGCTCCATCACCTGGCGTGGAACCACCTGGCCGCCGACCACCCAGGGCTTCAGCCGCACCGCGCCCATGCACAGGATCGCGGCCTCGCCGGGGTTGATGATCGGGGTGCCGCCGTCGACGCCGAAGACCCCGACGTTGGTGATGGTGATCGTGCCGCCGGACATGTCGGCCGGGGTCGTCCGGCCCGCCTTGGCCGTCTCGACCAGGGCGTTCAGCGCGCGGGCCAGGTCGGGCAGCGCGAGCGCCTGGGCGCCCTTGACGTTGGGCACGACCAGCCCGCGCGGGGTGGCCGCGGCGATTCCGAGGTTGACGTGCCGCCGGACGACGACCTCGCCCGCCTCGCCCGCCTCGGCGTCGAAGAACGAGTTGGCGATCGGCGTCCGCCGGACCGCCTCGATGAGCGCCCGCGCCACCAGCAGCAGCGGCGACAGCCGGATCCCCTCGTACGCCGGCAGCCGGCGCATCCGCTCGAGCAGCTCGATCGAGCGCGTGACGTCGACCTCGACCCACTCGGTGACGTGCGGGATCGAGAACGCCGATGCCGCCATCGCCTCGGCCATCAGCCGGCGCACGCCGCGCACCGGCTCGCGCACCTCGGACTCGCCCGGCTCGCCGGCCGCGACGGCGCCCGAGGAGGCGGGCGCGCCACCCCCGGGCCAGGCCGTCACCTCTGGGGTGACAGACAGCCCCTCGGCCGCCAGCCGGACGTCGTCGCGGGTGACCGTGCCGTGCGGGCCGCTGGCCGCCACCGCCGCGAGGTCGACGCCGAGCTCGCGGGCCAGCTTGCGGACCAGCGGCTTGGCCCGCACCCGGGCCGCGGGCTCGGCCACGGTCGCGCCCTGCTCGGCCAGCGCCCGCTCGGCGGCGCGCCCGACCTCGAGCCCGCCGTGGCGCACCGGCTTCACGGCCTCGCCGGGCGGGCCCGCCTCGACCCGCATCGTGCCGTGCGGGTCGGCCGCGGGCAGCCGGGGCCGGCGCCGCGTCGAGGCCTCCGTCACGCCGTAGCCCACCAGCACCGGCCCGGAGCCGGCGCCGTTCGCGGCCAGCCCAGCCGGGGCGGCCGGCGAGGCCGGAGACCGTTGCGGCGGCGGGGCTTTCGGCCACCGCGATCGCGATGATCGGGTCGCCCACCGGGACGACCTGCCCCTCGGCCGCGCGCAGCTCGGCCACCACGCCGGCGTACGGCGAGGGCAGCTCGATCGCGGCCTTGGCCGTCTCGACCTCGCACGAGCGGCTGGTTGACCACGACGGTGTCGCCGACCGCGACGAGCCACTTGAGGATCTCGCCCTCGGTGAGCCCCTCGCCGGCGTCCGGCATTGCGAAGACGCGCACCTGCTCGGCCATCGCCCGCCTCCTCAGTACGCCAGCACGCGGTCGACGGCGTCGAGCACGCGGTCGAGGTCGGGCAGGTAGAGCTTCTCCACCCGCGACGGCGGGTACGGCGTGTGGAACCCGCCCACCCGCAGCACCGGCGCCTCGAGGGCGTAGAAGCACCGCTCGGTGACCCGCGCGGCCAGCTCGGCGCCGAGGCCGAGGAACACCGGCGCCTCGTGCACCACGACGAGCCGCCCGGTCCTGTCCACCGAGTGCGCGACCGCGTCGACGTCCAGCGGCGAGATCGAGCGCAGGTCGATCACCTCGACGTCGCGGCCCTCGCCCGCCGCGGCCTCCGCCGCCTCCAGGCAGGTGCGCACCATCGGCCCGTAGCAGGCGACCGTCACGTCCTCGCCCGGCCGCACGACGCGCGCGCGGTCGTACGGGTAGGACGCGTGCGCCGGGTCGAGCACGTCGTCGGCGTCGGCCTTGTCCCAGTAGCGGCGCTTCGGCTCGAAGAAGACCACCGGGTCGTTGGCCGCGATCGCCTGCTGCACCATCCAGTACGCGTCGGCCGGGCTGCTCGGCGTGACGACCCGCAGGCCCGCGGTGTGCGCGAAGTACGCCTCCGGCGACTCGCTGTGGTGCTCGACCGCGCCGATCCCGCCGCCGTACGGGATGCGGATCGTGATCGGCATCGGCACCTTGCCGTCGGAGCGCGCGTGCATCTTGGCGATCTGGGTGGTGATCTGGTCGAAGGCGGGGAAGACGAAGCCGTCGAACTGGATCTCGATCACCGGCCGGAAGCCGCGGATCGCCAGGCCGACGGCGGCGCCGACGATGCTCGACTCGGCCAGCGGGGCGTCGACGACGCGGTGCTCGCCGAAGTCCTTCTGCAGCCCGTCGGTGATCCGGAAGACCCCGCCGAGCTTGCCGATGTCCTCGCCGAGCAGGACCACCTTGGGGTCCTGCTCCAGCGCGCGGCGCAGGCCGAGGTTGAGCGCCTTGCCCAGGGTCAGCGTCTCGGCCATCAGTGCCCACCCCCCGGGGCGTCGGCGAAGGACGCGAGGTACGCCCCGAACGCGGCCCGCTCCTCCTCCACGAGGGGGTGCGGGTCGGCGTACACGTGGTCGAACATCGACAGCGGCCCCGGGTCGGGCAGCGCCCGCACGCCCGCCCGCAGCCGTACGGCCAGCGCCTCCGCCTCGGCGTCGAGCGCCTCGAAGAAGCCGCCGTCGACCAGCTGCTGGCGGTGCAGGAAGGCCCGCAGCCGCTCGATCGGGTCGCGCAGCTTCCAGGCCTCGACGTCGCCGGCGAGCCGGTAGCGGGTCGGGTCGTCGGACGTCGTGTGCGCGCCCATCCGGTAGGTGAAGGCCTCGACGAGCATCGGGCCCTGGCCGTCGCGGGCCCGCGCCATCGCGTCGCGCGACACCGCGAGGGTGGCCAGCACGTCGTTGCCGTCGACCCGCACGCCCGGGAAGCCGAAGCCGGCGGCGCGGCGGTAGAGCGGGATGCGGGTCTGGCGCTCGAGCGGCTCGGAGATCGCCCACTGGTTGTTCTGGCAGAAGAAGACGACGGGGGCGTTGAAGACGCTCGCCCAGATGAACGACTCGTTGACGTCGCCCTGGCTGCTGGCGCCGTCGCCGAAGAACACCATGGTCGCGTCGCCGCCGCCGTCCCACAGCGCGCCCATCGCGTGGCCGACCGCGTGCGGGCACTGGTCGCCGATGACGATCGTGTAGAGGGCGAAGCCGTGCTCGTGCGGGTCCCAGCCGCCGTTGGTCGTGCCCGCGGAAGAGCCCCAGCAGGGTCAGCGGGTCGACGCCGCGGCACCAGGCGACGCCGTGCTCGCGGTAGGTCGGGAAGGCGAAGTCGCCGGGCTGCATCGCGCGGCCCGCGCCGACCTGGGCGGCCTCCTGGCCGAGCAGGCTGGCCCACAGGCCGAGCTCGCCCTGGCGCTGCAGGGCGGTGGCCTCGGCGTCGATCCGGCGGACGAGCACGAGGTCGCGGTAGAGCCCGCGGTACTCCTCGTCGGTCAGGTCGAGGGCGTAGTCGGGGTGCTCGACGCGCTCGCCCTCGGGGGTGAGCAGCTGGACGAGCTCGGGGCCGCCGTCGGCGCCGGCCGGGCTCATGCCGGGCTCCGCGGGGCTCGCGGGCACAGGCCGCACCGGCCGCGGAACGGGGATGCTCATGCGTCCTCCTCGCCGGGCCCCGCGGGCCCGCTCGTCCGGCCGGTCCGGCGGGGTGGGCCGGGCCGGGCACGTACTCGGTCGGGGCGGCCTGGTGGGCGGCCCCTGCCCGCATCCTGGCGCCTACGCTCCTTGTCGTGGACCCGCAACGGACAGCCGATGGGCGGGAGATCCCGGCCGGGCGGCGGCCGGCCCGCCGCCGCGGCGGTGGCCGCGTTCGGGCTGCTGCTGCTGGCGGTCGCCGCGATCCTGCGGCTGCCGCTGGCCGGCTCGCCGCTGGTGAGCGACGAGGGCGGGTACGGGCTCGTCGCCGCGCGCTGGGCTGACGGCGAGCGGCTCTACACCGACGTCTTCGTCGACCGCCCCCAGGGCCTGCTGCTGGTCTTCCGGCTGCTCGTGGGCCTCGACGAGGGGCCGCCGACGCTGGCCGCCCGGGTCGCCGCCATGCTCGCCGCCGCCTCGATCGCCCTCGGGGCCGCGACCGCCGCGTGGGCGCTGGCCGGCCGCCGCGCGGGGGCCGCCGCGGGGCTGGCCGCCGCGTTCGCGGGGGCGGCGCCCCACCTGCGAGGGCCACGTCCTCAACGGCGAGCTCGCGGCCTCCGCGGTGTCGGTGTGGGGGGTGGCGCTCGCCTTCGTCGCGCGCCGCGACGACGCGCCCCGGCTGCTGCTGCCCGCCGGGCTGCTGGCCGCCGCGGGGTGCACGGTGAAGCAGTCCGCCGTGGACGCGGTCGCCGTGGTGGCGCTGGTGGCCGTGCTGATGCCGCGCGAACGCCGGCGGGGCGCGATCGGCTGGGCCGCGCTGGGGGTCGCCCTCCCGCTCGGGCTCTCGGCGCTGCACGGGCTGGCCACCGGGTGGGGCGCCTACTGGTACGCCGTGGTGGCGTACCGCTTCGGCCCGGCGGCCGATCCCGGCGGGCTCGGCTCCAAGGCCGACGCGCTCGCGGCCTCCGGGCCGCGGGTGCTGCTGGACCTCGGCGTGCTGCTGGCCCTGGCGGCGTTCGGCTGGGCGGGGGCGCGGTTCCGCGGCCGCCCCGACTGGCCGCTGCTGGCCTGGGTCGGGGCCTCGACCGCGGCGATCGTGCTGGGGCCGTACGCCTGGCCGCACTACTTCCTGCAGTGGGTCGCGCCCGCGTCGGTGGGGGCGGGGCTGGCCCTCGCGCGCTGGTCGCGGCGCCGCGCGTGGGTGCTGCCGCTCGGGTTGGCCGCCGTCGCCCTGCCGGCCGTGGTGACGGCCGCGGTGTGGGCCGGGCTGCCGCCTGCGGAGCGCGACCTCGCGGCGACCGGCTCGCCGTAGGTGCTCGCCAACGAGTCGATCGCCCCCTGGCTGGCGGCCAACACCGCGCCCGGCGACGAGGTCTACGCGCTGGCCGCGTCCGCCGACGTGTACCTCAAGGCCGGGCGCACCACCGCGTACCCGTACCTGTGGTGGGCCAACATCCGCTACGTGCCGTCGGCCCTGCCCGACCTGCGCGCCTACCTCGGCGGCCCAGGCGCGCCGCAGTGGGTGGTCGTCTACCAGGACCCGCGGCTCGTCGACCCGACCGGCGAGGTCGCCCGGCTGCTCGACGAGCGGTACGAGCCGGCGGCGGTGGTCGCCGGGCGGAGCGTGCTGCGCCTGCGCACGTAGGCTGGCGCGACCGTGAGCGCGCCCCTCCGCCGGACCCGACCGGTGCTGGCCGCGCGTCACCCTGGCGTCGGTCGCCGCCGGCCTCGGCGGCTGCTACTCCGGCTCCGCCGAGGAGCGGTTCTTCCAGGCGCTCAACGGGGCCGACCTGTCCACCGAGCAGCGCAACGAGCTGCTGTCGCTCGGCGAGGACGCCTGCGAGGACGTACGCGGCGGCGCCGACCCGGCCGAGGCGGCCCGCCGCACGGCCGAGCGCGTCGCCGACACCCCCGACCTCGAGGTCACCGACCTCGGCGCCGCCCAGCTGGCGTCGGCCGCCGTCCGCTACCTGTGCCCCGACGCCGGCTAGCGATCCCGTACGGTCGGCCGGGTGAGCACGTTCGCGGCGGCGACCGCCGTCCGCGCCCTGGAACCCGGCCGCTACGGCGTCGACATCGACCCCGGGTGGGCCAGCGGCTCCCGACCCAACGGGGGCTACGTCCTGGCGGCGGCGGCCCGCGCCGCGCTGGCGGCCGCGGAGGCGGCCGGCGCCGACCACCCGCACGCGGTCGCGACCACCGCCCATTTCCTCAGCCCGCCCGACCACGGGCCGGCCGAGGTGGACACCGAGGTGCTGCGCACCGGGCGCACCGCCACGACCGTGCGGTTCACGCTCCGCCAGGGGACGTCGCATCCGGGTGGTCGGGCACCTGACCGCGGGCCGCCTCGCGGGCCACGCCCCCGAGTGGCAGCGCGACCCCGAGCCCCCGGCCCTTCGCCCCGAGGCCGAGTGCGTGGCCTCGTCGTCGCAGACCCCGATGGGGTCGATCCCGCTGCTCGACCAGGTGCGGGTCTCGATGGACCCCGACCACCTGGGCTGGGCCGTCGGCCGGCCGGCGGGCCGCCTCGAGATGCTGGCCTGGATGAGCCCCGCGGAGGGCGTGCTCGACGACCCACTGTTCGCGCTCGTCGCCGTCGACACGATGCCCCCGACCCCCTGGGACCTCCGCCCGGTCGGCTGGACCCCGACCGTGGAGCTGACCGCCCACCTGCGCGCGATTCCGGCCCCCGGCGCGCTGCGCGTGCGCGCCCAGGCGACACTCATCGCCGATGGATGGTTCGATGAGGACGCCGAGGTGTGGGACTCCGCCGGCCGGCTCGTCGCCCGTTCCCGTCAGATCTGCCGCATCCAGGAGGCTTCCGCGTGACCGACCAGCGCATCTCGGTGTTCCTGCTCGACGACCACGAGGTCGTCCGCCGGGGGCTGCACGAGCTGCTCACCCTCGAGGGCGACCTCGATGTGGTGGGCGAGGCCGGCTCCGCCGCCGACGCCATCCGCCGGATCCCGCTGGTCAAGCCCGACGTCGCCGTGCTCGACGTGCGGCTGCCGGACGGCTCCGGCGTCGAGGTCTGCCGCGAGGTGCACGACCTGTCGCCCACCACCCGCTGCCTGATGCTCACCTCGTACGCCGACGACGAGGCGCTCTTCGACGCGATCATGGCCGGGGCCGCGGGCTACGTGCTCAAGGACATCCGGGGCACCGACCTGATCGACGCGATCCGCGCGGTCGCCGCGGGCCGCTCGCTGCTGGACCCCTCGGCGACCTCGCGCGTGTTGGAGCGGCTGCGCACCGGCCGGCCCCACGACCCGCGCCTGGACGCGCTCACCGACCAGGAGCGCCGGATCCTCGACCTGATCGGCGAGGGGCTGACCAACCGGCAGATCGGCGAGCGCCTGCACCTGGCCGAGAAGACCGTGAAGAACTACGTGTCCTCGCTGCTGGCCAAGCTCGGCATGGAGCGGCGCACCCAGGCCGCGGCGTTCGTCGTCCGGCTCGAGGAGCGCGGCGAGACGATGTAGTAGGGCCGGGCCGACGCGGCGCGCGCGCGGCTCAGCCGAGCGGCGCGCGCCACAGCAGCCGCAGCCCCGGGCGCTCGACCGACTCGCTCAGCGTCTCGAACGCCAGCGAGCCGCCCGCGCCCTCGGCGCGCGCCTGCAGGTTGGCCAGGCCGGAGCGGCGGGTGCTGCGGCCGAGCCCGACGCCGTCGTCGGACACCTGGAGCACCACCTCGCCGTTGGCCACCGACAGCGAGACGTGGGCCCACTCCGCGCCCGAGTGCCGGGCGGTGTTCGACAGCGCCTCGCGGATCGCGGCCACCAGGTGCCCGGCGAGGTCCCCGGAGACCAGCGAGTCGATCGGGCCGCCGAACTGCACGACCGGCGCGAAACCGAGCGAGGACTGGGCCGAGGCGACCTCGCGCAGCACCTGGCCGCGCAGCCCGGTGGGCTTCTGCGACTCCGACTCCTTGAGCGCGAAGATGGTCTGCCGGACCTCCACGATCGTCTCGTCGAGGTCGTCGATGGAGCGGGAGATCCGCCCCGCGGCCTCGGGCGGCAGCTCGGCGCCGCGCAGCGCGCCCTGCAGCGTCATCCCGGTGGCGAACAGCCGCTGGATGACCAGGTCGTGCAGGTCGCGGGCGATCCGGTCGCGGTCCTCGTACACCGCGAGCCGCTCGCGCTCGCGCTGGGCCCCGCCCAGCACGATCGCCAGCGCCGCCTGCCGGGCGAAGGTCTCGACCGCCGACACCTCGACCTGGCTGGGCCGGGCCCGCCCGCGCGCGTGGGCCAGCAGCAGCACGCCCAGCGGCCGGGCGTCGGCCACCAGCAGCTCGTAGATCGCCCAGTGGTAGCGCTCGGAGAGCACCGCGAGGTTCTCCACCTCGGCCAGGTCCAGCACGGCGGCGCTGCGCTCCGGGTCGTACAGCTGGGCGGCCGCGGTGTTGCCGGGCAGCCGCAGGCCCACGATCCCGGCGGCGGCGCCGTCCGACAGCGTGCCGGCGGCGTGCTCGACCACCAGGTCGCCCCGCGCGTCGGGCAGCGCGAGCATCGCCAGGTCGGCGTCGACGACCTCGAGCGCGCGTACGGCGATCAGCTCGAGCACATCGGGGGTCGAGGCCCCGGACAGCACGGCGGTGTCGATGTCGGACGCCGCCTGCGCCGCGCGCCCCCACTGCTGGGCCTGCGCGTACAGCCGGGCGTTCTCGACGGCCACCCCGGCGGCCGCCGCGAGGGCGACGACGGCGTCCTCGTCGGCCTGGGTGAAGCCGCCGCCCCCGGCCTTCTCGGTGAGGTAGAGGTTGCCGAAGGCCTGCCCGCGGACCGGCACGGGCACGCCCAGGAAGGAGCGCATCGGCGGGTGCCCGGGCGGGAAGCCCACCGAGGCGGGGTGCGTCGCCAGGTCGTCGAGCCGCAGCGGCCCCTCGCCGTCGCCGAGGAGCAGCCCCAGCACGCCGCGGCCCTCGGGCAGCGGGCCGATCCGCTCGACGACCTCGTCCGGCATGCCGGTGTGCACGAACTCGCTGAGCTGGCCGTCCTCGCCGAGCACGCCGAGCGCGGCGTACCGCGCGCCGGCCAGGGCGGCCGCCGAGGTGACGATGCGGCGCAGGATGGTGCCGAGCTCCAGGCCCGGAGCCGATGCCGACCACGGCCTCGAGCACCGAGGGGCCCGGGACGGCGCTCGGGGTCGTGGACGAGATCGCGCCCGCCGCGCTCAGCGTCTCGCCGCCGGGGGACTCGTCGCTCACCCGCGGGAGCCTAGGCGGCGGCCGGCCCCGCCCGCCGCGCCGGGAGGCGGGCGTGCCGGCGGAGCGCTAGGGAGGGAGCCCGCCTCGGCCTCGCGGGCCAGCAGCGCCGCGTACGGCCCGCCCGCCGCCGGCCAGGGCGCGCCGGGGTGCCGCGCTCGACCACGGCTCCGCCGTCCAGCACGACGATCTCGTCGCAGTCGCCCAGCCCGGCCAGCCGGTGGCTGATCACCAGCACCGCGCGGTCCTGGGTGACGGCCAGCAGGTCGGCCATCAGCGCGTCGCCCGTCTCGGTGTCGAGGTGCTCGCCGGGCTCGTCGAGCACCACCACCGGGCGGTCGGCGAGCAGCAGCCGGGCCAGGGCGAGCCGCTGCCGCTGCCCGCCGGACAGCCGGGCGCCGTGCTCGCCGACCCGGGTCTGCAGGCCGAGCGGCAGCGCGTCCACCCACTCCAGCAGGCGGGCCCCGCGCAGCGCCTCGCGCAGCGCCGCCGGCGAGGCCTCCGGGTCGGCGACCCGCAGGTTCTCCTCGATCGTGGTGTCGAAGACGTGGGCGTCCTGCTGCAGCAGCCCCACCACGGAGCGCAGCTCGTCCCCGCCCGCCCGCTCGCCCTCGACCCAGGCGCCCGCCGCCGCGGACCCCACCGCGACCCGCCCGGACGAGGGGGCCAGGAAGCGCATCAGCAGCGCCGCGGTCGTCGACTTGCCCGAGCCGCTGGCCCCGACCAGGCCGATCCGGCGGCCGGGCGTCAGGGTGAGGTCGAGGCCGCGCAGGGCCTCCGCCTGCGCCCCGGCCAACGGGCGCCCGCCCCGACCAGCCGGACCGCGTCGGCCCCCGCAGGCAGCGGCGCGGGCTCGTCCGGCTCGGTCAGCGGAGGCTCGGCGTCCAGCACCGCGAAGACCCGGCGGGCCGCCGCGACCGCCGCGTCGGCCTGCTGGGCCGCCGAGGTCAGCGGGGCCACGACGTCGAACGCCGCCAGCGGCAGCAGCACGACCACGGCGAGCATGACCCCGTCGAGCGAGCCGTCGCGCACGGCGGACGTCCCCGCGACCAGGCAGGCCACGACGGTCAGCCCGCACACCGCGGCCTGCAGGGCCGAGCCCAGGCCGAGGCCCCACGCGACCCGGCGCTCACGCCCGGCCAGCACCTGGTCCTCGGCGGCGAGCCGGTCCAGCCGGATCCCCGCCGTGCCGGCGGCGAGCAGCTCGGGCGCGGCCTGCAGCACCTCGACGACGGAGGCCGACCGCCGGCCGCGGTCGGCGGCCAGCGCCGACTCGGCCCGGCGCGAGGTGGCCGCCGACAGCGCGGGCACCGCGATCCCGGCCACGAGCAGCCCGGCGGCCAGCGCCAGGCCGGCCCACGGCGACAGCCACCCGACCACGCCGACGCAGCCGGCCGAGATGATCCCCGCGATCGCGTACGGCGGGATGACCCGCAGGTAGACCTCCTGCAGCGCGTCCACGTCGGCGACGAGCCGGGCGAGCAGGTCGCCGCTGCGGTACGCAGGCAGGCCGGCCGGCGCCAGCGGCTCAAGCCGGCGGTACAGCGAGACCCGGAGGTCGGCGAGCACCCGGAAGGCCGCGTCGTGGCCGACGACCCGCTCGGTGTAGCGGAAGACGCCGCGGCTGATCCCGAAGAACCGCACCGCGACGATCGCGACCGTCAGGTCGAGGATCGGCGGCTGCTGCGAGGCCTTGCTGATGAGGTACGCCGAGGTGCCGGTCAGCGCGACGGCGGCGCCGGCCGCCAGCACCCCGAGGAGGGTGGCCAGCGACAGCCGCCGGGCCTCGGGCCGGGCGATCCGCAGCAGCCGCAGGAGCTCGCTCACGGCAGCACCCCCAGGGCTGGCGCGCCCTCGGGGACCTCGAGCCGGACCACCCGGTCGGCGAAGGCGACCAGGGCCGGGCGGTGGGCCACGACCACGACCGTGCGGCCCGCGGCGTGGCGGCGCAGGGCGGCCAGGACGTCGGCCTCGGTCTCGCCGTCCAGGCCGGCGGTGGGCTCGTCGAGCAGCAGCAGGCCCGCGTCGCGGACGAGCGCGCGGGCCAGCGCCACCCGCTGCCGCTGGCCGGCCGACAGGCCCGACGCCGGCCTCGCCGAGGACGGTCTGCGGGCCGGCCGGGCCCAGCTCGGCCAGCACCCCGGCGGCGTCGAGGGCCGCGGCGACCTGGGCGTCGGTGGCCTCCGGGCGGCCGAGCCGGACGTTGTCGGCGACGGTGCCGGCGAGCAGCCGCGGAGCCTGCGGCACCCAGGCGATCTGCGCGCGCCAGGAGTCCAGGTCGAGCGCGCCGAGGTCGACGCCGCCGACCGAGACCCGCGCCCTCGTCCGGGGTCGAGGAAGCCCAGCAGCACCGCCAGCAGGGTGGACTTCCCGGCGCCGCTGGGCCCGGCGATCGCCAGCACCTCGCCGGGGCGGATCTCCAGGTCGAGCCCGGCAAGAGCCGGCGCGTCGCGCCCGGGGCGGCGCACGGTGACGCCGCTCAGCCGGATCGCGGTCGCGCGCCGGGTCGGGCGCCGCGAGGCCGGGCCCGTCCGCGGCGCCGGTCGCGAGCGGGCAGCGGCTCGTCCAGCACCTCGAAGGCGCGGGCCGCGGCGGCCATCCCCTCCTGGCTGGCGTGGAAGTGCAGGCCGACCTGGCGCAGCGGCAGGTACGCCTCGGGGGCCAGCAGGATCACCAGCAGCCCGGTCTGCAGGTCGAGCGAGCCGCCGACCAGCCGCACGCCGATCTCGACGGCGACCAGCGCCACCGAGATCGTCGCGAGCAGCTCGAGCACCAGCGAGGAGAGGAACGAGATGCGCAGCACGCCCATGGTCTGCGCGGCGGTACGCGTCGCCCACCTCGGCGACCCCGCGCGGCCTGGCCCTTGGCCCGGCCGAAGGCCTTGAGCGTCGGCAGCCCGGCCACCACGTCGAGGAAGTGCCCGCCCAGCGTCTCCAGCGAGGCCCACTGGCGCTGGGTCTGCCGCTGCGTGGACCAGCCGACCAGCACCATGAAGACCGGGATGAGCGGCACGGTGACCGCGACGACCACGGCGCGGTCAGCGGGTCTGGCCAGGGCCAGCACCACGACGACGGTCGGCCGGGATGATCGCGGCGAGCACGAGCTGCGGCAGGTAGCGGGCGAAGTACGCGTCGAGGGCGTCCAGGCCGCGGGTGGCGAGCACCGCCAGGTCGCCCGTGCGCCG
Organism: uncultured Actinomycetota bacterium; assembly: GCA_963818455.1. Taxonomy (GTDB): domain Bacteria; phylum Actinomycetota; class Actinomycetes; order CAVWCF01; family CAVWCF01; genus CAWFSE01. The sequence goes on from CAWFSE010000001.1 coordinate 237,395, forward strand.
CCCGGACTGCCAGGCCGGGCCCAGCGCGACCGCGTGGGCCAGCAGGCCCTGCCGCAGCTCGGCCTTGACCGCGGCGGCGGATCGGGCGGCGACGACGTCCTGCGCGCCGGCGATCAGGGCCCGGGCCGCGGTGACCGCGAGCAGGCCGACGACCGCCGGGGTGAGGTCCGCGACGCCGGCGCCGTCCTGGAACGCCGCGGTGATCGCCCAGGCGAGCAGGACGGCCTGGCGCGAGCACCGCCGCGGCCGTCGCCACGCCCAGCAGCACCGACGCGACGAGGTACGCCCGCGTGGAGCGGGCGTACCTCGTCAGGCGCGGGTCGAACGGCCGGGCCGCCGGTGATCCGCCGGCGGTCCGGGTCACCGCCTCAGGCTACGGGGACCGGCGGCGGCTGCTCGGCCGGCAGGTGGTGGGTGCCGATCCGCTTGCGGAAGACCCAGAACGACCAGGCCTGGTAGGCCAGCACGATCGGCACCATGATCAACGCCACCCAGGTCATGATCTGCAGGGTGTAGTCGGTCGACGAGGCGTTGGCGATGGTCAGGCTGTAGTCCGGGTTCGTCGTGCTCGGCATGACGTTCGGGTAGAGCGTCGCGAAGAGCGTGACGACGGCGAGCAGGATGGTCAGCCCGGTGAGCGAGAAGGCCCAGCCCTCGCGCTTGGCCCGGCTCGCGGCCAGGGCCGCGAGCAGCGCCACGGCCGCCAGCACCGCGGTGATCCAGGTGAGCGTCTTGCCCGCGTCCAGCAGCGTCCAGCCCAGGAAGAGCACCGCGGCGACCGCCGTGGCCAGGCCCACCTTCGGGCGCCAGCGCGTTGGCCCGGTCGCGCACGTCGCCGACGGTCTTCAGCGCGAGGAACATCGCGCCGTGCGTCGTGAACAGGCCCAGCGTGACGAGCCCGCCGAGCAGGGCGTACGGGTTGAGCAGGTAGAAGAACCCGCCCGTGTAGGTGCCGGCCTCGTCGATCGGCACGCCGTGCACGATGTTGGCGAAGGCCACGCCCCACAGCAGCGCGGGCACCAGCGAGCCGATGATGATGGCCCAGTCCCAGCGCGACCGCCAGGCCGCGTCGTCCTTCTTGCCGCGGTACTCGAACGCGACCCCGCGCACGATCAGCGCGACCAGGATGAGCAGCAGCGGCAGGTAGAAGCCGCTGAACAGGGTGGCGTACCACTCGGGGAACGCCGCGAACATCGCGCCGCCCGCGGTGAGCAGCCACACCTCGTTGCCGTCCCAGACCGGGCCGATGGTGTTGATCATGACCCGGCGGTCGGCGTCGGACTTGCCGATCACGGGCAGCAGGATCCCGACGCCGAAGTCGAAGCCCTCCAGGAAGAAGTAGCCGATCCAGAGCACCGCGATGAGCACGAACCACAGGACGGCGAGGTCCAAGCCGAACATCTCGGGCTCCTCTCAGTACGCGAAGGTCAGGGGGCGGTCGGAGTCGTCGCCGCTGTCCGGCGGTCGGCCGTCGGTGTAGGCGGCGTCCACGGCCGCGGCGTCGACGACCGGCGGGCCGGCCTTGGCGTACTTGGCGATCAGGCCGACCTCGATCACGGCCAGGCCGCCGTAGAGCAGGGTCAGCGTGATCATCGAGATCCACACCTGGGCAGACGAGACGGCCAGGCGAGACGCCGTTGGCGACCAGCAGCAGGCCGTAGACGATCCAGGGCTGGCGGCCCATCTCGGTGAAGATCCAGCCGAAGGAGTTGGCCAGCAGCGGGAAGAAGATCGCCGCGATGCCGAGGCGGGCGATCCACTTCAGCGTGCGCTCCGAGCTGGGGGTGCTGCCCTTGCGGAAGGCCCACAGCGTCCACAGCGCGTAGAGCGCCGCGAGGCCGCCGAAGCCCATCATCAGCCGGAACGACCAGTAGGTGACCGGCACGTTCGGGATGTAGTCGCCCTCGCCGAACAGCTCGACCGACTGGGCCTGCAGGTCGTTGATCCCCTCGATCTCGCCCTGGAAGTCGTTGGTGGCCAGGAAGGAGGACACGCCGGGGACCCGGATCGACCAGATCTCCTCGGAGCCGTCCAGCGAGCCGATGGTGAACAGCGAGAAGCCGACGTTGCTGTCGGTCTCCCAGACCGCCTCGGCCGCGGCCATCTTCATCGGCTGCTGCTCGGTCATCACCTGGGCCTGGAAGTCGCCCGAGATCGCCACGAGGACGCCGGCGACGAGCAGGGTGTACGCCCCGAGCCGCATCGACGGGCGCATGACCTCGGCGTGCTGGCGGCGCGCCAGGTGCCAGGCGGAGATGCCGACGAGGAAGGCGCCGCGCGGCCATGAACGCCGCGAAGATCACGTGCGGGAACGTGACGAGCGTGGTCGGGTTGGTCAGCACCGCGAGGAAGTCGTTGAGCTCGGCCCGGCCGGTGACCTCGTTGACCTCGTAGCCGACCGGGTGCTGCATCCAGGAGTTCGCGGCCAGGATGAAGTACGCCGACAGCAGGGTGCCCGATCGCGGCCAGCCAGATGCGTGGCCAGGTGGACCCGCTTGGGCAGCCGGTCCCAGCCGAAGATCCACAGGCCGAGGAACGTCGACTCCAGGAAGAACGCCAGCAGCGCCTCGATGGCCAGCGGGCGCGCCGAAGATGTCGCCGACGAAGCGGGAGTACTCGCTCCAGTTCATGCCGAACTGGAACTCCTGCACGATGCCGGTCACGACGCCCATGGCGAAGTTGATCAGGAACAGCTTGCCCCAGAACTTGGTCGCCCTGAGGTAGTGCTCCTTGCCCGTGCGCACCCAGGCGGTGTGCAGGCCGGCGACCAGGAACGACAGCCCGATCGTCAGCGGCACGAACAGGAAGTGGTAGACGGTGGTGATGCCGAACTGCCATCGGGCAAGATCGAGGGCATCCATGCGGGGCTCCTAGCGGAGGGGTGCCAGCGTGTTCTCGCCAATCCTGCCGCCCTCATCTGGGGCCCCCTGACAGCAAAAGTCCGGATGAATCGGGACCTTGGTCCCGACGCCTCGCGGGGCCTCCAGGTCTGCCAAGGTGGCGGGGTGACCGACCCCCTCGCCCCCCCGGCGCCCGGCGGTCCCGCCGCCCGCGAGGGCGCCGCCAGCCCCGCGGCGGTGTGGTCGGCGCTGTCGGTCGTCTACGTCGTGTGGGGCTCGACGTACCTGGCGATCGCGTTCCTCGTCGAGACCATGCCGCCGCTGCTCAGCATGGGCGTGCGGTTCGTCTGCGCCTCGGTGCTGCTGGGCGCGATCGTGGCCCTGCGCCAGGGCCCGCGGGCGCTGGCCGTCTCCCGGGCCAACCTGGCCGCGACCCTGCTGGTGGCGACGCTGCTGCTGGCCGGCGGGCTCGGCGCGGTCACCCTGGCCGAGGAGGCGGGGGTCGCCTCCGGGGTCGCCGCCCTGCTGGTCGCGGCGATGCCGCTGTGGCTCGTGCTGCTGCGCGCCGGCTCCGGCGACCGGCCGAGCCGGTCGACCCTGGCGGGGGTGCTCACCGGCTTCGCGGGCATCGCGATCCTGGTCCTCCCCGGCAGCGGCACCGCGGGCCCGGTGCTGGGCATGGTCGGGATCCTGCTGGGCACGCTGTCCTGGGCGCTGGGGTCCTTCCTGTCGCCACGGCTGCCGCTGCCGGCCAACCCCTTCGCGCTGACCACCTGGGAGATGCTGCTGGGCGGGCTGGTGCTGTGCGCGCTCGGCCTGCTGCGGGGGGAGGCCGCCGAGGTCGACCCCGCCGACTTCTCGGCCGCCTCGCTGTGGGCGTGGGCCTACCTCGTCGTCGTCGGCTCGGTGGTGGCGTTCACCGCGTTCGTGTGGCTGCTGGGCAACGCCCGGCTGTCGCTGATCTCGACGTACGCCTACGTCAACCCGGTGGTCGCCGTCCTGCTGGGCTCGCTGTTCCGCGACGAGCCGCTCACCGCCGCGGTGGTCGTGGGCGGCGCCGTCACGGTGGCCGGCGTCGTGCTCGTCGTACGGGGCGAGCGGCCGGACGCGCCGATCTGAGCGCGGTCTAGGCCGGCTCGCCCGGGTCGGCCCCGAACGCCGCGGCGACGGCGAGCACCCGGTCGCCGGCCTCCGGCTCGGCCGCGGTGATGCGCACGCCCTCGTCGCCGTACGGCCGCACGCTGACGCCGGCCTTGGCGCACGCGGCCGCGAAGGCCTGGGTGCGGCCGCCCAGCCGGAGCCAGACGAAGTTGGCCTGGCTGTCCGGCAGCGTCCACCCCTGGGCGCGCAGCCCGGCCGCGAGCCGCTCGCGCTCGGCGACCAGCGTGCGCACCCGCTCCAGCAGCTCGTCCTCGGCCGCGAGCGAGGCGATCGCCGCCTGCTGGGCGACGGTCGAGACGCCGAACGGAACCGCGGTCTGGCGCAGCGCCTCGGCCACCGCCGGGTGGGCGACCGCGAAGCCGACCCGCAGGCCGGCCAGGCCGTACGCCTTGGAGAACGTGCGCAGCACGCACACGTTGGGGCGGTCGCGGTAGAGGGCGAGGCCGTCGGGGACGTCGGAGTCGGTGACGAACTCGCGGTAGGCCTCGTCGACGACCACCAGCACGTCGCCGGGCACCGCGTCGAGGAGGCGCTCCAGCTCGGCGCGGCGGGCGGCGGCGCCGGTGGGGTTGTTCGGGTTGCAGACGAAGACCGCGCGGGTGCGCGGTGTGAGTGCGGCGGCCATGGCCTCGAGGTCGTGGCCCTCGTCCGCGCGCAGCGGCACCTGGACGGAGGTGGCGCCGGAGATCGCCACGATGATCGGGTACGCCTCGAACGACCGCCACGCGTAGACCACCTCGTCGCCCGGGCCCGCCACCGCCTGGACGAGCTGCTGGCAGACGCCCACCGACCCGGTGCCGAGCGCGAGGTGGCCGGGCGGGACGTCCAGCCGCTCGGCGAGCGCGGCGACGAGGCCGGCCGAGGTGAGGTCGGGGTAGCGGTTGACCTCGGCGGCCGCCCGGGCGATCGCCTCGACGACGCTGGGCAGCGGCGGGTAGGGGTTCTCGTTCGACGACACCTTGTACGTGCGCAGCCCCTCGTCCGCGCTCGCCGGGCGGCCCGGGACGTAGCGCGGAAGCCCGGCCAGCACCGGCCGCAGGCGCGGTTCCGCGGCGGGCGGATCGGCGGGCGGATCGGTCATGGCCGGAGCCTACGGGGGGAGCGGCTGGGGGATATCGGCGCTCAAGCCGGGACGCGATTGCGCCGAAGGGGTGAACGGATGAGTCCCGCTCGGGGGCTCGCGCACCCTGAGGAGCACTTCCATGGACCTGCTGTCCGAGATCGAGCGGCCCGACCCGGCCGATGAGGAGAAGCGCGAGCGGCGCTTCCGGCTGGTGGCCAGCGTCGGCATCGTCGGCCTGTCGCTCGTCGGCGTGACCACGCTCGCCACCGGCGCGCTGTTCACCGACCAGGACACCCTGCCCGGAGCGATCACCGCCGGCACCGTCGACATCGCCTCCAGCGGCAACCTGGATGTCACCGTCGCCCTCAATGGCGGCTTCGCCCCTGGTGACTCGATCACCCGCGCGGTGACCGTCACCAACGACGGCTCGCTCGCCCAGTTCTACGACGTCGACGCGTCGGCCGCCGCCCGGCAACCCGGGCGACACGCTGCACACCGTGCTGGCCGTCCAGGCGGACTACACCGCCACCTGCACGCCCGCCACCGTGCTGCCTGCGGCGGTCCCGCTCGACGGCGCCTCGCTGGTGACCGCCCGGCCGCTGGCCGCCGCTGCCAACGAGACCCTGTGCGTGCGCATCTCGTTCCCCGACGGCGGCGTCCCGGCCGCCCAGGCTCGTGGCCGGCGCGGGGACGGCGACAACGTCTTCCAGGGCGACGACGCCGACGTGACCCTCACCTTCACCGCGATGCAGCGCGCCGGCATCGCCAGCTGATCCGGTCGGACGAGGGAGAGCGGCGATGGACGAGGCTGGCGGACGCCTGCTGCGCGTGGCGGTGCGCCTCGCGCTGGCGGTCAGCCTCGTCCTCGCCGCGCTCTCCGTGGCCCTGCCGGTCTACTACAAGGTGATCGGCGACCAGCTGCTGGTCGTCACCAGCGGCAGCATGGCCCCGACGTTCGAGCCCGGCGACGCGGTCGTGATGCGCTCGGTCGCAGGCCGACGAGCTGCGCCCGCAGATGGTGATCACCTTCCAGCCGATCAACGGCACCGGACTGGTGACCCACCGGATCGCCTCCCTGCACACGCTGCCCGACGCGAACGGGCAGCCCACCGCGTACGTCCGCACCCGCGGCGACGCCAACGACGTCTACGACCCCGACCTGACCCCCGTCGCGAACATCGTCGGGATCATCGACGGGCAGCCGGCCGTCTGCGGCCTGCTTCCCGTCGGCTGCGGCCAGCTGCTGCTGTGGGCGACCTCGCCCATGGGCCACTTCGTCATCTTCGTCCCGCCCCTGCTGATGCTCATCGCGGCCGAGATCGCCGCGATCCGCCGTTCCCGCCCCGCCCCCGCCTCGGGACCCGCCGTCCGGCCGGTCCCGGAGTGGGTCTGACCGACCCCTTCCCCGAGGAGCCCCGCCATGTCCCGATCCCTGCCCGGATCACTCCCGGTACTGCCCGGTGATCGCGCGCGCAAGCGCCGGCTGGCGGTCGCGGTCGCGACGCTGGCCGTCTCGTCGATCGGCCTGTCCAGCGCGCTGACCGGCGCGCTGTTCACCGACCAGGCGACGGTCGCCTCCAACACCTTCGTCACCGGCACCGTCGACATCAGCACGACCCCGGCCACCGCCGCGGTGGCGATGACGGGCATGGCCCCCGGCGACCAGGTGGTCGCCCCCCTCCAGGTGGCCAACGCCGGATCGCTGCAGCTGCGGTACTCGCTGCGCTCGACCTCTGACGCCGCCGACGCCAACACGCTTGCCGCCGCGCTGCAGATGACGGTGAAGACCGGGGTGACGTCCTGCACCACGGCCGGCTTCGACACCGACGGCGCCGACCGTCTACGGCCCAGGAGTCCTCGGCGCCACGCCAGTGGCGACAGCCGTCTTCGGAGTCCCCCGCGCAGGGCCCGCAGGCCGGCGACAGGGTGCTCGCCGGCGGGACCAGCGAGGTGCTCTGCGTGCGCGTCCAGCTGCCGATCGGCGCGGCCTCCACGCTGGCGGGCACGACCACCAGGCGACGTTCACCTTCGACGCCGAGCAGGTCGCCAACAACCCCTGATCCGAGCCCCGTCCGATCCACCTCACACCCACCCGAACTCCCCCTCCAGGAGGCTGACATGCGAGCAGCGCGGCGAGCGCGCGCCGCCGTGGTCCGCGGCGGCGCCGCGGCCCTCGGCCTGGCGCTCGTCGCGCTGCTCGCGGTCACGCTCGGGGCCCTCGCGGTCAAGAGCACCGGCCACCAGCTGCTGGTCGTGACCTCCGGCTCGATGGAGCCGTACTTCTCCGCAGGCGACGCGCTCGTCGTCGACCGCCTGGACGACGCCGAGCGCGCCGCCGTGCGGTCCCGGCGACGTCGTCACCTTCCGCCCGCTGTCCGGCGGCGGCCTCGTGACCCACCGCGTGGTGGCGCTGCGCACCGTCGAGGGCGTGCCCTTCGTCCAGACCCGGGGCGACGCCAACCCCGTCGTCGACGCCGATCTCGCGCCGCTCAGCGCCGTGGTCGCCCAGCACCCAGGGCGTGCTGCCCGCGGCCGGGCGGGCCGCCGTGCGTGCTCGAGGACCCGCGGCTGCGGGCCTGGCTGTACGGCCTGCCGATGCTGCGTGGTGATGGCGTGGTCGCTGCGCGACCTGCTCGGCACCGGCGGGCTGCTGCGGGCGCCGATCCCGTTCGGGCCACGGCCAGTCGGCCCCGGAGTGGGGCTGGGCCGCGACCGCGTGCGCCGTCCACGGCCGTCGCTGGGACGGCCAGCCGGCCTCGCCACCCGCCTCGGCTCCTCGCCGACTGGCGATGCGTCGCTCGACCTGCGCCGCCCGATCGCACTCGGCTCGGCCTGCTCGTGGCGGTGAGCCTGCTCGGCCTCGGCGCGGCGCCCACCCGCGCGCTCTTCCCGACACCGCCGCCGTCAGCCGCCAACACCTTCACGCACCGGCACCTGGGGCTGCGACCGCTGGCCTACCCCAACGCCGTGACCGCCCGCTCGCCGTACGCGTACTGGCGGCTGGGAGACGCCGCCGGCTCGACCACCGCCGCGAACGCCTCCGGCGCCGGGCCGACGCTGCACCCGGTCCGGTGCGGTGACGTTCGGCGCGACCGGACTGCTCTGCTCGACCGACACGGCTGCGGCCTGGTCGTCGGGGGGCACCGACGCTACCTGCGCTCCCCGGCCCCCACCGCCGCGGCCTCCGCGGCGAGCGGTCAGCACCTGGCTGTCACGGCCGGCACGCCGGCAGGACGCATCGCGGTGTCAACGGCCTCACGGCGCTGTCCACACGACCGCCACCTGCTCCGCGACACGACGGGGCGGATCGGCTTCGGCGTGCTGGCCTCCGGGGCGCCCACGACCGTCTGGTCGCCGTCGGCGTACAACGACGGGCAGCGCCACCACGTGGTCGGGACCGTGGGCGCGCTCGGGCTGCGGCTCTACGTCGACGGCGCGCTGGTCGCCTCGAACGCCGCGGTCACCGCCGCGGACGTGTACGCCGGCGCCTGGCGGATCGGCGACGACAACGTCGACGGCTGGGGGATCGGCTCGGGCGAACCGTCGCGGCGCTTCACCGGCACCCTCGACGAGGTGGCGGTGTTCCACAGCCAGCTCGCCGACGCCGACGTGGCTCGGCCGCTGGCGATGAGCGCCGGCCGGCTGAGCGGCGGCCGACTGGTCAGCGGGCGGCGCGCAGGGCGGCGTCGGCGGCCGCCGCCTCGTACTCCTCGCACGGGCGCATCGCGGCGGCAAGCCGCAGCGGGCCGAGCGCCTCGGCGTTGCGGCCCTGCCGCTGCAGGGTGCGGCCGAGCGCGTGCAGGGCGTAGTGGTCGGTGGGGTCGCGCTCGGCGAGCTCGGCGAAGAGCGCCTCGGCACGCTGGAGGCGGGCGGCCGCGTAGTACGACCGGGCGAGCAGCAGCAGCACGTCCGCGCGGCGCGGCGGCTCGTCGGCGAGCGGCTCGAGCAGCGCGCACGCCGCGTTGGGGTCGCCGCCGTCGAGCAGGATCTCGGCCTGCGCGAGCAGCTCGCGGCCGTCCAGCGGGCGCAGCCCGTCGATCACGCGTCCGCCGGGATCTGGCCGAGCCGGCCGGCCTGGAAGTCGTCGAAGGCCTGCACGAGCTCGGCGCGGGTGTTCATCACGAACGGACCGTACGCCGCGACCGGCTCGCGGATCGGCCGGCCGCCCAGGATCAGCACGTCGAGGGCGGGCGTGCGGCTGTCCTGGCCGGCGTCGGCGGCCAGGCTGAGCCAGTCGCCGGGGCCGAAGACCGCCAGCTGGCCGTCGATGAGCGGCCGGCGGTCGGCGCCCACCGAGCCGCGGCCGGACAGCACGTAGACCAGGGCGTTGAAGCCCGGGTCCCAGGGCAGGTCGACCTGGGCGCCCGGCGCCACCGTGGCGTGCACGAGGGTGATCGGCGTGTGGGTCACGCCCGGGCCCGGGAGCGGGCCCTCGGCGCCGGCGAGCTCGCCGGCGATGACGCGCAGCAGCGCGCCGCCGTCGCCGGTGGTGGCCAGCGAGACCTCGCCGGCGCGGATGTCCTGGTAGCGCGGGTCGGCCATCTTGAGCGTCTTGGGCAGGTTGACCCACAGCTGGATGCCGTGGAAGAGGCCGCCGCTCACCACGAGCGCCTCGGGCGGGGTCTCGATGTGCAGCAGGCCGCTGCCGGCGGTCATCCACTGGGTGTCGCCGTTGGTGATCAGGCCGCCGCCGCCCTGGCTGTCGCGGTGGGCCATCTCGCCGTCGATCATGTAGGTGACCGTCTCGAAGCCGCGGTGCGGGTGCCACGGGGTGCCCTTGGGCTCGCCGGGGGCGTACTCGACCGCGCCCATCTGGTCCATGTGGATGAACGGGTCGAGCAGCCGCAGGTCGACGCCGGCGAAGGCGCGGTGGACCGGGAAGCCCTCGCCCTCGAAGCCGCGTCGGCGCGGTCGTCACGCTGACCACCGGCGCGCTGCGGCGACAGGGCGGTCGCGGGGCGCTGGACGCGCGGCAGGACGAGCAGGTCGGGCGACGGTGACGGCGGGCATGGCGGGCTCCTCTGGCGGTTGCCTCTATTGTTGAGGAGTCAACTACTTTCCGCAAGCCCGGGCAGGTCGTACGCTGCGGCGGTGCCCGAGCCGCCGGCGTACCCGATCCGCACCGAGCGGCTGCTGCTGCGGCCGTACCGGCGCTCCGACCTCGACGCGCTCGCTCGATCGTGCGCGGGCGCGAGGAGGTCGTGCGCTACCTCGAGTGGGGGGTGCGCAGCCGCGAAGAGGTGATGGCGACCGTCGAGCGGCGCCTCGAGCTGACCCACCTCGACGACGACCGCAGCGATGTCTCGCTCGCGATCGAGCTCGCCGAGACCGGCGCCCTCGTCGGCGAGATCCTGCTGAACTGGGCCAGCCGCGAGCACCGGCAGGGCGAGCTGGGCTGGGTGGTGCACCCCGACCACGCCTCGCGCGGGTACGCGACCGAGGCGGCCCTGGCGATGCTCGGGCTCGGCTTCGACCACTACGGGCTGCACCGGATCTGCGCCCGGATGGACGCGCGCAACGCCGCGTCCGCCCGGGTCTGCGAGAAGCTCGGGATGCGCCGCGAGGCGCTGCTGCGCGAGAACGAGTGGATCAAGGGGGAGTGGACCGACGAGGCGGTCTACGCCCTGCTGCGCTCCGAGTGGGACGCCCGGCGCTGAGCGGCCCCCTCGGGCCCACTCGGTGCGGGCGCAGGTCAGCGCAGCGGCGGCTTGGGCGTCGTGTCGGGGTACATCGAGGAGTCGGCCGGGCCGGTGGCGTCGAGCGCCGCGCGCTCGGCCGCCGTGAGGACCAGGGTCGCGGCGGCCAGCGAGTCGAGCACGGTCTCCGGGCGGGTCGAGCCGGGGATCGGGATGACCTGCGGCCCCAGAGCCCGAGCAGCCAGGCCAGCGCCACCTGCTGCGGGCTGACCCCGTGCGCCTCGCGCCACGTCCGCGAAGGCCGCGTGCCGGGAGCCCACCTCGTGCGCCTGCGTCGCGCCGCCCAGGGGCGACCAGGGCAGGTACGCGATGCCGCGCTCGGCGCAGCGGGCGACCACGTCGTCGTCGACCCGGAAGCGCGGCGAGCGCTCGTTCTGCACGGCGCAGATGCCGCCGTCGTCCGGCCCGCCGGCCACCTCGAGCGCGACATCGAGCTGGGCGAGGTCGGCGTTGGAGACCGCGATCCGCCGGGCCAGCCCCGCCTCGCGTACGGCGACGAGGCCGGCGATCTGCTCGGCGTACGGCACCGAGGGGTCGGCCCGGTGCAGGTAGTACAGGTCGAGCACGTCCGCGCCGAGCCGCTCGAGACTGGCCTCGGCGGCGGCGCGCAGCGCGGCGGGCCGGCCGTCGCGGCCCCACCTGTCGCCGTCGGGGCCGGGGACGCGGGTGATCCCGCCCTTGGTCGCCACGACGACGCGGGCACGGTCGGCGTCCGATCCGCCCCAGGTGCGCAGCGCCTCGGCGACCAACCGCTCGTTGTGGCCGACGTCGGCGCCGGAGGGCGCGTAGATGTCGGAGGTGTCGAGCAGCGTGCAGCCCGCGTCGAGGGCGGCGTGGATCGTCGCCAAGGCGCGGTCGCGGTGCTCGAGCATCCCGGGGTTGGACATCGGCATGCAGCCCAGGCCGATCGGCCCGACCTCGAGGTCGGCGATCCGTCGCGTGGGCTCGTGGGTCGGTGGCATGGGAGGCAGGCTAGACACCCCCGCACGGGCGGACGAGCGGAGGGCGGCTCAGCCCTGGGCCATGTCGACGAAGCGGGAGTAGTGGCCCTGGAAGGCCACCGTCACCGTGCTCGTCGGGCCGTTGCGGTGCTTGGCCACGATGATGTCGGCCTCGCCGGCGCGCGGGGACTCGCGCTCGTACTGGTCCTCGCGGTGCAGGAGCATGACGATGTCGGCGTCCTGCTCGATGGCGCCGGACTCGCGCAGGTCGCTCATCATCGGCTTCTTGTCGGTGCGCTGCTCGGGGCCGCGGTTCAGCTGGCTGATCGCCACCACCGGGACCTCGAGCTCCTTGGCCAGCAGCTTGAGCGAGCGGCTGAACTCCGAGACCTCCTGCTGGCGGCTCTCGACCCGCTTGCCGCTGGTCATCAGCTGCAGGTAGTCGACGATCACCAGCTTGAGGTCGTGGCGCTGCTTGAGCCGGCGGCACTTGGCCCGGATCTCCATCATCGACATGTTGGGGCTGTCGTCGATGAACAGCGGCGCGCTGCTCACCCGGCCCATCGTGCGGGCCAGCCGCGTCCAGTCGTCGTCGCCCATCGTGCCGGCGCGCATGTGGTGCAGCGCGACCTTGGCCTCGGCCGACAGCAGGCGCATGGTGATCTCGTTGCGGCTCATCTCCAGGGAGAAGACCGCCGAGGTCAGCCCGTGCTTGATCGAGGCGCTGCGCGCGAAGTCGAGCCCCAGGGTCGAGTTGTGGACGATGACGTCATCGGCGACGAAGTTGTGGGTGCCGTCGATCGTCAGGTCGAACACCTGCTGGCGGCCCGCTGGCTCGATCGAGACGATCTCGTCCCAGAACACGTCGGACACGGCCAGCGCGTAGAGGTCGTCGTCGCCCAGCGCGTCTGCCAAGGCCGCCAGCCTGGACCGGCTCAGATCCTGCCGCTGGGCCCCATGCCAGTTGTGCGTCGCCGGCAGGCCCGCCTCACGGTTGACCTCGGCCCACGACCGCTCGCCCTTGGCCTTGAGGATGCGGTCCCACACCTGCCCGGGGATCGAATCGCGCACAGCGACCCGGCGGCCCCGGCCCCTGGCAGCGGCGAGCACCCGCCGGAACGCCGCGTCCTTGCCTGGCACGTAGACGGCCAGGGCCAGTCGCTCGACGTCGTCGGCGCGATGCACCGCGACCTCGAATGCGGGACGCCGCTCTCCCCGGTAGGCCACCGTGCGGCGCCGGAGAGTGGCCTGCACCCCGAGGCGCAGCATGAGGTGCTGAACGTCGCGGGCGAGCTGCTCGGACACCGAGCAGTAGCCGATCTCGGCGCGGGGGCGGGGGGAATTGCCCGGCCGGCGACGGACCTGTCCAGCGTGCGCCCACCCGTCGGTGGCCAGCAGGCGACCGAGGAGCAACGCGACCTGACGGTCTGGGAGGGCGAAGAACGCGGCCGGGATGTGCTTGGTGTGGCTACCCAGACCCATCAACCCCAGGTCGCGCAGCGCCTCGGTCAGCGGGTTGGCCTGGCCTCGAGGCGTGCTGAATCGCACCGCCGAGGGGTGCCGGTGGCCTCGCTCTCCAGCCCGCTGGACAGGGTTCGCGCAGGGGGCACGGGGCTGGTCGCGAGCACGCCGCTCGGCGGTGGGGATCGCACGGACGCCGAACTCCTCGGCCCAGCGCGCGGCATCCGCGGCGATCTCGGGTCGCTCACCGACAGCACAGGCGAGGCGTTGGTGAGGTTGCCGTCGCCCAGCAGCAGCCCGACGAGGGCCACCAGGGAGTCCGGGTGCTCGGACGGGCCAGGGGCGTACGGCGTGGAACCAGCGTTGATGTGCAGTCGGCGGGGAACGGCCACGCGCGATCCGACCGCCAGGGTGTCGATCGGCGCCCAGCCGTCGACCGTCAGCAGCGGGTGGTTGGGCGTCGCGGTGAGCTGGCGGCCGCTGCGCAGCCGCACCGTGAGGACCTCGCGGATCCCGTTGTCGATGAAGTCGCTGGGGGCCACCGGGCTGAGCCGCCAGTCGCCGCCGAGCGTGTGGACCCGCAGGTCCTCGCCCGCCTGTCCGCGGCGCACGAACTCAGCGATCGTCAACCTCTCACCGGTGCGAGCCTCGGTGATCAGAGTGCCGGCGGCCAGGCACTTGCCCGTGGCCGGCCTGCGCGGCCACGACGATCATCTGGCCGGGGTGCAGGCCGTGCAGCAGGCCGTCGAGGTCGCCGAAGCCGGTGGGCACGCCGACCAGCTCGCCGGAGCGGTTGGAGATCGCCTCGATCTCGTCGAGGGTGCCGGGCATGACGTCGCCGAGGGCGATGTAGTCCTCGCTGGTGCGCCGCTCGGTGACGGCGTAGACCTCGGCCTGGGCCCGGTCGACGACCGCGTCGACCTCGGCGCCGTCGGCGGAGTAGCCGAGCTGGACGATGCGGGTGCCGGCCTCGACCAGCCGGCGCAGGATGGCGCGCTCGCGCACGATCTCGGCGTAGTAGCCGGCGTTGGCCGCCGTCGGCACCATCGAGATCAGCGTGTGCAGGTAGGCCGGGCCGCCGATCCGCGCGATCTCGCCCTGCCGGGTCAGGTCGGCGGCGACGGTGAGGGCGTCGGCCGGCTCGCCGCGGCCGTACAGGTCGAGGATGGTGTCGTAGATGGTCTGGTGGGCCGGCTTGTAGAAGTCGGCGCCGCGGACCACCTCGACGACGTCGGCGATGGCGTCCTTGCTGAGCAGCATGCCGCCGAGGACGCCCTGCTCGGCGGCGAGGTCCTGGGGCGGGGTGCGGTCGGGGTTGCGGTCGGAACCGCGATCCAGGCCACCGGGCTCGTCGGGGGGCGACATCCCGGAGAGCGGGAACTCGGCGACCGTCACGGGGGTGTGTCTACCCCCCGGGTCCGACAGGGCCAAGCAGGCCCTGTGGGCAGCCTGTGGACGGAGCTGGGGGGACGGCGCGGGAGCGGTGTTCACACCCTGTGGACAGCGTGTGGAGGGCTGGCCCACGACGGGTGCCGGCCCGAGCCGCTGACCTGCGCGGATGCCGTGCACGGGGTGTGTGCGCAAGAAACCCGGCAAACCCGTCGGCGCCGTCTCACGGGTCGGACGGCAGGGGCCGTACGGTCGGGGCGTGCCCGACGCCCGCCCGCCCGCGCCCGGCCGGGACCGCGAGATCGCGCGGCTGGCGATCCCGGCGCTGGGGGCGCTGGTCGCCGAGCCGCTCTTCCTGCTCGCCGACTCCGCCGTCGTGGCCACCCTCGGCACCGCGCCGCTGGCCGGGCTCGGCGCCGCGGCCGTGGTGCTGTCGACCGCGGTCGGCATGTGCATCTTCCTCGCGTACGGCACGACGGCGGTCAGCGCGCGCCTGGTGGGCGCGGGCGACCGCGCCGGCGCGCTGGCCCGCGGCGTGGACGGGATGTGGCTGGCGGCCGGGCTGGGCGTGGCGCTCGCGGTCGGCCGGCTGGCTGTCGGCCGGCTGGCTGGTGCGGGCGCTCGGCGCCTCCGAGGCGGTCGCGCCGTACGCCGAGACGTACCTGGCGCATCTCGATGGCCGGCCTGCCAGCCGTCCTGCTGGCCCTGGCCGCGACCGGGCTGCTGCGCGGGCTGCAGGACACCCGCACGCCGCTCGTGGTCACGCTCGTCGCGGTCACCGCGAACCTCGCCCTCGACCTGCTCTTCGTGCTCGGCCTGGAGTGGGGCATCGCCGGGTCGGCGTGGGCGTCCGTGCTCGCCCAGTGGGGCGCCGCCGCGGCGTACCTGCTGATCGTCGCCCGGCAGGCCCGGATGCTGCGCGCCCCGCTCGGCCCGCGGCCGGCCGGCATCGCCTCGTCGCTGTCGCTCAACGCCGCGCTGCTGGCCCGCACCGCGGCGCTGCGCGGGGTCTTCCTGCTGGCCGCGGCGGTGGCCGCGCGCCTGGGGGACGCCGAGCTGGCGGCCTACCAGGTGACCATGCAGACCTGGTACCTGCTGGCGCTCGCCCTCGACGCGCTCGCGATCGCCGGGCAGGCGCTCACCGGCCGCGACCTCGGCTCGGGGGACGCCGACCGGGCGCGCGCGACGGCCCGGCGGGTGACCTGGTGGGGCTTCGGCGTCGGCTGCGCGCTCGCCGGCCTGGTGCTGCTGCTGCGGCCCTGGTACGGCTCGTGGTTCGGCGACGACCCGGAGGTGGCCGCCCTGATCGGCTCGGCGCTCGTGGTGGTCGCGGTGCACCAGCCGCTGGCCGGGCCGGTCTTCGCCCTCGACGGCGTGCTCATCGGCGCCGGCGACGCGCGGTGGCTGGCGTACGCGCAGGCGGCCTCGCTGGCGGCGTTCGCGCCGGCGGCCTGGGCGGTGCTGGCCTACGGCGGCGGGCTGGACGCGCTGTGGTGGGCGCTGCTGTGGTTCATGGCCGTACGCGGCGCGCTGCTGGGGTGGCGGGCGCACTCGGGCCGCTGGGCGGTGACCGGAGCGGTGCGGTGACCGCCGGTTTGCGGTGGCAGGGAGAGTGCTCTTACCGCTCCTGCCACCGCAAACCGGGAGCGGCGATCAGGCCGAGACGACCTCGATCGCGAACGACGCGGTGACGTCGGGGAGCAGGGCCACCGACACCCGGTGCGAGCCGAGGGTCTTGATGGCGGACTCGATGGTGACCGAGCGCTTGTCGAGCTGCGGGCCGCCGGCGGCCTTGACCGCCTCGACGACGTCGGAGGCGCTGACCGAGCCGAACAGCCGGCCGGCCTCGCCGGCCTTGGCCGGGACCGTGACGCGCAGCGCCTCGACCCGGGCCTTGACCTCCGCGGCGTGGCCCTTGTCGCGGATCGCCCGGGCGTCGCGCGCCCGCTTGATGCCGTCGATCTGCTTCTCGGCGCCCTTGGACCACGCGAACGCGAAACCGCGGGGCACCAGGAAGTTGCGGCCGTAGCCGTCCTTGACCTCGACGATCTCGCCGGGGCCGCCGAGGCCGGCGACCTCCTGGGTGAGGATGAGCTTCATTGCGGTCAGCCTCCTCAGCGAGCCGTGCTGGTGTAGGGGAGCAGCGCCATCTCGCGGGCGTTCTTCACGGCCTTGGCGATCTCGCGCTGCTGCTGCACCGAGACACCGGTGACGCGGCGGGCGCGGATCTTGCCGCGGTCGGAGATGAACTTGCGCAGCAGGGCGGTGTCCTTGTAGTCGACGTACTCCAGCCCCTTGAGGGGGTTGGCCTTCTTCTTGGGCTTGCGAAGAACGGGCTTCGCCATGTGGAGCTCCTTGTGGAAGCCCCCGCGGGGTGGACCCGCGGGGATGGGCGAGTGGGTGGGTTAGAAGGGAGGCTCGTCGGTGGACGGGCTGCCCCAGGTGTCTCCGCCGCCGCCGGGGGCGGACGCGGCGGGCGGTGGACCACGGGTCGTCGGCCGGCTGGCCGCCCCCGAAGCCGCCGCCGGAGCCGCCGCCGGGACCGCGGCTGACCTTGGTGACCTTGGCGGTGGCGTAGCGCAGGGCCGGGCCGACGTCGTCGACCTCGAGCTCGACCACGGTGCGCTTCTCGCCCTCCTTGGTCTCGTACGACCGCTGCTTGAGCCGGCCGGACACGATCACGCGCATGCCGCGCTGGAGGGACTCGGCGACGTTCTCGGCGTACTGCCGCCACACGCTGCAGCGCATGAAGACCGTGTCGCCGTCCTTCCACTCGTTGGTCTGCTTGTCGAGCACGCGGGTGCTCGAGGCGACCGTGAAGGACGCGACCGCCGCGCCGCTGGGGGTGAACCGCAGCTCGGGGTCGTTGGTGAGGTTGCCGACCACGGTGACCGTGATGTCGCCTTGCGCCATGGGTGGGGCTCCTTTACCGGAGATCCGGACGAATGACCTTGGTGCGCAGGACCGCCTCGTTGAGGTTCAGCTGGCGGTCGAGCTCCTTGACCAGCTCGGGCGTGCAGACCATGTCGACGACGGCGTAGATGCCCTCGGACTTCTTGGCGATCTCGTAGGCCAACTTGCGACGGCCCCAGATGTCGACCTTCTCCACCGACCCGCCGCCCTGGCGGACGACGCCCAGGAACTGGTCGAGGCTGGGGGCGACGGTGCGCTCCTCAAGCTCGGGGTCGAGGATGACCATCATCTCGTAACGACGCATGCGTGAACCCACCTCCTCTGGACTAACGGCCACGGTCTCTCCGTGGCAGGAGGGCTACTGCGTCGCGCCGCGGGACCGACCCGGACGGGCCTGACCTGCGGCGACGGAGGCAAGGCTACCGGCGGGGGCCGACGGTACGGAAATCGCCGTCCACAGGCGGGCCGGCCACGCGGGGTTGGGGACCGCCGCGCCGCGGGGGATCATGGGCGGATGCGCGTCGCCACCTGGAACGTCAACTCGGTCACCGCCCGCGTCCCCCGCCTCGTGCAGTGGCTGGAGGAGGCCGCCCCGGACGTCGTGTGCCTGCAGGAGACCAAGGTCGCCCAGGAGGCCTTCCCGGCCGAGGCGGTGGCCGGCCTCGGGTACGAGGTCGCGCACTGCGGCCAGGGCCGCTGGAACGGCGTCGCCGTGCTCTCGCGGGTGGGCCTCACCGACGTGCGCGCCGGCTTCGACGGCCAGCCGGCGTACGACGACCTGGTCGAGGCCGCGCGCCCTGACCGCCGTCTGCGGCCCGGTCTGCGTGACCAGCGTGTACGTCCCCAACGGCCGCGAGCCCGACCACCCGCACTACGCCTACAAGCTGGAGTGGCTGGCGGCGCTGCGCGCGGCGATCGCCGCCGACGCCGCGGGCGACCGCCCGTACGCGGTGCTCGGCGACTTCAACGTGGCCCCGACCGACGCCGACGTCTGGGACCGCGCGGCGTTCGAGGGCTCCACGCACGTGACCGGGCCGGAGCGCGCCGCGATCGAGGGGCTGGTCGGGCTGGGCCTGGTCGACCTGCACCCGCGGATCAGCAAGGGCAACCCCTACACCTACTGGGACTACCGCGGCGGAGCCTTCCACCAGGGCCGCGGGATGCGCATCGACCTGGTGCTGGCCAACGCGGCCTTCGCCGCCGCCACCACCGACACCTGGGTCGACCGCGAGGCCCGCAAGGGCGCCGGGCCCAGCGACCACGCGCCGCTGGTCGTCGACCTCACCCTTGAGCACCGCTAGCGCGCCGCGGGGCCTAGGCTCGCGGGCGTGCCGCTGGACGTCCGACCGATCACCGCGCCGGAGCACCTGGCCTTCCTGCGCGAGCAGCCGTCGGCGTCGTTCCTGCAGTGCCCCTCGTGGGCCGCGGTCAAGGCCGAGTGGGGGTCGGTCTCGCTGGGCTGGTTCGACGGGCCGCGGCTGGTGGGCGCCGGGCTGGCGCTGCTCCGCCAGGTGCCGCGGGCGCCGCGCTACCTCGCGTACCTCCCCGAGGGCCCGGTCGTCGACTGGGCCGCGTACGACCCCGCCGACCTGCTCACGCCCGATGGTCGCCGCGCTCAAGGGGCAGCAGGCGTTCGCGGTCAAGATGGGCCCGCAGCTCGTCACCCGCCGCTGGTCGGCCGACACCATCAAGGCGGCCATCGCCGGCGGCGGCGCCACCCGGCTCGGCGACCTGCCGCCCGACGCCAGCGACCCGGCGCGCGATCGCGCTGGCCGACGCGCTGCGCGGCCTCGGCTGGCGGCAGGACCAGGCCGAGGGGGCCGGCTTCGGCGACGTGCAGCCGCGCTACGTCTTCCAGGTGCCGCTGGCCGGCCGCTCGCTCGACGAGGTCTTCGCCGGCTTCAACCAGCTGTGGCGGCGCAACGTGCGCAAGGCCGAGAAGGCCGGCGTCGAGGTGGTCCAGGGCGGGTACGACGACCTGGCCGCCTTCCACGGGGTGTACGTCGTCACCGCCCGCCGCGACCACTTCACGCCCGCGGCCGCTGGCGTACTTCCAGCGGATGTGGACGGCGCTGTCGGCCGAGGACCCCGACCGGATCCGGCTCTACCTCGCCCGCCACGAGGGCGAGGTCGTCGCGGCCACCACCTGGGTCCGGGTCGGGGCGCACGTCTGGTACTCCTACGGCGCCTCCGCCGACGTCAAGCGCGAGGTGCGGCCCGAGCAACGCGATCCAGTGGCGGATGCTCTGCGACGCCCACGCCGCGGGCGCGTCGGTGTACGACCTGCGCGGGATCTCCGACACCCTCGACCCCGACGACCACCTGTTCGGGCTGATCCAGTTCAAGCTGGGCACCGGCGGCGAGGCCGTCGAGTACCTCGGCGAGTGGGACTTCCCGATCAACCCGCTGCTGTACCGCGGCTTCCGCTGGTACGTCGGGCGCCGGTAGGCGCGGGGAGGGGACGGCGATGTCGTTCGCGCTGCACGTCGACGGCCCGCGCTGGCGCGCATGGCAGGACTCCGTGCGCGACGAGCTCGCCGCGGCCGGGACGGCGCTCGCCCCGGTCGCCAAGGGCAACGGGTACGGGCTCGGGCTGGCCGCTGCTCGGGGCCGAGGCGCAGCGGCTCGGCGCGGCGACGGTCGCCGTCGGGCTGCCGCACGAGGTGGCCGAGGTGCGCGCCGGCGGCTTCGGCGGGCGACGTGCTCGTGCTGACGCCCGTGGATCCCCGGGGTGTCACCGGATCCGGCCGACGACCCCGCGCTCGTGCTCACCGCCTCCAGCCCGGAGGCCGCCCGGGCGCTGGGCGAGCGCGGCGTGCGGCACGTCGTCGAGGGCCTCACCTCGATGCGCCGGCACGGGATCGAGCCCGAGCGGCTCGCCGCCGCCGGGGACCTCGGCTGAGGGCCTCGCCCTGCACCTGCCGCTCGACCTGCCGACGAGGTCCCGGCTCGCGGAGGTCAAGGCCTGGCTGGAGGCGGCCGAGGACGCCCGGCTGCCGCTGCGCCGGCTCTGGGTCTCGCACCTCACCGCCGCCGAGGTCGGCCAGGCGGCCCGGCTGGCCCCCAGCGCCCAGGTCGTCTCCCGGGTCGGCACCCGGCTGTGGCTGGGCGACCGCGGCGCGCTGCGCCCCACCGGCACCGTGCTCGACGTCCACCGGCTGCGCCGCGGCGACCGGTACGGCTACCGCCAGCGGCGGGCCGCGCGCGCCGGCTGGCTGCTGGTCGTCGCGGGGGGCACCGCCCACGGCGTCGCCCTGTCGGCCCCGACGGCGGCGGCCTCCGCGCGGCAGCGCGCCGTCGCCGCGGGCACGGGGGCGCTGGAGGCGGCCGGGCGGTCGCTGTCGCCGTTCCACGTCGCCGGCAAGCAGCGCTGGTTCGCCGAGCCGCCGCACATGCAGTGCTCGATGCTGCTGCTACCCGTCGACGTGGCCCCGCCCGCGATCGGCGACCGGCTCGCCGTCGACGTCCGGATGACCACGGCCCGCTTCGACGAGGTGCTCGGCCTCTAGCCCCCCGGCGGGGTCCGGTCCGCCGCGGAGGACTTCGCGGGCCACCAGCCAGCCGACCCACACCTGGGCGGCCAGCCGGATCACGGTGGCCCACGAGTGCGGCCAGGCCGGGATCGCGAGCTCCGGGTCGGTGACCCCGAGCAGGTGCAGCCAGATGGCCCGCGTGTACAGCACCTCGGCGGCCTGCCAGATCAGGAACGGGCCCCACCGCGGGTACGCCAGTGGGTAGAGCGCGGCCAGCCAGACGACGTACTGCGGGCTGTAGACCTTGTTGGTCAGGCAGAACGCCAGCACCACGAGGAACGCCAGCTGGGCCAGCAGCCGCGGACCCACCGGACGCGGCGCCCGCCAGGCCAGCCACGCGATCCCGAGCGCACGCGGCCGCCAGAAGCGCCGGCCCCAGCCAGTTCAGCGTCGCGGTGGGGTCCCACCAGCCGCGCTCGAACGGCAGGTACCAGGCCGAGCCGTACCCCACCCCGCGCTCCTGCGACAGGACGAAGAACTCCCGCCACTGCTCGGGCGCCCACAGCGCCGCCGGGAGGTTCACCGCGGCGAAGGCGGCCAGGGCCGCCAGAACCGAGCGGACGCCGGCCCCGAGCCGGCCCTCGCGCCAGGCCACCAGCACGACGGGAAGCAGGATCAAGAGCGGGTAGAACTTCGCGGCCCCGCCGAGCCCGAGCAGCACGCCGGCCAGCAGCGTCCGATCGCGCCGCCACGCCAGGATCGCGGCGGTCGGGAAGAGCGCGGCGAACAGGTCCCAGTTGACCAGCCCGGCCGCGATGATCCCCGGCGCGACCGCGACCATCGCCGCGTCCCACGGCCGGTCCCGGGCGAAGCGCGCCGTGAGCACGGTGAGCAGCACCCAGCAGGCCAGCAGCAAGAGCATCGACAGATCCGCGAAGCGGCGCAGCCGCTCTGTCGGGTCGTCCGCCACCGTTGCATGCACGACGGCCGCCACCACGCCGATGAACGCCGCGGTCAGCGGGGGGTACTCCACCGGGCGGTCGCCCGAGGGGGTGAACGGGTTCGGGTCGACGTCGAGGCCGCGGGCGAAGTACAGCGCCGAGATGTCCGAGTAGCACCCGTAGGTGTAGACGCCGGACGACCAGTCGGCCGAGCGGCACGGGGCCTGGACGAGCAGCGCGGCGAGTGCCCCCAGCACGGCCAGGAGGGCCACCACGCGCACGGGCGACCACCACCCGGTGGCGCCGGCCACCCGCGTGCCGGCCTGGCCGCCGACGCGCTCGCTCGCCGCCGCGACCATGGCGTCGTCGCGTGACGGCAGCACGACGCCGGCGGAGTCGCGGCGGTGGTCGACGGCCCGCGGCGCGGTGTCGGGGACGGGCGGCACGGCCCGATCATGCCCGGCCGCCCGCGTTCGCGGGTGCAGCGCCGGGCGGCTAGGGCGAAGGCGGCGCGGCGGCGTCCGACGCGACCGCGGGCGCTGGGGCCGAGGCGGGAGGCGTGACCGGGGGTGTCGGCGGCGGGCTGCTCGCGGGCGGGGTCGGGGTCGGGGTCGGGGACCTCGGGCTCGCTGGCCGACGGGGTGGGGGTGGGCGAGGCGCTCTCGGTGGCGGTCGGGGTCTCGCTGGGCGTGGGGCTCGGCCTCGCGGTGCGGGTGGCCGTGGGCGACGGCGAGGCGGTGGCGCCGGGCAGCGGCAGCACCTCCTCGCCTTCGAGGGCGTCGGTCATGAAGGCGGTCCAGATCCGCGCCGGGTAGGACCCGCCGGTGACGGTGGACAGCCCGGCCACGCCCTTGAGCGACTGCAGCTCGCCGGCGTCGTTGGTCTTGAACAGGTCGACCGCCACCGCCAGCTGCGCGGTGTAGCCGACGTACCACGCCGACTTGTTCTCCTGCGAGGTGCCGGTCTTGCCCGCGCTCGGACGGCCGAGCTTCTTGGCCTCGAAGCCGGAGCCGTTGGTCACGACGCCCTCGAGCGCCTTGGTCACGCCCGCGGCGACCTCGGGCGTGAACGCCTCCTCGCCCTTCGGCTTGGCCTTGTAGAGCGTGCCGCCCGCCGGCGACTTCACCGCCAGGATGGTGGTGTTGGCGCACCTGCTCGCCGTCGTTGGCGAACGTCGCGTAGGCCCCGGCCATCTGGTAGGCGGTCACCGACGCGGTGCCGAGCACCACCGCCGGCCCCGGGTCGATCTCGACCCGGTCGGGGATGCCGGCGCGGCGGGCGGAGTCCACGACCGCGTCGCCGCCGACCTCGAGGCCGAGGTCGACGTAGGCGGTGTTGACGGAGTTCGCCGTCGCCTTGAGCAGCGTGATGCTGCCGTATGAGACGTCGTCGAAGTTGGTGACCTTGTACGGCTCGCGGCCCTCCACCTCGAAGGTGCGCGGGCTGCGGCCGTCCCAGCGCGAGTTCAGCTCGATGCCGGACTCCAGCCCGGCGGCGAGCGCGAACGGCTTGAAGGTCGAGCCGGCCTGCGGCGCCGACTGGGTGGCGTCGTTGAACTGCCGGGCCTGGTAGTCGTCGCCGCCGAAGATCGCGCGGACGTAGCCGGTGCCGGGCTCGACGGCCACCAGCCCGACCCGCACGCCCTCGGCCTTCTTGGTCGGACGCTCGTCGGCGACCGCCTTGACGGCCGCGGCCTGCAGCTCGGCGTCGAAGGTCGTGGTGACCCGCAGCCCGCCCTCGCTGAGCCGGTCCTCGTCGTAGCCGAGCCGGTCGAGCTCGCGGCGCGCCGTCTCGACCAGGTAGCCGGTCGGTCCGGCGAGCTTGACCGCCGGGCGGCGCTCGGCGATCGGCCGGGAACTGCTGGGCGTCGCGCTCGGCCTGGGCGAGCCAGCCCTTCTCCACCATGCCGTCGAGGACGTACACCCAGCGGCCCTGCAACCGCTCCAGCTGGTCCTCGGGGGCGTAGCCGCCGGGGGAGCGGATGATCGAGGCCAGCACGGCGCCCTCGGCCACGGTGAGCTGGCCGACGTCCTTGGCGAAGTACGCCTGCGACGCGGCCTGGATGCCGTAGGCGCCGCGGCCGAAGTAGATGGTGTTGAGGTAGTCCTCGAGGATCTGGTCCTTGCTCAGGGTGTTCTCGAGCTTCATCGACAGCACCAGCTCGCGCGCCTTGCGGTCGAAGGTGCGCTCCTGGGTGAGGTAGAGGTTCTTCGCCAGCTGCTGGGTGATGGTCGAGCCGCCCTGGGTGGCGCCGCCGCGCAGGTTGTTCCAGGCCGCCCGCGCGATGCCCAGCGGGTCGAAGCCGCCGTGCTCGTAGAAGTCGCGGTCCTCGGCCGACAGCACGGCCTTCTGCACGTGGTCGGGCACGGCGCCGATGGCCACGCTGGTGCGGTTGGCGGTGCCCAGCCGGCCGAGCTCGGTCTCGCCGTCGGCGTAGTACAGCACCGTGGTCTGCGCCCGCGCGGTCTCGTTCACCGAGGGGATCTCGACCAAGGCGTACGCCGCGGCGAAGCCGGCGACCGCCAGCACGACGCCGGTGACGAGCCCGCCGAACCCGATCGCCAGCCACTGCCGCCACGAGGGCCAGCAGCCGCCGCACGCCGGTCTTGCCGGCACGCGGGTAGTCGATCCTCACGCGGTTCCTCACGCTCGGGGGCAGGTCGTCGGCGGGTGCTCGGCTCGCGCCGGCTGGCCGCTCAGTGTGACGCGCGCCGACGGCGCGGCCGCTCGCGGGGCACGCCGTCGCCTAAGACGTACGAGCCGATCAAGTGGTTCCACCCGCAGCCCCGGCAGACCTCGACCACGTAGACGGTGAACTCGCCGTGCTCGCGCTGCATGGCGTCGAGCTCGCGCGGGCCCTTGATCCGGCCGGAGTACTCGCCCAGCTCGTCGCCGAAGGTGTAGCTCAGCTCGACCATCGGCTCGCGGCGGCAGACCGGGCAGTCGCGGGCGGTCGGCTCGCCGTGGTGCTTGGCGGCCCGCAGGAGGTACGGGTCGGCGTCGCAGACGTCGGTGGCGGTGGCCAGTCCGCGGAACAGCGCGGCCAGCGTCGCCCGGCGCTGAAGGCCGTAGTCGACGGCGGCGCGCTTGCTCCACACCCGCGCCAATGTACGCAACGCGATCGGCCGCGGCAGCGCGCCGGACGCCCGCCGCGGGCCCGGAGGGCCCGGCGAGGGCCGGTGGACCCGCGGCTGAACTGCAGGTTGCGCAGAGATGGCCGGAGGACATACCTTCGACTCATTCGATGTATCGTCTCGATATATCCAGACGGCCCGACGGCACCGTCCACGGCTGAGGAGCACCGATGGCCAAGCGCAGCGGCGTGCTGGAGCTGGCCGTCCTCGGCCTGCTCCAGGAGTCGCCGATGCACGGCTACGAGCTGCGCAAGCGGCTGCACGCGGTGCTCGGCCCGTTCCGGGCGCTGTCGTACGGCTCGCTGTACCCCGCGCTGCGCGACCTCGTCGCCCGCGGCTACATCACCGAGACCCCGACCGAGGGCGCGCCGCTCGGCGGCAAGCGGGCGCGGATCGTCTACCAGCTCACCGCCGACGGCAAGGAGCGCCTGGCCGACCTGCTCGGCGAGGCCGGCCCGGCGGCGTGGGAGGACGAGAACTTCGGCGTCCACTTCGCGTTGTTCGCCCAGACCGACTCCGAGGTCCGGCTGCGGATCCTGGAGGGCCGGCGCAGCCGGCTCGAGGAGCGCCTCGACACCCTGCGCACCACCCACGCCAGCCGCCGCGAGCGCCTGGACGCCTACACCCTCGAGCTGCAGCGCCACGGCCTCGAGGGCGTCGAGCGCGAGGTGCGCTGGCTGAACGAGCTCATCGCCGACGAGCGGCTGGCCGGCCGCCCGACCCCGGCTCCACCACCCCCGGCCCCACAAACGCCCCTCAGGGCCAACCCCGGCGTGACGTCCCGTCCGCCGCAGAGATCAAGGAGTGACGGATGGGCACCCAGAATCCCGTGCGCGTCGCCATCGTCGGCGTCGGCAACTGCGCGGCCTCGCTCGTGCAGGGCGTGGAGTACTACAAGGACGCCGACCCCGCCGGGCGCGTCCCCGGCCTGATGCACGTGCAGTTCGGGCCGTACCACGTCGGCGACGTGCAGTTCGTCGCCGCGTTCGACGTCGACGCCAAGAAGGTCGGCCAGGACCTCGCCCACGCCATCACGGCGTCGGAGAACAACACGATCCAGTTCTGCGACGTGCCGCCGACCGGCGTCCTGGTGCAGCGCGGCCACACCCTCGACGGCCTCGGCAAGTACTACCGCGAGATGGTCACCGAGTCCGACGAGGAGCCGGTCGACGTCGTGCGGGCGCTCAAGGACGCCAAGGTCGACGTCCTCGTCTGCTACCTGCCGGTGGGCTCGGAGGAGGCCGCGAAGTTCTACGCGCAGTGCGCCATCGACGCCAAGGTCGCGTTCGTCAACGCGCTGCCGGTCTTCATCGCCGGCACCAAGGAGTGGGCCGACAAGTTCACCGAGGCCGGCGTGCCGATCGTCGGCGACGACATCAAGTCGCAGATCGGCGCCACCATCACCCACCGCGTGCTCGCCAAGCTGTTCGAGGACCGCGGCGTCACCGTCGACCGCACGTACCAGCTGAACGTCGGCGGCAACATGGACTTCATGAACATGCTCGAGCGCGAGCGCCTCGAGTCCAAGAAGATCTCCAAGACCCAGTCGGTCACCTCGCAGCTGCGCGACCCGATCGCGGCCCGCAACGTGCACATCGGCCCGAGCGACTACGTCGCCTGGCTGGACGACCGCAAGTGGGCGTTCGTGCGCCTCGAGGGCCGCAACTTCGGCGATGTGCCGCTGTCGCTGGAGTACAAGCTCGAGGTCTGGGACTCCCCGAACTCGGCCGGCATCATCATCGACGCGATCCGCGCCGCGAAGATCGCCAAGGACCGCGGCATCGGCGGCCCGCTGCTGTCGGCCTCGTCGTACTTCATGAAGTCGCCGCCGGAGCAGTACGACGACTCGACGTGCAAGGACAAGGTCGAGCAGTTCATCGCCGGGCACGGTCGACCGCTGAGCTGCCCGGCAGAGCGTAGGGGCCCGAGGCACGAGGGCCCTGCCGGAGCGAGCGAAGCGTCGACCGGGCCAGCATAGGTCACGGCACGGTCGACCGCTGAGCTCCACCTGAACCACCCGCAATCCACCCAAGACCCCCGTACCCCCACAGGGCGGGGGTCTTGGCCTGTTTGCGGGGCGAACAGCCCGGAGCCGACATAGCGGATACGCCCTCCACGTAGGCCCAGGCAAGGCTCACCTTGGTTCCCACACGCCCGCCACTCGGGGCGGGCGCACACGCGCAAGGGGGCACCATGAAGGGTGTTCGAACACGCACCATCGTCAGCGCGGCCGTCGCCGCGGCGGTCGTCGGCGCCACCGCAATCCCCGCAGGCGCCGCCGACGGCTGGACCCAGGTCGCCGACGGCTTCGCCGGACCGCTCGGTCTGGCCGTGGGCGACGAGGGCTCGATCTACGTCGCCGAGCTGTTCGGCGGGGCGCTGACCGTCATCCGGCCGGGCGCGGAGCCGGCGACCCTGGTCAGCGGCCCGATCGGCGGCGGGGTCGACGCCACCGGCCGCGGCAACGTCGTCTACACCCAGTCCGGCGCCGCCCGAGTTCGGCGGCTCGCCGGTGGCGACGCTCAACTCCCTGCGGGGCGGCAAGTCGGCGGACATCCGCGCCTTCGAGGTCGACCAACAACCCCGACGGCGGCGTGCTCTACGGGGTCCTCGACCCCTCCGCGGCCTGCGCCGCGGCGGCCGCCCCGCTGGAGCCGATCATCGGCCCGCTGGCGCAGCCGGGCGACGTCAACCCCAACCCGTACGCCGTGGCCATCGAGGCCGACGGCACGCGGGTGGTCGCGGACGCGGGCGGCAACGACCTGCTGCGGGTGTCGGCGAACGGGCGCAACGTGCAGCTCATCACCTTGCTGCCGCCGGTGGTGCAGGAGCTGACGGCCGAGGCGGTCGCCGGGCTGATCGGGCAGATCAACGCGGGCCTGGAGCAGGCGGGCATGGACCCCATCCCCGCCGACGCGCTCGATGCCTGCATCGGTGAGGAGTACTCCGGCCACCCGGTGCCCACCGACGTGGAGATCGGCCCCGACGGCGACTACTACGTCAGCTCGCTGCCGGGATTCCCCGAGGCCGATGGCGGCGTGTTCGTGGTCGACCGGCAGACCCACGCGGTCACCCGCATCGCCTCCGGCCTGCACGGCGCGGTCGACCTCGCCGTGGCGCCCGACGGCACGATCTACGTCGCCGAGCTGTTCGGCGGCTCGATCGCCGTCATCGAGGCCGGCGCGGTCGTCGACCGCATCCCGCTGGCCACCCCAGGCGCCGTCGAGATCCGCGGGGGCACGCTGTACGCCACCAGCGGCGTCTTCGGCCCCCCTGGCAGCACCGGCTCGGTGGTGACCCGGGCCCTCTGAGTCCCGACCTCCTCGCGGCCCGCCCCCTCGGGGGCGGGCCGCGAGCCGCGGTCGCAGCCGCACCGTAGGGTGCGGCCATGGTCGGCCCCGAGGAGTCAGGCCGGCCCGATTCCGGACAACCCGACCCGGGGCACCACGACTCCGGGCACGCGGGCCGCGCCAGCGCCCGCGAGCTCGTCGAGATCACCCGGGTCCCGAACTTCCGCCGGCTGCTGGGCACCCGGCTGCTCGGGCAGGCCGGCGACGGCGCCCTGCAGACGGGGCTCGCGTCGTTCGTGCTCTTCTCTCCCGAGCGGCAGTCCACCCCGGGCGCCGTCGCCGCCTCGTTCGCGATCCTGCTGCTGCCGTACTCGCTGCTCGGGCCCTTCGTCGGCGTCTTCATCGACCGGTGGAGCCGTCGGCAGACGCTCGTGCTGGCCAACGTCGTGCGCGCGGTGCTCGCGATCGGGGTCGCCGCGGTCCTGGCGGCCAGCGTCTCCGGCTGGCGGCTCGGGCTGGCGGCCCTGGTCATCATCGCGGTCAACCGATTCGTCCTGACCGCGCTGTCGGCCGCCTTGCCCTCGACGGTGCCCGGACACCAGCTGGTCACCGCGAACGCGTTCGCCCCGACCCTGGGCACCTTCGCGCTGGTGGTGGGCGGCGGGCTCGCCCTCGCCCTGCGGCTGGCCCTCGGCGACGGCGACCCCGCGGCGGGGGCGGTGCTGCTGCTCGCCGCGACGCTGTACCTGCTGGCCAGCCAGGCCGCACGCCGGATCCCCCGCCCCGATCTCGGGCCGCACGAGCCGGTGCTCGTGCGGGTGCGCGACGCCTTGGGCGACGTCCTGCGCGGCCTGATCGCCGGGCTGCGCCACGTCGCCGCCCGACGCCCGGCGGTGGACGCGTTCATCCTGATGGCCACGCTGCGGGTGGTGTACGGCCTGGTGACCGTGCAGGCCCTGCTGCTGCTGCGGACCTACTTCCACGACGCGGCGGATGTCGACGCCGGGCTGTCCGGGCTCGGGCTGGCGGCCTTCGCCACCGGGCTCGGGGCGCTGAGCGCCGCCGTCCTCACGCCTCCCGCGGTCCGCCGCATCGGCCGCCGCGGCTGGGTGATGGCCGCCTGCCTGCTGGCCGCGGCCGCCGCGGCGCTGCTGCTGACCAGGCTGGAGCAGCCCGCGCTGATCGCGGCGGGCGCCGCCATCGGCCTGGCCACCCAGGCGGCCAAGATCGTCACCGACAGCACGCTGCAGGAGGTCTGCGACGACTCGATGCTCGGCCGGGTCTTCGCCGTGTACGACGTGCTGTTCAACACCGCGCTGGTGGGCGCCGCGCTGCTCGGCGCCGTGGTGCTCCCGGCCAACGGCGCGACGGCGGCGCTGCCCCTGGGCGTGGCCGTCGTCTACGTGGTGATCGGGCTGTGGTTCTCGCGTACGACGCCGCTGAATCGGACCCCGCGATAGGGGGCGGGCCGCGCCCTGCGGCCATGCGGCACGATGCCCCCGTGAGCGCCCCCGCCCCCGCCCCCGGCCCGCTGACGACGGCGCGCACCCGGCTGGAGCCGTGGGTCGAGCGGGCCGCCGACTCGGTGCTCGGCCGGCTGTGGGCCCGGCTGGTCGAGCTGGAGTTCATCGACCGCGCGGTCGCGCTCGCCGCCAAGGCCTTCGTGGCGCTCTTCCCCCTCCTCCTGGCCGTGAACGCGTTGGCCCCCCCTGCGGTCTCGCAGGGGATGCGCGAGGGGATCCGGGACCGCCTGTCGCTGTCGGGGACCTCGGCCGACGTCGTCTCGGAGTCCCTGGTCACGGCCGAGGCCTTCCGCTCGGCCACCGGGTTCTTCGGCCTGCTGCTGCTGGTCTTCTACGCGACGACCTTCGCCACCGCGCTGCAGCGGGTGTTCCTGCGCACCTGGCGGCGGCCGCCGTCCCGCGGCATCAAGCAGGTGCGCGGGCTGGCCTGGATCGGCGGCGCCGTGGGCTACCTGCTGATGATCAGCGGGGTCCGCTGGCTGCTCGACGGCGACGTCGCCGACCGGGTGACCGTGGTGCTGGGGCTCGCCGGTTCGTTCGGGCTGTGGTGGTGGTCGCAGTACGTCCTGCTCTACGGCCAGGTGCGGTGGCGGGTGCTCGTCGCGCCGGCGGCGGCGATCGCGGGCGGGACGTTCGCTCTACGCGCTCTCGACGGCCGTCTGGCTGCCGCGCTCCCTGGAGGCCAACCAGGCGCAGTTCGGCTTCTTCGGGGTGGCGATGACCCTGGTCTCCTGGCTGGTCGGCTCCGCCTTCGTGATCGTGGTCGGCTCCGCCGTCGGGCCGGTGCTCGCCGAGGATCCCGGGCGACTCGGCCGGTGGGTCCGCGGTCCCGGCGGCGAGGTGCTGCGGCCGGGGCGGCCGCGCCGCTCCCGGCGCCGACCGGGCCGCTCACCCTGGGCCGGGCCCTGGGCCGCGGGTCGGCCCGCTCCGATGCCGCACCCGAGCCCGGGCCGCTGCCCGAGTCCGACTCGTAGCCCGCCCGCACGCAGCCGGCGCCGGCGCGGCGTCAGTCGCCGTCAGCCGAGGCGTACCAGGCGCGCAGCTCCGCCTCGGCCTCCTCCGGCGGCAGCGGCCCCCGGTCCAGCCGCAGCTCGAGCAGGTGCCGGTAGGCCCGACCCACCAGCGGCCCGGGCGGGATGCCGAGGATCCGCATGATCTCGGTGCCGTCGAGGTCGGGGCGGATCGCGGCGAGCTCCTCCTCCTCCGACAGCCGCGCGATGCGCTCCTCGAGGTGGTCGTACGTCGCGGCCAGCGCGGCGGCCTTGCGCCGGTTGCGCGTCGTGCAGTCGGCGCGGGTCAGCTTGTGCAGCCGGTCGAGCAGCGGGCCGGCGTCGCGCACGTAGCGCCGCACCGCGGCGTCGGTCCACTCGCCGCTGCCGTAGCCGTGGAAGCGCAGGTGCAGCGCCACCAGCTCGACCACCGCGTCGGTCTCGTCGGTGGAGAACCGCAGCGCCTGCATCCGCTTGCGGGTGATCTTGGCCCCGACCACCTCGTGGTGGTGGAACGAGACCCCGCCGCCCGGCTCGAAGCGCCGGGTGCGCGGCTTGCCGACGTCGTGCATGAGCGCGGCGAAGCGCAGCACGAAGTCGGGCGACGGCACCGGCCCCTCCGGGCCGTCCTCCAGCGCCATCGCCTGCTCGAGGACGGTCAGCGTGTGCTCGTAGACGTCCTTGTGGCGGTGGTGCTCGTCGATCTCCAGGCGCAGCCGCGGCAGCTCGGGGAGCACGTGGTCGGCCAGGCCGGTCTCGACGAGGATCGCCAGCCCGGCCCGCGGGTCCGGCGAGCAGACCAGCCGCACGAGCTCGTCGCGGACCCGCTCGGCGGACACGATGGCGATCCGGTCGGCCATCGCGGTGATCGCGGTGAGCGCCTCGGGGGCCACCGCGAACCCCAGCTGCGCGGCGAAGCGCGCCGCCCGCATCATCCGCAGCGGGTCGTCGGAGAAGGAGTCCTCCGGGGCGCCGGGGGTCCGCAGCACCCCCGCGGCGAGGTCCGCGAGGCCGCCGAACGGATCGACGAAGACCGTGCCGGGCAGCGCCACGGCCATCGCGTTGACGGTGAAGTCGCGGCGCCCCAGGTCTCCCTCGAGGGTGTCGCCGTACGCGACCGCGGGCTTGCGCGAGCCGGGCTCGTACGACTCGGTGCGGTAGGTGGTGATCTCGATCGTGTAGCCGCCCTTGCGGGCGCCGATCGTGCCGAAGGCCCGGCCGATGTCCCACACCGCGTCGGCCCAGCCGCTGAGCACCGCCTCGATCTGCTCGGGCGTCGCCGACGTGGTGAAGTCGAGGTCGTGGCCCAGCCGGCCGAGCAGCGCGTCGCGGACCGAGCCGCCGACCAGCGCCAGCGGATGGCCGGCCGCGGCGAACCGCGCGCCCACGGCGTCGGCCACCGGGGCGACCCGGAGCAGCTCGCCGACGGCGCGGCGCTGCGCGTCGGACAGCGAGGGGGGCACGCGGGGAAGCGTACGCAGCCGCCGCGGGCGGCCCGAGCACGCCGCTTCCGTACGATCAACGCGTGGACAACCCCGGGGCCCCGCGCCGGCGGCCGGTCGTCGCCGAGGTGTCGGCGGGCGGCCTCGTCGTGGACCGCGAGGCCGCAGGCGGCCCGCTGGCCCTGGTGATCGGCCGGCGCTCGGCCCGGACCGGGGCGCTGGAGTGGGTGATCCCGAAGGGCCACCTCGAGGAGGCGGAGACGCCGCGGCAGGCGGCCGAGCGCGAGGTCGCCGAGGAGACCGGCATCACGGCCGTGGTCGCCGAGTCGCTCGGCGTCGTCGACTTCTGGTTCGCCGCCGAGGACCGCCGCGTCCACAAGACCGTGCACCACTTCCTGCTCGATCCGGTGGGCGGCGCGCTGTCCACCGCCGACCGCGAGGTCGAGCAGGTGGCCTGGGTGCCGCTCGCCGACCTGCCGGGGCGACTGGCGTACGCCGACGAGAGCCGGCTGGCCAAGCGGGCCCTGCAGCTGCTGACCGGGGCGCCGGCGCCGGGTGAGCCCGGGTGAGGCGGCCGGACCCGGGTCGCGGGCCCGCGGTCGTGCGCCGCTCCGTGCTGGCCCTGCTGGCCCTGCTGGCTCCTGCTCGCGGCGCTGGTCGCCCTTCCGCTCGGTGGCGGGTCGGCGGCCGCCGACGAGGGGGACGCCACCGCGGTGCTGGACTCCCTCGAACCGCTCGTGCTGGCCGACGACGGGACCCTGCGGCTGACCGGGCGGATCACCGCGGCCGCCGAGCTCAGCGACGTCACGGTGCAGTTGCGCGCCTCCGGGACCCCGGCGGCCAGCCGGGCGGAGCTGGGCCTCCTCGACGGGGGCGACGTCCCGGCGAGGCGGGAGGGCTCCGCGGTGCCGGGGACGTCGCGGGTGGTCGCCGACAGCCTCCCCGAGGGCGCCCAGGCGCCGTTCGAGTTGGAGGTCCCCGCCGCCCGGCTTCCGTTCCGCAAGGCCGGCGCCTATCCGATCGCCGTCGAGGTCCGCGGCACGGTCGGCGGCGACCGCGGGCGGTTGGCGACCGTCCGCACCACCGTGCCCTGGTGGCCCGACCGGGACCCGCGCCTCGCCGACGCCGCTCGCCGTCGTGTGGCCGCTGATCGACGAGCCCCGGCGCGACCCGGAGGGGGTGTTCACCGCGGAGGGCGCCGACGCCCTCGCCGAGAGCCTCGCCCCCGGCGGGCGCCTCGCCCGGCTGGTCCAGGCCGCCGAGGGCGCCCCGGCCGCCTGGATCGTCGACCCCGAACTGCTCGGGCGCGGCCTTCGAGCTGTCCGCCGGCGCGGTGGTCCGCGACGGGGACACCACCACGACCCGCCCGGCCGACCCCGACGCCCGGGCCTGGATCGCCGCGGTCTCCCGGGCGGCCAAGCAGCCGGCCGCGGGGGGCTGGCTCGCCGTCGTCCCGTACGCCGACCCCGACGTCGCCGCCGTCGTCCGCGCCGGGCTGAGCGCCGACCTGGTCGCCGCGTCGGCCCGCGGCGCCGCGCTCGGCCAGCTCGTCCTGGGGGTCGAGACCCCGGCCGCTCCTGGCTGGCCCGAGGGCGGCGCGCCCGAGGAGGCGCTCGCCGCGATCGCCGGGGCCGGGACCCGCACGGTGCTGCTCGACGCCGCGCTCTACCCGCCGCGTGCGCCCACCAACGCGACCCCCGGGGCGGTCGCCGTGCTGCCCCCGAGCGCGGGAACGGCCACGGCCCTGCTCGGCGACCCGCAGCTCACCGCCGTCTCCGCCCGCGACGCCTCGGCCCCCGGCGGGCTGGTGGCGGCCCGGCAGCGGCTGCTCGCCGAGACGCTCGTCATCACCCTCGAGCGGCCCAGCGACCCGCGGCCGCAGGTGCTCATCCCGCCGCGCCGGTTCGCGCCCACCGCCGAGTGGGCGGCCCAGCTGCTGCGGGCGGTGCGGGAGACGCCGTGGACGGCCCCGACCGCACTCCAGGCGCTGGCGCCCGCGGGCTCCGACGAGATCACGCGGCGCGGCCCGCTCTACCCGCCGGCGGCCGCCGACGCCGAGATCTCGCCCAGCCAGCTCGACGACATCCAGGCCGGCCAGGACCAGCTGGCCGCCCTCGACGCCATCCTGGAGCGGCCCGGCCCCCGATCCGACGCGGCCACGGCCGCGCTGCTGCGGGGCCAGTCCACCGCCTGGCGCGCCGAGCCCGCCGCGGGCGCCGCGTACGCCAAGGCCACCCGGGTCTCGATCGAGCGGGCGTCGCGCGGGGTCTCGATCCTGGAGCCCGGGTCGGTGACCTTGGCCGGCCAGAGCGGCAAGATCCCGATCACCGTGTCCAACACCCTCGACCAGCCCGTCACCGTGCGGCTCGCGCTGACCGCGACCCCCTCGGTGCGGCTCGCGCTGACCGACCCCGGCGAGATCCGCGTCGAGGCCGGCCGCAGCGCCTCGGTCGCCGTCGAGGCGGAGGCGGCCGCCAGCGGCAAGGTCGCCGTGCGGGCGCAGCTGCTCACCCCCGAAGGCGTGCCGTACGGGCCACCCGAGGCGTTCGACGTCCAGGTGCGGGCGATCGGCACGGTCGCCGGCTACCTGATGGGCGGGCTGCTCGCGCTGCTGTTCGTCGCGACCGTGCTGCGCATCGTGAAGCGGGCCCGCCAGTCGCAGGGCCGGGACCGCGGCCGGGACGCCCCCGCCGAGGGAGCGTCCCCGTGAGCGCCGCCGACCGCCAGCTGATGCGGGCCACCGGGTCGATGGCCGGCGGCACGATCGTCTCGCGCGTCACCGGCATGGTCCGCAACACGATGCTCATCGCGGCGATCGGCACCGGGGTGTTCGCCGACACCTTCACCGTCGCCAACACGGTGCCGAACATCGTCTACATCCTGCTGGTGGGCGGCGCCCTCAACGCCGTCTTCATCCCCCAGCTCGTCAAGCACATGCGCGACGACGGCGACGAGGGCACGGCGTACGCGCAGCGGCTGATCACGGCGACCGGGTCGGTGCTGCTCGTCATCACCGCGCTGGCCGTCGCGCTGGCGCCCTGGATCGTCCGGCTCTACGGCTCGTCGGACGTGGAGCACCGACGACTTCGACACCGCGGTGACGTTCGCGCGGTACTGCCTGCCGCAGATCTTCTTCTACGGCGTCTACGCGATGCTGTCGCAGGTCCTCAACGCCCGGGACCGCTTCGCCTGGCCGATGTACGCGCCGGTCGTCAACAACGTGGTCGTCATCGCCTCGTGCGCGGCCTTCCTGGTCGCTGGTGGCCGAGCCGCCCACCACCGGCGACGCCGAGCCGTGGGAGCTGGCCCTGCTCGGGCTCGGCGCCACCCTCGGGGTGATCGCGCAGGCCGCGGTGCTCGTCCCGGTGCTGCGCCGGGCCGGCTTCCGCTACCGCCCCCGCTTCGACCTGCGCGGCCATGGCCTCGGCACGGCGGCGCACCTGGCCAAGTGGACGGTGCTGTTCGTCCTGACCAACCAGCTGGCCTACGTCGTGATCACCCGGCTGGCGACGACCGCCGGCAAGCTGACCGCCGACCAGGGCGGGTACGGCGCCGGCTTCACCGTCTACAGCACGGCGCACCTGATCTTCCTGCTGCCGCACTCGATCATCACCGTCTCGCTGGTCACCGCCCTGCTGCCCCGGATGAGCCGCGACGCCCACGCCGGCGCACCTCCCGCTGGTCCGCCGCGATGTCGCGCGCGGGGTCAACCTGGCGACCGCGGCGATGGTCCCGGCCGCGGCGCTGCTCGTGCTGCTCGGGCCGCGGATCGGCGTGCTGCTCTTCAACTACGGCAACTCCACCTTCGAGGACGCCCGGTACCTCGGCGTGGTCGTGTCGTTCTTCGCCCTGGGGCTGCCGGCGTTCTCGGCGTACTACGTGCTGCTCCGGGGCTACTACGCACTCGAGGACACCCGCACCCCGTTCACCATCAACGTGGGCCTCAACCTGGTCAACGTCGCCCTGGCCCTGTCGATCACCGCGGCGCTGCCCCCCGACCGGCAGGTCGCCGGGCTCGCCGTGGCGTACTCGGTGGCCTACTGGCTGGCGCTCGGCGTCTCGTGGCTCGTCCTGCGCGGCCGGCTCGGCGGGCTGGAGACCTACCGCGTCGTGCGCACCGCGGTGCGGGTCTCGATCGCCACCGGCATCGCGCTGGCGATCGGCTTCGGCCTCGTGGCGAGCGGGCTGGTGGCCGACGGAAGCCAGCTGACCCCGCTGACCGCCCTGGTGTCGACCGCGGTGATCGGCGTCGGTGTTCGCGGCGGCGTACCTCCTGGTGGCCCGCCGGCTGCGGGTGCGCGAGCTCGATGTGATCGTCGACCCGGTGCTCCGGCGGCTGCGGAGGCGCTGACGGCGGCTCAAGTCCGGCCCGCGTTGTGCCGAACCCCTGGGCATGAGGGCGCCGGATGAGGCGCGCGCGCTGGCGCGCGCCGACGCAGCGGGCGGATCCGCGCGGAGTGCGCGCGATCGCGGCGACCTGGTCCTCGGCTGGCTGATCAAGCTCTCGGTGACCCTCGGGGTGATCGGCCTGCTGCTCTTCGACGGCGTCTCGATCGTCGTCGCCAAGGTCGGCGTCCAGGACGACGCCTCGCTGGCGGCCCGGGAGGCCAGCGACGCCGCCGACCGCGGCGCCGATGTGCAGGGCGCCTACGACGCCGCGGTCGAGGCGCTCGCCGACCAGGCCTCGCCCTCGGTGGTCGAGACCAGCACGTTCACGATCGGCCCCGGACGCGACGGCGACGGTGACCACCACCCGGACGGCCAGCACCTTCTTCGTCAAGCACATCGGGCTGCTCGACGAGTGGGTCCAGGCCAGCGCGACCGCCACCGCCGCGCCGGTGCGGTGAGCCGGCGGGCGATGAGGGCCAGGTCGGCGCGCCGACGGGCGATCCCCGTGGTGCGCCGGCGGGCGACCACGGGGGGGCCGCCGCGCTCGCGGCCGCCGCCGTGGTGCTGGCCGGGGCAGCGCTGCCGGCGCACTCCGCGGTCCGCGCCGACCCCGACCTCGGCTCCGCCCAGGAGCGGGCCCGCCGGCTGGCCGCCGAGGTGGACGCCCTGGAGATCCGCGCCGAGCAGGCCGTCGAGGAGTACAACGGCGGTGCAGTCCCGGCTGGCCGCGGCGGTCACCGCCAATGTCTCGGCCAGCCGCCGCCTCGATGCCGCGCGCCAGGCCGGGCAGGGCCGCCGCTCGGCGGCGGAGCGAAGCGTGCGCGCGGTCTACATGGCCGGCGGGCAGGCCGCGCTGTACGGGACGCTGCTCGACGGCCGCGACCCCGCCGACGTGCTGGCCCGGGCCAGCACGGTCGCCCTGGTGCTCCGCCAGCAGGACGCCTCGGCCGACCGGGGCGAGGCCCAGGCGCGCGAGCTCGCCGAGGCGACCAGCGCGATGGCGGGACGCGGCCCAGCAGGCCGCCGCCCTCGAGCGCGAGGCCGGCGAGGCCGCCGCGGCCGTGCGCACCCTGCTCGACGCGCGCGCCGCCGAGTTGGCCGCCGCCGACGCGCAGGTCCGCCGGCTCGCCGAGGAGGCCCGGCGGCGGGCCGAGGCCGAGGCCGCCGCCCGCGCCGCGGCGCTGCTCGGAACCGAGGCAGGCGTCGCGGCGCCGCCGGGCGGCTGGCCCGACGGCCTGCCGCCGCCCACGGGCGCCGCCACGCAGGCCCTGGCCGCGGCCCGCAGCCGACTCGGGCTGCCCTACGTGTGGGGGGCCACCGGCCCCGATGCGTTCGACTGCTCCGGCCTCACCGGCTGGGCGTACCGGTCCGCGGGGGTGTCGCTGCCGCGCACCTCGCGCGAGCAGTGGTTCGCCGGCACCCGGATCGGCCTGCCCGAGCTGCAACCCGGCGACCTGCTGTTCTGGGCGACCGACCCGAGGGACCCGCGGACCATCCACCACGTGGCCCTGTACGCCGGGGCCGGCTGGATGCTCGAGGCCCCGCGGTCGGGCCTGCCGCTGCGCGTCGCGAGGGTCTACCTCGACGGCTACATCGGGGCGGTCCGACCGGGGCCGCGGGCCCCAGCGTGAGACGCTGACCCCGTGCAGGCCACCACGTCGATGCTGCTCGCCGGCCGCTACCGGCTGACCGAGCCGATCGCGGACGGCGCGGGCGGGACGTACTGGCTGGCCCAGGACGAGAAGCTCGCCCGCACCGTGGGCGTCCTGCTGCTCGACCGCGGCCATCCGGAGGCCGAGCGGGTCCTC
This sequence comes from uncultured Actinomycetota bacterium, assembly GCA_963818455.1. GTDB lineage: Bacteria > Actinomycetota > Actinomycetes > CAVWCF01 > CAVWCF01 > CAWFSE01. The sequence continues at coordinate 275,848 of CAWFSE010000001.1, forward strand.
GCGGCGGCCCGGGCCGGCTCCGAGACCGCCGACCCGCGCCTGCTGCGGGTGCTCGACGCCGCCGTGTCCGGGGGCCGCACCTACGTCGTCAGCGAGTGGGTGCGCGGAACCGACCTGGCGGCGCTGGTCTCCTCCGGCCCGCTGGATCCGCGGGACGCCGCCGAGCTCGTCCGCGAGGCCGCCGCCGGGCTGGCCTCCGCCCACGCGGCCGGGCGGTCCCACCAGCGCCTGACCCCCCGGGCCCTGCTGCGCGGCGAGGACGGCCAGGCGGTCGTGGTCGGGGTCGGCCTCGATATCGCCCTGCGGGGCGGTGGCACGGACGACCCGGCCGAGGCGGCCCGGTTGGACACCCGCGGGCTCGGCGGGCTGCTGTTCGCCGCGCTCACCGGCCGGTGGCCGCAGGCGGTGCTGGAGCGCGAGGGGGCGCTTGCCCGACGCCGCGCCCGGCCTGCCCGCCAGCCCCGCCGGCGGCCCCGATGACGCCAGCCCGGCCCGCCTGGTGGCCGACGTCGGGCCCGACCTGGACGCCCTGGTGCGCCGGGCGCTCGGCGAGCACGTCCGCCCCCACCTGCCCGCCTTCACCCACCCGGCCGAGATCGCCCAGGAGCTCGCGCACGCCCGCGTCGTCCTGCACCAGGCCGCGGATGTGCTGCCCGATCGCCCTCGGCCCAGCGGCCGCGAGGTCAGGCGCACGGCCGCGCTGGCGGCGCGCGTGGGCGGCCGGGCTGGTGGTCCTCGGCTGGCTCGGCTGGACGCTGGCGACCGCCGGGCTGCCCACCTTCGGCGCCGCCGACGGGCCGACGCAGATCCCGGCCGGGCTGACCGCCCCGGTCGTGCGCGCGCCCGCCCCGGCCGCGCCGGCGGAGGGCGGCCCGACCCCGACAGCCGGTCCGGCGGGATCGGTCATCCCGATCGTCGCGGCCCAGGACTTCGACCCGGAGGGCGACGGCAAGGAGAACCCCCAGGAGACCGGCCGGGCGTACGACGGATCCACCGCGACGGCTTGGCGCACCGGCGCCTACAAGAACCGGCCCAACTTCGGCGGGCTGAAGTCCGGCGCCGGGCTGCGGCTGGACCTCGGCGCCCCGCAGGACGTCGCCTCGGTCACCGTGACCCTGCTGGGCGAGCCGACCGACGTCGAGCTGCGGGTCGGACTCGAGGATTCGCCGGACGCCGACGGGTACGTCGTGGCGGCGCAGGCGGCCCAGGCCGGGACCGAGGTCGCCCTGGTCCCCGCGGCCCCCGTGCAGGCGCGCTACGTGCTGCTGTGGTTCACCTCGCTGCCCAAGGAGCAGGGATCGTCGCTGTACCGGGGCGGCGTGGCCGAGGTCACCGTGCGCCAGCCGTAGGCTGCCCCGCGTGACCGACCGACCCGACGCCGCGGCCGACGCCGCGCCTGCGGGCCCGGGCGGTCTGGCCGCGCTCGCCGAGTTGGACGACCGCGCCCTGCTGGCCCGCCACGCCGACGGCGACCCGGATGCGTTCGGGGTGCTGGTGTCGCGCCACCGCGACCGGCTCTGGGCGGTGGCGATGCGCACCCTCGGCGATCCGGAGGAGGCCGCCGACGCGCTGCAGGACGCGCTGATCTCGGCCTTCCGGGCGGCCGGCGGGTTCCGCGGCGAGGCCGCCGTCACCACCTGGCTGCACCGCATCGTGGTCAACGCCTGCCTCGACCGGATGCGGCGGCGCAAGGCCCGCCCTTCGGTGCCGCTGCCGGAGGAGGAGTGGCGCCAGCCCGCCGACCCGCGCGACCGGGTCGGCGAGAGCGAGACCGCCCTGCTGGTGCACGCGGCGCTGGCCCAGATCCCGGCCGATCAGCGGGCCGCCCTCGTCCTGGTCGACCTCAACGGCTACTCCGTGGACGAGGCCGCCGCCGCACTCGGCTGCGCCCCCGGAACGGTGAAGAGCCGCTGCCACCGCGGCCGCGCCCGGCTGGCTCCGCTCCTCGCCCCGATGCTGGCGCGGAACCAGGACCGGAACCTGGAGCCGGACCACCGCGTCCCACCCCCGGACAGCCAGCCGACGAGCGACCAACAGGGAGGTGGGGAATGACCGACACGCCGCAGGCGGGGGCGGGCGGCCCCACCGATTGGGAGCCCGGGCCCGATGCCGATCCCACGCTCGACCCCGACACCGATCCCACGCTCGATCCGGCCTTCGATGCGGCGACCGATCGCGCCGTCGCGGCGCTGCTGACCGCGTACGCCGCCGAGCCGACCGCCCCGATGCCCGCCTCGGTCGCCGCCCGCCTGGACGCGGCCCTCGCCGCCGAGTCGGCCGCCCGCCGCGGCCGCCGGGGCGACGACCGCGCCCGCGACCGCCGACCCCGCCGAGTCCACCGCGGGGGCCACCGTGCTCGCGATGGAGCCGGCCCGCGCACGCCGACGCTGGGGGGCTCCCAGCTGGGCCGGGGTGGCCGCCGGCGTCGCGGTGCTCGCCCTCGGCGGCGCCGTCCTGGCCGGCCCGCTGGACCTCTTCGGCGGCGACTCCGACTCGGTGACCGCCGGCGATGCGGCCGGCGCGCCCCGTGCCCAGGCCAGAGCGAGGCGGTCGACAACGCCACGATGAGCGGCACCGCGTACACCACGGTCGCGCTCAAGGACCAGGTCGCCGACCTGCTGGCCGCGGAGCCGGCCGACGCCGGCGCCGCGCCCACCCCGACCGCCCTGGCGAGCCCCGATCCCGCCAGTCCCGATCCGGCAGGGCGCCGCCGACGTCCGCCCCCGAGGCGTACGCGGCCGCGCGGGCCCTCGTGCTCGACAAGCCCGCGCTGACCCTGTGCCTGCGCGCCGTCGCCGGCGGGGCGGCCGTGCTGGCCGTGGACGCCGGCACGTTCGACGGGGCCCCCGCTGTCGTCGCGGTGCTCGAGGTGGGCGGTGAGCCCCGGCTCACCGACGTGTACGTCGTCGGCCCGGCGTGCTCCCCCGCCGACGAGCAGCTGCTGCGCTACGTCCGGGTGCCGCGCCCGTAGCGCGGCGGCGCCTCCACCGCGCGCGCGTCCGACCCGTGCTCGCGGTGGGAATACCGGCCACGCCTGGGTACCGTTGAGCCGACGGCACCTCCTGCCGCCCTCCGCACCCTTCCCGGGAGACCCCCACGTGAGCGACGACGTCCGCGAAGTGATCATCATCGGCTCCGGCCCGGCCGGCTACACCGCCGCGGTGTACGCCGCCCGCGCGCGCCTGGCCCCGCTGGTCTTCGAGGGCGCGGTCACCGCCGGCGGCGCGCTGATGAACACCACCGAGGTGGAGAACTACCCCGGCTTCGCCGAGGGCATCATGGGCCCGGCGCTGATGGAGCAGATGCGCGCGCAGGCCGAGCGCTTCGGCGCCGAGCTGGTCACCGACGACGTGGTCTCGGTCGACCTCGACCGGCCCGATCAAGACGGTCGTCGACGGCGCCGGCGACACCCACCGCGCGCGCACGGTGATCCTGGCGATGGGGTCCGGCTACCGCGAGATCGGGCTGCCGAACGAGAAGCGGCTGTCCGGCCGCGGCGTCTCGTGGTGCGCCACCTGCGACGGGTTCTTCTTCCGCGACCAGGACATCGCGGTCGTGGGCGGCGGCGACACCGCGATCGAGGAGGCGACGTTCCTCACCCGGTTCGCCCGCTCGGTGACGATCGTGCACCGCCGCGACGAGCTGCGCGCCAGCAAGGTCATGCAGGACCGGGCCTTCGCCAACGACAAGATCTCCTTCGCCTGGAACAGCGTCGTCGTCGACGTGCACGGCGAGGACAAGGTCGCCGGGCTGCGGCTGCGCGACACCGTGACCGGCGAGGAGCGCGACCTCGCGGTCACCGGGCTGTTCGTCGCGATCGGCCACGACCCCCGCTCGGAGATCGTCCGCGGCCAGGTCGACACCGACGCCGAGGGCTACGTCCTGGTGCAGGCGCCCTCGACGCTCACCAACCTCGACGGCGTCTTCGCCTGCGGCGACCTCGTCGACCACACCTACCGGCAGGCGATCACCGCCGCCGGCACCGGCTGCGCGGCGGCCCTCGACGCCGAGCGCCACCTGGCCGCCCTGCAGGACGCGGCCGAGTCCCCGGCCGCGGCGCCGGCGCTGGCCGAGGCCGCCTCCTGACCCCAGGGCCCGCCCTCCGGGGCTCGCTCCGCCCGTCCGACCCGACCCACCACCGAAGGAGTCCCCGCTGTGGGCGCCAACACCAAGATCGTGACCGACGCGTCGTTCTTCGCCGACGTGCTGCAGAGCGAGACGCCCGTCCTCGTCGACTTCTGGGCCGAGTGGTGCGGGCCGTGCCGGGCCGTCGCCCCCGTGCTGGAGGAGATCGCCGCCGAGCAGGCCGGCAAGCTCACCATCGCCAAGCTGAACGTCGACGAGAACCCGAAGACCGCCATGGACTACGGCGTCACCTCGATCCCGACGCTGCACGTCTACCAGGGCGGCCAGGTCGTCAAGACCATCGTCGGCGCCCGGCCGAAGGCCGCGATCCTCAAGGAGCTCGCCGGCCTGATCTGAGCCTGCGCCGACCGGCGCGGCGGTCGCGCGTTCGGGCGCATGCCGGGGCGCGTGCATCACGGGCGCATGGACCCGGGGGCCCGCCATCCCTACGATGGCGGCTCTCGCGGAACGCCGCGAGCGACCGCCCGCGGCCCCGCCGCCCGCCCTTGCGAGGAGAGCCCGGCCGTGGCCCCTGACGCCGCCCGCGCGTACCGGCTCGGCGACCGCGGACCCGCGGTCGCCGAGATCCGCGCGCGGCTGTCGGCGCTGGGCCTGCTGCCGGACGCGCCCGGCCCGCACGACTACGAGGACGCCGCCTTCGACGCCGACGTCGACCGCGCGGTGCGCCACTTCCAGCAGGACCGCGGCGCGACGGCCGACGGCATGGTCGGGCCGATCACCTGGCAGCTGCTCGACGAGGCGCGCTGGCGGCTCGGCGACCGGGTGCTCACGTACTCGGTCTCGCACCTCATGTGCGGCGACGACGTCGCCTCCCTGCAGCGCCGGCTGCTGGACCTCGGCTTCGACTCCGGGCGCGAGGACGGGATCTTCGGGCACCAGACGGCCGCCGCGCTGACCGCCTTCCAGCGCGAGTCCGGGCTGGTCGCCGACGGGGTGTGCGGCCCCAGCACGTACCGGGCCTTCGCCCGGCTCACCCGCGCGGTGGTGGGCGGGCAGCCGCACGCGCTGCGCGAGGCCGAGGCGATCCGCTCCGGCGGGTCGACGCTGGCGGGCCGGGTCATCGTCATCGACGCCGGCCACGGCGGCCGGGAGCGCGGCGCCTGCGCGTACGGCCTCGAGGAGGCCGCGATCGCCGAGGACCTCGCCGCGCGCGTCGAGGGGCGGCTGACCGGCGGCCGGGGTCCGCGCCTACCTCGCGCGCGGTCCGCTGGGCCGCGATGCCCCGGCCCCGACCGAGGCCGACCGGGCCGACTTCGCCAACGACGCCGGCGCCGACCTCGTGGTCTCCCTGCACCTCGACCAGCGCGCCCTCCCCCACGCCAACGGGGTGGCGGCGTACTACTACGGCAACCGGCTCACCGGCTCGTACTCGGCGCAGGGCGAGCGGCTGGCCGACCTGCTGCGCCGCGAGGTGACCGCCCGCACCGACCTGCTCGACTGCGGCGTCCACGGCAAGACCTGGGACCTCCTGCGCCGGACCCGGATGCCCGCGGTGCGCCTGGAGTGCGGCTACCTCTCCCACTCCGGCGACGCGGCCCGGTTGGCCGACCCCTCATTCCGCGATGTGCTCGCCGAGGCGGTGGTCGCGGGCATGCAGCGGCTGTACCTGCCGACGGACGCCGATCCGCCCACCGGCGAGATCCGGCTCGCCGACGTCGCCGCCCTGCTCGCCGCCCAGGGCTGACGAGCCGCAGGATCAGGGGTGCGGGCTGGCGCCGGCGAGGTCGTCGAGGCCGGCGCGCGGCGAGTACACCTGCCGGGTCCGGGGGCGCACCAGACCCAGGGCGAAGCCGGCCAGGACCCCGACAGCGAGCCCGGCCAGTGCCCAACGCAGCATCCGCACGCGTACCTCCCGGCGGGGCACCTATCGGTCGAGGACCCCGATTTGGCATGGTAGGGCCTCCCGACCGCGGAGCGCGCGGTCGTACCTGCAGCGAGGAGGCGACCGGTGAGCGGGCCCCTCGACACCCAGCGACCAGCCGTCCGCCGGCAGCCGACTCGACCCGTACGTCGCCCGCTACGCCGCGCGCACGGCCGGCATGAAGGCCTCCGAGATCCGCGCGCTGTTCTCGGTGGCCTCCCGGCCCGAGGTCGTCTCGCTGGCCGGCGGGATGCCCTTCCTGAACGCGCTGCCGCTGGACGCGATCGCCGACGACGTCGCCCGGCTGGTCCGCGAGCGCGGCACCCAGGCGCTGCAGTACGGCTCCGGCCAGGGCGACGAGACGCTGCGCGAGCAGATCGCCGAGGGCGTCGCGCTGGAGGGCGTGCGCTGCCACCCCGACGACGTCGTCGTCACCGTCGGCTCGCAGCAGGCGCTCGACCTCGTCACCCGGATCTTCTGCGACCCCGGCGACGTCGTGATCGCCGAGTCGCCGTCGTACGTCGGGGCGCTGAGCACCTTCGCGTCGTACCAGGGCGAGGTCGAGCACGTCGCCATGGACGACGAGGGGCTGGTGCCCGAGGCGCTGCGCGAGACGCTGGCGCGGCTGGCCGCCGAGGGCCGCGCGCCCAAGTTCCTCTACACGATCCCGTCGTTCCACAACCCGGCCGGCGTCTCGCAGGGGCCGCAGCGCCGCCGCGAGATCCTGGCGATCGCCCAGTCGGCCGGCCTGCTGGTGCTCGAGGACGACCCGTACGGCCTGCTCGGCTTCGACGGCAGCATCCCGCGGGCGCTGCGCGCCGACGACGCCGAGGGCGTGATCTACCTCGGGTCCTTCTCCAAGACCTTCGCGCCCGGGCTGCGGGTCGGCTAGGCGGTCGCGCCGCACGGCGTGCGCGAGAAGCTGGTGCTCGCCGCCGAGGCCAGCGTGCTGTGCCCGCCCGCCTGGTCGCAATTGACCGTTTCGTCGTATTTGGCCACCCAGCCGTGGTTCGACCAGGTCAAGGCGTTCCGCGAGGTCTACCGCGAGCGCCGCGACGCGCTGCTCGAGTCGCTGGCCGCGATGCTGCCGGCCGGCACCACCTGGACCGTCCCCGGCGGCGGCTTCTACTCGTGGGTGACCCTGCCGGAGGGCATGGACGCCACCGCGATGCTGCCGCGCGCCGTCACCGCGCGGGTCGCGTACGTCCCCGGCACCGGGTTCTACGCCGGACCCAGCCGCGACCTCGGCCGGCGCTGCCTGCGCCTGTCGTACTGCTACCCCGAGCCCGAGCGGATCCGCGAGGGCGTCCGGCGGCTGGCCGGGGTCATCGAGGAGGAGCTGGAGCTGCACGCCACCTTCGGGCCGCAGGCCCGGCACTCGGCCGCCCTGCTGTCCGACGCCCCCGCCCCGAACCTGACGTGAGCACCCCCGAGAGGACCGCCCCGGCCATGAGTTCCCCCGACGGCGCGAGTTCCCCCGACGGCCCGGTCGTCCTGCTCGCCGGCGGCCTCTCGCACGAGCGCGACGTCTCGCTGCGCTCCGGGCGCCGCGTCGGCCGAGGCCCTGCGCGCGGTCGGCGTCGAGGTCGATCGTGCGCGACGTCGACGCCCACCTGCTGGCGGCGCTGGCCGCCGACCGGCCGAGCGCGGTGCTCCCGATGCTGCACGGGGCTCCCGGCGAGGACGGCGCGATCCGCGACGTGCTGGAGCTGCTCGGGCTGCCGTACGTCGGCTCGCGCGCCGAGCCGTGCCGGCTGTCGTTCGACAAGCCGGTCGCCAAGGCGGTGCTCGCCCGCACCGGCGCCTTGACCCCGCCGGCCGTGGCGCTGCCGCACCAGACGTTCCGCGAGCTCGGCGCCTCGGCGCGTGCTGGACGCCGTCGTCGCCCGGCTCGGGCTGCCGCTGGTGGTCAAGCCCGCGCGCGGCGGGTCCGCGCTCGGGGTGACGGTGGTCCGCGAGCGCCGCCGAGCTGCCCGAGGCGATGATGGCCTGCTTCGCCTACGGCGAGACCGCGCTCGTCGAGCGCCACGTCGAGGGCGTCGAGGTGGCGGTCTCGGTCGTCGACGGCCCGGCGACGGCCCGCGCGCGCTGCCGGCCGTCGAGATCGTGCCCGACGGCGGCGTCTACGACTACGCCGCGCGCTACACCGCCGGCGCCACCGAGTTCTTCGCCCCGGCCCGGGTCTCCGCCGAGGTCGCCGCAGGCGTGCGCGGCGCTCGCCCTGAGCGCGCACGCGGCGTACGGGCTGCGCGACCTCTCGCGGACCGACCTGATCGTCGACGCCGAGGGCCGGCCGTGGTTCCTCGAGGTCAACGTCTCGCCCGGAATGACCGAGACGTCGCTTTTTCCACAGGCTGTGCACGCCGCCGGCGAGGACCTCGGCGCGCTGCTCGCCGGCTTGGTGCACCAGGCCTCGGCCCGGGGCCGGCGAGGGCTGAGTCGCGCCAGCTGTCGGGCTGTGAGCTCCAGGTCGCGCGCTGTCGGGGTCGACGACCTCGACGATGCGGCGCAGGTCGTCCATCGAGGCGAACTCGATGACCACCTTGCCCTTGGTGCGGCCCATGTCCACCCGCACCCGGGTCTCCAGCCGCTCCGACAGCCGGTCGGAGAGCTCGAGCAGGCCGGGCGCCGAGGGGCGATTTGCGGTCTTCCGCCGCTTTTGGGGTGCCGATTCGTCCCCCCCGAGGGCGACGATCTCCTCCACCGCGCGCACCGAGAGCCCCTCGGCGACGATCCGGTGGGCCAGCCGCTCCATCGCCTCGGCGGCGTCGGCGGCGTCGTCCCTCGCCGGCCAGGCCGAGCAGGGCCCGCGCGTGGCCGGCCGACAGCACCCCGGCCGCGACCCGCCGCTGCACCGAGGGCGGCAGCCGCAGCAGGCGCAGCGTGTTGGAGATCTGCGGCCGGGACCGGCCGATCCGCTGCGCGAGCACCTCGTGGGTGCAGCCGAAGTCGTCGAGCAGCTGCTGGTAGGCCGCGGCCTCCTCCAGCGGGTTGAGCTGCGAGCGGTGCAGGTTCTCCAGCAGCGCGTCGCGCAGCAGGGCGTCGTCGGCGGTCTCCCGCACGATGGCCGGGATGGTGTCGAGGCCGGCCTCCTGGGTGGCGCGCAGCCGGCGCTCGCCCATGATCAGCTCGTAGCGGCCCTCCGCCGCGCCGGGCGTACGACGACCGGCTGCAGCAGGCCGATCTCGCGGATCGAGTGGACGAGCTCGGCCATCTCCTCCTCGTCGAAGACCGAGCGCGGCTGGCGCGGGTTGGGGGCGATCGAGCCCACCGGCAGCTCGGCGAAGTGCGCGCCGGCCACCGGGGCGAGCCCGGTCTGCGGCGAGGCGGCGAAGAAGACGTCCGTGGGGTCGCCGGACGGCGGCTGGACCGCCGGCGCCGCCGGAGCGGAGGCCGGGGTCGCCGGCGGCTCGGCCTCCGGCGGCGGTCCGGTCGGGATCAGCGCCCCGAGCCCTCGGCCCAGCCCACCACGCGCCATGCTCACGCCCCTTCGCCGCGCGCGGGCTGCCCCGCGGCGCTGTCGGCCAGCTCGCGGGCGGCCTCAAGGTAGGCCAGGGCGCCCGACGAGCCCGGATCGTAGGTCATCACCGTCTGCGCGTAGCCCGGCGCCTCGGACACCCGCACCGAGCGCGGGACCGCCGTCGGCAGCACCTGGGCCCCGAAGTGGGCCCGCACCTCGGCGGCCACCTGCGCCGCCAGCCGGGTGCGGCCGTCGTACATCGTGAGCAGGATGGTGGAGATCCGCAGCGCCGGGTTGAGGTGCGCTCGGATCAGGTCGACGTTGCGGACGAGCTGGCCCAGGCCCTCGAGCGCGTAGTACTCGCACTGGATCGGGATCAGCACCTCGCGGGCGGCCACGAACGCGTTGACCGTGAGCAGGCCCAGCGAGGGCGGGCAGTCGATGAAGACGTAGTCGATGCGCTGGCCGGCCGGCTGCCCGGCCAGGTAGCGTCTCCAGGGCGCGCTGCAGCCGCGACTCGCGGGCCACCAGGCTGACCAGCTCGATCTCGGCGCCGGCCAGGTCGATGGTCGCCGGCGCGGCGTACAGCCCCTCGATCCCCTCGGCCGGCTGCACGACGCCGCGACAGCGGCAGCCCCTCGACCAGCACCTCGTAGACGCTCGGCGTCCCGGCGTGGTGGGCGACCCCGAGCGCGGTGGACGCGTTGCCCTGCGGGTCGAGGTCGATGACCAGCACCCGCAGCCCGTGCAGCGCCAGCGCCGCGGCCAGGTTGACGGTGGTCGTGGTCTTGCCGACGCCGCCCTTCTGGTTGGCGACGGTGAGCACGCGGGTCGCCGGCGGGACGGTGAACGCGCCGGCCCGGCCGCTGCGCACCCGCATGGCGGTCTCCGCGGCCCGCGCGATGGGGGTGTCCAGCGGGTCCTCGACGCCCCACGGGTCGGCTGGCGGCGCGACCGGCTCGGTTTCACGTGAAACGGGGGCGGGCGCGGGGGCCGGATCCGCCGGCGGGGCGGCGGAGCGGACGGACGTCCGAGGGCGCCGCCGGAGCGGACCGGGCCGCCTCGGCGGTCGGCTCCTCGCGTTTCACGTGAAACATCCACGGCGGGCTCCTCGGTTTCACGTGAAACGGGAGGGACGTACGGGCCGAACTGCCACTTCCACTGGTCGCCGTGCGACGGCGGCGGGCCACCCTGGGTGCTCATCGCCCCGATCGCCCTCCCTGCTGGTCTCGCTGTGGTGATCGCTTCGGCCCGCGGCCGGTGCCCGTGGCCCCGCCGCTGGGGCCCATCGTGCCCGATCGGACCACCCGGACCACCTGGGTGGGGGCCCCGGGCAGGCCCACCGACTCCACGGCGCCGTCCTCACCGCCCGCGGCGCGCACCGCCGCGCCGTCTCGCGCCAGCTCCACGGCGGCCTGGTCGCCCTTGAGCGCCAGGAGCACCCCGCCCGGGCGCAGCAGCGGCAGGCACCAGGCCGCCAGTGTGCCCAGCGGCGCGACGGCGCGGGCCAGCACCACGTCGTACGCCCCGCGCTCGGCCTCCTCGGCGCGGGCCCGGACCACCCGCACGCGGTCGCCGAGGCCCAGCGCCTCGACCGCCTCGCCGAGGAACACCGTGCGCCGCAGCAGCGGCTCGACGAGGTCGACGGCCAGGTCGGGGCGGGCGAGCGCCACCGCCAGGCCGGGCAGCCCGGCCCCCGAGCCGACGTCGGCCACCCGGGCGCCCGCGGGCACCAGCGGCTCGACGGCCAGGCTGTTGAGCAGGTGGCGGTCCCACAGCCGGGGCACCTCCCGCGGGCCGATCAGGCCGCGCACGACGCCGGCGTCGGCGAGCAGCGCCGCGTACGCGGTCAGGCCCGGCAGCGCCTCGCGCCAGCCGGCCGGCCACCCGGCGGGGTCGGGGGGATCGGGCACGCACGACGGCGACCGGTCTCCGGGCGGTGTTTCACGTGAAACACCGCCGCGCGCCGCCCTCGGCGGGCATCTCAGGCCGGGGAGGACGACGACGTACCGCCGCGGCTCGACGCCCTCGGACTCGCTGCGCAGCCCGGCGGCCGCGATCGCGTCGTGCACGACCTTGCGCTCGAAGGGCGTCATCGGCGACAGCCGGGCGGCCTCGCCCGACTCCTTGACGCCGGCGGCGACCTCGTCGGCCAGCTCCACCAGCTTGGCCCGCTTGGCGGCCCGGAAGCCCGCCACGTCGAGCATCAGCCGGCTGCGCTCGCCGGTCTCGCGCAGCACCGCGAGCCGGGTGAGCTCCTGCAGGGCGTCCAGGACCTTGCCGTCGTCGCCGACGAGCACCGACAGGTCGCCGCCGACGAGCGAGACGAGGGCCCGCTCGCCCTCGACGTCCATGTCGATGTCGCCGTCGAGGTCGGCGATGTCGAGCAGCCCCTCGAGGTAGTCCGCGGCGATGTCGCCCTCGCGCTCCAGCCGCGCGGCCAGCGTGGGGGCGGCCTCGGCCGCCGCCTCGGCGGTGGCAGCCTGCTCGGGCCGTCGGTCGCCGACCCGGAGTCGGGGGAGGCCTCGCTCGGGGCCTCGATGGCGTCGTCGGTGGGGGTCTCGATGGAGCCGTCGCTCACGGCTGCTCCTCACGGTCGTGGTGCGGGCGGGACCGGCCGGGGGTACGCGGTGCGGCGGCCGGGGGGCTGGGGTGGGTCAATCCGCGGGCTGGCGCGGGGGGCCGGCGGTCGGGTCGGGCGCCGGCCCGGCTGCCGGCCCCGCGGTGCCGGCGGGCTTGCCGCCCGCCCGGGGCCGCTGCGACTTCGGCTTGCGGACCGGCTGCTGGCGCTGACCGGACGGCCGGGCCGGCTGGTCGCCCTCGCTGGCCGCGTCGCCGGCCAGGGCGTCGGCCGTCGCGGTCATCTCCGACCCTGGCCTTGTCCTTGGCCTTCTGCGCCCGGCGGGCCTCCAGCGCCTCGGCCGCGGGGGAGCCGGGCGTCGGGTTGCGTCTGATCACGTAGAACTGCTGGCCCATCGTCCACAGGTTCGTGGTGAACCAGTAGATGAGCACGCCGATCGGGAAGTTGACGCCGAACACCGCGAACATCAGCGGGAAGACGTACAGCAGGATCTTCTGCTGCTGGGCGAGCGGGTTGTCCTGCCCGGACGGCATGTTCTTGACCATCAGCTGGCGCTGGGTGATGAACGTGGTCAGCGACATCAGCACGATCAGCACGGCCGCGACGACCTGGGTCGTGGTGTTCGGGGCGTTCAGGAAGGTGGCCGAGATCGGCGCGCCGAGGATGGTCGCGTCCTTCATCGACTCGACGTCGGCCGGCGGACATCACCCCGACCGTGTTGCCCTGGGCGACCTGGTTGAGCACGGTGAAGAGGGCGAAGAAGAACGGCGACTGCGCCAGGATCGGCAGGCAGCTCGACAGCGGGTTGGTGCCGGTCTCCTTGTAGAGCTTCATCAGCTCCTGGGACTGGCGCTCCTTGTCGTTGGCGTACTTCTTCTGGATCGCCTTCATCTGCGGCTGCAGCGCCTGCAGGCCGCGCTGGGCCTTGATCTGCTTGGCGAACAGCGGCAGCAGGGCGATCCGGATCACCACCACGAGGCCGACGATCGCCAGCCCCCAGGCGGCCCCGCTGCCGGACGGGAAGACCAGGCTGAACAGGTCGTGGAAGCGCAGCAGGATCCACGACACCGCGTCGTACAGCCACGGCAGCGGGGGGATGGTGATCATGCGGCGGCGCTCCTGGAGGGGGCTGGGTCATGCGGGTCGTGGTCGGCCGGAACCGAGCCGACCCGATCGGGTCGGTCCGCGGGTTGCGCGGGGTCCTCAAGGGCCTCGGGGTCCTCGGGGGCCCGGGCCCGCCACACCAGGGTGGCCCATCCCGCCCCGCGCGGCGCCACCGGGTCCACCCCGCCGCGCGCCCACGGGTTGCAGCGCAGGATCCGCCGGCCGGTCAGCCAGCCGCCGAGCAGCGGTCCGTGGTCGTGGATCGAGCCGAAGCCGTACCTCGAGCAGGACGGGTGGTAGCGGCAGACCGGGCCGAGCAGCGGCGACAACGTCCACTGATAGAGCCGGATCAACGCCAGCAACGGCCAGGTCAGCACACGGGAGACCGGGTTGAGCGGCCGGGTGCTGCGCAGCGCCAGCCGTTCGCCCACCCGGCCGAGCGCGCCGCTCACGCGGCGGCCCCTGGCGGGCGGCCTTGCGCACCGCGGAGTCCACGCGCCGAGCGCAGGGCCGAGCCGAGCTGGGCCGAGTCGGCCGACGCGGCCGGCGGCAGGGCGCGTACGACGAGGAGCGAGCCGGCGGGCAGGGCGCCCAGCAGGGGCCGGGTCTGGGCCCGCAGCACCCGCAGGACGCGGTGGCGGACCACCGAGTTGCCGACGGCCCGGCTCGCGGCGAAGCCCGCACGCGGGGGGGCGGCCGCCTCGCCGGGGGCGGCGGGCAGCAGGTGGACGACCAGCTCGGGGCGCGCCCGAGCGCAGGCCGGAGCGCATCACGCGGGCGAAGTCCGCCCGCCTGCGCAGCCGGGACTCGGCGGCGAGCACAGCGCGATCCGCGGGCGCGGAGTTCGCCGGACCGTCAGGCCGACAGCTTGGCGCGGCCCTTGCCGCGGCGAGCCGACAGGATCGAGCGGCCGGCACGGGTGCGCATCCGCAGCCGGAAGCCGTGCGTCTTCGCCCGACGGCGGTTGTTCGGCTGGAAGGTGCGCTTGCTCACGGGGGCTCCCGGGGAAGAGGTGCGGGAGAGGTGCGGAGAAGGATCGAAGGCTGCGCCGCGGTCGGAGCCGGCCGCCACCGGACGCCGGCGCGGGCCGCCCACGGGAAGTCACGGCATCGTCACGGGATCGTCCCGGGAACCGCGGGGCGCGCCAGCACATGCATGCGGCAGCAGCCGAGTCGCCTCGGCCCCGGCTACGGTACGGGCGGCGCCGCGATCGGGTCAAACCGTCCGCCCCCGGTCGGCGTCCGCCGAGCGGTGGACGGGCCAACCCCCCAGTATCGACACGGCCGGCCCCGCTCGCGGCGCGACACGCCGGACGCCGCCACGCCGAGGCGGCGGCCAGCCTGTGGACAACGCTTGACGGCGCCCCGCGGGGGGTTGCTAGCGTCCCCCTCGTTCCGCTGGCCTTCCCCCTCGGCCCGCACCCCGGGACGCCGCCTCTTTCGACCGGTCCACACCTGTGGACTGATCTTGTGGACGCGGCCCCGAGGCCGCGCTGCGCCGCCAGCGGGCTCCGTACGCCGCACCAGCAGCGGCCGGGCGCCCCGGCGCCGGCCTGCTCGCACGACAGACCGCCCGATTGAGGAGCCCGCACCCCGTGCCTGACACGCTTGATCTCTCCGAAGTCTGGTCCGCGGTGCAGTCCGCGGACGCCCTGGCCGGGGTCTCCCAGGCCGCGTTCCTGCGCAGCATCCGCCCGCTCGGCCTGATCGAGGACGGCTCCGGCCTCACCGCGCTGGTCGCCGCCCCGGACGAGTTCACCAAGGACGTGCTGGAGAGCCGGCTGCGGCCGCTGGTCGTCGACGTGCTCTCCCAGCAGCTCGGTCGCGAGGTCCACCTCGCGGTGTCGGTGCAGTCCCGCCCGGACGCCGGCGGCCCCGACGGCGCGGCCGGCGAGCTCGCCGACGAGTCCGACGTGCTCGACGACGGCCTGCTCGACGAGTCCGACGAGGAGCCGCACGCCGACCCGTTCACCCGCACCGGTGAGGCCTGGGACCCGACCCCGGCGCGACCCGGCGCCGGGCCAGCCGGGCAGCCGCCGCGACACCGGCGACAGCCGGCTCAACCCCAAGTACGTGTTCGACACCTTCGTGATCGGCTCGAGCAACCGGTTCGCCCACGCCGCGGCGGTGGCCGTCGCCGAGGCGCCCGCCAAGGCGTACAACCCGCTGTTCATCTACGGCGAGTCCGGGCTGGGCAAGACCCACCTGCTGCACGCGATCGGGCACTACACCAAGAGCCTCTACAGCCACGCGCGGGTGCGCTACGTGAGCTCGGAGGAGTTCACCAACGACTTCATCAACAGCATCCGCGACGACAAGGCCGCCGCGTTCCAGCGCCGCTACCGCGACATCGACGTGCTGCTCGTCGACGACATCCAGTTCCTGCAGGGCAAGGTGCAGACGCAGGAGGAGTTCTTCCACACGTTCAACACCCTGCACAACGCCAACAAGCAGATCGTGGTCACCAGCGACCTGCCGCCCAAGCAGCTGCAGGCCTTCGAGGACCGGATGCGCTCCCGCTTCGAGTGGGGCCTGATCACCGACGTCCAGCCGCCCGACCTCGAGACCCGGATCGCGATCCTGCAGAAGAAGGCCGCCCAGGAGCGGCTGTCGGCGCCGCCCGAGGTGCTGGAGTACATCGCCAGCAAGATCTCCAGCAACATCCGCGAGCTCGAGGGCGCCCTGATCCGGGTGACCGCCTTCGCCAGCCTCAACCGCCAGCAGGTCGACCTGTCGCTGGCCGAGGTCGTGCTCAAGGACCTGGTGACCGACGCCAGCGGCCCGGAGATCACCTCCGCGCTGATCATGGCCCAGACGTCGGCCTACTTCGGGCTGACCATGGAGGACCTCTGCGGGCAGTCCCGGTCCCGGGTGCTCGTCACCGCCCGGCAGATCGCGATGTACCTGTGCCGCGAGCTCACCGACCTGTCGCTGCCGAAGATCGGCCAGCAGTTCGGCGGCCGCGACCACACCACGGTGATGCACGCCGACCGCAAGATCCGGCACCTGATGGCCGAGCGGCGCAGCGTCTACAACCAGGTCACCGAGCTCACCAACCGGATCAAGTCGCAGGCCCGCCAGGCGTGATCCAGCCGCGTGCACATGCTGTGGAAAACCTTGTGGATCAAGCCTGGCTGGTCATCCACAGGGCCGTCGACCGGTTGGGGACCGCCCGGGTGGCGCCCAGTCGGCGCCCAGCCGCGCCGGCCCGTCATCCCCAGCCCCTGGGCGCCGCGCCGCGCCGCCCGACCTGCGCCGACGGCCGTTGTCCCCAGCGTCCACGCCCCCTATGAACCCGACGAGTACTCCTTGGATGATGGCTCCGGCTCCCAACATGAGGGCGGGGCGGGCCAGCCGGCCGGGCCGGCGCGCACTAGGGTGCGAGGGCGGGGCGGCGACCGGACCACGCCCGGTCCAGCCGCACGGCGGGTCTCCCGCGCCCACCCGCAGACATCCCCGCCACAGGCGGGCCGAAGCGATAAGGACGGCACCGTGAGGTTCAGGGTCGAACGCGATGTGCTCGCCGAGGTGGTCGCCTGGGCGGCGCGCACCCTGCCGAGCCGGCCCCCCGTGCCGGTGCTCGCCGGCGTGCTGGTCGAGGCCGGCGAGGGCTCGCTCACGCTGTCCAGCTTCGACTACGAGGTCTCGGCGCGCTGCACCGCCGAGGCGGTCGTCGAGCGAGCAGGGGTCGGTGCTCGTCTCCGGCCGGCTGCTCGCCGAGATCGCCCGCAGCCTGCCGGCCCGCCCGGTGACCGTGACCACCGCCGAGGGCGGCCACAAGGTCGAGGTCGCCTGCGGCTCGCGCGCGCTTCACCCTGCCGACGCTGCCGGTCGAGGAGTACCCCGCGCTGCCCGACCTGCCGGCCGCCGCCGGCACGGTCGACCGCGCCGCGTTCGCCGCCGCCGTCGAGCAGGTCGCCGCTGGCCGCCGGCCGCGACGACACCCTGCCGGTGCTCACCGGCGTCCGGATCGAGCTCGACCGGCGAGACCATGACGCTGGCCGCCACCGACCGCTACCGGCTGGCGGTCCGCGAGCTCGCCTGGCGGCCGGACAACCCCTCGGTCGAGGCGGTCGCCCTGGTGCCCGGCACGCACCCTGCGCGACGCGGCCAAGGCGCTCACCCACGGCGACGCGGTCACGGTGGCGCTGGCCACCGGCGCCATCGGCGAGGGCATGATCGGCTTCGAGGGCGCCGGGCGGCGGACCACCACCCGGCTGCTCGACGGCGAGTTCCCCAAGTACCGCTCGCTGCTGCCCGACCGAGACCGCCGCGACGCGCCGCAGGTCTCGACGGCCGAGCTCGATCGAGGCCGTCCAGCGCGTGGCCCTGGTCGCCGAGCGCAACACGCCGGTCCGGCTGCAGCTTCACGCGCCGGCCAGCTCGTGCTCGACGCCGGCACCGGCGACGAGGCCCAGGCCTCGGAGGAGCTCGAGGCGACGCTGGACGGCGAGCCGATCACCATCGCGTTCAACCCGGCCTTCCTGCTCGACGGCCTGCGCGCGATCGACGCCCCGACGGCGCACATCGCGTTCGTCAGCCCGACCAAGCCGGCCGTGCTCTCCGGCGCCGGCGGCGACGCGCCGGCGACGACGGGCTACCGCTACCTGCTCATGCCGGTCCGCCTCGCCGGCTGATCCGGCTCGACCGGCTGGGCGACCAGCCGCTGACCCCGCCCGCGGGAGGATCGAGGAGCCCGATGACCGCAGCGCCGAGCAGCGCCGGGTCCGCGGTCGGGCACCGCCTCGTTCGGCATGGTCGGCCTGGGCCGGATGGGCGGCAACATGGTCGAGCGGCTGCGCGGCGGCGGCCACGCGGTCGTCGGCTACGACCGCGACCCCGCGGTGAGCGACGTCGCCTCGCCTCGCGGCGCTCGTCGAGGCGCTGGCGGCGCCGCGCGTGGTCTGGGTGATGGTCCCGGCGGGCGAGCCGACCCGCGCCACGATCGCCGAGCTCGCCGAGCTGCTCGTCGGCCGGTGACATCGTCGTCGACGGCGGCAACTCCCGCTACACCGACGACCTGGAGCACGCCGCCCTGCTGGCCGAGCGGGGCATCGGCTTCGTCGACGTCGGGGTCAGCGGCGGCGTCTGGGGCCGCACCGAGCGGCTACGCGGCTGATGGCCGGCGGCGCCGACGCACGACTACGCGCGCGTGCTGCCCGTACCTTCGAGACCCTCAAGCCGCAAGGGGAGTCCGGCTTCGTCCACGCCGGCGGGGTCGGCGCCGGCCACTACGCCAAGATGGTCCACAACGGCATCGAGTACGGCCTGATGCAGGCCTACGCCGAGGGCTACGAGCTGCTCGAGGCGCAGCGGGATGATCGCCGACGTCCCGGCGGTGTTCGCGTCCTGGCGCGAGGGCACCGTCGTCCGCTCCTGGCTGCTCGACCTGCTCGTGCGGGCGCTGCGAGGACGACCCCGAGCTCGCCGAGCTCGAGGGCTACGTCGACGACACCGGCGAGGGCCGGTGGACCGTCGAGGAGGCGATCCGACTGCGCGTGCCCGCGCCGGTGATCTCCGCCGCGCTGTACGCCCGGTTCGCCTCGCGGCAGGACGACTCGCCGGCGATGAAGGCGGTCGCGGCGCTGCGCAACCAGTTCGGCGGCCACGCGGTGCGCACGGCGGACGGCACCGAGACCGCCCCGGTGAGCCGGCCCGCGGGCTCGCCCGCCGACACCGCCTAGGGCGGCCGCCGCACCGTGCACGTCGCCCACCTGTCGCTCGCCGACTTCCGCTGCTACGCCGCCCGTCGAGCTGCCGCTCGACCCGGGGGTGACCTCGTTCGTCGGCCCGAACGGGCAGGGCAAGACCAACCTGGTCGAGGCGATCGGCTACGTCGCGACGCTGTCCAGCCACCGGGTCGCCACGGACGCCCCGCTGGTGCGGCACGGCGCCGAGCGCGCGGTGATCCGCGCCGACGTGGTGCGCGACGACCGGCACACGCTGGTCGAGCTGGAGCTGAACCCGGGCAAGGCCAACCGGGCGCGGGTCAACCGCTCCCCGGTGCCGCGGGCCCGCGAGGTGCTCGGCCTGCTGCGCACGGTGCTGTTCGCCCCCGAGGACCTCGCGCTGGTCAAGGGCGACCCGTCGGAGCGGCGCCGCTTCCTCGACGAGCTGCTGGTGGCCCGGGCCCCGCGCTTCGCCGGGGTGCGGGCCGACTACGACCGGGTGCTCAAGCAGCGCAACGCGCTGCTCAAGTCGGCCGGCGCGGCCCGGCGCGCCCGCAGCGCCGAGGGCGCGCTGCACACCCTGGACGTCTGGGACGCGCACCTGGCCGCGGCCGGGGCCGAGCTGCTGGCCGCCCGGCTGGACCTGGTCGCCGCGCTTGAGCCGCTGGTCGACGCCGCGTACGACGCGGTGAGCGGCGGCCGCGGGCCGACCGCGCTGGCGTACGCGTCCTCGCTCGGGGCGGAGGCGCTGGCCGAGGCCGGCCCCGGCCGCGAGGGCTTGGAGGCCGCGCTGCTCGCCGCCACCGCCGAGCGCCGGCCGGCCGAGCTCGAGCGGGGCGTCACGCTGGTCGGGCCGCACCGCGACGACCTCGTGCTCAGCCTCGGCCCGGGCGACGCGGCGCTGCCGGTCAAGGGCTACGCCAGCCACGGCGAGTCCTGGTCGTTCGCGCTCGCGCTGCGGCTGGCGTCGTACGACCTGCTGCGCGCCGACGGCGGCGAGCCGGTGCTGGTCCTCGATGACGTCTTCGCCGAGCTGGACACCTCGCGCCGCGAGCGGCTGGCCGCCCTGGTGGCGCCGGCCGGCCAGGTGCTGGTGACCGCCGCGGTGGCGCAGGATGTGCCCGGGGCGCTGGCCGGCGTCCGGGTCGACGTCCAGGGCGGGCAGGTGCAGCGTGTCGACTGACCCGTCCGGTCAGGACCGCCGCAGTTCAGCCGCCTCGACGGGACTCGGCGGTGCCGCCTCGGGCGATCGTCGGCGGCGCGGTGCTCCTCCGCTAGGGCGGAGGAGCTCGCCGCCAGCCGGCGGATAGCCCGGGGACGCCGAGGCCCCGACCACCGGACCCCGGCCCAGGAGCCCGGCGCAGGAGGACCTGCCCGCGCTCGCTGCTGGCCGCGGCCCGCGCGTCGGCGCGCGCCGGGCGCTCCGGGCGGGGCCAGGCCCAGCGCCGCCGCTCCCGGTACGCGGCGGCGGCCGCGAACGCCGCGGCGGGCGCGGGCGGGGGCTTCAGCGGCCCGGCCCCCGACGACCGCGACCCGCAGGCGATCGGCGACACCGTCGAGCGCCTGGTGGCCGAGCGGGGCTGGTCGGACGACGCCTCGGTCGGCGCGGTGATCGGGCGCTGGCCCGAGGTGGTCGGGCGAGGACGTGGCCGCCCACTGCGCCCCCGAGCGGTTCGCCGACGGGGTGCTCGTCGTCCGGGCGGACTCCACCACCTGGGCCACCCAGGTGCGGCTGCTGGCCCCGGTCCTGCAGCGCCGGCTGGACGAGGAGGTCGGCGCCGGGGTCGTCGAGCGGCTCGAGGTGCTCGGCCCGGGCCGGCCGTCGCTGGCGCGGCAAGGGCGCGCCGTACGGTGTCCCGGGCCGCGGCGCCCGCGCGACACGTACGGCTGAAGACGGCCCCCGGGGGAATGGGGGGATTCGCGCCCGGCCCCCGAGTCCGCCACGGACCCGCCCACGGGCCGCGCCGGGGCGATTCTGTCGGCGGCGACGGCTAGACTGAACGCCTCCGGGGCCGCGGCAGGGCGAGCAGCGGTCCACCAGGCGCGGAGGCTCGTCCCGATGCTCGTTCCGCAGGCGCCCCGACACCCCGTGCCAGACCCGATAGGAAGGCGGCCGAGCCGCTCCATGGCTGACGACCCCACGATCGCCGACGACCGCGACCCCATCAGTGGCGCCCAGCGGCGCCACGAGTGGCTCCGCCGATGACCGCAACGGCCCCGAGGACCGCGCCCCCGCCGAGGCCGGCTCGTACGACGCGGCGGCCATCCAGGTCCTCGAGGGCCTCGACGCGGTCCGCAAGCGCCCCGGCATGTACATCGGCTCGACCGGCGAGCGCGGCCTGCACCACCTCGTCTACGAGGTCGTCGACAACTCCGTCGACGAGGCGCTCGCCGGCTACTGCGACCACATCGACGTCACCCTGCTGGCCGACGGCGGGGTCCGGGTCGTCGACAACGGCCGCGGCATCCCCGTCGACGAGCACCCGATCGAGAAGAAGCCCGCGGTCGAGGTCGTCCTCACCGTCCTGCACGCCGGCGGCAAGTTCGGCGGCAGCGGCTACTCCGTGTCCGGCGGCCTGCACGGCGTCGGCGTCTCGGTCGTCAACGCGCTGAGCAGCCGCCTCGACGTCGAGGTCCGCCGCGACGGCGTCGTGTGGACCCAGACGTACGACCACGCCAAGCCGACCGCGCCGCTCAAGCGCGCGGGCACCACCGACTCCACCGGCACCACGGTCACCTACTGGGCCGACGCGACGATCTTCGAGACGACGCACTACGACTTCGACACCCTGGCCCGCCGCTTCCAGGAGATGGCCTTCCTGAACAAGGGGCTGACCCTCGTGCTGCGCGACGAGCGCGACCTCGAGCCCGCCGCCGCCGAGCCCGGAGGCGGCGCGCCGAGGACGTCCACGCCGAGCCGGTCGACCCCCTGGACGAGCCGGTCGACCTCGACGAGGCGCGCGTGCGCGAGGTGTCGTACTGCTACGCCGGCGGCATCGTCGACTTCGTGAGCCACCTCAACGCCAAGAAGGGCGAGGCCCACCGCAACATCATCGCCTTCGAGTCCGAGGACACCGAGGCGGGCATGAGCGTCGAGGTCGCCATGCAGTGGAACACCGGCTTCGCCGAGTCGGTCTACACCTTCGCCAACACCATCAACACCCACGAGGGCGGCACCCACGAGGAGGGCTTCCGCGCGGCGCTGACCACCACGGTCAACAAGTTCGCCCGCGACTGGGGGGTCCTGAAGGACAAGGAGCCCAACCTCTCCGGCGAGGACGTCCGCGAGGGCCTCACCGCGATCGTCAGCGTCAAGCTGCGCGAGCCGCAGTTCGAGGGCCAGACCAAGACCAAGCTCGGCAACACCGAGGCCAAGGCGCTCGTGCAGAAGGTCACCAACGACCAGCTGGGCGCGTGGTTCGAGCAGAACCCGGCCGAGGGCAAGGAGATCGCCCGCAAGTCGTCGGCGGCGGCCGCGGCCCGGATGGCCGCCCGCAAGGCGCGCGACCTGGCCCGCAACCGCAAGGGCCTGCTCGGCTCGACCGGGCTGCCCGGCAAGCTGCGCGACTGCCAGAGCAACAAGCCCGAGGAGTGCGAGGTCTTCGTCGTCGAGGGCGACTCCGCCGGCGGCTCGGCGGTCGGCGGCCGCGACCCGCGCACCCAGGCGATCCTGCCGATCCGCGGCAAGATCCTGAACGTCGAGAAGGCCCGCCTCGACCGGATCCTGTCCAACAACGAGGTCCAGGCGATCATCTCCGCCCTCGGCACCGGCATCCACGACGACTTCGACATCGCCAAGCTGCGCTACGGCAAGATCGTGCTGATGGCCGACGCCGACGTCGACGGCAAGCACATCCAGACCCTGCTGCTCACCCTGCTGTTCCGCTTCATGCGCCCGCTCGTCGAGGCCGGCCACGTCTACCTCGCCCAGCCGCCGCTCTACCGGCTGCGCTGGAGCAACGCCCCGCACGAGTTCGCCTACTCCGACCGCGAGCGCGACGTGCTGCGCGAGGCCGGGCCAGGCCGCTGGGCAGAAGCTGCCCAAGGACAACCCGGTGCAGCGCTACAAGGGCCTCGGCGAGATGAACGCCGAGGAGCTGTGGGACACCACGATGGACCCCGACCACCGGATCCTGCTGCAGGTCACCCTCGATGACGCCGCGCTGGCCGACGAGACGTTCACCACCCTGATGGGCGAGGACGTCGAGAGCCGCCGCTCGTTCATCCAGCGCAACGCCAAGGACGTCCGCTTCCTCGACATCTAGCCGGCCCAGCCCCGGCCGCGCCCCGCCGCGCGGCCGCCGGCCCGCCGACCACGACACCGATCCGAAAGGCACCGCCGACGTGACCGAGACCCCTGGCCCCGACGGACCGTCCGAGGCCGTCCCCGCGGGCGGCGCGAACTACCCCGGCGGCCCGATCGAGCGCGACCGCATCTCGGTGGTCGACCTCAAGGGCGAGATGGAGAAGTCCTACCTCGACTACGCCATGAGCGTCATCGTCGGCCGGGCGCTGCCGGACGTCCGCGACGGGATGAAGCCGGTGCACCGCCGGGTCATCTACGCGATGTACGACGGCGGCTACCGCCCCGACCGCGGGTTCAACAAGTGCGCCCGCGTCGTCGGCGAGGTGATGGGGCAGTACCACCCGCACGGCGACAGCGCGATCTACGACACCCTGGTGCGCCTCGTGCAGCCGTGGTCGCTGCGCTACCCGCTGGCCCAGGGCCAGGGCAACTTCGGCTCGCCCGGCAACGACCCGGCCGCCGCCATGCGCTACACCGAGTGCCGGATGGCGCCGCTGGCGATGGAGATGGTGCGCGACATCGACGAGGACACCGTCGACTTCACGCCCAACTACGACGGCAAGACCGCCGAGCCGGTGATCCTGCCCAGCCGGTTCCCGAACCTGCTGGTCAACGGCGCGGCCGGCATCGCCGTCGGCATGGCCACCAACATCCCGCCGCACAACCTGCGCGAGGTGGCCGAGGGCGCCCAGTGGGCGCTGGCCCACCCCGAGGCCACCAGCACCGAGCTGCTCGACGCCCTGCTCGAGCGGATCAAGGGGCCGGACTTCCCGACCGGGGCGCTGATCGTCGGCCGCCGCGGCATCGAGGACGCCTACCGCACCGGCCGCGGCTCGGTCATCATGCGCGCGGTCGTCGAGGTCGAGGAGGACTCCCGCGGGCGCACCTGCCTGGTCATCACCGAGCTGCCCTACCAGGTCAACCCGGACAACCTCGCGCTGAAGATCGCCGAGCTCGTCGAGGCCGGCAAGATCGCCGGCATCGCCGACATCCGCGACGACTCCTCCTCGCGCACCGGCCAGCGCCTGGTCGTCGTGCTCAAGCGCGACGCGGTCGCCAAGGTCGTCCTCAACAACCTCTACAAGCACACCCAGCTGCAGGACTCCTTCGGCGCGAACATGCTCGCGCTCGTCGACGGGGTGCCGCGCACGCTGCGCCTCGACCAGTTCGTCAAGCACTGGATCGCCCACCAGATCCAGGTCATCCAGCGCCGCACCGCCGTACCGCCTGCGCAAGGCCGAGGAGCGCGCCCACATCCTGAGCGCGCTGCTCAAGGCGCTCGACGCCCTCGACGCGGTCATCGCGCTGATCCGGGCCAGCGACACCGTCGACAGCGCCCGCGAGGGCCTGATGGGGCTGCTCGAGATCGACGAGGTGCAGGCCACCGCGATCCTCGACATGCAGCTGCGCCGGCTCGCCGCCCTGGAGCGGCAGAAGATCACCGACGAGTACGACGACCTGATGGCCAAGATCGCCGACTTCACCGACATCCTCGCCAGCGACTCGCGCCAGCGCGCCATCGTCAGCGAGGAGCTCGCCGAGATCGTCGACAAGTACGGCGACGAGCGCCGCTCGCGGATCATCGCCTTCGACGGGGAGGTGACCGACGAGGACCTCATCACCGAGGAGGAGATCGTCGTCACCATCACCGCGGGCGGCTACGCCAAGCGCACCAAGGCCGACCTGTACCGCTCGCAGCGGCGCGGCGGCAAGGGCGTGCGCGGCGCGGCGCTGCGGGCCGACGACGTCGTCGAGCACCTGTTCGTCACGACCACGCACCACTGGCTGCTGTGCTTCACCAACCTCGGCCGCGTCTACCGGATCAAGGCCTACGAGCTGCCCGACTCCGGCCGCGACGCCAAGGGCCAGCACCTCGCGAACCTGCTGGCGCTGCAGCCGGAGGAGCGGATCGCGCAGGTGCTCGACATCCGCGACTACGACGCCGCCCCGTACCTCGTGCTGGCGACCCGCCGGGGCATGGTGAAGAAGACCCGGCTGTCCGACTACGACTCCAACCGCTCCGGCGGGGTCATCGCGATCACCTTCCGCGACGATTCCGACGAGGTCATCGCCGCGCGACTCGTGTCTGCCCGACGACGACCTGATCCTGGTGTCGCGGCGCGGGCAGTCGGCCCGGTTCCGCTGCGACGACGCCACCGTGCGGCCGATGGGGCGCGCCACCGGGGGAGTCACCGGGATGCGCTTCCGCGGCGACGACGCGCTGCTGGCGGCCGACGTCGTGCGGCCGGACGCGTACCTGCTCACCGTCACCGACGGCGGGTACGCCAAGCGCACCCTGCTCGAGGAGTGGACGGCCAAGGGCCGCGGCATCCTCGGCGTGGTCGCCATGAAGATCACCCAAGAGCGGGGCGCCCTGGTCGGCGCCTTGGTCGTGGACGTCACCGATGAGGTGTTCGCGATCAACGCCTCCGGCGGCGTCATCCGCACGCCGGTCGCCGGGGTGCGGCTGTCCGGCCGCGACACGATGGGCGTCGTGCTGATCCACCTGTCGGACGGGGACTCCGTGGTCACGGTGGCCCGCAACGCCGAGGCCGAGGACGGCGACCTCGAAGGCGACCTTGAGGGTGACCTCGACGGTGACGGGGACGGCGAGGGCGCCGAGCCGGGTGCCGAGCCGGGTGTTGAAGCGGCGGATGCGGCCGGCATGGGCCACGATGGTGACCCGGATGCCGCGCCGGCCGCGGAGTCCGAGCGCGCGGCGGAGCGCGCCGAAGGCCCAGGCGGACGGCGAGGAGGTCGAGGGGTGAGCGGAACGCGCGAGGCGCCGACCCCTGGCGGGTCGCGCCCCGGCGCGCCTGAGCCGGCCCCGCCCGCTCGGGCCCCGCGCCCGAGCGGCCCCGCCCCGATGGCCCGGGCTGCCGCCCCCGCCACCCCAACCGCACCCGTGTCGCCTGCGCGCCCGCTGGCCCGCCGCCGACCGCGGCGCCGTCGTCTCCAGCCAGCCCGGCGCCGCGGCCCCCCAGTTCGCGCGTGAGCGGCGCGCGCGGGTCCGGCTGGTCCTGGTCGACCCCTGGTCGGTGATGAAGGTGGGCTTCCTGCTCGCGATCGCCGCGGGCGTGGTGTTCGTCGTCGCGATCTCCGTGGTGTGGGCGGTGCTCGACGCCGCCGACGTCTTCGGCGCGCTGTCGCGCACCTTCAACGACATCACCGGGTCGACCACCGAGCTGCGGATCGAGGACCTGGTGGCGTACCCCCGGGTGCTGGGGATCAGCCTGCTGGTGTCCGTCCTGAACGTCGTGCTCATCACGGCGCTGGCGACCCTGGGCGCGTTCCTCTACAACCTGGTGGCCGGCTTCACGGGCGGCTTCGAGGTCACCCTCGCCGAGGACGCCTGACGAGCCGACGGAGGAGGCGAGGAGGGCGTCCGTAGGCCAAGCAGCCCGGCCGAAGACGCCTGACGAGCCGATGACGACCGCTCCCCGGTTTGCGGTGGCAGGCGATGGCAAAGTCCACCCCGTGCCACCGCAAACCGGGGGCGGTCGCGAGTTGGGGGGCCCGGCGGCGATCGGGTACCCTCGCACGGCGCGGCGCGCCGCGTTTCGGGCCTATAGCTCAGTTTGGTTAGAGCGCTTCCCTGATAAGGAAGAGGTCGGTGGTTCAAGTCCACCTAGGCCCACCCTGCTGGCTCCGCCCGCAGGAGCCCGACGAACCCGTGAGGTCCCCATGAAGAAGCTGCTCGTGCTCGCCGCCGCAGTCGCCGCGGGATTCGTCGTCTACCAGAAGCTGCAGGCCGACAAGGCCGAGCAGGACCTCTGGACCGAGGCCACCCAGGAGACCCTCGACCTGCGCTAGCGGCGCCCGGCCGCCGCCTCGAACCGACGGCGGCCGGCCACCTCAGGGGACGTAGCTCAACTGGCAGAGCACCGCCTTTGCAAGGCGGGGGTTAGGGGTTCAAGTCCCCTCGTCTCCACCCCCTCGCTCCACGCCGTCCGGCCGCGCACAGCGCCGTCCGGCATGCACCCGCTCGCCGGGGCTACCCAGCATCCGCTCGTCTGCCACCGTGGTCGCGGAGGCCTGGTGGACGGCGAACCCGAGCTGCTCGACTCAGGGCGCCCCGACGAGGAGGGCGCGCTGCGCCGGTTCCGGCGCGCCCACCCGAGGGTCGTGGTCGGGGCCCTGGTGGTCGCCGCCCTGGCGGGGGCCGGCGTGGGTGGCGGCGCGGGCGTTGGCCGGCCCGGACCTGCGGGCGCTGGCGGTGGCCGAGGTGATCCTGTCTGGATCCGGACGGCGAGGCCCGAGCCGCAGGAGGCGCGGGCGTGCCGGCGCGGTGCTGGGCCGGGTGGTGCGTTTCAGGGTGGCGGCCCCGGGGCTGGAGCTCGGCGACGAGCCCTGGCAGGTGGCGGTGCTGGGCCTGGCCGGCCCGGGCATCGTGGACGCGAACGGGGCCGCCGAGCCGGCTGACCGCTGCCGCTCGACCCCGGCGGGTCGATCGACCGGGCCCGCACGGTGGCCGTCGACTGCGGCGCGGTCCGGCTGCCGGTCGGACGCCTCGGCGTACGGCCTGCGCGTCGCCGTGGGCGCCGGCGGGACGGCCACCGGGGTGCTCCCGCTGGGCCGCGCGCGGCAAGCCGTGGGCGCGAGGCCGTCGACGTCGACTGCGCCCGGGCCGAGGCGGCCCGCACCGTCCGGGTGGTGTCGGTGGCCGGCGAGGTGGACCCGACCCGGCCGATCGTGGACCTGCGGTTCCTGGTCGAGAACGACGGGCCCGCACGTGGTCGAGGTCGTGCCGGACGGTCGGCTACTCGCGCTGAGGTGGGCGGCGCAGCCTCGACCTGGCCCCGGGGACGCGGCAGGAGGTGCGGGTGCGGATGGCCCTGGACCCCTGCCCGAGCTCTCGACCCGCGGTGGGGCACGGAGGGGGCCTGGTCGTGGCCGGTGGGGATGACCGTCGCGGTGGCCGGGGTCCTACGGCGGAGCCGGAGGGCTGCAGGCTGTTCGGCCGACCGCGGCTCGACCTGGACGCCGCGGCGGCCCGGACGCTGCGGCGGACTGCTCAGCGAGGCCTGCGCCGGCCTGCCGTGGCTGGTGATCGACGCGCCGGCCGAGGGGGTCCGCTACGACCCGGTGACCCGGGTGCTCGAGGGCGCCGTCGTGGTCACGCCGCCGGCGGACTGGGTCGGGCGGCTGTCGGTGGGCCCGGCCGCGAGCCGAGGCGTACGGGCTCGCCCTGGAGCCGCTGTGGCAGCCGTCGGCCTTCACCGGGCTCGGCCAGACCGACCCCGTCACGGTCCCGGTGCGCTACCGGATCCACGCCGGGCGGGACGTCGTGCGGCGACGGGCGGGCTGGTCGTGATCGTCGACGTGCAGGCGCGGGTCCCCGCCGGGGCCGGGGAGCGGACCGCCCGGCTGCCAGGGCGACGGTCGGCGCGGAGATCCCGTGGCGGCCGGGCCGCGGCGGTCGACAGGCTGCGGACGGCGCGCAGCTGCGCGCGGTGGCCGGCGGCTGCCTGGCTGATCGGGTGCCACGCCGAGCGACCGAGCCGTGGAGCGGACCCGACCGGGTGCGGGGGGAGGGCCATGACGGCCGGCCCCTCGTCCACGTCCTGGACCGCGCCGAGTGGCGGGCCTGGCTCACGCAGAACCACGCCACCTCGACGGGGTGCTGGCTGGTGGGGGCCACCAAGGCCAGCGGGCTGCCCGCGATCCCGTACGAGGACTCGATCGAGGAGGCGCTCTGCTTCGGCTGGGTCGACAGCCACATCCGCAAGTACGACGCCGACCGCTCGATCCTGCTGCACACCCCGCGCAAGCCGCGCAGCGTCTGGTCGCGGCCCAACAAGGAGCGCGTCGAGCGGCTGATCGCGGCGGGCCGGATGGAGCCCGCCGGTTTGGCCGCCATCGAGGCGGCGAAGGCCAACGGCATGTGGACCGTCCTGGATTCGGCCGAGGCGCTCGAGGTGCCCGCAGACCTCGCCGCGGCGCTTCAGGCCGAGGCCGGGGCGCGCGCGGCGTTCGACGGGTTCGCGCCCTCGGCGCGCAAGGCGATCCTGGGCTGGATCGCGATGGCCAAGCGCCCCGAGACCCGGGCGCGCCGCATCGCCGAGACCGCCCGGCTGGCGGCGCAGGGCCGCCAGCCCGGGGCCCCGGGGGCGCGGTCGAGCTGCTCAGGTCGGGGGCGATCCGGCGCTCAGGCCTGCGTCCAGTCGTCCTGGCGGCGGCCGCCGACCAGCTTGGCCACGCCGATGCCGATGCCGGCGATCGCGCCGGCGATGAAGACGCCCTTGAGCAGGCCGTGGCTCTTCTTGGCCCCCTCGCCGATCTCGTCCTGGGCGCTCGCGGCGGTCTCCTTGGCCGCCTCGCGGGCGGCGGCGGCGACGTCCTTGGCGCCAGCGAGGGCCTCCTTGGCCGCCTCGGAGCCGGTGGCGATGGCCTCGGTGACGGTGACCTTGACCTGCTCGGCCGCGGGGCCGGACAGGGCCTGGGCGGTGGCCTCCTTGACGGCCTCGACGACGTCCTGCACGGCTGTGCCGACCGCCGAGGCGGTCCCGTTGGTTGCGGTGTTCGACATGGATCCTCCCGGTCTGTCGGGGCGCGGCGTGCGTCCCACGCGGCGCGCTGGGGCGCCATCCCCCACTCTGGCCGGTCCCGGCGCGCGGCGGTAGGGCCTCACGGTGGCAGGATGGGCGCAGCGCCGCCGCTGGGGGGACGGCCGGCGCCGTACAACCGCTGAATCTGACCCCTACCTGACATGAGGACCTGACGTGGCCGAGCGCCTCTACGCGACCCTGCACACCACCGCCGGCGACATCCGCCTTGAGCTCTTCCCGAACCACGCGCCGAAGACCGTGCGCAACTTCACCGAGCTCGCCGAGGGCGCCCGCGAGTGGGTCGACCCGCGCACCGGCCAGCAGACCACGGCCCGGCTGTACGACGGCACGGTGTTCCACCGCGTCATCGACGGCTTCATGATCCAGGGCGGCGACCCGCTGGGCACCGGCACCGGTGGCCCGGGATACCGCTTCGCCGACGAGTTCCACCCCGAGCTGGCCTTCGACCGGCCGTTCCTGCTGGCGATGGCCAACGCCGGGCCGGGCACCAACGGCTCGCAGTTCTTCATCACCGTCGGCCCCACGCCGCACCTGAACATGCGGCACACGATCTTCGGCGAGGTGGCCGACGAGCCCAGCCGCCAGGTGGTGCACGCCATCAGCACCACCGCGGTCGACGGCCGCGACCGGCCGCGCACCGAGGTGCGCATCGACTCGGTCAGCATCGAGCGCGTCGAGGCCTGACCGACCCGTGTCTGAGCCGCCCCTCGAGCCGCCCGCGCCCCCGCCCGGCCAACGGGCCGTCGAGGCGCCGCGCTGCTACCGGCACCCGGACCGCGAGACCTGGATCCGGTGCGCCCGCTGCGAGCGGCCGATCTGCCCCGACTGCATGACCAGCGCGGCGGTCGGCTTCCAGTGCCCCGAGTGCGTACGCGAGGGGGCGGCCACGCAGCGGGCCCCCCGGTCGGTGCTCGGGGCCCGGCTCCAGGGGCGCGGGGCGCCGGTCACGATGGCCCTGATCGGCATCAACGTCGCGGTCTTCATCCTGGACTACGTGCTGGGGCTCAGCGGCGGCGCGGACGTGAAGCAGACGTTCGGCGTGGTCGGCCTCGCCGTCGGGCTGGACGCCAACGGCGCCCCCCAGGTGCTGGGGGTGGCCGACGGCGAGTGGTACCGGCTCGTCACCGCGATGTTCGTCCACGGCAGCGTCTTCCACCTGCTGTTCAATGTGTGGGCGCTCTGGCTGGTCGGCCCCATGATCGAGTCGGTCGCCGGCCGGCTGCGCTACCTGGTGCTCTACCTCGCCTGCGGCTTCGCCGGCGCCACCGCGTCGTACGTGTTCAACGACCCGCGCACGCTGTCGGTGGGGGCCTCGGGGGCGATCTTCGGGCTGTTCGGCGCGGTGCTCGTCATCCAGCGGCGGATGGGCCGGCAGGCCACGGAGGTGCTCGCCCTCATCGGCCTCAACCTGGTGCTGGGCTTCGTGATCCCCAACATCGACTGGCGCGCCCACGTGGGCGGGCTCGTCGCCGGCCTCATCCTGACGGCGGCGCTGGCGTTCGCGCCGCGGGCGTACCGCAACGCGGCGTTCGGGGTCGCGGTGCTCGCGGTGGTGGCGGTCTGCCTGGTCGCCGCGCAGGCGCGGACCAGCGAGCTGCAGGGCGCGCTGCTGGGCTCCCCAGGCGGCCGGACGGCCGCCGCCGCGCCTACGATGGTCGGCGAGGCTACCCGCCAGTAACCCGCGCTCCCCGAGCCCCAGGAGGCCGCCATGCGCGATGCCGTCATCGTCGAAGCCGTCCGCACCCCCGTCGGGAGGCGAGGGGGCGCGCTGTCGTCCGTGCACCCGGTCGACCTCTCCGGCCACATCCTGCAGGCGCTGGCCGAGCGCTCGGGCGTCGACCCGGCCGTGGTCGACGACGTGCTCTGGGGCTGCGTCTCGCAGGTGGGCGACCAGTCGTTCAACGTCGGCCGCAGCGCCGTGCTCGCCGCCGGCTGGCCGGAGTCGGTCCCCGGCACCACGATCGACCGCCAGTGCGGGTCGAGCCAGCAGGCGATGGCGTTCGCCGCCGCGGGCCTGATCGCCGGGCAGTACGACGTGGTCGTGGCCGGCGGCGTCGAGTCGATGTCCCGGGTCGCGATGGGCTCGTCGGCCGCCGGCGGCCTGCCGTGGGGGCCGCGGGTGCTGGCCCGCTACAACGGGACGATCTTCAACCAGGGGGTCGGCGCCGAGATGATCGCCGCCAAGTGGGGGCTCACCCGGCCGGCGATCGACGCGTTCGGCCTGGAGTCGCACGCCCGGGCGGCCGCGGCGCAGGACGCCGGGCTGTTCGAGGCCGAGATCGCGCCGGTGACGCTCGAGGACGGGACGGTCGTCGCGCTCGACGAGGGGATCCGGCGCGGGGGCACCCCCGAGGGCATGGCCGGGCTGAAGACGCCCTTCCAGGAGGACGGCGTGATCACCGCCGGCACCTCGTCGCAGATCTCCGACGGCGCCGCGGCGCTGCTGATGACCACCTCGGAGAAGGCCGCCGAGCTCGGGCTCACCCCGATCGCCCGCGTGCACACCACCGTGGTCGCCGGCGACGACCCGGTGATCATGCTCACCGGCCCGATCCCGGCCACCCAGAAGGCGCTCGCGCGCTCCGGGCTGGCGATCGGCGACTTCGGCGCGTACGAGGTGAACGAGGCGTTCGCGTCGGTGCCGATGGCGTGGCTGGCCGAGACCGGCGCCGACCCGGCCCGGCTGAACCCGCAGGGCGGCGCGATCGCGCTCGGCCACCCGCTCGGCGGCTCCGGGGCCCGGCTCACCACCACGCTGCTGCACCGGATGCGCCGCGAGGGCCTGCGCTACGGCCTGCAGACCATGTGCGAGGGCGGCGGGATGGCCAACGCGACGGTCTTCGAGCTGCTCTGACGCCCCCCCCCCGGTTTGCGGTGGCAGGAAGGCGAACTACGCCGTGCCACCGCAAACCGGGCGGGCGTGGGGTGCCGGGTTGTCCCCAAGGGTTGTCCCCAGTGGGGACGAATCACAGCCGTGTAACCCGGTGGGTCACTTCCAGCGCGTGGCCAGCCCGAAGCCGACGCCGATGAAGGCGAAGCCGACCAGGATGTTCCAGTTGCCGAGGCTCTCCATGAACGGGATGTTCGACCCGGCCAGGTAGTAGACGACGATGTAGACCAGCCCGATGAGGAACATCGCGAGCATCAGCGGCGCGATCCACCGCTTGGGGACATCCGGGCCGGCCGGCGCTGGCGGCGGGGTGTAGGCGGTCTTGCGGCGGATCCGGGACTTGGGCACGGCGGTCGCTTCCTGGGGCGGTGGGAACGTACGCGGTGGCGCGCGCGTCGGTTTAGCGTAGCCACCCGAGGCCCCGAGGGCCGAAACACCCCGGCCGCCGAGCAAGGAGCCCGCCCGCATGACCCCCCGCCTCCGTTCCGCCGCCTCGCGCCGGGCCGCCCTCGGGCTGGCCGTCGCGGGCGTCGCCGCGCTGCTCACCGTGAGCGCGGTCAGCGCGGACGGCGAGGACCTGCGGGCCGACCGCCAGGGGCGGCTGGTCGACCTGGTCCGCGCCGAGCAGACCCGGGTGGAGGAGCGCACCGCCGCGCTGGACTCCGTGCGCGCCGAGGTGGCCGCCCTCAGCGAGCGGGCCGCCGCCGGTGACGCGCGGGTGGCCCGCGCCCTGGGCGCCGGCGACGCGCTCGCCCCGGCGGCCGGCCTGGAGGCCGCCGCGGGCCGGGGGCTGACGGTCGTCCTGGACGACGCGCCGCGCCCGGAGCCCGGGGCCCCGCTGCCCGAGGGCATCCGCCCCGACGACCTGGTGGTCCACCAGCAGGACGTCCAGGCGGTGGTGAACGCCCTCTGGGAGGGCGGGGCCGACGGCGATGAGCCTGATGGACCAGCGGGTGATCTCGACCAGCGCGGTGCGCTGCGTCGGCAACACGCTGATCCTGCAGGGCCGGGTCTACTCCCCGCCGTACCAGGTCACCGCGATCGGCGATCCCGCCGCGCTGCGGGCGGCCCTGGACCGGGCGCCCGGCGTGGTGATCTACCGTGAGTGGGTCGAGACGGTCGGCCTCGGCTACGAGGTCCGCCAGGAGCAGGAGGCGAAGGTGCCCGCGTACGCAGGGTCGCTCGACCTCGCCTACGCGCGCCCGGCCGGGGCGGCTGAGGAGGCTGATGCACGGCCTGCGCACCGCCATCCGCGGCACCGGCGAGGTGATGATCACCCTGGGCCTGGTGCTGCTGCTGTTCTGCGTCTACCAGCTGGTCTGGACCAACGTCGAGGCCAACGCCGCCACCGACGCCGCCAGCGACGACCTGCGGGAGGCCTGGGTCGCGACCGTCCCCCGCGAGCCGGCCCCGCGCCGCGCCGCCCGCGGAGCCGGCTCCGGCGCCGCCGCCGTCGCGGTCACCCCGGCCAACGCCTTCGCCTTCATCCACATCCCGCGGCTCGCGCCCGGCTACGTCAAGCCGATCGTCGAGGGCGTCACCCCGCCGATCTGGCCAAGGGCGTCGGGCACTACCCGACGACGGTGCTGCCGGGCGCCGTCGGCAACTTCGCCGTGGCCGGGCACCGGGCCACCAACGGCGAGCCGTTCCGCGACCTCGACAAGCTCCGCGCCGGCGACGTGGTCGTCATCGAGACCGCCGACACCTGGTACACGTACACGATGAGCCGCTCGGAGATCGTCAAGCCGTCGCAGACCGACGTGCTGCTGCCGGTGCCGCGCTCGCCGGGGGTGTCGGCCACCGAGCCGCTGATCACGCTGACCACCTGCAACCCGCGGTGGGCGTCGACCGAGCGGCTGATCTGGTACGGCTCGCTGAGCGGCACCCAGCCGAAGTCCGCCGGGCCGCCTGCCGCGACCTCGCGGCGCCGGGGCCTGAGCCGTGTACGGATGGATCTGGCGGCACCTGCCTGGGCCGACCCCGGTGCGGGCGCTGATCGCGCTGGTGCTCATCGCCGGGATCGTGCTGCTGCTGTTCACGGTGGTCTTCCCCTGGCTGGAGCCGCTGCTGCCCTTCACCGACGTGACCGTCGACGACGCAGGGTCGGTCACCGTGCCGCAGTCGTCGCCTCCCCGTGACCGAGAGGCGCGCCGTGACCCGCATCCTGGTCGTCGACAACTACGACTCGTTCGTCTTCAACCTCGTGCAGTACCTCGCCCAGCTCGGCGCGGAGGTCGAGGTGCGTCGCAACGACCAGGTCACCGTGGCCGAGGCGCTGAGCGGCGGGTACGACGGGATCCTGCTGTCACCCGGGCCGGGCGTGCCCGAGCAGGCCGGGATCTGCGTCGACCTGGTGCGCGCCGCCGACGCTGAGCCGGCCGCGCCGCCGATCTTCGGCGTCTGCCTCGGGCTGCAGGCCATCGCGGTCGCGTACGGCGGCGTGGTCGGCCGGGCTCCGGAGCTGCTGCACGGCAAGACCTCGCAGGTCCACCACGGCGGGACCGGCGTGCTCGCCGGCCTTCCCGACCCGTTCACCGCCACGCGCTACCACTCGCTGGCCCTCGATCCGGCGACCGTGCCGGACGTGCTCGAGGTCACGGGCGTGACCGACACCGACGTGGTGATGGCCGTGCGGCACCGCACCCGACCGGTCGAGGCGGTGCAGTTCCACCCCGAGTCGGTGCTCACCGAGGGCGGCCACCGGCTGCTCGCCAACTGGCTCGCGGTGTGCGGCGACACCGGCGCGGTGGCCCGATCGGCGGGGCTGACCCCCGTCACCCCGGCCGTCGCCGCCGGCTGAGCACCGGCTGGCGGCGACGCCCGGGGGCCGGCTACGGCGTCGCCGGGGCGTCGCTGGCGGGGTGGGCGTGGGTGTCGGGGTGGGCGTGGGTGTCGGGGTGGGCGTCGGCGTCGGCTTGCCCTTGGAGACCGCGATCGTCACGGTGCGCCCGGCGGGCAGCGAGGTGCCGGCCACCGGGGACTGCGACACCACGGTGCCGACCGGCTGGTCGCTCTCCACGGACTGCACGCTGACCTCGAAGTCGGCGGCCTGCAGCTCCTGGGTGGCCACCGCCTGGGTCTTGCCGACCACGTCGGGCACCCCGCTGCGGCCGCTGCTGACGATGAGGGTGACCGAGGAGTTCTTCTCGACCGGGGTGCCCTGCTTCGGGTCGGAGTCGAGCACCTCGCCGGCAGGCCGGGTGGAGTCCTGCTCGGTGAGCCCGGCGAGCTGCGAGCCCGGCCCGGGTCAGCTGGGCGACGGCGGCGTCCTTGTCCAGGCCGACGAGGGTCGGCACCGCGACCTCGCCGGGGCCGCTGCTCACCTGCACGTCGACCGCGGACCCCTCGTCGGCGGTGTCGCTGCTGGGCGGGTCCTGGCCCGACGATGGTGTCCTTGGGCAGGTCGCTCACCTCCGGCCTGATGTCGCCGAGCACGAGGCCGCGCAGCTGCAGCTCGGTCTGCGCCTGGGGCACGGTGAGGCCGGTGAGGTCGGGGACGCGGACCTGCTTGGCCCCGCCGCCGCTGGTGACGGCCCACACGATGCCGCCGAGGGCCAGCAGCACGGCCAGCACGACGCCCGCGATCACCCACCCGGTGCGCGACTTCTTGGCCGGGGGCTCACCCGGGCCGGCGGGCGGCTCGACCCGGGGGAGCGCCTGGGTGGCCTGCGAGTCGGCCACGACCGCGGCCGCCGCGGTCGCGGCGACCGGCGGGGTGACGTGCGCGCCGCGCAGCGGCGCGCTGGACGTCGGCGCGCATCTGCGCGGCGGTCTGGTAGCGCGCCTCGGCGTCCTTGGCGAGGGCCTTGGCCACGATGGCGTCGCAGGCCGGCGGGATCCCGGGCACCAGCGTCGACGGGACGGGGGGCTCCTCGCGCACATGCTGGTAGGCCACCGACACCGGGGAGTCGCCGAGGAACGGCGCGCGGCCGGTCAGCATCTCGAAGAGCACGACGCCGGTGGAGTACAGGTCGGAGCGGGCGTCGACCTGCTCGCCGCGGGCCTGCTCGGGCGAGAGGTACTGCGCGGTGCCCATGACCGACGAGGTCGAGGTCATCGTGGCGGCGCTGTCGGCCAGGGCGCGCGCGATGCCGAAGTCGGTGACCTTGATGGCCCCGCCCTTGGTCACCATCACGTTGCCGGGCTTGATGTCGCGGTGCACGATCCCGTTGCGGTGGCTGTAGTCCAGCGCGCCGAGGATCCCGTCGGTGATCTCGAGGGCGCGCACCGGCTCAAGCGGCCGGCCGCTGCGGACCAGGTCGCGCACGGTGGCCCCGTCGACGTGCTCCATCACGATGTACGGAACCTGCTGCCCGTCGATCGGGGCCTCGCCGGTGTCGTACACCGAGACCACGTTGGGGTGGTTCAGGGCGGCGGCCGACTGGGCCTCGCGGCGGAACCGGGCCTGGAAGGACGGGTCGCGGGCGAGGTCGGGGCGCAGCACCTTGATGGCCACCGAGCGGCCGAGCCGCAGGTCGCGGCCCAGGTGCACCTCGGCCATCCCGCCGCGGCCGATCACCTCGCCGAGCTCGTACCGGTCGCCGAGCCGTCGCGGCTCATCCATGCTGTCGCGTCCTTCCGTCGCGGCGGAGCCCATCCCGGGCCCCGACCGTGGGGTTCATCCTGTCGCACCCGCGCCGAGGACGGCCTCAATGACCGCCTTGGCGATGGGCGCGGCCACCTTGCCGCCGGTGGCCTCCGACCCGGCGTCGCCGCCGAACTCCACCACCACGGCCACGGCGACCTGGGGCGCCTCGGCCGGGGCGTACGCCACGAACCAGGCGTGCGGCGGGCGCCCGGGCGACGTCTGGGCCGTGCCGGTCTTGCCGGCGACCCTGACGCCGGGGATGGCCACCGGCTTGCCGGTGCCGTTCTCGACGACGTCGACCATCATGACGCCGACCTGGAGCGCGACCTGCGGGGTGACCGCCTGGCCGAACTCCTGCGGCTCGGTGCGCTCGAGCACGGCGAGGTCGGGGCCGCGCAGCTCGCGCGACGAGGTAGGGGACCATCACGCGCCCCTGGTTGGCGATGCCGGCGGTGACCTGGGCCATCTGCAGCGCGGTGGCCCGGACGTCGAACTGGCCGATCGCCGCCTGCGCGGTCTGCGCCTCGGTGAGGTCCTCGGGGAACACCGAGGTGGCCGCCTGCAGGGGGATCTCGAACGAGGCGTTGAAGCCGAACCGCTCGGCCTGGTCGCGCAGGATGTCGTCGCCGAGGGTCAGCCCGACGTTGGCGAAGGCGGTGTTGCAGGAGACGCGCATCGCCTCGATGAGGGTCACCGAGCCGTCGCCGCAGGGCTTGCCGTTGAGGTTGGAGATCGTCGCGGTGGTGCCGGGGAGGTCGAGCGTGGCCGGGGCGGGGATCAGCGGTCTCCAGCGTGTACTGCCCGCTGGACAGCGCCGCGGCGGCGTCGACGATCTTGAAGGTCGAGCCGGGCGGGTAGGTGCGGGCGATCGCCCGGTTGAGCAGCGGGTCGGCGGGATCGGCCTGCAGCCGCTCGTAGGTGGCCCGGATCCCCGCCGGGTCGTGGGAGCGTGAGCTGGTTCGGGTCGTACGACGGGCTGGTCGCCATCGCCAGGATGGCCCCGGTGTTGGGGTCGAGCGCCACCACGGCGCCGGTCTGGCCGCGGAGCCCGTCGAAGGCCGCGGCCTGGGCGGCGGCGTCGAGGGTCAGCGCGACCGACCCGCCCTGCTTGTCGCGGCCGGCGAGCACGTCGCCCACGCGCTGGCTGAACAGCCGGTC
This sequence comes from uncultured Actinomycetota bacterium, assembly GCA_963818455.1. Taxonomy (GTDB): domain Bacteria; phylum Actinomycetota; class Actinomycetes; order CAVWCF01; family CAVWCF01; genus CAWFSE01. The sequence continues at coordinate 314,179 of CAWFSE010000001.1, forward strand.
GTCGTTGCCGGACAGCACGGCGTTCTCGGCCCGCTCGATGCCGGTCGAGCCGTACACGATCGAGTAGAAGCCGGTGGCGGGGGCGTACGCCGGGCCGCGCGAGTAGACGCGCAGGTAGCGGTAGCGGCCGTCGGTCTCGATGCTGGCCGCCACCGCCTGCTCGCCGACCAGGATCGGGCCGCGCTGCGTGTCGTACTCGCGGATCAGGACGCGGGCGTTGTCCGGCGCGGGCGTTGAGCTGGTCGGCGCGCACGGTCTGCAGCAGGTTGAGGTTGACGAGGAGCGCGCCGAAGAGCGCGGCCACCACGACGGCGGTGCGCCGCACGGTGCGGGTCATCGGCGGGCTCATCGCGCCACCACCTCGGTGAGCAGCGCGTCGGCCGGCGGCGGCGCGGGTGGCGCCGGCCGACGCGCGGCGTCGCTGACCCGCAGCAGCAGGGCGACCAGGATCCAGTTGGCGACCAGCGACGAGCCGCCCGCCGACAGGAACGGCGTGGTGAGCCCGGTCAGCGGGATCAGGCCGGTGACGCCGCCCACGATGACGAAGACCTGCAGCCCCAGGACGAACGCCAGGCCGCTGGCCAGCAGCCGTGCCGAACAGGTCCGGGGTGCGGACCGCGGCGATCATGCCTCGGCCGACGATCACCCCGTACAGCGTGATGATCGCCATCACGCCGGTCAGCCCGAGCTCCTCGCCGAAGGCGCTGATGATGAAGTCGCTCTCGCTGTACGGCACGAGCTGCGGGTAGCCCTGGCCGAGGCCGGTGCCCAGCAGGCCGCCGTTGGCGAAGCCGTACAGGCTCTGCGCGATCTGGAAGCTGGCGTCGCTGGGGTCGACGAACGGGTTGAGCCAGATGTCCACACGGCGCTGGACGTGGCCGAAGGCGAGGTACGCCGCCAGCGAGCCGAGCAGGAACAGGCCGGCGCCGATCACCACCCACGAGCGGCGCTCGGTGGCGATGTAGAGCATGGCGACGAAGAGGCCGAAGAACAGCAGCGACGTCCCGAGGTCGCGCTCGAAGACCAGCACGGCCAGCGAGGCCGCCCAGGCGACCAGGATCGGGCCGAGGTCGCGGGGCCGCGGCAGGCCGATGCCGAGCACCTGGGTCCGGACCAGGGCGAGGCCGTCGCGCTTCACCACCAGGTAGCCGGCGAAGAAGATGATCAGGGCGATCTTGGCGAGCTCGGCCGGCTGGAAGCTGACGCCGCCCAGGCGGATCCAGATCCGCGCGCCGTTGATGGTGGCCCCGAGGCCGGGGACGAGCGGCAGCACGAGCAGCACCAGGCCGACGAGCATCGCGGTGTACGTGAAGCGCTGCAGCCCGCGGTGGTCGCGCACGAGGAAGAGCACCAGGGCGAACAGCACCGCCCCGGCGAGGGTCATCAGCAGCTGGTCGGGGGCGTCGGTGTTGGGGTAGGGCCGCCCACGCGCCGCGGCGTCGGCGATGTCGGCCAGGTCCAGGCGGTGGATCATCGCCAGGCCGAGGCCGTTGAGGGCGATGACCGCGGGCAGGATCACCTCGTCGGCGTTGCGGGGCGAGCACCCGCAGGGCGACGTGCCCGATCAGCGCGGCGGCGGCCAGCCCGGCCACCGTCCACCGGAACCCGGGGCCGAGCGCGTCGAGCAGGACCAGGTCGACCTGCGCGTACGCGAAGGCGCCGACGGCGACGGCGACCGCGAGCAGGCCGAGCTCGGTCCACCGGCGCGGGCGGCGCGTTGCGGTCGGCGCCGGTGAGACGGCCGGGCCCGCGGTGGCGCTCATCGCGGGGTCCGCTGCGGGCAGCCGGCCGGCGGGCTGACCGAGACGGCGCACTCGATCGCGGCGATCCGCAGCTGGGCGACCGTGGCGTTGGCCGCGGCCAGGCTGTCCGCCGCGGACCGGCCTTCGACGACGTCCAGGGCCGAGGCGGGGAGGCCGTCCACCGCGACGTCGGACTCGGTGACGAGGCGGGACAGGCTGATCCCGAGCAGCCGCTCCGGGACGCCCTGGTAGACCGCCACCTGGCCGTTCGACTCGCCGACGTACCACTGGTCGGACAGCCACGCCCGCCCGGCGAGCGCCGCGCCGACGAGGACCAGGACGAGGACGCCGAGCCCGAGGCCCCACCACAGGGCGCGCCTGCGGCGCGGGGCGGGCTCGTCGCCGGTGTCGGCGGAGTCCGCCGCCGGACCGGCCTCGTCGGGCGACCTCGGCGGCGCCGTCGACGACGGAGGCGGGGGCGCAGGCGCCTGCGCCGGGGCGTCGGGCTGCGCCGCGGCGCCGACGTACGCCGGCTGCGAGTCCGGCCGCTCGGCCACGACGTCGGCGACGACCACGGTGATGTTGTCCGGGCCGCCCTCGCGCAGGGCCAGCTCGAGCAGCGCCTCGGCGACCCGCTCCGCATCGGGCTCGGCGGCGGTCTCGGCGATCCGCTCCTGGGCGACGTAGCCGGACAGCCCGTCGCTGCACAGCAGCAGCCGGTCGCCCTCGGCGAGGTCGAGGGGGGTGAGGTCCGGCTCGAGGCCGCCCTGGCCGTCGACGGCCTGCAGGATCACGTTGCGCTGCGGGTGGTGCTCGGCCTCGTCCACGGTCAGCCGGCCCTTGTCGATCAGGGACTGCACGAAGGTCTGGTCGTGGCTCAGCTGGCGGAACTGCCCGCCGGACAGCAGGTACGCGCGGGAGTCGCCGATCTGGGCGAGCACCAGGCGCTCGCCGTCGGAGAGCACCGCGGTGACCGTGGTGCCCATGCCGGCCAGGTCGGGGTCCTCGGCCACCTGGTCGGCGACGCGGCGGTCGGCGTCGTCCAGCGAGCGCCTGAGCAGCGACTCGAGCGGCTCGTCGGGGAGCGCGTCGTCCAACCGGGCGAGCACCTCGACGGCGATCTGGCTGGCGACCTCGCCGGCCGCGTGGCCGCCCATGCCGTCGGCCACCACCGCCAGCCGCGCCCCGGCGTACCCGGAGTCCTCGTTGCCGGCCCGGACCAGGCCGACGTGGGAGCGCGCCACGCACCGCAGGTAGAGCCCCATGGCCGCCGGCTACTTCCGCAGCTCGAGCACGGTGCGGCCGACCTTGAACGTCGAGCCGGCCTTGACCGGGACCGGCGCCGTGACGCGGTTCTTGCCGACGAAGGTGCCGTTGGTCGAGCCGAGGTCCTCCAGCGTCCACCCAGCCGGTCCCGGGACGAGGCGGCAGTGGTGGCTGCTCGCGTAGTCGTCCTCGACGACGAGGGAGTTGTCGGCGGCGCGGCCGATGGTGAGCGCCGCCGTGCCGAGGGTGAGCACGCGACCCGGACCGGAGCCGGCCGTGACCACGAGGCTGCGGGGGGTGCTCCGAGGGGCCTTGGCGGCGGGTTTCGGCGCGCCGGGAGGCGCGGGGGCCGCCGGGGGGCGCGGCGCAGCGGCGGTGCGCGCGGCCTTGCGGGCCGCACGGGTCGGACGCGCGCCGAACAGGTCGCGGCGCATGACCCCCACGGCCAGCAGCACGAACGCCCACAGCAGGGCGAGCAGCGCCAGCCGCAGCAGGAGCAGGGTCAGCTCGGACATGGCAGGCGCGGTCCGCTCACCCGGTCCGGAAGAGCAACGTCGTGGTGCCCACGGTGATCGTCGCGCCGTCGATCAGGGCCGCCGACTCGACCCGGTAGCCGTCGACGAGGGTGCCGTTGGTCGAGCCGAGGTCGACGACGCTGGGGGTCGTCCCCAGGACGATCTGGCAGTGGCGGCGGGACGCGCCGGGGTCGTCGACGCGCAGGTCGACGTCGGTGCCTCGGCCGATCACGGTGACGGGCTTGGTGAGCGGGAACGTCTGCCCGCCCACGCTGAGCGCGGGCACCGGCCGGTCGGGATCGGGGGGGAAGACGATCGGGGCCGCGGGGGAGGCAGGCACCGGTGCGGGGGCCGGTGGCGGCGGAGGGGGCTTGCCCACGGCCGCGGCTGCCGCCGCCGCTGCCAGCGCGCCGAGGTCCGGACCCGGGTCGACCGCGGGGCCGGGGCCGGGGGCCGGCGCCCCGGGGGCGGACTGGTCGACCACCCCGGCGACGGCCTCGCCGGCCACTTCGAACAGGCCGGTGTCGAGGTCGGCGGAGCGCGCGAACTCGACCTCGACCGGGCCGACGAAGGTGTAGTGCTGGGACTCGGCGTGCTCGCGCACCATCGCGGCGAGCTCGGCGGCGAGCGGCTCGAACCACATGGACAGGCGCTCGTGGTCGTGGTCGGACAGCTCCACGGTGAAGCGGTTGGGCACCATGGTGCGGCCGCGGCCGACGATGGCCGCCTTGTCGTCGCACTCGCGCTGCAGGGCGGCGGCGATCTCGACCGGCTGCACCTCGTCGTGGAACGCCTTGGCGAACGGCTTGTTCACCAGGCCCTCGAGGCGCCGCTCGAACCGGTCGAACACGCCCACTGCAGGCGCCTCCTCTTCCTCGGATCCGACAACGACACTGGTCGTTCGATCCTAGCCAGCGCGCGTCCGCAGGCCCGGCGGCGCGCGGGGCGCACGGCTGGCGAGGGGGTGCCGGGAGTCGGCCAGGGGCCGCGAGAGCGCGGCGGTCGGCTGGGTGATGACCCGTGCCACCTGATAATCTCGCGTGGCGCGCGCGAGTGGCGGAATAGGCAGACGCGCTGGATTCAGGTTCCAGTGCCCGAAAGGGTGTGGGGGTTCAACTCCCCCCTCGCGCACCAGCACGGCAAGCCCCTCGACTCCTTGAGCCGGGGGGCTTCGTCTATTCACGCTCCCCCTTCAGCAACTGGCCGGACCCCTCGGCGGACGGCGTGGTAGCAAGGGGCCATCGACCAGGGAGCGCACATGAACCAGCCACCGGCCACGCCGCTCAGCCTCGGAGTGCTCGGCACGTCGAGCAAGGAGAACGAGCACCGGCTGCCGATCCACCCGCGCCACGTCGACCGGATCGACGCCGACCTGCGCGCGCGGATCTACCTGGAGCACGGGTACGGAGACCGCTACGGGGTGTTCGACGAGCACCTCGCGCCGCTGGTCGCGGGCATGCTGACCCGCGAGGAGATCATCGCCGCCACCGACGTGGTGCTGCTGCCCAAGCCGACCCTGGCCGATCTGCGCAGCCTCCGCGACGGGCAGGTGCTGTGGGGCTGGCCGCACTGCGTGCAGGACTCCGACCTCACCCAGGTCGCCATCGACAAGCGGCTGACGCTGATCGCGTGGGAGGCGATGAACCACTGGACGCCGAGCGGCGACTTCGTGGTGCACGTCTTCCACATGAACAACGAGCTGGCCGGCTACTCCTCGGTGCTGCACGCGCTGACCCTGGTCGGGTCGACCGGGCACTACGGCCGCCAGCTGAAGGCGGTGGTCATCGGCTTCGGCAACACCGCGCGCGGGGCGATCACCGCCCTGCAGGCGCTCGGCGTCCACGACATCGTCGTGCTCACCATGCGCGATGTGACGGCCGTGGCCTCGCCGATCCCGTCGGTGGTGCTCGGCCACCTCGACCGCGTGCCGGACGACCCCCGCCGCACGGTCGTGCTGAAGAGCACCGGCCCGGCGCCCACCGCGGAGTTCCTCGCCGAGCACGACATCGTCGTCAACTGCGTCCTGCAGGACACCGACCGGCCGCTGATGTTCGTGACCGACGACGAGCTCGCGGCGTTCGCGCCGGGCAGCGTGCTGGTCGACGTCTCGTGCGACGCCGGCATGGGCTTTGAGTGCGCCCGGCCGACGACCTTCGAGGAGCCGATGCTGGCCGTCGGCGACGGCGTCCACTACTACGGCGTGGACCACAGCCCCGCGTACCTGTGGAACTCCGCGACCTGGGGCATCAGCGAGGCGCTGATCCCGTACCTGCGCACCGTGCTGGACGGCCCGGACGCGTGGGACGCCGACCCGACGATCCGGCTGGCCGTCGAGATCCGCGACGGGGTCATCCAGAACCCGAAGATCCTGTCCTTCCAGGGGCGCCTACCGGACCACCCGCACCCCTGGCTGTGAGCCGTGTCGCCGTCAGGCGGCGCCGGGCGCTGGCCGGCCGGCGGCCGGTAGCGGTCCTTGCCCATGGCCAGGAGGAAGAGGAAGACCCAGGGGAGCAGGACCAGGCCGACGGTGAAGCCCGCGCCGTGGCCGAAGGCCTGGGCCAGGTCGTAGTAGACGACGATCGAGACGATGAGGCCCACGATCGGGATGAGGTAGAGGACCACCCACCAGCCGGGCCGGCCGGCCGTCTTGCAGAGCACGAAGATGTTGAGGATCGGGATGAACGCCGTCCACGGCGTCTGCCCGGCCTTCTTGAAGACCAGGGCCAGCGGGAAGCAGTAGAGCAGGTAGCCGAGGGCGATCAGCCCGAAGGCGTAGAAGGACGTGCCGGTCGAGGCGGAGTCGGCGAGCGAGATCATCTGGGGTCATTTCGCGCGGGGCGGCGCGGGTCGCCGCAGCGCGGTCAACCTACCCGCGGCGGCGCGGTCTCGGCCTCGGGCGGCCCGGAGTTCCGGGTCCCGGGGCGCGCCCGCCCAGCGCAGCAGGGCGCCGGAGCCGAGCAGCAGGCCGACGGCCGCGGCGGCGTTGAGCGGCAGCCCGGCGTACCGCACGATCGCGCCGGGGAACCCGGCCAGGCCGGTGGCCGCGAGCATCAGGGTGGCCACGCCCACGCCCGCGGTGCCCACGCCGGCGGCGACGGCGGCCGCGCGCGCGGACGGCGCCGGGAGCCGCGGCGGCGCGTCCCACCACGGCAGCGGCAGGTGCTCGAACGGCCACATCAGCCGGACGACCGCCCAGACGCCGAGGGCGTACGCCGCCCAGAACGGCACGCTGCCCCAGCCGTACCCCCAGCCGTCCGGCACCGGGAAGCCGAAGGGGTCGAGCGCGGTCGGCCGCTCCAGGCCGAGGGCGTGCACCAGCGTCGTGAGGCCGATCAGCACGGGCAGGTGCCACAGGTAGAGCGTCATCGCGGCCAGGTTCACCGCCACCACCGGCCGCCACACCGCGGGGCGCTGCGAGCAGCCGGGCCAGCGGGCGGTCGGCGAGGGTGAGCAGGCAGGCCAGCACCACCGCGTGCAGCGCGAGCACCACGGTGGGCGGCGCCATGTTGGACACCGGCTCGCCGGGCATGCCGACCATCGAGACGGGGTACGGGCCCTGGCGGATCAGCACCGCGTTGAGCGCCACCGCGACGCACGGTGGCGGCGACCAGGGCCGAGGCGGGGTAGCGGGCGAGGATGCCGTGCGACCGAAGCGAGCCCAGGTAGGCCGGCAGCGCCCAGACGAGCACGAAGTTGGCCAGCCCGATCGCGTCCGGCCACCCCAGCGCGAAGCGGGCGGCGTCCACCGCCGCGCACGCGAGCAGCAGCCCGAGCGCGTACGCCGCGGCGCGCGGCGGGGGCACCGCCCGCATCAGCGGGGTCAGCGCCGTCACCAGCAGGTACGCGCCCAGGAACCACAGCAGCTGCGTGGTGAGCACCATGAGCGGGCGCGCGACCTCGGTCGGGCGCCAGCACGGTGACGAGGGCGGCGATCGAGCACATGACGATCAGGTAGACCCAGGTGGGCCGCAGCAGCCGCGCCGCGCGCGCCCACAGCCACCCCGCGTACGAGCTCGCCGCGGACCTGCGCGCGGTCCCACGACAGCGCGTTGGCCGCGCCGCCCGCGAAGAAGAACAGCGGCATGATCTGCAGCAGCCAGGTCAGCGCCTGGGTCCAGGGGAAGGCCGCGAGCAGGTTGCCGAGCCGGGGGATCCCCTCGGGCCACGCGACGACGGCCATCACGCCGTGCCCGGCGACCACCACGAGCAGCGCCACCGCCCGCGCGGCGTCGACGACGCGGTCGCGGTCGGGGGGCGTCGCCTCGGCCGCCCGCCGCGCCGGGACCGCCGCGAAGACCTGCAGCCTGGGCACACCGCCACCTTCCCATCGCGCCAGCCGCCGCGGGGCGCCCACACGCTAGAGCCCGCAGGCGTCCTCGATCAGGGTCTGCATGAGGGCGCGGGCCGCCGCGTCGGGGGTCAGGGCGTACGGCCGGTCCTCGCCCGTCGCCGACGTCGACCACCACGTCGAAGACGTACGTCTTCTTGCTCTCGCCGAGGGAGTGGCCGTCGCAGCGCAGGGTCGAGCGGACCTCGACCGGGAGCCGGACGGCGGCCTGCCCGGCGGGCAGCGAGGCGCCGCCCGGGTCGGGCGCGCCGGCCAGGGCCAGGCCGAGCAGCACGCTGCCGTCGACGGACACCACGCCGACCTCGCCGGCCGCGTCGCGGCGGGTGACCTCCAGGGCGCCCGTGAGCACCGCGTCGGAGCCCGCGCCGGTGCGCACCCACTCCGGGCCGAACGCCAGGCCCACCTGGGCCGCGGTGTGCTGGCGGCGGCAGTCGGTCGTGAAGATGCGCTCCAGGGCGTCCGACGGCCGGCAGCGGCAGCCGGATCACCTCGCCCCCGGCGACCTGCACGCGGGCGACGGCAGGCGTCGTGCGGGGCCCCGCTCCTGGGGGCTGTCTGCGGCTGAGCAGTCCGCGGCCGCCAGAGGCAAGCGGCAGGTCGGCGGTGAGCCCCGGGGCGAGCCGGTACGCGGGATCGGCGGCGGGAGGCTCGGCGAAGCCCGGCCAGTCCACCTCGATCCGCTCGATGACCACGGGTGACGGCCCGTCATTGGTGAGGGCGACCTGGAGCACGCCGTTGACCTCGTCCTCGCGGTACTGCTGGATCGAGCCGGCCAGCCGCGGCGCGGCCGCGTCTGCCGAGCCGGCGGGACCGCTCGCGCAGCCGGCGACCAGGGCGCAGACGGCCGCCAGCCCCAGCAGCGCTGCTGCCGGGGCTGGTCGGGGGGTCACGTCCCCAGGGTGGCCCAGGGAGGCGGATCGGGCGAGCCGGTCAGGCGATCATCCGCAACCGCAGGCCGAGGCCGACGGCCACGACTCCGGCCAGGGCGGCGACGGCGAGGTGGCCGGTCAGCGGCTCGGGGCCGCTCGGGGTGCTGGCGGCGACCAGGGCGGCGTCGAGCTGTCTGCCCCGGCCTGGTCGAGCCGGTCGGGCGCCGCCCCGCGCTCGCGCGAGGCCAGCTGCTGGGCGATGAGCTCCTGCCCGCGCTCGATCTCGGCGACGGTCGGCGGCGGCGGCGGCGGAGGCGGGGGCGGAGGAGGCGGCGGCGGGCGGGTGCCGGGGCAGGCGCGGCCGCCGGCTGCGGGGCGGCCGGCTTGGGCTTGGCGGCCGGCTTGGGCGCGGGCGCCGGGGCAGGCGCCGCCGCCGGCTTGGGCGCGGGCGCGGCGGCCGGCTTGGGGGCCGGGGCCGGCGCGGGGGCCGCAGCGCCGGCGGTCTGGCGGAAGACCTCGGTCACCCAGATCCGGCCGTCGGCGCTGGTGGCGATGCCGACGCCGACCTGGTTCGGCTTGCTCGACAGGATGTTGGCCCGGTGGCCGGAGGAGTTCATGAAGGCGTCGTGGATGGCCTGCTCGGTCGGCCCGTAGCCGACGTTCTCGGCCGCCCAGGTGAAGTTCGTGACCTGCGATCCCAGCGAGGGGTTGTGGTAGAGCTTCTGCTGGGCGGCCATGTTCTGCGACCAGGACTGCGCGATCGAGGCCAGGTCGCCGGCCGGGGCGAGCCCGGGCAGGCCCGCTGACGCGCGCGCCGAGTTGATCAGGCTGTAGAACGGGCCGCCGTCGGCGGAGGCGGGCGAGGCCGGGGCCAGGACGACCAGTCCGGCGCCCGCCACGAGGGCGGCGGCCGCGGTCGCGAGAATCCTTCGAACGTTCATAGTGGGGGCATCGGTAGGCCCCCAAGATCACCGTTGCGCCAAACGGGTGAACCGCGCGGTCAGACCCCACCCAGGGGCCGAGCGCAGGAGGCTCGCTCACCCCGAATCGGGCGGTGGGGACCCCGGGTGGAGCCTCGGTCCGGCCGCGGGCCGCGATTCACCCGGATGCCGTCTGCCGAATGGGGGACGCGTTGCGCCACACGGGTGGTGGGAGGATGGCGGCCATGCAGGTCGTCACCCCCGAGTCCCTGGCCGCCCGCTTCGCCGCGCTGCCGCCGAATCCGCGGGCCGTCGCCAGCGGCAACTTCGCCACCCCGAACGCCCTGGTGGCCGCGCTCGACGGCGCCGTGCCGGCGTACTCGCTGTACGTCCTCAACGCGCAGACCGGCCTGCCGGACCGCGACGGGGTCGTGCTCGAGACCTCGTTCGTCGGGCCCGGCATGCGCAAGTCGCCGCGGCTGCGCTACGTCCCGTCGAGGTTGTCGCTGTCGCCGGTGCTCTTCCGCACGACGATGCCGCCCGACGTCGTGCTGCTGCACTGCTCGACGCCGCGCGATGGCACCGTGTCGCTGGGCACCGAGGTCAACCTGCTGCCGGCCGCGATCGAGCAGGCCCGCGCGCCGCGGCGGCCTTGTCGTCGCGCAGCTCAACCCGCGGATGCCCTACACCTACGGCGACAGCGTGCTGTCGCTGGACGACATCGACTACGCCATCGAGGTCGACGAGCCGCTGCCCTCGCCCCCGCCGATCCCGCTCGACGACACCTCGCGGACCATCGGCGATCGGGTGGCGGCCATGGTGCCGCGACGGCTCGACCCTGCAGCTGGGCATCGGCGCCGTGCCCGACGCCGTGCTGCACGGCCTGGTCGACCGCCGCGGGCTGCGGGTCTGGACCGAGATGTTCAGCGACGGCGTGCTGGCCCTCGATCGGGCCGGCTGCTCTCGACGCCGACGTGCCGCTCACGTCGTCGTTCATCTTCGGCTCCGAAGAGCTGTACGGCTGGGTCGACCGCAACCACCGGGTGCGCATGCTGCGCACCGAGCACACCAACGACCCCGGCCTGATCGCCCGCCAGCCGCAGCTGGTGAGCGTCAACGGCGCCCTGCAGGTCGACCTGTTCGCCCAGGCCAACGCGTCGCGGATCAACGCCCGGATCTACTCCGGCTTCGGCGGGCAGACCGACTTCATCGTCGGCGCCCTGCACTCGCCCGGCGGCATGGCCGTGATCGCGCTGCGCGTCCTGGCACCCGCGGGCCGACGTGTCCACGATCGTGCCGATGGTCGACGAGCCGATCACGTCGTTCCAGCACTCCTACGTGGTGACCGAGCAGGGCGTGGCCCAGATCTACGGCCGCTCGCAGGACGAGCAGGCCCGCAACCTGATCGAGGAGGCCGCGCACCCCGACGCGCGCGAGGAGCTCTGGGAGGAGGCCGCGGCCCTCGGCCTGGCCTGAGCCCGCACCGCCGTCGGCGCGGACCCTAGGCTCGGCGCATGCCGGAGCTGCCCGAGGTCGAGGCGCTGGCGTCGTTCCTGCGCGAGCACGCCGTGGGCCAGGTCGTCGCCTCGGTCGAGGTCGCCGCGATCAGCGTGCTCAAGACGTACGACCCGCCGCCGACCTCGCTCGGCGGGCTCACCGTCGTGGGGGTCGGGCGGCGGGGCAAGTTCCTCGACCTCGACGTCGACGGCCTCGCACCTGGTCATGCACCTGGCCCGCGCGGGGTGGCTGCGCTGGCGGGATCCGCTGCCGGCCGCGCCCGCCCGCCCCGGCAAGGGGCCGCTCGCGCTGCGGGTGCGGTTCGCCTCGCGGGGCCGGCTTCGACCTGACCGAGGCGGGCACCCGCAAGCGGCTGGCCGTGTACGTCGTGCGCGACCCGACCGCGATCGAGGGGGTCGCGCGGCTCGGGCCGGAGCCGCTGGCGGACGACGTTCACCCGCGACGCGTTCGCGGCGGATCCTCGCCGCGCACGGCCGCAGCCAGCTCAAGGGGCTGCTGCGCGACCAGTCGGTGATCGCCGGCATCGGCAACGCGTACTCCGACGAGGTCCTGCACGTCGCGCGGCTGTCGCCGTACAAGCTCGCCGGCTCGCTGTCGGCCGACGAGGTCGCCGTCCTGCTACCGCGGCGATCCGCGAGACGCTGCTGCGAGGCGGTCGAGCGCTCCGAGGGACTCGCGGCCTCCGACCTCAAGGACGCCAAGCGGGCCGGGATGCGCGTGCACGGCCGCGCGGGCGAGGCGTGCCCGGTCTGCGGCGACACCGTGCGCGAGGTGTCGTTCGCCGACTCGGCGCTGCAGTACTGCCCGACCTGCCAGACCGGCGGCAAGCCGCTCGCCGACCGGCGGCTGTCGCGGCTGCTGAAGTAGCCCGCCGCAGCTCGGGCTAGGCGCGCAGGGACGCGTAGAGGCCCTGGCAGTCGTCCCAGGTGGGGAGCAGGCCCTGGGCCGCGGCGTCGGCGAGGGTGGGCGCGACGGCGTCCTTCGGGCTCAGCACCGGCTCGAGGCCGGCCGGCCACTCGATGCCGATCGCCGGGTCGAGCGGGTGCACGCCGTGCTCGCGGCCCGGGGCGTACGGCTCGGAGCACAGGTAGCTCACCGTGGCGTCGTCGGTGAGGGCCATGAACGCGTGGCCGATCCCCTCGGACAGGTAGAGCGCCTTGCGGTCGACGGTGTCGAGGCGGACCGCCTCCCACCGCCCGTACGTCGGCGAGCCCACCCGGATGTCGACGGCCACGTCGAGGATCGCGCCGTGGAAGCACGCGACGTACTTCGCCTGGCTCGGCGGGACGTCGGCGAAGTGGATGCCGCGCAGCGTGCCGGCCGACGACACCGAGCAGTTGGCCTGCTTGATCGTGAGCGGGTGGCCGACCGCCTCGGCGAACGCCGGTCGCCTTGTACAGCTCGAGGAAGACCCCGCGGTCGTCCGGGTGCTGACGGGGGGTGATCTCGAAGACGCCGTGGATGCCGAGCTCGCGAATCTCCACGGGGGGCAAGGGTAGCCAGGCCCGGTTGGCCGCCGGCACGGCCGAAGGCCCCGGGAGGGGGACCCGGGGCCTTCGGCTGGTGCGGTGGTGCTTGGTGCGGTGGTTCCGACGGGGGGCGGTGGAGGGGGGCCGCCCACCCGGCGCGCTGCGGGGACAACCAGCAGGCGCCGCCCCGCTATTCCCGGAGAAGCTGAAGCCAGCTCACGGGAGGGTGGGTCAGCGGGGCATCGGGGCGGCCGTGCCGATGACGACGTCGGTCACGGCGACACCGTCGGGCAGGGTGGCCAGGATGGGGCCGATCTCATCGGTGCCGAAGACCGCCACGACCGCGTCGACGGCCGCAGACGTCAGCCGCAGGTCCCCGCCGCCGTCCACGGAGAAGACCGGGACGCCCTGGAGCGTGGTCATGTCGTTGATCTCGGCCTTGGCGCTCAGCGTGCCGGGGATCCCGGAGACCAGGTAGTTGGTGAGCACGAGCGAGCCGCCCTCGTCGTCGCTGAGGGCGAGGCCGCCGACGTGGGCCACGCCCTTGTTGAAGTTGCCGACGATCGGGAAGGCGACCTGCGCCGCACCCTCAGGGTCGAAGGCGGGCCCGACCGGTGCCACGTTGAGGGCGCCGAGGACAGCGGCGCCGGCGTCGCTGAGGGTCACGGCGGTGTAGCCGCGGGCCTTGCCGGCGGCTGATGCGGGGGCGGCAGCCACGAGGGCCAGGGTGCTCGCGGCCGCGAGGGCGCCGACGGCGATGCGGACGGACGTGGTGCGAGTGCTGCGCATGAGACTGCCCTTTCTGCGAGCGGCGCCGGAGGCATCCGCTTCGGATGTTGGTCACAGAGGGATTCCGCCCGTACCCCCGTTTTGGATGCACAAGGTTTGAAACGAATCTCCCAACGGCCGACGCGGCGGCGAGTCGCCCCCGACACGCCGTCTCACCCCGCTCCCACCGCGAGTTGTCAGAGAATGCAGGGGCCATGGCCATCCCCTTCTCTGACAACTCGGGCGGGGGGCTGGCGGGCCGGGTCGCCGACGCTCTGCGCGACGCGGTGGGGCCGGCGCAGGTGCTTGCCGACCCGGACGCCACTGCGGGCTACCGCACCGACTGGACCGGCCGCTGGACCGGCGACGCCCTCGTCGTACGCCCCGGCGACGCCGCTCAGGTCGCCGCCGCGGTCCGCGCCTGCGCCGAGCACGGCGCGGCGATCGTCCCGCAGGGGGGCAACACCGGCCTGGTCGGCGGCGGGGTCCCGCGCGAGCGCATCGAGCGGCCGCAGGTCGTGCTCTCGCTGCTCGGGCTGGACGAGGTGGGACCGGTGGAGGGGGGCACGCTTCGGGCCGGGGCCGGGGCGACCCTCGCCGCGGTGCAGGCCGCGGCGCGCGCGGCCGGGATGTCGTACGGAGTCGACCTGGGCGCCCGCGACAGCGCGACCCTGGGTGGGACGGTCTCGACCGACGCGGGGGGCCTGCGCGTGGTGGCGCACGGCTCGACCCGAGCCCAGCTGGTCTCGGTGCAGGCCGTGCTCGCCGATGGCTCGATCGCCGACAGCACGGGCGCGCCACCCGCGGGCCTGGCGGGGTACGACCTCGCCCACCTCCTGTGCGGCGCGGAGGGGACGCTGGGGGTCGTGACGGCGGCCCGGGTCCGGCTGCTGCCGGCGCCCGACCGCGACGAGCTGCCGGTGTTCGTCGGCTGCCGCGATGTCGCCGAGGCGGCCGCCCTGGTCGAGCGGCAGCGCTCGTCCGGACGGCTGCTCGCCGCCGAGCTCGTCGAGGCCGAGGCCCTCCACCTCGTCTGCGCCGATCGCGGCCTCCCGCGGCCCGGCCCGCTGGCCGACTGGCCGGCCTGGCTGCTGCTCGAGGTCGAGGGCGGCCCGGACCTTCCCGACGACGACCGCCCCGCCGTCGCCGACCACCGGGTCTGGGCCTATCGCGAGGCCGTGCCCGAGGTGCTGGCCACCCTCGGTCCCAGCCACAAGCTCGACGTGGCGGTCCGCCCCGACCGGGTCGCCGCGCTCGCCGCGGCGATGACCGGCGCCGCCGCCCCGTACGACGTCCACGTCTTCGGCCACCTCGGCGTGGGCAACCTGCACATCACCGTGATCGGGGCCGACCTCACCGACGCCGTCGACGAGCGGATCCTGCGCGTGGTCGCCGACCTCGGCGGGTCGGTCGCGGCCGAGCACGGCGTGGGGGTGGCCAAGACCCGCTGGCTGCCGTGGTCGCTGGGCTCCGCAGAGCTCGCCGCGATGCGCGCGGTGAAGACGTCGCTCGATCCTCACCAGATGTTCAACCCGGGAGTGCTGCTCGACTGACCCCGCAGGCGCCAGGATTCCCCCGTGCCCGCGGACCGCCCCGTGCCCCAGCCTCTAGTCTCAGCCCCGGTCTCAGTCCCAGCCCCAGGTCCACCCCGGCCCGACAGGCCTCGGCGTCCCCCGGATCGCCGCCCATCGAGGCTCGTCGGCGGAGATCCCCGAGCACACGCTGGCCGCCTACCAGCAGGCGATCGACGACGGGGCCGACGCGCTCGAGTGCGACGTGCGGCTCACCGCCGACGGGATCCTGGTCTGCGTGCACGACCGCAAGGTCAACCGCACCAGCAACGGCCGCGGCGTCGTCTCGACGCTGGAGCTGGCCGATCTCGCCGAGCTCGACTTCGGCTCGTGGCGCGAGACCTGGGAGGACTTCGAGGATCCGGCGGTCATCGACGACGCCCGCCGGTCGGTGCTGACCTTGGAGATGCTGCTCGACCTCGTCGCCGACTCCGGACGCCCGATCGAGCTCGCGATCGAGACCAAGCACCCGACGCGCTACGCAGGCCTGGTCGAGGAGCGGCTGGTCGCGCTGCTCGACCGGTACGGATGGGCGCACCCCCGGCTCGGGCGCGGCACGCCGGTGCGCGTGATGTCGTTCTCGATGCTGTCGATGCGCCGGATGCGGCGGCTCGCGCCGAGCGTGCCGACGGTCCTTCTGATGGAGCGGGTGCCGGTGCGGATGCGGGACGGGTCGCTGCCCCCGGGGGTGCGGATCGCCGGACCCGCGATCGAGATCGTGCGCGCCTACCCCCGGTACGTGGAGCAGCGTGCACGCGCGCGGCCACCAGGTGCACGTGTGGACCGTCGACGAGCCCGACGATGTGCGCCTGTGCGCGGATCTCGGCGTCGACGTGGTCATCACCAACCGCCCGGCCGAGGTGCGCCGCCAGCTGGCCGACCTCGCGGCGCGGGCCGGCGGCTGAACGGGCTCCCGGCGATCGGATCGGAAATCGCCCGCGGGGAATGGGTTTGGGCACCCGCTAGACCGGGGTAACCCGCGGCTGTGACCCCCTGCGCCGACGTCCCAGACTCGCCGTTGAGCCGCTTCCCCGAGCGGTTCCGCGCCGCCCGCCGGGCCCTGTCGGACGCGCTGGCCCTGGCCGGCGTGCCCGCGCCCGCGGCCGACGACGCGGGCCTGGTGCTCACCGAGCTGCTCGCCAACGCGATCCAGCACGGCACCCCGAGGGCGGACGGCTCGCTGGGTGTGGCCTGGCGGGTCACGGCCGACGAGATCGTGCTCGAGGTCAGCGATGGCGGCCCGGCACCCGTCGGACGGCAGGCCGGAGGCGCGCCCCGCGGCGAGTCCGGTGGACGCGGGCTGCTGTTGGTGCGGGCCCTGAGCGAGCTTGAGCTCACCCCCGGCCCCGACGGCACGACGGCCCGCGCCACCCTGCGCCGCTAGCCGAACGGGGCACCCGCGCGGGCGACTACGCTCCGTGGCCGTGGCCCGCCGCAACCGCCGCACCGACGGCGCTCCGACCCCCAAGACCGCCCGCGTCCCGTTCGTGCGCCGCCCGTTCGAGGGGCTCCCCGGCGAGGCCGACTGGGTGGCGCTGCGTGAGTTCGTGCCCGCCGCCACGGCGACCGTTCGGCTCGGCCCGGGCGCAGGCGAGCATGCGGGGTCCGAGGTCGTCATCGCGACCGTCCTGCCGCTGGCGTGGCCGGCGCTGCGCCGCCTCGGCCGGCCGAGTGCGGCCGCGGCTGCTGCCACATCGTCGTACTCAGGGTTGGTGTTGACGACTTTCCCTTGGTACGACGCCACTTTCACCCGGATCCAGCTGCCCGTCGACGTCGACGGTCGCGGTCTCGCGCCGGGCGAGTGCGGCGCTTGCTCGACGCGGTCTCGCGCAGCGCCGATCGTGGAGGTCTCGCGGAAGACGGCCCGGTGCAGCCTCGGGCGCCCGGCGTCGCCGACGGCAGAGGGCGTGCAGCGTGTGGGCGGGCCGGCCCTTCTTCATCAGGATCGGGGTGAGCCAGGCGTCGCGGCGCGCCGGCCGCGAGCAGCGCCGCGATGACGCTCGGGCCACAGCCGCGGGTCGAGGTCGTCGACGTTGGTCTCCACCAGGATCGCGTGGCCCGTGGCGGCGAGCGGCTCGCCGATCACCAGGCGCAGGACGTTCGCCAGCTCTGCCGGGTCGCGCCCGCCCGCGCCGTAGCCGGTGCGCTCGATGGTCATCGGCGGCAG
Source organism: uncultured Actinomycetota bacterium (assembly GCA_963818455.1). GTDB lineage: Bacteria > Actinomycetota > Actinomycetes > CAVWCF01 > CAVWCF01 > CAWFSE01. The sequence goes on from CAWFSE010000001.1 coordinate 331,332, forward strand.
CTCGGTCCACTCGTCGACGACCG
>CAWFSE010000002.1:0-138726 GCA_963818455.1 uncultured Actinomycetota bacterium
CCTCAAGGAGCGCAGCTGCGGCTCCTGCTCCGGTGGCGGGGAGGCTCAACGGCCGCGCAGCGCCTGGGGCGGGCAGGGCCACCTCGGCCACGACGAAGCCGGCGCCCGACTCCGCCGTCGTTGACCTCTAGGGCGGTGATCCGCACCGCCTGGGTGGTCCCTGCGCGGCAGGTCGACCACCACCGGGCGCTCGGGATCCCGCACCTCCACCGTGAGGGAGCCGTCGTCGGTCCGGACCTCCAGCAGGCTCGGGTAGGTCCCCAGCCAGTCCGGTCGCAGCGAGATGCTCGGCCTCGGCCGCGGGCTGACCCTCCAGCAGGCGGAACTCGATCCACTGGCCCACCGTGCCGAGGGCCTCGTTCGACCGCCAGACGGTCGCCTCGTCGCCGTCGATCGCGGAGAACGGCCGCTCCCAGGGCCGTGAGCCGCCGGGGCGCGCCGGCGTCGGATTGCGACGAGGAGGCCTGGACCCCCACGTCGACTGCGGCCGCCCACGTCGACCACGCGTCGCTGAACGGCTGGAAGTCCCGGACCGGCTGGTCCCTGCGCAGCGGGTCCTCGGGCGCCAAGACCGCGCTGGTCGCCTGGTCCACGCGACCGAAGAACCGCTCCCGGGCCCGGTAGCCGTCGGTCGCGACCTCGGCCAAGCCCGGCCGGCAGATCGGCCCGGTCGGCATCCCCGGCCAGGACCGCCGGCCCGTTGACGAGTCCCGATGCCTGGGCCCGCCCGAGGTCTTCGCTCCCCCCGTGGACGACGGTCACCTCGCTCGATCGGAACCCAGCCTGCGCGCGGGACCGGATCGGCCAGCTCGAACACCTCCACCGCGGGATACGCGCGATCGAGCCCCGCGTCGGCGCGCTGACCGGGGACTGCTGCCACCGCCGATCTCCCCGCCGAAGGTCGCGAGCCGCCGCAGCCCGTCGGTCTGGTCCAGCGCCTGGTGGACCAGGATCGGGTCGCACCGCGTTGACCCGGGCGTAGTCGAGGTCGTTGCGGACGATCAGGTAGCGCAGCCCGGCCCGCTGGATGGCGGCGTGCAGCGCAGGACCGCCCTCACCCCGGGCGAGTCGCGCCTGGATGTCATCGAGCAGGCGAATCGTCCCGGCCGGCGCCAGCGGGATCGCGTCACGCACCGTCCACGCGGAGTCCGCCAGGGGCTGCAGCGGCTCGTCGCGCGTGTTGCCCCAGTAGTAGACGCCGAACGAGGCGCCGGGAACGACCGCAGCGGCCCCGTCGCCCCGAAACGCCAGGTAGTCGGCGACCTCGTGCCAGTAGCCCGGCAGGTCGTCGAAGGCCCCTTGCGGCGCGGTCTTGCCGAGCAGGAGGGGCGCGCCCGAGCCCGCCAGCAGCACGCCGGCGAGCAGGGCCGCGAGTGTCGGGGCGGCCGGGGCCCGTCGCGCCCTCATCCAGCGCACCGCCAACAGGGCCGCGTGCGCCGAGGCGAGCGCGAGCGGGACCCGCAGGAGGGGGTCGAACTTGTGCAGGTTCCGCAGCGGCGCGAGGGGGCCGTCGAGCAGGTCGCGGGCGGCCTCCGCCCACGGGGGCGCCAACGGCCCTCCGTGACCGAAGGTCACCAGCACGACCCCCACGAGCACCGACAAGGCCAGCCAACGACGCTCCGGCAGCCGGCGGGAGGCCAGCCCGGCCAGCCCCAGCCCGGCTATGAGCATGGTGTTGAGGACGAAGGCCGGATTGGTGACCAGCAGCCAGCCGCCCTGCCAGAACGGCCCCTTGCCGTCGGCGACGTAGGCGACCCAGTGGGAGGTGCCGCGGAGGACCTCTCCGAGGGAGGTCGAAAGGGTCGTCGTCGAGGCGCTCTCGATCCAGTCCAGGAAGGGCGGGCTCACCGTGCCCAACAACAGCAGCGCCACCACCCACCACAGGCACGCGGCGAAGACGCCGAGGGCCCACCGCAGGAGCAGCGCACCGCGAAGGCCGCGCTCGCGGGTCAGCAGGTAGAGCGCCCGCCAGGGGGAGCACGGCCAACGTGGCCACCGCGTTGACCGCACCCATGGCCGCGACGGCCAGGGCCGAGCGTGCGGCCGCGACCCCCAGCTTGGTGCGGGTGCCAGCCGAGGTGAGCGGCAGGACGACGTACGGGGCAAGCGCCATCGGCAGCGTCTCGGCGCTGATCGGGCCGAGCGTGGTGACGAACCGCGGGGACAGCACGTAGACCAGGCCGGCGAAGATCCGGGTGCCTGGGCTGCCGATCCCCAGCCGCTGCGCGAGGAGGACGACCCCGAGGAACCCCGCGCACAGCAGCACCGACCACCACAGCCGCTGCACCGCCCACGGGGGCAGCCCGACCGTCTGGAAGAACCAGTGGAACGGTCCGAGCGGCCAGAGGTAGCCGTAGGCCTGGTTCTGCACCTGGCCGAGCCAGCCGTTCGGCTCCCAAAGGCTCAGCGCCCGGGTGAGCCAGCCTCCGGGGTCGATGGCGAGGTCGAGCTTGGTGTCGGTGACGATCCGACCGGGGTCCTGCAGGAACGCCGCAGCCGTCAGCAAGGCGCACACCGCCGCCAACCGCATGCGCGCAGGCCACGGGTCCGCCGCTGGTCGGCTGCCGGATCGGGCTCCGGACCCGCGGGGTGGACGACGTGGGGCGAGGGGGCAGCCAGGTCCGTCACCGGCGCCTCAACACCAGGGCGAGGTTCCACAGGGCGACTTCGCGAAGCCCCCGTACCCGGGTGAGCCCGTGGGTCCACCACGGCAGATACCGAGGGAAGGCGTCCACGAGGTCCGCGTCGGCACACCCTCGAGCCCAGCGCCAGCGCCTCGTCCGCGGTCACGCGGAAGAGGCTCTCGCCGTAGACGTTCTTGGGAGGGTGGCCGGTGCGGGCGGCGTAGCGGCGGGCGGCCCGCGCCCCGCCCAGGTAGTGCCACGGGGCCGTCTCGTGGCCACCCCAAGGGCCGTACCAGAGGGTGAAGGAGAGGAACACGAACCCACCCGGTCGGGTCACCCGGACCATCTCGTCGCCCATCTGCCAAGGGCGCGGCACGTGCTCGAGCACGTTGGACGAGTAGCACAGGTCCACGGCGGCCGACCGCACCGGCAGCTCCATCCCGCTTCCCACGATCGTGCCCGGCCCCGGTGACCCCGCAGCCGACAGCTCCCCGACATCGGCGTCGATCGCGATGTACCGCGCGCCCGCCCGCCGGAAGGCATCCGCGAAGTAGCCCGGCCCGCCGCCGACGTCGAGGACGGAGGCGCCTGCGAGCTCGGTCAACTGAGACAGCTGGGCCACCGAGTCACGCGCCAGGGCGCCGTAGAAGCCAGCCGGGTCCGTCTGCTCGGTCCGAAACGCCCGAAACAGCGCGACCGAGCGCGCCAGAGTGGCGTCGCGGTGCCGAGGCGCCCGTGCGACAGACATCCAACGGACGGTATCGGACCGACTCGTAAGGCCGTGCGCCTGCGACTACCGTGGCGTGCTGTGCCGCCTCCGGCGCGCGACACTCGAGGAGGTGACGCCGTGGCAGACCACTGCAGCACGATCCCTGAGGGTGGTGATGTTCAACCGGCGGGACACCACCAACCCCGAGGGGGGCGGCTCCGAGCGCTACGGGGAGATCGTCGCCCAGGCCCTGGCGAACGCCGGTCACGAAGTCACCGTCTTCACGGCCGACCACGGGGCTGCGCCCCGCGACGAGATCCGTGCCGGCGTGCGTTTCCGTCGACGCGGAGGCAAGCTCGGTGTGCTGGCGCGCGGCTGGGCCGCGCTCGCGTTCCACCGACTGGGCCGCGTCGATGTCGTGGTGGACACCCAGAACGGTGTGCCCTTCTTCTCGCGCCTGGCCACCCGGGCTCCGGTCGTGGTGCTCGTTCACCACATCCACCGCGAGATGTGGCCCGTGGTCTACGGGCCTCGCGCCGCGCGGCTGGGCTGGTGGATCGAGTCCCGAGTGGCCCCTCGCCTCTACCGCTCCTGCCAGTACATCGCCGTGTCCGAGGCGACCAAGCGCGAGTTGGTGCGCCTCGGGGTCGACCCCGACCGGGTCACCGTGGTGCACAACGGGGTGGAGCCGGCCCCTGCGACGGTGCGATGCCGAGATCCCCGCCCCACGATCGTGGTCCTCGGGCGCCTGGTGCCGCACAAGCGGGTCGAACACGTGCTCACGGCCGCGGCAACGCTGCGGCCCGACTTCCCTGGACTGCAGGTCCGCGTGGTCGGCGACGGCTGGTGGCAGGACCGGCTGGAGGCCCACGCGGTCCGGCTGGGAGTCGATGACATCGTCGAGTTCACCGGGTTCGTCAGCGAGCAGGACAAGCATGAGGCGCTGAGCCAGGCGTGGGTGCTGGCCATGCCCTCGCTCAAGGAGGGATGGGGCCTGTGCGTCATGGAGGCGGCCACGCACGGGGTGCCCTCGGTTGCCTACCGAGCCGCCTCCGGCGTGGCCGAGTCGATCGTCGACCACGAGACCGGGCTGCTGGTCGACGGAGGTGTCGGCCGACTTCACCGAGGCGCTACGCCAGCTGCTCGCCGATCAGGCGCTGCGGAACTCGCTCGGCGACAAAGCACAAGCCCGGGCAGGCACCTTCCATTGGGAAGACACCGCCCGAGCCTTCACCGCGGTGCTCACCGGGGTCGTTGGGCATGCGTGGCGGTGACTCAGCGTCGGAACCCGACGCGCACACCCAGGCCTTGGTCCTGGAGGTCAAGCCAGTGCCGCTCGACCACCGCGAGGGGTCGAACGGCCCGGTCGCCGACTAGCGGGCGCCGTACTCCACGAGCGGCTTGTCGACGGGGGACGTGTTGTCCGGCCCGCTGGCGAGGAGGTTCACGCCGGTGAACGCCAGCGTGAATGCCAGCACGGCGCCGACGACGGCGGAGATCACTGCGCCCATGGGTGGCGGCCCCTCAATGTCGCGATTCCAGAGACCCGCCTGCTTGGCCGGTCGCACCCGAGCGTACCAAGCCCCGCGCCCTTCGAGCGAACAAGGCCAAGGTGAGTCCGAGGGCCGCCAGCAGGATCGCCAGGTCGATGCACACCACGGCGAGGGTGCCGGCCGGCCACCGCGGTGACGGCTCCCCCGGTCCGACGTCGTAGAGAGCCAGGCTCGCCCCTTCGTACCGCTGCTCGGCCCCCACCAGGAAGCCGGGTGGGACCGCCGGCCCGCGGGAATCGAGGGCGACCACCACCCACCGGATCCCGAGCGCCGGCAAGGCGTCGACGGCCCTCGTCCCGGTGGCGAGCGCCGCGCCGACGGCGGCAGCCCGACGGGACTCACCCGGGACCGTCGAGCCGTCCACGATCAGCTCGTCATCGACCACGACCGGCCTCGGGAGCCACCGCGGCAGCGGGTCCAGCGACGTGCGGCCGCCGTTCCAGTCGTAGGCCCGGAACCCCGACCAAGGCAGCGACAGGACGTCTCCGGCGGCTGCCGTGGAGACCTCCTCGCGGACGGCCTCGTAGTCGGCCGGGTAGGCCACCGGCTGCAGTCGACCGGCCACCCCCCAGGCCAGGTCGGGCAGCACGACCAGCGGGGCGATCAAGGCGAGCGCCACCGCCGCGCCAGCGGCCCCCCACCGCGCCGCGCGGGCCTGCAGCCGGTCCACCGCGAAGCCCACGAGCACCGCGAGCAGCAGCGCCCACCAGGCCAGCCACTTGTGCCCGTCTCTGAGCAGCCCCGCTCCCGGAACGGAGTCGATGAGCGCGGCGAGCAGCTCACGGCCTGGAGCAGTCGCAGTCGTCGCCGCGACCAGCAGGCCCAGTCCGGCCAGCACAGCCAGGGCAGCCATCCGGCTGCGGCCCAGCGCCTGCCAGGCGGGTCGCCACCCGTAGGCCGCGCCGGCCAGCGCGAAGGCGGTTCCGATCACCGCGGTCCCCAGGAGGCGGCTGTCGGGGACGACCTCGCTGTTCCAGATGCCGCCCAAGCCCAGGATTGTCACCGCGACCCCGGCCGGGTTCTCGGCGCGCACCGCGAACGCCTCGACGCCGGGGAGGGCGTCGGCCGCCAGCCACGACCCCTGGGTCAGGACGGCGGGGAGCATCCACGGCAGTTGGGCGGCCCAGGCCCCCAGCACGGCGAGGCCGCCGAGCCGCGACCGGCGACCGGCGGCGGCCTCGAAGGCCACCACGACGGTCACCGTCACGGCCATCAGGCGCACCTGCGGTGGGGACCAGGGATCCCGCGGCCACGGCCAGCCACAGGCGGGCCAGGGCCCACCAGCCGGCGCCGGGGCCGCACGCCAGCCAGGCCAAGCGGACGACCCACGGAAGCAGCCCGTACGCCAGGAGCAGCCACCAATGCCCGATCACGAGCCGTTCGGCGACGTAGGGGTTCCAGACGTAAGCGACGACGGCCACGCATCGTGCGGGCGTGGATTCGATCGGAAGCAGCCGCCAAGCGCCCATCCCCGCCAGCGCGAGCAGCAGGCACAGGAGCGTCTTCTGCACAAGGGCGCCGTCCAGCACCACCGTGGCCAGGGCCACCAGGGCGTCGGCGGGCACCGCCCGTGGCGGCACATCGCCCAGCCCGAGCGCATCGGGCACGAGCCACTGCCGTGGCGTCGCGATCGCGTCATAGCTCAGCACGTATCCCGAGGTCAGCACCGGGGCGGCGATGAGCAGCGCCAATCCGGCAGACAGGGCATCGGGCCACCACCGGGAACGCCGTCCCACGCCCACGCCGCCCCCAGCAGACACCCGCACTCCTGACTGCACCGGCCGCAGGGCGCGGCCGGGCCGCAGGCTACGCCGCGCGCGTCCGACTACCGTCACCCCATGCCCGGCCGCGCGCGAGTGCCCCCGTCCGGGCCCGGCGTACGCGCCTCGGGCGCCGTGGCGATCGCCACCACGCTGGCCAACGGGTCGGCGTACCTGGCCCTCCTCGCGGTGGCCAGGCTCGCCTCGCTGGCCGAGTTCGGTGACTTCGTCACCCTGCAGGGGCTGATCACCATCGGCAACGTGGCCGCCCTCGGGATCGCCGCGGTCACCGCGCGCGCCACCGCCCACGGCGAGGCGGCGGGACTCGATCCCGACCGGCACGGCGGCGCAGTGGAGGCGGCCCATGCTCGGGGTGGCCGCGGCCTGGTCCGCCGGCGCCCTCCTGGTGGCCCCCGGGCTGGCAGCCGCACTCCGCTTCGCCGGGCCGGGCGGGTGTCTGGCGGCGGCCGCCACGCTGGCCCCCCTCGGGGTCCTCGCCTTCGTCACCGGGCGCCTGCAGGGGCTGAGTCGCTTCACCCGGCTCTCGGTGTACATCCTCGCGGCGGCCGCAGCCCGCGCCCTCGGGGGGATCGTGGGAATCGCCTGGGGTGGCACCGCAGCGCTCGCCGTCGCGGGCGGCGCCGTCGGCCTCGCCTGTGTGGCGGTGCTCGCCTGGGTCGTCGACCGGGGCCCGGCCTCCGGCCCGAGGCAGGCGGGATCCGCGGCGATGGCGCCCTTCCGGGCTTGGGCCCACGCTGCGGGCTCCCTCCTTGGGGTCTTCGTCCTCACCAACGTGGACCTGCTGGTCGCACGCGTGGTGCTGTCCCCGCAGGACGCCGATGTGTACGCGGCAGGATCGGTGCTGGCGAAGGCCGCCTTCTGGCTCCCCTCGTTCGTGGCGATCGTGTCGCTGCCCCGGCTGTCCGACCCGCTCAAGCGGCGCGATGCCCTCCTGCGCGGTCTGACGCTGCTCGGGGCGATCTCAGCGGCTGTGGTGCTCGGCGCGACGCTCCTCGGCCCGCTGGCCGCGTGGCTGGTCGGGGCGTCGGACACCGCGGTGGCGGCCTGGGCCGGGCTGTTCGCCGCGATCGGCTGCGGCTACGCCGTGGTCCAGTTCCTGGTGTACGCCCGAATCGGCCGGGCCGCGTCGAGCGGGCTCTGGCTGTTGCTCGGCCTCGGCCCTCGCGCTGACGGTGCTGGCCCTGGCCGTGCGACCGGGACCTGGTCCCAGCTCGCGCTCCTGGCCCTGGCGGTGAGCCTGGCGGCAGCCGGGGCGCTGCTCACCGTCGAGGTGCGGGTTCGTCAACCCGCGGGCCCACCCGCGGCGGCTTCGGGCGCGGGCCAGTCCCCCGGGGAGAAGAGGGAGTCGTAGCCGTTGCGGTCGCCGAACGCGGCGGCCACCATCTGCTGCGTCGGGAAGGCCCCCTCCCTGACCCAGGCGTCCATCAGCCGCACCAGTGCCGTGAGCGATTCGGCGGTGAAGTTGCAGTGGCCGGCCCCGTACGGGGCACCCGGCGACTGCGGATAGTCGGCGGGCGGCGCGGTGTAGATCTGGACCAGGTCCGCCGTCCGGTCGGGGTTGGCCGCCGCACGGTCGGCCAGCACCGTCTGGTTCTGGACGATCACGAGCGGGTCGGCAGCGGTGTGCAGCGTGATCGTCGGGTCCTTGATCGCGCCCGTGGGGTCGCCGAGGGCGCTCAGCGCGTCGCGCGCGGCCGGGTCGGCGGCGACACGAGGCGCGGCGGCGAGCTCGGCGAGCAGGCGGTCGGTCGCCCCGGGCGAGATGGTCTCGATCAGGGCCCGCTCGTCGGCCGACACCCGCGCGGCGTAGTCCGCATCGGTGTTGTCCGAGGGGTTGCCCCCGACCCGCTGCTCCATCTCCCAGCGGCTGAACGTCGCGAAGCCCAGCGCGGTCAGCGCGGCCTCGCCGACCGCGCTCAGCTGCGACACCGGGTCGCCGCCGTCGAAGGTCTTGGTCTGGGTCGGGGCGTCGGAGATCGCCCCGATCAGGGCCAGCTTGGGGGCGCCGTTGGCGATGTCACTGCCGGATGCAAGGACGGCGGCGGCGGCCCGCTGCCACTCCGCCACCGCGTCGTCCCACGACGCGAACCCGGTGAGCTTCAGCTCCGGGTCGATCAGGGTCTTGATCGCGTACGCCACGTCCAGGCCCAGGTCGAAGTTCAGGATCGGCCCGGCCACCGCCCCGCAGGTCGGCATCACGCCCGAGACCCAGTCGGGGTTGCGCTCGGCGAGCACCTGCGTGATCAGTCCGCCGAGCGAGGCCCCCCAGACGTACGTCCGCTTCGGCTGGCCGACCTGCTCGGCGAAGAAGGCGTGCAGGTCCTCGCCGGCCTTGATCCCGTCGGCGACGGCCCACCCGTTGCTCGAGTACGCGGAGCCGGCCAGCGCGTAGCCCTGCGCGAGCAGGTCGTCCGCGATCGGCGACGATGTGCCGTCCCAGCCGGGGGCGGGCTCGGCCTGAGTCGAGACCGGGCTGAACGAGGGCGGGGCCGGCTGCGGGCTGCGGTAGCCGTGCGACCAGAGCAGCAGGGTGCCGTTCCACGTGTCCGGCAGCAGGATGCGGTACGCGGCGCCGTCGATCGACCCCTCGCACGCCACCGCCGCGCAGTCGGCGAAGGCCACCTCGGTGGAGGTGTCCTGCTCGGGATCGGCGACGCGGCAGGCGTCGCTGGAGCAGCGCGGCCAGGAAGGGCGACAGCGGCCAGCCCGGCAGCGGCGACGCAGTGCGCAGCTGCGCCTTCTGCCGCGCACACGACTCCTCGCTTCGCTCGTCGTCAGTGCGCAGCTGCGCCTTCTGCCGCGCACACGACTCCTCGCTTCGCTCGTCGTCAGTGCGCAGCGTCATCCCAGCTCCGGCCGACACCCACCGAGACCTCCAGCGGCACCGTCAGCCCGAGCCGCTCCTCGACGACGGCGCCCATCTCGCGGCGCACCAGCGCCTCGAGCGCCTCGCGCTCCCCGGGCGCCACCTCGAAGACCAGCTCGTCGTGCACCTGCAGCAGCATCCGCGACGACAGCCCCGCGGCGCGCAGCGCCGCGTCGACGCCGAGCATCGCGACCTTGACGACGTCGGCCGCCGAGCCCTGGATCGGCGCGTTGAGCGCCATCCGCTCGGCCATCTCGCGGCGCTGGCGGTTGTCGCTGGACAGGTCGGGCAGGTAGCGGCGGCGGCCCATCATCGTCTCGGTGTAGCCGCGCAGCCGCGCCTCGTCGACGACCTCGCGCAGGTAGTCGCGCACCCCGCCGAACCGCTCGAAGTACTCGTCCATCAAGCGTCGACGCCTCGTCCGGCGTGATGCCGAGCTGCTGTGACAGCCCGTACGACGACAGGCCGTAGGCCAGGCCGTACGACATCGCCTTGATCTTGGCGCGCATCTCGGGGGTGACCCCGTCGCGCGGCACGTCGAAGACCCGCGCCGCGACGGTGGTGTGCAGGTCCTCGCCGGAGCGGAACGCCTCGAGCAGCGCCGGCGTCCTCGGACAGGTGCGCCATGATCCGCATCTCGATCTGGCTGTAGTCGGCGGTGAGCAGCGACTCGTAGCCCGCGCCCACGATGAACGCCAGCCGGATCCGGCGTCCCTCGGCGGTGCGGATCGGGATGTTCTGCAGGTTGGGGTCGGTCGACGACAGCCGGCCGGTCGACGCCACGGTCTGGTTGTACGTCGTGTGGATCCGGCCGTCGTCGGAGACCGACTTCTGCAGGCCCTCGACCGTGGTGAGCAGCTTCGAGACGTCGCGGTGCCGCAGCAGGTGCTCGAGCAGCGGGTGCCCGGTCTGGGCGTACAGCCACTGCAGCGCCTCGGCGTCGGTCGTGTAGCCGGTCTTGATCCGCTTGGTCTTGGGCAGGTTCATCTCGTCGAACAAGATGACCTGCAGCTGCTTGGGCGAGCCGAGGTTGAACTCGCGCCCCACCACCGCGTGCGCCGCGTCCGCGGCCGCCCGCGCCTCGCCGCCGAAGTGCGCCGCCAGCGCCTCGAGGTGCTCGGTGTCGACGGCGATCCCCGCCGCCTCCATCTCGGCCAGCACGTCGACCAGCGGCAGCTCGAGGTCGGCCAGCAGCGCGGTCGACGACCGCTCGGCGAGCACCGCGTCGAGGGCGTCGGCGAGGTCGGCGGTGGCGCGCGCGCGCGCGCCCCAGGGCGTCGACCGCCGCGGCCTCGTCGGCGCCGTCGAGCGACAGCTGCCCGTCGTCGCGCTCGCCCGCGCGCAGCTCCTGCTGCAGGAACCGCAGCGACGAGGTCGCCGAGGTCGAACGACCGCTGGCCGGGCAGCGCGAGGTACGCGGCCAGCGCCGTGTCGCTCGTCACCCCGCGCAGCCGCCAACCCCGGGCGCGCGCCGCGAGCAGCGGGCCCTTGACGTCGTGCGCGGCCTTGGGCCGGCCGGGGTCGGCCAGCCAGGCCGCGAGCGCCGGCTCGTCGTCGCTGTCGAGCAGCGCCGGCTCGACGTACGCCACCGCGCCGTCCGCGCCGGCGATCGCCACCGCGTCGAGGTCGCCGGTGCCGCGGCCCCAGCGGCCGGAGAACGCGACCCCGGACGCGCCCGGCGGCCGTGTGCGGCGGCCAGCCAGCGCGCCCAGGCGCGCCGGCGCCGGGCCGCTCGACCTCGACGTCGACGCCCTCGCTCGGCCTCCGGCTCCGGCGCCGCCAGCGTCGCGTACAGCCGCTCGCGCAGCACGCGGAACTGCAGGGTGTCGAAGACCTGGTGCACCTCGTCGCGGTCCCACGTCTGCCGCGCGAGGTCGTCGATCGGCGTACGGCAGGTCGGGCACGTCGACGAGCTCGGTGAGCCGGCGGTTGCGTCACGCACCTGGGCGAGGTGCGTCGCGCAGCGACTGTCGCCGGCCTTGCCCTTGCACCTCGTCGACCCGGGCGACGAGCGCCTCGAGCGAGCCGTACTCGCGCACCCACTTGGCGGCGGTCTTCTCCCCCACGCCGGGGACGCCGGGCAGGTTGTCGCTCGGGTCGCCGCGCAGCGCGGCGTAGTCGGGGTACTGCGCCGGCGTCAGGCCGTAGCGCTCCTCGACGGCGGCCGGGGTCATCCGGGCCAGGTCGGAGACGCCCTTGCGTCGGGTAGAGCACCGTCACGCGGTCGCCCACCAGCTGGAAGGCGTCGCGGTCGCCGGTGACGATGATCGACCTCGAAGCCCTGCGCCACCGCCTCGCGTGGTCAGCGTCGCGATCACGTCGTCGGCCTCGTAGCCCTCGATCGCCAGGGACGGGATGCGCAGCGCGTCGAGCACCTCGCGCACCAGCGCGACCTGGCCCTTGAACTCGTCCGGCGAGGTCGACCGCGGTCGGCCTTGTACGCCGGGAACTCCTCGGTGCGGAAGGTCTGCCGCGACACGTCGAAGGCGACCGCCACGTGCGTCGGGTCCTCGTCGCGCAGGCAGTTGATCAGCATCGAGGTGAAGCCGTAGACCGCGTTGGTCGGCTGGCCGGTCGTGGTGGAGAAGTTCTCGACCGGCAGGGCGTAGAAGGCCCGGTACGCCAGCGAGTGCCCGTCGAGGAGCAGCAGTCGGCGGGCGGGGCGGTCGGCGGCGGGCACGGGCCGATCCTAGGCTCGGGGGATGACCGACTCCCCCGCCCCGACCCCGGACGCCCGACGGCGGCGCCTTCCCGCCCCTCACGCCCGAGACTGCTGGCGCTGGTGCCCCGCGGCAGCCTCGCCGAGCGGATGGGCATCGAGATCACCGAGGCCTCGCCGACGCGGGTCGCCGCGTCGATGCCCGTCGAGGGCAACACCCAGCCGTACGGCCTGCTGCACGGCGGCGCCTCGGTGGTGCTGGCCGAGACGCTCGGCTCGATCGGGTCGGCGCTGCACGCGGGCGCCGGCCGCGTCGCCGTCGGGCGTCGAGGTCAACGCCACCCACCACCGGGCGGCCCGCGGGGGGCGCGTCCACGGCGTGGCGACCCCGCTCAGCCTGGGCAGCACGATGGCCGCCTGGCAGATCACGATCACCGACGACGAGGGGCGGCTGACCTGCACCTCGCGGCTGCTGTGCCTGCTGAGGGACGCCGCGCCGGGGGCCTAGAGCCCGGCAGCCGGAGCGTCAGACCGCGTCGGTCTGGGCGGCGCCGCGGGCGCGCAGCACGCGCCGGCGCGCCAGCATGCCCTCAAGACGCGAGGACCCGGGCTGGCCGTTGAGCTTGCGCCGCAGGACCGACGTGGCCACCACCCGGCGGGTCGCCATCGGCGCGAATCCCAGCCGGGCGTAGAAGCGGTGGTCCTCGCGCGCGCTGGGGAAGACGCTGACGACCACGTGCTCGATGTGGCCGTCCTCGGCCAGCGCGGCCGCCTCGCTGACCAGCGCCTTGCCGACCCCGCGGCCCTGCCAGCCGCGCGAGACGTGGAGGTACGAGACCTGCACGCAGTCGATGTCGAAGAGCGGGGCGAGCGGGTTGTGCTGCAGGACGGCCATGCCGACGATCTGGCCGCTGGCGTCATCGACCTGGGCGACCAGGATCCGCGCCCGGTCGTCGGCCTCGACCGCGGCGAGCGCCTTGAGGACCCGCTCCTCCGTCGGCGCCGAGACCAGAGAGCCGGCGCCGTTGCTCGCCGAGCGGATCTCGCCCCACAAGGCCGCCATCGCGGGAGCGTCAGCGGGCAGCGCCGCACGGACGCTCACAGCACCACGCGCCACGAATCCTCCAGGTCCAGACTGCCGATGGCTACGCTTTCGCGCGCCGCCACGTACGCGCCGACAGCACGATTTCGCACGGCCGCCGACGGCGAGACTGTACGTGAGGTGTCGGGGCCTCCCACACCGTCGCGCCCACCGCCTCGGGTCGCTAGAGGATTTGTACCTAGAGGACAGGCGGGACGAGGACCCAGCGTGAGCGAGCTGTTCATCGGGGCGGGCACGGTGCTGAACGTCGGCACCGTCTTGATCGGATCCGCGGTCGGCGCCCTGCTCGGGGAGCGGCTGCCCGACGCACGCGCGACGTCGTCACCGACGGGCTCGGCCTGGTCACCCTGCTCGTCGCCGGGCTCGACCTGATGGCGGTGCGCGACCCCGCCTACATCGAGGCGGTCGGATCCGGCTGGACCGTCCTCGTCGTCCTCGGCGCGGTCCTGATCGGGGGCATCGTCGGGTCGCTGCTGCGCATCGAGGACCGGCTGGAGGGGCTCGGGCGGCGCCCTGCAGCGCCGGCTGGGAGGGAAGGGCGCGGCCGAGGACCGGCAGCGCTTCATCGAGGGCTTCGTGGACGCCTCGCTGCTGTTCTGCGTCGGGCCGCTGGCGATCCTCGGCTCGCTGCAGGACGGCCTGGGCGAGGGCATCGACCAGCTCGCCCTCAAGGCCACCCTCGACGGCTTCGCCGCCATCGCGTTCGCCGCCTCGCTGGGCTGGGGGTGGCGGCGTCCGCGCTCACCGTCGCCGTGGTCCAGGGCACGCTCACGACGCTCGGGTGGGCCCTCGGCGACGTGCTTCCCGGCGTACGCCATCGCCGCGCTCACCGCGACCGGCGGCCTGCTGCTCGTCGGGATCGCCCTGCGGCTGCTGCGGGTCAGGCAGGTGCCGGTGGGCGATCTGCTGCCCGCCCTGGTCGCGGCGCCCGCCCTCGCCTGGCTGGCCGCGACGCTGCTGTGACGGCTGCAGGCGACGTCGCGCAAACCGGCCTGCGCGATTCCCGCGCCAGCCGCCTGGATCCGCCCTATGCTGCCGGACGGCTGACCCAGTCGCGGCTCTCGCCGCCACCGCCCTGGAGGAGACCGCGTGCGCAGACGAGGATTGCTCCTCCTGCTCGCCCTGCTGGGGGCGCTCGGCGTGCTCTTCGCCGGCTCCCCCGCGTACGCCGAGGGCGAGGCGATCCGGGGCAAGGTGGTAGGCCCGGTCATCGACGACACCCGCTCCCCCGTCGAGGGCGTGGCCGTCACGGTCAGCGGCGACAGCGGGTTCACCCAGACCGTGACCAGCGATGCCGACGGCTCCTTCGAGGTGTCGCTCCCCGCGCCGGGCGACTACACCGTCGAGCTCGACACCACGACCCTCCCCGAGGGGCTGTCCACCCCGACAGCCGGAGCGCACCCTCACCGTCGACGGCCGGCGAGCAGAAGGCCGCGCAGTTCCCGCTAACGAGGGGGACGGCCCGGCCGAGGTCGCCTCCACCCCGCTCTGGGAGCAGGCCGCCCAGCTCGCCGCCGACGGCCTGGTGCTTCGGCCTGGTCCTCGCGCTGGCCGGCGTCGGCCTGTCGCTGATCTTCGGCACCACCGGCCTGACCAACTTCGCCCACGGCGAGCTGGTCACGCTGGGCGGCTCGCCGGCTACTTCTTCAACAACGTGCTCGGCCTGCCGTTCGTCCTGCTGCCGTGGCCCTGGCCGTGCTCGCCTGCGGCGATCCTCGGCGGCATCCAGGACAAGCTGCTCTGGGCAGCCGCTGCGCAAGCGCGGCACCGGCCTGATCGCCATGCTGGTGGTCTCGATCGGCTTCGGGATCTTCCTGCGCTACATCTTCCTGTTCTTCTTCGGCGGCAGACACCAGCAGTACGCCGAGTACGCCGGCCAGGCGGGCCTGGAGTTCGGCCCGGTCACCATCACCCCAAGGCCCTCGATCGGCTCGGTCGTCGCCGATCGTCGCTCCTCGGCGGCCACGGCCTTCTGGCTGCTGCGCACCCGGATCGGCAAGGCCAGCCGCGCGGTCGCCGACAACCCGGCCCTGGCCTCGGCGTCCGGCATCGACGTCGAGCGGGTCATCCACGTCGTCTGGATCCTCGGCGCGGCGCTGGCCGCCCTCGGCGGGCATCCTGCTCGGCATGACCCAGCGGGTGAACTGGGAGATGGGCTTCCAGATCCTGCTGCTCGATGTTCGCCGGCGTCACCCTCGGCGGCCTCGGCACCGCGTTCGGCGCCCTGGTCGGGTCGCTCATCGTCGGCCTGCTCATCCAGCTGTCGACGCTGTTCGTGCCCACCGGAGCTCAAGAACGTGGGCGCGCTGGTCATCCTGATCCTCATCCTGCTGGTCCGACCCCAGGGCATCCTCGGCCGCGCGCGAGCGGATCGGCTGAGGGAGGAGCGATCATGGACTGGGGAACGATCCTCAGCCAGACGCTCACGCAGGCGCATCGGCGTCGCAGGCGGTCGTCTACGCCCTGGCCGCCATCGGCCTGAACGTGCACTTCGGCTACACCGGCCTGCTCAACTTCGGCCAGGCGGGCTTCCTGGCCGTGGGCGCCTACGGCCTCGCCGTCACCGTGGCCACCTTCGGCCTGCCGTTCTGGCTCGGCATCGCTGGTCGGCCTCGTGGCCGCCGTCGTGCTCGCCCTGCTCCTCGGCATCCCGACCCTGCGGCTGCGGGCCGACTACCTGGCCATCGTCACCATCGCCACCGCCGAGATCATCCGGCTGATCGTGCGCTCGGTGACCTTCAGCGACACCTTCGGCGGCTCCGACGGCGATCAGCCGGCTTCGCCGACGACTTCTACGCCCTGAACCCCTTCCGCCCGGGCTCGCTACGGGTTCGGCCCGTTCAACTTCAGCAACCGAACGAGCTGTGGGTCATCGCTCGTCGGCTGGCTGCTGGTGGCCGCTGTCGCTGCCTGCTGGTCTGGCCGCTCGATGCGCAGCCCCTGGGGCCGCGTCCTCAAGGCGCATCCGCGAGGACGAGGACGCCGTCCGCTCCCTGGGCAAGAACGTCTTCGCGCTACAAGATGCAGGCCTGGTCCTCGGCGGCGTCATCGGCTCCCTCGGCGGCATCGTCTTCGCCATCGCCACCCAGTCGGTCCAGCCCGACAACTACGTCGACCGACGCTGACCTTCTTCGCCTACACCGTCCTGATCCTCGGCGGCGCCGGCCCGGGTCTTCGGCCCGGTGCGTCGGCGCGATCATCTTCTGGTTCCTGCTGGCGTTCACCGACGGCTTCCTCGACGAGCGCCGTCAGCGCCGGCGTACATCACCGGTGTCACTCGACAGCACGCAGGTCGGCCAGGTCCGCTTCATCCTGGTCGGCCTGGCGCTGATGCTGCTGATGATCTTCCGACCGCAGGGCATCCTCGGCGACAAGAAGGAGCTGGCGCTCGATGCCCGCTGAGGCACCGACCACGGCGACCCCGTCGACCCGGACCGCCGCGGCCGGCGCTGCGGCCCTGGCCGACGTGCCGCAGGAGCCGGGGTCCACCAAGCCCGACCCGATCCTCGTCGTCGACGACATCGTGCGGCGCTTCGGCGGCCTCACCGCCGTCGACGTCGACCACCTCGAGATCCAGCGCGGCGCCATCACCGCCCTGATCGGGCCCAACGGCGCCGGCAAGACCACCTTCTTCAACCTGCTCACCGGGTTCGACCAGCCCGACGCCGGCGACGTGGCGCTTCGACGGCACGACGCTCGCAGGGGTGCCGCGCCGCACAAGGTGGCCCGCGCCGGCATGGTGCGCACCTTCCAGCTCACCAAGGCGCTGTCCCGGCTGACCGTGCTCGACAACATGCTGCTCGGCGCGCACCGGGCAGCGGGCGAGAGCATCCTCGCGCGGCCTGTTCGCCCGGCTGCTGGCGCGGCGCAGGAGGACGCCAACACCGAGCCGGGCCGACGAGCTGCTCGACGCGCTTCAAGCTCGACGCCAAGCGCGACGACTTCGCCGGCAGCCTGTCCGGCGGCCAGCGCAAGCTGCTCGAGATGGCCCGCGCCCTCATGGTCGAGCCCCGAGCTGGTCATGCTCGACGAGCCGATGGCCGGGGTGAACCCGGCGCTGACGCAGTCGCTGCTCGACCACATCAAGGACCTGCGCGAGCGAGGGCATGACCGTGCTGTTCGTCGAGCACGACATGGACATGGTGCGCGACATCAGCGACTGGGTCGTCGTGATGGCCCAGGGCCGGATCATCGCCGAGGGCCCGCCCGACGCGGTCATGGCCGAACCAGGCCGTCATCGACGCCTACCTCGGCGCCCACCACGACGAGCCGCTGGCCTCGAGGACGAGTCCGCCCGGATCGCTCAGGACGAGGCGGCCGAGGGCCGGCGTCTGGACGCCGAGCCGAGCCCGACGGAGGACCAGCCGTGAGCGAGCGATCCGAGTACGCCGAGGACGACCGAGCCTTCGAGCAGAGCCACGCGCTGGCCGAGATCGACCAGGACGACGAGCACGCCACCTCGAGCACGAGATCGCCGACCGCACGGCGCACCTGGCCGCGGCCGAGGGCGCGCTCGTCGCGCGCCGACGACCTGGTCGCCGGCTACCTGCCCGGGCGTCAACATCCTCAACGGCTGCGACTTCTACGCCCAGCGCGGGCGAGCTCGTCGGCATCATCGGCCCCAACGGCGCCGGCAAGTCGACCCTGCTCAAGGCGATGTTCGGCCTGGTGCGCGATCCGCTCCGGGCACGGTCACCCTCGCGGCGAGGACATCACCAACCTGCGCGCCAACAAGCTGGTCAAGCGGGGCGTCGGCTTCGTCCCGCAGACCAACAACGTGTTCCCCTCGCCTCACCATCGAGGAGAACCTGCAGATGGGGCTCTACCAGGCCCCGAAGAAGTTCACCGAGCGCTTCGAGTTCGTCACCGGGCTCTTCCCCGCGCTCGGCGACCGCCGCAAGCAGCGGGCCGGCTCGCTGTCCGGCGGCGAGCGGCAGATGGTGGCCATGGGCCGCGCCCTGATGATGGAGCCGTCGCGTGCTGCTGCTCGACGAGCCGTCCGCCGGCCTGTCCCCCGCGCTGCAGGACGAGGTCTTCATCCGGACCCGGCAGATCAACAAGACCGGCGTCACCGTGATCATGGTCGAGCAGAACGCCCGCCGCTGCCTGCAGATCTGCGACCGCGGCTACGTGCTCGACCAGGGCCGCAACGCCTACACCGGCACCGGCCGCGAGCTCGCCAACGACCCCAAGGTCATCGAGCTCTACCTCGGCACCCTCGCCAAGGCCTGAGCCCGACCCTCGCCCGATCGCCCTCTCCCGTCACGCCGGGCCTCCGCCTACGGCAGGCAGAAGGCCCGGCCCCCTCGCGGGTGGCCGGGGCCTTCTGCTGGTGCGCGATGCTGGCTAGCTCGCGGCCGGCACGTCGCCGGTCACGTACTTGATGGCGGTCGACGCGAACTTGTTGTCGGCACCGTACTGGTAGATGCCCATGGTGGCCTTCGTCGGGTCACCGTTCTCGGCCGAGGTCGCAGGGACCGGAGACACCCTCGTAGTCGATGTCCTTGCCGTCGTCGAGCAGCGCCTTGCAGTCGGCGAAGTTCGAGCACTTCTCGCCGCCCTCGGACACCTCGACGCAGCTGTGGCCGCGATGGCCTGGCCGTTGTCGGAGCCGGCCGCCTGGGCGGCCAGGGCGATCAGGTTCACCGCGTCGTAGGACTCGGCGGCGTAGGAGAAGTCGGTGAGGGCCGGGTCGACCTCGAGCAGCGCGGCCCGGAAGTCCTCGGGGGCCTCGGCGCCCGGGGTGGTGCCCTTGACGCCGTTCATGGTGCCGGCGGGCAGGTCCTCGACGAGGCGTGTTCGACAGGTTGCCGTCGACGAGGTAGAGCTGTCTTCGTCTGCGGGCCGATGCCCTGCTTGATGAGCTCCGGCCACGATCTTGGTCGACTCGTCGAAGCCGATCAGCACGACGGCGTCGGGGTTGGTCGGCGGCGATCTTGGCGACCTCCGCGTCGTAGTCGGCGGCCTTGGGGTCGTAGATGATCGTCTCGGTCACGGTGCCGCCGGCCTCGGTGAACGCGTCGCCGAAGGTCTTGGCCAGACCCTCGCCGTAGGCGTCCTGCAGGGCCAGGACGGCGGCCGTGGCGTTGCCGTCCTCGGCCACCAGGTTGCCCAGGACGGCGCCCTGGAAGGTGTCCGGCGGGGCGGTGCGGAAGTACAGGCCCTTGTCGGGGTAGGTCGACAGCTTGATCGAGGTGTTGGCCGGCGAGAACTGCACGACGCCCGCGCCCACGATCTTGTCGATGACGGTGAGCGGTCACCGCCGACGACGCGGCGCCGACGATGGCGTCGACGTCCTCGCTGAGCAGGCGGTCGACCGTCTGCGAGGCGATGTTGGTCGAGGTGTCGCCGGAGTCGCCGTCGACGACGACGACGTCCTTGTCCGAGGACGCCGCCGGCCTCGTTGATCTCCTTGGCAGCGAGGTCGACGCCGGCGAACTCCGGCGGGCCGAGGAAGGCGAGCGAGCCGGTCTGCGGGAGCAGCGTGCCGATCGTCAGCGTGCCGTCGCCCTGGGGCAGGGCGCTCTCGCTGGTGTCGGACGACGTGTCGTCGCTGCCGCCACAGGCTGCCAGCGCGAGGGCGGCGACGCCTGCGAGGGCGATGGCCTTCCACGCCTTGGTGGGTCGGGTCATGAACCCTCTCCTTCAATGATCAGGGAAAGCGGACCGGAGGGTCCCGGCCCGCAGAGGGGAACCTAACCGAGTGCGTGGCACGAGCGCATCGGGGGCGCGGCCCGAGGCGAGTCCGTTGCGAGTTCGTGACCTTCTGCGGGACTCGGCTACCGCGGGCCGGGCGCCTCGTCGATGACCACCTCGGCCACCTGCCGCATGGTCAGCCGCTGGTCCATCGAGGCCTTCTGGATCCACCGGAACGCGTCCGCCTCGGTCATCGCGTGCTGCGCCTGCAGGAGGGACTTCGCCCGCTCGACCAGCTTGCGGGTCTCCAGGCGGTCGGCAAGGTCGGACACCTCGGCCTCGACGGCCGCGAGCTGCTGGTGGCGGGCGATGGCGATCTCGATCGCGGGGATCAGGTCGGCCTTCGAGAACGGCTTCACCAGGTAGGCCATCGCCCCGGCCTCCGCCGCCCGCTCGACCAGCTCGCGCTGGGAGAAGGCGGTGAGCATCAGGACCGGCGCGCTGCGCTCGGCGACGATCTGCTCGGCGGCGCTGATGCCGTCCAAGACGGGCATCTTGACGTCCAGGATCACCAGGTCCGGGCGGTGCTGGCTGGCGAGCTCGACGGCGGTCTCGGCCGTCGCCTGCCTGCCCGACGACGAGGTAGCCCTCCTCGGCGAGCATCTCGACGAGGTCCAGGCGGATGAGCGCCTCGTCCTCGGCCACGACGACGCGACGGGGCTGCTGGGACGGGCCGGACACGCGTGAGAGACTACGGCGCAGCGTGTTGCGGTGCCTCGCCCCGGTACTCCAACTGGCAGAGAGGGCGGATTCAAAACCCGCACAGTGTGGGTTCGAATCCCACCCGGGGCACCGAGCGGGCGGGCGGCTCAGCCCGTCCGGGCCGTGAAGATCCGGCTGAAGAACTCCTCGAGCATCCGGTCGCGCAGCGTCGGCGGCAGCGCCTGCAGCAGCGTGAGCACCGGCGCCATCCGCTCCGGCAGCGCCGGTCCCCCGTCGCCCGTGCCGAAGCCGGCCAGCCCCAGCACGGCGTCCATCTGCTCGGCGGTGAGCGCGTCCGGGTCGATCGCCTCGGCGGCCGAGAGCAGCATCGGGTCGACCTCGGGCAGCGGCAGCGCCCGGGCGGCCGCCACCGCCGCGGACAGAGTCGGCCAGGAACGGCTCGACCCTGGGCAGGCTGGCGGCGGTCACGGTGAGGTGGATCGTCGCGGGCAGGCCGCGGTAGGCCGGCTGCGGCTGCACGTACCAGCCCCGCGCGGTCATCTCGTCGGCGACGACGTAGACGTCGACGGCCGGATCGTCCGTGGCCAGGGCGACCAAGGTCGTCTCCGGCGGCGCCGCCAGCCGCAGCCCCTCGATCGCCACGGCGCCCTCCGCCAGCGCCAGCGTCGCCTCGCGCGCCTTGCGCGCCAGCTCGGCGTAGCCCTCGTCCCCGATCAGGTTCAGGGTGGCCCACGCCGCCGCCAGCGGGCCCGCGGACTTGGTCGACTGCAGCGTCGAGTTCACCACCGGGTAGCCGGGCCAGTACGAGGAGGAGAAGTACGCCCGGCGGCGCGAGGCGGCGTCGGCGAACAGCAGCACCGAGGCGCCCTTGGGCGCGTAGCCGTACTTGTGCAGGTCGACCGACAGCGAGCGCACCCCGGGCACCGACAGGTCGCACGGCGGGATCGGCTCGCCGGCGCGCTGCAGGTACGGCGTCACCCAGCCGCCGATGCAGCCGTCGACGTGGACCCAGATCCCCCGCTCGGCGGCGAGCGGGGCGATCTCGGCGACCGGGTCGAACACGCCCATCGGGTACGACGGCGCCGAGGCCACGACCATCGCCGTCCGCGTCGGTGCAGGCGGCGACCAGGTCGTCCACGGCCACCCGCGAGTCGACCGGGTCCACATCGACGTCGACGACCTCGAGGCCGAACAGGTGGGCCCCCTTGCGGAAGGCCGCGTGGGAGGTGGTGGCGGCCACGATCTGCGGGGTCCCCGTCCCCCCTCGGGCGCGGTACTCCTCGCGTGCGGCGAGGACCGCGAGCAGGCAGGACTCAGTGCCGCCGCTCGTCACCACCCCGGCGGTCTGGGGCCCGCCACCCAGCAGGCCGGCCGCGATGCCGACCACGCCGTTCTCCAGCGCGGCCACCGACGGGAACACCGTCGGGTCCAGGCAGTTCACCGGCGCGAAGGCCCGGTGCGCACGCGCCGCGACGTCGTCGAGGTCGGCCAGCCCGCTGTCGTACACGTAGGCGAAGGTCCGCCCTCCGTGCGTCGGCGCATCGCCGGAGCGGAAGTCGGCCAGGCGCCGCTCGATCTCGTCCGGGGTCGACGCGGGCCATCCGGTTCCGTGGGCCATGGCGCTCCTCACTCCTTCGTTCGTCAGATCGGACGCGCGCCCGATCCGCCGCAGCAGGGGCAGGCTGACCAGGATCAGGATCGCGGGCACCACGCTGAAGGCCAGGAGCACCGCGAGCGACGCCGAGTCGGGCTGGGTGACCTTCTCGTCCGGCTGCGACGAGACGAAGCCGCCGATCGCCAGCACCGCGAGCACCAAGGCCGGGCCCAGCGCGAACCCGGCGGTCTCGCCGGCCGTCCAGACCCCGGTGAAGACGCCCGCCCGGTTGGCGCCCGTGCGCTCGGCGTCGTCGGCGATCACATCGGGCAGCAGGGACAGCGGGAACATCTGCATCCCGGCGTAGCCGATGCCGCAGAGCGCCACCAGCAGGTAGACGGCGGCGACCGGCAGCGAGCGCGAGGCGATCAGCCCGAGGGCGCCGGCCAGGAAGAGCAGCGACGCCGCGGTGTACCCAAACGCCTTGCCGCGGGCCTTGGCCACGCGCATCCACAGCGGCATCACGAGCACGGCCGGGGCGACCAGGCAGACGAAGAGCGGGGTGATCGCCTTGGAGTCGTCCAGCACGTAGGTCGCGAAGTACTGCCCGGCGGCGAGCATCGCGCTGGTCGCGAGCGCCTGCAGGATGAAGACCGCGAGCAGCCGGGTGAACGCGCGATCGGCGAGGGCGACCCGCAGCGCATCGCGGAGCCGGGCCTCGCTCTGGACCGTCCGGACCGGCTCGACGCCGCGCAGCATCCACCAGCAGCCGAGCATGCCGACGGCGATCAGCGCCGCCACCGCGACGGCCATCGCCAGGTAGCCCGCGGGGGTCTCCCCCACCGCGTCACGCACGGCCGGGGCTCCGGCGCCCGCCAGCAGGATCGCCACCGCCAGGAAGGCGACGCGCCACGACATCAGCGTGGTGCGCTCGGTCGGGGAGTCGGTGATCTCGGCCGGCATCGCGATGTACGGGACCTGGAACACCGCAAAGGCGGTGGCCGCGAGGACGAACGCGATGAGGACCCACAGGGCCGAGGCCTCGGGCGACCACGACGGCGGCGCGGCGAACAAGGCCACGAAGGCCACCGGCAGCAGCAGCCCGCCGGCGAGCAGGAAGGGCCGCCGCGAGCCGGAGCGATCGGCCGCGCGGTCGGAGAGCCGGCCGACGACCGGCAGCGCGACGACGTCCCAGAGCTTGGGCACCGCGACCACGAGGGCCGCGAGTCCCGCGGCGACCCCGAGGGTGTCGGTGAGGTAGTAGGCCAGCAGCAGCCCGGGGACGGTGGCGAAGGCCCCGGTGCCCACCGAGCCGAGCGCGTAGCCGATGTGCGTGTGCCGGCTCAGCACGCCGCCGACTCCCTCAGCCGCGCCGCGCGCGGCCGCTTCGCTGCTCACCCGCGGAACGTACCGCCGGAGGGCGGCCGGGCGGGGCTACTCGGACGAGCCGGTCAGCGAGGGCTTGAGCTCGAGCAGCCGGGCGAGCAGGCCGTTGACGAAGGCCGGCGACTCCTCGGTGGACAGCTCGCGGGCGAGCTCCACCGCCTCGTCGATGCAGACCGCGTCGGGCACGTCGTCGCCGTACAGCAGCTCGTAGGCGCCGAGCCGCAGCACCGCGCGGTCCACCGCGGGCATGCGCTCCAGGGTCCAGCCCATGGAGTACGTCGAGAGCAGGTCGTCGATGCGCGCGGAGTGCGCCGCGACCCCCTCGACGAGCTCGACGGTGTAGGGGTTGAGCGGCTTCGGGTCGGCGCGCCTGCGCTCCTCGAGGGCCGTGAGCACGGGGACCCCGCGCTGGTCGGCCTCGAAGACGACGTCGAGGGCCCGCTTGCGGGCCTTGGTGCGCGCCGCCACGTCAGGAGCTGACGCGTCCGAGGTACGAGCCGTCGCGGGTGTCGACCTTGACCCGCTCGCCCTGCGTGATGAACAGCGGCACCTGGATCTCGTAGCCGGTCTCGACGGTCGCCGGCTTGGTGCCACCGGTCGCGCGGTCGCCCTGCATCCCCGGCTCGGTGTAGGTGATGGTGAGCTCGACCGACGCCGGGAGCTCGATGTAGAGCGGGTTGCCGTCGTGCAGGGCGACGATGCCGTCCTGGTTCTCCAGCAGGAAGTGCGCGGCGTCGCCGACGGTCTCGCTCGACACGTGGACCTGGTCGTAGGTCTGCGAGTCCATGAAGACGTAGTCGCTGCCCTCCTTGTAGAGGTACTGCATCGTGCGCTTGTCGACGTTGGCCGTCTCGACCTTGGTGCCGGCGTTGAAGGTGCGGTCGACGACCTTGCCGGACAGCACGTTCTTGAGCTTGGTGCGCACGAAGGCGCCGCCCTTGCCGGGCTTGACGTGCTGGAACTCGACGACGGCCCACAGCTGCCCGTCGATGTTGAGCACGAGACCGTTCTTGAGGTCGTTGGTCGTGGCCACGGCTTGGCTCTCCTGCTTGGCGTGCGGCGGCGCCCGTCAGACGACGAGCAGCTCCTTGGTGGAGGTGGTCAGCAGCTCCGGTCCCTGCGGGCGCACGACGAGGGTGTCCTCGATGCGCACCCCGCCGCGGCCCGGGAGGTAGACCCCCGGCTCGACGGTCACCGGCGTGCTGGCGTCCAGGGTACCCGTCGCGCCGTACCCGATGAGCGGGGCCTCGTGGATCTCCAGCCCCACTCCGTGCCCCAGTCCGTGCGAGAAGGCCTCGCCGTAGCCCGGCCGCCTCGATCACCGAACGGGCGGCCCGGTCGACCTCGGGCAGCGAGGCGCCCGGCGCGAGCGCGTGCCGGCCGGCCCGCTGCGCCCGGCGCACCAGGTCGTAGAGGTCGCGCTGCCAGCCCGCCGGCTCGGCCCCGACGACGAGGGTGCGGGTCATGTCCGCGTGGTAGCCCTCGTAGGCGGCGCCGAAGTCGCACTTGAGGAAGTCACCCGGCTCCAGCGGGCGGTCGCCGGGCTCGTGGTGGGGCACCGCACTGTTCGGGCCGCCGGCCACGATGGTCTCGAAGGACAGCGCGTGCGCCCCCTCGTCGTACATGAGCGACTCCAGCCGCCGCGCGATCTGCCGCTCGGTCAGGCCGGGCCGCAGCTCCGGCAGCAGCCGGGCGAGCGCGCGGTCGCCGATCGCGCACGCCTCACGCAGGTGCGCGATCTCGGTCTCGTCCTTGACCCGGCGCAGCCGCTCGACCGCGCCGCCCAGGTCGGTGAGGTCGGCGCCGGCCGGGGCGACCTCGACCAGGGTGGCGTGCTCGGCCACGGTCACGATGTGGGCCTCGAACCCGACCCGGCCGCTCGGCCCGTGCGAGCAGCGCCTGGGCGCACTGCCGGTCGATGACCCGCTCGAGGTCGCCGCTCTGCTGCGCTGACTGCGTCGATGTAGCGGCCGTCGGTGGCCAGCACCGCGGAGTCCTGGGTGAGCAGCAGCGCGGCATTCGAGCCGGTGAAGCCGGTGAGGTAGCGCACGTTGACCAGCGAGGTGACCAGTGCGGCGTCCAGCCCCTGCTCGGCCAGGACGCCGCGGAGGCGCTCCCTGCGCGGCTCCTGCAGTGCGGGCATGTCGCCGCCTACGCCGGGGTGCGCGCGGCCAGCGCCCGCAGCGCGAGGGCGTACGAGTCGGCCCCGAATCCGGCGATCACGCCGGTCGCCACCGCGGAGATCACCGAGAGGTGGCGGAACTCCTCGCGGGCGTGCGGGTTGGACAGGTGCACCTCGATCAGCGGCGCGGTGAGCTGCGCGCAGGCGTCGCGCAGCGCGTACGAGTAGTGCGTGAAGGCGGCGGCGTTGAGCACCACCGGGAGGGATTCGTCGGCCGCCTCGTGCAGCCAGCCGACCAGCTCGGCCTCGTCGTCGGTCTGGCGCACCTCGACCTCGAAGCCGAGGGCCGACCCCTGGTCGCGGCAGAGGCGCGGCGAGCTCCTCGTGCGTCTGGCTGCCGTAGATCTCCGGCTCGCGGCTGCCGAGGCGGCCGAGGTTGGGACCGTTGAGCACGAGCACGCGCGTCATGCGCTGACCTCCGCGTAGGCGGCGACGAGCAGGGCCGGGTCGGGCGAGTCCAGGATGGTGGGTCGGGCCAGCCCGTCGAGCACGACGAACCGCAACCGGTCGCCGCGGGACTTCTTGTCGATGCGCATGGCGTCGAGCAGCTGCGGCCAGCGGTCGCCGCGGTAGGCCACCGGCAGCCCCAGCGACGCCAGCACCGCGCGGTGGCGGTCGACCGTCGGCGTCATCGAGGCGTCCGGCCAGCCGGGCCAGCTCGGCCACGAAGACCATGCCGATCGAGATCGCCGCGCCGTGCCGCCACGGGTAGCGCTCGACGTGCTCGATCGCGTGGCCCAGGGTGTGGCCGTAGTTGAGGATCTCGCGGCTCACGGCCCCGGCGGTGCCGGCGGCCACGCCCTCGCGGAGGTCGCCCGCCACGACGTCGGCCTTGACCTGGATCGCGCGCTCGACGAGCTCCCGCAGGCGGGCGCCGTCCGGGCGCAGGGCGTCCTCGGGGTCGGCCTCGATCAGGTCGAGGATGCCCGGGTCGGCGATGAAGCCGCCCTTGACGACCTCGGCCATCCCGCTGACCAGCTCGTGGCGGGGCAGGGTGTCCAGCGCGGCGAGGTCGCACAGCACGCCCGCGGGCGGGTGGAAGGCGCCGACCAGGTTCTTGCCCTCGGCGGTGTTGATCCCGGTCTTGCCGCCGACCGCCGCGTCGACCATCGCCGAGCAGGGTGGTCGGCACGTGGACCACGCGCACGCCGCGCAGCCAGGTCGCGGCGACGAAGCCGGCGAGGTCGGTGGTGGCCCCGCCGCCGACCGAGACCACCGCGTCGCTGCGGGTGAACCCCGCCTGGCCGAGCACCTCCCAGCAGAAGGCCGCGACCTCGCTCGGTCTTGGCCTCCTCGCCGTCCGGGACCTCCGCGGTGAGCGCCTCGAAGCCCTCGTCGGCGAGGTCCTCGCGCACGGCCTCGGCAGTGGAGCGCAGGGCCCGCGGGTGCACGACGGCCACCCGCTGGGTGCGGTGCGATCCGCCGAGCATCGCGCCGAGCTCACCGAGCAGCCCGCGGCCCACCACCACGTCGTACGGGGATTCGCCGCCGACGGCGATGCGGGTCGGCCGGCCATCCGCCTCGACCCGGACGCTCATCGCGGCGCCCCTGCGCCGAGGGCGGCCAGCACGCGATCGGCCGCCTCGTCGGCGGTCACGCCGTCGGTGGACGACGGTGACGGTGGCGACCTCCTCGTACAACCGCCCGGCGCTCGTCCATCAGCCGGATCCACTGCCCGCGCGGGTTGCCGACCAGCAGCGGGCGGTCGCGGTTGAGCCCGACCCGCTTGGCCGCGTCGGCGATGGCCGACCTCGAGGTAGACGACCGGGTGCCCGCGCAGCAGCAGCCGGGTCTGCGGCGTCGAGGACCGCGCCGCCGCCGAGCGCCAGCACCCCGTCGTGCTCGGCGAGCGGCCGCGGCCACGGCCGCCGCTCCAGCGCCCGGAAGGCCGCCTCGCCGTCGTCGACGAAGATGTCCGCGATCGACCGGCCCTGCGCGGCCTCGACGTCGGCGTCGGTGTCGCGGAAGCGGCAGCCCCAGCCGCTCGGCCAGCCGCCGCCCGACGGCGCTCTTGCCCGCCCCCGGCGGGCCGACCAGCACCACGCGAGGCGGCACGTCAGCGCACCTCGATCGGTGGTCGTTGAGGTGCTCGAGGTAGCCCGCCACGTTGCGGCGGGTCTCGGCCACCGAGTCGCCGCCGAACTTCTCCAGCGACGGCGTCGGCCAGCACCAGCGCGACCATCGCCTCGGCGACGACGCCGGCGGCCGGCACCGCGCACACGTCGGAGCGCTGGTTGATCGCCTTGGCCGCCTCGCCGGTGGCGACGTCGACGGTGTCGCAGCGCGCGCGGGCACGGTCGAGATCGGCTTCATCGCGGCGCGCACCCGCAGCAGCTCGCCGGTGGACATGCCGCCCTCGGTGCCGCCCGCGCGGCCGGTGCGGCGGCGCACGCCGTCCGGCCGCCGACTCGATCTCGTCGTGGGCCTGCGGAGCCGCGGCGCCGGGCGGTGCGGAAGCCGTCGCCGACCTCGACGCCCTTGATCGCCTGGATGCCCATCAGCGCGGCGGCCAGCCGGGCGTCGAGCCGGCGGTCCCAGTGCACGTGGCTGCCGAGGCCGGGCGGCAGGCCGTACGCGAGCGACCTCGACGACGCCGCCGAGGGTGTCGCCGTCCTTGCGGGCCGGCGTCGATCTCGGCGACCATCGCGGCGCTGGCGGCCGGGTCGAGGCAGCGCACCGGGTCGGCGTCGACGGCGGGCGACGTCGGCCGGGCCGGGCACGACGCCGTCCGGGGCCTCGGCCTCGCCGAGCGCGACCACGTGGCTGACGACGTCGACGCCGGCCGCCTGGCGCAGGAAGGCCTTGGCCACCGCGCCGAGCGCGACCCGGGCCGCGGTCTCGCGGGCGCTGGCCCGCTCGAGGATCGGGCCGGGCGTCGTCGAAGCCGTACTTCTGCATGCCGACGAGGTCGGCGTGGCCGGGGCGCGGCCGGGTCAGCGGCGCGTTGCGCGCCTGCCCGGCGAGCACGTCGGCGTCGACCGGGTCGGCCGACATGACCGTCTCCCACTTGGGCCACTCGGTGTTGCCGACCTGGATCGCGACCGGGCCGCCCTGCGGTCGGCCGTGCCGGACGCCGCCGAGGAAGCTCGACCTCGTCCTGCTCGAACGTCATCCGGGCGCCGCGGCCGTAGCCGAGCCGGCGGCGGGCCAGCTCGTCGGCGAGGTCGTCGGAGGTGACCTCGACCCCGGCCGGCAGCCCCTCGAGGATCGCGACCAGCGCGGGGCCGTGCGACTCGCCTGCGGTCAGCCAGCGCAGCATGGGTACGGGGCTCCTCGTCGTCGACCTTCGCCATCACCTGCGGGCGCAACGGGGCGCCCCGCGGGATCCTCCCACGGTTCGGGCACGGCCGAAGGCCCGCCCTGCCCGCTGATCGCGGGCGGGGCGGGCCTTCGAGGTCCAGTCGGCCGGGCGGCCGAATCCGGCGGGCTACTGGGAGAGGGTGACCGACTTGCCCTCGCAGACGACGACGTTCTCGTCGCCGTAGAGGAAGCCGGCGCAGGTGGGCGCGAAGATCGAGTACACCTGGAAGAACTCGCCCGAAGGGCGCGCCCGCGGGCAGCGTGTTGAAGGCCACGCCGTCCACGGTGACGGTCACCCAGGCCCCGGAGTCCTCGACCTGAACCACCGCGAGGGTGGTGCCGGAGCCGACGGGCTGGCCGTTGGCGTCGACCGCGGTCGAACCGGAGGTGGAGGC
Organism: uncultured Actinomycetota bacterium; assembly: GCA_963818455.1. GTDB lineage: Bacteria > Actinomycetota > Actinomycetes > CAVWCF01 > CAVWCF01 > CAWFSE01. The sequence goes on from CAWFSE010000002.1 coordinate 29,511, forward strand.
CGCCTGGGCCTCGGCCGCCTTGGCCGCCTCGGCGGCGGCCTCCTCGGCGGTCTTCACCAGCGGGGTGAACGGATCCCGCCCGGTGGCGCTGTCGAACGTGGGCGGCGGGGCCGGGACGGCCTCGGGCGCCGGAGGCGCCGCGGGGTCCGCCGGAGCGGGTGCGGCCGGCTTCTTCACCGGCAGCGCGAGGGACTCGTCCTCGGCGCTGCCGCCGGAGAAGACCAGGAACCACGCGGCCAACGCGCCCACGAGCAGCAGGCCGGCGACGAGGAACAGCAGGACCTTGCGGTTGCCGCCGGAGGAGTCCTCGGCGGGGGCCTCGACGGCCTCCGGCTCGGCCAGCCCGACCCCGCCCGACGGCGGGAGCGTGTTCTGCGACATCGGATCCTCCTACTGGGCCGGAGCCGCGGGGGCGGCCGGCTGGGCGACGGGCTGGGTGGGCGCCGCCGCGGCGGCAGCCGGCTCGTAGAACACGCGGGCGTTGAAGGTCGCCGCGCGCAGCGGGACCGTCGAGCCCTTGAGCCGGCCGAGTTGGGCTGATTCGACCTCGTCGCCTTCGGCCGCGCGGACGGTCAGCCCGGTCACCAGGAAGGAGCGCTGCAGGTCCTCGGCGAGGTTCAGGAACTGCTCGACCCCGAAGTAGCTGCCGACGACGATCACGTTGACCGGCTGGGCGGTGAGCGTGCTCACCGGGGCGGCTGCCGGCTTGGCCGCCGGGGCCGCCGCGTCCTCGGACGAGCCCTCGGCCGCAGCCGGGGTGTCCGCGGCGGTGGGCGTCTGCGGTGGTCGCGGCTGCCGCCTCGACCGGCTCGATCGCGGCCGGCTCCAGGGAGTAGACCTCCACCCCGGCCCGCTGGGCCAGGTCGGTCAGCGAGCGGACCAGGGCCGGCAGGGCCGGGCTCTCCGGGATCCGGGTGCGGATCTCGGCCAGCTTGGCCTGCTGGGCGGGCAGGTCCGCCGCCTGCGCCTGGAGCAGCTTGATCTTGCTCTGCAGGCGGGCGTTGGCCTCCTGCTGCTCGACGGCCTGGGTCTGCAGATCGGCGGCCTCGGCGCGCTTGGGCCCGATCAGGGCGAACCAGCCTGCGGCGAGCACCGCGAGGGCGAGCACCGCGGCGCCCACCGTCCAGGTGCGGGAGCGGCTCATCACTGACCTGCCTTCGTGTAGCGGTTGGAGAGCGCCTGGTCGGTGACCAGGAAGCTCGACTCGTACGCGCGGGTGAGGGAGGCGTAGGTGCCCACGTCGTCGGTGGACTTGGTGAAGGTCGGGTCGGCGTAGGCCGGCTGCTGCCCGACCCAGTCCAGCCACCCGGCGACGTCGTTGTGCTCCACCGCGGAGCCGCTGACCGTCACCGTGCCGATTCCGGTGGCGCCGAAGGCGCCCACCGTCGGCTCAGCGGTGTTCTGCGCCACCACGATCTCCGACACCCACACCTTGTCCGGGATGGTCAGGCTGAGGTCGTTGAGCAGGTAGGAGTAGCGGACCTCCTGGCCCATCGCGGTCTGCAGGCCGGCCTCGGCTGCGGCGACCTGGGCGTAGACCAGGGGCACCTCGGCGTACTGGTCGGCCTTGGCCTGCAGCGCCGCCCCCTGGGCCACGTACGTGTCGAGCTCGTCCTGGGCGCTGGTCACCTGGCCCATGCTCATCACATAGCCCGCGGCAACGAGCGCCACCGCTGCGGCCACCAGCCCGGCAAGCCCGAGCTGCACCCTGCGGAAACGCGCCGCCTCCTGGATCTCGACGGGCAGCAGGTTGACCCGCGGCAGAGCCGGTGCGGTCGCGGGACGCGCCGGCGCCGCGGTCTCGGTGGTCTGGGTCGTTTCGTGGAGAGACATCACACGGCTCCGAGGGCCAGGCCCACCGGCACGACGGCCAGCGGCTCAACGAACTGGATCTGCTCGGGGCTGAGGCCGGTGTCGCCGACCTGCAGCGGAGCGATGGGGTTGCCCTGCTCGACCGGCAGCCGGGTCGCGGCGGCGAGGCGCTCGGCCAGGCCGCTGAGCCGGCTGCCGCCGCCCGTGAGCACGAGCCGCGTCAGCGGGCCGGACCCGCTGGAGGCCATGTAGTAGTCGAGCGAGCCGCGCACCTCGTCGACGAAGGTCGCCACGGAGCCCTCGAGGACCCGGGCCGCGGCCTGCAGGTCGAGGGTGGCCGCCGGAGCCCGAGACGCCGAGCTCCTGCTTGACCGCCTCGGCCTGCTCGCGCGGGACGCCCATGCGCTCGGCGACCGCGTCGGTGAGGTCCTGGCCACCCAGCAGCAGGATGCGGATGAAGCGCGGGACGCCGCCGGAGTGGACCACGATGTTGGTGACGCGGGCGCCCACGTCGACCAGCGCCTCCACCTGGCCGTCGAGGCCGAGGTGGTCGGGGCGGGCGAGCGAGCGCAGCACCGCGAACGAGGACAGGTCGACCATGGTGGGGACCAGGCCGGCCTTCTGCACCGCGAGCACGGAGTTCATCACCATGTCCCGCGACGCGGCGACGAGCAGGCCCCGGATCATCCGGCCGCCGGCGGCGTTGGCCACCTCCTCCAGCGGATGGAAGTCGAGCACCGCCTGCTCCACCGGCATGGGCACGAAGTCCTGCACCTGGAAGCCGAGCGACTTCTTCAGCTCGTCCAGGGGCATCCAGGGCAGGTCGACCTGGCGGACGACCACCTTCTGGTTGGCGACCCCGATGACGACCTTCTTGCCCGAGAACTTGGTGTGGGCCCAGAGCTGCTTGAGGGCCTCGGCCACGAGGTCGGGGTTGATGACCTCGCCGTCGCGGACGGCGCCCTCCGGCAGCGCGACCTGGCCGAACCGCTGCAAGGTCACCTGCCCCTTGCCGAATGCGAGCTCGGCGGCCCTGACGCCCGAGGTCCCGATGTCGAGACCGATGGCAGTCCGTCCAGCCACGGCGAATCCCTCCCGCGAGGCGGCCGCTAGGACCGCGATGCGGCGCCCGGGTCGGGCGCTTGTCAGGGAGGGATTCGGCGCAGAAGGCTGGGCCCTTGAGGGTTCGCGGGAGCCGCTAGGCCAACCGGGTGACGCGAGCGGCTACAGGCCGGTCAGCCCGAGGTACCAGTCGGCGACGGACTGGCCCACCAAGATGGCCAGGAAGGCCCCGGCCACCATGAACGGGCCGAACGGGATCTTGCTCTTGCGGCCCGCCTTGCCGAGGACCATCATCCCGCCGCCCACGATCGCGCCCAGCAGGAAGCCCAGGAACCCGCCGACGATCACGCTGCCCCAGCCCGAGCCAGCCCAGGGCGATGCCGAGCACGCCGGCGAGCTTGACGTCGCCGAAGCCCATCCCCTTGGGGTAGACCAGCACCAGCAGGAAGTAGAAGGCGAACAGGGCGGCCCCCCCGAGGGCCGCCCGCAGGTAGTCGTCCCACCGGTCGTCGATCACCGCCGGCAGCAGGAAGAGCAGCGGCCAGCACGCCGTACGACGGCAGCGTGAGCACGTTGGGCAGCCGGTGGGTGTCGAGGTCGATCGCGGCCAGGGCGATGCCGACGGCGCCCAGGTAGAGGTAGGCGGGCAGCTCCCAGGCGAGGCCGAAGTGCCAGGCCAGCAGGGCGAACACCGCGCCGGTCAGGGCCTCGACGAACGGGTAGCGCGGCGCTGATCGGCTCGTGGCAGTGCCGGCAGCGGCCGCGCAGCAGCAGCCAGGAGACGACCGGGATGTTGTCGCGCGGGGCGATCGGCGCGTCGCAGCCGGGGCAGTGCGACGGCGGCGACACCACCGACTCGCCGCGCGGCACGCGCCAGATCACCACGTTGAGGAACGACCCGATGAGCAGGCCGAGCACACCGCAGAACGCGATCAGGAACGGGCAGCACCTCGGGCACGGCCGCCACCCTAGGCGCCCGCGGCCCGCCGAGCCGGGAGCGACTCGGCCGGCTGTGGACGCGGTGCGGCGCGATCACGCGCCGGACTTCAGCTCCAGCCACTGGGTGGTGCGGATCATGTCGAGCAGCGGGACCTCGACGTTGCGGTCGTAGTTGATGACGGCGTTCTTGACCTCGTTGAGGTCGCCGCCGGCCGTGCAGTTGTCGTTGGCGATGACCGTGCCGGTGATGCCGTTGCTCGAGGTCTCCAACTTGACCTGGTTGCGGGCGCCGAAGAGCCCGATGCCGCCCTCGAAGTTCGAGGTGACCTCGAGGTCGTCGTCGGCCATGAAGACGATCCCGGGAAGGGCCGCGGCCTGGATGCCCACCAGCTTGGCGGTGATCTTGCCGCCCTTCATGCCGCACCGGCTCGGTCGGGCCGCCGGTGGGGCGCCCTCGGCGATCACGGTCGCCGGGCGACGGTCGTGTTGCGGTCCATCACCGCGTCGGAGCGGTAGGCGTAGTAGATGCCGGGGCCCCACGAGGTCGACCCCATGGTCCAGATCGGCGCCGTCGTGCCGGACCCGTCCTCGTACGACCAGCCTCGGTAGGTGCCGCCGCCTCGAGACGTCGGCCAGCTCGTCGCCCGAGCAGGGGTCGCTGCCCGGCCGCTGGACGCCGGACCTTGCCGTCGTCGCACAGGTCGTACCACTGGAAGTCCGGGCCGAGGAGGGGTCGGCGTAGACCGAGGCGAACGTGTCGTAGACGAAGCGCGGGTCGACCGCGGGCACGTCCTCCAGCGGGAAGCCGCCCCCGGAACCGGTGTCGCCGACCGAGCCGCAGACGCCGTAGGCGCCGCTTGAGGTGACGGTGCCGTTCACCGTCTGCGAGCAGCCGGTGCCGTCGACCTCGCCGTTGGTGTGGACGTTGGCCTTGGCGTCGACGAAGCCGGTGGAGACGTCGACGGTGACGCTGGAGGAGAAGGACAGGTTGCCGGAGGTGAGGATCGCGTTGCCGGGCTTGTAGGGCGCGAAGAGGTACTCGGCCTTGATCAGCCGGGCCGTCGCGTTCGGCGGCGGCCTTGCTCGGGGACCAGCCCATCGCGTAGACGACGTTCCAGCCGGCCGGCTTGATCGCGACGTACTCCCCGACGCCGGCGTCCTCGACAGCGGAGCGAGCCCTGGGCCAGGATCGCAGCGCGGGCCCAGGCCTGCTCCTCCGCCTCGGTCGGCGGCGTGGTCGCCCACGACGAGGGCACCGAGCCCGCGTTGGTGAAGCGCCTGGTCGGCCTGCAGCTCGGACAGCATCGAGTCGATCCCGGCCTCCGCGGCCGCCAGCGACTGGTCGAACTTCGCATGCCCGGTCGAGGAGCGCAGCGCTCCCGTCCCGATGATCACCATGGCCGCGATCAGGCCCGAGATCGCCACCGTGATGAGCAGCACCATGGCCAGCGCGATGCCCGTCGTCATCGGCGGCCCTCGCGCGCAGCACGCTCCACCTGCCCGTGAAGCCGGTCATCGGATTGGTCCTCTCGCTGGTCATGTCAGGCCTCGCCCGCGTTGCGCAGCCGCTCGGCGAAGTACAGGGTGCGCTGGGCGGCGCCGGTGCCGGCGAAGGCGTCGTAGTTGAGCGTGGTGGCCACGACCTGGGTGGCCGGCGCAGGCACGTCGTACTCGAAGGCGATCTGGCTCACCAGGCTGCGCGCCTCGATCACCTCGGTCGCGGTGCCCTGCTTGCGGATCGACGTCGAAGTGGTCGGCGTCCCCGGCGATGGTGCGCAGCTCCCAGGTCACCGACTCGTCGGCGCTGCGGCGGTAGTCGGAGTTGGAGTCGATCCAGAGCACGAGCTTGCTGGCGGTCGCGCCCGGCGTCGACTCCGCGCGCGTTGCGGACGTCGCGGCCCAGCCGCTCGGAGACCTTGCGGACGTCGGCCAGGCCGGTCGACTCGTCGTCGACCTGGTGAAGGTGCGGCCGGTGACGCGAAGGCGGTGAAGAACATCGTCGAGACGATGCCGAACAGGAAGATCGCAACCGAGAGCTCGACCAGGGTCACACCGGCGTCCGCCTCGCGCTGGCCGCGCAGCCTGGGCCGGACCGCGCCAAGCGCGCTCGCCGGCCGGTCATTGCGGGATCACCACCGAGGACGTGGCGGCCGCCCAGTCGTAGCCGATCCGGACATCCGGCGAGCCGCGCGGCGGTCGTGACCCGGAGCACGGCGTACTTGTTCTTGGTCACGGAGAAGTCCGGTCACGGCCACCGGGACCACGAGCGGCTGGAAGGTGGACGTGCACTCCAGCAGGGTGGCGGTGCCCGTCCCCCGGGACGTGAAGCTCGCCGAGCGAGGTGCCGGCCGCCTGCCCGATCGCGACGTTGACCGTCAGCGGGCCGGATCCGGTGAGGCACGCGACGTACAGGGTCGCGATCGCCTGGCCGGCCTTGAAGTCGATCTTCGCCGGCGCCTGCATCCGCCAGTCGCCGACCTTGTCGCGGTTGGTGTCCGTGAGCAGGCCGCCGCCGTCGTCGAGGTAGCGGCCCGAGCGCCCCGGGCTTGCCGACGGAGTAGTCGTTGGACGGCGACCTGCAGCACCGAGCTGGTGTCGAAGGACGAGGTGTTGGAGCCGTTGTTGGCGTGGCTGCCCAGGGGCAGCTCGTGCAGCCAGTAGACCGTGGACAGGGTGCAGGGCGGCGACGAGCAGGACGCGGTCGGCAGCGGCCACGGCGACTGGGTCGGCGACGGCCGCCGTCGGGGTGGGGCTCGGGGTGGGCGAGGGAGATCCCGGTCGGTGTGGGCGACGGGACCGGCGGGCGCGGCATCCGAGGTGGTCAGCGAGACGGACTGCGTCTGCGAGGCGCTCGGCGCCGACGGCTGCGCGGCGGAGGTGAGCGTGAAGGTGTGCGTCGTCGGGCCGCCGACGGTGCCCGGGGCGGTGGCGACGGCCAGGAAGTAGCGCTCGCCGTTCGACCGGCGACGGCGCCGGTGTCCTTGGCGCCGTTGGCGTCGCTGTCGGCCAACTCGGTCGTCTCGCTGGCGTCGAGCACGCCGTCCTTGTCCGCGTCCAGCGTAGTACGTCCAGGTGAGGCCGCTGGTGGTCGAGATGTTCCAGGCGTCGCGGGCCCCGTAGTTCTTGATCCGGAATCCGTAGACCACCTGGGTCGACGGTCCCTGGGTGAGCGAGGCGGCGGACACGGTCGTGAACTGGAACCGCGGCAGCGGCAGGCCGCGACGGGTCTGGGTGACCAGCGGTGGAGACCCGCTTCTCGCGGATCTGCCCGCCTTGCGGCCACGTGACCACGACGGTGGCGCGCTTGACGTCGGTGGTGGCCCCGGCCGGCTCGGTGATGTAGGTCCAGATCGAGTAGTCGACCGAGTTCTTGGCTCACCACCTCGAGGTGCGGGTCGAGGGTGCCGACCGACGACAGGACGAGGTCCTCGGCGGTGCCGGTCCCGGGATCGAAGCGGTCCCCCGACACGATGCGCGGGTCGCCGCCCAGCGTGGAGTCCCCGGCCACCAAGGTGACGTCGGCGTAGCCCAGGGCGCGGACGCGCTCCAGCGCCTGGGTCGCCATGTCCACCGCCAGCTGGCTCTGCCGGGCGGTCAGCGTGCCCTTCATGGCGGCGATGGTCGCCAGGCCCATCGACAGGAACACGAAGCCGGCGATCGTGATCGCCACGACCACCTCAACCACGGTGAAGCCGGCTTCCCCCTGCCCAGGAGTACGTCGGCACACGCCAGTCCTCAGGCCCCTCATGCGGGTGTTGTCGGCCTCGCGCGGGCCCGACTTGAGCGGGCGGAGGCGCCAACCGGCGCACAAAGCGGCCCCGCCGCCGGACGCGGGGTCCAGGGGCGGGGCCGCAAGGGAAGCGGGCTGGGCGACGCGGGTCAGCAGGCTCCCGGACGTGACCAGGCCGGTGCTGCTCTCGTAGTGCCAGATCTCGCCAGGGAGCGAGGTGTGCTCGCGCCTCGAGGCAGACGTAGGTGGCGGTGACGGCGGCCGTCGACGGTGACCGCGACATCGCCGGAGCCGTTGCCGACCTCGCCGACGACGATCGCGTCGGTGAGACCGGTGTAGGTGCCGTTGCCGTTGTTGAGCGCCCACGACTCGGCGGCGATGGCGGCGTTCTTGACGTCGCTCTTGACGGCCGCGCGCCAGGCGTTCTCACGCTGATTGAGGAAGGTGGGGATCGCGATGGCGGCGAGGATGCCAATGATGATCATCACGACCAGCAGCTCGATCAGGGTGAACCCGGCGTCGAGGCCCTGGCGGGCGGCGGGGCGCGGGCGGCGCTGGGCCGCGGGGGCGCGACGTCGCCGGGGGGCGCGGCGGCCCGCCCGGCACGGAGGTGGGTGTCCATGCGGTGGTTATCGGATCCGGCGAGCCCCGCATTGAGGGAAGACCGACACGGTTCGGTAACGGGCCGCCGCACGCGCCGGCGCCGAACAGCCGTGAGGGGCGGCTCCCGGTGGGAGCCGCCCCTCACGGTGGCGAGCGGAGCTGGATCAGCAGGCAGCCGGCGTGCCGGAACCCCGGTGTCGCTGTCGAAGTACCAGGTCTCGCCGGGGAGGCTGGCGTGCTCGGCCTCGATGCAGTACGCCGTGTCGCGTCGGCGGTCACCGACGGTGAGGGTGACGTCGGCGGTGCCGGTGCCGACCTCGGCCTCGATGTCGGCCACGGCCAGGCCGGTGTAGTAGCCGTTGGACTGGTTGGTCGCGCACGACTCGGCGCCGACCGCGGCGTTCTTCAGGTCGGTCTTGAGCGCGGCGCGCCAGCCGTTCTCGCGCTGCGACAGGAACGTCGGGATGGCGATGGCGGCCAGGATGCCGATGATGATCATGACCACGAGGAGCTCGATGAGCGTGAAGCCGCCCTCGTTGTTCTCCTGGGCCTTGCGGATGCGAGTGAGCATCTGCGGTCCTCCCCTTCCGGAAGGTCGATGAGTGAGCCGCCTCGGTCTGGTCCTAGGCGGCCCGACTCCCGGATCTCGGGGGGCGGACCGGCCGAGGTAGCTGGGCTGGCTTCCCCGAAGGGAGCCCCCTGGCTTTGCGTCCCCGCCTCGCGGCGGGTTTGCCTTTGTCTGGCCGGTGCAGCTCGTTGACATGGAGAACTTCGGTCGGGCCGGCCCCGCACTTGAGCACCGAAGATCACAATCCCGTCACGGCCGCCGATCCAGCCTCGCACGGCAACGAGGCCGGGGGCGGACCGAATGGCTCGGTCCGCCCCCGGCTCGTCACCCCACCCCCGAGGGGGCCTCGATCCGCCCTAGCGGCTGGATCAGGTCGAAGATCTTGAAGATCGGCATGTAGAGGGCGACGATCATCGCGCCCACGAGGCCGCCCAGGACCGCGATCATCAGCGGCTCGATCAGGGCGGTCAGCGACTCGGTGGTCGACTCGACCTCCTGGTCGTAGAACTCCGCGATCTTGTGCAGCATGGCGTCCAGCGCGCCGGTGTCCTCGCCGACCGACATCATCTGCACCACCATCGAGGGGAACACCGGGTGGTTCACCAGCGGGCCGCGCCAGCGACTCACCGGTGCGGACGCTCTCCTGCACGTCGCGGATGGCGCGGCCGAGGACCACGTTGCCGGTGGTGTCCGACACGATGTCCAGGCTCTGCAGGATCGGCACACCCGAGTGGATCATCGTGCCGAGGTTGCGGGCGAAGCGGGCCAGCGCGATCTTCTGGAACAGCGGCCCGAAGACCGGCATCTTGAGCTTGAGCGGGTCGACGACGTTGCGGACCTTCTCGTTGCGCTTGATCTTCCCCCAGACGATCGACGAAGGCGATCAGCCCGACGATGATGAGCGGGGAAGAGCGTCTTCAGCAGGTCGCTGAGGAAGACCAGGAACTGGGTCGGCGCCGGCAGCGTGCCGCCGAGGGAGTCGTACAGCCCGGCGAAGGTCGGCACCACGAAGAGCAGCATCGCGATCACGGCCAGGATGGCGATGACGAACACCACGACGGGGTACGTCATGGCCGCCTTGACCTTGCCGCGCAGCTTGACCTCGGCCTCGTAGTTCTCCGCGATCTGCAGCAGCACCGAGTCGAGGAAGCCGCCGACCTCGCCGGCGCGGGTCATGTTGGTGAACAGCGGCGGGAAGACGTCCGGGTGCTTGGCCAGGGCGTTCGACAGCGACTGCCCGACCTCGATGTCCTGCCGGCACTGCCCGATCACCGACGCGAAGTGCTTGTTGTCGGTCTGCTCCTCGAGGATGCTCAGCGACCGCAGCAGCGACAGCCCCGAGTTGATCATCGTGGCGAACTGCCGCGAGAAGACCGCGAGCTCCTTGAGCTTCACCTTCTTCTTGCCGAACCCCGGGACGCTCAGCTCCTTCTTCATCCCGGCGTTGGCCTGGGTGATCGAGACGGGCGCGTAGCCCATGCCGCGCAGCTTGGTGGCCACGGCCGCGGGCGAGTCCGCCTCGATCTTGCCCTGGACGATCTTGCCCGCCTTGTCGCGGACCGAGTACTGGTACGTGAGCGTCGCCGCCATGGTCGTCTGCCTTCTCTACTTGGCCAACAGCCGGTTGAAGTCCTCGACGTGGTGGCACTTCTCGAGGCCGTGCTCGTAGGTGATGCGGCCGGCCTTCACCAGGTCGGCCAGGTGCTGGTCCATCGTCTGCATGCCGTGCTGCGCGCCCGCCTGCATGGCGGAGTAGATCTGGTGGGTCTTGCCCTCGCGGATCAGGTTGCGGATCGCCGGCGTCGCGTACAGCACCTCGGCGGCCACCACCCGGCCGCGGCCGTCGGCGGTCTTGCAGAGGGTCTGGCAGACGACGCCCTGCAGCGAGCTCGCGAGCTGCACCCGGATCTGCTCCTGCTGGTGCGAGGGGAAGACGTCGATGACGCGGTCGATCGTCTGCGCGGCGTCCTGCGTGTGCAGGGTGGCGAAGACGAGGTGGCCGGTCTCGGCGGCGGTCAGCGCCACCGAGATCGTCTCCAGGTCGCGCATCTCGCCGACCAGGATGATGTCCGGGTCCTGCCGCAGCACGTGCTTGAGGGCGTTGCCGAACGACTTGGTGTCCTCCCCCACCTCGCGCTGGTTGACCAGGCACGAGCGGTGGCGGTGCAGGAACTCGATCGGGTCCTCGACCGTCATGATGTGGTCGTTGCGCGTGCGGTTGGCCAGGTCGAGCAGGGAGGCCAGCGTGGTGGACTTGCCGGAGCCGGTGGGCCCGGTCACCAGGACGAAGCCGCGAGGCAGCTGGGCCAGGTTGTTGACGCTCGGGGGCATCCCGAGGTCCTCAAGCTTCTTGATCTCGAAGGGGATCAGCCGGAACGCCGCGCCGAGCGCGTCCCGCTGGCGGTAGATGTTCACCCGGAAGCGGGCCTTGCCGGGCAGCGAGTACGCGAAGTCGAGCTCGAGCTCCTCCTCGAACTTCTCCCGCTGGCGCTGGGTGATCGCCGAGTACATGACCCGCTGGATCACGGGCGGGGTGAGCACCGGGTACTCATCGAGCTGCCTCAGGTCGCCGTGCAGGCGAATCGACGGCCGGGCGCCGGTGGTGAGGTGCAGGTCGGACGCGTTCTTCTCCAGCACCAGGGCGAGCAGCTCGTCGAGGATGACGTCGTCGTTCTGCACCCGCTCCTCGGTGGTGAGGCGGGCGTACGCGCTCTCCCCCGCCTCCGACTCCGCCACCCCGACGACCAGGGCCTCGGCCTCCGCGACCACCTCGGCGATCGCGGCGTCGACCTCTGCGTCGACCGCGGTGTCGGCGACGGGCTCAGCGGGCGGGACGAAGTCGCCGTACATGTCGGCCTCGTGCGAGGCGGTGGTGCCGTACTGCGCCTCGTGCAGGAAGGCCGGGTCGGCCGCGTACAACGCGTCGACCGGGGGCAGCGAACGCCTCCGGCTCCACGGCGGGGGCCGTCTCCGGGGCGAGGTCGGGGGTGGCGGGCGCCTCCGGCTCGGCGGCTGGCGCAGCCGCGACGGGCTCGGCCTCGACCGGAGGGGCGGCCTGGTACTCAACCGGCGGCGCGGGCTCGAAGGCCACCGGCGCCGGCGGCGCGCCTGGGGCGGCGCCTCGTACGCGACGGGCGGGGGCGTCGTGAAGAACCCCTGCATGGCGAGCGAGGGGCCCGGGTCGGCCGCCGGGGGCGGCGACCAGCCGGGGTCGAGGGGGGACGCCGCGGCCGGCGGCAGTCCAGCCGGCTCCACGGGCGCCGGCCCGTCGAACGACTGGGCTCCGGGCAGCTGCCCGGGGCTGAATGGCGTGCTCTCCACGCTGTCCCCCTTGTCAGGAACCTCTCGGCTGCGCCGCCGGTGGGCTCGGCGCAGAGTCGCTGTCTCCTCGGTCCCATCGGCTCGACGGCCGCCGTGCTTGAGCGGTGAGGGGCCGTCCGTCACACGACGACGCGGAGGATCTCGTCGAGGCTGGTGACGCCCTGCAGGACCTTGGCCATCCCGTCGTCGCGCAGCGTGGCCATCCCCTCGGCCAGCGCGACCGCGTTGATCGCGGTGGTGCTGGCCCGCTCGACCGCGAGGCGCTCGACCTCCTCGCTCACCGCCATCACCTCGTGCAGCGCCAGCCGGCCCTTGTAGCCGGTCTTGGAGCAGTTCGAGCAGCCCACCGCCCGGTGCAGCACCGGAAGCGGCTCCCCCTCGTTCCAGGGGAAGCGCGCCGCCACCAGCGCCTCGCGCGTCGGCTCGTACGGCTCCTTGCACTTCGAGCACAGCCGGCGGGCCAGCCGCTGGGCGAGCACGCAGTCCAGCGCCGACCCGACCAGGAACGGCTCGATGCCCATCTCGGTGAGCCGGACGACGGCCGACGGCGCGTCGTTGGTGTGCAGCGTGGACAGCACGAGGTGGCCGGTGAGCGCGGCCTCGACCGCGATCTGGGCGGTCTCGTGGTCGCGGATCTCGCCGATCAGGACGATGTCGGGGTCGGAGCGCAGGATCGAGCGCAGCGCCGAGGCGAAGGTGAGGCCGGCCTTGTTGTTGACCTGCACCTGGTTGATCCCCGGCAGGCGGTACTCCACCGGGTCCTCGACGGTGATGACGTTGAGCTCGGGCCGGCTGACGATGTTCAGCGTGGCGTACAGCGTCGTGGACTTGCCCGAGCCGGTGGGGCCGGTGACCAGGATCATCCCGTAGGGCTTGGTGAACGACTCGGAGTAGCGGCGGTAGTTGTCCTCGCGGAACCCGAGGTCGGCCAGGTCCAGGCTCGCGGTGCTGTTGTCGAGCACGCGCATGACGACCTTCTCGCCCCACACCGTCGGCAGGGTCGCCACGCGCAGGTCGATCTTCTTGCCGTGGGCGGCCACCGACAGCCGGCCGTCCTGCGGCACCCGCCGCTCGGCGATGTTGATGTCGGCCATGATCTTGAGCCGGCTGATCACGCCGGACTGGATCGACTTGGGCGAGCGCATGACCTCGTGCAGCACGCCGTCGATGCGGTAGCGCACGCGCAGGTCGTGCTCGGTCGGCTCCAGGTGGATGTCCGAGGCGCGGTCCTGGATCGCCTGGGTGATGAGCAGGTTGACGTAGCGGACGATCGGGGCGTCCTCGGTCGCCTCCTTGACCTTGGACAGGTCGTCCAGCTCTTCGTCGGCGGCCTCCATCACGGTCGTGAGGTCGTCCAGGTCGCTGTCGGCCCGGTAGTAGCGGTCGATGGCGGCCAGCACGTCGGACTTGGTGGCGACGAGCGGCCGGACCTCCATCTGGGTGAGCGACCGGATGTCGTCGACGGCGAAGACGTTGGCCGGGTCGGCCATGGCCAGCAGCAGCCGGCCCTCCTCGAACCCGACCGGGACCACCGAGTAGCGCCGGCAGACCGTGCCGGGGACCATGCCGATCGCGGAGCCGTCCACGGCGGTCTCGGCGAGATCGATGTACCGCAGGCCGATCTGCTGGGCGAGGGCCTGCACCAGCTGGCCCTCGGACAGCACGCCGCGGTCGACGAGGACGCGCCCCAGGCTGCGCCCGGCCGACTGGTGCTCGGCGAACGCCGTCTGGAGCTGGTCCTCGGTGACAAGCCCGCCCTCGAGCAGGATGTGGCCCAGCTGCTTCACGCTAGGAGTCATCGGCCGCCAGGCCGCGGGCTTGAGCGGTCAGCCCCGCGCGGCGAGGTGGTCGGCCAGGGTCCGATAGGCCCGCGACCGCGGGTCGCCGGCCGCGTACGCCACGGAGGTGCCGTCCCGGTAGATCAGGGCGACCACCGACCCGCTCGACCCGGTGGGCCCGGCGGGGGTCATCGTGACGCGCGCCGGCGGCTGAGGCGCGGCGGAGGGCACGGGACGGGCCGGGGCGACGCCACGGGCGCCGGCGTGCCGGCCGCGCGGCCGCGCCGGGCGGCCGAACAGCCTGGCCAGGAAGGACACCGCTCAGCCCCCGGCGACCTGCGCGGACTCCGCCTCGACGTCATCCAAGACCGCGTACAGCAGGGCGAGCAGCAGCTCCTTGACCGACGCCTTGTCGGTGGCGTCGCACGGCATGACCGGGATCTCGAGGCCGAGGCCCAGCCGCTCGCGCACCTGCTCCACCTCACCCGGCTCGGCGGTCGAGCGGTTGATCCCGACCGCGAACGGCACCCGGGCCATCTGGCGGAAGGCCGCGAGGATCCCCTCGGCCTCGGCCAGCGAGTCGGCCCGGCTCGCGTCCACCAGCAGCAGGTAGCCGAGCATGCCCTCGCCGAGGATCTCCCACATGAAGTCGAAGCGCTCCTGGCCGGGTGTCCCGAACAGGTAGAGGACCAGCTCGCGGTCGATGGTGATCCGGCCGAAGTCCATCGCGACCGTGGTCTCGCGCTTGCGCGCGCGGGTCTCGTCGGTGATCCCCCGCTCGGTGGAGAGCACGGTGATCTCGCTGATGGTGCGGATCAGGGTCGTCTTCCCGGCCGCGAACGGCCCGGTCACGACGATCTTCACGGCCTGGCCGCCATGGCGGCGGCGCTGGCGCGCAGGCGTTCGATTGGACATGGGCGGTCGATTGGCCATGGTCACAGCCCCCGGACTCCGGCGATGAGCCTGAGGAGCAGGCTGCGGTTGACTGACGGATCACGCTCGATGAGCGAGTTCGGGTCCTCGGCGACGGCGGCCGTCCCCTGCACCATCCCCCCGCTGCCCATCGCCCCCGCTGCCCCAGGGGCTGGCCGACCCGCCGGTCGGCGACGAGACCGGACGCGGGCCGGGCGACTCCACCGCCGCCGGCGACGGCACGGAGGTCGGAGCCGTCGGTGCCGACGGGGCTTGCGCGACCGCAGGGGACTCCGGGATCGGGGTCCCATCCGGGTGATCGGGGACGCGGGGCTGCAGGAAGGGCTCGGGGCGCGGGGGCACCACATCGGCCGGGACGTGCGCGCCACCGAGCAGCGGGGCGCTCTCCCGCACCTCGGCCACCGGCCCATCGGACTCGGGGGTGAGCGCGGGCGCGGCCGCCCGGCCCTCAAGCGGGGCCAGCAGCTCGTGGCGGCGCTCCACCGACTGCACGTGGTCGCCGCGCCGGTCGCGGGGCTCGAGGAGCCCGCGGTCCACCAAGCGCGCCAGGGTGGCCACGACGGCGAACTGGCCGCAGCCGGTGAGGTCCACCAGGTCGGCGATCGTGCGACGGCCGTCGACCAGGGCGAGCAGGGCCCACTCGTCACGGGTGGCGACCGGGTCGTGCGCGAGCACCACGGGCATGGCGAGGACGGCGTCGGGGGAGATCACCGACTCATCCAGCCCGGCCCAGTCGGCCGCCCGCGCCTCGGCCTCGGCGACCACCCGATCGGTGGGCAGGGCCACGCCCACGTCGTCGTTGTTCGGCTGGTCGACATCGAAGGCGAAGTCGCCGTTCTCCCAGCGCAGCAGGTCGAAGACCGCGTCGACGGCCTGCTCCGTGGCCGCCGCCTGCAGCAGCTCGGGCTCAACCGCCCCGGCGTCGCGCAAGCGCGCGCCCCACGCCGAGTGAGCCGCCCGCGGACGCCACCGCGTCGACGGCCGCCCGCAGCGCCTCATCGTTCACCGCGCCGCTGCCGACGAGTCGGCGGGCCAGCGACTGCCGCCGCGCGTCGGCCGAAGCGCCGGTCACGGCGCCGCCGGAGAAGTGCACGACGCCCTCGGCCGCGCCGGAGCGCAACCGCAGCGCTCCCGTCTTCTTCGTCATGCTCAGCAACTGGAAGATGTCGGGGAGGCTGAAGGCGTCGAGCGAGCCTTCAAGCTTCACGGGTCACGTCCTGTCAGTGGCGGGGTGGGTCGGTCGAGGGGTCGGTTTCGGGCTCAGGACCAGGGCGCGGGCTGCGGCGCAGCCGGGTACGGGCTCCAGGCCTGGGCGGCGGGCATGGCGGGCACCTGCGCAGGCGTCTGCTCCGGGGCCGCGGGCACGCCCTCGGCGTCGCTCACCGTCGTCGGTGCGGGGTCGGCGGACGCCGGGACGTAGACCGCGGTGTTGGCCGGCACGGCGGCGACCGCCTCAGCGGGGACGGCCTCGGCCGCCACCTCGGCGTAGGCAGGCTCCGTGGCCGGGGCATCCCAGTCGCGCAGCGCGTCGGCGACGGCCTCGGCGGCCCGTCGCACCTCGAAGAGCATGAGGCCGGCCTTGGCCCCCTGGGCGGCGACGGCGACCAGGACCGCCTCGTCGTCGGCGGAGACGAGGAAGACCGTGCCCGCATCGCCCTCGACGTAGACCTGGGACAGCCCGCCGCGGCCGAGGCCCTCGGCGGCGCGCTCGCCGAGCGAGAGCAGGGCCGCGCTCATCGCGGCGACCCGGTCCTCGTCCATGCCCGCGGGCAGGGCCGAGGCCATCGGCAGCCCGTCGAACGACACGACGGCCGCGGCCTCGACCTCGGGAGCCTGCGCCAGCAGGCCGTGCAGCACCCGGGCCAGCCGGGCGCTGGTCGAGTCGAAGGACGTCGCGGTTGTGGACACGGTCGACATGGGGCACCTCTCGCCGGCGGGGCGCCGGGGATCCGCGCGCCTCACCCTCCCCTTCGGCGGGACTGCCTCAGGGCTTGAGCGCACCCCGCTCGCGGAGCGCCCGCTCCCCCGCCTCCCGCATCTCCGCCAGCGGGGCCGGCGGCCCGCAGAAGGCCTCGACCTGCAGTGCCGCCTGGTGCAGCAGCAGCTGGAACCCGCCGAGGACGGCGCCCCCGCGGGACGCTCCAGGCTGCCGCCAGCGCGGTGGGCCAGGGGTCGTACACGACGTCGAAGAGCACACCGGGGCGCTCCGGCACGGCGGCCGCGAACGGCGCGGCGGCGTCGCCGGGGACGGTGGACACGACGAGAGGCAGGCCCAGCAGCCCCGGCCGCGGGCTCGAAGGGCGCCACCTCGACGTCCACACCGAAGACCTCGGCGACGCGCAGCACCGGCTCGGCGGCCTCGGGGCGGCGAACCAGGAGGTGGACCACCCGCGCCCCGCCGATGTCCGAGCGCCGCCACGGCACTGGCCGCCGTGGCCCCGCCGCCGAGCACGCCCGCCTCGAGCGGCACCGCCACGCCGTGGGCGGCCAGCGCCGCGAGCAGCCCGGGGACGTCGGTGTTCAGCCCGCGACGCCGCCCGTCATCGAGGACGACCGTGTTGGCCGCCCCGACCTGGCCGACGAGCGGCTCGACCTCGTCCAACAGAGGCAGCACGGCGCGCTTGAGGGGCATCGTCAACGACAGTCCCCGCCACTCGGGGCCCAGCCCCGCGACCAGCTCGGGCAGCCGCGCCTCATCGCACTCGATGGCGTCGTACGACCAGGGCAGGCCGAGGGCCGCGTACGCCGCCCGGTGCAGCACCGGGCTCAGCGAGTGGGCGACCGGGCTGCCCAGGACGGCGCAGCGCCGCGCCGCGCTCACCGGGAGGTCACCGCCGCGTCACGGGGTGTTGGCCTTGAGTTCCTTCTTGAACTCCAGGAACTCGGCGTACGAGGAGGTGAACTTGGTCTCGCCGGTCGACGGGTTGACGGTGACGAAGTACAGCCAGTCACCGTCCTCGGGCGCGAGGGCCGCCTGCAGGGCCACCTCGCCCGGCGAGCCGATCGGCCCGGGCGGCAGCCCCTTGTTGGCGTAGGTGTTGTACGGGCTGTCGACCTTGGTGTCCTCGATCGACACCGCGATCGTGCTGCGGTTGAGCACGAAGTTGACCGTGGAGTCGAACTGCAGCGGCATCCCCGCCGCGAGCCGGTTGTAGACCACGCGGGAGACCTTCGCGAAGTCCTCCGGCTTCGCCTCGGCCTCCAGCAGGCTCGCGATCGTCACGATCTGGGCCGGGGTCCGGCCGATCGCGTCGGCCCGCGCCTCGAGGTCGAGCGCACCGGCGGCCTGGCTGAACCGCGTCGTCATCGCCTGCAGCACGGTCAGCGCCGCGGCGTCCTTCGCGGCCTCGTACGTGGCCGGGAACAGGTAGCCCTCCGGGCCCGACGCGTAGGCGGGCAGGCCGAGCGCGGGGTCGGCGAGCGCGGCGTCGATCTGCTCGCGCGGCAAGCCGGTGATCTTCTGCACCTCGGCGCTGATGGCGCTGAGCCGGCTGCCCTCGGGGATGACGATTCGGTTCACGATCCGCGAGGCGGGGTCGAGCATCAGCTCCACGGCGCCGGCCCCTGACATCTGCTCACGCATCGCGTAGCGGCCCGGCCCGATGGTCTGCGAACGCGGCTCGGCCTCGGCGGCGGCCACGAACGCGTCCGCGGTCTTGACCACGTCCGCCTTCGCGAGCACGCCCCCAATGGCCCGTAGCGAGGCGCCGGGTGGCACCTCGACGGCGACCGACCCCTCACCCGGGCCCGGGTAGTCGCTTGAGCCGCCGAACAGCGACCGGGAGATCAGGAAGCCGGCCACCAGCAGGACGAGCACGACCGCGCCCGCGACCAACACGGCCACCCGCGAGCGGCCCTGCCCGTGCGTCGTGGTGTCGTGGCTCATCCCGAGCCCGAGCTGGCTCATCTGAGCCCTACCCGGGCGGTGTTCGCGCTCACGCAACCTCCACTGGTCGTCCCGGGGGGTTCCCGGTGGCGCGCTCGGACTCCAGCGCCCCCTGCAAGATGATGACAGCCGCCGCCTGGTCGACGACGTCACGTGTGCGGGTGCGCCCGCGTGTCTGCTTGATCCCGGCCGCCTGCAGCCCGCGGGCCGCGGCGGCCGTGCTCAGCCGCTCGTCGACCAGCCGGACCGGGATAGGACGCACCGCGGCCGCCACGAGTTCCGCAAAGGCCCGGGCGCCGTCGGCCGCCGAACCCTCGGCGCCAGCCAGCGTCACCGGGAGCCCGACGACGACCTCGATCACGTCATGCTCGGCGGCCAGGGCGGCGATCCGCGCGACGTCGCCCTTGCCGCGCTTGACCGTCTCGACCGGGACCGCCAGCGTGCCTGCGGGGTCGCTGCGGGCCACGCCGACCCGCACGGCGCCCACATCGACGGCGAGCCGACAGCCGGTCCGCATCCGGTCAGGCCAGGCCGGCGAGGGCCTCGGACACCCGGCGCAGCGCCTCGCCGACGGCCGCCGCGTCCGTGCCGCCGCCTTGGGCGACGTCGTCCTTGCCGCCGCCGCCGCCGCCGAGAGCCTGCGCGGCGACCCGGACCAGGGCCCCCGCCTTGGCCCCCGCGGCCCGCCCGGCGTCGTTCACCGCGACCACGATGACCGGCCGGCCTTCCGAGACCCCGGCGACGGCCACCACCGCCGGCCGCTCGGCCAGGCGGCCGCGGACGTCCAGGGCCAGCCTGCGCAGGTCGTCGGCAGCCGCCTCGCCCGCATCGTGGGCCACCAGCCAGACCGGTCCGGCCTCGGCTGCCGCGGCGACCAGAGCCGGGGCGGCCTCAAGCAGCCGCCCGGCGCGGAACCGCTCCAGGTCCTTCTCCGCCACCCGGAGCCGCTCGACGATCCCGGCGACGCGTTCGGGCAGCTCCTCCGGGCGCGCCTTCAGCGCCTCGGCCAGCTGCGACACCAGCACATGCTCGCGAGCCAGGAACCGATAGGCGTCGACCCCGACCAGCGCCTCGACCCGGCGCACCCCCGCCCCGATCGAGGACTCCCCCAGCAGCTTGACCAGGCCCAGCTGGCCGGAGCGCGCCACATGGGTGCCGCCGCACAGCTCGCGGGCCCAGTCCCCGACCGAGACGACGCGGACCTCGTCGCCGTACTTCTCGCCGAAGAGGGCCATCGCCCCCATCGCCAGCGCCTGCTCCTGGGACATCACCTCGGCCGTGACCGCCAGGTCCTCGGTGAGCAGCGCGTTGACCCGGGCCTCGACGTCGGCCAGCACCGATGCGGGCACCGCCCCGGGCGAGGCGAAGTCGAAGCGGAACCGGCCGGGGGCGTTCTCCGAGCCGGCCTGTGAGGCGGTCTCGCCGAGGGCCTCGCGGAACGCCTTGTGGACCATGTGGGTCGCGGTGTGGGCGCGGGAGATCCCGCGGCGCCGCTCGAGGTCGACCTCGCCGAGGGCGGACTCCCCCACCGCCACCTCGCCGGAGACCACCCGGCCGCGGTGCACGATCAGGCCAGGAACCGGCTTCTGCACGTCGAGCACCTCGACGACGGCGCCGCTGGCCAGGCGCAGCACGCCGCGGTCGGCGAGCTGGCCGCCGCCCTCGGCGTAGAAGGGGGTGCGGTCGAGGACGACCTCGACCTGCTGGCCCTGGGCCGCGCCGCCGGCCTCCACTCCGTCGATGAGCAGACCGCGGATCGCGCCCTCGCTGGCGACCTCGGTGTAGCCCGTGAAGTCGATGGCGCCGGCCGCGTCCGACATCGCGCGGTAGACGGTGAGGTCGACCATCCCGGACTTCTTCGCCTTCGAGTCGGCCTTGGCCCGGTCGCGCTGCTCCTTCATGAGCGCCCGGAACCCCGCCTCGTCGACACCCAGCCCGGCCTCGGCGGCCATCTCCAGGGTGAGGTCGATCGGGAACCCGAAGGTGTCGTGCAGCTGGAAGGCCTCCGAGCCGGCGAGCACGGCCGACCCGGTCTTCTTGGTCTGGGCGGCGGCCAGGTCGAACAGCGCGGTGCCGGTGCGCAGGGTCGCCAGGAACGACGCCTCCTCGGCGTCGGCCACCGTGCGGATCCGGCCGGCGTCGGCCACCAGCTCGGGGTACTGCGGGCCCATCGCCTCGATGGTCGCGTCGACGCAGCTCGCGCATGGTGCCGTCCTCGCCGCCCAGCAGCCGCATGGAGCGCACCACGCGGCGCATGATCCGGCGCAGCACGTACCCGCGGCCCTCGTTGCCAGGGGTGACGCCGTCGCCGATCAGCATCACGGCCGTGCGCGCGTGGTCGGCGACCACCCGCAGTCGCACGTCGTCGCCGTGGTCGGCTCCGTACCGCTTGCCGGTGAGGGCGCTCGCGCGGTCCAGGACGATGCGGGTGGTGTCGATCTCGTACAGGTTCTCGACGCCCTGCAGGATGGTCGGCGAGCCGCTCGAGGCCGAGGCCGGTGTCGATGTTCTTGGCCGGCAGCTCGCCCTGGATGTCGAAGTCCTCCTTGGCCCTGACCGCGCTGAGGGCGTCCTGCATGAAGACCAGGTTCCAGACCTCGAGGTAGCGCTCCTCGTCGACGACCGGGCCGCCCTCGGCGCCGTGCTCGGGCCCGCGGTCGTAGTAGATCTCCGAGCACGGGCCCCCCGGGCCGGGGACCCCCATGTGCCAGTAGTTGTCCTTGAGCCCGCGGCGCTGGATCCGCGCGTGGGGCAGCCCGACCGCGCGGTGCCAGATGTCGGCCGCCTCGTCGTCGTCGGTGAACACCGTCACCCAGAGCCGGTCCTCGGGCATCCCGTAGCCGCCGTCGGCCACGGGCCGGGTCAGCAGATCCCACGCCAGCGGGATCGCGCCCTCCTTGAAGTAGTCGCCGAAGGAGAAGTTGCCGCACATCTGGAAGAACGAGGCGTGCCGGGTGGTCTTGCCGACCTCGTCGATGTCCAAGGTGCGCACGCACTTCTGCACGCTGGTCGCGCGCGGGTACGGCGCGCCCACCTCGCCGAGGAAGTACGGCTTGAACGGCACCATGCCGGCGTTCACCAGGAGCAGCGTCGGGTCGTCGGCGATCAGCGAGGCGGAGGGCACCACCGTGTGGTCGCGGGCCTCGAAGAACTCCAGCCAGCGACGGCGGATCTCGGCGGACTCCATGGATTCCACGGGACGGCTCTCCCACACTCTCGACCGGGCTTGGCGCTCGTGCGCGTCCGCCGACCCTATCCCGCCGATCCGGGGGGGCCCGGCGCGCGGAATCGGGCGCGGCATCGTCCGCGGACGCGCCCCGGACCGCCTCCCGCAGGCGCTGCACGCGCTCGGCCAGGACCCGCTCGGCGCCGTGGCCCGTGGGCCGGTAGTAGTCGCGGCCGCGCACCGCGTCGGGCGCGTAGTCCTGCTCGACCACTCCGCGCGGGTCGTCGTGCGGGTAGCGGTAGCCGCCCCCGTGCCCGAGGTCGCGGGCGCCCGGGTAGTGGCTGTCCCGCAGGTGCGCCGGCACCGGCCCGGCGATCCCCCGCCGGATGTCAGCCGAGGCCTCCCCGATCGCCGTCGTCACGGCGTTGGACTTCGGGGCCAGGGACAGGTGGATGACGGCCTGGGCGAGGGCGAGCTGGCCCTCCGGCAGCCCGACCAGCTGGACGGCCTGCATCGCCGCGACCGCCACGCCCAGCGCCCCCGGATCGGCGAGGCCGACGTCCTCGCTGGCCAGGATCACCAGCCGCCGGGCGATGAAGCGCGGATCCTCGCCCGCCTCGACCATCCGCGCCAGGTAGTGCAGGGCGGCATCGACGTCGCTGCCGCGCACGCTCTTGATCAGCGCGCTCGTGATGTCGTAGTGCTGGTCGCCGGCCCGGTCATAGCGGGCCGCCGCGCGGTCCACGGCCTGCTCGACGTCGGCCAGGGCGATCGCCTCCGCGCCGCGCGACCGGGCCGCGCCAGCCGCCGCCTCGAGCGTGGTGAGCGCCCAGCGCGCGTCGCCGGCCGCCATCCGGGCGACCTGCGCCAGCACCGCCTCGTCGGCGCCCAGGCCGGCCTCGGCCAGGCCCCGCGGGTCGGTGAGCGCCCGCCGCAGCAGCCCGACCACGTCGGCGTCGTCGAGGGACCGCAGCGTGAGCAGCACCGAGCGGGACAGCAGCGGCGCGATCACCGAGAAGTGCGGGTTCTCGGTGGTCGCGGCGACCAGGGTGACCCAGCCGTTCTCGACGGCCGGAAGCAGCGCGTCCTGCTGGGTCTTGGAGAAGCGGTGGACCTCGTCGACGAACAGCACCGTGGACCGGCCGCTCGCCAGGCCGCGCCTGGCCTCGTCGATCACCGCCCGGACCTGGGCCACCCCCGCGTTGACCGCCGACACCTCCACGAAGGAGCGCCCGGACTCCTCGGCCACGAGGTGGGCCAGCGTGGTCTTGCCCGTCCCCGGCGGGCCCCACAGCAGCACCGACACCGGCCGCGCGACCTCGTCGCCGCCCTCGACCAGGCGGCGCAGCGGAGACCCGGGCCGGACCAGGTGGTCCTGTCCCACCACCTCGTCCAGGGTGGTCGGCCGCATCCGCGCCGCGAGGGGCGCCTGGGCCCGGGCCCGCTCGTCCCCCGCCGAGGTGAACAGGTCGTCGGGCACCCGCCCACCCTAGGCGCGCCGGGATCGGCCAGACTCGCCGCGTGCAGGTCATCACCGACCGGGACGCGCTCCTGGCCCACCGTCCCGACGACGTGTTCGCGCGGGCCTCGCTGGCGCCCGGCGCCCCCCTCGTGGCGTACGCGCGGGGCGAGGCGATCGCCTGGGTGCGCACCAGCGTCCACCGCGGGCTCGAGTTCCTCACGGTGCTCGGGCCCACGGACGACGTGGTCGCGCTGGCCGTCGCCGCTGACGCCGCCCTGCCTGCGCCGACGTACGGGCTGACCGTGCCGAGGTCCGCGCGGCCGCTGCTGCCCGACGGCCTGCGACCCCGGGAGGGGACCGACTGGGACTTCTGGTGGACCGATTCCGCCCCCGAGCCGCTGCCCGCGGAGGCGGGCGCCGGGTGGCTAAGGGAGGGCGACGAGCTCGCCGACCTGCTCGAGCGCGGCAGCCCCCGCCGGGCGGTGAATCCCGGCGACGCCAACGTGCTGCGCTGGTGCGGCATCCGCGACGCCGTCCGGTGAGCTCGTGGCCTGCGCGGCAGAGGTCGACGACATGCCCAACGCGCCCCACCTCGCGGGGGTCGCGGTCGCCCCCGAGGCCCGCTCCCGCGGGCTCGGGCGGGCGATCACCGCCTGGCTGACCCGCCAGCTGCTGGCCGAGGGGCACCCCGTGGTGACCCTCGGGATGTACGCCGACAACGAGCCCGCGCGCCGGGCCTACCGCGCGATCGGCTACCGCGACACGCACCACTGGTCGAGCGGCCGCACCCCGGCCGGCGACGCCGCGGCGGCCGCCCGTCAGTCCTGAGCGGGCGGCGGGGTGAAGTCGATCCCGGCCTCGGCCCGCTGCTGCGCCGTGATCGGCGTCGGCGCCCCGGTGAGCGGGTCGTAGCCGCCGCCGGTCTTGGGGAAGGCGATCACCTCGCGGATGGAGTCGGCCCCGGCGAGCAGCATGCAGGTGCGGTCCCAGCCGAAGGCGATGCCGCCGTGCGGCGGCGGGCCGTACTGGAACGCCTCGAGCAGGAAGCCGAACTTCGCCTGGGCCTCGTCCGGGCTGATCCCCAGCACATCGAAGACCCGCTGCTGCATCTCGGCGCGGTGGATACGGATGGACCCGCCGCCGATCTCGTTGCCGTTGCAGACGATGTCGTACGCGTGCGCGAGGGCCTCGCCCGGGCGGTCCTGGAAGTCGGCGGCGAAGTCGGCCGTCGGCCCGGTGAACGGGTGGTGCACGGCGGTCCAGCCGCCCTCGCCGTCGGGCTCGAACATCGGGGCGTCGACCACCCAGCAGAACGCCCACCGCTGCTCGGCCGGCGGCAGCGTGTCGTCGATCAGCCCGCCCCGGCGGCCGATCTCGACGCGGGTCGAGCCGAGCAGCGCCAGGGCGTCGGTGCGCGGCCCCGCGGCGAAGAACGCGCAGTCCCCCGGGCTCGCGCCGACCGCCGCCATCAACCCGGCGCGCTCCTCGTCGGAGAGGTTCTTGGCGACCGGGCCGCCGAGCTCGCCGTCCGGCCCGAACAGCACGTACGCCAGCCCCTTGGCCCCGCGCTGCTTGGCCCACTCCTGCCACGCGTCCAGCGTCTTGCGCGGCTGGGCGGCGCCGCCGGGCATGACCACCGCGCCCACGTGCTCGGCCTGGAACACCCGGAACGGGGTGGCCGCGAAGTACG
Organism: uncultured Actinomycetota bacterium; assembly: GCA_963818455.1. Classification (GTDB taxonomy): domain Bacteria; phylum Actinomycetota; class Actinomycetes; order CAVWCF01; family CAVWCF01; genus CAWFSE01. The sequence continues at coordinate 54,461 of CAWFSE010000002.1, forward strand.
CGGTCAGGTCGACGAGCTCCAGCCCGAACCGCAGGTCCGGCTTGTCGCTGCCGTAGCGGGCCATCGCGTCGGCGTAGGTCAGGCGCGGGATCTCGCCGAGCTCGACGTCGAGCACGCCCTTCCACAGCGCCCGCACGATCGCCTCGCCGACCTCGATGACGTCGTCCTGGGTGACGAACGACATCTCGATGTCGAGCTGGGTGAACTCCGGCTGCCGGTCCGACGCGGAAGTCCTCGTCGCGGTAGCAGCGGGCGATCTGGTAGTACCGCTCCATCCCCGCCACCATCAGCAGCTGCTTGAACAGCTGCGGGCTCTGCGGCAGGGCGTACCAGGATCCCGGCTGCAGGCGCACCGGCACGAGGAAGTCGCGGGCGCCCTCCGGCGTCGAGCGGGTGAGGGTCGGGGTCTCGATCTCCAGGAAGTCCTGGTCGTCGAGCAGCCGCCGGGCGATCTGCCCCATCCGGCTGCGCATCCGCAGCGCCTGGGCGGGCCCGGTGCGGCGCAGGTCGAGGTAGCGCCAGCGCAGCCGGGCCTCGTCGCCGACGTCGACGTGGTCGTCGATCTGGAAGGGCAGCGCCGCCGCCTCGGAGAGCACCTCGACCTCGGTGGCCACCACCTCGACGTCGCCGGTGGGCAGGTCGGGGTTCTCGTTGCCGGCCGGGCGGGCCACCACCTCGCCGACGATCCGCAGGCAGAACTCGTGCCGCAGGCTGTGCGCGGCGTCGGCGTCGCGCACGACGACCTGGGCGATGCCGCTGGCGTCGCGCAGGTCGAGGAAGGCGACCCCGCCGTGGTCGCGCCGCCGGGCCACCCACCCGGCGAGCTCGACCTCGTGGCCGACGTGCTCGGCGCGCAGCGAGCCGGCGGTGTGCGTGCGGATCACGGTGTGGGCTCCTCAAGCTGGGGGACGAGGTCGGCGGCCGGCGGCGACCAGGTCTCGGGGTCGGCCGGGGACTGCTCCCCCGACCGGATGTCCTTGACGCTGTCGGGCTCGCCGTCGGCGCCGGCGAACCAGACGTACGGGATGCCGCGCCGATCGGCGTGGCGGATCTGCTTGCCGAACTTCGCCGCCGAGGGGGCGACCTCGGTGGCGATGCCGCGCGCCCGCAGGACGGCGGCGGTGCGGTCGGCGGAGCGGCGGGAGTCCTCGTCGCGCGACGGCGACCAGCACGCAGGTGGGCACCGAGCGCGACGCGGTGACGAGGCCGCGGCCGAGCACCCGGCCGAGCAGCCGGGAGACGCCGATCGAGATGCCGACCCCCGGGTAGGTCGCGCGGCCGTCCGAGGCCAGCGCGTCGTAGCGGCCGCCCGAGCAGATCGAGCCGAGGTCCTCGTGGCCGAGCAGCAGGGTCTCGTACACCGTGCCGGTGTAGTAGTCGAGCCCGCGGGCGATCCGCAGGTCCGCGACCACCAGCCCGGGCGCGTGCTCGGCGGCGGCCTCGACGACGCGCACCAACTCGGCCAGCCCCTCGTCGAGCAGCGGGTCGTCGACGCCCAGGGCGCGGACCCGGTCGGCGAAGGACGCGTCCGCGGCGGAGATCTCGGCGAGCGCGAGGCAGCGCGCCGCGGCCGCCGGCGCCGAGGCCGGCCTCGGACTGCAGCAGCGCCGCCGACGACCTCGGGCCCGGCCTTGTCCAGCTTGTCCAGCGCCCTCAGCACGGCGGCGGCGTCGGCGGCCCCGACGCCCCGGGCGAAGCCCTCCACCAGCTTGCGGTTGTTGACCTGGATGCGCACCGGCGGGATCGGCAGGGCGCGCAGGGCGTCCGCCACCACCAGCGGGATCTCCACCTCGTGGTGGAAGGCCAGGGCGTCCCGGTCGATGATGTCGATGTCGGCCTGGGTGAACTCCCGGTAGCGGCCGTCCTGGGGCCGCTCGCCCCGCCAGACCTTCTGGATCTGGTAGCGGCGGAAGGGGAAGTCCAGCCGCCCCGCGTGCTCCAGGACGTAGCGGGCGAACGGCACCGTCAGGTCGAAGTGCAGGCCGAGCGAGGCCGCCTCGTCCTCGGCGGCGTGCAGCCGGCGCAGGGCGTAGACCTCCTTGTCGATCTCGCCCTTGCGGGTGAGGGTCTCCAGCGGCTCGACCGCCCGGGTCTCCAGCGAGGCGAAGCCGTGCAGCTCGAAGACCCGCCGGATGGTGTCCAGGAAGTGCTGCTCGACGATCCGCTCGGCCGGCAACCACTCGGGGAAGCCAGACAGCGAGGCAGGGCGGCTCGCGCCGGCCATCCCACTCACCGCCCGCTCACAGCCCGCGGCCGGCGGGTGGCGGCCCGGGGACGCGTCCGCCCGCCCGGGCGGCATGGGCGGCGGCCTCGGCGAGGTACGGGTTCGTGCCGCGCTCGCGGCCGATCGTCGTGGCGGGCCCGTGGCCGGGCAGCACGACCGTCTCGTCCGGCAGCGTCAGGCACTTGCCCGCCAGGCTGTCGAGCATCTGCTCGTACGACCCGCCGGGCAGGTCGGTGCGGCCGATCGAGCCGGCGAACAGCACGTCGCCGGCGACCAACGCGGAGGGGTCGTCGGCGCCGTGCGGGCTGCGGAACATCACCGACCCCGGGGTGTGGCCCGGGGCGTGGTCGACGGTGAGCGACAGCCCGGCCAGCTCCAGGACCGCGCCGTCGGTCAGGGTGCGGACGTCGTCCGGCTCGGCCCACTGCAGGCGACCGCCGAAGAACGAGCGCGTCTCCGCCGACAGGCCCAGCATCGGGTCGGCGAGCAGCGCCTCGTCGTCGGGGTGGATCCAGGCCGGGATGCCCTTGGCCCGGCAGACCGGCGTCACCGAGAAGGTGTGGTCGAGGTGGCCGTGGGTGAGCAGCACGGCCACCGGACGCAGCCGGTGCTCGGCCAGCACCTGGTCCAGGTCGCCCGCCACCTCGACGCCGGGGTCGACGACGACGCACTCCTCGCCCGGCCCGGGGGCCAGGACGTAGCAGTTGGTCGCGAAGGCCGCGGCGGGGAAGCCGACGACGAGCACCAGGACGCTCCAATGCGGGGGGTCGGGGTTGGGGATGCGGGACCGGCCCCCGAGGGTACCGACGACCGCGGGCCCGCAGCGAACCTGCCGCCCCGGGCGGCGGCCCGGCGACCTAGGATGTGCCGTCTGACCGCGCCGAGGGCATCCGAGGACATCCGAGGGCACCCGAGGGCGCGGCCTTTCGCACGACGCGCAGCACCCACGCACCGCAGGTGCACCATCGGAGGGGACCGACGTGGCCAGCAAGGACCGCGAGCGCCAGCTCGCCCGGGAGCGCTACGAGCGCCAGCAGGCGCGCCGCGCCGCCGACGAGGCCAAGCGCCGCCAGCGCACCAAGCTCGCCGCGATCGTCACCGCGGCGGTCGTGGTCGTGGCCGGGGCCGTGTGGTGGGGCGTCTCCCGCGGCGACGACGCGGTCACCGCGACCCCGGAGACCTCCACGTCGCCCACCCCGTCGCCCACTCCGACCGCCGCCCCGATCGACTGCACCGAGGCGCCGGCCGCGCAGCCGGAGGCCAAGCAGTACCCCGCGCCGCCGGAGCAGAGGCTCGTCCTCGACGGCACCCGGACGTACGGGGTGACGCTGGAGACCAACTGCGGCAACGTCAAGATCGAGTTCGACGCGGTGCAGGCGCCGACGACGGTCAACGCGTTCATCCAGCGCGCCAACGACGGCTTCTACAACGACACCCCGTGCCACCGGCTGACCACGCAGGGCATCTTCGTGCTGCAGTGCGGCGACCCGACCGGCACGGGCACGGGTGGCCCCGGCTACCAGATCCCGGACGAGAACCTGCCCGAGGACGCCCCCGACAACTACCCGGCCGGCACCGTGGCCATGGCGAACTCCGGACCCAACACCAACGGCAGCCAGTTCTTCCTGGTGTACGAGAACACCACGTTGCCGCCGAACTACACGATCTTCGGCAAGATCATCGAGGGTCTCGACGTCGTCCAGAGCGTCGCGGCCCAGGGTGTTGAGGGCGGTGGGGCCGACGGCCCCCCTGCGCAGCCGATCGGCATCCTCAAGGCCCTCACCTACGAGTCGTTCCCGGCAGGATGAGCTGACATGACCGAGCAGTCCCCCAGCCACGAGCAGCCCGAAGCCGAGACGCCTGCCGCCGAGGACATCGTCACTGCTGAGCCGATCGCCGAGGAGACGCCTGTCGCGGAGCCCGCGGCCGCCGCCGCAGCACCGGCCGCCGAGCCCGCCGTCGAACCAGCCGCCCAACCCGCTGAGCCCCAACCGGCCGCCCTCGAGCCGGCCGAGCCCGTGGCCGCCCTCGAGCCGGCCGAGCCCGTGGCCGCCCTCGAGCCGGCCGAGCCCGTCGGCGCCCTCGAGCCGGCCGAGCCCGTCGACGCCCTCGAGTCAGCCCCGGCTGCCCTCCAGCTCGACTCGGCGCCGGTCCGCCCCGCCAACCCCTGCGGCCCCCGTCCCCTCCCCCGCGGCCCTCGGCGCCACCATCCACGCGCCGGCAGCGCCGGCGGGCGCCGGGACATCAGCCGATGCCGCCGCGTTCGGCCGGGTCGAGGACGACGGCACCGTCTACCTGCGGCTCCCCAGCGGTGAGGAGCACCGGGTCGGGCAGTACCAGGCCGGGCCCTCCGAGGACGCCCTGGCGTACTACGTGCGCAAGTACGACGCGCTCGCCGACGAGGTCGACCTGCTGACCTCGCGCCTGCAGGCCCGGCTCGTGCCGGCGGGCGAGGCCCAGGCGTCGCTGGCCAAGATCCGCGACGGGGTCAACAAGCACGAGTACGTCGGCGACGTCGCCGGGTTGGAGGCGAAGGTCGAGGCCGCCGCGGCGCAGGTCGGCGAGCTGCGCACCGCTGCGGCCGCCGAGAAGGCCGCGGCCAAGGCCGAGGCGCTCGCCGCCCGCGAGGCGTTGGTCGCCGAGGCGGAGTCGCTCGCCGACAGCCAGCAGTGGAAGGCCACGGGCGAGCGGCTCAAGGAGCTCCTCGACGAGTGGAAGGCCGCGCCGCGGGTCGACCGGGCCGCCGAGCAGGCGCTCTGGAAGCGCTTCAGCGCGGCCCGCAACGCCTTCGACCGCCGCCGGCGCACGCACTTCGCGGCGCTGGCCCAGCAGCGCGCCGCAGCGAAGGAGGCCAAGGAGGCCCTGGTCGCCCAGGCCGAGGCGCTGTCCACCTCGACCGACTGGGGCCCGACGGCCACCCAGATGCGCAACCTGCTGGACCAGTGGAAGGCGGCCGGGCGCGCGGACCGCTCGGTCGAGGACGCGCTCTGGACCCGCTTCCGCGCCGCCCAGGACGCGTTCTTCGGCGCCCGCGCCGGCGTCTTGGCCGAGCGCGACGCCGGGCTCACCGACAACCTCAAGGCGAAGCAGGCGCTGCTCGCCGAGGCCGAGGCGCTGGTGCCGGTCACCGACCTCAAGGCGGCCAAGCGCTCCCTGCGCCTGATCCAAGAGCGCTGGGAGAAGGCCGGCCACGTCCCCCGGGCCGACCGCGACAAGATCGAGGGCCGGCTGAAGCGTGTCGAGGAGGAGGTGCGCCGCGCCGAGGAGTCTCAGTGGCGGCGGTCCAACCCGGAGGCCCGGGCCCGGGCCGAGGCGACAGCCACCCAGCTGCGCGCCTCGATCGCCAAGCTCGAGCAGCAGGCCGCCGCCGCCCGCGCCAAGGGCGACTCCTCGGCCGCCACCGAGGCCGAAGGCGCCATCGAGGCCCGCACCGAGTGGCTGGCCGAGGCCGAGCGGGCCCTGGCCGACTTCAGCGGCTAGCCCTCGGCCGCGCGGCCGGTCAGGGGGCTGGCGCCTGGTCCGGAGCGATCGCGCCGCCGGTGACCCGGTAGACGTCGTAGACGCCGTCGACGGCTGCGGACCGCCTTGAGCACGTGCGCCGAGGTGCTTGGTGTCGCCCATCTCGAAGGTGAAGCGCGAGACGCCGACCCGATCGCGGGTGGTGGTGACCGTCGCCGACAGGATGTTCACGTGCTGGTCGGACAGCACCCGGGTGACGTCGGAGAGCAGCCGGGCCGGTCGAGCGCCTCGACCTGGATCGGCACCAGGAACACCGAGTCGGGCTGAGGGCGCCCACTCGACCGTCGACGATCCGGTCCGGCTGCGCCCGCAGCGAGGCCACGTTGATGCAGTCCTCGCGGTGCACCGAGACGCCGTTGCCGCGGGTGACGAAGCCGACGATGGGGTCGCCGGGCACCGGCGTGCAGCACTTGGCGAGCTTGACCCAGACGTCGGCGGCGCCTTCACGACGACGCCCGGGTCGCCCTGGCGGCCGCTGGGCCGGCCCTCGATCCGGCTCGGGGTGGCGGTCTCGGCGAGGTCCTCGACCGCGCCCTCCTCGCCGCCGATCGACTGGACCAGCCGCTGGACGACGGTCTGCGCGCGAGACGTGGCCCTCGCCGATCGCCGCGTACAGCGACGGTGATGTCGGTGTAGCGCAGTCGTGGGCGATGGCGAGCAGCGCGCTCGCCGGACAGCAGCCGCTGCAGCGGCAGGCCCTGCTTGCGCATGGCGCGCGTCATCGCCTCCTTGCCCTGCTCGATGGCCTCCTCGCGGCGCTCCTTGGAGAACCACTGCCTTGATCTTGTTGCGGGCGCGGGCGCTCTTGACGAAGCCCAGCCAGTCCCGGCTCGGGCCGGCGCTCGGGGCCTTGGAGGTGAAGATCTCGACCACGTCGCCGTTGTCCAGGGCGCTCTCCAGCGGCACGAGCCGGCCGTTGACCCGGGCCCCGATGCAGCGGTGGCCGACCTCGGTGTGCACGGCGTAGGCGAAGTCGACCGGGGTGGCGCCGTCCGGCAGCGCGATGACGTCGCCCTTGGGGGTGAAGACGAAGACCTGCCGCGGCCCGAGGTCGAAGCGCAGCGACTCGAGGAACTCCCCCGGGTCGGCCGGTCTCCTTCTGCCAGTCGAGGAGCTGCCGCAGCCAGGCCAGGTCGCCCTCGCCGCCGGCCGCCGGTGCGCCCTTGCCGAACCGGCTGCGGTCTCCTCCTTGTACTTCCAGTGCGCGGCGATGCCGTACTCGGCGCGGCGGTGCATGTCCCAGGTGCGGATCTGCAGCTCGACCGGCTTGCCCTCGGGGCCGATCACCGTGGTGTGCAGCGACTGGTACATGTTGAACTTGGGCATCGCGATGTAGTCCTTGAACCGGCCCGGCACCGGGCTCCACCGCGCGTGCACGGCACCCGAGCACCGCATAGCAGTCGCGGACGGTGTCGACCAGGACCCGGATGCCCACCAGGTCGTAGATCTCCTCGAAGCTCGCGGCCGCGGACGATCATCTTCTGGTAGACCGAGTAGTAGTGCTTCGGGCGGCCGGTCACGGTCGCCTTGATCTTCGCCTCGCGCAGGTCGCCCGAGATCTGCTCGATCACCTCGCTGAGGAACTGCGTCGCGGCTCGGGGCCCGCTCGGCCACCAGCCGGACGATCTCGTCGTACATCTTGGGGTAGAGGGTCGCGAAGACGAGGTCCTCCAGCTCCCACTTGATGGTGTTCATGCCGAGCCGGTGGGCGAGCGGCGCGTAGATCTCCAGCGTCTCGCGGGCCTTCTGCTCCTGCTTCTCCTCGGGCAGGAAGCGCAGGGTGCGCATGTTGTGCAGCCGGTCGGCCAGCTTGATGACCAGCACCCGGATGTCGCGCGCCATCGCGACGACCATCTTGCGGACCGTCTCGGCCTGGGCGGCCTCGCCGTACTTGACCTTGTCCAGCTTGGTCACGCCGTCGACGAGCTCGGCGACCTCGTCGCCGAAGTCCTCGCGCAGCAGGTCGAGGGTGTACTCGGTGTCCTCGACGGTGTCGTGCAGCAGGGCCGCGCACAGGGTGGTCGGGGTCATGCCCAGCTCGGCCAGGATCGTGGTGACCGCGAGCGGGTGGGTGATGTACGGGTCGCCGCTCTCGCGCATCTGGTCGCGGTGGTGGTGCTCGGCGACGTGGTAGGCCCGCTCGACCTCGCGCAACTCCGCCTTCGGGTAGTTGCTGCGGATCGCCGCGAACAGCGGCTCCAGCACCGGGTCGGCGCCCTGCGAACGGGTGCCCAGCCGGGTGAGCCGGGCCAGCCGGGCCCGGTTGGAGAGCGGGTGGTCGCCGCCTGGCCCGGGCGGGGCGCCCGGATCGGGACGCAGGCGTGGCGGATCGGGCGCGGGCGTGTCGACCGCGCCGCTGGGCGTCACCTGCTCCGCCACGCGCCTCCCCAGCTGCCGGCCCCGCGACCGCAGGGCACGGGCACCAGTCTAGGGCGCGCGCTCAGACGGCGAGCAGCGCGAACACGTCGACCCCGGGCAGCCGGTCCCGACCGGCCAGGAAGGTCAGCTCGATCAGCACATCCAGGCCGACGACGTCGGCCCCGGCGCGCCGTACCAGCGACAGCGCCGCCGCCGCGGTGCCGCCGGTCGCGAGCACGTCGTCGACGACCAGCACGCGGTCTCCGGGGGCGAACGCGTCGGTGTGCACCTCCACGGCGGCCGACGCCGTACTCCAGGTCGTAAGCCTGGGCGTGCGTGGCCGACGGCAGCTTGCCCGCCTTGCGCACCGGGACGAAGCCGGCCCCGAAGTGGTAGGCGACCGCCGCCGCCAGGATGAAGCCGCGGGCCTCGATGCCGGCGACCTTGTCGACCGTGCCGCGGCCATGCCGGGCCACGATCGCGTCGACCGCCCCGGCGAAGGCGACGTGGTCGCCCAGCAGCGGGGTGATGTCCTTGAACACCACGCCCGGCTGCGGGTAGTCGGGGACGTCGCGGACGCGGGCCGCGAGGTACGCGGGCAGATCCAACGGCATGGCCGCAGGCTACCCCCGACGCCCTATCGCTTGCGGTCCGCCTGGGCGCCGCTTGCCCTGCTGGCGCTTGGGCTGTTGGCGCTGCGCACCGGTGCCAGCGCGAGGCGTGGCCGCTGGCGTGCCGGGCTCCGCGGCGTCCTCCGCCGGCTCGCCCTCGCCGCCTTCGGCCACCAGGACGGCGCCGTGCGCGGCTGGCTGCTTCGCCGCGCCACCCTGGCGCGCCGCCACGCGCTTGGCCAGGGCCTGCATGGCCGGCTCGCGCTCCTTGAGGTTGGCCAGCACCGGGGTGGCGATGAAGATCGACGAGTACGCGCCGGCGGCCATGCCGACGAACAGCGCGAGGGCCAGGTCCTTCAGGGTGCCGGCGCCCAGCAGGTAGGCCCCGCCGAACAGGATGGCAGCGACCGGCAGCAGCGCGATCACCGTGGTGTTGATGGACCGGACCAGGGTCTGGTTGACCGCGAGGTTGGCCGCCTGGGAGTAGGTCATCCGGCTGCCACCCGCGAGCCCCTGGGTGTTCTCCTTCACCTTGTCGAAGACGATCACCGTGTCGTACAGGGAGTAGCCCAAGATGGTGAGCACCCCGATCACGGTCGCCGGGGTGACCTCGAACCCGATCAGGGCGTAGACCCCGACGGTGATCACGACGTCGTGCAGCAAGGCCACGATCGCGGCGATGGCCATCTTCCACTCGAACGTCAACGACAGGTAGATGACGATGAGGACCAGGAAGACCACGAGGCCGGTGACGGCCTTGTTGGTGATCTCCTCGCCCCACGAGGGACCGACCACCTGCACGCTGACCTCGTCGAGCTCGATGTCGCAGCCCTCGGCGAGGGCCTCGGCGACCCCGGCTGACTCTCTGGGCTGGAGGGACTCGGTCTGCACCCGGATGGTCCGGCCGCTCCCACCGGTCGACTCGGTGACGATGACCGACTCGCCGGCCCCCGCCTCGATCGCGGCGTCTCGGGCCTGGCTCACCGAGCAGGAGTCGCTCTTGAAGGTGAAGACCGAGCCGCCGGAGAACTCGATGCCGAGATTGAGCGGCCGGAAGACGAGCGTCAGGACGCAGACCACCAAGATGACGCCGGAGATGGCGTACCAGCGCTTGGCGTTGCCGACGAAGTCGTACGAGACCTCGCCGCGGTAGAGGTCGCCACCGAACGTGCCGAGCCGGGACATCAGGCCTCCTGGGGGACGGACGGGCGGCCTGAGGCTCGCGTGGGATCGGGGCGCTTGACGCCGAGTCGGGCGGGGTCGAGCCCGGAGAGCGGATGGCCGCCGCCGAAGAACTTGGTGCCGGACAGCAGCGTGACCAACGGCTTGGTGAAGAGGAACACCACGAAGATGTCGACGAGGGTGGTGAGGCCGAGGGTGAACGCGAAGCCGCGGACGCCGCCGACCGACAAGACGTACAGCACGACCGCGGCGATCAGCGACACCAGGTCGGCGGCGATGATCGCCCGGCGCGCCCGGGTCCAGCCGGTCTCGGCGGCCACCCGGAGCGACTTGCCCTCCCTCATCTCGTCGCGGATCCGCTCGAAGTAGACGACGAACGAGTCCGCGGTGATGCCGATGGCGACGATGGCGCCGGCGATTCCGGCCAGGGTCAGCGTGTAGCCGATCGTCTCGCCCGAGCAGCACCAGCAGCGGAGTACGTCAGCAGGCCGGCGATCACCAGGCTGAACACCGTGACGAGGCCGAGCCCTCGGTAGTACAGCAGCGAGTAGACGACCACGAGGACGAGGCCGATCACCCCGGCGATCAGCCCCGCCGTGAGCTGGTCCTCGCCGAGCGTCGGTGAGATCTGCTGCACGTCGGCCACGTCGAAGGCCAGCGGCAGCGAGCCGTACTTCAGCACGTTGGCGAGCTCGTTGGCGGTCTGCTGGGTGAACGACCCGGAGATCTCCGCCCGCCCGTCCACGATGGCCGACCGGACGACCGGGGCGGAGACGACCTGGCTGTCCAGGACGATGGCGAACGAGTTCTGCGGGTACGGCTGGTTGACCAGCTGCTGGGTGGTCGCGGCGAAGGCCGCCGTGCCCTCGTCGTCGAACTCGATGTTCACGACCCACTCGTTGGTGCCGTCCTGACGAAGGCCCGCGTTGGCGTCGTCGATCTGCTGGCCGGTCACGGCCGCAGGCAGCAGCAGGAACTTCTCGACCCGGTCGCGGTCGCAGGTGATCAGCGGCTCGTCGGCCTTGTCGACCAGCGGCGCCCTGGCGCTCGCCCTCCGGCGTGCAGGTGTAGGCGGCGAACTGGGCCTGGAACTCGGGGGTGATGTCCGGGCCGCCCGGCTGGATGGGTCCGGTCGGCTGGTCCGTCGTGGGTGTGGGCGTCGGCGTGGGGCTGGGGCTTGCCGTGTCGGTGGGCGTCGGCGTGGGGCTGGGGCTCGCGGCGTCGGTGGGAGTGGGGGTGGGGTCGGGGTCGGCTCGGGCACGACCGTGGCCGGCCCGCGGTCCTGCACCGGGCGGAAGTTCAGCAGGGCGGTCTGGCCCACCAGCTCGACGATGCCGCTCGTCGTGGTGCCTGGCACCGAGATCACGATGGCGGTGCCGGCGCCGGTGCCCTGGGTGGCGACCTCGGCCTCGGCGACGCCCAGGCCGTTGACCCGGTTGCGGATGATCTCCACGGCCTGGTCGATCTGGGCCTGCTCGATCGTGCCGGTCTCCCCTGGGGCCATGGTCGGGACCAGGGTCACCTGGGTGCCGCCCTGCAGGTCCAGCCCGAGCTTGGGCTGGGTCGTGCCCGAGATGAACATCCACGCGTACAGCGCCACGACGGATGAGGGCCACCAGGGCGAGCCCTCGTCCCGGTCGAGACCGCTCGACGCGCTTGGCGTTGGTCTTGGCCACGGAGTCTCCTGGAAGTGCGGCAGGCGGCACGCGCGAACGACTCAAGCGTGAGTCGCCGTGCCGTGCCCCCCGGGCCGCGAACAGCGGCCAAGCAGGCAGTATCCCTGACGGCCGGGCTGGGATCGCGCTAGGGGCGGTCGGTGTCGGGATCGGTCCCGATGCCGGGCTCGTCGGCGATCGCCTCGTGGCTGCCGTCGAGGTCGTCGGTGTCGCCGCCCGTCGGCGAGCACCCGCGCCACGGCGCCCTTCACCCACGTCGTCACGACACCCGGCGCCGGCGAGAGGTCGACGGTGGTGTCGGACACGGACACCACGCGCGGCGTGCAGGCCCGAGTGGGTGATCACGCGCGCGCCCGGGGACGAGGTCCTGGCCACCGCCGCCTGCTCGCGCTGCCGGCGCTGCATCGGGCGCAGGATCAGCAGGTAGAACGCGAAGACGAGGACGACGAGGGGCAGCAGGGCTTCCATGGGAGGGAGCCTAGGCGAGCCGGGGGCCAGGTCCGCTCGACTCCACCCCGTCGACCTCCTGGCCCTCCTCGAACAGGGTGGCGGTGAAGGCCCCGTCCGCGCGGCACCGCCAACCCCAGGTGCGTCCAGGCCGCGGGGGTCGCCACCCTCCCCCGCGGCGTCCGCGCCAGCAGGCCGGCCCGCACGAGGTACGGCTCGGCGACCTCCTCGACGGTCTCGCGCTCCTCCCCGACCGCGACGGCGAGGGTGGACACGCCCACCGGGCCGCCGCCGAAGCGCCGGCACAGCGCGTCCAGCACCGAGCGGTCGAGCCGGTCCAGGCCGAGCAGGTCGACGTCGTACAGGTCGAGGGCCGCCTGCGCCTCCGCGCGGCCCACCCGCCCGTCGGCGTGCACCTCGGAGTAGTCGCGGACCCGGCGCAGCAGCCGGTTGGCGATCCGCGGCGTCCCCCGGGAGCGGCCGGCGATCTCCTCGCCGGCGTCCTCGGCCAGCTCGACGTCGAGCAAGCCGGGCGGAGCGGGTGAGCACCGAGCGCAGCTCGTCGGTGGAGTAGAAGTCCAGGTGGCCGGTGAAGCCGAACCGGTCGCGCAGGGGCCCGGGCAGCAGCCCGGCCCGGGTGGTGGCGCCCACCAGGGTGAACGCGCGGCAGCTCGAGCGGGATGGCCATCGCCCCGGCCCCCTTGCCGACGACGACGTCGACCCGGAAGTCCTCCATGGCCATGTAGAGCATCTCCTCGGCCGGCCGCGCCATCCGGTGGATCTCGTCGAGGAAGAGCACCTCGCCCTCGGCGAGCGACGCCAGCAGCGCCGCCAGGTCGCCGGCGTGCTGGATGGCCGGTCCGCTGGTGATGCGCAGAGGGGCGCCGAGCTCCTCGGCGATGATCATGGCGAGGGTGGTCTTGCCGAGGCCCGGCGGGCCGGAGAGCAGCACGTGGTCGGGGGTGTGGCCCCGTCGGCGGGCGGCCTCGAGGACCAGCTCGAGCTGCCGGCGGACCCGGTCCTGGCCCACGAACTCGTCCAGCCCGCGCGGCCGCAGGGCCGCCTCGAGCGGCGTGCTCCTCCGGCGCCGCCGCCGGCCGGACCAGGTCGTCGTCGGCGGTCACGTGCGGCTCAGGGAGCGCAGGGCCGCACGCAGCAGCGCGGCCACATCGGGGGCGGAGCCGTCGGGCGGCGCCGCGGCCGCGGCCAGCGCGGGGTCGGCCGCGACGCCGGCGATGGCCTCCTCTGCGTCACGCGGCGCCCAGCCCAGGCCGAGCAGCGCCGCGTGCACCTGGTCGCGCCACGCCGATCCGGCGCCCACGCCCGCCGGGCGGCCGGTCGCCGGGCCGCTACCAGGGGCCAGCCGGTCCTTCAGGTCGAGCACCATGCGCTGGGCGCCCTTGCGCCCGATCCCGGGGACCTGGGTGAGCGTCGCGAGGTCCTCCTGGGCGACGGCGCGTGCGCAAGCCCGTCGGCGCCGAGCACGGCCAGGGCCGCCTGGGCGAGCTTCGGCCCGACGCCGGTCACGGTCTGCAGCACCTCGAAGACCGCGCGCTCGTCGCCGTCGGCGAAGCCGTACAGGGTCAGGGAGTCCTCGCGGACGACCAGCGCGGTGGCGAGCTCGGCGCGCTCGCCGACGCGCAGCGGGGCGAGCGTGGCCGGGGCGCACAGCAGCGCGAACCCGACGCCGCCGACGTCGATGACGGCCCGGTCCCCGGAGATCGCGGCCACCGACCCGCGCACGAAGGCGATCACCGGGCCGCCCGGGTTCCCGTTGCGGCGTGGCGCGCGATCGCCTCGGCGTGGCGCGCCATCGCCGGGCCGCGCCAGGCCTGGCAGATCGCCAGCGCCAACGCGTCCGCGGCGTCGGCCGGTGACGGCGGCTCGGCCAGCCCCAGCACCCGGGCGACCATGCCGGCCACCTGGTCCTTGCCCGCGCGGCCCGACCCGGTCACCGCTGCCTTGACCTCGGAGGGGGTGTGCCAGGCCACCGGCAGATCGCGCCGCGCCGCGGCGAGCACGGCGACCGCCGCCGCCTGCGCGGTGCCCATCACGGTGTGCAGGTTGTGCTGGGCGAACACCCGCTCGATGGCCACGACGTCCGGGGCCGTGGCGTCCAGCCAGGACTCCAGGCCCCGCTCCAGCGCCAGCAGGCGCTCCGGCAGCTCGGCGCCGGCGGAGGTGCGCACGACGCCCACGTCGACCAGCGCCAGCCGTCGGCCCGGCGAGCCCTCGACCACGCCCACCCCGCACCGGGTCAGGCCGGGGTCGACTCCCAGGACGCGCACGGGCCGCCCTCCTCGCCGCCGATGCGGCCTCGATCCGAACAGGTGTTCGGATGCTAGCCGCTGAAGGCCCGCTACCGGCGCAGCGACGCGCTCAGCGAGCCGCGCCGCTCCCCCGCAGTCAGCCGACGGACTCCATGACCTCGTCGGACACGTCGAAGTTGGCGAAGACGTTCTGGACGTCGTCGACGTCTTCGAGGGCCTCGATCAACTTGAACACCTTGCGGGCGCCCTCCTCGTCGAGGGGGACGCTCACACTCGGCAGGAAGGACGCGTCTGCCGACTCGTAGTCGAGCCCGGCCGCCTGCAGCGCGGTGCGCACCTGGACGAGATCGGTGGCCTCGCTGACGACCTCGAAGGCCTCGCCGAGGTCGTTGACCTCCTCGGCCCCCGCCTCCAGCACGGCGTCGAGCACGTCGTCCTCGGTCATCCCCTCGGCCTTGGGCACGATCACGACGCCCTTGCGGGAGAACAGGTACGAGACGGAGCCGGGGTCGGCCATCGATCCGCCGTTGCGGGTCACCGCCACCCGCACGTCGCTCGCCGCCCGGTTGCGGTTGTCGGTCAGGCACTCGATGAGCACGGCCACGCCGCTCGGGCCGTAGCCCTCGTACATGATCGTCTCCCAGTCCGAGCCGCCCTCCTCGGCGCCCGACCCGCGCTTGACCGCCCGGTCGATGTTGTCGGCGGGGACGGAGTTCTTGCGGGCCTTCTGGACGGCGTCGTAGAGCGTCGGGTTGCCGTCGAGGTCGCCGCCCCCGGTGCGCGCCGCCACCTCGATGTTCTTGATCAGCCGGGCGAAGAGCTTGCCGCGCTTGGCGTCGACGACGGCCTTCTTGTGCTTGGTGGTGGCCCACTTGGAGTGGCCGCTCATGGTGTGCCCCTCATGCCGTACGGCGCTGCTCGACGATGGTGACAAAGGACGCGTGGACCCGGAGGTCTCCGGTCAGCTCGGGATGGAAGCTCGTGGCCAGCACATCCCCCTGGCGGACGGCCACGATCGTACCGGCGGCCGGTCGCCGCCGATCCGGGCCAGCACCTCCACCCCGGGTCCGACCTGCTCGACCGCGGGGGCGCGGATGAAGACGGCGCGCACGCGGCTGCCTCGAACCCGGCCATCCGCAGATCGACCTCGAACGAGTCGACCTGCCGCCCGAACGCGTTGCGCCGCACCGTGATGTCCAGCCCGCCGAAGCCCTCGTGGTCGGCACGGCCGTCGAGCACCCGGTCGGCCAGCATGATCATCCCGGCGCAGGAGCCGTAGGCGGGCAGCCCGCCGGCGATCGCGGCCCGCAGCGGGCCGGCCAGCTCGAAGACGCGGGCCAGCCTGCGCCATCGCGGTGGACTCACCGCCCGGGATCACCAGGCCGTCCACCGCCTCGAGCTCGGCCACCCGGCGCACGGCGATCGCGCGGGCCCCCACCGCCTCGAGCGCCGCGAGGTGCTCGCGGACGTCGCCCTGCAGGGCGAGGACGCCGACGACCGGGCGCGTCACCAGCCCCGGCCGGCGTAACGCTCGGACTCGGAGAGGGTGTCGAGGTTGATCCCGACCATGGCCTCGCCCAGCCCGCGCGACACCTTCGCGATGACGTCGGGGTCGTCGTAGAAGGTGGTGGCCTTGACGATCGCCTCGGCGCGCTTGAGCGGGTCGCCCGACTTGAAGATGCCCGAGCCGACGAAGACGCCCTCGGCCCCGAGCTGCATCATCATCGCCGCGTCGGCGGGGGTGGCGATGCCGCCCGCGGTGAAGAGCACCACGGGGAGCTTGCCGGTCTCGGCGATCTCCTTGACCAGCTCGTACGGCGCGCGGTGCTCCTTGGCCGCGGAGAACAGCTCGGCCTCGTCCATCAGGGTCAGCGCCCGCAGCTCGGCGCGGATCTGGCGCATGTGCCGGGTGGCCTCGACGACGTTGCCGGTGCCGGCCTCGCCCTTGGACCGGATCATCGCCGCGCCCTCGCCGAGGCGCCGCAGGGCCTCACCGAGGTTGGTGGCGCCGCAGACGAAGGGGACCGTGAACGCCCACTTGTCGATGTGGTGGGCCTCGTCGGCCGGCGTGAGCACCTCGGACTCGTCGACGTAGTCGACGCCGAGGGCCTGCAGCACCTGGGCCTCGACGAAGTGGCCGATCCGGGCCTTGGCCATCACCGGGATGGAGACGGCCTCGATGATCCCGTCGATCATGTCCGGGTCGGACATCCGGGCCACGCCGCCGTCGCGGCGGATGTCGGCGGGCACGCGCTCAAGCGCCATCACGGCGACCGCGCCGGAGTCCTCGGCGATCTTGGCCTGCTCGGCGTTGACGACGTCCATGATCACGCCGCCCTTGAGCATCTCGGCCATGCCCGCGCTTGACGCGGGCGGTGCCAATCGAGGAGGGCTGGGTCGGCTCGGGGGTGGACACGCGGAACCTCACTGAGACGGGGAGACTGCCGACGCGGGGCTCGGCGGGTAAGGACCCATGATACGGCCGCCGCGGCGGTTACGGCGCGGGCGTCTCCGCGGCGGGGAAGTCAGGACGCACCAGGAAGACCCACACCTGCCCTGGATCGAACGGCAGCGGGGACCCGTCAGGTGCGGTGTAGCGGATGGGATCCCCCGCGGCGGCCCGAGACCAGGCTGCGTCGTAGGCCAGCCCATCGCGCAGGACCAGCGCCGCCCCGGACCCGACGGTCTGCACGAACGGCGAGGCGTTGCCGCCCACATCGACCGACCCCGACTTCACCACCTTGGCGTACTGGATGACCGCGGTCTTCGGGCCGAGCTGCGGGCCTTCCACGGTGCGCATCGGGCTGCCGCCCATGGCCACCAGCCAGCGGTCCTCGGCGGCCGACCAGGTGACCGACATCGAAGTGCCCGGATAGCGCCGCCACCGCCGAGACCGGCCGGCCGCCGCCGGAGGGCGTCGCGGCGAAGACCCAGCCCGGGTCGGCCGGGGGCCGGCCGGCCGCGCTAGACAGCGCGATCAGCGCCGAGCCGTCGGCAAACAGGTTGTGGGGAGCCCGCCAGCCCTTCTTACGGAAGTACTGGTCCTTGCTGAGTCGGTCGGCCCCCAGATCGACCAGGTCTGCCGAGCGGATCTGCTTGCGCAAGGTGGCGTTGGCCCCCGAGTAGGCGAAGGCCGGTGTGGCGTAGGGCTCGAAGAGGGTCAGGTCGGTCTCCCGGGCGCTGCGCACCGGGCCGATCAAGGCGGGGACCTGCGAGGAGAACACGGCCGCGATGCGGGTGATGCCGCCCTCGACCTCCTCGACGTAGACCACATCGGCCTGGGTCAGCCCGGCGTGCGGCTGGGCGGCGGGAGCGTTGTCGATCTTGACGATCAGGGCGGGACCATCCGCGCCGGGCAGGCCGGTCAGCGTCGCGGTCGGGACGGCCACGGGGGTCGGCGTGGGGGTCGGCGTAGGCGGTGGCGCTCGCGGAGGGGCTCGCCGAGCTGGCCGACTGGGCTGGGCGCCGCGTCGGACGACCCCCCGCAGGCCGAGGCGGCCAGGGACAGGACGGTCAGCGAGGCCGCGGCGGCGGCAAGTCGAGAGCGGCGCACGTCTGTTGACGCTACGCGATGCCCCCGCGCATCACGGGCGCTGGGCCAACGCCGCGGGCGGCGTGTCGTCCATCGCGAAGTGCTCGGGCCAGGGGGTGTAGCCGGCCAGCCGGAACCACCGGACGAGCGCCTTGCTCCGCATGGCCTGGGTCGCGTCCACCGCGTCGTTGTAGAAGCGCAGGGCGTACACCACCCGCTGGCAGCCGGTGGCCAGGTCGTCGAGGATGTGCTCGCCCCCGCGCTCGCGGATCTCCTCGGCGTTGTCCGGGTCGTCGAAGACGAGCCGCAGGGCGCTCGACAGGTCGCTCTCGGCCGCCCCCCGCTCGCGATCGCCCGCGGCGCCCGCCTCGCGCGCATCGTGGGCGGCCTCGGCGAGCAGCAGCGCCGAGGCCGGGTCGATCAGGGTCGAGGCCCCGAGCTCTGCGGCGGCGGCGGCACGCCGCACCAGCTGGGCGTCCAGCGCATCGCGCGCGGCGTCCCAGCGCAGGTGCAGGCGGTCGAGCCGGCCGGCCAGCGACCGCAGGTAGAAGCCGACCACGATCAGCGCCAGCAGGACCCAGGTCCACCAGCCGAACCAGTCGACCCGGGTGAGATCCTCGATGCTCATCGCTGCCCGCTCATGCGTCGTCCTTCAGCCGCGAGTAGATGCCAAACACCTGTCCCCGCGAGTCCTCCCGAACGGTCAGACCGGGGGCCGCACACCGTCGCGTAGACGTCCTCCAGCTGCGCGGCCACCACGCCCCAGTCGTACTGCTCCACCTGCGCGGCGCCCTCGCGCCGAAGGTGGGCGCGCAGCTCGGGCTGGCCCAGCACCTCGCACAACGCGCGGGACAGGTCCGCCGGATCCTCGTTGGCGAACAGCACCCCGGCCCGGCCGCCGCCGAGCACGCGCGAGAACGCGTCGAGGTCCGAGGCCACCACCGGCGTGCCCGAGGCCATCGCCTCCAGCAGCACGATCCCGAAGCTCTCGCCGCCGGTGTTGGGGGCGACGTAGGCGTCCACCGAGTGCAGCATGCGCCGCTTGTCGGCCTCCGACACCAAGCCGAGGAAGGTGATCCGGTCGCGCAGCGAGGCATCGAGCCCGGCCACGCACGCCTCCTGGTCGCCGGGACCGGCGACCAGGAGGCGCAGCCCCGGGAAGCGCGCGGCGACCGCCGGCAGCGCCTCAAGCAGGACGGGCATCCCCTTGCGCGGCTCATCCAGCCGGCCGAGGAAGCCGAGCGTGCCGCCCGCGCCCGGCCAGCCCGGGAGCGGGTCGGCGTGGGCGTACGAGTCGACCGCCACGCCGTTGGGGATCACCATGCTGTCGACGCCGAAGTACTCGCTGAGCGTGGCGCGGGCCAGCTCGCTCACGGCGATCCGGGCGCTGATCTTGTCGATGACGGTCTGCACCGCGGCGTTCATCCGGTCGATGATCCGGGAGCGCTCCCGCCGGCGTGGAAGGTCGCCACGATCGGGCCGTAGGCCGAGGTCACCGCCAGCATGCGACAGGCTGGGGGCCACCGGCTCGTGGACGTGCAGCACGTCGAACTCGCCGTCTCTGATCCACCGCCTCGTGCGGGCGAAGGCGCGCGGGCCGAAGGCCAACCGGGCCACCGAGCCGTTGGAGCGCACGGCGAGGGTGCTGCCGCCGTTGACGACGTACGGCTCCAGCACCGCGTCTTGGTCGGCCGGCGCCAGCACCGACACGTCGTGGCCCTCGAAGAGCAGCCGCTCGGCCAGGTCGCGCACATGCGCCTGCACCCCGCCGGGGACCCCCCAGTCGTACGGGCAGACCAGCCCGACCCTCACGGCGCGTCTCCCCGCAGCCGGGCCAGCCGTCGCTCATCGAGGTCCTCGGTCCACAGCGGCTGCAGCATGTGCCAGTCCTCGGGGTGCTCGGCGATGCCCTCGGCCAGCCGGTCCACCAGGGACTGGGTGGTCGCGGCCACCCGGGCGCCGCGGTCGCCCTCCGCGGCGGGCGTGCATCGGTCGGCCCGATGCTCGTCACCGAGACGCCGTCCTCGAACCACAGCGCGGCGGGCAGGAGCACGGCGCCGGTGTCGACCGCCAGGGCGGCCGGCCCGGCCGGCACCCGGGCCTCGTGCCCGAACAGGGTGACCGGCACGCCGCTGCGGGACAGGTCGCGGTCGGCGAGCAGGCAGACGAACCGGCCCGCCCGGCAGCGGTCGGCGAGGGTCTCGTACACCGGCCGGTCTCCGCCGGTCAGCGGGAGGATCTCCATCCCCAGCGACGCGGCGGTAGTCGAGGAACCGCTCGTACAGCGACTCCGGCTTGAGCCGCTCGGCGACGGTGGTGAGGGTCTCGTGGGCCAAGGTCGCCCACGCCCCGGCGTGGTCCCAGTTGCCCATGTGCGGCAGGGCGATGACCAGCCCGCGTCGGGCCGCCAGGGCGTCGATGATGTGCTCGTCGCCGATGATCCGATGCGTCGCGACGATGCGCTCGGGCGGCACCCCGGGCAGCCGGAACGCCTCGACCCAGTAGCGGAAGTAGCTGCGCATACCGGCCCGCACGAGGTCCTCGAGCTCGGCCGGGGTCGCGTCGGGGCGGACCCGGCCCAGGTTGCGCCGCAGCTGCCGGACGCCGGCGCCGTCGCGCGCATGGGCGCGGTCGGCCAGCGAGCGGAACAGCGAGCGGGCGGAGGACTCGGGCATCCGCCTGACGGCGGACCAGCCGATCCCGAAGGCCGCCGAGGTGACCTCGTCACGCAGGCCGCTCACCCGGCCAGCACCTGACGACGCACATGCCGCATCCGCTGCCCCACGGTGAACCAGGTCGCCGCGGCCAGCAGCCACAGCACGACCGCCAGCACGTAGGGCACGCCGAGCCCGGAGAGCGCGGCCGCCGTGAGCACCGCGATCAGCCGCTCGGTGCGCTCGGCCAGGCCCACGTTGCCATCCAGCCCGAGGCCCTCGGCACGGGCCCGCGTGTACGACACCAGCAGGCCCCCGACCAGGCAGATGAGGGACGCCCAGACCAGGGCGAGCTGGTCGCCGTCACCGGCGAACCACAGGGCCAGACCGACGAAGACGGCCGAGTCGGAGACCCGGTCGAGGGTGGAGTCGAGGAACGCCCCCCACTTCGAGGACCGCCCGGAGAGCCGGGCCATCGTGCCGTCGAGGGTGTCGCTGAAGACGAACAGGAAGATCACGAGCGTGCCCCAGAACAGCTCCCCGCGCGGGTAGAACCACAGCGCGGCGGCCACGACGCCCACGGTGCCCGCGAAGGTGACCGCGTCCGGGCTCACCCCCAGGCGCAGCAGCAGGCGCGCCGGCGGCGTGAAGATGCGGCCGGCGGCGGCACGGGCATTGCGGGCGAGCACCGGACTCCTGTCGATCGGCGGACGGACGTGAGCCTATCCAGGGCGGGACTTGTTTCCCTTGTGCGGCACGGCGCCCGCGGGAGAGGCTGGCGGCCACGCGCTATCGATCTTGGAGGTCCCCATGGCACAAGAGAAGCCCTCGGCAGCCGCCGGCACGGCACCCGCGGCCGATCGGCCCGACGCCATCCGCAACGTCGCGCTGGTCGGCCACACCGGGGCCGGGAAGACGACACTGGTCGAGGCCCTCCTCGTCGCGTCCGGGACGATCAACCGGGCCGGGCGGGTCGAGGACGGCACCACGGTGAGCGACTTCGACGAGGCGGAGGCCCGCCAGCAGCGGTCCGTCTCGCTGGCGCTGGCCCCCCTCGCGTTCGACGGCGTCAAGATCAACCTGCTCGACACCCCGGGCTACGCCGACTTCGTGGGCGACCTGCGGGCCGGGCTGCGGGCGGCCGACGCGGCGCTGTTCGTGGTCTCGGCCGTCGACGGCATCGACGGCACCACCCGGCTGCTGTGGGACGAGTGCGCCGCGGTCGGGATGCCGCGCGCGATCGTGGTCACCAAGCTGGACCAGCCCCGCGCCGACTTCGACGAGACGCTGGCCGTGTGCCAGCGCGTCGTTCGGCGACGGCGTGCAGCCGATGTACCTGCCCCTGGCCAAGGACGACGGCACGGTCGGAGGGGTGATCGGGCTGCTGTCGACCCAGGTCTACGACTACTCGGGCGGCCAGCGCGAGACCCGCGCGGCGGACGCCGAGCACCTGGGGCTCATCCAGGGGGCGCGCGGCGCCCTCATCGAGGGGATCATCGCCGAGTCCGAGGACGAGACCCTGATGGACCGCTACCTGTCCGGCGAGGACCTCGACCTCGACATCCTCGTCGCAGGACCTCGAGACGGCGGTGGCCCGGGGCTCCTTCTACCCGGTCCTGGCCACCGCGCCGCACCGCCGGCGTCGGCGTGCTCGAGGTGCTCGAGCTGCTCGACCCGCGGCTTCCCGTCGCCGCTGGAGCACCCGCTGCCCGCAGGTGACGTCACCGGCACGGCGACCCCCGGGCCCCGATCACCTGCGACCCCGCCGGCCCCCTGCGTCGCCGAGGTCGTCAAGACCACGTCGGACCCGTACGTCGGCCGGATCAGCCTGGTCCGCGTGTTCAGCGGCACCGTCCGGCCCGGACACCGTCGGTGCACGTCTCCGGCCACGTCTCGTCGTTCTTCGGCGAGACCCGCGGCCACGAGGACCACGACGTCGACGAGCGGGTCGGCGCGCTGTCCTCGCCGCTGGGCAAGACGCAGCGGACCGTCGGCGCAGGGCATCGCCGGCGACATCGTGCGCGGTCGGCCAAGCTGGCGCGGGCGGAGACCGGCGACACGCTCTCCGACAAGGACAGCCCGCGCTGATGGAGCCGTGGGTGATGCCCGATCCGCTGCTGCCGGTGGCGATCACCCCGCACGCCAAGGCCGACGAGGACAAGCTCGTGCAGGGGCTGCAGCGCCTGGTCGCCGAGGACCCGACGATGCGGCTGGAGAACAACCCGGAGACCCACCAGCTCGTCCTGTGGTGCATGGGCGAGGCGCACGTCGACGTGCTGCTCGACCGGCTGCGCAACCGCTACGGCGTCGCCGTCGACTCGGTCCCGCTGCGGGTGTCGCTGCGCGAGACGTTCGCGAGCCCCGGCAAGGGCCGCGGCCGGCACGTCAAGCAGTCCGGCGGCCACGGCCAGTTCGCGATCTGCGACATCGAGGTGGAGCCGCTCCCCCAGGGCGCGGGCTTCGAGTTCGTCGACAAGGTGGTCGGCGGCGCGGTCCCGCGCCAGTTCATCCCCTCGGTGGAGAAGGGCGTGCGCGCCCAGATGGAGCGCGGGGTCGCCGCCGGCTACCCGGTGGTCGACCTGCGGGTGACCCTGATCGACGGCAAGGCGCACTCGGTGGACTCCTCCGACATGGCCTTCCAGATGGCCGGCGGGCTCGCGCTCAAGGAGGCCGCCGCGGCGGCGGCCATCGACCTGCTCGAGCCGGTCGACGAGATCACCGTCCTGGTCGACGACGAGTACGTCGGGGCCGTCATGAGCGACCTGTCCGGCCGTCGCGGCCGGGTCACCGGCACCGAGCCCACCGGAGGAGGGCGCTCGGTGGTCCGGGCGGAGGTGCCGCAGACCGAGATCACGCGCTACGCCATCGACCTGCGCTCGGTCTCGCACGGCACGGCCACGTTCACCCGGGCCTACGTCCGGCACGAGCCGATGCCGTCGCACCTGGCGGCCAAGGTCAAGGCGGCCTCGGACGACTGACGACTGGGGAGACGTAGAGTCCGCGGCGTGAACGCGGAGGCAGGCGCGCTGACGGCCGGCGGGCGCAAGGCCCGCTCGGCCGCCGCCGCGGTGCTGGTCGCCGCGCTCGTCGCCTCAGCGCTGGTCGGCGTGGACGACTGGTTCCCGCTCGCGCCCTTCCGGATGTACGCGACCGCGAACTCCCCCAACGGCGAGATCGCCGTCGTGGGCCTCGAGGTGCTCGAGCCAGGCGGCGACTGGCGGCGGGTCGCGCTGCGGCCGAGCACGGTCGGCGTCTCCGTCGCCGAGGTCGAGGGCCAGTTGCCGCGCCTCGTCGACGACCCGGAGCTGATCGGCCTGCTCGCCGACGCGCACGCCCGGCTCCACCCGGACGCGCCGCCCTGGGAGGGCGTGCGGCTGCTCCGCCTGGCGCAGCCGCTGCGTGACGGGGCGCCCGAGGGGGAGCGGACCCGCGAGGTGCTCGCCGAGTGGACCGCGCCATGACCGGGGGCTGGTGGACCCGGTGGCTGTTCGCGCCCGTTCCGGCGGCCCGCGTCGGCTGGTTCCGCGTGCTGGTCTACGCGTTCATCCCGTTCGACGTCTTGGTCGCCCGGCCCTGGGGCGCACTGCACGGCCAGGTGTCCACCGAGCTCTACCAGCCGCTGCTCATCGGCCGCGTGCTGCCGCTGCCCGCGCCGACCGCCACGGTCGTGGCTCTCGTCCAGTGGACCCTGGTGGCGGCCTCGCTGGCGGCCCTCGTCTTCGCCGCCCGGGGCCGCTCGCCCCGCGTGCTGGGGCTCGGGGTCGCGCTGCTGTACCTGCAGTGGATGGTCATCGCGTTCTCGTACGGCAAGGTCGACCACGACCGGTTCGCCTTCATCTCGGCGCTCTTCGTGCTGCCGTTCGCCGGACTGGCCGGGCTGCGCGATGAGACGCCGTCGGCGGCCGCCGGCTGGGCGTTGCGGGTGGTGCAGATCGGCGCGGTCGCGACGTACTTCTTCGCGGCGATCGCCAAGCTGCGCTTCGGGGGGCTGGCCTGGCTGACGTCGGCGACCCTGGCCCGGGCCATCATCCGGCGCGGCACCTTCATCGCCGACCCGTTGCTGCAGATCCCGTGGGCGCTGGTGGCGTCGCAGTTCTTCATCATGGCGTTCGAGCTGCTCTCGCCGGTGATCCTGTTCGTCCGCGAGCGGTGGCAGTGGCTGATGGTCGCCGGGCTGCTGCTGTTCCACCTCAGCGTCTACGCGACGATCACCATCATCTTCTTGCCGCACCTGGTGTGCCTGATGGCGTTCCTGCCCCTGGAACGTCTGGGTCGGCTGCTGCCGGCCCGGGCCGCAGCGGCGGCCTGAGCCCAGCGGCTACGCCGCGCGGTCCTGCGCGCCGGGGCGCAGGTGGGCCGGCATCGAGCACGCGGGCGTGCCGCCGGGAAGCCGGTGGCGGTTGTCGGCGATCAGCCGGTAGACCCCGGAGGCGATCCACCGGGTCGGCGGCACGAGGGCCAGCCAGCCGAGCACCTGCCAGAGCCCGCGGCTGGCGACCAGGAGCTTGCCGACGGCCTGCGAGCCGGCCCAGACGCGGCCATCGGGCTCGACCCACTGGACGGCCCGCTCGCACTGGGCCTGGGTGAGGCCGAGCGCGGCGAGGTCGGCGAACTGCCACGCCTCGATGATCGGGCGGTACGGGATGTGCGCCTCCATCCAGAGCACGCTCTGGGTGCAGATCGCGCAGTCGCCGTCGTAGACGAGGACCGGGCGGTCGCGCAGCGGGGAGGTCACGCCTCCATTGTCTCCCAGACCGCGGCCAGCAGCGACCGGGTGTCGGTCAGCAGCTCGGGCAGGACCTTGGTGCGCCCCACCACCGGCATGAAGTTCGTGTCGCCCCCCCATCGGGGCACGATGTGCTGGTGCAGGTGGGCGGCGATCCCCGCGCCCCCCACGACCCCCTGGTTCATCCCCAGGTTGAAGCCGTGCGGGTTCGAGGCGGCGCGCAGGACGGCCATGGCCCGCTGGGTGAAGGCCCCGAGCTCGGCGACCTCGGCGGCGCCGAGGTCGGTGTAGTCGGCGACGTGGCGGTACGGGCAGATCATCAGGTGCCCGGTGTTGTACGGGTAGAGGTTCATGACCGCGTAGACCAGCGAGCCGCGGGCGACGACCAATCCCTCCTCGGGCGGCAGCCCAGGCGCCAGGCAGAACGGGCACTCGTGCTCGGCGTCGCTCACCGGCTTGCTCTCGCCCTTGAGGTAGGCCATCCGGTGCGGGGTGTACAGCCGCTCCAGGCCGTCGGGATCGGTCATCGCCGGCCGCTCAGACCTGCACGCGATCGCGGACGGCCGCCGCGATCTCGTCGATGGCGGCCTCGATGGGCACGCCGTTCTTCTGCGTCCCGTCGCGGTAGCGGAAGCTCACCGCCCCGGCGGCGGCGTCCTCGTCGCCCGCGATGAGCATGTACGGGGCCTTGGCGCGCTGGGCGTTGCGGATCTTCTTCTGCATGCGGTCGTCGGAGGAGTCGACCTCGACGCGGATCCCCTGGGCGCGCAGCCGCCCCGCCACCTCGTCGAGGTAGGGCACATGCGCGTCGGTGATCGGGATGCCGATCACCTGCACGGGGGCCAGCCATGGGGGGAAGGCCCCGGCGTAGTGCTCGAGCAGCACGGCGAAGAACCGCTCGATCGAGCCGAACAGCGCCCGGTGGATCATGATCGGGCGCTGCCGGGTGCCGTCGGACGCCTGGTACTCAAGCTCGAAGCGCTGCGGCAGCTGGAAGTCGACCTGGATCGTCGACATCTGCCAGGTGCGGCCGATCGCGTCCTTGGCCTGCACCGAGATCTTCGGCCCGTAGAAGGCGGCGCCGCCCTCGTCGAGGACGAGCTCGAGGTCCTGCTGCTCGGCGGCGAGGCGCAGGATCTCGGTGGCCTCGACCCACTCCTCCTCGGTCCCGATCGACTTCTCGGGGTCGCGCGTCGACAGCTCGAGGTAGAAGTCCGCCAGCCCGTAGTCGCGCAGCAGCCCCAGCACGAAGGTGAGCAGCCGGTCGAGCTCGTCGGCCATCTGCTCCTTGGTGCAGTAGATGTGGGCGTCGTCTTGGGTGAATCCGCGCGCCCGGGTCAGCCCGTGGACGACGCCGGACTTCTCGTACCGGTACACCGTGCCGAACTCGAACAGCCGCAGCGGCAGCTCGCGGTAGGACCGCCCCCGGGCCCGGAAGATCAGGTTGTGCATGGGGCAGTTCATCGGCTTCATGTAGTACTTCTGCGGCGCCCGGCGCAGCTGGCCGGCCGAGTCGTACTCGGCGTCGAGCTCCATCGGCGGGTACATGCCCTCGGAGTACCAGTCGAGGTGGCCGCTGGTCTCGAACAGCGCCGCCTTGGTGAGGTGCGGGCTGTTGACGAACTCGTAACCGGACTCCTCGTGGCGGCGCCGGGAGTAGTCCTCCATCACCCGGCGCACGACGCCGCCCTTGGGGTGGAAGACGGCCAGCCCGGAGCCGATCTCCTCGGGGAAGCTGAACAGGTCGAGCTCGACGCCGAGCCGGCGGTGGTCGCGGCGCTCGGCCTCCTCCAGGAAGCGCAGGTGGGCCTTGAGCGCGTCGCGGGTCTCCCACGCGGTGCCGTAGACGCGCTGCAGCTGGGGGTTCTTCTCGCTGCCCCGCCAGTACGCCGCGGCGGTGCGCATCAGGGTGAACGCGGGGATGTGGCGGGTCGACGGCAGGTGCGGGCCGCGGCACAGGTCGCCCCAGCAGCGCTCGCCGGTCTTGGCGTCGATGTTGTCGTAGATGGTGAGCTCGGCCCCGCCGACCTCCATCACGTCGCTGTCGACGGCGCCGCCCTTGAGCCCGACGAGCTCGAGCTTGTAGGGCTCGGCGGCCAGCTCGGCGCGGGCGTCGTCCTCGGACACCACGCGCCGGGTGAACCGCTGCCCGGACTTGATGATCTCCTGCATGCGCTTCTCAAGGCTTGCGAGGTCGTCGGGCGTGAACGGGGTCTCGACGTCGAAGTCGTAGTAGAAGCCGTTGTCGATCGGCGGGCCGATCCCCAGCTTGGCCTCGGGGAAGAGGTTCTGCACCGCCTGGGCGAGGACGTGCGCCGTGGAGTGCCGCAGCACCGCACGACCGTCCGGGCTGTCGATCGCCACCGCCTCGACCTGCGTCGCCGTCGGCGAGTGGCCGGTGCAGGTCGCGCAGCTCGCCTCCGACGCGGGCCACGACGACCTCGCGGCGGTCGGCGTACAGCTCGGCGGCCGTCGTGCCTGCCCCCGCCGACCGCTCGACGCCGTCGACGACCAGCCGGATCTCGGACACGAAGCGCTCCTGACTCACCGGCCGGGGCGGCTCCCCGGCGTCCGGCGATCGTACCGACGACAATGGCCGCAGGCCGCCGCTTGGTGGGCGACGGCCTGCCGGGGTGCTCGGTGGAGTGGGCGATACTGGGTTCGAACCAGTGACCTCCTCGGTGTGAACGAGGCGCTCTACCACTGAGCCAATCGCCCGAGCGCCGCACAGGTTACCCCATGTGCTAAGGCTCAAAACCAGGCCCGCGGCCCGTCCAGGGTGAGGCCGTAGCGTCGCGACGTACCAGTACGTCGACGCCCGCGGCGACGAGCGCGACCACGATCGCGAGCGACCGTCATCTGGCGGCGCCGCGCGGGATCCATGGCGCCGCTCCTTGGCGCGTTGGGCGCGTTGCCGGGCCGACCAGAGCAACCGGTGCGCCCAGGCGTACTCGGTGGCCAGCACGGCCAAGCCGATGAAGATGGCCGCCCACCCGGGACCCGGCAGGAAGAGCATGGCCAGGCCCGCCAGCACGATCAGCCAGCCGAAGACGAACACCCCGGTGCGGTAGGCCACATCGGCGGTGCGGTTGCGCCGGATCCAGTGCCGCCAGCCCGTCGGCCCGCTGGCGGCGGGGGTCGAGGGGTCCCCCGCGGGCGGCTGTGTCACAGATCACAGGCTAACCAGGGGTGGCCGGCCGGCCGCGCGGGCACACAGCCCGTGCGATCCCGAACCGATCCGAGCGACCGCCAGAGACGCGCCGACCTCCCGAGGGGACCCCATGCACCACGCCACCGTGACCCGCTCCGTCGACCTGCTGCTCGTCGTCGGCCCGGTCGACACCCTGGCCGTGCCGGCGACGCTGACGCTACAGCGCTCAGCGACCCGTACGCGATCACCGCCGCCTTCGACGCGGGCGTGAGCGGGACGGTGACCTGGGTCTTCGCCCGCGACCTGCTCGCCGCCGGCCTGGACCGGCCGACCGGTGAGGGCGATGTGGCCGTGTGGCCGTCGCTGGACGCCGGGCTGCAGGTGGCGTGCGTGTCGCTGTCGTCTCCCGCGGGACACGCGCTGTTCGAGGCCCCGCGCGCGGAGCTCGTCGACTTCCTCGGCGCAGACCGAGGCCCTGGTGCCGATCGGATTCGGAGGGCGACCACCTCGACATCGACGCCGCGCTCGCCGACCTGCTCTCCGGGGCCTGAGCCGCTAGAACTCGTGCAGCACCGACGCCGCCGACGACGGTGGCCCGGGTCCACTGCGATCCCAGGTGGGCCACCAGGTCGATCTCGTGCGCGGCGTCGAGGACCGCGAGGTCCCCGTACGACCCCGGGCCGAGCCAGCCCGCCTGGTCCAGCCGCAGCGAGTGGGCGGCGCCGAGGGTGGCCGCACGCAGGGCCTCGTCGACCGACAAGCCCATCTGCAGGCACGCGAGCTGCATGACGTACGGCATCGACTCGCACCACGAGGTGCCCGGGTTGCAGTCGGTGGCCAAGGCCAGCTCGACGCCCGCCTCCTGAAGGACCCGCGCGTGGCCCCAGGCCCCTGACCGCAGGCTGAGGGCCACCGACGGCAGCAGGACCCCCACGACCCCCGCGGCCGCCAGTGCGCGGGCGACCTCCGGGGTGACGTGCTCCAGGTGGTCTGCGCTGGCGCACCCGAGCTCGGCTGCGAGCGCCGCTCCCCCGCTGGGCGCCAGCTCCTCGGCGTGGATCCGCAGGCCGAGGCCGATCTCGCGCGGCCGCGGCAGGATCCGCCGGGCCTGCTCGACGGTGAAGACCCCCTCATCGCAGAAGACGTCGCACCAGCGCGCTCCCGCCGAGGCGGCCTCCGGCAGGGTCGCGACGACCTCGTCGACGTAGTCGTCGGGGTCGCGGCCCTCGGGCACCACGTGGGCGCCGAGGTAGGTGCGCTCGACCCGCAGTCCGACGGCGCCGGGCAGTCGGCCGGCGACCTTGAGCATGCGCAGCTCCTCGGCGTGCGACAGCCCGTAGCCGGTCTTCACCTCGATCGTGGTGGTCCCGTGGGCCAGGCACGCGGTGGCCCGGTCGACGGCGAGCTCCAGGAGCCGGTCGTCGGAGGTGGCCCGGCTGGCGGCGACGGTGTCGCGGATGCCGCCGCCGTCGTACCGCTCGCCGGCCAGCCGCGCCGCGAACTCCTCACGCCGCGAGCCGGCCCACACGAGGTGGGTGTGCGCGTCGACGAAGCCGGGGATCACGCAGGCGCCGCCTGCGTCGAGCTCGGCGAGGTCCCCGAGGCCCGCGGGCACGCCCGGACTCGGGTCCGGCGTACGCGACGACGCCGTCGCGCACGAGCACGGCGCACGGACCGTCCACGGCGGCCGTCGCCACCGGCGCGAGGCGCCCGATCCGGCGGACCAGCAGGTCGCCGCTCACGGCTGCCAGCCCGGCGCGTGGGTGCCCTCCTGCATCGGGATCCGGATGCCCACGTCGCGGGCGGTGGCCAGGGCGATCGGGTAGCCGGCGTCGGCGTGGCGCAGCACGCCCATGCCCGGGTCGTTCGTGAGCACCCGCTCCAGCCGCGCGCCGGCTGAGTCGGTGCCGTCGGCGACGACGACCACCCCGGCGTGGATCGACTTGCCGATGCCGACGCCTCCGCCGTGGTGCAGCGACACCCAGTCGGCGCCGCTGGCGGTGTTGAGCAGCGCGTTGAGCACCGGCCAGTCGGCGATCGCGTCGGAGCCGTCGAGCATCCCCTCGGTCTCGCGCTCGGGGCTGGCCACCGAGCCGGCGTCGAGGTGGTCGCGGCCGATGACGATGGGCGCGGTGACCCGGCCGGAGGCGACCAGCCGGTTGAAGGCCTCGCCGGCCACGTGCCGCTCGCCGTAGCCGACCCAGCAGATCCGCGACGGCAGCCCCTGGCCCTTGACCTTCGCGGCTGCGAAGCGGACCCAGCGCTGCAGCCCGTCGTCGTCGGGGAAGGCCGCGAGCACGGCCTCGTCGGTGGCGGCGAGGTCGGCGGGATCGCCGGACAGGCAGGCCCAGCGGAACGGGCCGGCGCCGCGGGCGAAGAGCGGCCGGATGTAGGCGACCACGAACCCCGGGTAGGCGAAGGCGTCGGCGAACCCCGCGTCCAGCGCCTGCCCGCGCAGCCCGTTGCCGTAGTCGAAGACCACCGACCCGGCGCGCTGCAGGTCGACCATGGCCGCGCAGTGGGCGGCCATGGCGGCCATCGAGCGCTCGATGTACGCCGCCGGGTCGGAGCCCCGCAGCGCGACGGCGTCGTCCAGCGGCATCCCGTTCGGGACGTACCCGTGGAGCGCGTCGTGGGCGGAGGTCTGGTCGGTGGTGATGTCGGGCGTCCAGCCCCGCCGGACGAGCTCGGGCAGCACGTCGGCGCAGTTGGCGACGACCGCCACCGACAGCGCGCGGCGCTCGCGCTTGGCCGCCTCGACGCGGGCCAGCGCGTCGTCGAGGGAGTCGGCGATCTCGTCGAGGTAGCCGTGGTCGAGCCGGCGCTGCGCCCGCCAGGGGTCGACCTCGACGCAGAGCGCGGCGCCGCCGTTGCCGGTGACGGCCAGCGGCTGGGCGCCGCCCATGCCGCCGAGCCCGCCGGTGAGCGTGATGGTGCCGGCGAGGGTGCCGCCGAAGTGCTGCCGGGCGACCTCGCCGAAGGTCGCGTACGTCCCCTGCAGGATTCCCTGGGTGCCGATGTAGATCCACGAGCCGGCGGTCATCTGGCCGTACATCGTGAGGCCCTGGTCCTCGAGCTCGCGGAAGTGCTCGGGGGTGGCCCACTTCGGCACGATCAGCGAGTTGGCGATCAGGACCCGCGGCGCGCCCTCGTGGGTGCGCACCACGCCGACCGGCTTGCCGCTCTGCACCAGCAGGGTGTCGTCGGGGGCCATCGAGCGCAGGCTGGCGCACGATGGCGTCGAAGCACTGCCAGTCGCGGGCGGCCCGGCCCGAGCCGCCGTAGACCACCAGGTCGTCGGGCCGCTCGGCGACCTCGGGGTCGAGGTTGTTGCAGAGCATCCGCAGGGCGGCCTCGGCCCCCCATGATCGACAGGTCCGCTCGGTGCCACGGGGTGCCCTGACCGGGCGCGCGCCTTCCATGCCGCGACGCTAGCCCTCAGCGGGTCGCCCGCGGAGGGCGTTGCCGAGGTCAGGGGTCGAGATCGGCCGCCGACCGCTCGGCGAAGGCGCGCGCGGCCGCCCGGGTGAGCGGTCCGGGCGCCGCGGGCACGGCGCGCCCGTCCACGTGGGCCACGGCCTGCACATCACGGGTGGACGAGGTGAGGAACACCTCGTCGGCGTCGGCCAGCACCGAGCGGTCGAGGTCGGCCTCCTCGGCGCCGGTCCACTCCAGGACGAGGCCGCGGGTGATGCCGGCCAGGCAGCCGCTCGCGAGCGACGGCGTGAACAGCGCGCCGTTCCAGCCGACGAACACGTTGCTGCCGGTCCCCTCGCTGAGCCGCCCGCGGGTGTCCAGGAAGAGCGCCTCGCGCGGCGCCCTGGCGCTGCGCCTCGTGCAGCGCGACGACGTTCTCCGCGTACGACGTGGTCTTGAGCCCGGCCACCGCGGAGCGCTCGTTGCGCGGCCACGGCACCACGACGACGTCGGCCGTCGCGGGCCACGCCGAGGGCGGGCCGACGGTGAGCAGCAGGGTCGGCGGCGCGTCGCCGCGCTCGGAGCCAGCGGGGCCGACGCCGCCGGTGACGGTGATCCGCAGCCGGCCCACCTCGCCCGGCTGCGTGCGCCGCGAGCAGGGCCGTGACCGCCTCCCGCACCTCGTGCGTCGGGCGGCGCGTCCAGCCCGAGTCCGGCACGCCGAGGCGCGCAGCCGGGCGAGGTGGCGGGTCAGCGCGAACGGCACGCCGTCGACCACCTTGAGGGTCTCGAACACGCCGTCGCCGACGGTCAGGCCGTGGTCATGAGCCGACACGTACGCGTCCGCGGCCTCGACCACCCGGCCGCCCACCCACGTCTTCACCGGGCCATCGTCGCCAGTCCCCGGCCTCACCCGAGGGCGCCGACGCGAGCGCCACCAGCAGCGTCGGCCTTCAGCTCGGTCTCGTCCCACTCGCGGGCCGCGTCGCTGCCCCAGGTGATGCCGGCCCCGGTGCCGAACCGCAGCGCGGCCGCCGTCGGCCCAGAAGGTGCGGATCGCGACCGCCAGCTCGCCGCGTCCGGCGTCGGCGTCGACCCAGCCGACCGCGCCGCAGTAGGGGCCCCGCGGGCCGGCCTCCAGCTCCTCGATCAGCCGCAGCGCGCTGGACTTCGGCGCGCCCGTCACCGACCCGGGCGGGAACGCGGCGTCGAGCAGGTCCGCCCAGCCGAGCGCCGGGCCGCAGCCGGCCGCGCGACGGTGGAGACGAGGTGGACGAGCCCGGGGTGCTCCTCGACGGCCAGCAGGGCCGGCACGTCGATCGAGCCCGGGCACGCAGACCCGCCCGAGGTCGTTGCGCACCAGGTCGACGATCATCACGTTCTCGGCTGCGTCCTTGTCCTGCAGGTCGGCCGCCAGCGCGCCCGGTCCCCTTGATGGGCTTGGACTCCACGACGTCCCCGTCGCGCGCGACAGGAAGAGCTCCGGCGACGCCGACACCACGTCGATGCCCTGGTCGGGCAGGTGGACGGCGCCCGCGTACGGGGCGGGGTTGCCGCGGGCGAGCGGCGACGGCGAGCCCGGCGAGGTCCGCGCCCTGCGGCAGCGGCGCGGACAGCACCCGGCAGAGGTTGGCCTGGTAGACGTCGCCGGCCGCGATCCGCCCGCGCAGCGCCTCGACCGCGGACTCGTACGCGCTGCCGGCCCATCGACGACGTCCAGGCGTCGCGCCCGCCGACGACCCCGGCCACCCGGCGCCGGGGGGCGGCGCGGGCCGCACGTCGGCGAAGCGCGCGCAGACCGCCTGCGCCCTCGTAGGTGAGCGACGACGGCCCACCAGCCGACCCCGTCGAGGGCCGCCGAGGTCGTCGGTGACGTCGAGCAGCCCGGTGGCGAGCCGGCCGCCGAGGTGGGCGTACGCGGGCCTCGCAGGCACGGTCAGCGCAGCGGTCCGGCCGCGGACTCGGCGGCGGCCACCAGGTCGGGCATGCAGCCGCTCGGCGGCCGCGATCTGGTCGTGGACGGTGCGGTCGACCACCATCGTCGGCACCTCGCGCGCGCAGCCGGGCGTGCGACGGCGGCGACCGCGGGGCTGGGCGCCCCGGTGTCGGCGCGGAAGTCGAGGCCCTGCGCCGCGCAGACCAGCTCGACGGCCAGCACGCGTGCGCACGTTGGCGAGCACGTCGTGCAGCTTGCGGCAGGAGGTCCAGCCCATCGAGACGTGGTCCTCCTGGTTGCCGGAGGTCGGGATGGTGTCGACGCTGCTGGGGTGGGCGAGCACCTTGTTCTCGCTGACCAGGGAGGCGGCGGTGTACTGCGCGATCATGTAGCCCGAGTTGGTGCCCGGGTCGGCGGCGAGGAACGCGGGCAGCCCGCGGGAGAAGGCCGGGTCGAGCATCCGGTCGGTGCGGCGCTCGCTGATCGACGCCAGCTCGGCGACCGCCATCGCCAGCGCGTCGGCGGCGAAGGCCAGCGGCTCGCCGTGGAAGTTGCCGGTCGACATCACCTCGTAGTCGTCGGGATCCTGGCTGCCGTCGCGGCCTCGGGGCGCAGACGATGACCGGGTTGTCGACGACCGCGCGCGAGCTCGGCCTCGGCGACGCGGCGGGCGTGGGCGACGAGGTCGCGGACCGCGCCGTGCACCTGCGGGGCGCAGCGCACGCAGTAGGAGTCCTGCACGGCGTGCGTCGATGTCGTGGCGGTGGCTGGCCAGCAGCCCGGAGCCGGCGAGCAGCGCGCGCAGGTTCGCGGCGCTGAGCAGCTGGCCCGGCTGCGGGCGGATCTCGACCACCCGGGGGTCGTACGCGCGGTCGGTGCCGAGCAGCGCGTCGAGGCTCATCGCGCAGGCGACGTCGGCCGCCTTGGTGAGCAGCTCGGCCTCGTCGATGGCCAGGCACAGCAGCGCCTGCATCGGCTCGGTGCCGTTGATGAGGCGACAGCCCCTCCTTGGGGCCCAGCGCCAGCGGCTCCAGGCCCTCCTCGGCGAGCAGCTCGGCGGCCGGGCGGCCCTGCGGGTCGGCGTCGCCGGCGCGCCGCAGCCGGCCCTCGCCGATCAGCGGCAGCGCGAGGTGGGCCAGTTGGGCGAGGTCGCCCGAGGCTCCGACCGAGCCCTTGCCCGGGATCGACCGGCAGCAGGCCGTGGTTCAGCAGGTCGAGCAGCCGGGCCGGCAGGTCGACCCGGACCCCGGAGATCCCGGCCGCCAGCGTCCGCGCCCGCAGCAGCAGCAGTGCGCGGACCACGGCGTCGCCGAGCGGGGCGCCGCTGGCGGCGGCGTGCGAGCGCAGCAGCGACACCTGCATCCGCTCGAGGTCGGCGCGCGGGATCCGGGTGTCGGCCAGCGCGCCGAAGCCCGTGGTCACCCCGTACATCACCAGGCCGCGGTCGACCGCGTCGCGCACGACGTTGCGGGTCAGCTCCATCCGGCCGGCGACCCCGGGGTCCAGCTCGGCGCCGGCCTCCCCGCGGGCCACCGCGACCACGTCGTCGAGCCGGAGCGGGCCACCATCCACGACGACTGTGCGCACGCGCGCCACCCTAGGTCGTTTAGCGCTGCTGGAGGGGTTGGCGGGCGATCAGCTGCAGCCGCCGGCCCAGCCCGGCCGCGAACTCGAGCAGGCAGAGGGCGGCGAGGCGCACGGTCCGCTGGTCGGCGGTGTCGGCCAGCGCGTCCACCTCGACGAGGTCCAGGGCGCGCACCTGCGGGTGCAGGCCGGCGGCGTACGCGGCGTCGCGCGCCTCCTGCGCCGAGAGCCCCCCGGGGCCGAGGCCGGGCAGCCCGGCGCGACAGCGCGGTCGCAGACGTCGAGGTCCAGGTCGACGTACACCGGGCCGCCCATCCGCCCGGCGGCCTCGATCCCGTCGCGCACGCACTCGGTGATCCCGCGCCGCTCGACGTCGCCGCGGCTGATGACCCGGATGCCGTAGGTGCGGGCGCGGTCGGAGTACGCCTTGGAGTTGGCGAAGTCGGCGATGCCCACCTGCACGATCCGGGTCGGGTCGAGGCCGTGCTCGATCAGCCGTCGCACCGGGGACCCGTTGCTCACCCCGTCGCGCAGGTCGTGGTGGGCGTCCACGCGTGACCAGCCCGGCGCGGGCGAGGTCGGCGCCGAGCACCCCCCGTGCCGCGGCGAAGGTGATCGAGTTGTCACCACCGAGAAACACCACCGTGCGGGCCCGGGTCGCGGCGTCCAGCGCGGCCGCCGAGGTCGCGTCCTCGTCGCCATCGGGGTCGGCCACGTCGCCGAGGTCGGCCACCGCGAGGTCGGCGAGGTCGACCTGGCGGGACTCGGCGAAGGCCGAGTACCGCGCCAACGCCGCCCGGATGGCGGCCGGCGTCTCGTGGGCCGAGGTCGGCGACAGCGACGTGCGGTGCGCCGGGATGCCGAGCACCGCGAGGTCGAGCGCGCCGGCGTCGCCCGCCGCCGCCGCCGGCGAGCCAGTCGGAGGCGCGGGGCCACAGCGGGTCGTCGTGCAGGGGCTGAGTCACCCCTGCATCCTGCCGCGCCGGGGGCGCTCCCGGGTTTGTTCGCCGCGATCGGCCTCGGCTATGGTTACGGCTCGCATCGCATCGAGGTCAGAGCACACTCGGGCCCCGGAGCGTCGCGCGGACGTAGCGCAGTTGGTAGCGCATCACCTTGCCAAGGTGAGGGTCGCGGGTTCGAGTCCCGTCGTCCGCTCGGAGAGGTCCTGATGCTGACGGACGTCATCCACGGTGGAGTGGCCGAGAGGCGAGGCAACGGCCTGCAAAGCCGTGTACACGGGTTCAAATCCCGTCTCCACCTCGAGCACCACCGCGCCCTCGGGCGCGGGCACGACCCGCACGGGCGATTGGCGCAGTCTGGCTAGCGCGCTTCCTTGACACGGAAGAGGTCACAGGTTCAAGTCCTGTATCGCCCACCACAGGTAAGTGGCAGCAGAAGTGTCAGCGGGCCCGGGGCGAATCGCGCAACGGGCCCTTTCGCTGCGCCCGGTCAGCGTCCGATTCCCGGCCTGGCTGGCAGACTGCCGCGGTGACTTCTGCCCCCACCTCCGCCATGGACGAGATCCGGCGCCAGGACCTGCTGCGCGTGGTCCTCTCCTCCGTGCTCGTCGCCCTCCCGGTCTCGCTGGGCGCCGTCGGCTTCCTCGCCCTCGTCAACCAGACCCAGGACTGGGTCTGGCAGACGCTGCCGGCTGACCTCGGCTACAACACCCCGCCCTGGTGGTGGCCGGTCCCGTGGTTGGCGTTGGCCGGCCTGCTGGTCGGGGCAGCAGTCGTCACGCTCCCGGGGCGGGGCGGCCATGTCCCCGCGAACGGGATGAGTGGAGCGCCCACCGAGCCGTCCTACGTGCCGGGAGTCGCCCTGGCAGCCCTGGCCGGCCTGCCGCTCGGGGCGGTCCTCGGCCCAGAAGCGCCGCTCATCGGGCTGGGCATGGGTGCCGCCGTCTGGCTGTCGCGAATCGTGCGGCTTTCCCCCCATGGCCGCATTGAGGCCCTGATCGGGATCGCCGGAGCGGCGGCCGCGGTCGCCGTCATCCTCGGCAGCCCGCTCACCGCCGTCGTGCTTCTTGCCGAGGTCGTCGCCGTCGCCGGAGGCCCGGTGATCGCGGCCACGATTGCCGCCCTGCTGGGAGTGGGCGTGGGGTCGATCGTCTTCACCGGCCTCGGGGACACCGCGGGGATCACGTCCCAGTCCCTGCAGCTGGTCAAGCTGAGCTCGGTGCCCTCCCCCGACCTGGCCGACCTGCTGTGGGCCGTACCCGTCGGCATCGTGGCGGCGGTGGTCATGGCCGGGCTGTTCGGCGGCGCGCGGAGGATCGCCGACCCCGTCGCCTCGATGGGCAAGGGGCGGGTCGTCGGGGCGACGGTCGCCGTCGGCCTCGCCGTCGCGGCCAGCGCCTCGGCCTACGCGCTGATCACCGGCAACAACCCCTTCGACATCGCGTCCTCGGGCAGCGCCACGCTGGAGAAGATCACCAGCGACCCGGCGGCGTGGACCACGTCCGCGCTCGTGGCCCTGCTCGCGTTCAAGGCCGTCGGCTACGCGCTGTCGCTGAGCCTCTTCCGCGGCGGTCCGATCTTCCCCGCGATCATGCTCGGCGGGGCGTTCGGCGTGCTCATCCAGGACCTGCCCGGACTCGGCCTGGCGGGGGGCCTCGCCATCGGCATGGGGGCGTTCGCGGCCGCCGCGATGCGCCTGCCGCTCAGCGCCTTCGCGCTGACGTTGCTGCTGTTTGGATCCAGCGCCTCGCAGGTCGTCCCAGAGGTCGCGATCGCCGTGGTGACGGCCTTCGCGGCGCGAATCGCACTGGACAAGCGCTCCACAGCGAGCGGTGGCCCACGGTCCACGACGGCCGCCGCCTGACGTCCGATCCCGCGACGCAGCAGGGAGTCCCGCGCAGATGGCCCTCGCGCACCTACGCCCCCTCCCCGAGCGGGAGGTCTCGCCCGAGGGGTGGACCGCCGAGCAGATGCGCGCGGACCTCGCGGAGGGATTCGTCGGCCACCTGGACCGGCTGGTCCCCGACCTCATCATCGACGACGACATCTACGGCCGGGACCGGCTCACCGCGACGGCCGGGGCCAAGGACCTCGGCGCGCTGTCCGACGACGACGAGTGGACCCAGCAGTTCCTCTGGTGGAACTCCGAGACGCAGTCGAACTGGCGTGACGGCTGGCTGCGCCACGCGTTCCTGGTCGGCGAGGCGGACCACCGCGAGGCGGCGCGGGCCTACGTCGAGGCGATCCTCGCGACCCAGGACGACGACGGCTACCTCGGCATCTACGCCCCGGACCTCCGATTCCCGGAGGCCGGCGAGAACGGCGAGCTCTGGGCGCAGGCCACCCTCCTGCGCGCCCTGCTCGGCTACCACGGGCACACCGGCGACGACCGGGTGCTGGCAGCGGTGCGCCGGGCGGCCGAGCGCACCATGGCCGGCTACCCGATGCCCGCGGCGCAGGGCGCAGGGTCGCGGCCGTTCGGCGCCGAGCCGTCGTACGCCGGGGTGGCGCACGGGCTGGCCTTCACCGATGTGCTGTGGGAGCTCGCGCACCTGACCGGCGACGTGCGCTTCGCCGCGTACGCGCGCTGGCTGTACGAGGAGTACTGCTCCGCGCCCGTCTCCGAGACCGACATCCAGGCGGCCGCCCTGCTGGACCCCGGCCAGGGCTTCGCCGGCCACGGCGTGCACACCTACGAGCACTGGCGGGCGTTGACCGTCGCGGGGGCCGCGGCCGAGGGGGGCGGCGAAGCGGCCCTCCCCTACGCGCGGCTGCAGGCGGCGTACCAGGCCAAGCTGGAGCGCGCGCTGACCCCGTCGGGCGGACCGAACGGCGACGAGTTCTGCCATGCCGACGGCTCGGCCGGGCAGACCGGGTACGAGTACTGCTCGATCCAGGAGCTGCTGCACTCGTACGGGCTCATGGTCGAGGCCGGCGGCGACCCGGCCTGGGCGGATCGGATGGAGTCGCTCGTCCTCAACGTCGGCATGGGCGCCCGCGACCCGATCGAGGGGGGCGTGGCCTACCTCAAGACGGACGACTCGCTGTCCATGCTCGGGGTCGAGGGCTTCCGCCCGCCCAGCACCGAGGTCGCCCAGACGCGCTACATGTACTCCCCCGTGCACCGCGAGGCGGCCGTGTGCTGCGTGCCCAACGCAGGGCGGCTGCTGCCCACGTACCTGCGCTACCTGTGGCTGCGGGGCGTGCGCGGCGGCCGGCCGCAGCTCGTGGCCCTGCTGTTCGCCGCGTCGACGCTGCGCACCGCGGTCGACGGCGTCCCGGTCACCATCACCCAGCGCTCCGACTACCCCGGCGAGCTGGACCTCGCGTTCAGGCTCGAGGTCGAGGGCGAGGCCGACTTCACGTGGTCCATCCGCCGGCCGGCCTGGGCCCGCGAGGTCGCCGTCACCGGGGTCGACGCCGGCCGGATCACCGCGGAGGGCGGCCTCCTGCACCTCGCCGGGCCTTGGCGGGGCACGACCGAGGTGGCGGTCCGGATCGCCGCCGAGCCCGAGATAAGAACCGCCGCCGGCGAGGCCGTGGCGGCCTGGGGCCCGCTGCTTTTCGCGCAGCCGATCCCGGGTCGTCGGGAGGTGGTGCGGACCCACCGCGAGGAGCCGGACGGCGCGGCCTTCCGCGACATCGTGGTGGACCGGGTCGAGGACCCAGCCGCGATCCGGCTGGACCAGGTGGCGTCGCTGACCCCAGCCCCGCCGCCGCCTGGCACGGAGGCCGCCGTCGCCCGGCACGCCTGGCAGCGCCGGGGCCTGTCGGTCACCACCGCTGGCGGCGGCCCGGGGCCGACTCTCGTGGCCATGGGCGCCACCGTCCTTCGACGCCTGGCGCTCGGTCCGGCCGAGCCCACCGCTCCCGTACGCTGAGCCCAGCTGGCTGCCCTGGGTCGGTCGGGGATCGGTTGAGACGAGGCGGCGATGAAGCGGACGGTGGGCCGATTCGTGGTCCGCGCCTTGCGGTACCGGATCGAGGGCGGGCCGCCACCTGCGGATCCCGTCTGCGTCCTGGTCGGCGCCCCGCATACGTCGTGGCTCGACTTCCCGTTGATGCTGGGGATCGCCTGGGCCAACGGCCTGAGCCCGCACTTCCTCGCCAAGCAGGAGATGTTCCGCCCGCCGTTCGGGGCCTTGATGCGCGGCCTCGGCGGGCTCCCGGTCGACCGGCAGAACCCGGGCCCTTTGGTCGCCGACCTCGTCGCCCGGGCCTCGGCGGGCGAGCCGCTTGCGCTGGTCGTGGCCCCCGAGGGCACGCGCGGGCACGGCACGCACTGGAAGTCCGGCTTCTACCGCATCGCCGAGGAGGCCAAGGTGCCGATCGCGCTGACGTACCTCGACGGGCCGACGCGCACCGGCGGGTTCGGGCCGAGCCTGCGCCCCAGCGGCGATGTGCGGGCGGATATGGACCTGGTGCGCGCGTTCTATGCCGACAAGCGCGGGGTCCGGCCCGAGCGCCGCACCCCCGCCGTGCTGCGCGAGGAAGGCCCCGACGCCCCTAGTCTCGCGTCGTGAGCGATCTGGCTCTGGACCCGCAGGAGACCCCCTGCGCGGGCGGCCCTCCCGAAGGGCCGGTGCACGACACCCTCCCCGGTCGCGAGGTGGCGCTCGGCCCCCACACCGTCGTCCGCCGCCTGCTGCCGCACCGGTCCCGGCGCATGGTGGGCGCCTGGTGCTTCGCCGACCACTTCGGGCCCGACGACGTCTTCGGCGGTCCGGGCATGCAGGTCCCGCCCCATCCCCACACCGGGCTGCAGACCGCGACCTGGCTGCTTGACGGCGAGGTTCGGCATGCCGACTCGGTCGGCTCGGTGCAGCCGATCCGGCCGGGGCAGCTGAACCTGATGACGTCGGGGCGGGGGATCTCCCATGCGGAGGTCTCCCCCGGCGGCGCCACCGCGGCGCTGCACGGGCTGCAGCTGTGGATCGCGCTGCCCGCGCAGGAGGCGCATGGCCCGCCGCGCTTCGAGCACCACGCGGCGCTGCCGGCCCTGTCGGCGCCGGTTGGACCGCGACGGTCGTCGTCGGCGAGCTGATGGGGGCCCGCTCACCAGCCCGGACGCACACCCCGATCGTCGGCGCCGAGGTGGCCGTCCACGGGACGGGCGACCTGCGAGCTCCGCCCCGAGTGGGAGCACGCGATGCTGCTCGTGGACGGGTCGGCGCAGGTGGAGGGGCGGGCCCTGGAGCCGGGCTCGCTGGCCTACCTCGGCGCCGGCCGGCGCGAGGTCCGGCTCACGGCGCCGGTCGGCGCGCGGCTGTTCCTCCTCGGCGGGGAGCCGTTCCCGGACGAGTTGGTGATGTGGTGGAACTTCGTCGGCCGCAGCCACGAGGACATCGCCGAGGCGCGCGCGGACTGGATGGCGGGCGTCGCCCAGCCCGACCCGGAGAGCCGATTCGGGGTTGTCACCGCGTACGACGGACCGCCGCTGCCCGCCCCCGCGCTGCCCGGGCGTGCGGCTCAAGGCCCGCACACGGCGGGGCGACCCGGCCTAGTCGGGCGCCGGGGCCGTCGACGGGCCGGGCGCCGCTGGCGCGGCCACCCCGCGGGCGACCGGCCCGAACTCGGCCGCGGCCGGGCACCGGCCACAACTCGCCGATCGCCGCGTTGAGGGCCGCGCCGATGAGCACCGCGAGGGCGGTGAGGTAGCCGAAGAAGAGCACGGCCACCGGGGCGGCGAACCCGCCGTACACAGACGCGCCGGAGAACAACGCCCCGAGGTAGATGCGCAGCAGGAAGGCGAACGCCACCCACAGCACGAAGGCCAGCGCCGCACCGGGCAGCGCCCGCCGCCATCGGTAGGACGGGTCGGGGACGCTCACATGGTCGAGCGTGGCGAGGAAGGGGATCGCGAGCAGCGAGACCACCGGCCAGTAGAGGAGGTCGACGGCGTTGCCCGCCTCCGGGAACGTCCGGGTGAGCCACGAGGGGCCGATCACCAGCAGCGGCAGCACGATGATGCCCACGACGAGGGCCACGAGGTACATGGCGAACGACAAGGCGCGGATGTGGAACGGCCCGCGCCGGCCGCCGTGGCCGTGCATGATCGAGATGGTGTCGATGAAGACGTTGAGCGAGCGCGACCCTGCCCACAGGGTGATCGCGATGCCGAGCACCGTGAAGTCCGCGCGGCCGCGGGTGAGCACATCGTCGAGCAGCGGCTTGACGAGGTCGTCGACCACCTCGGGGGTGAGGAAGGTGGCCGACCCGGTCAGCAGGTACTCGCGCAGCCGGTCGACGACGGTCGGCTCGAGCCGGTCGGCGAGGTAGCCGATCGAGCCGACCAGGCCGAGGATCAGCGGGGGCAGCGAGATCAACGCGAAGAACGCCGCCTCTGCGGCCAGGCCGGTCACCCGGTAGCGCCAGCCGACCGCCGCGGTGCGCTGGGTGAGCGACCAGGTCGAGCGGCGCAGCGTGGGCGCCCCGGCCTCAGTCGCCACGGGTCCGCCTGCGCATTCGCCCAGTCTCCCAGCCGGGCACGTCCCGAGCCCGGCATTCACCCGACGCGCGCGGCGCCTCAGCCGACGGCGCGGGCCAGGGCGTACAGGATCGGGATTCCGGCGACGAGGTTGAAGGGGAAGGTGATCCCCAGGCTGGCCGACAGCGAGTAGGCGGGGTTGGCCTCCGGAAGCGCCATGCGCACCGCTGCCGGCGCGGCGATGTACGAGGCCGAGCCGGCGAGCACGCCCAGCACGGTCGCCCCGCCGACCGAGAGCCCGGCGGCCGCGCCGGCCAGGACTCCGAGCGAGCCCATCGCGACCGGCATGGCCAAGGCGAAGACGACGAGCCCTGGCCCGGCCCGGCGCACGTCGCGCAGCCTGCGGGCCGCGATGCCGCCCATGTCCAGCAGGAACAGCGCAAGCGCCCCTGGGAAGAGGGCGCCGAACAGCGGCTCGACCCGCTCGTACCCGTCTGGGCCCGACACGGCGCCCACGGCGACGCCGCCCACCAGCAGGAGCACGCTTCGGCCGGTGAGCACCTCGCGGATCACTGGGGCCCAGCCGCTGCCTCCCGTGACGGACTTGCCGGCGAGCAGCAGCGCGATGACGATGCCGGGCACCTCCATCACAGCGAGCAGCGTGGCCATGAACCCCTCGTACGACTGGCCTGCCGCGTCGAGCAGCACCAGCGCCGCGGTGAACGTGACAAGCGACGTGGACCCGTAGTGGGCGGCGACGCCAGCCCGGTCGACCGGTCCCAGCGGGGTGAGGAGCCGCAGCGCCGCGTACGCGACCAGCGGAATGAGCAGCCCCAGCGCGATCGTCGCGACGAGGGGCGGGCCGATCGCCGCCGGGTCGGCCTGCACGAGGCTCACGCCGCCCTTGAGCCCGATCGCGAAGAGCAGATAGGCCGACAGGGCCTGGTGCACCGGCTCCGGGAGGCGGAGGTCGCCGCCCAGCCCGACGGCCAGCGCGCCGAGCACGAAGGCGAGGACCGGGACGGACGTGAGGTTCGCGAGCGCGATCTCCCAGGTAGACACAGGCAGAGTAATACCTGAATCGTGATTCGCTTGCCAACTTGACACATGCCCGTAACGCGACATCCCTAGGCTCCGGCCGTGGCGGATCTGTTCGAGGACTACGCCCTCGGGGCCTCGTGGGACGAGATGTTCCGCGGGCCGGGGGCCCCCCGGGCGCTGTACGACGCCGTCCTCGAGGTGCTCCAGCCGCTGGGCTCGGCCGACCTGCGCTACCGCGCCGACCAGCTCTCCCGGCTGTTCGAGGACCGCGGGGTCACGTTCGCCCACGGCGGCGAGGAGCGGCCCTTCCCCCTCGACCTGATCCCCCGGCTCATCGCGGCCGCCGAGTGGGACACCGTCGTCCGCGGCGTCCAGCAGCGGGTGCGCGCGCTGGAGGCGTTCCTCGCCGACGTGTACGGGCCCGGCGAGGTCTTCGCCGACGGCGTGCTCCCCCGGCGGCTCGTCACGACATCGTCGGACTTCCACCGCGAGGCGTACGGCGTGTCGCCCGCCCAACGGCGTGCGCGTGCACGTCGCCGGCGTCGACCTGGTGCGCGACGAGGAGGGCCGCTTCCGCGTCCTCGAGGACAACCTGCGGGTGCCCTCCGGCGTGAGCTACGTGATCGAGAACCGGCGGGCGATGACCCGGCTCTTCCCGGGGCTCTTCGCCAGCAAGCGGGTCCACCCGGTCGACGACTACCCGGCCCGGCTGCTCGCCGCGCTGCGGGCCGCGGCGCCGCCCGGGGTGCGCGACCCGGTGGTCGTGGTGCTCACGCCCGGCGTCTACAACGCGGCGTACTTCGAGCACGCGCTGCTGGCCCGGCTGATGGGCGTCGAGCTGGTCGAGGGACGCGACCTGGTGTGCTCCGGCAACCGGGTGCGGATGCGCACGACCCGGGGCGAGCGCCCGGTCCACGTGGTCTACCGCCGGCTCGACGA
Source organism: uncultured Actinomycetota bacterium (assembly GCA_963818455.1). Classification (GTDB taxonomy): domain Bacteria; phylum Actinomycetota; class Actinomycetes; order CAVWCF01; family CAVWCF01; genus CAWFSE01. The sequence continues at coordinate 99,114 of CAWFSE010000002.1, forward strand.
CGAGTTCCTCGACCCGGTGCACTTCCGCGCGGACTCGGTCATCGGCGTCCCCGGCATCCTCAACGCCGCCCGCGCCGGGCAACGTCACGATCGCCAACGCCGTCGGCAACGGCGTCGCCGACGACAAGCTCGTCTACACCTACGTCCCCGACCTGATCCGGTACTACCTGCACGAGGAGCCGGTGCTCGCCAACGTGGAGACGTACCGGCTGGAGGACCGCGACGAGCTCGCGTGGGTGCTGGACTCGCTCGACCGGCTGGTCCTCAAGCCGGTCGACGGCTCCGGCGGCAAGGGCATCGTGATCGGCCCCCGGGCCGACGAGCAGACCCTGGCCAAGCTGCGCAAGCGGGTGGCCGGCCGACCCGCGCGGGCTGGATCGCCCAGCGGCCGGTGGCGCTGTCGACCGCGCCGACCCTCGTCGACGACCGGATCGCCCCGCGCCACGTCGACCTGCGGCCGTTCGCGGTCAACGACGGCGACGACGTGTGGGTGCTGCCGGGCGGGCTGACCCGGGTGGCCCTGCCGGAGGGGGAGCTGGTGGTCAACTCCAGCCAGGGCGGCGGCTCCAAGGACACCTGGGTGCTGGCCGCCGACGAGGAGCCGCGTCGAGGCGCTCCCCCGCGGCGGCGGCCTGCCGCTGCCCGATGCCCGGCCCGCCGACCCGCCAGGAGCCGGGGCCCGCGGCCGAGTTCCTCGGGCAGCAGCAATGAGGGCGCCCACCATGCTCAGCCGGCTCGCCGAGTCGCTGTTCTGGATCGGCCGGTACGTCGAGCGCGCCGACGACACCGCCCGGATCCTCGACGTCTACGTGCACCGGATCCTCGAGGACCCCTGGATCGACGAGGACGCCTCCTGCCGGGCCCTGCTGTCGATCATGGGCCTCGAGCCCGGCCCCGAGCGGGTCGACCATCACCGAGGTCCTCGACCTGCTCGCCTTCGACCGCACCAACTCGGCGGCCGATCGCCGGCGCGCTGCTGGCGGCCCGCGAGAACGCCCGCGGCGCCCGGGAGACGGTGTCCTCGGAGCTGTGGGAGGCCTGAACACCACCTGGAACGCCCTGCCGGCCCAGCGCCGCGCCGCGGACCGGCTCGGGCCGCACTCCTTCTTCGGCTTCGTCAAGGACCGGACGGCGATGATCGCCGGGCTGTCCGAGTCGACGATGAGCCATGACGACGGCTGGCGCTTCATGGTCCTCGGGCGCAGCCTCGAGCGGGTCGACATGACGACCCGCCTGCTGTCGACCCGGCTGCATCGGCGGCGACCACGCCCCGTCCTGGCGCACCCTGCTGCGCTCGTGCGGCGCCGACGAGGCGTTCCTGCGCACCTACCGCGGCGAGCTGGAGGCCGAGCACGTCGCCGAGTTCCTGCTCCTCGACCGGCTCTTCCCCCGCTCGATCTTCCACGCCCTGACCACCGCCGAGCGGTGCCTCGCCGAGCTCGAGCCCGACCTCGGCCGGGCCGGGGTGGACGACCCGGCCCGCCGGCTCATCGGCCGCGCGCGCAGCGCCCTGGAGTACGTCGACCGCACCGATCTGCTGCGCTTCCTGCCCGACCACCTCGAGCAGCTCCGGGAGACCTGCGCCCTGGCCTCGGAGGCGGTCGCCGAACGCTACTTCCAGTACGCCGAGCCGGTCGCCTGGATGCACGAGGAGATCTGATGGGCTGGCGGCTGCAGATCCGGCACTCCTCGGGGTTCCGCTACGAGGGGGCGGTCCGGTCCTCGTACAACGAGGTCCGGCTCACGCCGCTGACCCTGGCCACCCAGACCACCCTGGAGTCCCGGATCGAGGTCCACCCCGCCACGCCCACGAGCGGCTACTGGGACTACTGGGGCACCCGAGTGACCTACTTCGACCTGCAGGAGCCGCACGCCCAGCTCGAGGTCGTCGGAACCAGCGTCGTCGAGACCATGCCGCCGCGCCCCGCCCGGCCGTCGGCCAGCTGGGACGACCTCGCCGACCCGCGCATCCTCGACCGCTACGTCGACATGCTGGGCGCCACGACCCGCACGGCCATCGGCGGCCGGCTCGCCGAGACGGCGCGCGGGCTGGTCCGGCGCACCGACCCGCACGCCGGGGCGCTGGCGATCGCGGAGTGGGTGCGGGACACCGTGGCCTACGTGCCCGGCTCGACGGGCGTGCAGACCTCCGCGCAGGAGGCCTACGTCCAGCGCTCGGGCGTGTGCCAGGACATCGCGCACCTGACCGTCGGGATGCTGCGCGCGGTGGGAATCCCCGCCCGGTACGTGTCCGGCTACCTGCACCCGGTGCGCGAGGCCGAGGTCGGCGAGAGCAGCGCGGGCCAGAGCCACGCCTGGGTCGAGTGGTGGGTCGGCGAGTGGGCCGGCTTCGACCCCACGAACGGGCTGCCGGCCGGCGAGCACCACGTCGTGGTCGCCCGCGGCCGCGACTACGCCGACGTGGCGCCGCTCAAGGGGATCTACCACGGGCCGGCGAGCACCCTCCTCGGCGTCGAGGTCGAGGTGACCAGGCTGGCGTGACCGACCGGTCGCGCTACCCGGCGGCGAGCACCCGCCGACGCTCGGCCTCGACATCGAAGTCGGCCGGCGGCCACTGGGGATCCAGGGCGCGCAGGTGCTCAAGCAGGAGCTTGGAGATCGCCCAGTTCCGGTACCACTTGTGGTCCGCGGGGATCACATGCCACGGCGCGACCTCGGTGTTGGTCTTGTCGAGGACCGCCTCGTACGCCTGCTGGTAGGCGTCCCAGCGCCCGCGCTCGTCGACGTCTCCCGGGTTGTACTTCCAGTACTTGGCCGGGTCCGACAGCCGGTCCAGCAGGCGCTGCTGCTGCTCGGCCTTGCTGATGTGCAGCATGCACTTGACGAGCGTCACACCCTGATTGGCGAGGGACTGCTCGAATCGATTGATGGTCGCGTAGCGGCGCGACCACGTGCTCCGGGGCACCAGGTCGTGCACCCGCACGATGAGCACGTCCTCGTAGTGCGAGCGGTCCCAGACCCCGACCATCCCGGTCTCGGGCAGGCGGTTGCGGAAGCGCCAGAGGAAGTCGTGCTTGCGCTCCTCGGCGGTGGGGGCCTTGAACGAGTGGATCTCGCAGCCCATCGGCTCGAGCTGGCCGATCACGTGGCTCAGCACCCCGCCCTTGCCGGAGGTGTCCATGCCCTGGATGACCAGCAGGATGCTGCGGTTGCCGCGCTCGCGGCCCTCGGCGAACAGCTTCTCCTGCAGCGCCACGAGCTCCCCGGCCATGGCGGCGGTCTGCGCCTCGGCGTCCGCGCGGTCCTTCACCCCGGTGTACGAGCCGGCGTCGATCTCGGCCAGGCGCACGGGCGCCGCGGGGGCCCGCAGCAGGGCCCGCGCCTCGACCGGGGCCGCCGCCCCCTTGCCGGCCTTGGACGTCTTGCCGCCCTTCGCCTGCTTCGACGCCTTCGCCTGCTTCGATGACTTGCCGCTCTTCTTCGCCATGGCGCGCATGATGCCGCGGTCCCGGGCCAGATGCGCGCGCATCGCTAGGACGGCGCGTCGCCGGCCATGCCCTCCCGGGCCAGCGCGACCAGCCGGGAGACCGCCCGGTAGTACTTCTTGCGGTAGCCGCCGCGCAGCATCTCCGGGGAGAACAGCCGGTCGAGCGGCGATGCCCGACGCCACGACCGGGATGTCGCGGTCGTACAGGCGGTCGGCCAGGACCACGACGCGCAACGCGGTCGCCTGGTCGGGCACCGGGTGGACCCCGGTCAGGTGCACCCGGGGGACGCCGTCCAGGAGGGCGCCGTACCGGCTGGGGTGGACGCGCGGGAGGTGCGCGAGCAGCTCGTCGAAGCCGTCGAGCGTGGAGCCCGGCGGCGCCTCGGCGGCGGCGGCGCGGACCTCCTCGTCGGCGACCGGCTCCGGCGGCTCGGGCAGGCCGCGGTGGCGGTAGTCCTCGCCGTCCACCCGCAGGACGTCGAAGTGCGCGGACAGCCCCTGGATCTCCCGCAGGAAGTCCTCGGCGGCGAACCGCCCCTCCCCCAACGCCTCCGGCAGCGTGTTGGACGTCGCGGCGAGCCGGACGCCGGCCTCGACGAGCCGGTTCAGCAGCGACGACATCAGCACGGTGTCGCCCGGGTCGTCGAGCTCGAACTCGTCGATGCAGACCAGGCGGTGGCCGCTCAGCGCGTCGACCGCGCCCTGGAAGCCCAGCGCGCCCACGAGGTGCGTGTAGCCGACGAAGGTGCCGAAGGCCTTCGGCCCGGGCACCGCGTGCCACAGCGAGGCGAGCAGGTGGGTCTTGCCGACGCCGAAGCCGCCGTCGAGGTACGCCCCGGCGCGGCCCTCCGGCGGCGCGGGGGCGCGGCTGAACCAGCGCCTCCTGGCCTCCGGCCCGGCCGCGATCCGCGCGGCGAAGGCGCCCAGTCCCGCGACCGCGGCGGCCTGGGTCGGCTGGGCGGGGTCGGGCAGGTAGGTCGCGAACCGCACCTCGTCGAAGCGCGGCGGCGGGACCAGCTCGGCGATCAGCCGCTCGGGGCCGACGGTGGGATCGCGGTCGGCCAGCCGCGGCAGGCCTGTCACCGGGCGGCCCTGGCAGGCCCACGCGGGGAGTCGGTCGTCGGACATGTGGCGTCCCAGCGTACGGGCGCCACGATCGGAGTCCTCGGTGACACCGCGCTGCCCGCGGAGGAGCGCTGCCTGTTCTCCCGCTACCGGGTGGACTCGGCGGCGGCCGCCTGACCCGCGCGGCGGCCGACACGCACCGCCCAGATGATCAACGGCACCTGCAGCGGAAGCCGCGCCAGCGTCAGGGCGCGCTCGGAGCCGCCGGCGTCCCAGGCGTCCACCGCCATCTGCACATTGCCGGGGAAGACCGCCACGAAGAGCCCCGCCATCGCGTACGCCCCCCACCGGCGGGTCCGCGGGACGGCGACCGCCGCCGCCAGGGCCAGCTCGGCGACGCCGCTGCCGTAGACCCACGGGTCGGGGGCGCCGAGCTGATCGGGGATCATCGGCCGGTAGAACTGCGGGGCGATGAAGTGCATCGCCCCGGCCAGGGCCATGACCCCGGCCAGGGCGTGGGCGGAACGGTCGCGTCGGGTGCTCATCCCGCCATGATGTCCCGCATGGACCTGCCCGTCATGCCGCCGGTCAAGCCGATGCTGGCGAAGTCCGTCAAGGGCGTGCCCGCACCCGACTCGGTCGAGGGCGGCCTGCTCTACGAGCCCAAGTGGGACGGCTTCCGCTGCCTGGTCTTCCGCGACGGCCCCGAGGTCGTGCTGGCCAGCCGGGACACCAAGCCGCTCACCCGCTACTTCCCCGAGGTGGTGGCGCAGGTGCTGGCCCAGGCGCCGCAGCGCTGCGTGCTCGACGGCGAGATCGTCATCGCCCGCGACGGGCGCCTGGACTTCGAGGCGCTGCTCCAGCGGATCCATCCGGCCGACTCGCGGGTCGCGCTGCTCGCGGCCGAGACGCCCGCCTCGTTCGTCGCCTTCGACCTGCTCGCGCTGGGCGACGAGGCCTACGACACCCGCCCGCTGCGCGAGCGCCGCGCCGCCCTGGTGCGCGCACTGGCGGGAGCGCGGCCCCCGGTGTTCACGACGCCGGCCACCGAGGACCAGTCCGTGGCCGAGCGCTGGTTCGAGGTGTTCGAGGGCGCCGGGCTGGACGGCGTCGTCGCCAAGCCGCTCGACGGCCCGTACCGGCCGGACGTCCGGGCGATGCTCAAGGTCAAGCACGAGCGGACCGCCGACTGCGTGGTCGCGGGCTTCCGCTGGCACAAGTCCGGCCCGGTCGTCGGCTCGCTGCTGCTGGGGCTGTACGACGAGGCGGGGACGCTGCACCACGTGGGCGTCGCCGCGTCGTTTCCGATGGCGCGGCGGGAGGCCCTGGTCGACGAGCTCGAGCCGTGGCGGATGGACTCCCTCGACGGCCACCCGTGGGCCGGCTGGGAGGGCGCGGCCTCGCAGCAGGACGGCCGCCGGCGGCCGGGAGCGACCAGCCGCTGGAACGCCGGCAAGGACCTGTCGTGGGCGCCGCTGCGGCCAGAGCGCGTCGTCGAGGTCGCCTACGACCACCTGCAGGGGACCCGTTTCCGGCACACGGCGCAGTTCCGGCGCTGGCGCGACGACCGGGAGGCGGCCTCGTGCACCTACGGCCAGCTCGAGCGCCCGGTGCGCTTCGACCTGGGCGACGTGCTGTCGGGCGGGTGACGCGCGGGGGCGCGCACCGCCTCGGCCCTCGCGGCGGCAGTACGCTCGGCGGGTGACCACGATCGTCCTCGTCTCCGAGCAGACCCTGTCCCCCCACGACGTCGAGCGGCTGACGACGCTGCACGGCGACCAGGTCTCGGTCGTCCTGCTGATCCCCAGCGGAGACGACCGCTCGGAGTTGGACGAGGCCATCGACGACCTCTGGCTCGGCAAGCTGCGCGAGGTCGGCGGCGACGACGAGGGCCTCACCCCTGACTCGGCCGCCGCCGCCGTCCAGGCCTCCGTCCTCGCGCTGACCGCGGCCGGGGCCACCGCCCGCGGCGCGGTCGCGCCCGCCGACCCGGTGGAGGCCGCCTTGGCCGCCGCCGCCGAGGTCGCAGCCGACGAGATCTGGGTGCTGACCGAGCCGCATGTCGTGCGCGAGACGTTCCACCGCGACTGGGCGTCGCGGCTGCGCAAAGCCGGGCGCTACCCCGTGCTGCACGCGATCAGCGGCACCGACCGCGTGGTGAGCTGAGCGAAACCCCGAGGCGCGATATCCCACAACCCTGGGAGCCGGGCGCGGCATGCTGGCCGCGACAACGACTCCCCGACATGGGGAAACACCGCGCCATCAGTGAAGGGCCTAGGGCCGTGACCGACCAGCCAGACCAGCCGTACGACCCCAACGCGGCGCAGCCGCCCGTCGAGCCGCCCATCGAGCCGCCGGCCGCCGCGACCCCGCCGCCGCCCCCGCCTCCGCCTCCGCCGGCCGGCCTGCCAGCCGCCGCCCCCGCCGCCCCCCGGCGGGTACCTCCCGCCGCCCCCGCCCCCGCCCGGGTCACCGTCGGGCGGGGCCGTCAACGCCGATGTCGGCCGCGCCTTCTCGTGGGCGAACCAGACGTTCGGCAAGCACGCCCTCGTCCTGATCGGCCTGGTGGCGGTGGTCTTCGCCATCCGGCTGGTGGGCTCGCTCGTCAACAACGCGATCGTGAACGGCCTGATCGGCGACTGCGAGAACTCCATCGTCGTCAACGGCGAGAGATCGTCACCAGCGGCGCCTGCGCGGCGTCGTTCGCCCAGACCATCACCGCCGCGTTGATCACCGGGATCATCTTCGGCGTGCTGGCGTGGATCGCGACGATCGGCATCTACCGGGCGGCCCTGGGCAGGACCCGGGGCGCTGGCGCCGTCATTCAGCGACCTGACGACCGGCGAGAACCTCGGCAAGTACATCGTCGTCGCCATCGTCTACGGCCTGCTCATCAGCGTCGGCCTGGTCCTGTGCATCCTGCCGGGCATCATCGTGGCGTTCCTCTTCCAGCTGGCGCCCTTCTACGCGCTGGACAAGGGCCAGGGCGTCGGCGAGGCCCTCGGCAACAGCTACCGGGCGACCACCGCCAACTTCGGCCCCGCCGTGCTGATGACGCTGGTCAACATCGCCGCCGCCATCGTGGGCTCGTTCTTCTGGGGCGTCCTCACCCTGGTGGCCCTGCCGTTCGCGGCGCTCTTCACCGCGCACATGTACCGCCAGTTCAACCGCGAGGAGATCGCGGCCTGAGCCGCCCTCGGCGCCCGGGGAGCCGCTCGCAGGAGCGCACCTCCCCGGGCGCCGTGACGTCACCGCCAAGTCCGCGCCCCACAGCAGAGGACCTCGATGCCTGAGCGCCGGATCCCCCCGATGAAGAGCCTGCTGTCGCGACGCGGGCACGGGAGCGCGGACGACGCCGGGCCTAGCGGCGCCGACGCCACCGCGGCTGACGATCTGGAGCCCCGCTCGGGCGACTCGGTCGTCGATATCGCGATCTACCGCGACGGCCGGCGCGTCGCCTCGCCCGAGACCCTCGCCGACACGTACGCGGCGCTGCGCGACGAGCCAGGCGGCATGGCCTGGATCGGGCTCTACCGCCCCGACGAGGCCGAGCTCGCCTCCCTGGCCGAGGAGTTCGGCCTGCACGAGCTCGCCGTCGAGGACGCCATCCACGCCCACCAGCGCCCCAAGCTCGACCGCTACGGACGCACCTGTTCGTCGTGCTGCGCGCCGCCCGCTACCTCGACGACGTCGAGGAGGTCGAGTTCGGCGAGCTGCACCTCTTCGTCGGCCCGGACTTCGTGATCACCGTGCGCCACAGCGAGTCGCCCGACCTCAGCCACGTCCGCGCCCGGCTGGAGTCAGACCCCGAGCTGCTGGCCCAAGGGCCCGAGGCGGTGCTGTACGCGATCCTCGACGCGGTCGTCGACGGCTACACGCCGGTGGTGGCGGGCCTGGAGAACGACATCGACGAGATCGAGGACGAGGTGTTCGGCGGCGACCCCGAGGTGTCCCGCCGCATCTACGAGCTCTCCCGCGAGGTGGTCGACTTCCAGCGGGCCACCCATCCCCTGGTCGGCCTGCTCCACGCGCTGACGGCCGGGTTCGACAAGTACGGCGTCGACGAGGAGCTGCAGCGCTACCTCCGCGACGTCGCCGACCACGTGGCGGAGGTCAACGAGCGGATCGACGGCTTCCGGGTCGCGCTGCGCGACATCCTCACGGTCAACGCCACCCTCGTCGCCCAGCGGCAGAACGAGGAGATGAAGGCGCTCAGCGAGGCCAGCAACTCGCAGAACGAGGAGGTCAAGAAGATCTCGGCGTGGGCCGCCATCCTGTTCGCCCCGACGCTCATCGGCACCGTCTACGGGATGAACTTCGAGCACATGCCCGAGCTCGGGTGGCAGCTGGGCTACCCCTTGGCGATCGCCATGATGGCCTCGGTCAGCATCACCCTGTACGTCGTCTTCAAGCGCCGCGACTGGATCTGAACCGGCTCCCGAGCCGTCCGGGCGGGTGCGGCAGCGGGATCAGGTCACGCCGACAGGAGCGAGCGGGCTTTCCCTCCGCGCCTGCAGGGCATCCGACTCGTCGAGCCAGTCGAGCAGGGCCTCGTCCAGGAGGACGTCGATGTCTCGGTCCAGCCAGTCCTGGGGGTCGATGTAGCGCTCGGGGTCCATGAAGGGGCCGGGCAGCGGGTCGTCGTCGTGGTCGTCGTCGCGACGCCTCAGCCAAGGGCCCGCGCCGGGTGAACGCCTCGTCGCCGGGGTGGGGCGGGTCGGTGGTGTAGACGGCGCCGAGGGGGCTGGTCCACTCCAGCCGGCCGCCGGGCAGGGCGGTGACCTGCCAGCCGGTCTCGTGCTTGAGGCGGTGGTGCCGGCGGCACAGGGCGTGCAGGTTCGCCGCGGACGTCTCGCCCTCGGGGTACGGGACGAGGTGGTCCAGGTCGCAGCCGGCGGCCTGCCTTCGGCAGCCGGGGAACCGGCACATGCCGTCCCTGACCCGGACGAACCGCTCGAGGTCGGCGGGCGGGTCGTGCTGGGTGCGGCCGACGTCGAGGACCGCGCCCGACGCGGGGTCGGTGAGCACCCGCCGCCACACCCCGTCCTGGGCGAGCTCGCGGGCCAGGGCGTCGGGGATCGGCCCGTACCCGGCGAGGTGGGCGGGCTCCCCGCCCAGGCCCAGCAGGGTCCCGGCCGGGACGGTGACCAGGATCTGCGGGCGCTGCCCGCGCGGCGACCGGGCCGGCTCGCCGAGGTTCCGTGGGGGCTGCCCGGGGGGCGCGCCCCTCCGGGGCGAAAGCCACCCCAGCCCCGGCGGGACCCGCCCCCCGACCGCCTGCCGCCCGCTCGACCGCCCACCCCGAGCGCCTGCCGCCCCCTCGAGGGCCACCGCCGCCCGCCCGTCGCCGCAGAGCAGGTCGACGAGGGCGTCGGCGCGGCACTGGTCCAGCGTCGGCAGCGGCCCGTGGTCGACCGGCGGCTCCCCGCGCTGCCGCGGCCCGCGCCGCGGCCTCTCGCCGGGTGTCGCGCGCGGTCGCAGCGCGCCGCCCAGCCGGCCTCCCCGAGCGCGCCGTAGACCCGCAGCGCGTCCGGGGCGGACAGCAGCGCCCGCAGCTCGGCCATCCCGTCCTCGCGCGGGTCGACCCACACGCGCCGCTCCCTGCGGGCCGCCGCCAGCCGGGCGTCCGCGCCGGCCGGGTCCGCCTTCAGCACCAGCCGGGCGAGGCGGGCCCGCAGCTGCGGCGCGGTCTGGCCCGGCGCCCGCTCCAGCGCGGCCGCCTCCACCTGCTCGGCCGCCGCCGGCCATCCCCGCCCGGAACGCCAGCGCGCCGACCGCCGAGGCGATCGCCTCGGCCCGCACCCAGTCGATCCGCCCGCCCGCAGCGCCTCCAGCACCGCCGGGCGGCCGGTGATCGCCAGGCAGCCGTCGACGCGGGACTCCGCGGCCCGCTCGACCAGGTCCACGCGGTGGCCACCTCGTGGGCGGCCACATCGAAGGCGTCGCCCGCGAACGACGCGGACACCGCCGGCTCCCGGCGCACCACCTCGGCGACCAGCTCCGCCTGCAGCGCCTGCAACCACGAGACCGCCCGCTGGGAGGCCGCCAGCGCCTCGACCAGCGCCTCCCGATGCGGCGCGGACGTCGAACCCGGCCAGCGCGGGACCCAGATCCGGCCCCGCCACATGTTCGAACATGTGTACTAGTCTAGCGAGCCGTTGCTGCGTCAAGGGTTTGACGCCTCCTGGGGACAACACCACAGCGACCAAGTGCGCTAACTGCGAGCTGGCAGGTCGGGTCTGGTAATCGGGTGAGTCGCGGTGTTAAGCACACGGAAGTGCCGGTCCGCTTGGGAGACGGCTGCTGGTCGAGAAGTCCTGACCCCGCCCCGGCACTACCCCCACGTCAACGCATCGGGCGGCCGTCCTCGAGGTACCTCAGCCGCCCTGGCTTGTCGACGACGGCGGCCACACGGCGGCTGACCGGACCGCTCAGCAGCCGCAGCGCGGTCTTGACCCGGACCATCCGGTGCTCGGAGATCTCGGCCTCCTGAAGGACGATGCCCGCCAGCGCCTCGTCAGCGAGGGTGCCGCCGTCGAAGAGGAACCGCATCCCGCCGGGCCGGCCCGGTCGGGGGCGCAGGAAGTCGACGCACACCAGCCGGCCCCGCCTCAGGACGAGCCCGCACTCCTCGGCCGCCTCGCGCCGGCAGGCCTCCCACGGGGTCTCCCCATCCGCCTCGACCATCCCGCCAGGGAGGGACCAGCCGCCCTTGTACGTGGGGTTGAGGATGAGCAGCCGGCCGCGCCGATCCCACACCAGGGCGCTGGCCGAGGCCGGGATCCGCGGAACACCGTCCTCAGCGGCCGGCTCGACGCCGTCGTCGGTGGGCACGCCCGACACGCTAGCCGCCCTCGGGCTGGTCGGTCGCGGTCGCGGCTGGGTTGGACCCGCTTCGGCTCGCCCGGCATCTTCGGGTAGTCCGGCGGATACGGCAGATCGCCGAGCCCGCGGTCCCGCTCGTCGCGCTCCCACCACTCCAGCAGGGGCGTCAGGTCGTGGGCCACGTCGTCGATGGCGGCGTGGCGGTCCCCCACGGCGGCGAAGCGCGCGGCCATCGTCGCGACCGTGAAGTCCGCCGGCTGCGCGTCGTCGAGCTCGGCCCAGGTGAGCGGCGCCGACACCGGGGCGTTCGGCTTGCGGCCGGATCGAGTACGCCGAGGCGATCGTCCGGTCGCGGGCGTTCTGGTTGTAGTCCACGAAGATCGAGCCGTCCGGCCGGTTCTCCTTCCACCACTCGGTCGTCACCCGGCCGGGCAGCCGCCGCTCGAGGGCGCGCCCGAACGCGATCGCGGCGTGCCGGACCTCGGTGAACGACCACCGCGGCTGGATCCGCACGTAGATGTGCACGCCGCGGCCGCCGCTGGTCTTGGGAAAGGCCACCCAGCCGAGCTCGTCGAACATCGCCTGGGCCTCGCGCGCCACCTCGACGGCGTCGGAGAAGTCCGAGCCGGGCTGCGGGTCCAGGTCGATGCGCAGCTCATCGGGGTGGTCGACGTCGGCCCGCCGCACCGGCCACGGGTGGAAGGTGACGGTGCCGAGCTGGGCCGCCCAGGCCACCACGGCCAGCGACGTCGGCGCCACCTCGTCGGCGGTCCGCCCGGAGGGGAAGGCGATGTGCGCGGTCTCGACCCACGCCGGGGCGCCGGTCGGCACCCGCTTCTGGTAGAACGCCTCGCCCTTGAACCCCTCGCGCGTCGAGATCCGGGCGCCCTCGACGACCCCGCCCGGCCATCGCTCCAGGGTCGTGGGCCGCTCGCGCAGGGCGCGCAGGATTCCGTCCCCGCACGCCAGGTAGTGCTCGACCACCTGCAGCTTGGTGATGCCCGACGGCAGGGAAGTACGGCTTGCCCGGGTTGCTCACCCGCACCGGGTGCCCGTCGACCTCCAGGGTCACCGCCTCGCCGTGCTCGCCCGCCTTGGCCACGGGCCGACGCTAGCCGCAATCACCGGGCACGCCGACGGGACGTACCCTCGGCGCATGTGGGTTCGCCTCCTCGGGCGCCGTCGCCGTGCTCTGCGCGACCGCCACCGGATGCGCGTCCATCCACACGGCCGATCACGCCGCGGGCTCGGCTCCCTCGCCGCCGGCGCCCACCCCGCGTCCGGTGCGCACGCCTCGCCGTCGCCGCCGGCGCCGCCGCAGCCGTTGCGGGCCGGTGAGGCGTTCGTGACCGTCGGCGTGGCCGACGACCTGCCCGGCGGGGAGTACGAGCCCGCCGCGCCCAAGGGCGGCACCGACGACTACCGCTGCTTCCTCGCCGATCCCGGGCTGACCGCCGACTCCTTCATCACCGGCGTCGCCTTCCTCCCGGGCAATCCCGCGGTGGTCCACCACTCCATCCTGTTCCGGGTGGAGCCCGACCAGATCGACGCCGCCCAGGCCAAGGACGCGGCGGACCCCAGACCCGGTTGGGAGTGCTTCGGGGGCCCCGGCCTCCCCACCCAGACCAAGGACCCGCTCGACGGGCTCGATGCCGCCCCGTGGCTCGCCGGGTGGGCGCCTGGCGGCCGCGAGAACGTGTTCGCCGAGGGGTTCGGCGTTCCGGTCTCAGCGGGCAGCCGGATCGTCGTCCAGATGCACTACAACCTGGACGGCGCCGAGTGACCAGCCGATCACCGACGACACCCAGGTGCGGCTCCGCGTCTCGGGCGCCGCGACGCTCACGCCGATGCGCACGATGCTCCTGCCCGGCCCGGTCGAGCTGCCCTGCCCCGAAGGCGCCACCGGCGCCCTCTGCAGCCGCGGCGACGCCGTGCTCGACGTCACCCGGCGGTTCGGCGAGGGCGCGCAGCGCACCATCGGGGGCCTGCAGCTGCTCTGCAACGGCGACCCGTTCAAGCCGGTCGCGGGTCCGACGCAGACCTGCGTCCGCACGCTGCGCGAGGCCGTGACGGTGCGCGCCGCCGCCGGCCACATGCACCTGCTCGGGCGATCGATCCGGATCGAGGCCAATGCCGGAACCGCGAGGCGCGCACGGTGCTCGACATCCCCGTCTGGGACTTCGACAGCCAGGGCGCCCAGCCGCTCCCCGAGCCGATCAGCCTGCGCAAGGGCGACACGCTCACCGTCACCTGCACCCATGACGCGACGCTGCGCGACAAGCTGCCCGCCTTCAAGGGCACGCCGCCGCGCTACGTCGTCTGGGGTGAGGGCACCACCGACGAGATGTGCCTCGGGATCCTGATCGTCACCGACTGAAGGCGGCCGCGACGCTCAGGGACCCGTCATCACGCCGCGGTGGCGTGACGCAGAGGCGCGTCGTACCGTCGAGACATGTTCGGACTCGGACGGCACAGCGTGCCCACCACCCGCCCCGACGGCGAGGCCTACGAGGTCGTGAAGACCGAGGACGAGTGGAGGGCCGAGCTCGATCCCGAGGCCTACCACGTGCTGCGCGAGGCCGGCACCGAGCGACCGTGGTCCGGCGAGTACACCGAGACGAAGGCCGAGGGCGTCTACGCCTGCCGCGCGTGCGGCGAGGAGCTGTTCCGGTCGACGGAGAAGTTCGACAGCCACTGCGGCTGGCCGTCCTTCTTCTCCCCGCTCGCCGGCGACCGCGTCGTGGAGATCGAGGACCGCTCGATGGGCATGAAGCGGGTGGAGGTGCGCTGCGCGCGCTGCGGCTCCCACCTCGGCCACGTGTTCGAGGGCGAGGGGTACGGCACGCCGACCGACCTGCGCTACTGCATCAACAGCGTCTCGCTGCGGATGGAGCCCGCGGACGGCTAGCCGCGCGGCCGGCTACGGCAGGTTCGCGACCAGCTCGGCGACCGGGCGGCGGCGGCCGGTGTAGAACGGCAGCTCCTCGCGCACGTGCAGCCGGGCCTGCGACCCGCGCAGGTGGCGCATCAGGTCGACGATGCGGTGCAGCTCGTCGGCCTCGAAGGCCAGGATCCACTCGTAGTCGCCGAGGGCGAACGACGGCGACCGTGTTGGCCCGCACGTCGGGGTAGTCGCGGCCCATCTGGCCGTGCTCGGCGAGCATCGCCCGGCGCTCGGCCTCCGGCATCACGTACCACTCGTACGACCGCACGAACGGGTAGACGCAGACGTAGGCGCGCGGCTCCTCGTCGGCCAGGAACGCCGGGAGGTGGCTCTTGTTGAACTCCGCCGGCCGGTGCAGCGCGGCCACCGACCAGACCGGCTCCCAGGTGCGCCCGACGGCCGTGCGCCGCAGCCGCGCGTACGCGTCCTGCAGGTCGTCGATCGAGGCGGCGTGCCACCAGACCATCACGTCGGCGTCGGCGCGCAGGCCGGCCACGTCGTAGAAGCCCGCGGACCACGACGTCCTTGGCGGCCAGCTGCTCCACGAGGCCCTCGACCTCGGCCGCGGCCGACGCCCGGTCGCCGTCGTCCAGCGGCCGGGCCGCCTTGAACACCGACCACATGGCGTAGCGGATCACCTGGTTGAGGTCGCGGGCCTTCGGCCGGCCCTCAGCGCTGCTCGACATGGCTCCATTGTGACCCGGCCGCCACCGCGCGCATCACCTGGCGGGCCGCCGCGTCGGCCGAGGCGATGCAGGCCGGCACGCCCACCCCGTCGTACGCGGCGCCGCACACCGCGAGCCCGGGCTGCTCGGCCACCGCGGCGTGGATCCGCGACACCCGGCGCAGGTGGCCCACGGCGTACTGCGGCACGCCGCCGCCCCAGCGCGTCACCCGGGTGTCGATCGGGGCGCCCTCGAGACCGGTCAGCGCGCGCAGCTCGTCCAGCGCGAGCCAGGCGAGCTCGTCGTCCGCGCGCTGCAGGTCGGCCTCGTCGCCGTGCCGGCCCACCGAGCACCGCACGATCACGGTGTCGGGGTCCGCGTGGCCCAGCCACCCCCACTTGTGCGAGGAGAACGTGGCGGCCTTGACCGTGGTGCCGGCGCGCGGCGGCACCAGGAAGCCGGTGCCGTGCAGGGGGCTCGCGAGCGCCGAGCGCGGGAAGGCGTACGTGATGATCGCGACGCTGGCGTACTCGATCTGGGCCAGCTCGGCGGCCGCGAACGGCGCGGTGCGGCGCAGCAGCCGGGACGCGGCCGGCCGCCGGGGCCGCCACGATGACGGCGTCGGCCTCCACGGTCTCGGGCGAGCGGGTCGGCCCGATCACCAGCCGCCAGCGGCCGCCTGGCAGCCGGCGCAGCTCGCGGACCATCGCGCCGGTGCGGATCTCGGCGCCGCTGGCGGCGGCCACCGCGGCAGGCAGGGCCCCCATGCCCCCGCGCAGGCTGGCGAAGACCGGCCCGCCGCGGGTGGCCGATCCCATGACCTGGCGGGTGGCCTTGAGCAGCGAGCGCTCCATGCGCACCGCGCCCGACAGCTGCGGGACCGTCGCGTCGAGGGACAGCTCGTCGGCGTGCCCGGCGTAGACGCCGCCGAGCAGGGGCTCGACCATCCGGTCGACGACCTCGCTGGCCGAGCCGCGCCCGGACGTAGCGGCCGATCGCGATGTCCTCGTCCACCGGGGTGCGCGGCAGGACGTGGTCGAGCGGGAGCCGCAGCAGCGCGGGCAGCGACAGCAGGCCGGTCGTCGCCAGTTCGCGGAGATCGCCGGGGATGCCCATCAGCTGGCGCCGGGGCAGCGGGCGCAGCCCGCCCTCGGTGGCGACCTGCGCGCCCTCGACCGCCGGGTGGACGACGTCGGCGCCCAGGCCCACCGTCCGCGCCAGGGCGACTCCCTCGGGGCGGCGGGCGAGCATCGACTCGGCGCCCTCGTCCACCGCCAGGCCGGCCACCTCGGAGGCGTGCAGCTTGCCGCCGATCCGGTCCGAGCCCTCGAACACGCTGATCCGCACCGCGCCGCCCGCGAGCCGGCGGACCGCGTGCGCCGCCGCGAGGCCGGCGATGCCGCCGCCCACCACGGCGATATGCGGACGTGGGTCGCTCATCTGCCCAGCGTGGCAGACGACCTCGGCGCGGGCGCGGACCGAAAGGCCCAAAGCGGGAACCGGCTCCCCCGCGTCGCCGTCCCAGCGGCAGAACCGATCGCCAGCGCCGCCGCTGCCGATCCGTCAGGCCGGAGGCCCGCGATGACCGAGACCAGCCCCGCAGCCCAGCCCCACCGATCCGGCCGCCGCCAGGCCCTCCTGGCGATCGCCGCCAGCCGGGGCCCTCGTGGTCCTGCTGGCCGCGTGCTCGGGAGGCGCCGACACCGCGGGCTCCGATGCCGGTACGCGCCCTGCGGTCGCCGACCTCGCGGCCCCGGAGGCCGCCCCCGGCGACGTGGTCGGGCAGGACGCCGCCAAGGCCGCCGAGCCGACCGGCGCCGACGCGTCGGCCGCCGTCGTCGACCGCTCGATCATCCGCACGGCGAGCGTCACCATCCAGGCCGACACCGTGCGCCCGGCCGCCGATCGCGCCCGGGCCATCGCCGCGGCCGCCGGCGGGGCGGTCACCAGCGAGCAGACGACCATCGACCCGGTCGACGAGGACCGCAGCCTGGCAACCCTCGTCCTGCGGGTGCCCGCCGACCGCCTCGACGCGGTGCTCGCCGACCTGGCCGAGCTGGGCGACCTGCGCGACCAGACCCAGTCTGCCGTCGATGTCACCGGCGAGGTCGTCGACCTCGAGGCCCGGATCGCGACCCAGCGCGCCAGCATCGAGCGGGTCCGGCTGCTGCTGTCGAAGGCCGAGAGCATCGGCGACGTCGTCACCATCGAGTCCGAGCTCACCCGCCGGGAGGCCGACCTCGAGGCGCTGCTCTCCCGCCAGGCGGCCCTTGCCGACCAGGCCGCCCAGTCGACCGTGACCCTCGTCGTGCTCGGCCCGGACGCGGCCGCCCCCGAGGAGGAGACCGGGTTCCTGGCCGGGCTCCGCGCCGGCTGGGACGCGTTCGTGGCGGCGTCCACGGCGCTGCTCACCGGGCTCGGCGCGGTGCTGCCGTTCGCGGTGCTGGCGCTTCTCGCTCGGACTGCCGCTGCTCGCCTGGTGGCGCCGTCACGCGACCCGCGCCGAGGTCACCGCGGCGAGCGAGCCCGCCCCCGCAGACCGCCCGCTCGACCCGGTCGGCTGACCCAGCCGGTCAGCGGTGGGCGTGCACCCGGTCCACGACGCGGCGCAGCTGGCCCGGGTCGGTGTCGGGGAGCACCCCGTGGCCGAGGTTGAAGACGTGCCCGGGAAGTCCGGCGGCGTCCGCCAGGACGTCGTCGACGAGCCGGTCGAGCACCTCGGGCGGGGCGAACAGCGCGGCCGGGTCGAGGTTGCCCTGCAGCGCCTTGCCGGGGCCGACCCGGCGGGCGGCCTCGGCCAGCGGCACCCGGAAGTCCACGCCGACGACGTCGGCCCCGGCCTCGCCCATCAGCCCCAGCAGCTCGCCGGTGCCCACCCCGAAGTGGATCCGCGGCACGCCCAGGTCGGCCACCGCGGCCAGGACCGCGGCCGAGTGCGGCTGGACGAAGTCGACGTAGTCGCGCGCGGGCAGCGCGCCCGCCCACGAGTCGAACAGCTGCACCGCCGAGGCGCCGTGCTCGACCTGCATCCGCAGGAAGGCGCCGGCGATGCGGGCCAGCTGCGCCAGCAGGTCGTGCCAGAGCGCCGGGTCACCGTGCATCAGGGCCTTGGTGTGGGCGTGGTCGC
This sequence comes from uncultured Actinomycetota bacterium, assembly GCA_963818455.1. Taxonomy (GTDB): domain Bacteria; phylum Actinomycetota; class Actinomycetes; order CAVWCF01; family CAVWCF01; genus CAWFSE01. The sequence goes on from CAWFSE010000002.1 coordinate 117,188, forward strand.
GGGACGGCCCGCCCTCCACCAGGTACGAGGCCAAGGTGAACGGCGCCCCGGCGAACCCGATGAGCGGGGTGCCGCCGAGCTCCGCGCGCAGCGCCTCGACCGCCGCCAGGACCGGGGCCACGTCGTCGGGCTCCAGGTCGCGCAGCTGGCCGAGGTCGGCCCGGGTGCGGATCGGGCGCGCGATGACCGGGCCCACCCCCGGCTTGATGTCGAGGTCCATGCCGACCGCCTTGAGCGGCACCACGATGTCGCTGAAGAAGATGGCCGCGTCGACGCCGTACCGGCGGACCGGCTGCAGGGTGATCTCGACGACCAGGTCGGTGCGGAAGCACGAGTCGAGCATCGCCGTGCCCTGCCGCACCGCGCGGTACTCCGGCAGCGAGCGGCCCGGCCTGCCGCATGAACCACACCGGGGTGTGCGCCACCGGCTCGCGGCGGCAGGCGGCCAGGAAGGCGGAATCGGCGAGCGGGTCGGGGGTCTGCGTGAGGTCTGCCATGTCACCCCCGAGGATGCCAGGGATCGGCGGCGTCGGCCTCAGCCGGTGCCGCCCGCCCCGATCAGCGCGACCCCCACGAGGGCGGCGCGCCACGCCGTACTGCTGCACCCGCGCCAGCCGCTCGCCGTGCAGGAACCGCGCCAGCAGGATCGTGGCCACCGGGTAGAGCGACCCGAGCACGGCGACCACCGCGAGCAGGCCGCTCTGCGAGGCCAACGCGTAGCTGCCGTTCGCCGACACGTCGAAGACCCCGATGACGGCCAGGGCGGGGGCGTCCTTCCCGCGCAGCCCGCCGGCCCGGCGCACCACCAGCAGCACCAGCAGGGCCAGCGTCACGCTGCTGGCCCGCTGGGTGAGCAGGGTCATCGGCACGCTCGACTTGGCGCCCTGGGCCACCATCCACAGCACCAGGCCGAAGCCCACCGCCGCGGCCGCGGCGAGGACCAGGGCCCGCCAGCCGCCCTGGCCGGTGCCTTCCTCGGCGCCCCGGCAGCTCCGGCCCGCTGGCGAGCACGACGCCGACGATCGCCAGCGCGATGCCGACGTACGCCAGCGGGCTGGGCCGCTCCCCCTGGGCCAGCCCGATCGCGACCGGCACCACCACGCCGCAGGCGGCCACCGGGGCCACCACCCCCATCGTGCCGATCGACAGCGCGGCGTAGAACGCGACCAGCGCGCTCATGCCGACCAGCCCCCCGGCCACCGCCCAGGGCAGGTAGCCCGTCGGGTCGGCGAAGGCCCCCAGCAGCCAGGCGGTCGGCAGGATCACGAGCAGCGCGAACGCCTGCGAGAAGCCCACGACGGCGAACGCGTGGGCCCGCCGGGTGAGCGTGCCGCCGAGGAAGTCCGCCGTCCCCCACAGTCCGCTGGAGAGCAGGGCGAGGACGGCGGTCACGAGGCGGACGGTACCGGCCCCGGACACGCCGCCCGACCGTCGGCATCCCGGGTGCGCGGCCCGCGCTCTCGTACCCTCGAGGCATGGTGGCCCGTCGCCCCGAGGACGACGCGCCCGAGGGGTTTGCCCGCGCGCTGGAGACCCTCCGGGCCGCACGGCTGCGCCCCGAGGTGATCCTCGAGGAGGCCCCGGCGCCCCAGCGGCTCGCCCCGCACGCGGTGGCCCTGACCGCCGACGTGGTCCTGGACGACGAGGAGATCGCCTCGGGCCGGTTCGTCGTGCTGCACGACCCCGACGGGCACGAGGCCTGGGAGGGCCACTACCGGGTGGTGACGTTCGCCCGCGCGCCCGTCGATCGCGAGGTGGCCGACGACCCCGTGCTCCCCGCCGTGGGCTGGTCCTGGCTGCTGGAGGCGCTCGCCGCGCGGGAGGCCGAGTGGTCGGCGGCGAGCGGCACCGTGACGCGGGTGTCGTCGGAGCACTTCGGGGGCATGGAGGACCGCTCGGACACCGCCGAGGTCGAGATCCGCGCCTCCTGGACGCCCCACACGAGCGCCGAGCACCCCTGGGTCGACCTCGGCCCGCACCTGCAGGCGTGGGCCGACCTGCTGGCCGAGCTCGCGGGGCTCCCCCCGCTCGCCCCCGGCGTGGTGGCGCTGCCGCGCCAGCGCCGGACCTGACGTCCGCCCGCGATCGGCCGCCACTTCAACCCCCCGCAGGCCTACAGGCCCGCGCGCCGCCGTCCGATGAGACCAGGGACAGCAGACATGCGCACCCCACCGGGTGCGCCCGGGGCTTTGCGCCGGTCCGGCGGACGGAGTACGGGTGAGCGCTCTCCTTGAGCACCGCGGGGTGCCCGCGGCCCTGCGCTCGGCTCGCTTCGGTGCGCTGGTCGCCGTGGCGGACCCGGCTCTGCGCCAGGCGGTCACGGCCTGCCTGCGCACCCTCGGCGCGGCCGACGTGATCGAGGCCGGCAGCGTCGCCGAGGCGCGGGCCCGGGCTCGGATCGCCCCGCACCGCGATCTGGCCGTCGCCGAGATCGGGCTGCCGGACGGCTCCGGCGCCAGCCTGCTCGCCGACCTGCGCGCCGCCGGGTGGCCTCGGGTCATCGCGGTCTCCGCCGAGGCCGACGCCTTCTCGGTGCGCGCGGCCCTGGCCGCCGGGGCGCGCGCCCTCATCGTCTCCGCGGGCCAGCCCAGCGTCGCCCAGCGGGCGACGCGCGACCCCCGCGTGGAGAGCCTGTCGGCGCGGGAGCTCGAGGTGCTGCAGCTCGTCGCGGAGGGCCGTTCGAACAAGGACATCGGGGTCGACCTCGGGCTGTCCGCCCTGACGGTCAAGAGCCACCTGGCCCGGATCGGCCGCAAGCTCGGCACCGGGGATCGCGCCGAGATGGTGGCCCTGGCGCTGCGGGCCGGCTCGATCTGCTGAGCGTTTCCCCGGACCTCGCGCGACGCCCGGCGGATACCCTCGGGCCCGTGACCGACGACGTGGCCCCCACCGAGGCGGCCCCGACGGATCTCGAAGCGGCGGCCGTGGACCTGGCGCCCCCCGTGGTCCCGCTCCTTCAGCCTCGCGACGGGCTGCCCCCGGTGATCGAGACCGCCGACGCGCTGGCCGACTGCATCGAGCGGTTCGCCGCCGGGACCGGGCCGGTCGCCGTCGACACCGAGCGCGCGTCCGGCTACCGGTACGGCCAGCGCGCCTATCTCGTCCAGCTGCGCCGCGAGGGCCCGGGGACCGCCCTCATCGACCCGGTCGGCTGCCCCGACCTGTCGGCCCTGGGCGCGGCGCTCGCCGACACCGAGTGGGTGGTGCACGCCGCGTCGCAGGACCTGCCCTGCCTGGCGGAGATCGGCATGCGGCCGCAGACCCTGTTCGACACCGAGCTGGCCGGGCGGCTGCTCGGCCTGCCCCGGGTCGGCCTGGGGCCGCTCGTCGAGGCGCTGCTCGGGTACGGCCTGGCCAAGGAGCACTCGGCCGTGGACTGGTCCACCCGGCCGCTCCCCGAGCCGTGGCTGCGCTACGCCGCCCTCGATGTCGAGGTGCTCGTCGAGTTGCGCGAGGCGCTCGGCGGCCTGCTTGAGGAGCAGGGCAAGGCCGAGTGGGCCGCCGAGGAGTTCGCGGCGATCGCGGCGGCCGAGCCGCCCGCCGCCCGGATCGACCCGTGGCGGCGCACCTCCGGCCTGCACCGGGTCCGCGGACCCCGTCAGCTGGCGACCGTCCAGGCGCTCTGGGAGGCCCGCGACGCGATGGCGCGGCGCCGGGACATCGCACCGGGACGGATCCTGTCGGACGCGGCGATCGTCGATGCGGCGCTCGCCCAGCCCACCTCGCCGGAGGCCTTGAGCAAGATCCCCCCGTTCAACGGGCGGGCCACCCGGCGATCGCTGGCCACCTGGTACGCGGCGGTCGCGCACGCCGCCGCCCTGCCCGAGGCGGCGTTGCCCTCGGCGACCCTGCGCAGCGACGCCCCGCCGCCCGCTCGGGCCTGGGCCGACCGCGACCCGGAGGCCGCCGAACGCCTGTCGGCCGCCCGCGCCGTGGTGGCGGCCATCGCCGACGAGCACCACCTGCCCGTCGAGAACCTGCTCTCCCCCGACCTGTTCCGCCGGGTCGCCTGGACCCCGCCCGAGCCCGCAGGCCGGGAGTCGGTCGCGGCGTTCCTGCGGGCAGGCGGCGCCCGCGAGTGGCAGATCGGGCTCACCGCGACCCCGATCGCCCGCGCCTTCGAGCGCGCGGCCCTGCGCCGGCCCGCCCAGGCCCCGCAGCCCTGAGGCCGGCGTGCCCGCCGAGGCCACCCGACGGCTCGTCTCGGACGTGCGCGCCGCACTCACCGCCGTGGCCGACCCCGCCAAGGCCGGCCCCATGCAGGCGTACATGAGGTCGGCCATGCCCTACCTCGGCGTGCAGACCCCGCAACGGCGTGCGGCGATCCGACCCGTGGCGGCCCAGTGGCAGCCAGGGTCGTTCGGGGAATGGGAGCAGGGCGTGTGGGCCGTCTTCGACGGCGCCGAGCACCGCGAGGAGCGCTACGCCGCCCTCGACCTGGCCCTGCTGCGCCGCTTCGCCGGCTACCGCGACGCCAGGGCGATGCCGCTGCTGCGGCGGCTGGCGGTGGCCGGGGCCTGGTGGGACTTGGTCGACGGCGCCTCGCCCATCGCCCGCGACGCCCTGACCGCCGACCCCGGCGTCGTCGCGCCGCTGCTTCGCGCGTGGGCGCGCGACGACGACCTGTGGGTACGCCGGGTCGCCGTCATCTCGCAGCTGCTGCGCAAGGCCGACACCGACCGCACGCTGCTCGCCGACGTCCTTGAGCCCAACCTGGCTCGACCCGAGTTCTTCCTCCGCAAGGCGGTCGGCTGGGCGCTGCGCGACTTCGCCCGCGCCGATCCCGACTGGGTGCGCGCGTACGTCGCCGCCCATCCAAGCCTCAGCCCGCTCTCCCGCCGCGAGGCGCTCAAGCACCTCGGGTGACCCGGCGGTTTCGGACTTTGTTACTGACCAGTAGCATCGGGGCAAGCCCCAGCCTGGGACCCCCCTCCAGCGAGGAGAATCGCCGGTGTCGACTGCTGCCCGCACCAGCCGTGAGGTCGTCTTCGTTGACGGCGTCCGCACCCCGTTCGGCAAGGCCGGCCCCAAGGGCCAGTTCGCCGAGACCCGCGCCGACGACCTGATCGTCGCGCTCATCCGCGAGCTTGTCCGCCGCAACCCGTCGCTGCCGCCCGAGCGCATCGACGAGGTCGCGATCGCGGCCACCACCCAGATCGGCGACCAGGGCCTCACCCTCGGCCGCACGGCGGCGATCCTCGCCGGACTGCCCCGCTCGGTGCCCGGCTACTCGATCGACCGGATGTGCGCCGGCGCCATGACCGCCGTGGCCAACGTCTCGGCCGGCATCGCGTTCGGCGCGTACGACGCGGCCATCGCCGGCGGCGTCGAGTCGATGTCGCGCCACCCGATGGGCGAGGGCGTCGACCCCAACCCGCGCTTCGTCTCCGAGCGGCTCGTCGACGTCGCCGCCCTCAACATGGGCGTCACCGCCGAGAACCTGCACGACCGGTTCCCGCACCTGACCACGGAGCGCGCCGACGCGTTCGGGGTGCGCAGCCAGGAGCTGCTCGCCAAGGCGTACGCCGACGGCGTCATCCAGGGCAACCTGGTCCCGGTCGCCACCCGCAGCGCCGAGAAGGGCTGGGGCCTGGCCACCGCCGACGAGCCCCCGCGCCCCGGCACCACGATGGCCGACATCGCCAACCTCAAGACGCCGTTCCGCGTCCACGGCCGGGTCACCGCGGCGACCTCCTCGCCGCTGACCGACGGCGCCACCGCGGCGCTCCTCGCCGCGGCCGACGTCGCCGAGGAGTTCGGCCTCGCGCCCAAGATGCGGCTGGTCACGTACTCCTTCGCCGGGGTCGCCCCCGAGGTGATGGGCGTCGGCCCCGTCCCCGCCACCGAGCGGGCCCTGCGCAACGCCGGGCTGAGCATCGACGACATCGGGCTGTTCGAGGTCAACGAGGCGTTCGCCGTCCAGGTGCTCGCCTTCCTCGACCACTTCGGCATCGCCGACGACGACCCGCGGGTCAACCCCTGGGGCGGCGCGATCGCCGTCGGCCACCCGCTGGCCTCCTCGGGCGTGCGCCTGATGACCCAGCTCGCCAGCCACTTCGAGGTCCACCCCGAGGTGCGGTACGGCATCACGACCATGTGCGTCGGCCTCGGCCAGGGCGGCACGGTCATCTGGGAGAACCCCCACTTCGACGGGAAGAAGGACGCGTGAGCGAGACCACCACCCAGGCAGCCGACGCCTTCAACGAGGTCGTCACCCACGCCTTCGTGCGCGAGATCGACCTGCCCGACGGCGGCGGCAAGGCCGCGCTGATCACCCTGGACAACGGCTTCGACCACACCAAGCCGACCACGTTCGGCCCGCAGGGGCTGGCGTCGCTGTCGGCCGCCCTCGACCAGATCGAGGCGATGATCGAAGGCGGGCACGACCTCGCCTTCGTCGGTGTCACGGGCAAGCCGTTCATCTTCGCCGTGGGCGCCGACATCAAGGGCGTGCGCCACGTCGCCAACCGCATCGAGGCCCTGGAGATGGGCCAGCTGGGCCACTCCGTGTTCCGCCGGCTGGGCGCGCTCAAGGTGCCGACGTTCGCGTTCATCAACGGCGCGGCCATGGGCGGCGGCCTGGAGATCGCGCTGCACTGCACCTACCGCGCGGTGTCTGGCGGCGCGACCGCGATCTCGCTGCCGGAGTGCGCCCTCGGGCTCATCCCCGGCTGGGGCGGGGCCTACCTGCTGCCCAACCTGATCGGCGCCGACCAGGCCGTCACGGTCATCGTCGAGAACCCGCTCAACCTCAACCGCCAGCTCAAGCCCAAGCAGGTGCTCGAGCTGGGGATCGCCGACGTCCTGCTGGAGCCGGCCGACTTCCTGGCCCAGGCGCTGGCCTGGGCCGTGCGGGTCGTCAAGGGCGAGGTCACCGTGACCCGGCCCGAGGTCGACCACTCCCACGAGGCGTGGGCCGCCGCGGTCGCCCGCGGCCGCGCGCTCGCCGACGCCAAGCTGCACGGGGCGGCGCCCGCCCCGTACCGCGCCCTGGACCTCATCTCGGCGGCCCGCACGGCCAACGCCGACGAGGGCTTCGCGGCCGAGGACGACGCGCTCGCCGACCTGGTGATGACCGACGAGCTGCGCGCGTCCATGTACGCCTTCGACCTGGTCCAGCACCGGGCCAAGCGGCCGACCGGCGCCCCCGACAAGGCCCTGGCCCGCAAGGTCACCAAGGTCGGCATCGTGGGGGCCGGCCTGATGGCCAGCCAGCTCGCGATGCTCTTCCTGCAGCGGCTGCTGGTCCCGGTCGTCATGACCGACCTCGACCAGGCCCGCGTCGACAAGGGCGTGGCCTACGTCCACGCCGAGATCGACAAGCTGCTCGCCAAGGGCCGCATCGACGGCGACAAGGCCAACCGGCTCAAGGGCCTGCTCACCGGCTCGACCGACAAGGCCGCCTTCGCCGACGCCGACTTCGTCCTCGAGGCGGTGTTCGAGGAGCTGAAGATCAAGCAGCAGGTGTTCGCCGAGGTCGAGGCCGTGGTCTCGCCCGAGTGCGTGCTGGCCACCAACACGTCGTCGCTGTCGGTGACCGCGATGGCGGCGGAGCTCCAGCACCCCGAGCGGGTCGTCGGCTTCCACTTCTTCAACCCGGTCGCCGTGCTCCCGCTGCTGGAGATCGTCCGAGGGGAGGCCACCGACGACGCCGCCCTCGCGACGGCGTTCGCGGTCGGCAAGTCGCTGAAGAAGACCTGCGTGCTCGTCAAGGACGCCCCGGCCTTCGTCGTGAACCGGCTGCTCACCCGGTTCCTCGGCACGGTCACGGTCTCGGTCGACGAGGGCACCCCGATCGAGGTCGCCGACGGCGCCCTGGACCCGCTGGGCCTGCCGATCTCGCCGTTCAACCTGCTGACGCTCGTCGGCCCGCCGGTGGCGCTGCACGTCGCCCACACCATGCACGAGGCCTTCCCCGACCGCTACGGCGTCTCCGGCGGCCTCGAGCGGTTCGTGGCGGCCGGCAAGTCCTCGGCGTACGACTGGTCGAGCGGCACGGCGGCCGTCGACCCCGAGGTGGCCACGCTGTTCGCCGGGGGCGAGTCCCCGCTCACCGCCGAGCAGGTCCGCAACCGGGCCCTGGAGGCCCTGGCCGAGGAGATCCGGCTGATGCTGGACGACGGGGTCGTCGCCGAGGCGCAGGACATCGACCTGTGCATGCTGCTCGGCGCGGGCTGGCCGTCGCACCTGGGCGGCATCACCCCGTACCTCGACCGGGTCGGGGTGTCCGAGCGGGTCACCGGGCAGCGCTTCCTGCCCCGCGGCGTCGCCTCGCTGCTGTAACGGAGAGTGACGGGTCACCCCCGGAGCGCGAAGCGGTTCACGCTCCGGGGGGACGCGCCCGCGGCGTCCCCCCGCCTAGCGTGCTGGGTGTGGAGCCACTGCCGATCGCGGAGGACCCGGCCCTCGACGCACGGCTGCGCCAGGCCGTGCTCGCCGCGATCGTCCTGCGCGACCTCGACCTCGTGGCCGCCGACCGCGGAGTCGAGGTGGCCGAGACCGGCCGGCTGATCCCCTGGCGGCTGGTCGCCGCGCTCTGCCGCAGCCGCGACCCCGACCAACCCGCGACGCGCGCCGCTCTGGGCGGCTGGCTGGCGGCGGTCCACGCGGTGGCCGCCCGCACCCCCGATGACCTGCTGGCCCGCGCCCGGCCGATCGGGCTGCCCCGGGGGCATCTGCTCCACCCCGGTCCCACCTGGGTCCGCCGGGCGGTCCTCGGCGACAGCCTGGACATCGGCCTCGGGCTGCTCGGCCTGCAGGGCAACGACGACGTCGTCGACCCGCTCCTGCCCGGCGTCGCCGAGGTCCTCGGCCATGACACCGCCGCCTGGTGGCGGCGGGCCCGCGGCTACCTCGAGGAGATGGGCGCGATCGCGGCGCAGCGCTACGCCCGCGACCCCGCCGAGCCGTTGCGGCCGATGGGCGACTGCGACGTGGTGACCCTGCTCGGCTCGCAGGTCTTCCGGGCCGCGCTGGTCGGCGCCCGCGGGTCGCGCCCGGCGGCCGTCCCGATGCGGAACCGCGGCTGGCTCGACCCGGGCCGCACCGACCCGGCCTTCGCCGTCGCGGCCGCCGCGTTGACCGATCCCGCCGATCGCGGCTTCGAGCGCCCGCTGATCTTCACCGTGGACGAGGTGGTCATCGCCCGCGACGGCGGTCGCCCCGTGCAGCAGTCGCTGCGCGAGCCCGCCGCACCCGACCCCAGGCCGCTGCAGACCCTGGGCTAGCCGAGCTGGCCGGGCCGGCTAGGTGGTCCGGACGTCGAGGACGCGGTCGAGGCGGGCCATCTCCTCGACCACCGCGCGCGAGATGTCCTGCGCGGTGAGCCCGAGCTCCACGAGCAGCTGGGCCCGCTTGCCGTGGTCGAGGAACCGGGGCGGGATCCCGAAGTCGAGGATCGGCGTCGGCGACGCGCGCGTCCCGCAGCGCCTGGGCGATCACGCTGCCGACCCCGCCGACCCGGCCGTTGTCCTCGACGGTGACGACCAGCCGGTGGCGGCCGGCGATCGGGGCGAGCGCCGGGTCGACGGGCGTGACCCAGCGCGGGTCGACCACGGTGACGCCGATGCCCTGGGCGCGCAGCCGGTCGGCGACGTCGACGCAGCAGTGCGCCATCGCGCCGACGGCGACGATGAGCACGTCCTCGTCGCCCTCGCGGACGAGCACGTCGAGCCCGCCGACCCGGTCGATCGCCGGCGAGGTCGTCGGCCACCGCCCCCTTGGGGAACCGGACGACGGTCGGGGCGTCGTCGACCGCGACCGCCTCGCGCAGCTCGGCGCGCAGGGTGGCGGCGTCGCGCGGGGCGGCGATCCGGATGCCCGGGACGACCTGCAGGATGCTCATGTCCCACATGCCGTTGTGGCTGGCGCCGTCGTCGCCGGTGAGGCCGGCCCGGTCGAGGACGAACGTGACGCCGGCCTTGTGCAGCGCGACATCCATCAGCACCTGGTCGAAGGCCCGGTTGAGGAACGTCGCGTAGACGGCGACGACCGGGTGCAGGCCGCCGAGGGCGAGCCCGGCCGCGCTGGTGGTCGCGTGCTGCTCGGCGATGCCGACGTCGAAGACCCGGGTCGGGAAGCGCTCGGCGAACCGGTCGAGGCCCACCGGCTGCAGCATCGCGGCCGTGATCGCCACGAGGTCCGGCCGCTCGCCCGCCCAGCGCCACCATCTCGTCGGCGAACACCCCGGTCCACGACGGCGCCGACGCCGAGGCCGGCAGGCCGGTCTCCGGGTCGATCACGCCGATGCCGTGGAAGCGGTCGGCCTCGTCGGCCTCGGCCGGGGCGTAGCCCAGCCCCTTGCGGGTGATCACGTGGACGAGCACCGGGCCGTCGTACGCGCTGGGCGCGCCGCAGCGCGTGCTCGACGGCCTCGACGTCGTGGCCGTCGACGGGCCCGATGTACTTCAGGCCGAGGTCCTCGAACATCCCCTGCGGGGCCACGATGTCCTTGAGCCCCTTCTTCATCCCGTGCAGCGTCTCGTAGACCGGGCGGCCGACCACCGGGGTGCGCCCGAGGACGTCCTTGCCCCACTCGAGGAACCGCTCGTAGCCGTGGGTGGTGCGCAGCGTCGCGAGGTGGTTGGCGAGCCCGCCGATCGTCGGGGCGTAGGAGCGGTCGTTGTCGTTGACCACGATGACCACCGGGCGGTCGGACGGCGGCGATGTTGTTCAGCGCCTCCCAGGCCATCCCGCCGGTCAGCGCGCCGTCGCCGATGATCGCCGACCACCGCGCGCTTGCCCTGCTCGCCGGTCAGGGCGAACGCCTTGGCGATCCCGTCCGCGTACGACAGGGCGGTGGAGGCGTGGCTGTTCTCGATGACGTCGTGCGGCGGACTCGGCGCGCGAGGGGTAGCCCGACATCCCGCCCTGCTGGCGCAGCGTGTCGAAGTCCTGCGGCGCGGCCGGTGAGCAGCTTGTGGACGTAGGCCTGGTGGCCGGTGTCCCACAGCAGCACGTCACGGGGCGAGTCGAAGACCCGGTGCAGGGCGACGGTCAGCTCGACCGCCCCGAGGTTGGGGCCGAGGTGGCCGCCGGTGCGGGAGACCTTGTCGACGAGGAAGGTGCGGATCTCGGCGCACAGCTCATCGCACTGCGCCGGCGTCAACGCCTGGACGTCGCTCGGAGACCGCACCTGGTCGAGCAGACCCACGCCGTCTCCTTGCGTCCGTGCCGATGCTGCAGGCCGCGCGGGCGCGCGGGCCTCACCAGTCTAGGCCGAATGCACCCCGTCGGCCCGGCGCGAGACCGGGCCGACGGGGGCGTCTCAGGGCAGCCGCCAGGTCCAGCGGCTGCGGGCGCTGCGGGTGTCGCCGGGCCGCAGCCGCGGGGCGGCCGCCAGCGCGTCGGCCGGAGCCGTCTGCGGCTCCAGGCACACCGCCTCGGGCAGCTCGGAGAAGACCGTGAACCACTCGCAGTCGCTGGCGCAGGTGAGCGTGAGCGCACCCGGCCAGGTGATCACCGCCTGCCCTGACGGCACCTGGAACCCGTCGTCGTACCCCGCCGTCAAGGCGCGCTGCCCCACCGGGGCCAGCCGGCCGGTCGGCAGGTGGTCGGGGCCGCGCTCCACCTGGCCGACCGCGTCGAGCAGGATCTGGGCGCGGCCGCCGCGGCCGAGGTCCCGGCGAAACCACGGGTGCCAGCCGAGTTCGACCGGGTACGGCTCCTCCCCCGCCGCGACGACCTCGAGCGCGCAGTCCACCCACTGGTCCCCCACGGCCCAGGTCTGCCGGACCTCACCGGGCCATGGCCAATCCGGGCCCAGGGCGCAGACCAGGGTGGCCGAGGAGGCGTCCGCGGTCTCCACCGCCCAGGCCCGGGCGAGCACCGTGCCGTGCATGGCCCAGCCCTGGAACGTCGGCCGCAGGGCGTGCTCGGCGCCGTCGCCGCCCCGCACGACGTTGCCGCGGATCCGGCCCGGCCACGGGGCCATCGGGTACCACCCCCACTGGACCGGGTCGTCGCCGCCGCGGCCCAGCAGCTCCAGCCCGTGCACGACCAGGGAGGCGGCGCGGGCCCCGAGGCCGGGATCGATGACGAGGGTGGCGTCGCCCCGAGCCAGCGTGAGCATCAGGCCGGTATGAGCGCCGCGCCGTGCGCGAGGGCGCCGAGCGGATCGTCGAGCAGCGGGCCGAAGGCCAGCTCGGCCGCGCCGAGCAGGATCGAGTCGCCGCCGAGGAGCGGCAGCGCGAGCCGGACCTGCTCGCGCGGGGCCTGCAGCGCCTTGGCCATCGCGGCGCGCACCTGCGGCTCGGCCGCGGGGTAGAGCTCACGCAGCAGGCCGCCGAGGATCACCACCTCGGGGTTCAGGAGGTTGACCAGGTTGGCGACGCCGATCCCGAGCCACCGCCCGGCCTCGCGCACGGCCTTCGCGGCCCGGGGGTCGCCCGCCTCGACCGCGGCCAGGACGTCGTCAATCCCGGCCGCGGGGTCGGACTCGGCCAGGCCGGAGGCGATGAGCAGCGCCTCCTCGCCGATCTCGGTCTCCCAGCAGCCGGTGGACCCGCAGCGGCAGGCCCGCCCGCGCGGGTTGACGACCATGTGCCCGACCTCGCCGGCGTAGCCGCCGGCCCCGGTCAGCGGGCCGCCCTCGAGCAGGATCCCGCCGCCGACCCCGACCTCGCCGGAGAGGTAGACCACGCGAGCGGGCGCCGCGGCGCCGCCCCGCGGATGTGCTCGGCCCGCGCGCCCAGGTCGGCGTCGTTGGCGACGAGGACCGGCAGGTCGACCGGGCAGCAGGCCGGCGACCAGGTGGCCGAGCGGCACGTCGACCCAGCCCAGGTTCGGGGCGAAGCGCACCAGCCCGTCGGAGTGGCGGACCACGCCGCACACCCCCACCCCGACCCCGACGCACACCGACCCCGGGGCGGCGCCGGCCAGGACGGCGCGCACGAGCCGGCCGAGCTGGCCGGTCATCCGGGCCGCCTCGTAGCCGCCACGCTGCTGGCGCGACGCCGCGGCGGTCGAGCACCTCGCCGCCCAGCCCGACCCGGGCCACCACGATCCGGTCGACGCCGATGTCGACGGCGAGCACGTAGACGCGCTCGGGCTCGGGCTCGGCGACGATGCTGGGCCGGCCGACGCCCGCGCCCGACGGGAGTCGTCTCCCGGATCAGGCCCGCCTCGGCCAGCTCGGAGGTCAGGCCCCCGACGGTGCTGCGGTTGAGGCCGGTGAGCGCGGTGAGGTCCGAGCGCGACGTCGGCCCCGCGGACATGCAGCAGCCGGAGGAGGCTGCCCAGGTTGTGCCGCCGCACCTCATCTTGGGTCGCGCCCGCCAGGGTGCGCACCTGCCCGCGCCCTACGTTCAAGCCCGGCCCGACGGTCGTGGCGCCTCCGCCGCGACAGGGCGTCGACGCTGGCCGCGATCAGCAGCACCAGCCCGGTGACGATGTAGACGCCGCCGCCGACAGCCCCAGCAGGCCCATGCCGTTGTCGATGACCGCGACGACGAGGCCACCGATGACGGCGTCGATCACCCGGCCCTTGCCGCCGAAGAGGCTGGTGCCGCCGATGACGGCCGCGCCGACGGCGTACAGCAGGGTCGTGCGCCGCCGGTGGTCGGCGAGACCGAGTTGTCCCGGCTGGCGATGAAGATGCCGGCGATCGCCGCCAGCGTGGAGCACATCATGAAGCAGCGACAGCTTGATGGCCTTGACGTTGATGCCGGCCCGCCGGGCGGCCTCGGCGTTGCCGCCGACCGCGTAGACGTGGCGGCCCCACGAGGTGCGGCTCAGCAGGAACGTCAGGATGATGAGCAGACACGATGAGGACCGGCACGACGATCGGGACGCCCTTGAGCGACGTCACCGCCGGGTTGCGGCTGCGCTCGATGCTGAGGTACAGTCGCCGCGCCGAGCAGGATCGCGATCAGCGACGTCTTGATCGCCCACACGACGATCGGGTCGCCGTGCAGCCCGCCCGCCCGGCGGGTCGAGACCCGGCGGAACGAGAGCAGCCGCGTAAGGCCGACCACCAGGACGCGTAGAGGCGCCCAGCCCAGCCAGACGGGCAGGTTCTTGTTCATCACGGCCACGAGCGTCTCGTCGCGGATCGGGATCGTCGCCGCCCTCGCCGATGAGCAGCAGCATCACGCCCTGCAGCCCGAGGAACGTGGCCAGGGTGACCACGAACGACGGGATGCCGAGCCGGGCGACGAGCAGGCCGATGCACGGCCCGATGAACGCGCCGGTGGCGACGCCGACCAGGATCGCCGGCGCACCAGTGGCCAGCCGTGCCGGGTCAGCAGCGATGCCCGTCATGGCGGCAGCCGTGCCGGCGGTGAAGCCGGCCGACAGGTCGATCTCGCCCAGCAGCAGCACGAAGACCAGGCCCATCGCGATGACGATGACGCCGGCGGACTGGTTGATCAGGTTGGCGAAGTTGAAGGAGTTGGTGAAGGTGCCCGGCTTCAGCGCGGAGAACACGATCGACCAGCACGAGCAGCCCGAGGATGGCCGGCAGCGAGCCGACGTCGCCGCCGCGCACCTTGGCGACGTAGTCCCGCGCAGCTGCCGCCGAGCGGTCCGCTCCGGCGCCTCGGCGGTGTCTCCAGCTCGGCCGTGGGTGATGGACGCTCATGTCGACACCTCCGCGGGCGTGGCGGTCAGCGCCGAGATTGGGGCATCGGTCCGTGTCACCCGGCGCGGCTTCGCGGCATGCCGATCGAGCCGGACCGGCCGGCGGTGATGAGCTCGACCACCTGGCTGTGGGACGATCCTTGGCCTCGACCTGCGCGGCCATCTGGCCCAGGTAGAGCACCGCGATGTCGTCGGCGACCGCGAAGACGTCGTTGAGGTTGTGGCTGATCAGGATGACGCCGAGGCCGTTGTCGGCCAGCCGGCGGACCAGCCGCAGCACCTGCTCGGTCTGGGCGACGCCGAGCGCCGCGGTGGGCTCGTCGAGGATGACGAGCTTGGAGTTCCACAGCACGGCGCGGGCGATCGCGACCGTCTGGCGCTGCCCACCGGAGAGGCGGGCGACCTGCGGTGCGGACCGACTTCAAGGTGCGCACCGACAGCCCGTCGAGCGTCTCGCGGGCGCGGGTCTCCATCGTCGCCTCGTCGAGGAGCCCGGTCGGCACTTCATCTCGCGGCCGAGGAACATGTTGTGCACGACGTCGAGGTTGTCGCAGAGGGCGAGGTCCTGGTAGACGACCTCGATGCCGAGGTCGTTGGACTCCTTGCGGGCTGTGAGACGTGGACCGGCTCGCCCTCGAAGGTCGAACTCGCCCTCGTCGAAGGCGTAGATGCCGGCGATCCCCTTGATCAGGGTGGTCTTGCCGGCGCCGTTGTCGCCGACCAGGGCGGTCACCCGGCCCGGGCGAGACGTCGAGGTCGACGCCACGCAGGACGTGGACGGCTCCGAAGCTCTTGTTGATCCCGCGCAGGGAGAGCAGCGGCGCCGACCGGTGGGGCCGGCGCGGCCTCCCGGGGCAGGAGCGGTCATCGTCATGAGACCTCACTCGCGCTCGCGGGTGGACGGCAGGCCAGACGGCGGCACAGTGGGCGGGCCCGGCCAGAGGCCGAGCCCCCGACGAGGCGGGTTACTGATCGCCGTACTCCGTCGCAGACCGCGGCGAAGTCCCGGTGCAGACTTCGCGCGGTGGCTGGAATCCGTCGTCGACGACGTCTTGGCGACATCGTCCGGGAAGATCATCTCCGGGGTGGCCAGCGACGGACGGGACCTTCACGCCGAGCACGGTGTCCTCGACCTCGCCGGTCACGAGGGCGTCGGCGGCAGCGGTCGTCCGTTGATCAGCGCGATCGCCAGGTCGGAGGCGGCCTTCGGCCTCGAGGTTGGTGTCCTTGTAGACCGTCATGCACTGCGTGCCCGCGAGGATCGCGCTGCAGACCCTCGACGCTGGCGTCCTGGCCGGTGACCGGGACCTTGCCGTCGAGGCCGTTGGCCTTGAGCCGGGCGATGATGCCGCCGGCCATGGTGTCGTTGGCCGACACGACGCCGTCGATCTTGCCGTCGTTGTCGGTGTAGATCTGCTCGAACGCGGTGCCGGCCTCGGTGGCGTCCCACAGGCCGGTCTGGTCACCGACCAGGGTGTAGTTCACCGCCGAGTCGAGTGTCCCGACATTGGCGAGCTTGAGGCATCCCTCGTAGCCGGACTTGAACAGCGCGGCGTTGTTGTCGGTCGGGTCGCCGTTGATGAAGACGATGTTGGCCTTGGTCTTGCCCATGTCGCTCAGGCACTTGGTCAGACCCTCACCCATCAGCTGAGCCGACCTTCACGTTGTCGAACGACACGTAGTACGACGCGCCGCCGCCGAGCGTCAGCCGGTCGTAGTCGATGCTCTGGATGCCGGCCGTCGGCGGCCTTCTTCAGACACGCGCCGCCGGACTCGGAGTCCAGGTTGACGATCATCAGCACCTGGACGCCCTCGTTGATCATGCTGTCGCAGATGCGTGCCGAACTTGGCCTTGTCGCCGTCGGCGTTCTGGATGTCGGACTCGACATCCGGCCGCGTCGAACGCCGCCAGCGAGCTGGCCGGTCGTTGGCCTCCCAGCGCGGGGAGGTGTGCGAGTCGGGCAGGATCACGCCGACCTTGCCGGTGGATGGAGACTCACTGCCCCCGCTGTCAGAGTCGCTGCTCCCGCAGGCCGTGAGGGCTAGCGCCGCCACGGACAGACCCGCGATGGCGATGACGGAGCGCTTACGCATGTGCACCGTTCCTTTCCTGGCTTCGATCAGCCGGGGGAATGTTGTCAGCCACAACTTATGAAGGCAGGTGGGCGGCGGCAAGCACTTCGGGACAGCAAGTCGGCCTTTCCCGGTCACAATTGCGTCACGGCCCGTTCACGCGCCGGTCACGCAGGCGTTACAGCCGCGGCCGGTGGCGGGCGCCGGCCAGCGCCTCCCGCACCAGCTCCACTCCCCCGGCGGCCCGCTCCAGCCGGGCGCGCTCGCGCTGCAGCGCCTCGACGACCTCGGTCACCGCCTCCGGGGGAAGCGCCTCGCGGAGCTCGGCCCGCGCGCTGGACAGCGACACCTGGACCGCCGCCAGGGCGGCCGACACCTGACCGGACGGCCAGGTAGGCCAGGGCCGCCGGATGCCGGCGCAGCACCTCGTAGGCCCGCAGGTCGGCCGGGCACAGGTCGAAGAGCCAGCCGGAGGCGCGCTGCTCCCAGCCGGGGACGTCCGGCGGCGGCACCTCCGCCGGCCAGCCGGGGGGCACGCCGCGGGTCACGCCGCCGGCCCCCCGTAGAGCGCCTGCCGCGCGGCCCCGTACGCGGCGCGCACCTCGGGCCGCGGGGCCGGCTCCAGGACGAGGGTGCCCGGCTGCTCCCAGG
This sequence comes from uncultured Actinomycetota bacterium, assembly GCA_963818455.1. Lineage (GTDB taxonomy): Bacteria > Actinomycetota > Actinomycetes > CAVWCF01 > CAVWCF01 > CAWFSE01. Next base: position 134,489 of record CAWFSE010000002.1, read on the forward strand.
CGGGCGGCTCAGGCGAGGCGGCCAGCGCCCAGGCGGCCTGGCGCGCGGCGCCCAGCGCGACGTACTCCCCCGCCGGCGGCACGTGCACCGGAGCGGCGAACACGGTGGCGGCGACGGCGCGCACCGCCGGGGAGGCCGCCGCCCCGCCGATGAGCAGCACCCGCCGCGGCGGCGCCCCGAGCGCGACCAGTGCGTCGACCGCCTCGGCGAGCCCGATCAGCATGCCCTCGACGCAGGCCCGGGCCAGGTTCTCGGGGGTCAGGTTGGAGCGGGTCAGCCCGTGCAGGCTGCCCGTCGCGTCGGGCAGGTTGGGGGTGCGCTCGCCATCGAGGTACGGGAGCAGCACGAGCCCGCCCGCGCCCGGCTCCGCGCTCAGCGCCAGGTCGCTGAGCCCGTCGAGGTCCACGCCCAGCAGCGCGGCGCCCGCGGCGAGCACGCGGGCCGCGTTCTGCGTGCAGACCAGCGGCAGGAAGCGGCCGGTGCCGTCGGCGAACCCCGCGACGGCGCCGCTCGCGTCGGCGGTCGGCGTCTCGGAGACGGCGAAGGCGGTGCCCGACGTCCCGAGCGACACCACGACGTCGCCGGGGCCGAGGCCCAGGCCGAGCGCCGCGCCCATGTTGTCGCCGGTGCCCGGGGCGAGCAGCGCGCCCGGCGCCAGGGTCGCCGCCTCGCCGACGACCTCGGCCGGGCCGGCGACCCGCGGCAGCCCGGCGTCGTGGCCGAGGGCGCGCACCAGCAGGTCCGGGCGGTAGGCCCCGGCGGCCGGCGACCAGTAGCCGGTGCCGGAGGCGTCGCCGCGGTCGGTGGTCGCCTGCGGCGGCCGCCCGGCCAGCTGCCAGGTCAGGTGGTCGTGCGGCAGCAGCACCGACTCGACCCGGGCGGCGAGGTCCGGCTCGCAGCGGGCCAGCCACCGCAGCTTGGTGACGGTGAACGCGGCGACCGGCACGCTGCCGACCGCGTCGGCCCACGCCTGCGGCCCGCCCAGCTCGGCGATCAGATCCGCGGCGTCCGGCGCGGACCGGGCGTCGTTCCACAGCAGGGCCGGGCGGACCGGCTCGCCGCTGCCGTCCAGCGCCACCATCCCGTGCTGCTGGCCGCCGACCGCCACGGCCGCGACGCCGTCGAGGAGGCCGCCGGCCGCGGCCTGCGCCGAGCGCCGCCCACCACGCCTCCGGCGGGCACTCGGTGCCGTCCGGGTGCGGGGCGCGGCCCTCGCGGACCACGGCGCCGGTCTCGGCGTCGCAGACCAGGACCTTGGTGGACTGGGTGGACGAGTCGATGCCGGCGACCAGGGTCATGGCCGAGAGCGTACGACTGCCCCCGACCGCGGGTCAGACGCCGGCGAGGCTGCGCAGGACGTACTGCATGATCCCGCCGTGGCGGTAGTAGTCCGCCTCGCCGGGGGTGTCGATGCGCAGCGGGGCGTCGAACTCGACCACCCCGCCGTCCGCGCGCTCGGCGCGGACCAGCACGGTGCGCGGCGTGTCGCCGTCGTTCAGCGCGGTGACGCCGCTGATCGAGAACACCTCGTCGCCGGCCAACCCCAGCGAGTCGGCGTCCTGGCCCGCCGGGAACTGCAGCGGCAGCACGCCCATGCCGATCAGGTTGCTGCGGTGGATCCGCTCGAAGGACTCGGCGATCACGGCCTTGACCCCGAGCAGCGCGGTGCCCTTGGCCGCCCAGTCGCGCGACGAGCCCGAGCCGTACTCCTTGCCGGCGAGCACGACCAGCGGCACGCCCGCGGCCTCGTACGCCACGGCGGCGTCGTAGATCGACGCCTGCTCGCCGGTCAGCAGGTTGCGGGTGAAGCCGCCCTCGACGCCGTCGAGCAGCAGGTTCTTCAGCCGGATGTTGGCGAAGGTGCCGCGGATCATCACCTCGTGGTTGCCGCGCCGCGAGCCGTACGAGTTGAAGTCGGCAGGGGCCACGCCGTGCTCGACGAGGTAGTGCGCCCGCCGGGCTGCCGGCCTTGATCGAGCCGGCCGGGCTGATGTGGTCGGTGGTGACCGAGTCGCCGAGCTTGGCCAGCACGCGCGCGCCCGGCGATGTCGGAGACCGGCTCGGGCCGAGCCTGGATGCCGTCGAAGTACGGGGGCTTGCGCACGTACGTGGACTGCGCGTCCCACTCGAAGACCTCGCCGACCGGCGTCGGCAGCGAGCGCCAGCGGTCGTCGCCGGCGAAGACGTCGGCGTAGCGGGTGCGGAACATGTCGGCGCCGATCGCCTCGGCGGCCACGGCCTCGATCTCGGTCGGCGACGGCCAGAGGTCGCGCAGGAAGACCGGGTTGCCGTCGTGGTCGTCGCCCAGCGGCTCGGTGGCGAAGTCGAAGTCCATCGTGCCCGCGAGCGCGTACGCCACCACCAGCGGAGGCGACGCGAGGTAGTTCATCTTGACGTCGGGGTTGATCCGGCCCTCGAAGTTGCGGTTGCCCGACAGCACCGAGACGACCGCGAGGTCGGCGGCGTTGACCCCGGCGGAGACCTCGGCCGGCAGCGGGCCGCTGTTGCCGATGCAGGTCACGCAGCCGTAGCCGACGAGGTTGAAGCCGAGCTTGTCCATGAACGGCTGCAGCCCGGACCGCGCGTAGTAGTCGGTGACGACCTGCGAGCCGGGGGCCAGCGTGGTCTTGACCCACGGCTTGGCCGACAGACCGCGCTCGACGGCCTTCTTGGCCAGCAGCGCCGCCCCCAGCATCACGCTGGGGTTGGAGGTGTTGGTGCAGCTGGTGATCGAGGCGATGACCACGGCGCCGTGCGGCAGGTCGAAGGACTCCCCCGCGTACGTGACCGCAGCGGTGCGCGCGGGGTCGTCGGTGTACGAGGCGAGCGCCGCGCGGAAGGACTCCTTGGCAGCGGACAGCGAGACGCGGTCCTGGGGGCGCTTGGGGCCGGCGATCGAGGGCACGACGGTGGACAGGTCGAGCTCGAGGTACTCCGAGAAGACCGGCTCGTGCTTGGGGTTGTGCCAGAGCCCCTGCGCCCTCGCGTACGCCTCGACAAGCGCGAGCTGCTCGTCGGTGCGGCCGGTGAGGCGCAGGTAGCGCAGGGTCTCGTCGTCGATCGGGAAGATCGCGCAGGTCGAGCCGTACTCCGGGCTCATGTTGCCGATCGTGGCGCGGTTGGCCAGCGGAACCGCGGCCACGCCGGGGCCGTAGAACTCCACGAACTTGCCGACCACGCCGTGCTTGCGCAGCTGCTCGGTGATGGTCAGCACCAGGTCGGTGGCGGTGGCGCCCTCGGGCAGCTCGCCGGACAGCTTGAAGCCGACCACGCGCGGGATGAGCATCGACACCGGCTGGCCGAGCATCGCGGCCTCGGCCTCGATCCCGCCGACGCCCCAGCCGAGCACGCCGAGGCCGTTGACCATCGTGGTGTGCGAGTCGGTGCCGACCACGGTGTCGGGGTAGGCCCGCAGCACGCCGTCGACCTCGCGGGTCATCACCACGCGGGCGAGGTACTCGATGTTGACCTGGTGGACGATTCCGGTGCCGGGCGGCACGACCTTGAACTCGTCGAACGCCGACTGGCCCCAGCGCAGGAACTGGTAGCGCTCGCGGTTGCGGGCGTACTCGAGCTCGACGTTGCGCTGCTCGGAGTCGGCGTGGCCGAAGAAGTCGGCGATCACCGAGTGGTCGATGACCAGCTCGGCCGGGGCGAGCGGGTTGACGCTGGCGGCGTCGCCGCCGAGGTCCCGGACGGCCTCGCGCATCGTGGCCAGGTCGACGACGCACGGAACGCCGGTGAAGTCCTGCATCACCACGCGGGCCGGCGTGAACTGGATCTCGGTGTCCGGCTCGGCCTTCGGGTCCCAGGCGCCCAGCGCGCGGATGTGGTCGGCGGTGATGTTCGCGCCGTCCTCGGTCCGCAGCAGGTTCTCCAGCAGCACCTTGAGGCTGTACGGGAGCCGCTCGGCCCCCTCGACGGCCGACAGCCGGAAGATCTCGTAGGCGGTCCCGCCGACCTCCAGCGACTCCTGCGCCCCGAAGCTGTTCGTGCTGGCCACGTGTCCTCCCGGCCTCGTGAATTTATCTTGACGTCAAGATACCGTATCCCGGACGAGGCCCGCCACGCACTCGACGTGGTGGGTCATCGGGAAGGCGTCGAAGGCCCGCAGCGTGTCCAGCCGCCAGCCCAGCGCAGCGAACGTGGCCAGATCGCGGGCCAGCGCCGCCGGGTCGCAGGCGACGTAGGCGATGGCGCGCCCCGCCCGCGCCGCGATCGCCTCGACGACGGCCCGG
>CAWFSE010000003.1:0-260000 GCA_963818455.1 uncultured Actinomycetota bacterium
CAGCCCCCGGAAGGGCCGAATGCGTCGAAGAGCAGGGTCGCCCCCTCTGCGCGGAGGGCTTGGGCCAGCAGGCCGAGGAGCCCGTGGAGCTGCAGCGGGCGCTCCAGGCGCTGGCCGCGCCGACCCCGGTGGCGGCTTGGGCCCGCCCGCGGCCGGGCGCGGCCCTGGACGGGCTGCTGGACGACGGAGCGGCCCTGCGGGTCACGGCGTCGTCGCGAGCGGTCCTCGACCCGCGGGGGCGCCCGCAGGCGGCGGCCGACGGCGATCTAGGCACGGCGTGGGTCGCGGAGTCCGGAGATCGACGGCCGACCCTCACAGTCGAGCTTGACACCGCGACCCTGCTGGTATCCCAGGTGCGGCTCCGGACGGACCCCGAGCTGGCCGCGTCGATACCGGTGCGGGTCGCCCTGTCCACCCCCGCCGGCGATCGGGTCGTGCGGCGCCTGGGTCCCAGCCAGGTCGTGGTGCTTCCCGAGCCGGTCCGGACCGACGAACTCACCATCGAGATCCTCGAGTCCCGGCCCATCGGGACGTACGACCCGTTCACCGACCGCCGCGAGATCCTCCCGGTCGGGATCTCGGAGATCGTCCTTAACGGGGTGACCGCTGCCGCCCCCTCTCGCAGTGAGGTGATCGAGAGCGCCTGCGGCCAGGGGCCGGTTCTCCGCGTGGGTGACCGGGCCTTCCCGACGTCGGTCAGTGCCACGCGTCAGCAGTTGCTCAGCCTGACCGACGTCCCGGCCGCCTTCTGCGGAGATCGGCCGCCGGTGACCCCAGGAGTGGAGCCGGTGGCGCTGGCGGCGTCGGCGGCCTGGGCTCCTGCCCGAGTCCTGGTGGGCGGACCTGCCTCTACGGCCGCGTCCCCAGGATGGCGCGGACTCACCATGGGGGAGGACTCAGCGACGAAGAGGACCGTCCGACTCCCGCAGCGCGCGGAGCCGATCGTGGTGTCGCTGGCCGAAAGCGACAATGCCGGTTGGCGCGCCACCTTGGACGGAAAGGCGCTGGCGCCGGTGGTCGTCGACGGTTGGCGGCAAGGCTGGATCGCGCCGGCGGGGGGTCCCGCTGACCTCCGGTTGGAGTTCGCCCCGCAGCGTTGGTTCAGGGTCGGCCTCGCGCTGGGGGCCGTCGCGCTTGTGGTGACGGCCCTCGTGGCCCTGCGACGTTCGCGCGGTTCGGAGCGGGCCGCCGGGTTGTGCCCACAAGCGCGCAGCGGTCGGCTTGATCCATGGCTCGCGGCGGTGCTGCTGGTGGCCATGGCAGGCCTCGCGGGGGCTGGCGCGGCCCTTCTGGCGGCGGGCGCTTCGCGGATCCGGAGCGAGGCCGTCCGGGCTGTGACCGTGGGTAGCCTGGTCTCCGCCGCGGCCGTGTGGTGGGCGCTGCACCCGTGGGCCTCGGCGGACTACGCCGGCTCTAGCGGCGTGGCGTTGCTGGCGCTCTTGGCGGCGTTGGCGCTAGCCGTTTGGCCCGCGCGGACCGCCGTCGTCCCCAGCGCTGGGCCGGCTGCTCCACCAGAGCCCAGCTGAGCTGGGCGACGGCGACCGATCCCACCAGGGTCACCGCGAGCAGGGTCGGGAAGCGTCCGGTGAAGTAGAAGATGCCCAGAGCCTGGAACGCGAGGGCCAGCACGATGAGGTGCCACAGGAAGATGCCGTAGGAGATGCGACCCAGCCACCGCATCGGGGGCGACACCAGGATCCGGTGCGCCGCCCCCGCCGAGCCGAAGGTGGCAGGGACGAGCACGAGGGCCACCACCGCGGCGTAGAGCGTCGCCTTGGCGATCGCCTCCACCGGTGACTGGAACGCACCCAGGCCACGGGGTCCGACCAGCGGGGTTGACGCGACCAAGAGCAGCCCGAGGGCGACCCCCCATACCGACCAGGGGGCCCGGGCCATGCCGTGCAGTGCCTGCGCCACGCGTCCGCCGCGCCCAGCGCGGTGGGCAGCCACGACGAAGCCCAGCGCGAGGCCGACCCCGAACCACGGCAGGTAGCCAGGCAGCCAGAGCGCGGCGATGCTGCTGTCGACAACGGACGAGGTCTGGATCCACGCGATCCACACCAGGCCGGCCAGGCCGAGGACGAGTGTCCCCGCAAGCGCCCCCGCCAGTCCCCATCGGCGGGCCAGGCGCACGAGCCCCGCCGCGATGAGGGGGAGGCACAGGTAGAAGGCGACCTCGGTGGCCAGGCTCCACATCTGGGTCAGCCCGGGGGCGATGAGGCCAGGCGAGTAGATCTGCACCAGGAGCAGGGTGGCGGCCCACGTCTCCGTTGAGGCGTTGGCGTTCTCCGGCAAGAACGCCAGCGCGACCACGACCGCGATCCAGTAGGCGGGGAGGATGCGCAGGGCCCTGCGCCACAGGTATGACCGCGTCGACGGCGTGGGATCGGGCAGAAAGGCGGTGTCGGCCCAAGGCAGGACGAGCAGCAGGCCGGAGAGCCCGAAGAAGAGGGCCACGCCGATATCGAGGCGGGCCACGACGGCGCCGAGCGCGGTGTTGACCGTCATCCCGGTCTGGAACCCGACGTGCGTGACGAGGACCGCCAGGCTGCCGATGGCCCGCATCGCGTCGAGCGCGGGCAGCTGATAGCCGTGCCCGCGCACGCCGGCTTCAGGCGGGGCTGGCATCGCCACGCCGCTGGCTCCGGTCGGGTTAGCCATTGGGGCTGAGCGGCTCATCCCCTGGGTCGACGATGCGGTTGCCGATGTCGATGCGGTCGACGCACACCGCTGCGCCCCGGTCGACGCCGCCGATCGTCACGGTCCGGCCCTCCCCGACATAGGGGAAGTAGAGATCGTGGAGGCCCTTGCGCAGTTGGACGGTCACCTCTTCGGAGTCGTCGAGGGCGAAGGTGAGCGCGGTGTCCTTTCCGGCGAGGTAGGCGATCTTGACGGTCCACCCCCAGGGGAACACCCCCTTCTCCATCGGGATCCTCGTCACCCGCTGGGTGGTCGAGTTGACCGCCCAGCCGCAGCCCGCCAACGGGCCTGTCTCGGAGCGAACCCCGCTGACCTGGGCCTCCCGGATCAGCCCGTCTCCGTTGATCGTCAGCAGCTTCTCGGTCTGCGTCCCGAATGTCGGCTTGTCGGTCAGTGGAGCGAAGACGTACTGGGTCCCGTTGTAGGGCGCGAACCACCCGAGCACGACGGAGATCGGCACCGGCTCGTTCAGCAGCACCGTCTCTGGGTCGGCCTCGGCCAGGGACTGCTTGGCGTTCTCGATGTACGCCCGCGCGGGCTGCGTCCGCCACGCCGTCGCGAGCCCGAGCGAGGACCACACCGCCGAGACCGTCCACACCAGCAGCACGACGGCCGAGGCCAATCGCACCTGCCAGGGGTGGGACGTGAGCCATGCCCGAGCGGGCTGAGCGTGACGGGTCCAGGGCTCCTGCTCGACCCGGGCGGGCATCAGGGCGAATCCGAGAGCGAAGGCCAGGATGAGCGAGGCATCGGCGAAATACCGCAGTTCGAGGCCGACCCCGGAGCCGAATGCCCCCGCCCGACCCCACAAGATCAACGCGATGTCGGCAGCGAGGTAGCCCGTCACGACCAGGAGCATCCGGCCGAACCCCCGCCTCAGGAGGAGGCCCGCGACGGTGAAAGCGATGAGGGCAGCCCAGGAGAAGAGGGCGAGCAGCGGTGGCGGGGCCGGGGCGTAGCCGAGGAAGTCGGCGCTGGACGACCAGTACCAGGGACCGCCGACCAGCGAGGGGGCCACGGCGTACGCCAGGGAATCCACGGTGAGGTCGGCGCCCACTCCTGCAGTGGGCCGCACCGCGTTGAACGAGGAGTCCACGCGGTTCAGGTAGAGCGCCATCCAGGAGACGACGAGGGCGGACAGCGGGATCCAGACCGCGAGATGCCGGCGCAACACGCCGAACAGGTCCCTCAGCGGCGTGCCTCGACGCTCCAGGACCCAGGTGAGCCCGAAGAGCAAGGGGAGGGCGAGCACGGCCTTCTGGAAGAAGACCAGCGCGAGCAGGACCGACCCGAGCGTCCCGAGGATCCATCCCCATCGGCGGGTACGCAGCCAGCGCAGGTGGCAGAGCATCGCCAATGCCAGACCGAGCTGGAGCGGCACGGCGTTCAGGGAGGCCGCCCACCAGAGGAACGCGGGGAGGGTGAGCGCCGACCACAGGTAGACCGAGTAGGGAGCGAGCACGGCGGTGCGCTTGCCGAAGGCCTCGATCAACATGGCCAGCACCGCGAGGTTCGCCAGCAGCTGGATGAACGTGACGGCGAGCACAGCCGCGGTGTGGTTCAGCGGGGCCCAGTCGTTGAGGATCCAGACCAGCGCCTGCACCGCAGGCATCAGGTGGTTGCCTCGGTCCTGGATCAGGTAGTCGAGGTCGAAGGGCTGTGTGGCCGCGAGCGAATAGAAGACGAAGTCGTCCTGGGTGAAGTAGGAGCCAAGGCCCCACAGCAGTCGCAGGAGCGCCTGGAGCACGGCGAGGATGATCCCGACCCGGACCACGAGGCTGCCGCCAAGAGATGGTGGATCGGCGCGGCGCCTGGGTGCCGGCTCCCTCGCCGGTGCGGTGAGGTCGCCGACGCCCGCCGGAGGGGGCCTGGTGCCGCTCAGGGACTGGGTGGTCATCGCTCTCCTGGATCGGGCATCAGGTGGCCGGTTCGGCAGGCGGAGCGCTGCTAGACACCTCCCGGCGAGCCTTCCGGAGTCGCCAGGCTAGCCGGATCAGGTCGATAGAGGCTCCCGCCATGCGCTCGGGCCCCAGCTTGCTGCCGCTGATGTCCGTCCACGTGTGCAGGGGCACCTCGAGCAGCCGGACCGGACGCCCCGCTGAACGGTGTCCGTCGACGAGTCGGGCCAGCAGCTCGACGTCGAAGATCCACGGGCTCAGGAACGGCCGGGTCAAGGCGTCGCTGAGCTGGGAGTCCGCCCGGAACGCCTTGGCCCCGCACTGCGTGTCGTACACGCGCAGGTGCAGGGCCGCCGATGCCGCGGTGGCGAAGACCCGTCCGAGGTAGTGGCGTGCCGGGTGGCGCTCGATGGGCCAGCCGAGCAGGGCCACGCGGGCCCCCAGCACGCCGTCGATCTCCGGGTCGGCGGTCAGGACGGAGACGATGCGGAGGTACTCGGCCGCCGGCGTGGCGAAGTCGGCGTCGAGGTAACCCACCGTGTCGGCCCCTGACGAGATGGCCCGGGCGAGCCCAAGGCGCACCGCTTCGCCCTTGCCTTGGTTGCCGACAAGCGAGAGGACCTCCATCCCGGGCAGGTCTTGGGCGATCGCGCGAAGGAGTGGCCCGGTGCCGTCGGTGGACCCGTCGTCGACGGCGAGCACGCGGACGGCGGGATGGGCGGCCAGCGCTCTCAACCCGGCCGGGTCGAGCCGCGCGGCCTCGTTGTAGCAGGGGACGACGACGACGTGGGAGCCGACGGACGCCGCCGTATCGCGTCGCCGGGTGGCCTCCGTCACCGCGGCCTCCGGGCCAGCAGCCAGGTCGACAGGCCGGGCGTGCGTACGCCGTGGCGAGCCGCCCACCGGCCGGTGGCGGCGTCTGCGCGCAGGCCGGTGGTCACCGCTTGCGTCACCAGCGGGCCGCCAGCCCAGTGGCCCACCCCCTGGGGCTCGCCACGAGCCGGTGATATCCGCTCGCGGAGCACCGCGGCCGCCCGGAGCGGGATCAGGGTCGCGAACAGACCCCCTTGCTCGAGCGGCTCAAGGCCCACCTCCGTGGCGAGTCGGCGCAGTGACTGAGGGCGATAGCGGCGGTGGTGGTCGAGGAACTCGTCGTGCTGGGAGAACAGCGACGGCCATGCGGGCACGCTGATGAGCGCATGCCCGCCGGGGGCGACGCATCGGCTGACCGCGTCCGCCAGGAACGCGCGGTCGTCGGCCACGTGCTCGATGACGTCGAGGAGGAGAGCCAGCGGCGCCGGCGCGTCCGGCGGCTCGCGGGTCCAGATCACCCGCGGATCGGGCATCCGTGCCAAGTGCGCATCGGTGTAGTTGATGTCCCAGCAGACGACGCGTGCGCCGGATGGGAGGGAGTCGAGCAACTGGTAGGCGAGCCATCCGTCTCCCGCCCCCACGTCGATCACGGAGCCCGAGCGCAGGAGCCCGTGGCGACTGAGGACCGCGCGGAAGGCCTCTCCCCGCACGACCTCCCAGGGGTGGCGGACTTCGCCGCCTCCGACCTCGCCGAGGTCCACCCGGCGCCACCCCCTCGGTTTCGTGGCGGGCTGCAGGAACGCCGCCTCCCTATCGGATGCCCATCACAGTAGGCCGACACTTTGCCGCACCGCCTGACCGGCGTGGTCGTCATCCGATAGCGTCCCGATCGAGCAGCGGGGGGTACCCGCGCCGACTGGGTGAGGAGAGCGCTCGATGCGACGGTTTGGATACGTCCTGCTGGGGCTGGGTGTGTTCCTGTTGGTGCTGGCCCCGTTGGCGAAGTTCTTCATGGCACCCGCGCTGGCCAAGGCCCCGCTGGACGTCTACTCGGAGTCGATCTCAGAGGGAACGGCGTCGACGCTGTTCGACATCAGTCAACTCAAGGTTCTCAAGGACGTGCCGGTTGTCTCGACGCGCATCACCCGGGGCGACGTGGAGGCCTCGACCGATGACACCGCGGTCTACGACTCGTTCAGCCGCCTGGAGAAGAAGTCCGACAAGTCGCTCATCACCGCCAGCCAGATCCGCATCCCGTTCGACCGCACCAGCTCGATCATGGTCAACTGCTGCGGCGCGGAGACCAGCGGCGAGCCGATCGAGGACTTCAAGGCGCTGGCCCCGTTCAAGTTCCCGTTCTTCACCGAGCAGAAGTCCTACCAGTACTGGGACGAGACCCTGAACAAGGGCGTGCCGGCCCGCTACGCAGGCGAGGAGACCGTCGCGGGGCTGTCCACCTACAAGTTCGTCATGGACATCCCGGACACCAAGTACGCCGAGCTTGAGGTCCCCGGCTCCCTGCTGGGCCTGGACGCGGCTTCGGTCAAGGCCGACCGTTCGTACTCCAACACCCGCACGGTGTGGGTCGAGCCGATGACCGGCGCGGTGGTCAAGGGCCAGGAGTCGCAGAAGCAGACCTTCAGCGCCCAGGGTAAGAAGTTCGTCGCGGTCCAGGCCGAGGTCGGGTTCACGGCTCAGAACATCAAGGACTCGGCCGAGACGGCCGAGGAGGGGATGTCCCAGCTGAAGCTGATCTCGCAGACGATCCCGCTCGTCGGGTTGGTCGGCGGCATCCTCTTCCTCGTGCTCGGCCTGGTCCTGATCCGTCGCGGCGGCAGCAAGGACGAGGGGTCCGCGCACGCGGCTTAGCTCGCTCCATCGCCGAGGGCGGCTGCCGGTCGACGGCGGCCGCCCTCGGCGGTTGCCAGCAGGTCAGGCCGGAAGATCGGCGACGAAGATCGCGGTGCCGGGGATGACCCGCCCGCGCAGCGGGGACCACTGGCCCCACTCGCGGTTGTCACCCTCCGGCCACTCCGGCTCGATGAGGTCGACGAGCGCGAAGCCAGCGCTGACCAGCTCCCGGATCCGTTGGCCCAGCGTCCGGTGGTGCTCCGCGTAGGTCGCGCTGCCGTCGGCGGCCTGCTCCACGTACGGCGTGGTGTCGAAGTACGAGTCCCGCGCCACCAGCCCGCCCGGCCCCGGGTCGTCGGGGAAGCACCAGCGGATCGGGTGGGTGACCGAGAAGACCCAGCGCCCGCCTGGCCGCAGCACGCGGGCGACCTCGGCCATCAGCCCCGCGCTGTCGGCGACGAACGGAATCGCGCCGTACGCCGAGCAGGCCAGGTCGAAGGCGCCGTCGGCGAACGGCAGCCGGCAGGCGTCGGCCTGGGCCACCGGGACCGCGCGTGCCGGTCGAGCGGTCCAGCCGCCGGCTGTGCGCCAGCTGCGCGTGCGAGACGTCGATCCCGTACGCCTCGGCGCCGTGGTCGATCAGCCAGCGGGCGCACTGGGCGGCCCCGCAGCCGACCTCCAGGACCGTGCGCCCCCGCACCTCGCCGAGCAGCCGGGCATCGGCCTCCCGCAGGCCCTCTGGGCACCAGACGAAGTCCGCGTCGCCCAGGAAGCCCCCGTGCTCGGCCTGGTAGGCGGCCGCGTCGGCGTCCCACCAGCGCCGCCCTGCCGAGACGCTGTCCGCCTGCGACAGGGGCGTCCGGCCCACCCGGGCGGGCTCCGGGGGACCCTCAATTGACCCTGTCACCCGGCCAAACGTAGACTGGCCGTTGCGCTGTGGGCCTGCGCGACCTCAGACCGAGCAGGCTCGCGCTCGAATGCTGTCCTCCCAGTCCTCCCTGACCGGGTCCCGGCACGTCGATCCACGGGCCCTCCGCGCGACGCACGATTCCCTGTCCGCAACGGAGCCCCTACTACATGACGATCACCGCAGACCAGCCCACGACCGCCACGCCCCAGGTCGCGATCAACGACATCGGCTCGCAGGACGACTTCCTCGCCGCCGTCGACGCCACCATCAAGTACTTCAACGACGGAGACATCGTCGAGGGCGTGATCGTCAAGGTCGACCGGGACGAGGTCCTCCTCGACATCGGCTACAAGACCGAGGGCGTCATCCCCTCCCGCGAGCTGAGCATCAAGCACGACGTCGACCCCAACGAGGTCGTCAAGGTCGGCGACGAGATCGAGGCCCTTGTCCTCACCAAGGAGGACAAGGAGGGCCGGCTGATCCTGTCCAAGAAGCGCGCGCAGTACGAGCGCGCCTGGGGCACGATCGAGAAGATCAAGGAGGAGGACGGGGTCGTCAAGGGCCACGTCATCGAGGTCGTCAAGGGCGGCCTGATCATCGACATCGGCCTGCGCGGCTTCCTGCCCGCCTCGCTCGTCGAGATGCGCCGCGTGCGCGACCTGCAGCCGTACGTCGGCAAGGAGCTCGAGGCCAAGATCATCGAGCTCGACAAGAACCGCAACAACGTGGTGCTGTCGCGCCGCGCGTGGCTTGAGCAGACGCAGAGCGAGGTGCGCCAGACGTTCCTCACCACCCTGCAGAAGGGCCAGGTCCGCTCCGGCGTCGTCTCCTCGATCGTCAACTTCGGCGCCTTCGTCGACCTCGGCGGCGTCGACGGCCTCGTGCACGTCTCCGAGCTGTCCTGGAAGCACATCGACCACCCCTCCGAGGTGGTCGAGGTCGGCAAGGAGGTCACCGTCGAGGTGCTCGACGTCGACATGGACCGCGAGCGGGTCTCGCTGTCGCTCAAGGCGACGCAGGAGGACCCCTGGCAGCAGTTCGCCCGCACCCACCAGATCGGCCAGGTCGTCCCCGGCAAGGTCACCAAGCTGGTGCCGTTCGGCGCGTTCGTCCGGGTCGACGAGGGCATCGAGGGCCTGGTCCACATCTCCGAGCTGGCCGAGCGCCACGTGGAGCTGCCCGAGCAGGTCGTCAACGTCAACGACGACCTCTTCGTCAAGGTCATCGACATCGACCTGGAGCGCCGCCGGATCTCGCTGTCGCTCAAGCAGGCCAACGAGGGCACCATCGGCGAGGCCGTTGACTTCGACCCGACGCTGTACGGCATGGCGGCCACGTACGACGAGGCCGGCAACTACATCTACCCCGACGGCTTCGACCCCGAGACCGGCGAGTGGCTGCCGGGCTACGAGGAGGCCAAGGAGGCGTGGGAGAAGCAGTACGCCGACGCCCAGGCCCGCTGGGAGGCGCACAAGGTGCAGGTCGTCGAGGCCAAGAAGGCCGACGCCGAGGCCACGACCGAGGGCGGCGGCGGGCCGGTGCCTCGTCGTACTCCTCCGACACCCCCGCCGAGGACGCGGCCGGCACGCTGGCCTCGGACGAGGCGCTGGCCGCGCTCCGCGAGAAGCTCTCCGGCGGCGACGCGTAGCCAACCGCTGGACCCAGCCTGACCCGTACGACCCGCGAAGGCCCCGCCGCAACGGCGGGGCCTTCGCCGTGCCCCCAGCACCCGCCTCCCGCCGGGAGCTGTGGAAACGAATCGACGCAATAGCGGCGATTCGTTTCCACAGCCGCAGGATGACGCGCCGCCGTTGCCGACGAGCCCCAGGGAGTTCGCACATGGCAGGGTGGGGGGCATGGGAGGGACGGCATGGGCGTGATCGTGGGGCTGACCGGGGGGATCGGGTCGGGCAAGTCCGAGGCGTCGCGGATGCTGGCCGCGCGCGGCGCGGTCGTCGTCGACGCCGACTCGATCGCGCGCGAGGTCGTCGAGCAGGGCACCGTCGGCCTGGAGCGGCTCGTGGCCGAGTTCGGCCCGGAGATCCTGGCCGCAGACGGATCGCTCGACCGCGCGGCGATGGCGTCCAGGGTCTTCGCCGATGCCGAGGCCCGCGAGCGGCTGGAGGCCGTCGTCCACCCGCTCGTCGCCCAGCGCTCGGCCGACGTGGTCAACGCCGCCCCGCCCGAGGCGGTCGTCGTGTACGACGTCCCGCTGCTCGTCGAGAACTCGATCCGCGGCTTCGACCTCGTCGTGGTGGTCGACGCCCCGGATGACGTGCGATTCGACCGGCTCACCCGGCTGCGGGGCATGGAGCCCGGTGACGCCGGCGCCCGGATGGCCGCCCAGGCCTCCCGTGAGGAGCGCCTTGCGGCCGCCGACGTCGTGCTGGACAACGGCGGCTCGCTGGCCGACCTCGAGCGCCAGGTCGACGCGCTCTGGGCCCGGCTGAGCCCAGGCCTGACCGCGACGGACCCGGTCGCCGGCTCGAAACGGTCGGGCCCCCGCCGTACGGTGGGCGGGTGCGCCCCCTCCACGAGCTCTCCCGCCAGGTGGCCCCGTTCGAGGTCATCTCGAGCTACACGCCGAGCGGCGACCAGCCCACGGCGATCGACGACCTCGAGCACCGGATCAACGCCGGCGAGCGCGACATCGTCCTGCTGGGGGCCACCGGCACCGGCAAGTCGGCGACCACCGCCTGGCTGATCGAGCGGCTGCAGCGGCCCACGCTGGTGATGGCCCCCAACAAGACGCTCGCCGCCCAGCTCGTCAACGAGTTCCGCGAGCTGCTGCCCAACAACGCCGTCGAGTACTTCGTCTCGTACTACGACTACTACCAGCCCGAGGCGTACATCCCGCAGACGGACACCTACATCGAGAAGGACTCCTCGATCAACGACGAGGTCGAGCGGCTGCGGCACTCCGCCACGGCCAGCCTGCTGACCCGGCGCGACGTGGTCGTCGTCGCGTCGGTCTCCTGCATCTACGGCCTGGGCAGCCCGCGCGCCTACCTCGACCAGATGACCACGCTCAACGTCGGCGACACCGTCGACCGCGACGGCCTGCTGCGCCGGTTCGTGGCCATGCAGTACACCCGCAACGACCTGTCGTTCACCCGCGGCACGTTCCGGGTGCGCGGCGACACCGTCGAGATCATCCCGAAGTACGAGGAGCTCGCCGTCCGCATCGAGTTCTTCGGCGACGAGATCGAGCGGCTCTCGACGCTGCACCCGCTGACCGGCGAGGTGATCAGCGAGTCCGAGACCGTCTACATCCTCCCCGCGTCCCACTACGTCGCCAGCCCCGAGCGCATGGAGCGCGCGATCGCGAGCATCGAGGACGAGCTCGCCGAGCGGCTCGCCGAGCTGGAGCGCCAGGGCAAGCTGCTGGAGGCCCAGCGGCTGCGCATGCGCACGACGTACGACCTCGAGATGCTGCGCGAGATCGGCACCTGCTCCGGGGTCGAGAACTACAGCCGGCACAGCGACGGCCGCGGCCCGGGCACCCCGCCCGACACGCTGCTCGACTACTTCCCCGAGGACTTCCTGCTCGTCATCGACGAGTCGCACGTGACCGTGCCGCAGATCGGCGGCATGTACGAGGGCGACATGTCCCGCAAGCGCAACCTGGTCGACCACGGCTTCCGGCTGCCCAGCGCGATGGACAACCGGCCGCTGCGCTGGGAGGAGTTCACCGAGCGGATCGGCCAGACCGTCTACCTGTCGGCGACGCCCGGGCCGTACGAGCTGGCGCGCGGCCGCGGCGTGGTCGAGCAGATCATCCGCCCGACCGGGCTGATCGACCCCGAGGTCGTGGTCAAGCCCACCAAGGGCCAGATCGACGACCTGGTGCACGAGATCCGCGCCCGCGCCGAGCGCGACGAGCGGGTGCTGGTCACCACGCTGACCAAGAAGATGGCCGAGGACCTCACCGACTACCTGCTCGAGCTCGGCATCCGGGTGCGCTACCTGCACTCCGAGGTCGACACCCTGCGCCGGGTCGAGCTGCTGCGCGAGCTGCGGCTGGGGGAGTACGACGTGCTGGTCGGCATCAACCTGCTGCGCGAGGGCCTCGACCTGCCGGAGGTCTCGCTGGTGGCGATCCTCGACGCCGACAAGGAGGGCTTCCTGCGCTCGGCCACCAGCCTGATCCAGACCATCGGCCGCGCGGCCCGCAACGTCACCGGCCAGGTCCACATGTACGCCGACTCGATCACCCCCTCGATGCGGCAGGCGATCGACGAGACGACCCGCCGGCGCGCCAAGCAGGTCGCCTACAACACGGCCAACGGCATCGACCCCACCCCGCTGCGCAAGCGGATCGCCGACATCACCGACCTGCTGGCCCGCGAGGACGCCGACACCGACCAGCTGATCGGCGGCGGCGGGCGCCAGCAGAGCCGCGGCAAGGCGCCGGGCGCCGGGTTCGCCTCCCGAGGGGCGGCCGGGCGGCACGCGGCCGACCTCGCCGGCATGCCGGCCCGCGACCTCGCCGACCTGATCCAGCAGCTCACCGACCAGATGCACGCCGCCGCCGAGGACCTGCAGTTCGAGCTGGCCGCGCGGCTGCGTGACGAGGTGCACGAGCTCAAGCGCGAGCTGCGGGGCATGTCCGAGGCGGCCGAAGGGCTGACCGGGCCGCGGGAGGGGCGCGGATAGGCTGCGTCGACCGCGCGGCCGCCGCCGCCCCGGTGTCCGCCACCGTCCCGGAAGGCCCCGCGTTGGAGATCTCGACCGCTGTCTGGGTCGCGACGGTGGGCGGGGTGATGGCGATCCTGCTCGCCGACCTCTGGGTGGTCTCCCGTCGCCGCACAAGCCGAGCATGCGCGAGGCGACCCGCTGGGTGCTCTTCTACATCGCCCTGGCCTTCGCGTTCGCCGCGTTCGTCTGGTGGTACTGGGGGCAGCAGTACGCGGGGGAGTTCATCGCCGGCTACCTCACCGAGTACTCCCTCAGCCTCGACAACCTGTTCGTCTTCGTGCTGATCATGGCGCGATTCCGGGTGCCGGCGTCCGCGCAGCAGACCGTGCTGGTCGTCGGCATCGTGCTCGCGCTGGTCTTCCGCGGGATCTTCATCGCCATCGGCGCCGTCGCGATCGCCCAGTACTCCTGGGTCTTCTACCTGTTCGGGGCCTTCCTCCTCTACACCGCGTGGAAGCTCGCCTTCGGCGGCGACGAGGACGAGGAGTTCAAGGAGAACGCCCTGCTGCGGCTCGCCCGCAAGGTGCTGAAGACCTCGCCGGACTACGACGGCGTCAAGCTGCGCACCACGTACAACGGCGCGCGGGTCTGGACGCCCCTCATCGTGGTGATGGTGGCGATCGGCACCACGGACGTGCTCTTCGCGCTGGACTCGATCCCGGCGATCTTCGGGCTCACCAAGGAGCCCTACCTCGTCTTCACGGCCAACGCCTTCGCGCTGATGGGGCTCATGCAGCTGTACTTCCTGCTCGGCGGGCTGCTCGACCGGCTGGTCTACCTGCCCTACGGCCTGGCGGTGATCCTCGGCTTCATCGGGGTCAAGCTGATCTTCGAGGCCCTGCACACCAACACGCTGCCGTTCATCAACGGCGGCGAGCCGGTCGAGTGGGCGCCGGAGATCAGCACGGCGGTGTCGCTGGCGGTCATCGTCGGTGTGCTCGTCGTCACGACGGTTGCTAGCGTGGTCAAGGCCCGCCGGGACGCCCGGCGCTGAGCGCTGGCGGCGCCGGACATCGCCCGACCACTCGATCTGGAGGACAGCGGACGATGAACGTCCCGCTGTGGGCCTGGGCGGCCACGATCGGCTTCATCATCCTGCTGCTCGTCATCGACTTCCTGATCGGGCGCAACCCGCACGACGTGTCCGTCAAGGAGGCCGCGTGGTGGTCGGTCTTCTACGTCAGCGTCGCGATCGCCTTCGGGGTGCTGGTCTGGGTCACCAGCGGGTCGGACTACGGCCAGCAGTACTTCGCCGCCTGGCTGGTGGAGAAGAGCCTCTCGGTCGACAACCTGTTCATCTTCATCATCATCTTCGCCCGGTTCGCCGTGCCGTCGCGCAACCAGCAGATGGCGCTGCTCTTCGGGGTGGCGCTGGCCCTGGTGATGCGGGCCATCTTCATCGCGGTGGGCGCGGCGGCGCTGGCGACGTTCGCGTTCACCTTCGTGATCTTCGGCGGCTTCCTGATCTGGACGGCCATCCAGCTGTTCCGCCACCGCAACGAGGACGCCGAGGTCGAGGACAACGCGGTCCTGAAGTACGCCCGCCGGCACCTGCCGGTGACCGAGGAGTACCACGACAACAAGGTCACCGTCCGGATCGACGGCAAGCGCTTCGTCACCCCGATGTTCCTGGTGCTCATCGCGATCGGCACCACCGACCTGCTCTTCGCCCTGGACTCGATCCCGGCGACCTTCGGCGTGACCTCCGAGCCGTACCTCGTCTTCGCGGCGAACGCCTTCGCGCTGCTCGGGCTGCGGGCGCTCTTCTTCGTGCTCCGGTCGCTGCTCGCCAAGCTGATCTACCTGTCCACCGGGCTGTCGATCATCTTGGCGTTCATCGGGGTGAAGCTGATCCTCACCTGGACCTGCACGAGGTCAACCCGGACATCCCGAAGATCCCGACCACCGTCTCGCTCGCGGTGATCATCGGGATCCTGATCATCACGACCATCGCCAGCCTGATCAAGGCCAAGCGCGACCCCACCGCCGTGGCGCACTCCGGCGCCCTGCACGCCACGCACCACCACGACGAGGGGCGGCCAGCGCGGTAGCGCCAGGCCCACGGCGCCCCCGGGCGAGCGCGCGCCGCCGGCGGTCACCAGCCGCGCTCGCGCCACTCGGCGAGGTGCGGGCGCTCGGCGCCGAGCGTCGTGTCGTGGCCGTGGCCGGGGTAGACCCAGGTCTCGTCGGGGAGCCGGCCGAAGACCTTCGCCTCCAGGTCGCCCATCAGCGAGGCGAACGCGGCCGCGTCGCCCCAGGTGTTGCCCGGGCCCCCGGGGAAGAGGGAGTCGGCCGTGAGCAGGTGCGGCGGGCCCTCGGGGTCGTCGTACAGCAGGGCGATCGAGCCGGGCGTGTGGCCGACGAGGTGGATGACCTCGAGCTCCACGGCGCCGAAGCGCAGCCGGTCGCCGTCGGCGAGCAGCACGTCGGTCTCGACCGGGATCTCGGCGGCGTCGTCGCCGTGGGCGTACGTCCGCGCGCCCGTCGCGGCGACCACCTCGGCGAGGGCCTGCCAGTGGTCGGCGTGCCGGTGCGTGGTGACGACCCCGGCGAGCCCGTCGTCGCCGACCAGCGCGAGCAGCCGCTCGGGCTCGGCGGCGGCGTCGACCAGGATCTGCTCGCCGGTCTCCCGGCACCGAAGCAGGTAGGCGTTGTTGTCGTGGGCGCCGACCGAGAGCTTGCTCAGGGACAGGTGGGCGAGCTCGCGGGCCTGGGCGGGCCCGCCGGGGTGGACTTTGCCGGTGTAGCCGGTCACGGGGTCCTCACTTCCATGAGCGCCGGAATCGCCTCAGAGCCGCGTCGTCAGAGCCATGGCGGGAGCGTCGGGGTCGGCCCGGCCGGGGTGACCACGAGGTAGCGGCCGTCATCGCGGCCGGTGAGCCAGGCCAGCAGCCGCCACGATGGGCCGGTCAGCGTCGGCGGCCCTCCGCCCCGCACCGGCCAGGTGCGCTCCTGGTCGCGGGCCTCCACCGAGAAGCCGTCGACGCCCGGCCGGGTGTCGAAGACCCCGATCGCCTCCGCCAGCTCGGCGACGACGAAGTCCTGCGGCCAGGCCGACGGCAGGTAGCCCGCGCCGAGGTCGACGTGGTGGATCTCCACCTCACGCCGGCGCAGGTCGACCATGCGGCGCGCGGTGCGCCGAACCTCGGCCGACGAGCGTCACCTCGGCGTCCCAGGCGTCGTCCGGCAAGGCCTCGAAGGCCGAGGCCCACCGCGCGCACTGGGCGGTCAGCTCGGCCGCCAGCGCCGAGGGCGGCAGGGCGGCCCACGCGGCGATCCCGGCGTCGCGGGCCTCGCGCGAGTCGTACACGGGCACCGGCTCGCCCGCCGCGAGCCCCTCCGCGGCCCTGGCCATGCCCTCGGCGTTGCGCGCGAGGTGGGCGACGACGTGGGCCCGGGTCCAGCCCGGCAGCAGGCTGTCGGCGGCCCAGGCGGACGGCCCCCAGCCGCGCACGGTCGCGAGCAGGGCGGCGGTCGACGCGGCCACGGGGAAGAGGTCGGGGCTGCTCACGCCGCGAACCTACCGCCGCCGCCGGGGAGGCCGCTGTCGGCTCCCACGGTTAGCCTGGGCCAGCGCAGCACCGAAGCCCGACCCGCCGTACGAACCAGGAGCCTGTGACCGCCGTGGCCGACCGACTGATCGTCCGCGGTGCCCGCGAGCACAACCTGAAGGACGTCTCCCTCGACCTGCCCCGGGACGCGCTGATCGTCTTCACCGGGCTGTCCGGCTCCGGCAAGTCCAGCCTGGCCTTCGACACGATCTTCGCCGAGGGGCAGCGCCGCTACGTCGAGTCGCCTGTCGGCGTACGCCCGGCAGTTCCTCGGCCAGATGGACAAGCCCGACGTCGACTTCATCGAGGGGCTGTCCCCGGCCGTCTCGATCGACCAGAAGTCCACCTCCCGCAACCCGCGCTCGACGGTCGGCACGATCACCGAGGTCTACGACTACCTGCGGCTGCTCTTCGCCCGGATCGGCGAGCCGCACTGCCCGGTCTGCGGCGAGCCGATCGCCCGGCAGACCCCGCAGCAGATCGTCGACCGGGTGCTCGAGCTGGAGCGAGGGCACCCGGTTCCAGGTGCTCGCGCCCGGTGGTCCGCGGCCGCAAGGGCGAGTACGTCGAGCTGTTCGCCGAGCTGCAGTCCAAGGGCTACGCGCGGGCCCGGGTCGACGGCGTGCGTGGTCGCGCCTCACCGAGCCGCCGAAGCTCAAGAAGCAGGAGAAGCACACGATCGAGGTGGTCGTCGACCGGCTCGTCGGTCAAGGCGTCGGCCAAGCGGCGGCTGACCGACTCGGTCGAGACCGCGCTCGGGCTGTCCGGCGGCGCTGGTGGTGCTCGACTTCGTCGACCTGCCCGAGGACGACCCGCACCGCGAGCGGACCTTCTCCGAGCACCTCGCCTGCCCGACGACGACCTGTCCTTCGAGGAGCTCGAGCCGCGGTCGTTCTCGTTCAACGCGCCCTACGGCGCCTGCCCCGAGTGCACCGGCCTCGGCACCCGGATGGAGGTCGACCCCGAGCTGCTCGTCCCCGACGCCGGAGCAGTCGCTGCGCGACGGCGCGATCGCGCCGTGGGCCGGCACGGCAGCACGTCGCGACTACTTCCTGCGGCTGCTCGACGCGCTCGGCCGACGCCGCTCGGGTTCCGCCTCGACACGCCGTGGGCGAAGCTGCCGGCCAAGGCCGCGCAAGACGCGGTCCTGCACGGCCACGACGACCAGGTGCACGTCCGCTACCGGAACCGGTACGGCCGCGAGCGCTCGTACTACACCGGCGTTCGAGGGCGTGATCCCGTACGTCCAGCGCCGGCACGCCGAGGCCGAGAGCGACTCGCAGCCGGGAGCGGTTCGAGGGCTACATGCGCGAGGTGCCGTGCCCGGCCTGCGACGGCGACCCGGCTCAAGCCGATCGTGCTCGCCGTCACCATCGGCGGCCGGTCGATCGCCGAGGTCTGCCTCGCTGCCGATCGGCGAGTGCGCCGAGCTTCCTCGGCGGCGCTCGAGCTGACCGACCGCGAGACGCAGATCGCCGAGCGGGTGCTCAAGGAGATCAACGCGCGGCTGCGGCTTCCTGCTCGACGTCGGCCTGGACTACCTCACCCTCGACCGGGCCGCCGGCACCCTCGCCGGCGGCGAGGCGCAGCGGATCCGGCTCGCCACCCAGATCGGCTCCGGCCTGGTCGGCGTGCTCTACGTCCTCGACGAGCCGTCGCATCGGGCTGCACCAGCGCGACAACCACCGGCTGATCGAGACGCTGGTCCGGCTGCGCGACCTCGGCAACACGCTGATCGTGGTCGAGCACGACGAGGACACCATCCGCACCGCCGACTGGGTCGTCGACATCGGCCCCGGCGCGGGCGAGCACGGCGGCCAGGTCGTCGTCTCCGGCACGCGTCCAGGAGCTGCTCGACCACCCAGGAGTCGCTCACCGGCGCCTACCTGTCGCGGCGCCGCGAGATCGACCGCTGCCGGCCGTGCGCCGGCCGCGCACCCCGGGGCGCGAGCTCATCGTCGAGGGCGCCCGCGAGCACAACCTGCGCAACGTCGACGTCGCGTTCCCGCTCGGGCTGCTTCATCGCGGTCACCGGGGTCGTCGGGCTCCGGCAAGTCCACCCTGGTCAACGACATCCTCTACACCGTCGCTGGCCAGCGAGCTCAACGGCGCCCGCGCCGTGCCCGGCCGGCACACCCGGGTCACCGGCCTCGAGCACCTCGACAAGGTCGTGCACGTCGACCAGAGCCCGATCGGCCGCACCCCGCGGTCCAACCCGGCGACCTACACCGGGGTCTTCGACCACATCCGGCGGCTGTTCGCCGAGACCACCGAGGCCAAGGTCCGCGGCTACCTGCCGGGCCGGTTCTCGTTCAACGTCAAGGGCGGCCGCTGCGAGGCCTGCTCCGGCGACGGCACGATCAAGATCGAGATGAACTTCCTGCCCGACGTCTACGTCCCCTGCGAGGTCTGCCACGGCGCGCGCTACAACCGCGAGACGCTCGAGGTGCACTACAAGGGCAAGACGATCGCCGAGGTGCTCGACATGCCGATCGAGGAGGCCGCCGAGTTCTTCGAGGCGGTCCCGCCGATCGCCCGCCACCTGCAGACGCTGGTCGACGTCGGCCTCGGCTACGTCCGGCTCGGCCAGCCCGCGCCGACCCTGTCCGGCGGCGAGGCCCAGCGGGTCAAGCTCGCCTCCGAGCTGCAGAAGCGCTCCACCGGCCGCACCGTCTACGTGCTGGACGAGCCGACCACCGGCCTGCACTTCGAGGACATCCGCAAGCTGCTCGGCGTGCTCGGCCGGCTGGTCGACAAGGGCAACACCGTCATCGTGATCGAGCACAACCTCGACGTGATCAAGACCGCCGACTGGGTGATCGACCTCGGGCCCGAGGGCGGCACGGGCGGCGGCCTGGTGATCGCCGAGGGCACCCCCGAGCAGGTCGCGGCGGCCGAGGGCAGCCACACCGGCACGTTCCTGCAACCACTGCTCGCATCCAGGAGGACCTCATGAGCGTCACCCGCCGCACCGTTCTGCAGACCGCAGCCGTCGCCGGGGTCGGCGTCGCGGCCGCGGGGGCGCTGGCCGCCTGCTCGACGGACACCGGAAGCGACGGCGGGGGCGGTGGCGGCGACGCAACCAGCGCAGCCGGCGACAGCGTCGCCAAGGCCGACGTCCCGGTCGGCAGCGGGGTCATCGTCGGGCGGCACGGTCTTCACCCAGCCGGTCGCGGGCGAGTTCGCCGCGTTCTCCACCACCTGCCCGCACAACCAGTGCCCCGTCGACGCGGTCAGGGGCGACGCCATCAGCTGCCCCTGCCACGGCAGCGAGTTCTCGATCGAGGATGGCTCGGTGATCAAGGGACCGGCCCGCCGGGGCCTGGCCGTGCAGACCGTCACCGTCGAGGGCGACCAGGTCGTCGCCACCTGATGCGCGCGCCGCGCGCCTAGGCTGACCGGCGTGCCGGATCCGTCCACCTACCGCCCGGCCCCGGGCACCATCCCGGACGGCCCCGGCGTCTACCGCTTCCGCGACCCGTCTGGGCGCGTGGTCTACGTCGGCAAGGCCAAGAGCCTGCGCCAGCGGCTGCACTCGTACTTCGGCGACCTGGCCGCGCTGCACCCGCGCACCCAGCAGATGGTCACCACCGCCGGCTCGGTCGAGTGGACCGTCGTCGCCAACGAGGTCGAGGCGCTGCAGCTGGAGTACGCCTGGATCAAGGAGTACGACCCGCGCTTCAACGTCAAGTACCGCGACGACAAGAGCTACCCGTACCTCGCCGTGACCGTCTCCGAGGAGTTCCCCCGGGCGCTGGTCTACCGGGGTCCGCGGCGCAAGGGGGTGCGCTACTTCGGGCCGTACGCCCACGCCTGGGCGATCCGCGAGACGGTCGACCTGCTGCTGCGGGTCTTTCCCGATGCGCACCTGCAGCAACGGCGTCTTCCGCCGGGCCGAGCGCTCCGGCCGCCCGTGCCTGCTCGGCTACATCGGCAAGTGCTCGGCGCCCTGCGTCGGCCGGGTGTCGCGCCGAGGAGCACCGCGCGCTGGTCGAGGGCTTCTGCGACTTCGTGGCCGGGCGCACCGGCCCGGTGCTCAAGCGCCTGGAGCGCGAGATGCGCGCGGCGGCCGCCGCGCAGGACTACGAGCGCGCGGCCCGGCTGCGCGACGACCTCGGGGCGCTGACGCCGGGCGCTGGAGCGCAGCGCCGTGGTCCTGCCCGACGCCACCGACGCCGACGTCGTCGCCGTGGCCGAGGACGACCTGGAGGCGGCGGTCCAGGTCTTCCACGTCCGCGGCGGCCGGGTCCGCGGGCAGCGCGGGTTCGTCACCGAGCGGGTCGAGGACCTCGGCACCGGCGACCTCGTCGAGCACCTCCTGCAGCAGCTGTACGGCGGCGAGGGCGCCGACGTCGTCCCCCGCGAGGTGCTGGTGCCGGCCCTGCCCCCGGACCAGGCGGCGCTCGAGCGCTGGCTGTCCGAGCGCCGCGGGTCGGCCGTCGTCGGTGCGGGTGCCGCAGCGCGGCGACAAGCGCGCGCTGCTGGAGACGGTCACCCGCAACGCCGTCCAGTCGCTCGGCCTGCACAAGCTGCGGCGGGCCGGCGACCTCAGCGCCCGCAGCCGGGCGCTGGCCGAGCTGCAGGAGGCGCTCGACCTGCCGGTGGCCCCGCTGCGGATCGAGGGCTTCGACATCTCCAACCTGCAGGGCACCGAGGTGGTGGCCTCGATGGTGGTCTTCGAGGACGGCCTGGCCCGCAAGTCCGAGTACCGCCGGTTCGCCGTCAAGGGCGCGGTGGGCGTGGACGGGGTCGCGCGGACCGACGACGTCGCCAGCATGCGCGAGGTGGTCGGCCGCCGGTTCCGGCGCTACCTCGACGAGCGCGAGCAGTCGAGTGACCTGGATCTCGGCGACGCGGAGATCGCCGAGGACGCCCAGGCGGCCCCGCCGCGGGACGAGGGCGGGCGTCCGCGCAGGTTCGCCTACGCACCGAACCTGCTCGTCGTCGACGGCGGGGCGCCCCAGGTCGCCGCCGCCCAGGCGGCCCTCGACGAGCTGGGCATCGACGACGTGAGCCTGGTCGGCCTCGCCAAGCGGCTGGAGGAGGTCTGGCGGCCGGGCTCGCCGGACCCGGTGATCCTGCCGCGCACCAGCGAGGGGCTCTACCTGCTGCAGCGCGTGCGTGACGAGGCCCACCGGTTCGCCATCGCCTACCACCGGTCGAAGCGGTCGAAGTCGATGACCAGCAGCGCCCTCGACGAGGTGCCGGGCGTCGGCCCGGCCCGGCGCGCGCTCCTGCTGCGGCACTTCGGCTCGCTCAAGCGGCTCCGGGCCGCCAGCGCCGAGGAGATCGCCTCGCTGCCGGGCTTCGGGGACGCCACCGCCCAGGCCGTGGTGGCCGCGCTGGCCGCCTCCGAGCGGCCCGCACCGGCTGTGAACCCCGCCACGGGCGAGATCATGGACGACGATGGGGCCGGACCCGGGTCGTCGGGGCAGCCAGAGGAGGAGAACACGTGAGCGTTCCGTCGCCCCCGGAGGTGCTGGTCGTGAGCGGCATGTCCGGCGCCGGCCGCAGCACGGCGGCGCATGTGCTGGAGGACCTCGGCTGGTTCGTCGTCGACAACCTGCCGCCCGCGCTGCTGCCCACCATGGCCGAGCTCGCGGGCCGCAGCCTGGGGGCCGTGCCCCGCGTGGCCGCCGTGGTCGACGTGCGCGGCCGGGCGTTCTTCGCGGACCTGACCGACGCCATGGCGACGCTGCGGGCCTCGGGACGCCGACGTGCGCACGCTCTACCTGGAGGCCTCCGACGAGGTGCTCGTCCGTCGCTTCGAGGGGGTCCGACGGCCGCACCCGCTGCAGGGCGACGGCACCATCACGGACGGAATCGCCCGCGAGCGCGAGCTGCTCCGCGAGCTGCGCGGCGACGCCGACCTGACGATCGACACCAGCAGCCTCAACGTGCACCAGCTCCGCGGGCAGATCGAGGGGGCGTTCGCGTCCGCGCAAGGCCAGCCCGTCGTCCACGCCACCGTGCTGTCGTTCGGCTTCAAGTACGGCCTGCCGGTCGACGCCGACCTCGTCGTCGACCTGCGCTTCCTGCCCAACCCGCACTGGGTCCCCGAGCTGCGGCCCCACACCGGCCTCGACCCGGACGTCTCGCAGTACGTGCTCGGGCAGCCCGATGCAGAGGAGTTCCTCCGCCGGTACGAGGAGGTGCTCCGGGTGGTGATCCCCGGCTACCTCCGCGAGGGCAAGCGGTTCCTCGTCTTGGCCGTGGGCTGCACCGGCGGCAAGCACCGCAGCGTGGCGATGGCCGAGGAGATCGGGCGGCGCCTCGCCGAGGCCGGCGTGGACGTCCGGGTCAGCCACCGCGACATGGGGCGCGAGTGAGCGTGCGGCTCCAGTGAACGCGGGGGAGGGCAAGGCCCCTCCGGCCGTCGTCGCCCTCGGCGGGGGCCACGGGCTGTCGGCGTCGCTGCGCGCCCTGCGCCGGGTGACGTCACGGCTGACGGCGGTGGTCACGGTGGCCGACGACGGGGGGTCCAGCGGCCGGCTGCGCGAGGAGTTCGGCGTGCTCCCGCCCGGCGACCTGCGGATGGCCCTGGCCGCGCTCTGCGACGACGACGACTGGGGCCGCACGTGGGCGCGGGTGCTGCAGCACCGCTACCGCACCGAGGGCTCGATGCACGGCCACGCCGCCGGCAACCTGCTGCTGGTCGCCCTCTGGGAGCTGCTGGACGACCCGGTGGAGGGCCTCGACTGGGTCGGCCGGCTGCTGGGGGCCTCCGGCCGGGTGCTGCCGATGGCGCTGGAGCCGCTGACCCTGGTGGCCGATGTGGTCGGGCTGGACGTCGGGGACCCCCTCGCCGTGAGCCAGGTCCGCGGCCAGGTGGCCGTGGCGACCACCCGCGGCCAGGTGCAGGGCGTCCGGCTGGAGCCGCGCGCGGCCGACCGCCTGCCCCGAGGCCCTGCGGGCCGTCCGCGCCGCGGACTGGGTCGTGCTCGGGCCGGGCTCGCTGTTCTCCAGCCTGATCCCGCATCTGCTGGTGCCCGAGCTCGCCACCGCGCTCGCCCAGACGCCCGCCCGGCGCGTCTTCGTCCTCAACCTGGCCGCCCAATCCGGCGAGACCGAGGGCTTCTCGCCGGAAACCCACCTGGAGGTGCTGGCCGCGCACGCCCCCGACCTGCAGGTGGACGTCGTCCTGGCCGACCAGGCGCACGTCCCGGATGTGGCCGGGCTGCGCCGCGCGGCCGAGTGCCTGGGGGCCGAGCTGATGGTCGAGGACGTGGCCGAGCGCTCCGGGCTGCCCCGTCACGATCCGGTCCGGTTGGCTGCGGCCTTCGGACGGGTCTTCGGTCGTGGCAGGATCGCCCCATGGCGATGACCAGCGCGGTGAAGGACGAGCTGTCGCGGGTCGCGGTGACCAAGCCCTGCTGCCGCAAGGCCGAGGTCTCGGCCACCCTGCGCTTCGCGGGCGGGCTGCACATCGTCGCCGGCCGGATCGTCATCGAGGCCGAGTTGGACACCGGATCGGCGGCCCGGAGGCTGCGCCGTGACATCGCGGAGGTCTTCGGGCACACGAGCGAGGTGCACGTCCTCGCCGCGGGCGGCCTGCGCCGCGGCAGCCGCTATGTCGTCCGGGTGGTCCGCGACGGCGAGGCGCTGGCCCTGCAGACCGGTCTGCTGGACAGCCGCGGGCGTCCCGTCCGCGGGCTTCCGCCTCAGGTGGTGTCGGGCTCGCTGTGCGACGCGGAGGCCGCGTGGCGCGGGGCGTTCCTCGCCCACGGCTCGCTCACCGAGCCGGGACGCTCATCGGCCCTGGAGATCACCTGCCCGGGCCCGGAGGCGGCGCTGGCGCTGGTGGGCGCGGCCCGCCGGCTTGGGGTGCCGGCCAAGGCCCGCGAGGTGCGCGGGATCGACCGGGTGGTCATCCGCGACGGCGACGCCATCGGCGCCCTGCTCACCCGGCTCGGGGCGCATGACAGCGTGATGGCGTGGGAGGAGCGGCGCATGCGCCGTGAGGTCCGCGCCACCGCCAACCGGCTGGCCAACTTCGACGACGCCAATCTGCGCCGGTCCGCGCGGGCCGCCGTGGCGGCCTCCTCCCGGGTCAAGCGCGCCATGGAGATCCTGGGCGACGACATCCCCGACCACCTGGCCACGGCCGGCCGGCTCCGCCTGGAGCACGGCCAGGCCAGCCTTGAGGAGCTCGGCGCCCTCGCCGAGCCGCCGCTGACCAAGGACGCCGTGGCCGGCCGGATCCGGCGGCTGCTCGCGATGGCCGACAAGCGCGCCGCGGAGCTGGGCATCCCGGACACCGAGGCCGACCTCCCGCCCGACCTCCCGGACGACTGAGCTGGCGAGTAGACCCGCTGGCCCACGCCATGGGGCTTTGGGCCGAAACGCCCTCGCCCGGTACGCACTAGGCTTGCCTGTCAGTTACCCCCAAACTGAGGAGCCAGCGTGACTGTCCGGGTGGGCATCAACGGATTCGGCCGGATCGGCCGCAACTTCTACCGGGCCATCGTGGCCTCGGGCGCCGATATCGAGGTGGTGGGCGTCAACGACCTCACCGACAACAAGACCCTGGCGCACCTGCTTAAGTACGACAGCATCCTCGGCCGGCTCGGCCAGACGGTCTCCAGCACCGAGGACGCCATCATCATCAACGGCACGCCGATCCGGGCGCTCGCCGAGCGCGACCCGGCCGCGCTCCCCTGGGGCGACCTCGGCGCCGACATCGTCATCGAGTCGACCGGCCACTTCACCGACGCCAACGTCGCGCGCAAGCACATCGATGGCGGCGCGAAGAAGGTCCTGATCTCGGCCCCGGCCAAGA
Organism: uncultured Actinomycetota bacterium; assembly: GCA_963818455.1. Lineage (GTDB taxonomy): Bacteria > Actinomycetota > Actinomycetes > CAVWCF01 > CAVWCF01 > CAWFSE01. Next base: position 25,201 of record CAWFSE010000003.1, read on the forward strand.
ACGAGGACTTCACCGTGGTCATGGGCGTCAACGACGCCGACTACGACCCGGCCAAGCACACGATCATCTCGAACGCCTCGTGCACCACGAACTGCCTGGCGCCGATGGCCAAGGCGATCGACGACGCGTTCGGCATCGAGTCCGGCCTGATGACGACGATCCACGCGTACACCAACGACCAGGTCATCTTGGACTTCCCGCACAAGGACCTGCGCCGGGCCCGGGCCGCGGCGCTCAACATGATCCCGACCACCACCGGCGCCGCCAAGGCGATCGGCCTGGTGCTCCCCAACCTCAAGGGCAAGCTCGACGGCTACGCCATGCGCGTGCCCGTGCCCACCGGCTCGGCCACCGACCTCACCGTGCGGCTGGCGAAGGAGACCACCAAGGAGGAGCTCAACGCCGCGGTCAAGGCCGCCGCGGAGGGCCCGCTGGCCGGCTACCTCGAGTACACCGAGGACCCGATCGTCTCGACCGACATCGTCACGAACCCGGCCTCGTGCATCTTCGACGCCTCGCTGACCAACGTCATGGGCGGCTCGGCCAAGGTGCTCGGCTGGTACGACAACGAGTGGGGCTACTCCAACCGGCTGATCGACCTCACCGTGCTCGTCGGCAAGTCCCTGTAGACCGACCGCACGTACCCCAGCCGCACAGACCAGGCAGGAGCAGCCATGCGGGGCATCGAGTCCCTCGACGTCCAAGGCCGGCGCGTGCTCGTCCGGTCCGACCTCAACGTCCCCCTCGGGGACCCGGTCGGGCCGGGCGGCCTGCGGGCCATCACCGACGACGGACGGATCCGGGCCAGCCTGCCCACGATCCAGGCGCTCGCCGCGCGCGGCGCCCGGGTCGTGGTCTGCGCGCACCTCGGCCGGCCCAAGGGCGAGGCGCGCCCCGAGCTGTCGCTCGCCCCGGTCGCCAGGCGGATGGGCGAGCTGCTCGGCGCCGAGGTGCCGCTGGCCGCCGATGTGGCCGGGCCCTCCGCCCAGGCGGTCTCCGCCGGGCTGGCCGACGGCCAGATCGCGCTGCTGGAGAACCTCCGGTTCGAGGCGGCCGAGACCACCAAGGACGACGCCGAGCGCGGCGCCTTCGCCGACCAGCTGGCGGCCCTCGCCGACCTGTACGTCGGCGACGGCTTCGGCGCGGTGCACCGCAAGCACGCCAGCGTCTTCGACGTCCCGATGCGCCTGCCGCACGCCGCGGGCGGCCTGGTCGCGGCCGAGGTCGAGGTGCTGCGGCGCCTCACCGTCGACCCGGCGCGGCCGTACGCGGTCGTGCTGGGCGGCTCGAAGGTGTCCGACAAGCTCGGGGTCATCTCCAACCTGCTGACCACCGTCGACCGCCTGGTCATCGGCGGGGGCATGGTCTACACGTTCCTTGCCGCCCAGGGCCACGGGGTCGGCGCCTCGCTGCTCGAGGCCGACCAGCTCGACACGGTCCGCGGCGTGCTGGCCGACGCCGAGGCGCGCGGGGTCCGGGTCGTGCTGCCCTCCGACATCGTCGTCGCCCCGGCCTTCGCCGCCGACGCCCCCGCGACCGTCGTGTCAGCCGACGCGATCCCCGCCGACCAGATGGGCCTGGACATCGGCCCGCGGGCCCGCGAGGAGTTCGCCGCCGCCCTGGCCGACGCGCAGACGGTCTTCTGGAACGGCCCGATGGGCGTCTTCGAGTTCCCCGCCTTCGCCGAGGGCACCCGGGCCCTGGCCGCCGCCCTGGCCCACTCGGCCGGGCTCACGGTCGTCGGCGGCGGCGACTCCGCCGCCGCGGTCCGCACGCTGGGCTTCCGCGATGAGGAGTTCGGCCACATCTCAACCGGGGGAGGCGCGAGCCTGGAGTACCTCGAGGGCAAGCAGCTGCCCGGCCTCACCGCTCTGGAGGACTGACCCGCATGCCCGCAGGACCCACCCGCACCCCGCTCATCGCCGGCAACTGGAAGATGAACCTCAACCACCTCGAGGCCATCGCGCTCGTCCAGAAGCTCGCGTTCTCGCTCAAGGACGACGACTACGCCTCGTGTGATGTGGCGGTGATCCCGCCGTTCACCGACATCCGGTCGATCCAGACCCTGGTCGACGGCGACAAGCTGCGGCTGGCATACGGCGCCCAGGACGTCTCGGCGCACGAGTCCGGGGCCTACACCGGCGAGGTGTCCGCGGCGATGCTGGCCAAGCTGGGCTGCACGTACGTCGTGGTGGGCCACTCCGAGCGTCGGCAGTACCACGCTGAGGACGACGCGCTGGTCGCCGCCAAGGCCAAGGCCGCGATCGCCCACGGGATGACGCCGATCGTCTGCGTCGGCGAGGGGCTCGAGGTGCGCCGCGAGGGCCGCCAGGTCGAGCACACCCTGGCCCAGCTCGACGGCTCGCTCGCCGGGCTGAGCGCCGAGCAGGTCGCGGCGCTGGTGGTCGCCTACGAGCCGGTCTGGGCGATCGGCACCGGCGAGGTCGCCACCCCCGACGACGCCCAGGAGGTGTGCGCGGCCATCCGCGCCCGAATCGCCGAGGTGCACGGGGCCGGCGCGGGGGAGCAGGTCCGGGTGCTCTACGGCGGCTCGGTCAAGGGCTCCAACGCGGCCGGGATCATGGTGATGGCCGACATCGACGGCGCGCTCGTCGGCGGCGCCGCCCTCGACGCGGAGGACTTCACCCGGATTTGCCGTTTCCGCGAAGGACTTGCGGGCTAGACGTCCTGCTAGGGGCGAACGTCCCGGCTGATCGGTCTCTTCGCCCCTGCGGGGGTCACCTTCAGGTCACGTTCTGGTTGCGAGCGCGCCGCAATGCGGTGCGTCGCTGGACTCAGGCGGCCCTCTCGGGTGACGATCGCCACGCTGCACCCCGCAGCAAGAGATCTCGTGCGCCGACGTCTGCCTCCTCGGAGGCCTCGATGGCGCCGGGACACACCTGAACGAGAGGGAGAACAGATGCGAGTGCGCACTCGCTCGACGGTCGCCGTCGCCGGCATTTCGGTGCTGGCGCTCGGGCTGGCCGCCTGCGGTAGCAGCGACGAGGACTCGGGCGGCGGCGACGGCGCCAGCGGCTCGATGGTCTACGCCAACAGCACCCCCCAGAACCCGCTGATCCCAGCCCTGACCAACGAGACCGCGGGTGGCGACATCCTCGACGCGCTCTTCACGGGCCTGATCAACTACAGCCCCGATGACGCGAGCCCGATCGACGCGGTCGCCTCCTCGATCGAGGCCAATGAGGACTCCACCGTCTACACGATCAAGCTGAACGAGGGCTGGACCTTCCACGACGGCACGGACCTTACCGCCGCCAGCTTCGTGGACGCCTGGAACTGGGGCGCGTACGGCCCGAACGGCGCCGCCAACTCGTACTTCTACGACGCCATCAAGGGCTTCGACAGAAGTCCAGGGCGAGGACAAGAACGGCGACGAGGCGATCACCAAGGACGAGGCTCCGGTCTCCGAGATGTCCGGCCTTGAGGTCGTCAGCGACACGGAGTTCACCGTGACCATGGCCAGCCCGAACTCGACCTTCCCGTCGCGCCTGGGCTACATCGCCTACGCGCCGCTGCCCGAGTCGTTCTTCACCGCGTGCGGCGACGACCCGACTGCCGCCTCGTGCACCGAGTGGGCCAATAACCCGATCGGCAACGGCCCCTACAAGACGACCGCGGTCGACCTCGCCGTGGCGATCGATGTCGAGGCCTACGCCGACTACAAGGGCCCGGACAAGGCCACGATCAGCAAGATCTCGTTCAAGAACTACCAGACCCTTGAGGCGGCCTACGCCGACCTGCAGGCCAACAACGTCGACTGGATGAACCAGGTCCCGGTGTCCGCCCTTGCCGGCAACGCCTACCAGACCGACCTGGACGGCCGCTACATCGACAAGCCGATCGGCACCTTCGCGTCGATCACCTACCCGCTCTACGACAAGCGGTTCGAGAACGTCCAGCTGCGCCAGGCGATCTCGATGGCGATCGACCGCGAGGCCATCATCAAGAGCATCTTCAACGACAAGCGCACCCAGGCCGGCGGCTGGGTCTCCCCGGTGGTCGACGGCTACAAGGAGGGCGTCTGCGGCGAGTACTGCGTCTTCGATGCAGACAAGGCCAACGCCGCACTCAAGGCCGCCGGCGGCTTCACCGGCACCCTGACGATCTCCTACAACGCCGATGGCGGCCACAAGGAGTGGGTCGAGGCCACCTGCGGCAGCATCAAGAACACCCTCGCGATCGACTGCCAGGCCAAGCCCTACGTCGACTTCGCCACGTTCCTCGACGCGCGCGACAACGAGGAGATGGACGGCCTGTTCCGCACCGGCTGGCAGATGGACTACCCCTCGATCGAGAACTTCCTCGCGCCGCTGTACTTCACCGACGCCGGCTCGAACGACGGCGCCTACAGCAGCGAGAAGTTCGACAGCCTGATCGACCAGGCCAACGCGGCCGCGGGCGACGAGGGCATCAAGCTCTTCCAGGAGGCCGAGGCGCAGCTCGCGGCCGACATGCCGGTGATCCCGATGTGGTACGGCCAGGCGCAGTCCGGCTACTCCACCAAGATCACCGACGTCAAGGTGACCCCGTTCGGCACGCTCGACCTGTCGAGCGTCAAGGCCAGCTGACGGAGCACTGACCGTCTAGCACCGGCAACCACAGATCGGCCCGTCGCCTCGGCGGCGGGCCGATCTGCCGTTTGGCGTGCAACGAGTTGCGGGCCACCCCGCAGATCTCCCACATGCCTTGGGTCCAGCAGGTATCGTGCGGCCTGCCCTGCTTGCCCGTCGCCACTGGAGGATTCATGGGTCGGTACGTGGTGCGGCGGCTCCTCCAGATGATCCCCGTGCTGCTCGGCGCGACCTTCATCGTCTACTGCGCGGTGTTCGCGCTCCCCGGTGACCCGTTCGCGGGCAAGTGCGGCGACCGGCCCTGCCCGCCGTCCTACATCGCCGCGAAGACCGCCGAGTTCAACCTCAACGACCCGCTGCTGGTGCAGTACGTGAAGTTCCTGGGCAACCTGCTTCACCGGCAACCTCGGCAACACCTTCACCGGCCAGGCCATCCGCGACCTCATCGTGGTGGCCTACCCCACGACCATGAAGCTCGCCTTCGTGGCGATCATGTTCGAGCTGTTCGTCGGCATCGGCCTGGGCATCTTGGCGGGCCTCAAGAAGGGGAAGTTCACCGACAACTTCGTGACCCTCGGCACCCTGATCGTCATCTCGATCCCGGTCTTCGTGATCGGCTTCGTGATGCAGTACGTGTTCACGATCAAGTTCTCGCTGTTCCCCACGACGGTCGTCGGCCGGGGCGCCGTGGCCCGACCTCATCCTGCCCGGCCTGGTCCTGGCCAGCCTGTCGCTGGCCTACGTCGCCCGGTTGACCCGGACGAGCCTGGTGGAGAACGTGCGGTCCGACTACGTGCGCACCGCGACGGCCAAGGGCCTGCCGCGTCGCAGCATCATCGGCAAGCACGCGCTGCGCAACTCGCTGATCCCCGTGGTGACCTTCATCGGGGCCGACTTCGGCGCCCTGCTCGGCGGCGCGATCGTGACCGAGGGCATCTTCAACATCAACGGGATCGGCGGGCTGACCTTCCGCTCGATCCGGGCCCGCGAGGGCGCGACCACGACGACGATCGTCACCCTGCTGGTCCTGGTGTTCCTGATCGTCAACCTGCTCGTCGACCTCCTGTACGCCTACCTCGACCCGAGGATCCGCTATGAGTGATCCGTCCGCCAGCGCAGCCATGGGCGCGCACGTACGAGTCGGCCAGCGAGGTGGGGCAGCTCAAGGGCCCCTTCGACCAGAGCCCCGAGGTGGAGCCGTCGGATCCCTACCTCGACCCCGCCGGCAAGAAGGAGAAGCCGCGCTCCCTGCGCCGCGACGCCTTCGAGGAGCTGCGCGGCAACCCGATCTTCTGGATCTCGGTCGTGCTGATGGCGTTCTTCGTCACGATGGCGATCTTCCCCGGGCTGTTCACCGCCAAGGACCCGACGCTGACCAACCTCGAGCTCAGCCGGCAGCCACCGGAGTCGGGGGCCTGGTTCGGCTACGACGTGCAGGGCCGCGACGTCTACGCCCGGGCGGTCTACGGCGCGCGCGCCTCGATCATGGTCGGCATCGCCACGACGACCTTCTCGCTCATCCTGGGGGTCCTCGCCGGGGTCCTCGCCGGGTTCTACGGCGGGAAGATCGACACGGTCATCTCGCGCGTCGTCGACATCTTCTTCGCGATCCCGCTGCTGCTGGGCGGCATCCTGTTCCTCACCTCGTTCCCCCCGGGGCAGTCCCAGACCCAGCAGGTCCTGGTGGTGGCCACCTCGATCGCCGTCCTGGGCTGGACGCTGATGGCGCGCATCATGCGCTCGACGGTGATCCAGACCAAGCAGTCCGACTACGTGCAGGCGGCCAAGGCGCTGGGGGCCAAGCCCAACCGGATCATCCGCAAGCACGTCATGCCCAACGCGGTCGGCCCGGTGATCGTCGTCGCGACCATCTCGCTCGGCGGCTTCATCGGCGCCGAGGCGACGCTGTCCTTCCTGGGCTTGGGCCTGCAGCCGCCGGCGATCAGCTGGGGGATCCAGATCGCCGACGCCCAGCAGTACTTCCGGGCCGCCCCGCACATGCTGCTCTTCCCGGCGGCGTTCCTGTCGTTGACCGTGCTGGCCTTCATCATGTTCGGCGACGCCGTCCGCGACGCCTTCGACCCCAAGCTCCGCTGACCCGGCGAGGAACCTCAGTGACCCTCATCGACATGCAGCCGGGCGAGGCCGACGCCTCGCCCGGGCCGCTGCTGCTCGACGTGCAGGACCTGCAGGTCGAGTTCCACACCCGCGAGGGCGTGGCGCGGGCGGTCAACGGCGTGAGCTACACGCTCGCCGAGGGCGAGACGCTGGCCGTGCTCGGCGAGTCCGGCTCCGGCAAGTCGGTGACCGCCCAGGCCATCATGGGCATCGTCGACAGCCCGCCGGGCAAGGTGTCCGGCGGCAAGGTGATCTTCCGCGGCACCGACCTGCTGACCCTGCCGGAGAAGGAGCGGCGCACCTACCGCGGCGAGAAGATCGCGATGATCTTCCAGGACGCGCTCTCCTCGCTGAACCCGGTCTTCACCGTCGGCGACCAGATCGGCGAGATGTTCCGCGTGCACCGCGGGATGAGCAAGAAGGACGCCAAGAAGAAGGCCATCGAGCTGATGGAGCTGGTCAACATCCCGGCCGCCAAGGAGCGGGTCAACGACTACCCGCACCAGTTCTCCGGCGGCATGCGCCAGCGCATCATGATCGCGATGTCCATCGCGCTCGACCCGGACGTGCTCATCGCCGACGAGCCCACCACGGCCCTCGACGTGACCGTGCAGGCCCAGATCATGGAGCTGCTCAAGGACCTGCAGCGCGAGCTCAACATGGGGCTGATCCTGATCACGCACGACCTCGGCGTGGTGGCCGACGTCGCCGACAAGATCGCGGTCATGTACGCCGGGCGGATCGTCGAGCGGGCCCCGGTCGAGCGAGATCTACGCCCGGCCGCGCGCACCCGTACACCGAGGGCCTGATCGCCTCGATCCCGCTCGATCGACAGCAAGGGCGAGACGCTGTACGCGATCAAGGGGCTGCCGCCCAACCTCACCAAGATCCCGCCGGGCTGCGCCTTCAACCCGCGGTGCCCGTACGCCCAGGACATCTGCCGCACCGACGTCCCCGACGAGCACGTCGTGGCCGAGGGCCACGCCAGCGCCTGCCACTTCTGGGAGGTGGTCCGTGATGGCTCCAACTGACGAGGTCGTCCTCGAGGTCAGCGACCTGACCAAGTACTTCCCGCTCACGCAGGGGATCGTCTTCAAGAAGAAGATCGGCGACGTCAAGGCCGTCGACGGGGTCTCCTTCACGCTGCGCAAGGGCGAGACGCTGGGCATCGTCGGCGAGTCCGGCTGCGGCAAGTCCACCCTCGGCCGGCTGCTCATGGCGCTGGAGACGCCGACCGCGGGGGAGGTCAAGTACCGCGGCCAGGACATCTTCGCGCTCAAGGGCAAGCCGTTCCAGGCGATGCGGCGGCACATCCAGATCGTGATGCAGGACCCGTACTCCTCGCTGAACCCGCGGATGACGGTCGGCGACCTCGTCGGCGAGCCCTTCGAGATCCACCCCGAGGTGGCGCCCAAGGGCGACCGCCGCAAGATGGTGCAGGACCTGCTCGAGGTGGTCGGGCTCAACCCCGAGCACATCAACCGCTACCCGCACCAGTTCTCCGGCGGGCAGCGCCAGCGCATCGGCATCGCCCGCGGGCTCGCGCTCAAGCCCGAGATCATCGTCTGCGACGAGCCGGTCTCGGCCCTGGACGTCTCGGTCCAGGCGCAGGTGATGAACCTGCTGGACAGCCTGCAGGACGAGTTCGGCCTGGCCTACCTCTTCATCGCCCACGACCTGTCGGTGGTCCGCCACATCTCCGACCGCGTCGGCGTGATGTACCTCGGCAAGCTCGTCGAGTACGGCGACGAGCAGCAGATCTACGAGCGGCCCGTGCACCCGTACACCCAGGCCCTGCTGTCCGCCGTGCCGGTGCCGAACCCGGAGGGCCGCGAGGGCCGCCACCGGATCGTCCTGCAGGGCGACGTCCCCAGCCCGGCCAACCCGCCCAGCGGCTGCCGCTTCCACACCCGCTGCTGGAAGGTCCAGGACATCTGCAAGACCGACGAGCCCGCGCTGATCGAGCGCCCCGGCACCCACCATCCGAGCGCCTGCCACTTCGCCGAGACGATGCAGACGGTCGAGTCGCCCGGCGCGTGAGCGGCCGCGGGCACCAGGAAGGGCACGGGGAACGTTGGCTGGCACGACTCCGCGGGTCACCGCGGCCCTGGCGGTCGCGGCCGCGCTGGCGCTGGCCGGGTGCACCGGCGGCGACAGCGCGCCCGTCGACCCGATCAGCGGCGAGGCCGGCGGCACCCTCACCCTGCTGGCGGTCGACCCGATCGACCACCTCGACCCCCAACGGGTCGTCGCCCTGCCGGCCGTCAACGTCGTCACCCGCTTGCTGACGCGCACGCTCACCACGTACGCCGCGGAGCCGACCCCCGGCGGCACCCGGATCGTCGCGGACCTCGCCACCGACACCGGCACGCCCAACGCGGACTTCACCGAGTGGACGTGGACCCTCAAGGAGGGCGTCACCTGGCAGGACGGCGCCCCCGTGACGTGCGAGGACGTCCGGTACGGCGTGTCCCGCGCCTTCGCCACCGATGTGGTGTCCGGAGCCGGACGACGCCGTGGAGTACCTCGCCGTCGCCCGCGACGCCCAGGGAGCGCCCGCGCTACCTGGGCCCGTACGTCACCCAGGGCAACGACCTCGCCGCCTTCGACCGGGCGGTGTCCTGCGAGGGGCGGGCCATCACCTTCCGGTTGAGCCAGCCGGTCCCGGACTTCGACGCGGTCGTTGCGCGGCCCGCCTTCGCGCCGGTGCCGAAGGCGGTGGACCAGGACCCCGACACCGGCGGCGCCAACTACGACGCCCACGTGGTCGCCACCGGGCCGTACCGGCTCGCCGCGTACGACCCCGTCGAGCGGGCTCACCCTCGAGCGCAACGACGCGTGGGACCGCGACACCGACCAGGTCCGCCGCGCCTACCCAGACCGCGTGGTCGTGGTCTCCGGCCTCGACCCGGCCGCGATCACCACCCGCCTGCTCGCCGACGCGCCCGCCGACCAGGCCTCGATCATGGCCAACTCCTCGCTGGGAGCCGAGGCGCTCTCGGTCGCGTTGGACACCAAGTCGGTCAAGCCGCGGCTGGTGAGCGCTCCGACCGGCCAGGTCCGCTACCTGGCCGTCAACACGACGAAGGTGACCGACGAGAAGGTCCGGGCGGCGATCGTCACGGCCGTCAACCGCGAGGCCTGGCGCGCGGTGTACGGGGGCGAGGCGCTGGGGCCCGTACGCGGACGGGGCCGTGCCGCCGTCGCTGCCGGGCGGCGGGGGCGTCGACGCCTTCGCCGACATCCCGCCGCAGGGTGACGCCGAGGCGGCCAAGGTCCTGCTCGCGGAGGCCGGGGCCACGAATGTCTCGCTCACCCTCGACTACCCGGCCTCACCCGCAGGGCGACCAGGCCGCCGAGACCATCAAGGCGGCACTCGCCGAGGCGCGGATCGCGGTCACGCTGCGCCCGATCACGCGGTCCGTACTACCCGGCGGTCGGGGTCGCCGCCGACCAGGGATCCCTGACGCTCGCGGGGTGGACGCCGGATTGGGCCTCGGCCAGCGCCATCCTGCCGCCGCTGTTCGCGCCGGCGCAGATTCAGCCGATCGGCAACCGGGTGCTCTCGCAGTTCGCCGACCCCGAGCTGCAGGGGCTGATCGACGCCGCCTGGGCCGCGCCCGAGGGCGACGCGCAGGCCGAGGCCTGGGCGGCCGTGAACTCGTTCGTGGTGGAGCGGGCGCTGCTGGTGCCGCTGGTGTTCGACACGACCCGACAGCTGGTGGGCTCCCGGGTCGCCAATGCCTTCGCCCACCCCTTCTACGGCCAGGCCGACCTCGCCGTGCTCGCGGTGCGGCCGGCGGCGTCGAAGTCTCCGTGATCGCCGCGGGGAGTGGGGGCGTATGCTCCTGCGGGGCGCCGCGGGCGGCGCGCCGTTGACGAGAGGACCATTGCGTGACCATCGCCACCGCGATCCTGGCCGTGCTGCTCGCCATCACCAGCCTGCTGCTGATCGCCCTGGTGCTCCTGCACAAGGGCAAGGGCGGCGGGCTCTCCGACATGTTCGGCGGCGGCATCTCGACCAGCTACGGCGGCTCGGCCGCCGCTGAGCGCAACCTGGACCGCATCACGATCGCGTTGGGCGTCGTCTGGATCGCCTGCGTCGTCGCGCTCGGCATCATCATCTAGACACCCGACCCCCGAGCCGCCCTGCGGCCGCACATCCCCCGTCTGACGAGTTCGAGGAGCACCTGTGGCCAGTGGCAGCGCAATCAAGGGCAGCCGGGTCGGCGCCGGCCCGATGGGCGAGGCCGAGCGCGGCGACTCGGCGCCGCGGCACCGGGTGTCGTTCTGGTGCGCCAAGGGCCACGAGTCCCGGCCCTCGTTCTCCGACGAGGCCGCGATCCCGGAGACGTGGGACTGCCCGCGCTGCGGGCTGCCGGCCGGCCGCGACCGCGAGAACCCCCCGTCGCCGCCCAAGAACGAGCCCTACAAGACGCATCTGGCGTACGTGAAGGAGCGGCGCAACGACACCGACGGCGCCGCGATCCTCGACGAGGCGCTCAGCAAGCTGCGCGGCGCCTGACCGACGCACCCGCGGGCCGCGGGCTAGGAGCTCGCGCGTCGGTCCAATCCCTTCGGCAGCCGCGCGGCGGCCGCCTGGTCGAGCAGCATCAGCGTGCGGGAGCGCCCGCGCGCTCCGGCCGCCGGGATCTGGTAGGCCCCGGCCTCTGACAGCGCCAGCACGGCGGCGCGGGCCTTGCCCTCTCCCGAGGCCAGCAGCCACACCTCGCGGGCCTGGCCCGAGCGCGCGCAGCGTCAGGGTGATCCGGGTCGGCGGCGGCTTCGGCGCGCCGCGGACCGCGACGACCGTCCGCTCGTCGTGCAGCGCCGGGGACTCGGGGAAGACCGACGCGACGTGGCCGTCCTCGCCGAGCCCAAGCAGGACGACGTCGAAGGCCGGCACCCCCACCCGGTCCTGCGGCTGGGCGGCCCGGCGGAGCAGGTCGGCGTACGCGGCCGCGGCGTCCTCCGCGCTGGCGTGGCCCGCGTCGGACGCCGGCATCGGGTGGACCCGGGACGGGTCCACCCCCACCAGGTCGAGCAGCGCGGCCCGCGCCTGGGTCTCATTGCGCTCCGGGTCGCCCGCGGGCAGGTACCGCTCGTCGCCCCACCAGACCTCGACGCGCGCCCAGTCGACGGCGTCGCGCGCCGGCGACGCGGCGATCTCGGCCAGCAGCGCGCCACCGCTGCGCCCGCCGGTGAGAACCAGCTGGGGGACCGCCCCGCCCGACTGCGCGTCGACGAGGCGGGTGACGAGCCGGGCGGCGGCCGCCCGCGCGAGCAGCGTCGCGTCGCGGTGGACGAAGACCTCGGGCGGCTTCACTCGGCGCTCCTCTCGGCCGCGGCCGACAGCAGCACGTCGCCGTACACCTCGTCGGGGTCGAGCCGGCGCATCTCCTCGGCGATGATCTCGGCGGTCTCGCGGGCGCGCAGGGCCGCCTGCCGATCGGGCTGGCCAGGCCGGCTGATCGTGGCCACCCGGCCGTCGGGGCGCAGCACGGTGATCGGGCCGTCGGCGGTGGTGAAGCGCACCCCGGTGATCCCGGGCCCGGCGGAGTCGACGCGGGCGATCGGCGCCCCGAGGCAGCGCTGCAGCCAGCGGGCGAGCAGCTCGGCGCTCGGGCTGCCGGGCTGGCACTCGACCGAGCCCGCGGAGACCTCGCCGGTCGGCTGGTCGAACATGGCCGCGATCAGCGTGCGCCAGGCCGTCACCCGGGTCCAGGCCAGGTCGGTGTCGCCGGGCTCGTAGCCGGCCTGGCGCTGCTCCAGCTCGGCGGCCGGATCGGCGCCGGCCGCGGCGTCGGTGACCCGGCGGCGGGCCAGCCGCCCGATCGGGTCTCGCGAGGGCACCGGGGGCGGCTCGCCGGGCCACCACACCACGACGGGCGCGTCCGGGAGCAGCAGCGGGAGGACCACGGACTCCGCGTGAGCGGCGAGCTCGCCGTGCATGCGCATGACCACGGTCTCGCCGGGGCCGGAGTCGCCGAGGAAGCGCACCTCGGCGTCCAGGCGAGGAGCGCCGGCGCCTCCGCGCAGGATCGCGACAAGGATCCGGCAGGGGTGCTCGCGGGCGGCCTCGAGCGCGGCCCGCTGGGCGTCGTAGTGCGTGCTCTCGTCGGCCACGATGACGAAGGTCAGCACCATGCCGACGGCCGGGACCCCCGCGGTGTGCCGGGCCGACACCAGGGCGGCGGCGATCTGGCCGGCGTTGGTGTCCGGCAGGTCGGTGATCATGGCGACCTCCGGTCGGCGGTGGTCACGGCCGCCTCCAGGCGCGTCCGTCGCGGGCGAGCATCGCGTCGGCGCTCGCCGGGCCCCACGTGCCGGCCGGGTACGCGTCGGGCGCGCCGTGCTCGGCCCAGTACTCCTCGACCGGGTCGAGGATCCGCCAGGACTGCTCGACCTCCTCGTGCCGCGGGAAGAGCGGCGCCTCGCCGATCAGCACGTCGAGGATGAGCCGCTCGTACGCCTCGGGGCTCGACACCGTGAACGACTCGCCGTACGCGAAGTCCATCGTGACGTCGCGCACCTCCATGTGGGTGCCCGGCACCTTGGAGCCGAAGCGCAGGGCCAGGCCCTCGTCCGGCTGGACCCGGATGACCAGCGCGTTCTGCCCGAGCTCCTCGGTGGCGGTGGACTCGAACGGCAGGTGCGGCGCGCGCTTGAAGACGACGGCGACCTCGGTCACCCGACGGCCCAGCCGCTTGCCGGTGCGCAGGTAGAACGGCACCCCGGCCCAGCGGCGGGTGTCGATCTCCAGCCGAAGCGCGGCGTACGTCTCGGTGCGCGAGTCGGCCGGGATGGCGTCCTCGTCGAGGTAGCCGGGCACCTGGACCCCGCCCTGCCAGCCCGCGGCGTACTGCCCGCGGGCGGTCGCGGTGGAGAGGTCCGACGGGCAGCCGGACGGCGGAGAGCACCTTCTCCTTCTCCAGCCGCACGGCGGTGGCCGCGAAGGAGACCGGCTCCTCCATCGCCGTGAGGGCGAGCAGCTGGAGCAGGTGGTTCTGGATCACGTCGCGGGCGGCGCCGATGCCGTCGTAGTAGCCGGCGCGGCCGCCGATCCCGACGTCCTCGGCCATCGTGATCTGCACGTGGTCGACGTAGTTGGAGTTCCAGATCGGCTCGAAGAGCTCGTTGGCGAAGCGCAGGGCGAGGATGTTCTGGACGGTCTCCTTGCCCAGGTAGTGGTCGATCCGGAAGACCGACCCGGAGTCGAAGACCTCGCCGACCGTGCGGTTGAGCGCCTCGGCGGAGGCGAGGTCGCGGCCGAACGGCTTCTCGATGACGACCCGCCGCCACGCGCCGGGCCGCGACTCGGCCAGCCCGTGCTTCTTGAGCTGGCCGATCACGTCGGGGAAGAACTTCGGCGGCACCGACAGGTAGAACGCGTGGTTGCCACCGGTGCCGCGCGAGGCGTCGAGCTCCTCGATGGTGCGGCGCAGGGTCTCGAAGGCCTCGTCGTCGGAGAAGTCGCCGGGCACGAAGCGCAGCCCCTCGCACAGCTGGTCCCAGACGTCCTCGCGGAACTCGGTGCGGGCGTGCTCGCGGACCGAGTCGTGGACCACCTGCATGAAGTCCTGGTCCGCCCAGTCCCGGCGGGCGAACCCGGTCAGCGCGAAGCTCGGCGGAAGCAGCCCGCGGTTGGCCAGGTCGTACACCGCGGGCATCAGCTTCTTGCGGGAGAGGTCCCCGGTGACCCCGAAGATCACCAGCCCGCACGGCCCCGCGACCCGCGGCAGCCGCAGGTCGCGCGGGTCGCGCAGCGGGTTGGGCCGGGCGCCGGCCGGTTCGGTCACGGCGCCTGCGAACCGACGCGGGTGAGGGCCTCGGCGAGCGCGGCCAGCCCGGCCGCGCGGTCGCGCAGGTGCAGGTGCAGCACGGGTCGACCCCGTCCGGCGAGCGCCTCGCGGTCGCCGGCCGCCTGCGCGGCGCACAGGGTGGCGAACGTCCACGGCCGTCCCGGCACCTCGAGGTCCTCGCTCGACGGCGCCCGTGATCTGCAGGAAGGCCCCGGTCTGCGGCCCGCCCTTGTGGTACTGCCCGGTCGAGTGCAGGAAGCGCGGGCCCCAGCCGAAGGTGACCGGGCGCCCGGACAGCGCCGCCAGGCCGTCGCGCAGGTCGGCGGCGGCCGCCTCGGCGTGGCGGTCCAGGTAGGCCATCACCGCGAGGTAGCCGCCCTCGGGCACCGCCGCCGCAAGCGACCGAAGGGCGTCGTCGAGCGAGGACCCGGTGAGGGCCAGCCCGCCAGCGGCGCGGATCTCGATCGGGCCGTCCACGGCGGCGTCCGGCCTCCGCGGGGAGGGCCCCCTCGCCTTCCCAGCGCTGCAGGAGCCGGCCGGTGAGGTCCTTGGACTCCTGGACGTTCGGCTGGTTGAACGGGTCGATGTGCAGCAGCCGGCTGACGACCGCCGTGGCGTGCTCCCACACCCAGAAGAGCCCCCCGAGCGGGCCGTCCGTCCAGGCGTCGGCGCCGGAGCCTGCGCCGGCCCCGATCGCGACCCGGATCACGTCGACGGCCGGGGACCGCCACTCGGGCGCCTGCGTCGAGGACACCACCACGGGGAGCAGGCCGACCCCGTCCTTGCCGGTGGACTCGGCCACCAGCTGCTCGGCCCAGTCGCCGAACCCCGGGTGCGTCGCCGGGTCGGCCCACACGACCAGCTTGTCGCGGCCGTCCGCGACGGCGGCGGTGAGGACGGCGCCCAGCGCCGCGCCCGCGGATTCGCCGGCGTCCTCCGCGGCCTGCGCGCGCGCGGCGGAGGCCAGCAGCGCGGCCGGGTCGACCCCGGCCAGCGCGGTGGGGGTGAGGCCGAAGGCCGTGAGCGCGCTGTAGCGGCCGCCGACGTTCGGGTCGGCGAGCACCGTCGTGATGCCCGCCTCGGCGGCCAGGGCGGCGAAGGGCGAGCCGGGGTCGGTCACGACCACCATCTGCAGGGCGGGAGACAGCCCGGCGGCCTCGAAGGCCCCGGCGATCGCCCGGCGGTGGCTGTCGGTCTCGATCGTGCCGCCGCTCTTGCTGCTCACCACCGCCACCGTGCGGGACAGGTCGCCCGACAAGGCGGCCCGGACCTGGCTGGGATCGGTGCTGTCCAGGGTGACCAGCTCGGCGCCGTCCACCGCGGCGATCACCTCGGGGGCCAGCGAGGACCCGCCCATGCCGGCCAGCACCACGCGGTCGAGGCCCCGCGCGCGGCAGGTGGCGAGCAGCTCGGCCAGCTCGGGCAGGGTGGCCCGCGAGCGCTCGGGGGCGTCCAGCCAGCCGAGCCGGATCGAGGCCTCGGCCTGCGCGGCGGGCCCCCAAGCGGAGGGGTCGCGGGCGGCCAGTGCGGCCAGGATCCCCGACTCGCGAACCGACGCCCGCGCGGAGTCCACCCGGCCCTGCCAATCGGGGGAGACCCCGACCACGACCCCGGTCATGCCGCTCATGCGTGTGCTCCTGTCGACTCGGTTCCGGCGGACTCCAGCGCCCGCTTGACGCTCTCGAGCAACTCACCCCATGAGTCCTCGAACTTGCTCACGCCCTCGTCTTCGAGCACGGCGACCACGTCGGCGTAGTCGATGCCGACCGCGGCAAGCGCCGCCAGCGCGGCGTGCGCGCGGGCATGCTCGGGGGCCACGGTGTCGCCGCGCACCCGGCCGTGGTCGGCGACGGCGTCCAGCGTGGCCTCCGGCATCGTGTTGACGGTGCCGGAGGTGACCAGGTCGACGACGTAGCGGGTGTCGTCGTACGCGGGGTCCTTGACGCCGGTCGAGGCCCACAGCGGGCGCTGCGGCCGGGCGCCCAAGGCGGCCAGCGCCGCCCACCGCGGACCGGCTATCACCTCGGCGAAGGCCTCGTGCGCGAGGCGGGCGTTGGCGATCGCCGCCGTGCCCTTGAGGGCGGCCGCCTCGGGGCTGCCGATGCGGTCCAGCCGGGTGTCGACCTCGGTGTCGACCCGGCTGACGAAGAACGAGGCGACGCTGGCGATGCCGGCCAGGTCGCGCCCGGCCGCCGCGGCGGCCTCCAGGCCGGACAGCCACGCGTCGAGCACGGCGCGGTAGCGGTCCAGGGCGAAGATGAGGGTGACGTTGACCGAGATGCCCTCGGCCAGGCACGCGGTGACCGCCGGCAGCCCCTCGACCGTGGCCGGGATCTTGATGAGCAGGTTCGGCCGGTCGACCGCCCACCACAGGGCGCGCGCCTCGGCGAGGGTGGCGGCGCCGTCGCGCGCGAGCCGGGGGTCGACCTCGATCGAGACGCGCCCGTCGAGGCCGTCGCTGGCGGCGGCGACCCCGGCCAGCACGTCGCAGGCCCACCGGACGTCGTACGTCGTGAGCGCGCGCACCGCCTCCTCGACCCCGACACCGCGCACCGCCAGGTCGCGCAGCTGCGCGGCGTACGGGCCGGCCTGAGCGAGCGCCTTGGCGAAGATGGTGGGGTTCGTCGTGACGCCCGTGACGTGGCGGTCGCGGATCAGGGCGGCCAGGCCGCCGGACTCCAGGCGGGCGCGGGAGAGGTCATCCAGCCAGATCGACACCCCGGCGTCGGCGAGCGCGGCCAGCGGGGCGTTCGGGTCGGGCATGGGGCCTCCTTGGCTGATGCCCCCGGCGGGGGATCGGGCGGGGTCGGGCTGGCTAGCGGGCGGGACCGGCCGCGCGCTTGAGGGAATCGCGGGCGGCGGCGACCACTGCGTCGGCCGTGATGCCGAACTCGCTGTAGAGCCGCTGGTGGTCGGCCGAGGCGCCGAAGTGGTCGAGCCCGACCGAGCGGCCCGCGTCGCCGACGTACGCGGGCCAGCCCTGGGTGACGCCGGCCTCCACCGACACCCGCGCGCGGACGGCAGCCGGGAGGACCGACTCGCGGTAGGCGTCGTCCTGCTCGGCGAACCACTCCAGGCACGGCGCGGAGACGACGCGCACCCGCAGCCCCTCGCCGCGCATGACCGCGGCGGCAGCCACGGCGAGCTGCACCTCTGAGCCGGTGGCGATCAGGATCACGTCCGGCTGCCCGCCGTGGTCGGAGAGCACGTACGCCCCCCGGCGCACCTGGTCGGCCGAGACGTCCGCGGGGTCGAGGACGGGGACGTTCTGCCGGGTGAGCGCGAGGGCCACCGGCCCGCGGTCGCGCTCCAGCAGGACCTGCCAGGCCGCGGCGGTCTCGTTGGCGTCGGCGGGCCGCACGACCGACAGGCCCGGGATCGCCCGCAGCGCCCACAGGTGCTCGACCGGCTGGTGCGTGGGGCCGTCCTCGCCCAGCCCGATCGAGTCGTGCGACCAGACGTAGGTGACGGGGACGCCCATCAGCGCGGCCAGCCGCACGGCGCCGCGCATGTAGTCGGAGAAGACCAGGAAGGTGCCGCCGTACGGCCGGGTGCGGCCCGTGCAGCGCGATGCCGTTCATGGCCGCGCCCATCGCGTGCTCGCGGATGCCGTAGTGCACGGTGCGGCCCTGCGGGACGCCCGGCAGGAACGAGGCGGCGCCCTTCATCGAGGTGTTGTTGGACCCCGCCAGGTCGGCGGAGCCGCCCCACAGCTCGGGCAGCACGTCGGCCAGCGCCGAGAGCACGTCGCCCGAGGCCACCCGGGTGGCGACGCCCTTGGGGGCGTCGGCGGGGGACCACGTCGGCAGGGCGCTCGGTCCAGCCGTCCGGCAGCGCCCGGGCGAGCAGCCGGTCGAGGAGCGCGGCGCGCTCGGGTTGGGCCGTGCGCCAGGCGGCGAGGTCGGCGTCCCACGCGGCGTGGGCCGCGGCGCCGCGGTCGGCGACCTGGCGGGTGTGGGCCAGCACGTCGTCGGCGACGGCGAAGGACTCGGCGGGGTCGAAGCCGAGGATCTCCTTGGTGGCCGCGACCTCCGTCGGCCCCGAGCGCCGAGCCGTGCGACTTGCCGGTGTTCTGCAGCGTCGGCGCGGGCCAGGCGATGATCGTCTCCAGCGCGATGAACGACGGCCGGGCCGTCTCCGCCCGCGCGGCCTCGAGCGCCGCGGCCAGCGACCTCGACGTCGACGCTGCCGTCCTCGGCGCGCGCCACGCGCTGCACGTGCCAGCCGTACGCGGCGTAGCGCGCGACGGTGTCCTCGGTGAAGGCGATCGCGGTGTCGCCCTCGATCGAGATGTGGTTGTCGTCCCAGATGACCACCAGGTTGCCGAGCGCCTGCGTGCCCGGCCAGCGAGGAGGCCTCGGCCGAGACGCCCTCCTGCAGGTCGCCGTCGGAGGCCAGCACCCAGATCAGGTGGTCGAACGGGCTGGCGCCCTCGGGCGCCTCCGGGTCGAGCAGGTCGCGCTCGCGGCGGGCGGCCATCGCCATGCCCACGGCGGTCGCCACGCCCTGGCCCAGCGGGCCGGTGGTGGTCTCGACGCCGGCGGTGTGGCCGTACTCGGGGTGTCCGGGGGTCTGGCTGCCCCAGGTGCGAAAGGACCGCAGGTCGTCGAGCGACAGCGGGTAGCCGGACAGGTAGAGCTGGATGTACAGCGTGAGGCTGGAGTGGCCGCACGACAGCACGAAGCGGTCGCGGCCGAGCCAGGACGGGTCGGCGGGATCGTGGCGGATGAACCGCTGGAACAGCAGGTACGCCGCAGGCGCCAGGCTCATCGCGGTGCCGGGGTGGCCGTTGCCCACCCGCTCCACCGCGTCCATGGCGAGGACCCGGGCGGTGTCCACCGCGCGCTGGTCGAGGTCGGTCCAGGTCAGGGCGGTCGGGGCGCTCACAGAGGTCCTCGTCGGGCTGGCGGGCGGACGGAGAGGCCCGTACAGCGGGCCGGGCCCCGCGAGCCTACCGGCTAGAGTGGGGCTGCTTCGGTGCCCTTGCGGCGCCGTCTCCCGAGCCCGCCCAGCCGCCGAGGTGCGTGTGACCGCCGTGGATCCCCGACCCCCCGCGGGTTCGGCGTCGGCGCATGACGAGGTCCAGGTCGCCCGCGCCCGCCGGGGCGTCGGCGCGACGGTCAAGGCGTACGTCGCGCTCACCAAGCCGCGGATCATCGAGCTGCTCCTCGTCACCACGATCCCGACCATGATCTTGGCCGAGCGGGGGCTGCCGCCGCTCGGCCTGGTCGTGGCGACGCTCGTCGGCGGGACGCTCGCGGCGGCCAGCGCCAACACGCTGAACTGCTACCTCGACCGCGACATCGACGTGCTGATGCACCGCACCTCGGGCCGTCCCCTGGTCACCGGCGAGGTGAGCCCGCGCGAGGCGCTGGTGTTCGGCGGCGTGCTCGGGCGTGCTGTCGGTGGCGTGGATGGCCTTGCTGGTCAACCCGGTGTCGGCGGCGCTGACCTTGGCCGCCATCGCGTTCTACGTCTTCGTCTACACCCTGGGGCTCAAGCGCCGCACCCCGCAGAACATCGTGTGGGGCGGCGCGGCCGGGTGCATGCCGGTGCTCATCGGCTGGTCGGCCGTGACCGGCACGGTGGGCTGGGCCGCGCTGATCCTCTTCGGCGTGGTGTTCCTGTGGACGCCGCCGCACTACTGGCCGCTGTCGCTGCGCTTCAAGGACGACTACGCCGCGGCCGGGGTGCCGATGCTGCCCGTGGTGGCCGCGGCGCAGACCGTCACCAAGCAGATCATCGTCTACTCCTGGGCGATGGTGGCCGTCTCGTTGCTGCTGTGGCCCGTCGCCCCCACCGGGTGGATCTACGCGTCCACGGCCGTGCTCGCCGGCGGCTGGTTCCTGTACGAGGCCCACGCCATGGGTTGGCGGGTGCGCCGGGGCCAGCCCCCGAAGCCGATGCGGCTGTTCCACGGGTCGATCACGTACCTCACGCTGCTCTTCGTCGCCGTCGCCGTCGACCCCGTCATCCTCGGCTGACGCCTGCCCCCTTCCGGGTTGACCACCCGCCCCTCCGGGTTGATCAAGCAGAAATGGCGGGGGCTGGCCTTAGGACTGGGCTAGCGCCGCGTTGATCGGGCGCTCCTGCACGGTGGGACCTGACCGACCCACCCCCCACAGGAGGACCCCATGCGCATCTCCCGCACCGTCACCGTCATCGTCGCCACGCTCGCCGTGGTCGGCTCCGGCGCCGCACTCGCGGCGGCCGCCGCCACGGCCGCCCCGGATGACCGCGGCGGCCTCAACCCGCGCGACACCCGGGTCGAGCCCGGCGACGACCGCGGCATCGACGCGACCCCCGCGCCGGCGCCGACCGATGCCGCCTCGCCGGCGGCAACCCCGGACGCAACCCCGAGCGCCCAGCCCAGCCCGGAGGACTCCGGCACCCCGCTCAGCGGGCGCGACCTGCCCCGTGACCAGCGCTTCGAGCCGGGGGACGACCGCCGGGTTCAGGGCGCCCCCGCCGGGACGTCGTCGCCGTCGGCGGATGCCACCGACGACGACAGCGCGGACGACAACAGCGCGGACGATTCCGACGACAGCGGCTCGGACGACAGCGGCTCGGACGACAGCGGCTCGGACGACAGCGGCTCGGACGACAGCGGCTCCGACGACAGCGGCTCGGAGCACGGCCCGAACCACGGCTGACCCACGCCAGGTGACCGAACCTGCTTGATCAACCCCGCCTGAGGGTGGGTTGATCAAGCAGGTTGGCGCGGGGCGGGATCACCGGGGTGGGCGTGGCGGGTGGGGGTCAGGCTGGCTGGGGCGGGCTGGCTCCCAGCCGCAGCTCGACCACGGAGCCGCCCCCGGGCCGCGGCCGCACCAGCAGCCCGCCGCCGGCGGCCTCGGCGGCGCGGCGGGCGATATCGAGGCCCAGCCCGGTCGACCCGGCGCCGCTGGCGCCCCGGGCCAGCGCCTCGGGCGCGATGCCCGGGCCGGAGTCCTCGACCCGCACCGCCACCAGCCCGGCGGCATCGCGCCCGGCCCACACCGCCGCAGCCGAGCCGTCGGGGGTGTGCGCGAAGACGTTGCCGATCAGGGCGTCGAGGGCCGCGTCCAGGCTGGCGCGGTCGAGCCGCGCGGGCAGCGGGTCGACGGCCACGGTCAGCGTCGAGGGCGCGCCCCTGATCGTCGGCCAGCGCCGACCAGAACGCCACGCGCTCGCGTACGGCGACGGCCGCGTCACAGGTCAGCGTGGCCCCCTCCCGCACCGGCCGGCGCACCTCGGCGATGAGCGCGTCGACCTCGCGGGACAGGGCGTCGACGTCGTCCAGCACCCGCTCACGGCCGGGGCCCTCCGGGAGCCCCTCGGCGTCCAGGCGCAGCGCGGTGACCGGGGTCCGCAGGCGGTGCGACAGGTCGGCGACCGCCTCCCGCTCGTCCTGCAGCAGCCCGGAGATCCGGTCGCCGAGCAGATTGAGGCTGCGGCCCACCTCGGCGATCTCGGGCGGGCCCTCGGTGGCCGCCCTGGCCGAGAGGTCTCCGTCGGCGAGGCGATGGGCGGCCGCGGCGGCCGACCGCGCGGGCCCCACCACCGAGCGGGCGATCCGGTCGGCGACGAGCATCGCCATCGCGAAGACCGCGGCGGCCAGGGCGATCAGCGCGATGCTGGCGGAGGCGACCCCGCGGCTGACCTCGTCCGGCGGGATCTCGGCGCGCACGACCCAGGTGCCGTCCGGCTTGCTGACGGGCACCGCGATCTCCCGGCCCCCGTCGGCGGTCTGCAGCGGTGGCCGAGGCCCCGGCCTGGGCCGTCTGCACCGCGGCCGAGGATGCCGCGTCCGTCCCACCCTGCTCGCCGACCACGTCGCCGCTGGGGAGCACGACGGTCACCACGCTGGGGGTCTGGGCCCCAGCGGCGGCCGCGGCCGCGTTGATCGACGCGTCGTCGCCCAGCGCCACGACGGGGACCAGGGCCTGCACGGCGCGGGTGGCCTCGGCGACCGCGCGGTCGGCGGCCGACTGGCGCACCAGCACGAGCAGCGGAACCAGGAAGGCCAGCAGCACCAGGGCGGTCGACGCGGCCGTGGCCACCAGCAGGCGACGCCTCACGGGCTCGGCTCCACCAGCTTCACGCCCACGCCGCGCACCGACGCGATGAACCGCGGCTCCTGCGCGGTCTCGCCGAGCTTGCGGCGCAGCCAGGACAGGTGCACGTCGACGGTCTTGTCGGCGCCGCCGTACGCCGACTGCCAGACCTCGCGGAGCAGCTCGCGCTTGCTGACGACCGTGCCCGGCCGCGCGGCGAGGTACGCCAGCAGGTCGAACTCCTTGGGGGACAGGTCCAACGTCCGGCCGTCAAGGGTCGCGGTCCGGCCGCGCACGTCGACCGTGAGCGGGCCCACGACCAGCGCCGCGTCGGCCTCGGGGGTCGCCGCCCGCCGCAGCACCGCGCGGATCCGGGCGTCCAGCTGCTCGGCGGAGAAGGGCTTGATCAGGTAGTCGTCGGCCCCCGCGTCCAGCGCGCGCACGATCGAGGGGTCGTCGTCGCGAGCGGTGGCCACGATCACCGGCACCGTGTTGACGGCGCGCAGCATGCGCAGCAGCTCGATGCCGTCCACGTCGGGCAGCCCGAGGTCCAGCACCACGAGGTCGGGCGCGACCCGCGCCAGCTCCCGAAGCGCCGAGAGCCCGTCGGGCGCCGACGCCACCGCGTGCCCGCGCTCGTCGAGGGCGCGGACCAGGGCGGTGCGGATCCGCGCGTCGTCCTCGACGATCAGAAGGCCTGCCACCTCGCCCACGCTAGGGCAGCGGGCCGGTCCTCGTCGGCCCACCGCGCCGCCGGCACGCCGCCTTAGCCGATCCTTAGGAGCGCCTTGGCCGGCCCGCAAGCCACCAGCGGGCACGATGTCCCCATGAGCCGTCCCTGGATGCTCGTGGCCCTATGGGTGGCCGCTGGGCTCGCCGCCCTGATCGCGGGGCTCGCGGCCATCCAGACGGTGCGGACCGCGGTGGGGGAGCCGGTGGCGGGCGCGAACCCGGTGCCCACCCAGCCGGCGGCGACCCCGAGCGCCACCGCCGCGCCGAGCCAGGACCCGACGCCCGCAGCGACGAGCCCGGGACCGGAGCCCACCGCCCCGGCGACGGCGACCCCGGGCGCCACCGCCACCCCGCGGCCGACTGCCACCCAGCCCTCGCCGCCCCCGGCCGCCGCCACGGCGACCCTCTCCTCCGCCGGTGGCACGGTCGTGGCGTCCTGCGCGGCGGGGACGGTCCGGCTGCTCGCCTGGAGCCCGGCCCCCGGGTACGCCGTGGATGAGGTCGAGGCCGGGCCGGCCGCCGAGGCCGAGGTCCGCTTCATCGGCGGAGGTAGCCGGCTGCAGGTGGAGGTCACCTGCGGCGCCACGGGGCCCGAGCAGCGGGTGCGGGTCTCGGCGGACGGCGACGGCGACGACGACTGAGCCGCCGCAGGCCGCGCCGGGGCGGCCGGGCAGACTGGGACGATGCCCCGCCTCGCCTATGTGACCAGCACGCCGCTCGCCGATGACCCGGACTTCGACATCCCGCATGCGGTCCCGGCCCTGGAGGCCGCGGGCTGGCAGGTCGAGCTGGCCCGGTGGGACGACCCCGCGGTCGACTGGGCCTCGTACGACGTCGTGGTGGTGCGTTCGCCGTGGGACTACGCCGAGCGGCGGGACGCGTTCCTCGCCTGGGCCCGGCTGGCCGACGCCGCATCGGTGCTGCTCAACCCGTACCCGGTCCTGGAGGCCAACACGCACAAGGGCTACCTGCGCGACCTGCAGGAGGCCGGGGTGCCCGTCGTGCCCACCCGGTGGTACGCCCCCGGCGACGCCGCCGACCGTCGCCGACCTCGACGACCGGGTGGTGGTCAAGCCGGCCGTCTCGGCCGGGGCGCGCGACACCATCCTGACCGCCGACCGCGCCGAGGCGGAGGGGCACCTCGCGGCGCTCCTCGAGGCCGGCCGCGACGCGATGGTCCAGCCCTATCTGGATGCCGTCGACGCCGAGGGCGAGGTCTCGGCCGTGATCCTCGGCGGGGTGGCCAGCCACGCGGTCCGCAAGGTCCCGGCGCTCACCGAGGGCGGCCACGGCGACGCCAGCCGCGACCACCCGCTCACCGACGACCTCATCGCCGCCGCCGAGGCGGTGCTGGACGCCGCCGAGCCCGGCTGGCGGGGCCTGGTCTACGCGCGGGTGGACCTGGTGCGGGTCGACGGGGTCTGGACGCTGATGGAGTTGGAGCTCACCGAGCCCACGCTCTTCCTGGACCGCCATCCCGAGGCGCCGGCCCGCCTCGCGCGGGCGGTCGGCCAGGCCTACGCCGAGGCCGTGCGGACCTAGGCGGCCAGCGCGGCAGCGGGGTCGCTGGCCGGCTCGTCGCCGACGCCGCCGTCGCGCGTGGACAGCGCGAAGACGAGGCGAAGGGTGAACAGCCACACCAGGCAGGCGCCGAGCATGTGCAGCCCGACCAGGATCTCGGGCAGCCCGGTGAAGTACTGCGTGTAGCCGAGCAACCCCTGCGCCAGCGAGATGGCCAGCAGCTGCCAGGAGCGGCTGCGGGCCAGGGCAGGGCCGTCGACTAGGCGGAGCGCCACGATCATCGCGGCGGTGAGGCCGAGGAAGGCGATCACCAGGTCGGCGTGCAGCCACGACATCGCCTGGGGGTCCAGGTCGAAGCGGGCGGGCGTGTCGGCGTCGCCCGAGTGCGGCCCGCTGCCGGTGACCACCGTGCCGAGCACGAGGACGGCGACGGACACCGCGACGAGCGCGCGGGCCAGCCAGCGGATCTCCGGCCGGACCAGGCTCGTGGCCGGGCCGTCAGACGACTCCGCTGAGCGGTGGAGCAGCAGCGCGGCGGCCGCGATCAGGGCCATCGACAGCAGGAAGTGCGCCGCCACGATGGCCGGGTTGAGACCGGTGAGGACGGTGATGCCGCCGAGGACTGCCTGCGCCAGGATGCCGAGCAGCACGGCCGCGGCCAGCAGGACGAGCGGCCGACGGCGGGGCCGGTGCCGCCAGGCGGCCGCGAGGGCGGCGATCGCGACGACCGCCAGCACGAAGGTGAGCATCCGGTTGCCGAACTCGACGTACTTGTGGAAGCCCTCGGCCTGCTCCACCGTCGGCGCGTACGAACCGGGTGCGCACTCCGGCCAGGTGGGGCAGCCAAGCCCCGAGCCGGTCAACCGCACCGCGCCGCCGGTCACCACGATGCCGATCTGGCAGACGAGGTTCGCCTGGAACGTCCGGCGGGTCCACCGGCCGACGGGTCGCGCGCTCACGGCTCGATCCTAGGCGCGGTGGCCGGAGTCCAAGGTGAGCGGGTCGGCACGCACTCAGACCGACAGCGTGCCGCGGACGGCGCTCACCGTGGAGTGAGCCGGGTTGCCGTCGTACGGCTCGATCGAGACGTCGACGACGGGGTAGTCGACCACGTCGAGGGTCTCGGGAAGGCGGAACGAGCCGCTCTCGCCCTCGAGCACGCCCAGGCTCACCAGGCGGGTGCCGGTGGGGTCCAACAGCCAGACCTCGAAGAAGCTGCCCGGCTGGGGGTCGAGCCCGGCCACCGACACCTCGAGGGTGCGGTCGGCGTCAGCCTGCACCAAGTCGGCCTGCCCGGAGGCCTCGGGGGTGTCGAGGGGGTCGAGCGCGGCCGTGGCGAGCGGCGGGGGAGGTGCGGCCGGCTGGTCGTCGCGCAGGGCTGCGATGGACCCCCCGAGTCCGACGCCCACGACGACGAGCCCCGCCGCACCCGCGGCCAGCGCGGCTCCGCGCCGCCAGCGCGGGCGGAGGGTGACGACGTTCGAGACGCTCGGCGGCCGCTGGAACGGCCCCTTCGCGGGCTCCGACCTCAAGGTTGAGCTCGGCGACGATCCGGTCCCACACCTCGGGGGGCGGGGCCTGCGGCGCGTCGGCCGGCGAGGTGATCCGCGCCGTCGCGACCACCCCGCGGAGCTGGTCGAGCTCGCCTTGGCAGCGCACGCAGGAGGCCAGATGGGCCTCCTCGTACGACGAGACCACCGGCTCGCCAAGGGCGCGCACCGAGAGGATCTCGGGGTCGAGGTGCGCGCTGGCGTCAGGCAACTGCTGCACCGTCCACCTCCAGGCGGGTGCGCAGCCGGTCCAGGCTGCGGCGAATGTGGCTCTTGACCGTGCCCAGCGGGAGGCTGAGCACGCTGGCGATCTGGGCGTGGGTCAGGTCTTGGTAGAACGCGAGCTCCAGGATCCGCCGCTGCGGCTCGCCCAGCCGGGCGAGCTCGTCGGCGATGAGCATCCGGTCGGCGATGCAGTCGGCGGAGTCCGACTCGATCGCGCCGGGATCCAGCGTCTCGGCGCTCTCGGCGGCCTCCACGGCGCGCAGCTCGCGCTGCCGGGCCGCCCACCGGTCGGCCACCTTGTGCTTGGCGATGCCGACCAGCCACGAGGCGAGCGAGCCGGCGGACGGGTCGAATCGGGCCCGGCCCTGCCAGGCGCTCACGAAGACGGTCTGGGCGACCTCCTCGGCGTCCTGCCGGTCGCGCAGCGAGCGCAGGGCCACCGTGAAGACCAGGGGCGACCAGCGCTGGTAGGCCTCGGCCAGCGCGTGCTCATCGCCGCTGGCGAAGCCGGCGGCGATGTCCTCGTCGGTGAGGGTGATCACCCCACGCACGTTACCGGCCGGGCGCGGATTCGGCACCGCCGCCGACGGGGGCGCGGCTGAGCGTCTGCGTGCTCATGCCCGCACCGCCGTCACGACGACGTTCTCCTGGTAGCCGCCCGCCGACGGGATGTACGCGCCGCCGCAGGTGATCAGGGTGAGCCGCTCGGGGCCGTTCGACGAGAAGAGCTCACCGGTGGGCAGCACACCCTTGTCGACGCTCTCGCGGCTGACGATCCGGTACTCCAGCCGGGAGCCGTCCTCGCGGACCACCGAGACGGGGTCGCCGACCTGGACGCCCTTGAGCGGGAACATCGCGCCGCGACCCTGGGTCCGCGAGTCGACGTGGCCGACGATGACGGACGAGCCGACCGGCCAACCGGGGCGCACGCCGTACTCGTACCAGCCCACGGCCTTCGCGTCCTGGGGGACGTCGACCTGGCCGTCGGCCAGCACCCCGGTGGGGGCCACCGTGGCGTTGATCCGCACGGACGGGATGAGCAGCTGGGTGGGGAGCGGGGGGAGCGGCAGGTCGGGCTGCGGGGCGACCTCGACGCCGATCCGGGGGACCTCCGCCCCGGCCACCTGGGGAGCGGCCGGGAGGGGAGCGGGCGCCTCGGCGGGCTCGGGGGCGGCGGGGGAGGCGGTGGGGGGGCCGCTGAGGCCGAGGGCCGGCTGCCGACCGACTCCTCGGGCTGGCTGAGGGCCCATGCGGCCGGCACGACGACCAGCACGGCGAGCGAGCCTGCGAGCAGGGCGACGGACCGGTTGCGGCGCTGCTGCATCGTCACACCTCCTCGGCGGTGACGCCCGCGGCGCGCACCGGGCTGGTTTCGGCGCGGAGCGAGGCTGCTGTTCATGGTCACCCCCCGGAAGGTCAGAGAACGGAAGCGACGCGCGGGGCCGGTGGAGTGCACCGGCCCCGCGCGTGCGATGGATCAGCCGCGGTCGGCGGCCAGGCGGCGGGTCGCAACGACCGCGCCGAGTGCGCCGGCGGCCATCAGGCCGAGGGCCCAGGCGGGGAACCCGCCGTTGTCGGCCAGGCCGGCCTCGCCCGCGGGCACGCCCGCCGGCATCTGCTGGACGTCCTGCGTCGCGACCTTGAAGCCGCCGAGGTCGGCGCTGCCCCAGGCGTACACGATGGTCGTCGTGCCGGCCTTGACCGGGACGTCGGCCGGGCCGATCACCGGGGTGGTGGTGCCGGTGGCGGCGACGGCCGCGCTGTAGGTGGCCGCGGGCAGGTCGGCCAGCTTCTCCTCGCCGTTGGCGAGCGGGGAGAGGCGCGTCGACCTTGGCGCCGTTGGCCAGGATGTCCACGACCGGGGCCGCGGCGATGTGGCGCACGGTCAGGTTGCCCTGGCCCGACGGCGACATCTTGGTGCTGTTGATGAAGGTCTTGATCGCCGGCTTGGCGTCGGCGGTGAGGTAGGCCGCCACGGTGGCGTTGGCGCCGGCCGGGACCTCCTGGTTCAGGGTCAGGATGGCGGCCGAGGCAGGCTGGCCGTCGGCGGAGACCGCAGCGGCGTACGTGCCCGGCGGGGACGGTGACCGTCTTGAGCGTGCCGGGGGTGAAGTTGTCGATGAGCAGCGCGCCGTTGGCGTAGACGTCGACCACGTCGGCGCCGGCGCCGGCCGGGATGGCGTGGAGCACGGAGACGGTGGCGTCGGCGGCGCTGGCGGGGGCGGCGGCGAAGAGCAGACCGCCGGTGGCGAGTGCGGCCGCGGAGCCCGCGGCGAGGGTCTTGCGCATGTGATCCTCCTGGAGTTCCGGTGCCGCCCCGAGTCGGTGACGGTCATCCAGGTATTCCGCGGGTCAGCCGCGTTTGGATGCACAATGTTTGAACAAGTTATCTCAGTCCCACCGGAACGTGCGCGCCGCCAGGCCGTACGCGACCACCGACCAGCCCAGCAGGACGGCCACCGCCTGCCCGTCCAGCCCGCCGCCGCCCAGGGCCGAGCGCAGCCCCTCGGCGAGCGCCGCCGACGGCAGCAGCGCCAACGGGCCCTGCAGCCCGGCCGGGTAGTCGGCGAGCGCGACCACGATGCCGCCGCCCAGCACGAGCAGGAACCAGACCAGGTTGGCGGCCGCCAGGGTCGCCTCGGCCCGCAGCACCCCGGCCATGAGCATCCCCAGCCCGGCGAAGCACGCGCTGCCCAGCACCAGGGTGAGGAGGGCCGCCGCCCACGAGGCCACCGGCCGCCAGCCGAGGGCGTACGCGGCCGCGCACACCAGCGCGATCTGGACGACCTGGAGTCCCGACCACCGCCAGCGCCTTGCCGGCCAGCAGGCCGCCGCGGCCCAGGGGTGTCGCTCCCAGCCGCTTGAGCACGCCGTAGCGGCGCTCGAACCCGGTGCCGATCGCCAGCCCGGTGAACGACGACGACATCACCGCGAGCGCCAGCACGCCGGGGGCCAGGGAGTCGATCCCGCCCTCGAGGGTGAGCGGGCCGCGCGCCAACGCGACCATCAGGACCAGCGGGATCACCAGCGACAGCAGCAGCTGCTCGCCGTTGCGCAGCGTGATGCGCAGCTCGAGGCCGGCCTGGGCGAGGACCCGGCGGAGCGCGGGCGCCGCGGCCGGCGACGGGGCGTACGGGGAGGTCATGGCCGCATCCGCGGTCATCGCAGCCGCCTGCCGGTGAGGTCCAAGAAGACGTCCTCGAGCGAGCGGCGGCCCACCGCCAGGCCCTCGGGCATCACGCCCGTGCGACGCGCACCACGCGGTGACCGTGGCGAGGGCCTGCGGGCTGACGGCCGCCGGCGACGAGGTAGCGGCCGGGCTGCTCCTCGACCACGGACACGTCCAGGGGGAGCGCCTCGGCGAGCGCGCGCCAGGTCCATGCCCGCGGGGGCCCGGAACCGGATCCCGCCGCCCGGGCCGGCGTCGGCCATGAGCGCCTCGGGGGAGCCCTCGGCCACCACGCGCCCCTCGTCGACGATCACCACGTGGTCGGCGAGCCGCTCGGCCTCGTCCATCAGGTGGGTGGTGAGCACGACGGAGACGCCGGCGCCCCGGATCTCGTCCACCAGCTCCCAGGTCGCGTGCCGCGCCTGCGGGTCCATGCCCGCCGTCGGCTCGTCCAGGAAGACCAGCTCCGGTCGGCCGACCAGGGCGAGGGCCAGCGAGAGCCGCTGCTGCATGCCTCCCGAGAGCCGCCGGTACGGGGTGCGCGCGTACGCGGTCAGGCCGAGCCGGTCGGCGAGCGGGCCGATCTCCAGCGGGTGCGCGTAGAGCGCGGCGACGTGGCGGAGCATCTCGAGGGGTCGGGCCGAGGGGTAGACCCCGCCTGCCTGCAGCATCACCCCGACCCGCGGGCGCAGCTCGGCCCCCGCGCGCTGCGGGTCGAGGCCGAGCACCCGGACCTGGCCCGAGTCGCGCTTGCGGTAGCCCTCGCAGATCTCCAGCGTGGTCGTCTTGCCCGCGCCGTTGGGCCCCAGCACCGCGGTGACGGCGGCCCGCTCGGCCCGGAACGTCAGCCCCGCGACGGCCGCCACCGGGCCGTACGACTTGGCGAGGTCCGTGACCTCGACCGCGGGGGGCTGCACGCCGCGGGAGTCTAGGCGGCGCCCAGGATTGGCCCGAACCGGGGAATTACGTCACACTGTCGTTGTGAAAATCGCCGGGGCTGCCCACGAGGCCCGCGGGACCGAGGCCGGCACCCGCGAGCGGGTGGTCGCGTCCCTGCTGGGCGACGGCCCGCCACCGCCGCGACCCTCGCCGAGCGGCTTGAGCTCACCCCGGCGGCCGTCCGCCGCCACCTCGACGCGCTGCGCGCCGACGGCCTGGTCGAGTCGCGCGAGCGCCCCCCGTACGGCCAGGCCGCCGAGCGCGGCCGCGGCCGGCCGGCCCGCTACTTCGCGCTCACCGACGTCCGGCCGCCGCTCGTTCCCGCAGGCCTACGACGATCTGGCCGCGGCGGCCCTGCGCCAGCTGGCCGAGGTCGGCGGCGAGGGCGCGGTCACCGAGTTCGCCCGCCGCCGCGCCGCCGCGCTGGTCGCGCGGCACGCCGCCGAGGTCACCGCCGCCGCCGACCCCGCCGAGGCGCTGGCCGCGGCCCTGACCACCGAGGGCTTCCTGGCCTCGGCCGAGGCCTCGCCGCCGGCGGCGCCCAGGTCTGCCAGCACCACTGCCCGGTGGCCCTCGTGGCCGCCGAGTTCCCGCAGCTGTGCGAGGCCGAGACCGAGGCGTTCGCCGAGCTGCTCGGCACCCACGTGCAGCGGCTGGCCACGATCGCGCACGGCGACCACGTCTGCACCACCCACATCCCACGGCACATCTCGAGCACCCTCCCTCGCCCCGAGAGGACCCCCGCATGAGCACCACCGCGCACCCCGAGCTCGACGGGCTCGGCCGCTACGAGTACGGCTGGAGCGACTCCGACGCCGCCGGCGCCTCCGCGCGCCGCGGGCTGTCCGAGGAGGTCGTCCGCGACATCTCGGCGCGCAAGAACGAGCCGCAGTGGATGCTCGACCTGCGGCTCAAGGGCCTGCGGCTGTTCGGCAAGAAGCCGATGCCCACCTGGGGCTCCGACCTCGGCGGCATCGACTTCGACACGATCAAGTACTTCGTGCAGTCCACCGAGAAGCAGGCCGAGTCCTGGGACGACCTGCCCGAGGACATCAAGAACACCTACGACCGCCTCGGCATCCCCGAGGCCGAGAAGCAGCGCCTCGTCGCCGGCGTGGCCGCGCAGTATGAAAGCGAAGTCGTCTACCACAAGATCCGCGAGGACCTCGAGGAGCACGGCGTCATCTTCCTCGACACCGACACCGCCCTGCGCGAGCACGAGGACCTCTTCAAGGAGTACTTCGGCACGGTGATCCCGGTCGGGGACAACAAGTTCGCCGCGCTGAACACCGCGGTCTGGTCGGGCGGCTCGTTCATCTACGTGCCCAAGGGCGTGCAAGGTCGAGATCCCGCTGCAGGCGTACTTCCGGATCAACACCGAGAACATGGGGCAGTTCGAGCGGACGCTGATCATCGCCGACGAGGACTCCTACGTGCACTACGTCGAGGGCTGCACCGCGCCGATCTACAAGTCCGACTCGCTGCACTCGGCGGTTGTCGAGATCATCGTGAAGAAGGGCGCCCGCGTCCGCTACACGACGATCCAGAACTGGTCCAACAACGTCTACAACCTCGTCACCAAGCGGGCCGTCGCCCACGAGGGCGCGACGATGGAGTGGGTCGACGGCAACATCGGCTCCAAGGTGACGATGAAGTACCCCGCGATCTTCCTGATGGGCCCGCACGCCAAGGGCGAGACCCTGTCGGTCGCCTTCGCCGGCGAGGGCCAGCACCAGGACGCCGGGGCCAAGATGGTGCACTGCGCGCCGCACACGTCCTCGAGCATCGTGTCGAAGTCGGTGGCCCGCGGCGGCGGCCGCACCTCCTACCGCGGCCTGGTGCAGGTCCAGGAGGGCGCGTACGGCTCCAAGAGCACCGTGCGCTGCGACGCCCTGCTGGTCGACACGATCAGCCGCTCGGACACCTACCCGTACGTCGACGTCCGCGAGGACGACGTGTCGATGGGCCACGAGGCCACCGTCTCGAAGGTGAGCGAGGACCAGCTCTTCTACCTGATGAGCCGCGGGATGACCGAGGAGGAGGCCATGGCGATGATCGTGCGCGGCTTCGTCGAGCCGATCGCCCGCGAGCTGCCCATGGAGTACGCCTTGGAGCTGAACCGGCTGATCGAGCTGCAGATGGAAGGGGCCGTCGGCTGATGGGCGTCACCCACGCACGTGGACGCCCGCTCGGCGCGGGTCACGTCGTACGCGTCCGCCGACTTCGCCGTGCCCATCGGGCCGCGAGGAGGAGTGGCGCTTCACCCCGCTCGACCGGCTGCGCGGGCTGCTCGACGCAGCCGACGCGGCGAGGCTCGGTCGACACGGCCGTCGACGCGCCCCCGGACGTGCCGGTCGAGCGCGTGCCTCGCGGCGACGCGCGGCTCGGCCGCTCGGGGCCGCCCGCCGACCGCGCCGCCGCCCTGGCCTGGGAGTCGTTCGCCGAGGCGCTCGTCGTGACGGTGCCCCGCGAGTCGGTCGCCGGCCGCCCGATCACCGTCACCGACCACCGGTCGCGGCCTCGAGCCCGGCCAGCGCGCACACCCTGATCGAGGTGCAGCCGTTCGGCGAGGCCGTCGTCGTCCTCGAGCACCGCGGCGACGCCGTGCTCGCCGAGACCGTCGAGGTCCTCGTCGGCGACCACGCCCAGGTCACCGTGGTCTCGCTGCAGGAGTGGGTCGCCCGCCTCGTCCACCTCGCCCACCACCGGATCCGGGTCGGCCGCGACGCCCGGGTGCGGCACATCGTGGTCACCCTCGGCGGCGACCTGGTGCGGATCGCCCCCACGGTCGAGTACGACGCCCCCGGCGGCGACGCCGAGCTGATCGGCGCCTACTTCGCCGACGCGGGCCAGCACCTCGAGCACCGGCTGTTCGTCGACCACTCGATCGCCGCACTGCCGCAGCAACGTGGTCTACAAGGGCGCGCTGCAGGGCGAGGGCGCCCACACCGATCTGGATCGGCGACGTGCTGATCCGCGCCGCGGCCGAGGGCACCGACACGTACGAGATCAACCGCAACCTGGTGCTCACCGACGGCGCCCGCGCCGACTCGGTGCCCAACCTGGAGATCGAGACCGGCGAGATCGCCGGGGCCGGCCACGCCAGCGCCACCGGCCGCTTCGACGACGAGCAGCTGTTCTACCTGCAGTCGCGCGGGATCACCGAGGACGAGGCCCGCCGGCTGGTCGTGCGCGGCTTCTTCGCCGACCTGATCGGCCGCATCGGCATCGCCGACCTCGAGGAGCGGCTGATGGCCGCCGTCGAGGCCGAGCTCGAGGCGGCATGGCGCCAGTGAGCGACCGGTGAGCGACCGCCTCCGCCATCCGGGTCTGCGCGCTCGCCGACCTCGCGGTCGACCAGCCGCACCGGGTCGTGCTCGGCGGCCGCGCCGGTCGTGCCTCGTGCGCACCGCGGACGACCGAGGTGCACGCCATCGACGACACCTGCACCCACGCCGATGTGAGCCTGTCCGAGGGCGAGGTCGACGGCCGCACCATCGAGTGCTGGCTGCACGGCTCGCGCTTCGACCTGGTGACCGGCGAGCCCACCGGACTGCCGGCCACCCGGCCGGTCGCGGTCCACGCTGTGACGATCGACGACAGCGGCGACGTGCTCGTCGCCGTGAAGGAGCAGTGAGTCCCCCCATGGCAGTCCTCGAGATCCGCGACCTGCACGTGACGGTCGAGACCGACGCCGGGCCGCAGGAGATCCTCCGCGGCGTCGACCTCACCGTCCGGGCGGGGGAGACCCACGCGATCATGGGCCCCAACGGCTCCGGCAAGTCCACGCTGGCCTACTCGGTCGCCGGCCACCCGAAGTACACGATCACCCAGGGCTCGGTCACCCTCGACGGCGAGGACGTGCTCGCGATGACCGTCGACGAGCGCGCCCGCGCCGGGCTCTTCCTGGCCATGCAGTACCCCGTCGAGGTGCGCGGGCGTCTCGGTCTCCAACTTCCTGCGCACCGCCGCGACCGCCGTGCGCGGCGAGGCCCCGAAGCTCCGGCTGTGGGTCAAGGAGGTCAAGGAGGCGATGGCGCGGCTGTCGATGGACCCGTCCTTCGCCGAGCGCAACGTCAACGAGGGCTTCTCCGGCGGCGAGAAGAAGCGCCACGAGATCCTCCAGCTGGAGCTGCTCAAGCCGAAGATCGCCATCCTCGACGAGACCGACTCGGGCCTCGACGTGGACGCGCTGAAGGTGGTCTCCGAGGGCGTCAACCGGGTCCGCGCCACCGGCGAGGTCGGCACCCTGCTGATCACCCACTACACCCGGATCCTGCGCTACATCCAGCCCGACTTCGTCCACGTCTTCGTCGACGGCCGGATCGTCGAGGAGGGCGGCCCCGAGCTCGCCGACCGGCTTGAGGCCGAGGGCTACGAGCGCTACGTCAAGGCGGCGGCTGAGGCGTGACGGCGCTGCTCTCGTCCGCGTCCGGCGGCCTCCTCGAGGACGTCGAGCGGCTGCGCGCGGACTTCCCGATCCTCGCGCGCACCGTGCGAGGCGGGAAGCCGCTCGTCTACCTCGACAGCGGCGCCACCTCGCAGAAGCCGCGCCAGGTGCTCGACGCCGAGCGGGACTTCTACGAGCAGCACAACGCCGCGCCGCACCGGGGGGCCCACCAGCTCGCCGAGGAGGCGACCGAGGCGTACGAAGGCGGCCCGCGCGCGCATCGCCGGCTTCGTCGGCGCCGACCCGCAGGAGCTCGTCTTCACCAAGAACGCCACCGAGGCGCTCAACCTGGTCGCGTACGCCTTCAGCAACGCCGCCACCGCGGGCGACTACGCGGCGCGGTTCCGGATCGGCCCCGGCGACGAGGTCGTCGTCACCGAGATGGAGCACCACGCCAACCTGGTGCCCTGGCAGGAGCTGTGCCGGCGCACCGGCGCGACGCTGCGCTGGTTCGGCGTCACCGACGAGGGCCGCCTCGAGCTGGCCGACCTCGACGCCCTGGTCAACGAGCGCACCAAGGTCGTCGCGCTCACCCACCAGTCCAACGTGCTCGGCACCGTCAACCCGCTGGGGCCGATCACCGCGCCGGGCCCGCGCCGTCGGCGCCGTCGTGGTGCTCGACGCCTGCCAGTCGGTGCCGCACCTGCCGGTCGACGTCGCCGGCCCTCGGCGTCGACTTCGTGGCCTTCTCCGGCCACAAGATGCTGGGCCCGACCGGGATCGGCGTGCTGTGGGGCCGGCGCGAGCTGCTCGCGGCGATGCCGCCGTTCATCACCGGCGGGTCGATGATCGAGACCGTGCGGATGGAGGGCTCGACCTGGGCGCCGCCGCCCGCAGCGGTTCGAGGCCGGCGTCCCGATGGCGGCCCAGGCGGTCGGCCTGGCGGCGGCCGTCGACTACCTGCAGGCCGTCGGCATGGACCGCATCCGCGACCACGAGACCGCCCTGACCGCACTGGCGCTGGAGGCCCTGGCCGAGATCCCCGGGGTGCGCGTCATCGGCCCGCCGGACAACGTCGACCGGGGCGGGGCGGTCTCGTTCGCCGTCGACGACATCCACCCGCACGACGTCGGGCAGGTGCTCGACGACCTAGGCGTCGAGGTCCGGGTCGGGCACCACTGCGCCTGGCCGTTGATGCGCCGCTTCGGGGTGCCGGCCACGACGCGGGCGACGTTCGACCTCTACACGACGCCCGCCGAGATCGAGGCGCTGGCCGCCGGGGTCGCGCCATGCCCAGCGGTTCTTCGGGGTGGCGTGATGCAGCTGGAGTCGATGTACCAGGAGATCATCCTGGATCACTACCGGCACCCGCACGGCCGCGGGCTGCGCGAGCCGTACGACGCCGAGGTCCACCACGTGAACCCGACCTGCGGCGACGAGGTGACCCTGCGCGTGCGGCTCGTCGGACGGAGTCGTCGCCGAGGTCTCCCACGACGGCCAGGGCTGCTCGATCAGCCAGGCGAGCACGTCGGTGATGATCGACCTCGTCAGCGGCCGCACGCTGACCGAGGCGCTCGCCGCGGGGGAGGAGTTCCTGCGGCTCATGCAGGGCAAGGGCGCCTACGCGCCCGACGAGGACGTGCTGGAGGACGCCGTGGCGTTCGCCGGCGTGGCGAAGTACCCGGCGCGCGTCAAGTGCGCGCTGCTGGGTTGGATGGCCTTCAAAGACGCGGCGGCCCGGGCCGTCGCCGACGCACCGATCGGGGAGAAGTCCGATGGCTGACACCGTGACCACCGAGGACCTCGAGGAGGCCATGCGCGACGTGGTCGACCCCGAGCTGGGGATCAACGTCGTGGACCTGGGCCTCGTCTACGGCATCACCCACCACGACCGCTCGATCGTGATCGACATGACCCTCACGAGCGCCGCGTGCCCGCTCACCGACGTGATCGAGGACCAGACCCACGTGGCCCTGCGCGACTACGCCGACGACATCCGGATCAACTGGGTGTGGATGCCGCCGTGGGGCCCGGACAAGATCACCGACGAGGGCCGCGAGCAGCTGCGGGCCCTGGGCTTCAACGTCTGACGCCGGTCGGCCGCCGCGCGTGCGGCGCTTAGACTCACCTCCTCATGATCACCGCGACCGGAGTGGAGCTGCGCGCAGGCGCGCGCATCCTGCTCGAGGACGCGACCTTCCGAATCGGCCCCGGCGACCGGGTCGGGCCTGGTCGGCCGCAACGGCGCCGGCAAGACCACGCTCACGCGGGTGCTGTCCGGCGAGGCCGAGCCGTTCCTGGGCGCGGTCACCCGCTCCGGCACCGTCGGCTACCTGCCGCAGGACCCGCGCACCGGCGACCTCGACGTGCTGGCGCGCGACCGCATCCTGTCCGCGCGCGGCCTCGATGTGATCGCGACCCGGATGCGCGAGGCCGAGCAGCGGATGGCGTCGGCCCACGACGAGGTCCGCGACAAGGCGATGCGGCGCTACGCCCGGCTGCAGGAGGAGTTCACCGCCGAGGGGGGCTACGCCGCCGAGTCCGAGGCGGCCTCGCTGGCGGCCAGCGTCGGCCTGCCGGAGCGGGTGCTGGCCCAGCCGATCGGCACGCTGTCCGGCGGGCAGCGGCGGCGCGTCGAGCTCGCCCGGATCCTCTTCAGCGGCGCCGACACCCTGCTGCTGGACGAGCCCACCAACCACCTCGACGCCGACTCGATCGGCTGGCTGCGGGAGTTCCTGCGCGCGCACAAGGGCGGCCTGGTCGTCATCAGCCACGACGTCGGGCTGCTGGAGGCGACCGTCAACCGGGTCTTCGCCCTCGACGCCAACCGGGCCCGCCTCGACGTCTACAACGTCGGCTGGAAGGCGTACGTCGTCCAGCGCGAGCAGGACGAGCGGCGCCGCCGCCGCGAGCGCGACAACGCCGAGAAGCAGGCTGCCGCGCTCAAGGCGCAGGCCGACCGGATGCGCTACAAGGCCACCAAGGCCAAGGCCGCCCAGGGCATGGACAAGCGGGCCGAGCGGCTGCTCTCCGGGCTGACCGAGCAGCGCCGGGCCGACCGGGTGGCCCGGCTGCGCTTCCCCGAGCCGGCGCCGTGCGGCAAGACCCCGCTCACCGCGACCGGGCTGTCCAAGTCGTACGGGTCGCTCGAGGTCTTCACCGACGTCGACCTCGCCATCGACCGCGGCTCCCGGGTGGTGGTGCTGGGGCTCAACGGCGCCGGCAAGACGACCCTGCTGCGCATGCTGGGGGGAGTCGAGGAGGGCGACACCGGCGAGGTCGAGCCGGGGCACGGGCTGCGGCTCGGCTACTACGCCCAGGAGCACGAGACGCTCGACCCGGAGCGCTCGGTGCTGGAGAACATGCGCTCGGCCGCCCCCGACCTGCCCGAGGTCGAGGCGCGCCGGGTGCTGGGCTCGTTCCTGTTCTCCGGCGACGACGTCGACAAGCCGGCGCGCGTGCTGTCCGGGGGCGAGAAGACCCGGCTGGCTCTCGCGGCGCTCGTCGTCTCCTCGGCGAACGTGCTGCTGCTCGACGAGCCCACGAACAACCTCGACCCGGCCAGCCGCGAGGAGGTGCTCGGGGCGCTGTCGGGCTACCGCGGCGCGGTGGTGCTGGTGACCCACGACGAGGGCGCGGTGGACGCGCTGCAGCCCGAGCGCGTGGTGCTGCTGCCGGACGGCGTCGAGGACCTGTGGAGCGCCGACTACCTCGACCTGGTGGCGCTGGCCTGATCCGGCCGGAGTCCGCCAGCCCGCCCGTTTCGGTGGCCGACGGCCGCTCGATGCGTGATCATGGAGGGGTGCGCCGCACTCCGGCGCCGAGGTCGACGCCGGGAGGCAAACCATGGCTGAACTCCCCAAGGGCCGCCGAATCAGCGGATCCGAGCGCGACACGCTCGCCGCGGATCTGAAGAAGAAGTACGAGTCGGGCGTCAGCATCCGCGCCCTCGCCGAGTCGACGGGGCGCTCGTACGGCTTCGTGCACCGGGTGCTGAGCGAGGCCGGCGTCACGATGCGCGGACGTGGCGGGGCCACTCGCGGCAAGGCCAAGTCCTGAGCGCCGACCTGGCCGGCCCCGACCGCAGCGTGCTCGAGCGGGGCGGAGTGCGCCTGGAGGTGGACGGCGCGCTCGCGACGGTCACGCTGGTCCGTCCGGATGCCCTGAACGCCCAGACGCCGAGCACGTGGGCCGCTCTGCGCGCGATCGGCGACTCGCTCGCCGACCCGGTCCGCGTGGTCATCGTGCGCGGTGAGGGGCGGTCGTTCTCGGCCGGCATGGACCGGCGGATGTTCACCCTCGAGGGGGTGCCCGGAGAGGAGAGCGTGGCCCGCCTGGCCACCCTCCCGGAGGCCGAGCTGCTCGCGGCGATCGAGTCCTTCCAGCACGGCTTCAGCTGGCTGCGCCGCGGCGACCTGGTCACCATCGCGGCGGTCCAGGGGCATGCGATCGGGGCCGGGTTGCCAGCTGGCGCTGGCCTGCGACCTGCGGGTGGTCGCCGATGACGTGAAGCTCGCCATGCGCGAGACCTCGCTCGGGCTGGTGCCCGACCTCACCGGCACGCACCCGCTCGTCCGGCTCGTCGGGCTGTCCCGCGCGCTGGAGATGTGCGCCACCGGGCGCTTCGTCGGCGCCGCGGAGGCGGTCGCGTGGGGGCTGGCCAACACGGCCGTTCCCCGCGACGAGCTGGACGACGCCGCCCGCGACCTCGCCGCGGCGGTGCTGTCGGCCCCGGCGAGCGCCGTGCGCGCCCTCAAGCCGCTGCTGGCGGCGGCCCAGGTCAACGACCTCGACGACCCAGCTCGACCTCGAGCGCCGCACCCAGGCCGGGCTGCTGACCGCGATGGCGGCAGCCCTCAGGGGCGCCGGGGGCTGACCTCGGGCCCTGGGCCGGGGAAGATCGGCGGGCCCTCCGGCGTTGAGGGCAGCGCCGGCCGTTGTCGGCGCGATCCCTGCGAGGCAACTCGAGAGGCACACCCGCGTGAGCATGCACGGCAACTATGCGGCGTACTCGTCGTTTCGCAAGGACCCCTCGGTGGTGGGCCAGCGGCTGGCGCCGGGCACGGTCCGCCGGATCGCGGCGTTCGCCCGCCCGTACCGGGCCTGGATCGCGCTCTTCCTGGTCACCGTGGTCATCGACGCGGTGCTGGTGGTCGCCACCCCGCTGCTGTTCAAGCGGATCATCGACGACGGGGTCACCGCCGGCGACTCCGCCGTGGTCGTCCGGCTGTCGCTGATCGTCGCGGTGATCGCGGTGGCCGACGCCCTGCTCACCCTGGTGGGGCGGTGGTGGTCGTCGCGGATCGGCGAGGGCCTGATCTACGACCTGCGCACCCAGGTGTTCGACCACGTGCAGCGGATGCCGGTCGCGTTCTTCACCCGCACCCAGACCGGGGCGCTGATCTCCCGGCTCAACAGCGACGTGATCGGCGCGCAGCAGGCGTTCACCTCGACGCTGTCCGGTGTGGTGTCGAACCTGATCACCCTGGTCCTCGTCGTCATCGCGATGCTCGCGCTGTCCTGGCCGATCACGGTCGCCGCGCTGGTGCTGCTGCCGGTCTTCCTGGTGCCCGGCCAAGTGGGTCGGCCGGCGGCTGCAGGCGCTCACCCGCGAGTCGATGCAGCTCAACGCGTCGATGAGCACCGTGATGACCGAGCGCTTCAACGTCTCCGGCGCGCTGCTGGTGAAGCTCTTCGGCCGGCCCGAGGAGGAGGACGCCGGCTTCGCGGCCAAGGCCGACCGGGTGCGCGACATCGGCGTCCGGATCGCCATGAGCAACCGGGTCTTCTTCACCGCGCATGACGCTGGTGGCCTCGCTGGCCACCGCCCTCGTGTACGGCGTGGGCGGCGTCCTCGCGGTCGAGGGCGTGCTCACGGTCGGGACGCTCGTCGCGCTGGCCGGCCTGCTCGGGCGGCTGTACGGGCCGCTGACGGCGCTGTCCAACGTGCGGGTCGACGTGATGACGGCGCTGGTGTCGCTTCGAGCGGGTCTTCGAGGTGCTCGACCTGCCGCCCATGGTGCAGGACCGGCCCGGACGCCCAGGCGCTCCCGCGGGGCCCGGCCTCGGTGGAGTTCGACTCGCGTCGACTTCCGCTACCCGACGGCCAGCGAGGTCTCGCTCGCGTCGCTGGAGTCGGTGGCCGTGCTGGAGTCGGCGCCCTCCGGCCAGGTGCTGCACGGGGTGTCGTTCCGGGCGGAGCCGGGCCAGATGGTGGCCCTGGTCGGCCCCTCCGGCGCCGGCAAGACCACCGTCACCAGCCTGGTCTCGCGGCTGTACGACGTCACCGACGGCGCCATCCGGGTGGACGGGCGGGACGTGCGCGACGTGACGATGGAGTCGCTGCACGACGCGATCGGCGTGGTGACCCAGGACGCGCACATGTTCCACGACACGATCCGCGCCAACCTGCTCTACGCCCGACCGGACGCCACCGAGGCCGAGCTGGCCGCGGCGATCTCCGACGCCCAGATCGGCGACCTGGTGGCCGCGCTGCCCGACGGGCTCGACACCGTGGTCGGCGACCGCGGCTACCGGCTGTCCGGCGGGGAGAAGCAGCGGCTGGCCATCGCCCGGCTGCTGCTCAAGGCGCCCGACGTCGTGGTGCTGGACGAGGCGACGGCCCACCTGGACTCCGAGTCGGAGGCCGCGGTGCAGCGCGCCCTGGAGCGGGCCCTGGCGGGCCGGACCTCCCTGGTGATCGCCCACCGGCTGTCGACCGTGCGGGGAGCCGACCTGATCCTGGTGGTCGACGGCGGCCGGGTGGTCCAGCGCGGGCGGCACGACGAGCTGCTCGCCGCGGGCGGCCTGTACGCCGAGCTCTACCGCACCCAGTTCCAGCCGCAGCAGGCCGAGGCCGCCGTCTGAGCGACGGTCAGGCTCGGGCGGTCCGGC
The DNA here is from genome assembly GCA_963818455.1 of uncultured Actinomycetota bacterium. Classification (GTDB taxonomy): domain Bacteria; phylum Actinomycetota; class Actinomycetes; order CAVWCF01; family CAVWCF01; genus CAWFSE01. The sequence continues at coordinate 67,169 of CAWFSE010000003.1, forward strand.
TGCCGGGGGAGCGGGCGCAGGCGGAGCGGGCAGCGGGTCTCGCTCCGGCAGCCCGCGGGTGAGCAGGATGACGTAGCCGACCGCGGCGATGACCGCGAAGCAGAACCACTGGATGGCGTAGCCCAGGTGCGGGCCCTCGTCGACCGTGGGCGGCTCCGGGAGCACCGGGGCGGGGTCGGCCGTCGGCCGCTCCTCCACCAGATCGCCGTAGCCGCCGTAGAGCGGGACGGCCACGTCCTCGGCAAGGCCCTCGGTGTCGATCGACAGCACCTGGTCCGGCCGGCAGGTCCTGGGCCGGCCGGGGCCGCTCGGCGGGGTGGAGCCGCACCTCGACGGCCACCTCTCCGCTCGGCGGCGGCGGCACGTCCGGGCGCCCGGTGGCGGTGGCCGCCGCGGGGATCCAGCCCCGGTTGACGAGCAGGGCGTCCCCGCGCCGGCGTGATGAGGGGAACCACGACCAGCAGCCCGTTGGCGCCTTGGTAGGCGCGGTTGCGCACCAGAATCGTCCCGTCGACGTCGTACCGACCGGTCGCGGTGGCCCGTCGCCACTCCAGGGCCGGGTCGAGGGGCGTCCCGGGCTCGGCCAGGGCGTCGATCGGGACGGCGGCGACGTCGCGCGCGGAGGTCACCTGGGCGTTGTCCGCGCGGCGCTCGTCGAGCCGGCTCAGCTGCCAGCGGCCCAGGAAGATGAACGCCGTCGCGAGGACGGCCGTGAAGACCGTCAGCCCGATCACCTTGCGCAGCACGCGGTCGACGGTATCCGGCTCAGCGGGGGAGGGGTGCGCACGGGGCCGGACAAGGGCGATGCCGGACGGCCACGGGGGAAGCCGCCCGGCATCGCGTTCCGGGGTCGCCGAGGCCATCCCCGGCGAGGCCTCCATCATGACACGGATTCATGTCACGGTCGAGCCCTTGACAGGTCGACCCGGCCTCAGCCGCGGGCGCCCGGTTGCAGCTGCCGCCGCTCGTCGCCCAGCAGCGCCGGGGGCGGCTCGACGATCCGCTCGCGCCCGGCATTGGCCACCACGACCGCGATGTACGGCAGGAAGACCGCGCCCACCATCAGCACCCACCGCAGCCAGCCGTCGGCCAGGACGGCGCCGACGAAGCACCCGGTGCGGATCGCCATGGAGACCAGGTAGCGGCGGGTGCGCTGCTGGACGTCCTCGCTCAGCGGGCGGCGCACGCCGGAGACCCGGTGGACGGGGTCGGTGCGGCGGGCCATGGCTCGACCGTACGCCCGCTGACGCGCCCCGGCATGTCGCTGGACGCGGTTCGTGGGCCATGATGCGCCCATGGCAAACCGCACCTACCGCGTCACCGAGATTGTCGGCACGTCCACCGAGGGCATCGACGAGGCGATCCGCAACGGGATCACCCGCGCGTCGCAGACCCTGCGCCACCTCGACTGGTTCGAGATGACGGAGGTGCGCGGCCAGATCGCCGACGGCGCCGTCCAGCACTGGCAGGTGGGCCTGAAGGTCGGCTTCCGCCTCGAGGACGAGGGCTGACGCCGTCCGTGCGCGCCTGGCGCGTAGGCCTGCTAGTAGGCCTGGCTCACCGTCGACATGTTGAAGTCGTCGACGCGCACCGGAGGCATGGCCGCCCGCAGGAAGTTGTCGGCCCACTCTCGGGGGATCGTCGGGACGGTCGCGCCGACCTCGGCGAGGCGGCCCAAGAGGCCCACCGGGCTGTCGTTGAAGCGGAAGTTCGTGGTGGCGCCGACCACCTCTCCGCCCTGGACCACGTAGACCCCGTCTCGGGTCAGCCCGGTGAGCAGCAGCGACTGCGGGTCGACCTCGCGGATGTACCACAGGCAGGTGAGCAGCAGGCCCTGGTCGGTGGCCGCCACGATGCCGTCGAGGTCCGCTGTGCCGGCCCGGTCGGTGAGGATCAGGTTCGATGTCGGCGCGGTGACGGGCAGCCCGGTGAGGTGCGCGGAGTGCCGTGACTGGAGCAGGGCGGCCAGCCGGCCATCGTGCAGCCAGTCCACCGCACCGAGCGGCAGGCCGTTGTCGAAGACCGAGGAGGCGGCGCCCGAGGCCGCCGTCGCGAGGAACGGCTCGCACTCCAGGCCGGGGTAGGCGGGGTCGCTGAACAGACGGAGCGCGCGCTCGCTGAGCGTCTCGCCGATCCGGGTGCCGCCACCCGGCCGGCTGAAGACCGTGCGGCCCTCGAAGGCGTCCCGTGCCCCGGCCGACCAGAACAGGTAGACCATCAGGTCGGCGAGCGCGCTCGGCGGCAGGATCGTGGGGTGCCGCCCGGGGGCCACGTCGATACGCCGGGCCTGCCAGCCCAGCCTGGTCCGCGAGCCGTCGTCCATGGCCGCGAGATCGACCGCGTCGACGGACCGTCCGCCCGCGCCGACCCAGGTGGAGCGGGTCCGCTGGTGGCTCTTGGCCGTGATCTCGACGCGGGCCTGCGGCTGGGCGTGGCGCAGCCGCAGGCCGGTCGACGAGGCCAGGTAGAGCGTGTCGACCTCGTGCTCGGCGTAGCCGAACCACTCGATGCCGTCGGCCGCCGCCGCGCGCATCCGCTCGCCCAGGGCGGGGGCGAAGCGAGGCGAAGGCCGCCCCCGAGGTGGTCTCCGGCGGCTCCGCGAAGTCCGCCGAGGCGCCGCCCGCAAGCAGGGGCGCGGCGTCCTCGGCCGGGCCCGGCCTCCCGCGCCGCCTCCTCGGAGGCGCGCACCAGTCCCTCCATGTCGTGGCCCTGCCGCGACACGGAGCCGGCGGCGCTGCCCCCCGACGCGCCCAGGAACGAGATGACCGTGACGTCGACGCTGCGGGTGTCGCCGTTGGTGGTCAGCGTGTTGGAGGCCCACCGCAGGTTGGCGTGGGCGCTCGCCTCGACGAGGACCACGCAGTCGTCCGCCCGCGAGAGCGCCAGGGCCCGCTCGGCGAGCTCCTGCGGCGTGGGCGCGCTCATCGACCGGCCTCCTCGAGGGTGTTGAGCACCCGGACCCCGGTGAAGACCCCGGTCGGGCTGCCGTGCGAGACGGCCGCGACCTGCCCGGGTTGGGCCTTGCCGCAGTTGAAGGCGCCGTTGAGCACGTAGGTCTGCGGGCCGCCGGTGGCCGCGAGCGACCCCCAGAAGTCCGTCGTCGTGGCCTGGTAGGCCGCGTCCTTGACCTGGCCGACGATCCGCCCGGACTCGATCCGGTAGAAGCGCTGGGCGGTGAACTGGAAGTTGTAGCGCTGCATGTCGATCGACCAGCTCTTGTCGCCCACGACGTAGAGCCCGCGCTCCACGCCGGCGATCAGGGCCTCCGTGGTGGGGCCGCCGGGGTCCGGCTGCAGCGACACGTTGGGCATCCGCTGCAGCGGCACGTGAAGCGGCGAGTCGGCGTACGCGCAGCCGTTCGACCGCGGCAACCCCATCCGCGCGGCCATCGAGCGGTCGAGCTGGTAGCCGACCAGGATCCCCTCGCGCACCAGGTCGAACTGACTGGCCCTCGACGCCCTCGTGGTCCCAGCCCGTGGTGGCCAGCCCGTGCTCGACCACCCGGTCGCCGGTGACGTTCATCAGGGCCGAGCCGTACTCGCAGCGTGCCGAGCAGGTCGGGGGTCGCGAACGACGTGCCGGCGTAGTTGGCCTCGTAGCCGAGCGCGCGGTCGAGCTCGGTGGCGTGGCCGACCGACTCGTGGATGGTGAGCCACAGGTTCGAGGGATCGATGACCAGGTCGTACGTGCCCGGCTCGACCGACGGCGCGGCGACGCGCTCGGCCAGGTGCCCGGCAGCTCGGCCAGCTCGGCCGCCCAGTCCCAGCCGTCGCCGGTGAGGTACTCCCAGCCGCGGCCGACCGGCGGGGCCAGCGAGCGCATGCGTCTCGAACGATCCGGTGGCGCGGTCCACCCCGACCGCGGTGACCACCGGCTCCAGGCGCACCCGCTGCTGGACCGTGCGGGTCCCGGCGAGGTCGGCGTAGTAGCGCCGCTCCTTGACCGCGTACACGCTGGCGTCGACGTGGTCGACCCCGTCGGCGGCGAGCAGCCCGCGGCTCCACTCGGCCAGCAGGGCGATCTTGTCCGCGTCGGGCACAGCGAACGGGTCGACGACGTAGGAGGAGACCCACACGCCGTTCGGCTGGACCGGCTCGGCGGCGAGCTCGACGGGCTGGCTGTTCAGCGCCCGGCTGACCCGCGCCAGCTGCACGGCGCGTACGGCCGCATCGGCCGCCGCCTCCGGGGTCAGCTCAGCGCAGGCGGCGAACCCCCACGAGCCGTCGACGACCACGCGGACCGCCAGGCCCGAGTCCATCCCGTCGTGCGATCCCTCAAGCCGGCCGTCGCGCAGGCGGATCAGGTGCGCGCGGTTGCTCTCGACCCGCACGTCGGCATGCGTCGGCTCCGAGTGTCTTGCGCCCGCGACGAGCGCCGCGTCGGTGCAGGGCGCCAGCGGCAGCACCATGAAGTCTGGGTCGACGACGGGCACCGGCGCTCCTCAACGATCGGGGGTCGGCTCGACCCTAGGGGACGACGGGGCCGGTGTACTCGCGAGTAGCCGTCGGCAGCCGCTAGCGTCGCCGGACGGTGCAACGGCAGGAGGCTCGCGTGGGACGTTCGGTCCTGGTCACGGGGGGCAACCGGGGCATCGGGCTGGCGATCGCCCATGCCCTCGCCGAGGCCGGCCACGCCGTCACCGTGACCTCCCGCTCCGGCGAGGCCCCCGAGGGGCTGCTCGGCGGTGGCGTGCGATGTGACCTCAGCCGAGCAGGTCGAGGCGGCCTTCGCCGCCGTCGAGGAGCGGCAGGGGCCGGTCGAGATCCTGGTCGCCAACGCCGGGATCACCCGTGACGGGCTGCTGCTGCGGATGTCCGAGGAGGACTTCGCCGAGGTCATCGACACCAACCTGGCGGGCGCCTACCGCACCGCCAAGCGCGCCAGCAAGTCGCATGCTGCGGGCCCGCTGGGGCCGGTTGGTCTTCGTGTCGTCCGTCGTGGGGCTGCTCGGCTCGGCCGGGCAGGCCAACTACGCCGCGTCCAAGGCCGGCCTGGTCGGGCTGGCCCGCTCGCTGGCCCGCGAGCTCGGCTCGCGCAGCATCACCGCGAACGTGGTGGCGCCCGGGTTCGTCGACACCGACATGACCCGGGCCCTGGGGGAGGAGCGCCGCGCCCAGATCCTCGGCCAGGTGCCCCTGGGCCGCTACGCCTCCGCCGCCGAGGTGGCCGGCTGCCGTGCGCTTCCTCTGCTCGGACGAGGCCGCGTACATCACCGGCGCCGTGCTCCCGGTGGACGGCGGACTCGGGATGGGCCACTGACCCCGATGAGCCGTCGCCCGCACACCCCGACCACCTCGAAACGGAGCGCCCCCGCATGGGTCTGCTGACCGGCAAGCGACTGCTGGTGACCGGCGTCCTCACCGACGCCTCGATCGCCTTCCACGTGGCGCGCCTGGCCCAGGACGAGGGCGCCGAGGTCGTGCTGTCGTCGTACGGCCGGGTGCTCCGGCTGACCCAGCGGATCAGCGGCCGGCTTCCCCGCACGGCCCCGGTGGTCGAGCTCGATGTGTCCTCGCCCGGACGACCTCGCGGCGCTGCGAGGGCCGGGTGCGCGAGCATGTCGACGGCCTCGACGGCGTGCTGCACTCGATCGGGTTCGCCCCCGAGGCGGCGCTCGGGGGCAACTTCCTGAACACCGAGTGGGCCGGACGTCGCCACCGCGGTGCACATCTCGGCGTACTCGCTGAAGGCGCTCACGGTCGCCGCGCCTGCCGCTGATGCCGGGCGGCGGCTCGGTGGTCGGCCTCGACTTCGACGCCACCGTGGCCTGGCCCAAGTACGACTGGATGGGCGTGGCCAAGGCGGCCTTCGAGTCCACCGCGCGCTACCTGGCCCGCGACCTCGGCGACCGGGGGATCCGGGTCAACCTGGTGGCCGCCGGCCCGATCAAGACGATGGCCGCCAAGAGCATCCCCGGCTTCGAGGAGTTCGAGGCGGTCTGGGCCGCAGCGGGCGCCCCTCGGGCTGGGACGTGGCGGACCCCGAGCCGGCGGCGCGCGCCTGCGTCGCGCTGCTGTCGGACTGGTTCCCCGCCACCACCGGCGAGATCGTCCACGTCGACGGCGGGGTCCACGCGATGGGCGGCCCGATCCGCTGACCCGCGCCGGGCGCACCTCGGCGCGATCGGCGTCGATCGGCGTATTGGGCTGCGCGGGCCGAAGGAGCGGGGCAGGCTAGGCGTACCCACGCGGCGAGCGCCCGTGACGGCTCGGTGAACGACGGAGGCGGGTCATCCGATGAAGACGCTGCTGGTGCTGCGGCATGCCAAGTCGGCCTACCCCGAGGGCGTCGCCGACCACGAGCGGCCGCTGGCCGAGCGGGGCGAGCGCGACGCGGCGGCGGCGGCGCACTGGCTGCATGAGCACGGCCTGCGCCCCGAGGTGGTGGTCTGCTCGACCGCCACGCGCACCCGGCAGACCTGGGAGCGCCTGGCGCCCCACTTCGCCAAGCCCGGGCCGGCGGTCCGCTTCGACGAGCGCGTCTACGACGCCCCCGCCTCGCGGCTCGCCACCCTGCTGCGGGAGACCGACCCGGCCGTGGGCTGCGTGCTGCTCGTCGGCCACAACCCGGGCTGCGAGGACCTCGTCCTGGCCCTGTGCGACCACGGCGACTCGGGGGCCTTGAGCGCGGTGCAGACGAAGTACCCGACCTGCGGCCTGGCCGTCATGGACCTCGACGGTGACGTGGAGCGCCTTGGCCGCGGGCAAGGCCGCGCTACGGCGTTTCGTGGTGCCGCGCGGCTAGGGCGCCAGGGGCGGGGCGGGCGTCGGGGTGCCGGCCGCGGCATCGGCGGCCTCGATCTCGTCGCGGGTGATGCCGAGCAGGTAGAGCACGGCATCGAGGTACGGCACCGACAGCGCGGTGTCGGCCGCGTCGCGGACCACGGGCTTGGCGTTGAAGGCGATCCCGAGGCCGGCGGCGGCCAGCATGTCGAGGTCGTTGGCGCCGTCTCCGATCGCCACCGTCTGCTCCAGGTCGACGCCGGCGTCGGCGGCGAAGTCCGCCAGCGCCTGCGCCTTGGCCTGGCGGTCGACCACGGGGCCCACGACCCGGCCGGTGAGCCGGCCGTCGACCACCTCAAGCACGTTGGCGCGGGCGAAGTCGAGGCCCAGGTCGTCGACCAGCCCGTCGGTGACGGCCGTGAAGCCGCCGCTGACGATCCCGACTCGGTAGCCCAGCCGCTTCAGGGTGCGGACGAAGGTCCGGGCGCCCGGGGTGAGCCGCACCCGCTGCCGGACCGCCTCCAGCGCGCGGGCGTCGAGCCCCGCCAGCAGCCCGACGCGCGCCTCGCAGCGACTGGGCGAAGTCGAGGTCGCCGCGCATCGCGGCCTCGGTCACCCGGGCCACCTCGTCCAGGCAGCCGGCCTCTGCGGCGAGCAGCTCGATCACCTCGTCCTGGATCAGCGTGGAGTCCACGTCCATCACGACCAGGTGCGAGCCGCGCCGGCGGAGGCCCGCCTCCTGCACGGCGATGTCGACGCCCAGCGCCGCGGCCGCCCGCGACAGCCCCGCGCGCAGCGCCGCCACGTCGGCCCCGGACACCTCGAGCTCGAGGCAGGTCACCGGGTACGAGGCCAGCCGGACGATCCGGTCGATGTTGCCGTCCAGCGCGGCCACCCGCTCGGCGATGCCCTGCAGCGCCGCGGGGAGCAGCGGGGCGCCCAGCACGGTGACGACCACCCGCCCGCGACGCCGGGCGTCGTCCTCGGCCGCCCCCGTCTCGACCTCGACCTGCATGCCGAGGTCGGCGCCGACGGCGCGCACGGTGTCGGCCAGCCGCGGGGCGGCGGGGGAGAGCAGCACCCCCAGCACAAGTCGGCCCCGGATGACGACCTGCTCGACGTCGGCGACGACGACCTCGTGGCGGCCGAGCGCCTCGAACAGGGCCGCGGTGACCCCTGGGCGGTCACGCCCGGTCAGGGTCACCAGCAACGTGTCGGCGGCCGGCGTGGGCCGGGCGGATCCCCTGGCGTCATAGCGCTCCGACCCTATCCGGGCTCCGGATCGAGCAATGCGTTGCAGGCCGCCATCTCGGCCAACCGGGCGACCCGCTCCAGGCCGCGCAGCGCCGATCGCCGCGCGTCGGAGTCCGCCCTGCCCACCGCTCCGCCGTCATCGGCCAGGGCCGCAGCGCAGACCGCGCGAAGCCGACGCGCCTGGGCGAGCGTCTGCCGGGCACGCGGCGGGTAGGGGGCCGGGAGGGCCTCTCCGTCCAGTGCCCCCGTGCGGAGAGCGGTGAGCACGTCCGCGCCGTCGTCGGTCCAGCGGGCCACCTGGAGGGCGGACAAGGCCTCGGCAGCCGCACGCAGGGACTCGCGGAGCACGCGGTCGGCCTCGGCGAGGCCCGGGCCGGGCGGCGGGGGCGGCTCGCTCGGCCAGGCCCGCCAGTCGATCTGCGCCCGGCCGGGCTCGGGCACCAAGACCACCGGGGGACCCCCCACCGGGATCACCGCGGCGCCGGCCCGAAGCGCGGCCCGGGCCACCGCGGCGGGACCCGGGACCCCCGCCACATCGCCAGGGACGGGCAGCGCCAGCCGGAGGCCCCGGACTCCACGCGACGACCAGCGGGCGAGCGCGACCGGCCAGGACTCGGGCTCAGTCCCGTCGCCCCACTGGACGCGCTGCGGAGGGCCGCCGCCCGTGATCCGCTCGCCCGCCAGGTCGGGACTCGCGGCGCCGTGCAGGCAGGCGGTGCCCCAGACGGCCGCGCGGGCGGCCAGCCGGTCTAGACCGACGCCCGTCAGCGCAGCGGGTTGGGTCTCGGCCATCGGCCCAGCGTAGGCGGGCGACGGGCGCGTGCACGTCCAGCCCGCGCCGCGGATAGGTTCCGGGGCATGGGTGACGTGCTCGGGCTGTCCGGCGTCACGGTCGTGCGCGGCGGCGCCGTCCTGCTCGACCGCGTCGACTGGTCGGTGGACGACGGGGAGCGGTGGGCGGTGCTCGGCCCCAACGGGGCCGGCAAGACCACGCTGCTCCAGGTCGCGGCGACGCTCATCCATCCGACGCGCGGCACCGTCGACGTCCTCGGAGAGCGGCTCGGCGCCGTCGATGTCTTCGAGCTGCGACCGCGGATCGGCCTGGCGTCGGCCGCGCTCGCCGAGCGGATCGAGCCCGGGGCACGGGTCCTCGACGTCGTGCGCACGTCTGCGTACGGCATGACGGCCCGCTGGCGGGAGCGGTACGACGCGGGCGACGACGCCCGGGCCCTGGGACTGCTGGCCCAGCTGGGCGCGGCGCAGCTGTCCGACCGGGTCTTCGGGACGCTGTCCGAGGGGGAGCGCAAGCGGGTGCAGATCGCCCGCGCCCTGATGTGCGACCCCGAGCTGCTGCTGCTCGACGAGCCGGCGGCCGGGCTCGACCTCGGCGCCCGCGAGGACCTGCTGGCCCGGCTGGGCGGACTGGCCGCCGAGCCGCTGGCCCCGGTCAGCGTCCTGGTGACCCACCACGTCGAGGAGGTGCCGATCGGGGTGACCCATGCGCTCTTGATCGCGCGCGGCCGGGTGGTGGCGTCTGGGCCGGTCGACGAGGTGCTCCGCGACGGCCCGCTGTCGGAGTGCTTCGGGATCTCGCTGTCGGTCCACCGCTGGGCGGGCCGTTGGTCGGCGCGCGCGCTACGCCCTCTCTAGAGTGGGGTCATGGAGCCCTGGGTCTGGTGGGTGGTGGCCGCGCTCGGCTTGGCGGTCATCGAGATCGCCACGCTCGACCTGATCTTCATCATGCTGGCCGCTGGCGCCGCGGCCGGCGCCGCGACCGCCGCGCTGGGAGGCCCGGTCGCCCTCCAGGTCATCGTGGCGGCGGTCGTGTCGCTCGCCATGCTGGGCCTGGTCCGGCCGATCGCCCTGAACCACCTGCGCCAGCCCGCCGAGATCCGCACCGGGGTCGACGCGCTCCTGGGCTCCAGGGCCGTGGTCATCGAGGCCGTGGGCCGCGACGCCGGTCTGATCAAGCTCGGCGGCGAGACCTGGACGGCCCGGCCGTACGACCCCACCCGCGTGATCGAGGTCGGCCGCGAGGTCGACGTGGTGCGCATTGACGGGGCGACCGCCGTCGTCCTCGAGTCCGACTGACCTACCGCCAGGGAGCCCTCATGGACACCGGAACCATCACCGGATTGATCATCGCCGGGCTGCTGCTGCTCCTGGTCCTCATCACCCTGGCCCGCACCGTCCGGATCGTCCCGCAGGCGCACGCCGGCATCGTCGAGCGCCTCGGCCGCTACAGCCGCACGCTCAACGCCGGGCTGTCGATCCTGATCCCGTTCGTCGACAAGCTGAAGCCGCTCGTCGACCTGCGCGAGCAGGTGGTGTCGTTCGCGCCGCAACCGGTGATCACCGAGGACAACCTCGTGGTGAGCATCGACACGGTCATCTACTACCAGGTCACCGATCCCAAGGCCGCGACCTACGAGATCGCCAGCTTCATCCAGGCCATCGAGCAGCTCACCGTGACGACCCTGCGCAACGTGATCGGCGGGATGGACCTCGAGATCACGCTCACCAGCCGCGACCAGATCAACGGCGCCCTGCGCGGCGTCCTCGACGAGGCCACCGGCAAGTGGGGCATCCGCGTCAACCGCGTCGAGCTCAAGGCCATCGACCCGCCCGCCTCGGTGCAGGAGTCGATGGAGAAGCAGATGAAGGCCGAGCGCGACAAGCGTGCGTCGATCCTCACCGCCGAGGGCTACAAGCAGAGCCAGATCCTCACCGCCGAGGGCGAGCGCCAGTCGCAGATCCTGCGCGCCGAGGGCCAGGCCCAGGCCGCGATCCTGCACGCCGAGGGCGAGGCCAAGGCGATCGCCCGGGTCTTCGAGGCCATCCACGCCGGCGACCCCGACGAGAAGCTGCTGGCCTACCAGTACATCCAGGCCCTCCCGCAGATCGCGGCGGGCGCGTCCAACAAGGTCTGGGTCGTCCCGGCCGAGCTCACCAAGGCGATGGAGGCCATCGGCGGGGCCTTCGGCTCCAACCTCGCCCGCCAGGCCGATCCGGCGGGTCAGCCCGCGGTCACCGAGGGGCCGGGCTCGCCCGACTGAGCGGCGAGCTGCGCCGCGATGCGCAGCACCATGGCGACGTACCAGTCGGCGTGGTTGTAGTTCCAGATCGCGCCTCGCAGCGTGGACGGGCTGCCTCCGCCGTTGCGGCACAGGTAGCGCGCGGCGCGTGAAGACCGCGTCGGCGGGCGAGCGGATGTCGAGCACCCCGTCGCGATCGCCGTCCACGGCGTACGCGGCGAAGGTCGACGGCAGGAACTGCATCGGGCCCGTCGCGCCCTTGCTGCTCACATTGGTGTTGCGGCCGTGGCCGGTCTCGACCTGCCCGATGGCGGCCAGGACCGACCACGGCAGTCCGGGGCACGTGGGCGCGGCCGCGCGGTAGAGGCTGAACATGTCCGAGGGCACCGGCGCCGCGCGGGCGGCGGCCGCCCGCGCGTTGGCGGCGGCCTCGGCGGTGGCCCGCGCCCGGGCGAGCTCGGCGGCGGCCTGCTCGGCGGCGGCCAGGGACTTGGCCTTGGCCGACAGGGCGTTCAGCCGGCTGGTCGCGTCGTCGAGCACGGCCTGCAGCGCCGCGTATCTCGCCTCGACGTCGCCGAGCCCGAGGGTGGCCGCCTCGGCCGTCTGGTCGGCGGCCACCGCCACCAGCCTGGGCGTCGGAGGCGGCCGCCTCGGCCGCCTCGGCCCGCGACGATCCGGCCGCCAGCACCGACCGGATGCCGTCTCCGCGCCGGAGCACGTCGCCGGGGGATCGCGCGCTCAGGACGGTCGCGTACAGCGCGGCGGTGCCTCCCGCCATGTAGAGGGCGCGGGCCCGGGCGCTCTGCGTGCGCCGCTCCTGGGCGGCCAGCGATTGGGCCAGCGAGGCGCGCTGGTCGGCGCCGATCCCCGCCGTCACCGCGCCGGACACCCCGGCCAGCGCCTGGTCGTACGAGCGCAGGGCGGCCTGCAGCTGCGGGCGCAGCGCTGCGACCTCGGCGGCTGCGCGCTTCGCCTCGGCCTGCGCCTGGGCCGCCGACTCGGCCGCCGCCGGACCGGCCGGGAGCAGGCACGCCGCGGCCACGCCGAGCAAGCCCGCCCACGCCGCAGCGTGCGAGACGGGCCGCCTGCGTCGGCCACTCACCCTCGGAGTTTCGGCCCGGCACGACGTCCGCCTTGACGTCCCGAGCGGGTGAGATCCGCCCCAGGCCGCCGCCGGCCGGACCCGGCCAGGGATCCTGGGGGCCATGCCCCGTCCTCAGGTCGTTCACTCCGCCGGCGATCCGGCGATCGCCGACTACCTGCGGCTGACGGACGCCGACTGGCGGCGCGCGGTCGAGCCCGGCCTCGGGCTGTTCGTCGCCGAGGGTGACAAGGTGATCCGCCGGGCGGTCCAGGCCGGGCACCCGGTGCGGTCGGTCCTGTGCGCCGAGCGGTGGGTCGAGCCGCTCGCTGATCTGCTGGAGCCGCTCGAGGCGCCGGTCTACGTCGCCGACGACGCGGTGCTTGCGGGACATCACCGGCTTCGACGTGCACCGCGGCGCGCTGGCCGCCATGGGCCGGCTGCCGCTGCCCTCGATCGCCCAGCCTGGCGGCATCCTCGCGCCGGCTGCTCGTCCTCGAGGGCGATCGTCGACCCGACCAATGTCGGGGCGGCGATTCGCTCCGCGGCGGCACTGGGATTTGAGGGCATCGTGCTCGATCCGCGATGCGCCGACCCGCTGTACCGCCGCGCGGTCAAGGTGTCGATGGGCGCCGTCTTCGCGGTGCCGCACGCCCGCGCGACGAGGTGGCCCGCCGACCTGGCGGCCCTGCGGGACAACGGCTTCGCCCTGTGGGCCCTGACCCCGGCGGTCGGCGCCGTCGACCTGGAGCAGATCGCCGCGAGCCCACCCGAGCGGGTCGCCCTACTGGTCGGGACCGAGGGCCCCGGCCTGTCCGGGCACGCCCTCGCGGCGGCGGACACGCAGGTGCGGATCCCGATGCAGGCCGGGGTCGACTCGCTCAACGTGGCCGCGGCCGCGGCGGTCGCCTGCTACGCCCTGCGCCCGCGCGACCGAGCCCGGAGGGTGGAGACTCGACGAGCATGAGCATCGGTCACCTCTCCCTGCGTCACGACGGGCCAGTCCTGGTGGCGACGCTGGACAGCCCTCCAGACCAGTACCTCGACGCGGCCACGGTGGTGGCGCTCACCGACCTCGTCGAGGGCCTGCGGCGCGACCGCACGGTCCGGGCACTCGTCCTCACCGGCGCAGGCGACAACGGCTGGCCGCTGCACTACGACATCGCCGAGATCGCCCAGGGCAGCGAGGACGTGGCGATCACCCTGAGCCCGCGCACCGCGCGGGCTGCGTACGCGGCCGTGCGCGGCCTGGCGCGCATCCCCGGGGCGGGCGCCGGGATCGACCGCTCGCCGGCGCGGGGAATCCTGCAGGTGGCCCGGATGCACGCGACCCTCGGCGGGCTGGGCCGGCTCGACCAGGTGGTCATCGCCGCGATCGGCGGCTCGGCGTCTGGCCGGGGCCTTCGAGCTGGCGCTGTCCTGCGACCTGAGGATCGCCGCCGAGGGCGACTTCCGGTACGGCCTGCTCGAGACCACCCTGGGCTTCCTGCCCGGGCGGCGGCGGCACGCAGCGGCTGGCCCGCCTGGTGGGCCCGGCCAAGGCCATCGAGTTGATGCTCGAGGCCCGACCGGTGGACCAGGGCGAGGCACTGCGCCTCGGCCTGCTGACCCGCACGGCGCCGCCCGAGGACCTGCTCGACGACGCCGTCGCCACCGCCCATCGCATCGCCTCGCTCGCGCCTGGGGTGGTGGCCGGCGTCAAGCGCGCGGTCTACGACGGGGCCAGCCGATCGCTCGCGCGCGGCATGGACGTCGAGGCGGCGCAGTTCATGTCCGCGGCGTCCACCGAGCAGTCGCGCGGGCTGCTGCACGCCTTCGTCGCCGACACCGACGAGGCCGGCACCCCCTGGACCGATCCGGCCAAACTCAGCCGCTGGCGGCCAGGCGGCTCATCGCACGCTCCGCCATCGCCGTGATGGTGAGGCTGGGGTTCACGCCGACGTTGGCCGGCACGGCGGCTCCGTCGGCGACATAGAGCCCCGGGTGGCCGAAGACCTGGTGGTCGGGGTCGATGACCCCCTGGGTCGGATCGGCTGCGACCGACGCGCCGCCGAGCACATGGGCCGTCGCCGACTTGCCCAGCAGCGACTCCAGCAGCGTGCCGTAGGCGGTGCCACCGCTCGCCGCCGCGAACGCCCGCGCCGAGGCCTGCGCCTGCGGCAGGTACGCCGGGGGAGCCTCGCCGCCCGGCGGGATCGCCGTGGTGATCCGCCAGGCGCCGGCGGTGCGCCGGTACTCCAGCCGCAGCTCGCTGTCGATGTTCTGCATGACCGTGAGCATGGTGACCCGCCGGCTCCAGTCGCGCGCCACCAGGGGTCGCAGCCCGATCGCGGGGTCCCGGACCATCGCCGCAAGGGTGCGGAGGCGGCGCTCGCGCTGGTCGCGGCCGTCGACGAGCGGCCCCATGTACCAGCGCATGAACCCGTACGAGGGCGGGAAGCGGTTGTTGGTGACGTGGGTGTCGGCGTCGGGCCAGAAGTCGCTGCTGATCGTGGGGCCGGCCGACACATCGACCGAGGAGTCCGGCTGCATGATGGCGACGAAGGCCTCGCTGTTCGTGCGCACGCGCGTGCCGGCGGCCGCGGAGACGCGGGGGAGCGTGCGGTAGCGGTCGCGCGAGGCGAGCAGCAGCCGGGTGGTGCCGAGCACGCCGGCTGCGAGCACCACCGTCGGGGCCGTCCACGTCCTCGGCGATGCCGCGGGCCAGCGAGCCGCGGGTGTGCACGCGGTATCCGCCGCCCGCGAGGGCCTCGACGTGCGTGACGGTCCGCTCGGGCACGACCCGTGCGCCGTGCTGCGCTCAGCCTCGTCGAGGTAGGCCTGGCTCACCGAGGTCTTGGCCCCGACCGCGCAGCCGGTGAGGCAGCGCCCGCGCGAGGTGCAGGAGGCGAAGTCGATGCCCTGCGGGGTCGGCCCCCAGGTGTCCTCGACCCCGAGCGCGGCGGCAGACGCGCGCAGCCAGTCGTCCTGCGCGCCGTGGGTCGGGTTGGGCTGCACGCGGAAGCGGCGGCTCGCCTCCGCGTACCCCGGCTCGAGGTCGCGAGCCCAGTCGACGCCGGTCGACGCCCAGGCGGGGTGCTCGAAGAAGGCTCGCCTTGGGGCGCAGCAGCACCCCGGCGTAGACCAGGCTGCCGCCGCCGACGCCGACGCCCGCGACGAAGAAGACATGCCGGAGCAGGGTCTGGTGGAAGTAGCCGCGCAGCCCGATCCGCGGCTCCCAGAGCAGGCGCCGGGTCGACTCGGCCCCGGCGTCGAGGTCCGCGGGGGTCAACCGCCGACCCTGCTCGACCACGAGGACGCGCCGACCCGACTCGGCGAGCCGCAGGGCCGCGACCCCGCCGCCGAAGCCGCTGCCGATCACGATCGCGTCGTACGTGTGGGGTCGCCGCGGTCGTCATGCCCCCCATTGTGTCGAGGCGCCGCGGCGGTGCTGCGGGGCGCTTGCGGTACTAGCGTCGAGTCGTGTTCGTCACCGAGCGGCTGCTGATCCGCGCCTGGGACGAGGACGAGGCCGCCGTGGTGCTCGACATCTACGGCCGCCTCGAGGTCGCGCAGTGGCTCGGGGCGGTGCCGGCCCCTCTGGAGAGCCTGGCCGAGGCGCACGAGCGGATCGTGCGCTGGAACGGCCTGATCGACGGGCCGTACGGGATCTGGGCGCTCTGCCCGATGGCCGGGGGACCGCCGGTCGGGACCGTCCTGCTGCGCCCGATGCCGGACCACGAGGGCACGCCGACGGCCGATATCGAGGTGGGCTGGCACCTGCACCCGGACGCCTGGGGACGCGGGTACGCCACCGAGGCCGCGACGGCGTGCCTGCCGCGGGCCTGGGACCACGGCGACGATCGCGTCTGGGCGGTCGTGCGCGAGGGCAACGCGCGCTCGATCGCCGTCACGCGGCGGCTGGGGATGCAGCCCGCACGGCCTCGTGGACCGCTGGTACGGCCTGCCCCTGCTGGCCTTCTCGATCGACGCCCCCTCAGCGAGCGCAAGGCCCAGCGGCCTAGCGCAGCGGTCACCGAGCGGCGCCACAGCACGGCGGAGGCGACCTCGGCCGCGCCGACGGCGGCGAAGGCCGGCTGCAGGGGGCTGCACCAACCCACCAGCGGGTACTGCGCGACCACCCAGCCGACCAGGACGGCTCCGGCCAGCCACCGCGGCCACGGGCGCGCGAGGGCTCCCGCGAAGGCCCATCACCAGCGCGGCCACCTGGGGAACGCCGACGATGGCCCCGAGGGCGAGCGCCGGGATCGTCGGCCCGTCGATGAGGGCGAAGGTCTCGGAGAGGTCCTCCACCAGGGGGTCGAAGGATCCGGAGAGGAAGCCCTGGACGCCGATCACCGCGCCGAACACGGTGAAGGCCTCCAGCGCCAGGGTGGTGCGACGTGCTCGCGGTGCCCTTGGTCACAGCGTCACGGTCTCCCGCGCCGGCGCCGGGGCCCGGCAGGGGCGCAGGTCCCTTCGTACGCTGGGGCCATGGACCACAGCGAGCAGGCGGCGCCCGCCCTGGTCGCGTACATCGCCTGGGCGCACCTCGCGTACGGGTTCGCTCGTGATCTCGCTGCCGTGGTGGAACGAGGACGGCGCGGCGATCCATCCGCTGCTGCTGATGAGCTGGGCCGGCACGACCCTCGGGATGCTGCTGCTCGCGTGGGGGGTGCGCGGCGAGGGCTGGCCGCCCAAGGGGGTCGCGGTGGCTCGCGTCCCTGCTCGTCTTCGACGCCGCGGGATTGGGCTTGTTGCTCATGTGGTGGGCCCGCTAGCACGGACCCACCACATGGCGCCTTAGTGCTCGGCGAGCAGCGAGCCGAAGCCGTCGAGCCGGTCCTCGATCCCGTTGGAGCGCAGCGCGTGCCACCAGGTGATCGCGTTGATCGCGAGCACCGGCTTGCCGAGCTCGGTCTCCAGCTTCGCGGCCAGCGGCACGAACGCCAGGTTCGTGCCGGCCTGCAGGATCAGCGTCGACGTCGTCGCCGTCGACCTCCTGGACGAGGCGGCGGCGTCTTGGCGAACGACTCGTGGGCGATCTCCACCGGGCCGGGGGAGGAGTGGCCGGCCATCCGGACGACCTCGTAGCCGATGTCGCCCATGAACTTCTCGACCATCGAGTTGCCGATCGGCATGTACGGGCTGATCACGCCGATCCGCTTGGTCCGCGGGTAGAGCGCGAGCGCGTCCTGGATCGCCTGGGCGCCGAAGGTGATGTTGCAGCCGGCGATCTCCTGCGCGATGTCGTTGTAGCGCTGTGAACTCGCGTCGGAGCGCTCCTTGCCGTCCCAGAACGTCTCGGCCGAGTAGCCGAAGACCACGTGGTCGGGCTTGAGCGTGAGCAGGTCGCGCAGACCCTGCTCGGTGGCGGCGCCGATGGCCTCGACCATCGCGACGAACTCGTCCTCGTTGGTCACCACGAACGGGTGGGATGACGCAGCCGCGGGTGGCGGTGATGACGCCCTCGGGGCGCATCCGTTGTACTCGACCTCGACCGAGGTGTTCGTCGACGGCACGAGCACGCCGAACTTCTTGCGGTAGCCGTAGTAGTCCACGCCGTACCCGTACCGATCCTCAACCGCGGCCATCGTGTCTCCCCTCCATACGCGTCTGGTGAGAGAGTGTCTATCACACGGCGAGAGGGTTTGGTCCACGGGGCGAAGGTCCCGAACCGGCTCGCGGCTAGCGGCGCCTGCGGATGCAGCGGGCGGGTCGGCGCCTCGCGGTAGCCGCCGGCGACGAGCCCCGCACGGCACTCGAAGGCGTTGCGCGACCACGGGTCGCCGGTGCGCAGCCACGACCACGCGCTCGCCGCCGCGTACGCGGGCAGGAAGGGCAGGCCCAGCCAGCAGGCCCACTGGCCGGCGTGCCGCGCCTCGTGCGCGAGCAAGGCGGGCCGCGCGAGCAACGCCTCGCGGTCGAGCCGGGTCACCACCACGTTGCCCACCGTGAACGCCACGGCACGCGGGAAGCCGCGCCGGTAGCCGGTCGCGAGGACCAGGCGGTCGGGGCCGGGGAGACAGCCGAGCCGAACCCGCCTTGGCCGCGGCCAGGCCGAGCAGGGTCGCCGCCCAGGACCGCGTTCACGGCCTGGCGCACGCGCTCTCGCCAGTCGGCCCGTTCCGGCACAGGGGCGACGTTAGCCCGTGGGTCGCGCGCGCGGGCCCGGCGCCGGAAGGGCAGACTGACCCCGTGAGCATGGACACCGAGGTCTCATCGGGCTGGCTGACCCGCGACGAGCTGGAGCAGTCCCGCGAGCGCCTGCCGATGGTCTACGTCGACGCCGTCCCGGTCCGGGTCGACGCGCTCGGCCGGATCGCCCAGATCGCGCTGCTGCTGCGCGCGATGCCGGACGGCAGCATCAGCCGGGCCCTGGTGTCCGGCCGGGTGCTGTACGGCGAGCGGGTGCGCGACGCGCTCATCCGGCACCTGGAGAAGGACCTCGGCCCCCTGGCCATGCCGCGCCTGCCGGTGGCCGCGACGCCGTTCCAGGTCGTGGAGTACTTCCCGGACCCCTCGGTGACCGGGTTCCACGACCCGCGGCAGCACGCGGTGAGCCTGGCGCTACATCGTCCCGGTCGACGGCGACTGCCAGCCCTCCCAAGACGCCCTCGACCTGGCCTGGGTGACCCCGGCCGAGGCCGCCACGATGCTGCTGGCCGAGCAGATGACCGGCGGCCACGACCGGCTGCTGCGGATGGCCCTGGCCCACGCCGGCCAGCTGCCCTAGACCCGGCGGTAGACCAGGTCGGTGACCGCGTGGCCCTTGGCCCGGCCGGCCCGCTCAAAGCGCGTCTCCGGGCGCACGCCCAGCAGCGGCACGTCGGCCGGGTCGGCCGCCTCGAACAGCTCGCACGCGTCGAGCACCGCCCGCATCTGCTCCGCGTACGGCTCCCAGTCGGTCGCCAGGTGCACGAACCCGCCCGGCGCGATCCGACTGCCGAGCAGCAGCGCGAACTCCGGCTGGATCAGCCGCCGCTTGTGATGGCGGGCCTTGGGCCACGGGTCGGGGAAGAAGACCCGCGCGCCCGCCAGGCACGCGGGCGGCAGCATGTCGCGCAGCAGCTCGACGGCGTCGCCGCGGCCCACCCGCACGTTGTCGAGCCCGGCCTCCTCGACGGCCCGCAGCAGGGCGCCGAGGCCCGGGGTGTGCACGTCGACGGCGAGCACCCCGAGTCCCGGCTGGGCCGCGGCCATCTGCGCGGCGGCCTCGCCCATCCCGGAGCCGATCTCCAGCACCACCGGCCGCCCGCCGAAGGCGGCCACCAGGTCGTACGGGGTCCCGTCCAGGTCGACGCCCCACACCGGCCACAGCCGCTCGATCGCGTCGGCGGACACCGCCGTGATCCGGCTGCGCCGGGGGTGGAAGGAGCGCACGTGCTGGGGCCGGCCCGGGTGCGGGGCGGCCATCGGGTCCATGCCCGGACGGTAGCGAACAGCGCAGCGGTGGCCGGTGGCCAGCCGGGGGACCGCCGGGCGCCAGGGTGGGCCCATGACCGGAGCCCGCCTTCCCGAACGGGTCCCGGTCTTGGTGGTGGGCGCGGGTTTCGGCGGAATCGCGGTGTCGGTGGCCCTGCAGCGGCTCGGCGTCGACCACGTCCTGCTTGAGAAGGCCCCCGACGTGGGCGGCACCTGGCAGGCCAACACCTACCCCGGCTGCGCCTGCGACATCCCGAGCCACCTCTACTCGCTGTCCTTCGCCCCGAACCCGGACTGGTCGCGGGCCTACGCCCCCCAGCAGGAGATCTGGGACTACCTGCGACGGGTGGCCCGCGAGCACGGGGTGCTCGAGCGCACGGTCTTCGGCTGCGAGTCGACCCGGGCCGAGTGGGTGGAGGAGGAGCACGCCTGGCGGGTCGAGACGACCCAGGGAGCGGTCCTGGCGAACGTGGTGGTCTCGGCGGGGGGCGGGCTCAGCGAGCCGTCGGCGCCTGCGATCCCGGGGCTGGAGAGCTTCGCCGGCCCGGTGGTGCACACCGCCCGCTGGCCCGCCGACCTCGACCTGCGC
Source organism: uncultured Actinomycetota bacterium (assembly GCA_963818455.1). GTDB lineage: Bacteria > Actinomycetota > Actinomycetes > CAVWCF01 > CAVWCF01 > CAWFSE01. The sequence continues at coordinate 87,254 of CAWFSE010000003.1, forward strand.
GGCCGCCGCGTCGCCATCGTGGGCACCGGGGCCAGCGCCATCCAGGTGGTCCCCGCGATCGCGGGGGAGGTCGAGGGCCTGGTGGCGTTCCAGCGCACTCCTGCCTGGATCCTGCCGCGGCACGACCGCGCGATCTCCGCCCGGGAGCGCGCCCTGTTCCGGCAGGCGCCGGCGGCCCAGCGCGCGGCCCGACGCGCCCAGTGGGCGGTGCGCGAGCTGCGCTGCATCGCGATGACGGAGCGGACCTCCCTCCTGGAGGTCTCCCACCGCGAGGCCCTCCGGCACCTGCGCGACCAGGTGCCCGACGCCGCCCTGCGCGAGCTGCTGACCCCGGGCTACGCGATCGGCTGCAAGCGGATCCTGCTGTCCGACGACTTCTACCCCGCGATCGCGCAGCCCCACGTGACGTTGGTCCCCTCGGCGCTCGAACGGGTGGACGGCGGCAGCGCTGGTCGCCGCGGACGGATCGTCGTACGAGGCGGATGTGCTCGTCTTCGCCACGGGCTTCGAGGTGACCGAGCCGGCGAGCACGCGCGTCACGTTCGGCGCCGACGGCCGCAGCCTGGCCGAGCACTGGGCCGGCCGCCCGCAGGCCCACCGGGGCACGACGGTCACCGGCTTCCCGAACCTGTTCCTCATGACCGGGCCGAACACCGGGCTGGGGGCCAGCAGCATGGTGCTGATGCTCGAGGCGCAGGCGGCGTACGTGGCCGACGCGGTGCGGCAGATGCGCGCGTGGGGCTGGACGCGCGCCGCGGTGCGGCCCGAGGCGCAGGCGGCCTGGAACGCCTGGCTCGAGCCGAGGATCGCGCGCACGGTGTGGGCGACCGGCGGCTGCACGTCCTGGTACCAGGACGCCCACGGCCACGTCTCCGCGCTCTGGCCGGGCACGACGCGCTCGTTCGCCCGGGCCCTCGAGCGCTTCGACTCGGAGTCGTACGCCGTCTGCGGGCCGCCCGCCGGCTAGCGGCGCCGGGCGGCCTTCGCGACCTCGACGAACTCCGCCACGGTGTGCTGCCCGATCACCTCGCGCAGCAGCGGCAGGTCGAGGTCGTCCAGCGCCTTGAAGCGGACGCAGGACTTGCCCATGTTGAGCGGCTTGCCCCCGGCCCAGCGCTCGCGGATCTCGTCCTCGCCGATGCCGGCGCCGGCGTAGGCGCACATCAGGTAGAGCGAGACGTAGTTCTTCTGCGACCCCAGCGACACGTACATCAGCGGCTGCTTGTTGTAGGTGTCGGGGTAGACCGCCAGCGGCACGGTCCAGGTGATCATCCCGAAGGCCATGCCCTCCTCGTAGCCCTCGGGCAGAGCCTCCAGGACGAGCGCTCGCACCTCGGCGACGAGCTCCGCGCGGTCAGGCGGCAGCTCGGCGAGATAGGCGTCGACCGTGTCCGCGCTGCTCTGCATGGGCGCACGCTAGCGACCGGCCGCGGCCGGGACTACCTCCCGGCGGACATCGCGTCGAGGTGGTGGCGGATCTGCAGCGCCACGGCCGCGCCCTCGCCGACGGCCGAGGCGAGCTGCTTGGTCGACCCCGATCGCACGTCGCCGGCCGCGAAGACGCCGGGGAGGGAGGTCTGCATCATCCGGTCGGTGGTGACGAAGCCGGCGGCGTCGAGGTCGACCAGGCCGTCCAGCCAGCCCGTGTTGGGGTCGAGACCGACGAAGACGAAGGCCGCGGCGGCTGGGTGCTCGGTGACGACCCCGTCCGGCCCGGTGAGCACCACCGAGGCGAGCTTGTCGCGGTCGTCGGCGACGAAGCGCGTTGACCTCGGTGCTCGGTGAGCACGGTCATCCTCGGGTGCGTCGGCCACCTTGTCCTGGAGCAGCCGGGAGGCCTTCGGCTGCGGCCCGCGCTCGACCACGGTGACGTGGCGGGCGAACTGGGTGAGGAAGAGCCCCTCCTCGAAGCCCGAGTTGCCGCCGCCGATCACCACCAGCTCGTCGGCGTCGCGGTAGAAGGGCCCGTCGCAGGTGGCGCAGAAGTGGATGCCGGCGCCGATCAGGTCCGCCTCGCCCTCGGCGCCGGTCCGCCGGTAGGTCGAGCCGGTCGCCACGAGGACGGCGCCGGCCTGCAGCGTCCTGCCCGGTCGAGGTGCGCACCGTCACCGCGCCGCCGTCTGCGCTCGATCCCGGTGACGTCGACCGCGGGGAGCAGCTCCACGCCGTACCGGGCGGCCTGCCGGGCGAACCGGTCGGCGAGCTCGGCGCCGCCGATCCCCTCGGGGAAGCCGGGGTAGTTGTCCAGCCGCTCGGTGACCCCGGCCTGCCCGCCCAGGGCCGATCGCTCGAGCACGAGGGTGCGCAGGTTCTCGCGGGCGGCGTAGATCGCGGTGGTGAGCCCGGTCGGCCCGCCGCCGACGATCACCAGGTCGTACGAGGAGGCGGCCGCCTCGCGGCTCAGGCCGAGCTTGTCGGCGAGCTCCTCGTTGGACGGCTCGGCCAGGTGGCTGCCGTCGGGGAAGACGATCGTCGGGATGATCCGCTTGCCGTCGTTGTAGCGCTCGACGGTCGCGTTCTCCTCGGGGTGCGCCTCGAGGTCGACGTAGTGGAACGGCACCCGCTGCTCGGCGAGGAAGGCCTTGCTGCGCCGGCAGTCGGGGCACCACTGCGCGCCGTACAGCACGAGCATGGGGTCCCCGCCTGGGTCGACTGCCGGGTCTTGGACCATCGGGGCTCCCTGAGTTGGTTGATCAAGCAGAGATGGTCAACCGGCCGACCAGCGGCGCTGGCTGCCGAAGAAGTCGTCCAGCCGCCAAGCCATCGCTCGCACCGGGCGCAGGGCGAGCAGGCGTACGCCGGACATCTGCGGCGCGCCCGGCAGGTACTCCGCCTCTTCTGGAGCGGAGTACTTGCTCGCGTACGCAGCGACGCCAGCCGGATCGGCCGCCGCCTCACCGAGATCCTGCAGTTGGCCGTGGACGATCAGGACGTCGGAGCCGCTCTCCAGGTGGACGGCGCAGCGCGGGTCCTCGGCGAGGTCGCGCACCCGGCGCGACGCGGGATCCGCGTACGACAGGGCGACCCCGTCGACCACCACGCCCCACACCGGAACGCTATGCGGTCCCGCCGACGGCGAAGCCGTCGCGATCCACCACATCGGGCTCGCCGACAGTCGTTCGGCGATCTCGCCCCAGGTGAGGTCGAGGTGCTCCTCGAGCGCCCGCCATCAGGCCTCCCGGACGCGCTTCTGCTCTTCAGCCTGCTGCTCGGCCTTCAGCCAGGGCTTGCTCCATGGCATCGACCACCTCGCGGTGGCGGGCGGCCATCCGGTCACGCAGCAGGGCGCGGTCGATCGGCACCGACTCGGTCGTGTGCAGGAACTCGAGCAGCACCCGGGCGAAGCGGGCCGGCTCGTCCATGTGCGGGAAGTGCCGCGACTGCTCGAAGACCTCGAGGCGGCTGCCGGGGATCACCGCGTGCGCGTCATAGGCGTGGGACACCGGGATCACGGTGTCCAGCGCCCCCCAGACGATGAGGGTCGGCCGGCCTTCGGCCAGGTACAGCCGGTCGCTGGCGTTCACCCGCTGGCCGCCGGGCTCCACGACGCTGCGCAGCGTGTGCACGAACGCGGTGCGCGCCGTGCTCTCGGACAGCGAGGCGTAGCCGCGGGCGACCTCCTGCACGGAGGGGCGGGGGCGGATCGGGATCCGGCCGAGCAGCCGCGCCGCCGCGACACCGGCGTTGCGCACGTGGTTGTTGGCGATCAGGGGGAGCACGAACTCCGCGCCGGGGAGGGTCGCCGCCCGCAGCGCCGGGCTCACCTCTCGGCCCAGCCCGCCGCTTGAGACGAGGACCAGCCGCTCGCAGTGCTCGTAGTGCTGGTAGGCGAACTGCATGGCGACCCCGCCGCCCAGTGAGTGGCCCACGACGGTGACCCGCTCGTGGCCCAGGTGGTCGAGCAGGTCGCGCAGCCCGCTGGCGAAGCCCGCCGAGGGAGTAGTCGGCCCGCGGCTTGTCGGAGTCACCGTGCCCGAGCAGGTCGGGGGCGATGACGTGGGCGTGCTCTGCGAGCGCGGGGATCACCGGGTCCCAGGTTGAGCTGCTGGAGGTGATCCCGTGGATCAGCAGCAGAACGGGCAGCGCGGGGTCGCCCGCCTCGCGGTAGGCCACGCGGTGGCCGTGCAGGGTGACTTCGGTCTGACGCAAGGCGGCCTCCCGTGGCTACGGGTTACAGGACAGCACGCCGCCGCCGCGACGCGCCAGCCGGGGTCGCCCGCGCGGTCGCCGCGGCGCTCAGCCCGTCGGCTAGTCCTCGAACTTGAAGGACAGCTTGATCTTGGCCCGGTAGGCGACGACCTGGCCGTCCTCGATCTGCATGTCCATCTCGGAGACCTCGGCGATCCGCAGGCCGCGCAGGGTCTGGGAGGCCTTCGCAACGGCGGCAGCCGCCGCCTTCTCCCACGACTCGGTGCTGGTGCCGACCAGTTCGACGACTTTGTACACGCTCTCGGCCACGACGTGCCTCCTTCAGGGGTTGGGCGTTCGGACCTGTTGGCCACGCTGCTCCGCCGAAGGCCCCCCGTCAACCGATCCGGCAAACCCGTGGGTGTCTGGCCCTCTTCGGGGGCGGCCGGGCGGCTGCTAGGCCAGCTGGACGCCGACTGCGTGTGCTAGACACGCCTTGCCCGTACCGAGCCAGGAGGTGGCCCACGTGCCCGCAGGTCTGGACGCCGATGGCGAGCCCGCGCGGATCACCGTCCGCTAGCAGGTCCGACTCCCGGCGATGAGCGAAGCAGACAGCGGGCAGCAGGAAGTGCCAGACCGCGTTCCAGCCGATCGGCGACGGCGGCCGTGGGTGCGTCCCTTGATCTTGATCGCGGTGTCGTTCGCCGCCGCCTGGATCATCGTCGGCCTCGTCGGGGCCATCGACTGGGCCCAGGTCGGCGACGCCCTCGGCCGGCTCAGCGTGGCCGCGCTCGTCGTGCTGGCCGTCGCCTTCCTCGCCCGGCAGACGCTCAACGCCGTCCCGTTGACCCGGTTCGTGCCCGGTCTGGGGCTCAAGCGGTCGATGCAGAACGACGTCACGGCCAACCTGATGGGCACCGTGGCCCCGCCGCCCGCCGACGTGGTCATCCGGGTGTCGATGTTCAAGTCCTGGCAGATCAACCCCGTGGACGGCATGGCGGGGGTCACCCTGAACATGCTGACCTTCTACAGCGTGCGGTTCCTGGCCCCGGCCGTCGGGGTTCTCGTGCTGTCCTTCCAGGGGGTGGAGCGCGGCCAGGCGCTCGCGGCGCTCTCCTCTGCCCTGATCGCGGCGGCGGTCCTGGTCAGCCTCGCGCTCATCATCCGCGGCGACGCGTTCGCCGCGTGGCTCGGTCGCACCGCGGGCCGCGTGGTGACGCGCGTCCGTTCCAGCGTGGACCCCCAGGTGTGGGAGATGGCCACGGTGGACTTCCGCGGGCGGATGGCCGAGACCCTGCGCAAGGGGCTGTTCCCCTCGATGGTGGCGCTGCTGGGCATGGTCCTGTGCGATGCGCTCGTGCTGACGCTGTCGCTGCGCTTCGTCGGCGTCGATGCCACGGTCCTGACGGCCCCCGACATCGTCGGGGCCTTCTTGATCTCCTATCCCCTCACGTTGATGCCGCTGGTCGGCCTCGGCGTCCTCGACGCGGTGCTCCTGGCCACCTGGACCGAGATCGCCGGGCTTGAGTGGGAGCCGGAGATCGTCGCCGGGCTCATCGTGTGGCGGGCCTTCACCATCCTCGGGCCTTTGATCCTCGGCACCGGGACCCTGCTGCTCTGGCGACGGCAGTCGTCCACGGCGGCCGAGGCGTCAGGGGCAAGCGCATGAGCTCGCCGCGCCCGCGCTAGTAGACGACGACCTTGTCCCCGACGACGACGGCGTTGAAGAGGGCCTCGGTGCCCGCGTAGTCGCGGGTGTTGACGCAGCCGTGCGAGCGGCCGCTGTACCCGCGGCGGGCGAAATCCGACGAGTAGTGGATCGCCTGGCCGCCGCTGAAGAACATCGCGAAGGGCATCTTGCTGCCGTAGAGCTTCGAGACGTGGTCGCGGTGCTTCCAGTAGACGCTGAAGACCCCATTGCGCGTGGGCGTGAACTCCGACCCGAAGCGCACGGCCAGCGTGGACTGCACCTGCCCGTCAATCACCCAGTTGAGCTGGCGCGCCGACTTCGAGACGCAGAGCACCCGGCCCTCCAGGCAGCGGGGGTCCAGCTGCACCGGGGCTGCCGCCACCGGTGAGGGGGCGACGTTGTTGAGCTGGTCGCTGGTCGGCTCGCGGGTCATCGTCAGCAGGCGGGCCCAGGTCCGCTCGTCCACCTCGCCGGTCACGGGGAAGCCGCGCTTGCGCTGGAAGCCGCTGACCGCCTTCACCGTGGCGGCGTCGTAGTTGTCCGTCACGTTGCCCGAGTACCAGCGGATCTGCTTGAGCCGCGCCTGCAGCTTGCGGACGTCGGGCCCCACGTCACCCGGCTTCCAGAGGGCCGGCCCCGGGACCAGGGCGGGCGCGGCGCTCGGGGGAGCGACGACGGTTGGGGTGGGCGTCGGAGTCGGCATGGGGGTCGGGGCAGGAGGCGTCGGCGTCGCGGATGGCGCGGGCGTGGTGGCTCGCGCCGAGGGGGTGGCGCGCTCGCTGGGTGCGGCGTCCCTGAGGGGCCTTGAGCCGCGCACCCGGTCAGCAGGAGCACCCCTCCGGCGACGATGGCGGCAGCCCGGACGTGAGCCACGCGCATGGGACCCACCTCTCTCGACTCCAGCCAACGCCCGCGGAGCAGGTCGGCGCAACGGGCCAACGGCCCGTCAGCCTACGCAGGACCCGTTCGCGTCGCCCGTCCACCACGCCCGAGGGGGCTCCGCGACGTGAGCGCTACAGCCTGCGCAGCGCCTGCTTGAGGCCCGCGGTGACCTTCTCCAGCACCTGGATCCGGGCGAAGAGCTTGTCGTTGGCGGGGATGACGAACCACGGGGCGCCGTCCGAGGACGTCCGCAGCACCATCTGGTCCACGGCCTGCTCGTACTCCGCCCACCGCTCGCGGTTGCGGTAGTCCTCCTCGGTGATCTTGTGCTGCTTGTACGGGGTGTCCTCCCTGGCCTGGAAGCGGGCCAGCTGCTCATCGGGCGAGATGTGCAGCCAGAACTTCTGGACGAGGTAGCCGCGCTCAGCCAGCTGCTCCTCGAAGTCGTTGATCTCGTCGTAGGCGCGCTGCCACTCGGCGTCCGAGGCGAAGCCCTCGATCCGCTCGACCAGCACCCGGCCGTACCAGGTGCGGTCGAAGATGGCGAAGGTGCCGGCCGGCGGCAGGTCGCGCCAGAAGCGCCAGAGGTAGTGGTAGCGCCGCTCCTCCTCGGTGGGGGCGGCGGTGGGGATCACCCGGTAGTCGCCGGCCTCCAGCGACTGGGTGACCCGGCGGATGACGCCGCCCTTGCCGGCGGCATCCCAGCCCTCGAAGGCCAGCACGGTGGAGATGCCGCGCTCCCGGGCCTCCAGCGAGAGCCCGTGCAGGCGGGCCTGCAGCCGGTTGAGGCGCTTGCGGTAGTCGTCCTTCTCCAGCCTGGCGGACAGGTCGGAGTGGGACAGCACCGTGAGCTGGTCTGCCCCCGGGGCGAAGAGCTCGGGCGACATGGCGACCCCCGGCCGCGGGCTGCTGCGCCAGGCGCGCTGTGAGCGCGCTGAGCAGGGTGCGGGCGACCGTGACGTCGCGGTAGCGGGCATCGGTGGCCTCGACGACCGTCCAGGGGGCGCCGGCGGCGGACAGCCTGCGCAGCAGCCGCTCGACGACCGGGCGCGCCTCGGGCATGGTGTCCAGGGCCGCCCAGTCCCGCTGGTCGACCCGCCACCCGAGGGCGGGGTCCTTCTGGGCGCGCTTCAGCCGAACGCGCTGCTCGCGCTCCGGGGTGTGCAGGAAGAACTTGACGACGAGCGCCCCGTCGGCGACGAGTGCGTCCTGCAGGCCCTCGAGGTGGGACGCCCAGGACTCGAAGTCGAGGTCGCTGACCTCGCCGGCCAGGTGCGCGACCACCTGGCGGAGCAGCCCGCCGGCCCAGATCGCCATCGATCCCTTGGGCGGCATCGACTGCCACAGCCGCCAGAACTGCGGTCGGGCGAGCTCGGCCTCGCTGCGCCCGCCCATCACATGGGTGCGGATGAAGCGGGTGTCCAGCCACTCGTTCAGCCGGTTGACGACCTCGTTGGCCGCCACCCGGTCGTCGCCGGCGATGATGACGACCACGGGGAAGTCCGCGCCCCTCAGGTCGTACTGCGCGTTGACCAGGTCCAGCCGCAGTCGCGGCACCACCGCGCGGTACTCCGCCTTGCTCAGCGTGTTGCCGACCTCCGCCGCCTGCAGCATCGACTGCCTCCCGCTCTCTCGTCGTGGTCGGAGTCTGGCAGCCGGCGCCTGCGGGCGCCCGCCATCCCGGGACGTGGGGGGTACGGTTCCTGCGCCCATCTGAGGAGGGGAGCCCCATGTCCGCCGAAACCCAGAGCGTCGACGAGCTGAACCCGGGCGAGGCCGCGCTCGACGCCGCTGAGCGCGAGGAACTCAAGAATCCCGGCTACGAGATCTTCATCGCCGGGCTGTCGATCTTGTCGATCCTCAATCTGGTGCTGCTCTGGATCGTCGACGACGAGGCGCTCGACTACGTGCTGTACGCCATGAACGCCCTGCTGAGCGGCGGTGCTGTTCCTGGACTTCTGCTACCGGTTCTGGGTCGCCGAATCCAGGACGCGCTACTTCCTCCGGCAGTTCGGCTGGGCCGACCTGCTCGCCAGCCTGCCGCTGATGCAGTTGAAGTTCCTGCGGGTGCTTCCGGCTGCTGCGGGTGTACCGGCTGCTCGAGCAGTACGGGGCCCGCAATCTGGGGCGGGCCTGCTGGCCGAGCGCGCGGGCAGCGCGCTGCTCAGCCTGGTGTTCGTCGCGTTTCTCGTGCTGGAGTTCGGCAGCCTCCAGATGCTCGAACCTCGAGTCCGCCGACCCCGACGCGAACATCACGACCGCCTCCGACGCGCTCTGGTACACCCTCGTGACGATCTCGACCGTGGGCTACGGCGACCAGTTCCCGGTCACCAACGCAGGGCGACTGCTCGGGAGCATTCGTCATCGTCGTCGGGGTCGGGATCTTCGGCACCCTCACGGGCTACCTCGCCAACGCCTTCCTGTCGCCGCGCAAGCCGAAGCGGCCGCCGCGTGCCGGCTGATAGCCGGTGCCGCGGCCGACGGCCCATCGACGTGCGGTTCGTCGCCAGCGTGTCGGTCGTGACGTCCGACCCCGCCGCCGACCGGCGCCTGCTGGTCGACTCACTCGGGCTTCCGCTGCACGCGGCCAAGGGCGCAGGCGCGGCGGCTACCTGTTCTCCGAGTCCGTGGCCGGCGCCAAGCACTTCGGGGTCTGGCCGCTCGCCGAGGCCGCCCTCTCCTGCTTCGGCACGCCCCAGTGGCCGGACTCCCACCCGGTTCCGCAGGCCAGCATCGAGTTCGAGGTGGACGACGTCGCCGCGGCCGCACAGTCACTCGTCGACCGGGGCCACACCCTGCTGCACCCCGCGCGGACCGAGCCCTGGGAGCAGGTCATCGCCCGGCTCCAGTCGGCCGACGGAGTGCTGATCGGCGTCTGCTCCACCCCGTGGCTGCACGAGGGCTGACAGCGGCCTGGGGTCAGCGCACGGCGAAGGTGTCGATCATCAGCTCCACGTCGTCGCCGAGCGGGTAGAGGATCGGGCAGGTCGCGCCGTTCGCGACGTACTCGGCGACCTTCGCCACGCACTCGTCCGGGGTGCCCGAGGCCGAGATCTGCTGCACGGCGTCGTCCGGCACGAGCCGCATCGCCCGCTTGATCTCCTCGGGTGAGGCCGGCCAGGTGAGCATCTTGCCGATCTCCTCGATCAGCGCCGGGTCGACGCCGCTCGCCTTCATGATGTGCGGCTGCTGGCCGAGGTACTGCGTGAGCAGCTCTCGGCTGCGGTCGAGGGCCACCGCGCGGTCGCGGTCCATCGAGCACACCACGAGCTGCGGGCGGTCGATGTCGTCGATGGTCCGGCCCGCGCGGGCCGCTCCGGTCGCCAAGGCGGCCAAGGCCTGCTTGTTGTACGCCGGCCCGACCATGTAGTTGAGGACGACCCCGTCGCCGATCTCGCCGGCGACCTCCATCATCTGCATTCCGGTCGCGCCGACGTAGATCGGCACGTGCTTGGGGGAGCGGTCGCCGTGGACGATGTCGATCTCGACGTCGTCGAGGTGGACGAACTCGCCGTGGTAGGTGACCCGCTCCATGGCCAGCAGCCGCCGGGTGGCCTCGACGGTCTCGCGCATCGCCAGCAGCGGCCGGCGGCGGTCGACGCCCACCTTCGTGGCCAGCGGCTCCCACCAGGCGCCGAGTCCCAGCATGACCCGGCCCGGCGCGAGCTCGTCGAGCGTCGAGAAGGTGGCGGCGAGCAGGCCGACGTTGCGCGTCCAGATCGGGATGACCCCGGAGGCCACCTTGATCCGCGAGGTCACCGCGGCGAACGCGGCCATCGGGACGGTCGCCTCGCGGACCAGGCGGCTCTCGGCCTGCCAGACCGCCTCGAACCCGCGCTCCTCGGCGTACTGCGCGTAGTGCATCCCGTCGCGCAGCGGATGCTTGTCCTGCAGGTAGAGCGCGACGCGCCCCTCACTGGTCACGGCCATGCTCACCCACCCCTTTCCTGGTCAGATCCGCTCATCGGATGTGCGCCAGCCTCGGTACGGCCGCCCGGGCGGCCGGCGAGTCCCTCATCGGCAGCGCGGTGCGCCACCGCCCGTCGAAGGCGTGCAACGCGTTGGCGACGGCGGCGGCGGTCGGCACCAGCCCGATCTCGCCGACCCCCTTGGCGCCGTACGGTCCCTCCGGCTGGTGCTCCTCGACGAAGATGCACTCCACCGGCGGCATGCCGGTCGGCGGGATGAGGTTGAGCGACTTCAGCGTCGTCGTCACCGGCACGCCGTCCACGACGACGTACTCCTCGGAGAGGGCCTGGCCGAGGCCCATGTGCACCGCGCCCTCGATCTGCCCCTCGAGCAGCAGCGGGTTGATGACCCGGCCGACGTCGTGGGCGGCGATCACCTTGTCGATGCGCCCCTCGTCGTCGAGCACCACGACCTGGGTGGCCCAGCCGTACGCGAAGTGCGTGACGCGCTCCTCCGGGGGCCGGCTGTTCGGGGTCGTCCAGTCGACGACCATCTCGCCGGGGAACTCGCGGCCGGCGAGGTCGGCCAGGGTGCCGCCGCCGAGCGCCTCCTGGACCTTGGCCGCGGCGTCGAGGACCGCTCGACCGCCCAGGGTGGTGCCGCGCGAGGCGGTCGTCTGCCCGGTGCCGAGCTCGTGCTCGGTGTCGACGACGACGTGGACGAGGTCCGGGGTCAGCCCGAGCTCCTCGCACACCATCTGCGACAGCACCGTGTGCACGCCCTGGCCCATCTCCGTCCAGCAGTGGAAGAGGGTCACGGAGCCGTCGGGCTCGGGGCGCAGGACGACCCGCGCGGCGTCGACGAGGCCGTTGCCGATGCCGGTGTTCTTCACCGCGCACCCGATGCCGGCGAAGCGCGCCGCGTCGAAGGCGGGCTTCACCGCCAGCAGCGTCTTCTTGATGCCCACGCCGGGGCCGAGCACCTGCCCCGTACCGAACGCGTCACCGACGTCGAGCGCGTTGAGCCACCGGATCTGCCAGCGGTCCAGGCCGACCTGCTCGGCGAGCCGGTCGACGATGCCCTCCAGGGCGAACATCACCTGGTTGACCCCGAAGCCGCGCATCGCCCCGCACGGCACGTTGTTCGTGTAGACGGCCCGGCCCTCGACGTCGACGGCGTCGAACTTGTAGACGCCCGTCGCGTGGCCCGAGGCGCGATCGAGGACGGCCGCGCCGACGCTCGCGTACGCGCCGGTGTCGCCGGTGATCCGCGCCCGCAGGGCGAGCAGCCGGCCCTGCGCGTCGCACCCCACGGTGTAGGTCATCGTGAGCGGGTGCCGCTTCACGTGGAAGCGCAGGCTCTCCTCGCGGCTCAGCGTGAGGCGCACCGGCCGCCCGGTGCGCAGGGCGAGCAGCGCGGCGTGGCCCTGGACGTTCAGGTCCTCCTTCGCCCCGAACGCGCCGCCGTTGGACACCAGGGTCGCCCGCACCTTCTCGACCGGAAGCCCGAGCAGCCCGGCCACCTGCCGGCGATCGCTCCAGATGCCCTGGCCCTGGCTGAAGAAGTGCACGCCGCCCTCGTCCGTCGGGTAGGCCAGCGACGACTCCGGCTCGAGGAACGCGTGCTCGATGCGCTGTGTGGTGTACGTGTCGGTGATGACGTGCGCGGCGCTGGCCAGCACGGCGTCCACGTCGCCGCGCTTGACCGTGGACACCGACAGCACGTTGCCGGGCGCGTGCGCGTGCAGCTGCGGCGCGCCGGGTGCGAGCGCGGCCACCGGGTCGGTGAGCGGCGCCAGGACCTCGTACTCGATCTCGATGAGGGCCGCGGCGTCGCGCGCTGCGGCGCGGTCCTCGGCGGCGACGAGCGCCAGCACGTCGCCGACGTACCGGGTGGTCTCGCCCACCGCGACCAGCTGGGTCCAGTCGGGGATGATCTCGCCCTGGTTGCGCTCGCCAGGGACGTCGGCGGCGGTCAGCACCGCCACCACGCCCGGGTGCGCCAGCGCCCTCGAGGCGTCGATCCGCAGGACCCGCGCGCGCGGGTGGTCGGAGAACCGGACGGCGCCGTGCAGCATCCCGGGCATCGACAGGTCGTTGACGTACGGCTTGTCGCCGAGCGCGAGCTCGCGGCCCTGGTAGCGCGCCGTGCGGCTGCCGACGCGTCCGCTGCGATCCACGGCCGGGAGCGGCGCCGCCGGCGCGCACGCCGGCCGCCAGCAGCACCGCGTCGACGACCTTGACGTAGCCGGTGCACCGGCAGAGGTTGCCCGCGAGGGCCGCGGTCACCTGCTGGCGCGTCGGCGCGGGGTTCTTGCGCAGCAGGGACTCCGCCTTCATCAGGATCCCGGGGGAGCAGTAGCCGCACTGCGACGCGCCGGCCGCCACGAAGCACTCCGCCCACACCTCGCGCTGCTGCGCATCGAGGCCCTCCTGGGTGATGACCTCGCGGCCCTCGAAGCGGGACGCCGGCTGCGCGCAGGAGACGACGGCCTTGCCGTCCACCAACACGGTGCAGGCCCCGCACGAGCCCTCCGGGGCGCAGCCGTCCTTGGCCGAGGTCACGCCGCACCCCTCGCGGAGCAGCGTGAGCAGGGTCGCGCCTTCTGCCACCGGGACGGTCATCGCCTGGCCGTTCAGCACGAACTCCATGACGCCCCCAATCGGTCGGCGGTGAGCAGCGCGACGAGAATTGCGGCCTGCCTCCGACATTCGCCGGGACGGCCGCCCCCGCCTAGTGCCGAAGGTCCCCGCGGCGCGTCACCACTCGTCGAGGTCGCCGTCAGACGCCAGATCGCCCACCTCGACCAGGGCCACGGGATGCGCGGCGAGGTAGTCCCGGGCGCCATGGTCGCCGGACCGCCTCGCGCATGACCGCCGCCCAGTGCGCGCGCCCCAAGGCCACCGGATGGCCGCGCCGTCCTCCGTACGCGGCGGCGACCAGGTCGCCCGGGCGGGCGGCGACGCGCGCGACGGCCGGCGCCGGTCAGCCCCGGCAGGTCGACGAGGGTCACCAGGGCCCGATCGCAGTCCGGGTATCGCCTCGGCGGCCCGCAGCCCGGCTCGCAGCGATGACCCCAACCCCGAGGCCCAGTCGGCGTTGACGACCACCGCGGCACCGGGGACGTCGCCCACCCAGGCGCCGAGGACGACGAGCACGGGATCGCAGCCGCCCTCACGCAGGACCCGGACCGCCCGGTCGACGAGACGCTCACCGGCCACGGCGAGCGGCGCCTTGGGGCCGCCCAGCCGTCGGCCCGCTCCGGCCGCGAGCACCAGCCCCAGGGGGGCGGTCACGGGCCGCCCCCGGCATGCAGCCGACCGCTGCCACCGGACAGCGGGGCGCCGGACCCGCCCCGGCGCACCTGCACGAGCTGCGCCGCGATCGACAGGGCGACCTCCTCGGGCGTCCACGCCCCCAGGTCCAACCCGATCGGTGAGTGGATGCGCGCGATCTCCTCGTCGGTGAGCCCGGCCTCGACGCAGCCTCGCGACGCGGTCCGCGTGGGTGCGCCGCGAGCCCATCGCCCCGATGAACCCCGCGGGGGTGCGGACCGCCGCGGCAAGCGCCGGGATGTCGAACTTGGGGTCGTGGGTGAGGACGCAGATCGCGGAGCCCTCGTCCACCGGATGGGCCCCCAGCCAGCGGTCCGGCCAGTCGACGACGACCTCGTCGGCGTCCGGGATGCGCTCCGGGGTGGCGAACACGGGTCGCGCGTCCACCACGGTGGTGCGGTAGCCCAGCGGCCGCGCCGCGCGGCACAGCGCGCCGGCCACGTCGGTCGCGCCGAAGACCACGAGGCGCGGCGGCGGCGCGTACGACGCGACGAAGACCTCGAACGCAGATCCGACCCGCTCGCCCTCCGGCCCGTACGAGAGCCAGCGCGTCTCCCCGGTCACCGGCAGCCCGAGCACCTCGGCGCCCACGGACGAATCGAGGCGGCGATCACCCAGCGACCCCTCGACCGCGCCGCCGCGCACCACCAGGCGCCGCCCGACGTGCGCGGGACCGCGCACGACGGTGGCCACCGCGACCGGCTCCCCGGCCTGGATGCTCGCCACCACCGCGGGGAGCTCCGGCCAGCTCTCGGGTGAGACCCGCTGCACGAAGGCCTCGAGGCTGCCTCCGCAGGTGAGCCCCGCGGCGAAGGCGTCGTCGTCGCTGACGCCGTACGTCGCCAGGACGGGCTCGCCGGTCGCGAGGACCTGGAGGCCGACCTCGAACAGGTCCCCCTCGACGCAGCCGCCGCTCACCGATCCGACGACCCCGCCCTGCGCGGTGACCAGCAGCGAGGAGCCCGGGGGCCGCGGGGCTGAGTTCCACGTCCGCACGAGCGTCGCCAGCGCGACGGGCTCGCCCCGCTCGTACGCGGCGAGCAGCGCGGGCAGGACTTCGCGCATGGGACGGCTCCGGCGATGCGGCGTTGCGGTCGACCCGACTCTAGGCGCGCCGCCGCGCCCAGCAGGATGCGTCGCCCAGTCAGGGATCACCGCATCGTGAGGGCCATCACCGCCTTCTGCGCGTGCAGCCGGTTCTCGGCCTCGTCGTAGACGACCGAGTGCGGCCCGTCGATGACGGCGTCGGCGACCTCGACCCCGCGGTCGGCGGGAAGCGGGTGCATGTAGATCGCGTCGTCTGCTGCCATCCCGATCCGCCGCTCGTCGGCGATCCAGTCGGTGTACCGCCTGGCGATCGCGGCGCCCTCGGCCTCGTCCTTGGCGGTGAGCATCGCGCCCCAGGACTTGGCGTAGACGATGTCGGCCCCGCGCATCCCGGCGTCGAAGTCGTCCATCAGCTCGAAGGATCCGCCGGAGCGGCGGGCGTTCTCGGCCGCCTGCTCGACGATGTCGGCCGGCAGCCGGAACTCGGGCGGGTGGACCAGCCGGACGTTCATCCCGTACCGGGTGGTCAGCAGCGACAGGTCCACCGGCACGCTGATCGGCTTCTGGTAGCTGGCCGCGTACGCCCAGCTGATCGCGATGGTGCGGCCCCGCGGGTCGCCCTTCTTCTCGTGGATCGTGAGCAGGTCGGCGAGCGACTGGTGGGGGTGGAACAGGTCGCACTGCATGTTGAGCACGGGCACCCGGCTGGCGGCGGCGACGTCTCGGATGTACTGGTTGCCCACGCCCCAGTCGACGTTGCGGATCGCGAGCCCGTCGTTGTAGCGGCCCAGGATCTCGCCGATCTCCTTGGGGGTGTCCCCGTGGGCGATCTGCGTGGTCCGGCTCTCGATGAACTGGGCGTGGCCGCCGAGCTGGGCCATGCCGGCCTCGAACGACGCGCGGGTCCGGGTCGACGAGAAGAAGAACAGCATCGCCAGGACGCGGTCGCGCAGCAGCGGGTGGGGGATCCCGAGGGCCCGCTCCCGCTTCAGCTGGAGGGCGACCTCGAGGACGGTGTCGATCTCCTCCCTCGTCCACTCCTGGAGGCTGATCAGGTCGCGGCCGCGCAGGTCGGTCTGCATGGCCGGCCCCTACTCCGCCGCGCCGAGGACGAGCGACAGCAGCGACATCCGCAGGCAGACGCCGTTGAAGGCCTCGACCCAGTAGCGCTGGTGGCGGGTCGCGTCCACGTCCTCGGGCAGCTCGTCCATGCGGGGGAGCGAGTGCAGGATGATCGAGGACCGCTTGGCCTGCTCGCGCAGCAGCTGCCGCGTCACGACGTACTCCGGCGGGGTGCGCCCGGTGTCGCCCTCGCGCTCGACGCGCGAGGCCGTGTAGTCGGCCTGGACGACCGGCTCCATGTAGATGACATCGGCCTCGCCGATCACGTCGCGGACGTCGCCCGCCTCGCGGTAGGCCACGTTCAGCTCGTCGAGCTCGGCCTTGAACTCGGGCAGCAGGGACATCTCCGGCGGCCCGACGACGATCGCCTCGGCGTCGTACTGCGACAGCGCGTAGAGGATCGAGTGCATCGTGCGCATCCGCATGTCGCCGACGAGCAGGTAGGTGAGCCCGTCGAGGCTGCCCATCTCGCGCTTGATCGTGTACAGGTCGGTGAGGACCTGGGTCGGGTGCTCGCCCCAGCCGTCGCCGCAGTTGATGACCGGCACCGACGACCACTTCGCCGCCTCGTGCGGAGCGCCCTGCAGGAAGTGGCGGATCGCGATGACGTCGGCGTAGTACTCCAGCATGTGGAACGTGTCCTTGATCGACTCCTGGTAGAAGTCGCCGGCCCGCGTCATCTTCGAGTCCGAGAAGCCGAGCACGTGCCCGCCGAGCCGGTGCATGGCGGCCTCGGTGGACAGCCGGGTCCGGGTGCTCGGCTGGTAGAACGCCGTCAGCAGGGACTTGCCCTTCAGCAGGTCGGTGTTGCGGCGGTCCCGCGCGAACGGGGCCAGGTCGTCGGCGACCTGGAAGACGCGGGTGAACTCGTCCCGGCTGAAGTCCTTGAGAGACAGGATGTCTCGACCTAGGAAGCTGCGCATCAGATTGCTCCGCTCGTGGCGTGGAGGTCGCCGGGCGCCGGCGTAGGCGGGCGCCGCACGGCGCCGGTGAAGAGGACCGCGACGTTCTCGTCGGGGCTGAATGGCTCGGGTGCGCGCCAACTCGAGCAGGCCGGCCAGCCCGGACGACCCGGTGTGATCGACGTCGACGCCGGTCGCGTCCCGGGCCAGGGCATTGGCCTCCTCGAGCGTCGCCTCAGCCGCGATGGCGGGGCCGCCGCCGCTCGCCAGCAGGCCCTCGACGCAGGCCCGCCAGTCGTACGTCTCGTCGTCGACGATGCCGTGGGCCACGCTGTGCGGCTCTGGCTCCCACGGCCACATGAACGCCGAGCGGTGTCGGGCGGCGTCCGCGAGCACGTCGTCGGGTGGCTCGCCCGCCGCCACCCGCGCCCGGACGCGCTCGAAGGCGCGGGCGAGCGGGTGGACCGCCGCAGGCTGGAGCGGCGTGGATCCGCGGCAGGGCCGCGCCGCCGTACCGCAGGCCCGCGAGCACGGAGGAGAGCAGCGCCCCGCCGCCCACCTGGACCACGACCCGGTCGAGCCGGGCGGGTCCGCCGGGGGAGCCGACCGCGGTCGCGATCTCCCAGCCCAGCGTCTCGCCGCCCTCGATCGCCAGGCCGTTGAGGTTGCCCTGGCAGGTGAACGGGACCGAGCCGGCGCCGACGGCGCGCAGCAGCGCCCGGTACGTCGGGTCGCCGGCGGCGCCCGGCTCGCGCTCGCACACGGTGGCGGTCGCCCCGAGGTCGCGCAGGCGCTCGACCACGACGGGGTCGGCGTCGCGCGGGATGAAGACGTCCAGGCGCCGGCCCGCGGCACGCGCGACGACGGCGGCGGCGAGCGCCGCGTTGCCGCAGGAGGCGATGGCCAGCGGCGCGGCCCCGGCTCCGCCGGGACTGCGGCCCAGCGCAGCGAGGCGGGCGTCCTCCACCTCGAGTTCCAGCATCGTTCCGAACAGATGGCGCGCCTTGTGCGAACCGGAGACGTTGCCGGTCTCGTCCTTGACCCAGACCCCGCCGGCGGGGGAGAGCCCGAGGGCGTCGGACAGTCGCGCGCTGCGCGTGAAGGGGGTGATCCGGAAGCCCGCCCCGTCGCCTCGGCCGTCGGCACGGGCGACCGCGGCGTCGAGGCGCTCGACGAGGGCCACGTAGTCGGCGTCGCTCCAGCCGGCCGCCCGCGCCCGGTGGTAGGCGTGGAAGCGCGTGCGCCATCTGACGTACGGATTGGGCGCGCCGACGTCCTCCGCCAACGCGCCTCCGGCCGGGTCAAGCACCCGGACGAGCACGTGGTCGATGTCGTCGCCCGGCCTCGCGGCGGGACAGCCCAGGGCAAGCGGGCCGTCATCGCGGATGCGCTCACCGCAGCCGGAGCAGACCAGGGCGCTCGGCAGCGCCGCGGCCGAGCGGGGGGCGGCCTCCGTCACGCGCTCACCCCGACCCCGGCCCGGGCGTTCATCTCCCGGATCGCGTCGTCCCACACCGGGATGCTGTCGCGCAGGTGATGCCAGAAGCCCTGCTCGCGCCGCGCCGCGAAGTCAGCGAACGGCGTGCCCTGCTGCTCGACCCAGGTGAAGTAGCCGAGGTTGAAGACCCGCTCCCGCTCGGCTGGCGTCAGCTCGAGGAGGTCGTCGGTGCCGGCGCCCAGGACGTAGCGCCCGAACGCCTCGGCGGCCTCCACCGCGCCGAAGCCCGAGGGGTAGTCGCGGGCCAGGACCTTGTCCACCTCGGTGAGGTAGAGCGCCGCGCCGTCGGTGGCCACCGTCACCACCGCGTCGTCGGGGCCCAGGCCCAGCTGCTTGGCCGTCTTGATCGCCGGCGAGGATGTTGCAGATCGAGGAGATGCCGAGGGAGGGCAGCTGGGCGAGGACGGCCTCCGGCACGCCGCGCGACGGCGAGGTAGGCGCGGCCCGCGTCGGTGTTGAGGAGCACCAGCAGCCGGTCCGTCGCCCGGTCGGAGATGTCCACGACCAGGTCGGTGTTCATCACGTTGTGGATCAGCGGGATGTGCTTGTCGCCGATGCCCTGGATGTTGTGCTCGCCGAAGCCGTTGCGGAGCATGGTCGGGCACTCCAGCGCCTCGACCGCCGCGATCTTCGTGCCGTGGCGCTCCTTGAGCCAGTCGCCGGCCGCGATCGTCCCCGCGGACCCGGTCGCCGACACGAACGCGGCCGGGCGCAGGCCCGGCGACCGCTCGGCCAGCGCCTCGACGACCCGCTCGAGGGCCCGCCCGGTCACGGCCCAGTGCACGAGGTGGTTTCCGTACTCGGAGAACTGGTTGAGGATCACGTTGGCCGGGTCCTCGGCCAGCTCGGCGCAGGCGTCGTAGATCTCCTTGACGTTGCTCTCGGTGCCCGTCCGTGCGGATGATGTCGGCCGGGTCGGCCACCCAGCGCTCCAGCCAGGCGAAGCGCTCACGGCTCATGCCCGCGGGCAGCACGGCGACGCCGCGGCAGCCGAGGATCCGCGAGATCGCGACCCCGCCGCGGCAGTAGTTGCCGGTGGACGGCCAGATGGCCCGCTGGGTGGTCGGGTCGAACTCGCCGGTCACCAGGCGCGGGACCAGGCAGGCGTACGCGGCCAGGACCTTGTGCGCGGCGATCATCGGGAAGCGGTCGCCCAGGACGACCACGATCGGCGCCTCCACCCCGGTGAACGCGGTCGGCAGGACCAGGTGCTCCGGTACGGCCACCACGCTCGCGGCGGTCGGCCGCGTTGTGCCAGTGCACCCGGAACAGGTTGCGCGGGTCTGGCGCGTCCGGGTCCACCGAGGCGAGCCCCGCCCTGGTCGCGGCGGGGATCGTCGGCGGATCGATCAGCTCGGCGAAGGTCGGCAGGATCGTCCCCGTCTCGCGAAACCGGCGGACCGTCCGGTCGTACGCCGTGTGGTCTGCCGGTGGGCCGCCGGGGACTGCCGTCATCGATCCGCTCCTTCGGACAGCACCCGCGCGCAGGGGCTGCCTCGCTAGGATTCAGTGACCGACGGCCGTGCCGGAAGGGCCAATGGACCCTCACGGCGGGCCGACGAAGGGAGGTCGTGATGTCGACCACCACGCTGTCTGCCACAACACCGGGCCTGGTCTGCGCCCACCATCACCTCTACTCGACGCTCGCCCGCGGCATGCCGGCGCCGCCGAAGACCCCGACGAGCTTCCAGGAGATCCTCGAGCAGGTCTGGTGGCGCCTGGACGCCGCCCTCGACCTGGAGATGATCCGCTGGTCGGCGATGCTCGGCGCCCTGGAGGCGTTGGAGAACGGCACGACGGCGATCGTCGACCACCACGAGTCCCCGAACGCCATCGAGGGGAGCCTCGACGTCATCGCCGAGGCCTGCGCCGAGGTCGGGGTGCGCTCGCTCCTCGCGTACGGGATCACCGACCGCCACGGGCCCGAGGGCGCGCGCAGGGGACTGGCCGAGAACGAGCGCTTCATCCGCGCAGGCGGCCGGGGCCTGGTGGGGATCCACGCCGCGTTCACCTGCTCCGACGAGTCGCTCGCCGCCGCCGCCGGCTTGGCCGAGGACCTCGGCGTCGGCGTCCACATCCACGTCTGCGAGGGCGTCGGCGACCTCGACGCCCCGAACCGGCTGGCCGGCCTCACCGGCGACCGCTGGCTGCTGGCCCACTGCGTCCACCTGCCGACCGAGCACTCGCTGAGCGGGACGATCGTCCACAACCCGATGTCGAACTTGAACAACGCCGTCGGCTACGCGAAGCCGGCCCGGTTCAGCAACCCCGTCGTGCTCGGCACCGACGGGATCGGCGGAAACGTCCTCGAGGCGTTCCGGCTGGCTTACGTCATGGCCCGGTCGGCCGATGTGACGTGCGGTCCCGACCTGGCCTGGTCGTGGCTGGCCAACGGCTGGGACCTCGTGCCGGAGGCACGCGCCGACGAGGTGACCTGGTCGTACGACCCGATGGACCCGTGGCACATCGCCTTCACGCCGGGGATCATGCCGCGGCGGATCACGGTGGACGGCGAGGTGGTCTTCGCCGACGGGAGGCCGACCCGAGTCGATGCCGACGAGGTTCGCGCGAAGGCCCGCGAGCAGGCGGCCCGTCTGCACGCCCGGCTCTGACGCTGCCGGTCGAACCCCGTGCGGCGATAGGGTCGCTCGGTCTACCCCCGACAAAGGATGGGTCATGGCTGTTCAAGACATCGCATCGACGCTCGGGGCGGTCGACCTGTTCTCGGGGCTGAGCCATCGGGTGCTCAAGCAGATCGCCGAGTCGGGCCACGTGGCCAAGTACCGGGCCGGGACCGCGGTCGTCAGCGAGGGCGACTCGGTGACCGGATTCAAGGCGTTCTCGCCTGAGGGCGTCGAGATGCACGTGATCCTCGACGGGTCGGTGGTCGTGCGCGTCCACGGCGCCACGGTCGCCACGCTCGGCGTGGGCGCCTACTTCGGCGAGCTCTCGCTGATCGACGGCGGCCGGCGAACGGCCGATGTCGTGGCGGGCCCGGATTCGGTCACGACCTTTGCCCTGCCGAAGTGGACCTTCGACTCGCTGCTGAAGAAGCATCCGGAGGTGGCCATCCCGATGCTGAAGGTCCTCTGCGACCGGCTTCGGCGCGCAGAGGCCGAAGAGCGGTGACCCCGACGGACCCCATCGACGTGCGGGACATGGCGATCGTCCACCGCACGTTCCGCAACGCCTACGACGAGAGCGCGCGTCTGGTGCGAGCCAACCTGACGCCGTCGGCGGCGCGGGTCACCTTCCTCTGCGATCACATCGACTTCGGGCTCGACGATGCTGCACCACCACCATGGGAGCGAAGACGAGCTGCTCTACCCGCTGCTGATCGAGCGAGCGCCCGAGCAGGCCGCGAGCACGGCGAAGGCCGAGCAGCAGCACCAGGCCATCGGCGACACGATCGACACCGCGTCAACGGCGTGCGCGGCCTGGCGGCGGCAACCTTCGGCCGAGACAGGGGAGGCGCTGGCTGCCGCGCTGGACACCCTCAACGCGACGCTGCAGCCGCACCTCGACGACGAGGAGCGCGACGTCGTCCCGCTCGCCGCGGTCACCTTGACCCAGGCGGAGTGGGATGCGATGGGCGAGCACTCTCGCGCGCAGATCCCGCGGAACAAGATGCCCATCGCGTTCGGGATGATCACCGAGCCGCTCGACGCCGCTGACAGCGCGTACATGAAGTCCCACTTGCCCGCGCCGGTGCGGCTTCTCTACGGCCTCCTCATCCAGCGGCCGTGGACGAAGTACGCGGCGACGCTGCGCACGGGCACCTGACTGACCCACCCGACGCGGGCTCTGGCCCGGCGCTCAGACTCGGGCGCGGTGGTGACGCATCCGCCGAGCAGCACGGTCTCCGCGGCCGCCAGCACCGCGTACGCCAGGCGGTGCGTCTCCACCCCCAAGCGACTGCGCAGTACTTGCGAGGATCAACCTGGCTGGCAGGGGAAGTAGACGACGGTCCTGGGCTCGGCCACCTCCGGGCCGTCCAGATACGCCTCCCACGGGAGGCCCCGTCGCGGACCACCCGTGGTCGACCAGCCACGCCTCGGCCGCCGCGTAGGCCGCCGCGACCGCGTCGTACGGGCCCTGGTGCATCACCTGGATGGCCGGACCTCCGGGGAGCGTGGAGGGGACAACGCGACCAGCCGGCTGCACCGGAGCGCTGGCGGGGAAGCCGGCCTCCACCTGGAAGCCGCCGGCGGTCGGCACGTAGCACCCGAACGGCATGCCTTCCGGCCGCAGGCCCTGGGCGCCGATGGCCCCCAGCACTTCTCCGAAGGCGCCGCTGAGGAACTCGGGGATCCCCTCCTCCGGCACCAGACCGCGCACGACCGCCGTGGGCTGTTCCCGAAGCTCGACTCGTTCGACGCGGTACTCCATGCCCCTCACCATGCCAAGGCGGAGCACCTGCGTCGAGCCCACCTCAGCCAGTGCAGCGGCCACCAGTACGTCGTGGTTATCGGCTGAGCGCAAGGATCGCACCCGCTCTCTGGCGCTCTCAGCCTCGCGTCTGGCCGTCGTACATCGAGTCGAGCAGCGACTCGTACCTCGCCTCCACGGCCTTGCGCTTGACCTTCATGCTGGGCGTCAGCTCGTCGCCCTCGACCGACAGGTCGTGGTCGAGGATGCGGAAGTCCTTGATGGTCTCCCAGCGGTTGAGCCGGCCGTTGAGCTCGTCGACGCAGGACTGCACGTAGGCGCGGACCGCCGGGTCCGCGGCCAGCGCGGCGTAGTCGGTGGCCGTCAGGCCCTGCGCCCGCCCCCACTGGGCCAGCGCATCGGGGTCCAGGGTGATCAGGGCGGTCGCGTAGTTGCGCCGGTCGGCGTGCACGAGCATCTGGCTGGCCAGCGGGCAGACCGCCTTGAACATGACCTCGATCGACCTGCGGCGCGATGTACTTCCCGCCGGAGGTCTTGATCAGGTCCTTCTTGCGGTCGGTGACCCGCAGCCGTCCCGCGGCGTCGAGCTCGCCGATGTCGCCGGTGGCGAACCAGCCGTCGGCAGTCAGCACCTCGGCCGTCGCCTCGGGCAGGTTGTGGTAGCCGCGCATCACGCAGCGGGCCGCGGATCAGGATCTCCCCGTCCTCGGCGATCTTGACCTCGGAGCCGACGAGCGGCGGGCCCGACGACGCCGAGCACCGGGTGGTCGGGGTCGCCGATGCAGGCCCCGCCGCCGGTCTCGGTCAGCGCGTAGCCCTCGATCACGCACCAGTCCGGCGGCGTGGAACCAGGCGGCGATATCCGCGACAGGGCGGCGCTGCCCGAGACCAGGAAGCGGATCCGTCCGCCGAGCCGGGCACGGACCTTCGACAGCACCAGCCGGTCGGCGAGCGCGTACTGGGCCTGCAGCGCCGGGCCCGGCGACTGGCCGTCGAGCCGGGCCCGCGAGACCCGGCTCGCCGACGCTGAACGCCCAGTTGAACAGCCTGAGCTTGATCCCGCCCTCTTCCTGGACGGTCTGCACGACCTTCGCGTGCACCTTCTCGAAGATCCGCGGGGGACCGGCCATGAACGTCGGCCGGACCACCGCGAGGTTGTCCACGATCTTGTCCAGTCGACCGTCGACGGCCGTGGCGAAGCCGATCTGCAGCTGCACCGCCGCGAGCATCTTGCCGAAGGAGTGCGACAGCGGCAGCCAGAGGTACTGCAGGTCGTCCTCGCGCAGGATCTCGATCGCCTCGGCCCCTGCGCCGAGGTACGTCCAGCACCGATGGGGCAGCTCCACCCCCTTCGGCCGACCGGTGGTCCCCGAGGTGTAGATGAGCGTGGCCAGGTGCTCGGGCTGCACGGCGGCCACGGCCTCGTCGACCGAGGTGGGGTGGTCGACGAGGTGCTTGGCGCCCAGGGCCTGCAGGTCGGCCAGGCTCAGCACCCACTCCCCGTCCGCCGTCCCGTCGAAGGTGACCACCCGGATCACGTCGGGCAGGTGGTCGCGCTGGAGGCGCAGCTTGGCGATCTGGGCGTCGTCCTCGGCGAAGACGATCCGGGTGCCGCTGTCGGACAGGATGAAGGCGACGTCGTCGCCCGCGGTCGAGGGGTACACCGCCGTCGTCGCGGCCCCCGCGCACATGATCGCGAGGTCGGCGTAGAGCCATTCGATCGGGTGGACGAGGCGATGGCGACCCGCTGCTCCGGCTGGATCCCCAGGGCCAGCAGGCCGGCCGCCATCGTCTTGACCGTCTCCGCGGTCTGGGCCCAGGTGACCGAGGCCCAGCCGGACTCGGTGGGGAAGCGGAACGCCTCGGCGTGCGGGGTCGCCGCGACCCGGTCGTAGAACATCTGGGCCACCGACGGCGCGGGCGTCGGGTAGCTGCTGGTGTCGGTGGATCCAGCGCTCGTCAGGGCCATGACGCCTCCGCCTCCTGGCGCGGCCGCCCACGACGCGGTCGCTCACGATCAGCCTAGGGGCAGCGGCCGCGACCCCGAACGTTGCGTCGACGTCCCAGGAAGGCAGGGGTCCCTGCGCGGCCTCATGACGTCCGGCTGGGTGACCTGACAGCATGCGGACATGACCGACGACTCGGGCGGAAGCGCCACCTCATCGCCCCAGGCGGTCCCGCCGAGCCGCCGCCAAGCCGCCTGCTGCCCCTCCTCCTGGCGATGGCGATGTTCGTCCTGGTCGTCGACACGACGATCATGAACGTGTCGATCTCGGCGGTCGCCGAGGACCTCGGCACCACCGTGAGCAGCGTGCAGTCGGCTATCGCCCTCGAGGCGCTCGTGTCGGCGGCCTTCATCCTGATCAACAGCAAGGTCGGCGACCTCATCGGACGCAAGCGGGCGTACGTCATCGGGCTGGTCGCCTACGCA
This sequence comes from uncultured Actinomycetota bacterium, assembly GCA_963818455.1. Taxonomy (GTDB): domain Bacteria; phylum Actinomycetota; class Actinomycetes; order CAVWCF01; family CAVWCF01; genus CAWFSE01. Next base: position 112,587 of record CAWFSE010000003.1, read on the forward strand.
GTCGGCGCCCTGGCGATGACCCTCGCGCAGAGCGTCACCGCGATCATCGTCTTCTGGGCGGTCATCGGCGGGCTGGGCGCCTCGCTCTTGCTGCCCGCGATGCAGTCGCTCATCCACGGCAACTTCGAAGGCGCGGCCCGCGCCAAGGTGTACGCGCTGGTGGGCGCGTCGATGGCCATCGCTGCGGCCATCGGCCCGCTCATCGGTGGCGTGATCACCACGTTCTGGTCGTGGCGGCTCAACTTCCTGCTCGAGGCCGTGATCATCGCCGTGGTCCTCATGGGCATCAAGCTCGTCAAGGACGTCGCCTACACCGGTGACCGCAGCATCGACGGCGTGGGCGCCGTGCTGTCCGTGGTCGGCATGGGTGGGGTCGTGCTCGGCATCCTGGTCTGGCAGGAGGGCGGCGAGGCGGTGCTCGCCCTGCTGGCCGTGGGCGCCGTCGGGCTCGTGGGGCTGGCTCGCTGGCTGGTCCGGCGCAAGCGTGAGGGGAAGGCGTTCCTCCTCGACCCCGGCCTGTTCGCCCTGCCGCACTTCCGGGTCGGGATCACGCCAGCAGATGCTGCAGCAGGTGGCGCTGGGCGGGTCGATGATCGTGATCCCGCTCTTCCTGCAGATCGCCCTCGAGTACAACGCGCTCGAAGCGGGTCTGGCGATCGCCCCCTTGTCGCTGAGCATGTTCATCGTCGCGCTCATCGCGGGTCGCCGGGCGGGCAGGCGCCGGGCCGCTGTCATCATTCGCGCCGGCTTCGGCCTGGCCCTGCTCGGCATGCTCCTCGTCATCCCCGTGGTGCCTCGTGCCGAGGCCGGCCAGGGGGCGTTGGTCCTGCTGGTGCCGCTGCTGATCGCGGGCTCGGGTCTGGGGCTGCTGGTCTCCCAGCTCAACAACTACACGTTGGCGCCCATCGAGGAGGAGCGGGCCAGCGAGGCGGCGGGCGTCAACTCCGCGGGCGGCAACTTCGGCCTCTCCCTCGGCCTGGCCATGGCCGGCGGGATCATGCTGGCCACGATGGCCTGGGCGTTCACTGCGCTGACCGACGCCAGCACGCTGATCCCCGACGACCAGAAGCAGACGATCGCCACCGCAATGGAGGAGGACGCGCAGGTGGTCAGCGACACGCAACTCCAGGCGCTCCTGGTCGATGAGCCACCGGAGGTCCAGGCCGAGATCCTCGCCATCAACGACGACGCCAGGGCCTTGTCGCTCCAGGTCGCCATGCTCATCCCCGTGCTGGCCTGCCTGCTCGGGTTCGTCAACGCGTTCCGCATGGTGCGGCTTCCAGACATCGAACCGTCGTCGTCGCTCGAGGGATTGGACTTCGGCTGACGTTCCGGCCCGGCAGGAAGAAGGCCTCCTCCCTGCGTCTCCGCAGGTTAGAGGCCTCTTGACTGGTGTCCGAGGGGGGACTTGAACATGCTCAAGCACCCGGTCTGACCTGCGCGAACGCTGTCGTTTGCGTGGATGAAACCGCCCTACAGCGCACTGTGTGGCACTCCGGATCCCCGAGGCACCCCGATCGGTTCCCACGGGAACGGCCGGTGCTGGCGGTGGCCGCCCCGGTGCCCCAATGCGATCAGACCTGAACTTCCATCGGTCTCCCGAATGCGGTGGACCGAGCCTGCGACCAGTCCGACCCTTCACCGTGACCGCCGACAACGAGATCGGGCCGTCGGCCCCGTCGGGCCCGGTGACCCGGCCGAGCCGCCGATGGGGGGCACCCCCACGGCTGCCCCCAGGGACCACTCAGCCGTCGTCTAGTGGGGGCCGCGGCGCCCAGCGGCACCCCGGTCACCGGCTACACCGCCACCGCCGCCCCCGGCGGTCGCCTCGATCTCGTCGGCGACGGCGGCTGGCAGCCCCACGAAGTGCCGGGCCACATCGCCCTCCCACTCGAAGACCGTGCCGGCGAATCGATAGGAGCGGCCCATGGGCCCATCCTCAACGGCTTCGGGGACGGATGTCAGATCAGGACGCTGCCCTCGACCACCGTGACGCAGTGGCCGCCGATCCAGATGTCGCCGCCGTCGCTCTCGACGGTGACTCGACCAGCCCGCCCGAGGGCCGTGCCCTGCGCCGCGACATAGCGGTCCGGAGCCCGACCGCTGCCGATGAGCCACCGCGCGGCCGCCGCGTTGAACGAGCCAGTGACCGGGTCCTCGGCAACGCCGGAGTTGCCGGCGAAGAACGTCCGGATCTCGAATGCCACCTCAGAGCCTTGCGGATGCGGGCCGATGACCCCGACGTCCATTCCGTCGAGGGCGCTCGGGTCGATGTCGAGTGCGAGCACCTTCTCGGCTGAGCCCAGCAGGACTCCCCGCCAAGGGGGGCCGTTGTCGCACCAGGCGTGGTCGATGACGTCGTCTTGATGGACGCGCAGGAACCGCAGCACGGCGTCGAGGTCGTTGCCGAGCGGCCCGGTGTGCCGAAGCGGGGGAGCGGCGAACGCCAACAGGCCCTCTGAACGTCGGATCCGCACCAGGCCGACGCCGCACTCCTGCACGACATCGGCGCCCTTCGGCACGCCGCCAGCGGCCAGCCACGCGTGGCAAGACCCCAACGTGGGGTGGCCCGCGAAGGGCAGCTCGCGTCCCGGGCAGAAGATCCGCACCGAGTAGTCGGCGCCGGGATCGGACGGCGGCCCGACGAAGGTGGCCTCCGAGAGGTTGGTCCACTCGGTGAAGGCGAGCATCTCGGCGGCGTCGAGCCCCTCGGGGTCGAGGACGACGGCCACCGGGTTTCCGAGCAGCGCGCGGTCGGTGAAGACGTCAACCTGCGCGAATCGCCGTCGCTTCGTCACCCGTCCACTCTCGCAGGTGCCGGCCGCGGGGTTGCGCCATCGACCTCACCGTCGGAGGGTGAAAGGAAACGCCTCACGTGCGCACCAGGAGGTCAGCATGAAGTGCCCGGTCTGCGTCGATCTCACGTTGACGATGTCCGAACGGCAGGGCGTCGAGATTGACTACTGCCCGCAGTGCCGCGGCATCTGGCTGGATCGTGGCGAACTGGACAAATTGCTGGACCGCGCGGCTGCGGAATTCGCCTCCAGCGCCGCTCCTGCTCAGGCTCCTGCCCAGGCACCGGCGACGGCCGCTACTCAGCACCGCCCCGCGGTACGACGAGCCGCGCTACGACGACCGGAGCCAGGGCGATCGCCGGTACGACGACCGCTCTGACCCGAGGTACGCGAAGAAGCGCAAGAAGAAGTCGTTCCTCGACGACATCCTCGACTTCTGACCCGTCCTGGGAGTGAGAGTGCGCTTGCGGGCCCGGTGCATCTTGGTGCGCCAACGGTCACCATTGCCCTTGGATGCGCGCGCCCCTCATGTTGAACGCTGGGACTCTGGCCTCGACACGCCACCGCTTGAAAGCGCGGGGCCCTTCTCGGACACCCTCGGGCGGGCGTCCCCACCCGGTTGTTCCCACGGAGTTACACAGAAGGCCTCCTCCCTGCGTTTCCGCAGGTCAGAGGCCTCTTGACTGGTGTCCGAGGGGGGACTTGAACCCCCATGCCCGATAAAGGGCACTAGCACCTCAAGCTAGCGCGTCTGCCTATTCCGCCACCCGGACGTGGTGCGGCGACTATACCCGAGCGCCCGGACTGCCCAGAAACCCTCAGGGGCGGCAGGATGGCCCCGTGGACCCCGCCGCCACCCCCGCAGCCACCCCGCCGAGCAGCGCCGCCGACGAGGTCGTCGAGCTCTGCCGCGACCTGCTGCGCATCGACTCGAGCAACTACGGAGACGGCTCGGGGCCGGGGGAGCGGGCAGCCGCCGAGTACGTCGCCGAGCGGCTCGCCGACGGTCGGCCTCGAGCCGGCGATCGTGGAGTCGGCGCCAGGGCGCACCAGCCTGATGGTGCGGCTGGAGGGGGAGGACCCAAGCCGCGACGCGCTGCTGCTGCACGGCCACCTCGACGTGGTGCCGGCCAACGCCGCCGACTGGCAGGTCGACCCCTTCTCCGGCGAGATCCGCGACGAGTGCGTCTGGGGACGCGGCGCCGTCGACATGAAGGACATGGACGCGATGATCCTGTCCGTCGTGCGGTCCCGCGTCCGCGAGGGTCGCCGACCGCCTCGCGATGTCGTCGTGCTCTTCCTCGCCGACGAGGAGGCTGGCGGCCGTTTCGGCGGGCACTGGCTCGTCGAGAACCAGCGCGACTGGTTCGAGGGCTGCACCGAGGCGGTCGGCGAGGTCGGCGGGTTCTCGCTGACCACCCCGGCGGGGCGCCTCTACCTGGTCGAGACCGCCGAGAAGGGCATCGCCTGGCTCAAGCTCACCGCGCGCGGGCGGGCCGGGCACGGCTCGATGGTCAACGACGACAACGCCGTCACCCTGCTCGCCGAGGCGGTCGCGGCCATCGGGCGGCACCAGTTCCCGGTGCGGCTCACCAAGACCGTTCGCCGCCTGCTCGACGAGCTCGCCGACGCGTACGGGATCGACGTCGACCCCGACGATCCGGCCGCGTTGCTCGACCGGCTCGGCAGCCTGGCGATCATCGTCGGAGCCACGCTGCGCAACTCCGCGCAGCCGACGATGCTCCAGGCCGGCTACAAGCACAACGTGATCCCCGGCGACGCGGCGGCGTTCGTCGACGGCCGATTCCTGCCTGGGTACGAGGACGAGTTCCTGGCCGAGATCGACTCCCTGCTGCCGCCCGGGGTCACCCGCGAGCACCTCGTTCGCGACATCGCGTTGGAGACCGACTTCGAGGGCCATCTGGTCGAGGCCATGACGACCGCGATCACCGAGCACGACCCCGGCGCCCGCGTCGTGCCGTACTGCCTGTCCGGCGGCACCGACGCGAAGTCGTTCTCGCTGCTGGGGATCCGCGGCTTCGGCTTCGCACCGCTGCAGCTGCCGCCGGATCTGGACTTCGCCGGGATGTTCCACGGCGTCGACGAGCGGGTGCCCGTGGATGGACTGCGCTTCGGCGCGCGCGTGCTCGATCGCTTCCTCGATCTGGCCTAGCGGAGCCAGCGCAGTCGGCCACCCTGTGCACGAAATCTGTGGACAGAAACCGTTGCGCTGCAACGGGTTTGCCCTAGAATAGAACACATGTTCGACGCGTCCAGCCCCGCCGAGGCGGTCGCCGCGCTGGCGCGGCTGGATGAGGGAGTCGGCTCGCGCATCGAGCTCGTGGCGGGGATCGAGGCCAGCGCGCGGGCCATCGCCTGGCTGCAGGCCAGGCAGATCGACCTGATCGCCGAGTTGGCCGAACGCCCCTCAGGCGGAGCCCGATCGTCCCCGAGGCCTTCACCGCGCGTGAGCTCGCGGCGCTTGAGGTGGGACCGCTGCTCGCCCTGAGCTCCCCGGTCGCCAGCGAGCGGGTCGACCTGGCCGTGGAGTGGTCGGGGCCCCGCTCGGCCACCCTGGCCGCGCTGCGCCGCGGAGACCTCGACTGGTCCAAGGCGCGGGCCCTGGCCGATGCGGTCGCCGTTCTCCCGCCCGAGATCGCCCGCCGCGTCGAAGACGCCGCCCTCGTGCGCGCCGGCCAGCAGACCTGCGCGCAACTGCGCGCGTCGCTGCGCAGGCTGGTCGCCCGCCACGACCCGCTCGGGGCCGAGTGCCGGCACCAGGTGCGGCGAGCGGAGCGCTCGGTGTGCCTGCGGCCCTTGGACGACGGCATGGCCGAGCTGCTCGCCATCCTTCCGGCCGACGCCGCCGTGGCTGCCTACGCCGCGGTCGACGCGCTGGCCAAGACCGCCGGGGAGAACGACGACCGCGGCATCGACGCCCGCCGAGCAGACGCGCTGGTGCGAGCTGCTGCTGTCGGCCTCCGGTGCGTCGGCGGCCGGGAGTCCCGGCCGTCGTCCAGGTCGCCGTTCCCGCCGGCACGCTGCTGGGACTCGGCGACGAGCCCGGCTGGATGCCCGGCTACGGCCCGATCCCGGCGAGCATGGCGCGCGACATCGCCCGCTCGGCGACCTGGCAGCGCATCCTGTTCGACCCCGCGAGCGGGGCCGTCCTCGATGTCGGGGCGACCCGGCACGACCCGCCTGCGCCCTTGGAGCGCTTCGTGCGTGCGCGCGATGCGATGTGCCGCTTCCCCGGCTGCCGCGCGCGGGCGCGCCGTTGCGATGTGGACCACACCACGCCCTACCCGCACGGACCGACCAGCGCCGACAACCTGCACGTGCTGTGCCGTCGCCATCACCGGGTCAAGCACGAGGGCGGCTGGCGGGTGGAGGCCCTGCCGGGCAACCGACTGCGCTGGAGGAGCCCCACCGGCGCCGTCTACGAGACCGAGCCGCCCCCGCTCGGCGGGGAGTCGTGCACCATCCGCGGTCCCGCGCTCACATCGTCCGCACGACGCGAATGATCCGCCGGCGCAGCCAGACGTGACGACGGCCATCCGGCCACAGCCGCACGCGGGCCAGCTCCCAGCGCCCGTACTCCGCGTGCTCGGTCAGCAGGGCGCGCGCCTCCTCGCGGGTCGTCCCGCGCGGAAACCGCAGCTCGCGCACCTCGTACTCGGCCATCGCGGCCCATGGTGCGCGGCTGAGGGCCGCCGCGCCACCACCGAGCGCACCGCCGTCCCGGCGTGTCCACCTCGGACCTAGCATCAGGTCCATGCCTGTCGCGGCGTGGCTCGCCCTCGCCTTGCTCGTGGCGCTCTCGGTGTTCCAGGTCGGTCTGGCGCTCGGCGCGCCCTGGGGCGCCGCGGCCTACGGGGGACGCCATCCCGGCGTGCTCCCGGCCGGCCTCCGGGCGATCAGCCTGGTGGTCGTCGGCGGCTACCTCGTGGGCATCCTGGCGATCCTTGGGCGGCTGGGGATCGGGCCCGCCGCCGCGCTTCCCGCCGGCCTGCTCACCGCGTTCTTCTGGTTCCTGACCGTGATGCTGGCGCTCAACACCCTGGCCAACCTCACCTCACGCAGCCGCGTCGAACGCCTGCTGATGACTCCCACGGCGGCCGTGCTGGCGGTCTGCTTCGCGGTCCTCGCCCTGTCCGGCTGACCATCGCGCACCCACGTCGGTGGGCGCTGCGGGGCAGTACGGTGCGCACGTGACCGCCGAGCCGCCCAACCCGGCCGCGACCGCTGCGGCCGTTCGAGAGCTGCTGGCGACCGTCCAGGAGGCCCTGGAGCACCACCTGGCCGCCATCGAGGCCCGCGACGGCGAGAGCGACCCGGCCGTCTTCGCCGCGTACGAGCACGCCCGCGATGCGCTCATGGCCTACGACGACGCGCTGTACGACACCTACGACGAGGTGCTGCCCGTCGACGTCTACGCGTTCGGCGACGAGGACGACGACGACCTCTGAGCCCCCGGGCACGAAGGCCGCGGTGGCCTACCGCCAGCGCGCCTGGTCCGGGTAGCCGCTGAACGGCGCCGAGACCTCGTCCAGCGCCTCCCGGATCTCATCGGGCAGGGCCAGCGCCTCGGCCTGCAGGATGCCGCGCAGCTGGGCCGCCGTGCGCGCCCCGACGACCGGGGCCACCACACCCGGCCGGTCGCGCACCCAGGCCAGCGCGACCTCGAGGGGCGCGACCCCGAGTCCCTCCGCCGCGGTGCACACCGCCTGCACGACCCGGCGGCCGTCCGGGCCGAGGTAGGGCTGCACGAACGACGCGAAGTGCGGCGACGCCGCGCGCGAGTCGGCCGGCGTGCCGTGGCGGTACTTGCCGGTGAGCACCCCTCGCCCGAGCGGCGACCAGGGGAACACCCCGAGCCCGAGCGCCTCGCAGGCGCCGCATCACCTCGCGCTCCACGCCCGCGCTGCACCAGCGAGTACTCGACCTGCGTGGAGACCAACGGCAGCCCGCGGGCCGGACATCAGCGTCGCGGCCTGGGCCGTCTGCCACCCGGAGTAGTTCGAGATCCCGACGTACCGGGCCCGGCCGCTGGTCACGGCGTGCTCCAGCGCGCTCAGCGTCTCCTCAAGCGGCGTCTCGTCCGACCAGGTGTGGACCTGCCAGAGGTCCACGTGGTCGACGCCGAGGCGCGCCCAGCGAGGCGTCGAGGTCGGCGAGCAGGCCGCGGCGCGAGGTGTCCACCAGGCGCAGGTCGCCGCGGCGGTGGATGCCGCCCTTGGTCGCGAGCACCACGGACTCGCGCGGCGACCACCTCGCCCAGCAGCGACCCGATCACCCGCTCGCTGTCGCCCGCGGCGTATCCGGCTGCCGTGTCGACCAGCGTGCCGCCCGCCTCGACGAAGGCGGTGAGCTGGTCGCGCGCCTCGTGCTCGTCGGTGTCGCGTCCCCAGGTCATCGTGCCGAGCCCCAGCCGGGACACCGCAAGGCCGCTCGATCCGACGCGTCGCTGCTCCATGTCGGTGAGGCTATCCGCGCCCGTTAGGCTCGAAGCAGGCATGGGGGCGCGACGCGCCGCCCCAGGCGCCCGCGCGAGCGAGAGCCGGCCCACCCGACCCTGACCTGGTGGAGATGACATGAAGCTCGGCTTGAACCTCGGCTACTGGGGGATGGGCAACGACGCCGACAACCTGGTGCTCGCCCGCGAGGCCGACCGGATCGGCTACGACGTGGTGTGGGCCGCCGAGGCCTACGGCTCCGACGCCGCGACCGTGCTCAGCCTGGATCGCCGCGCAGACCGAGCGGATCGACGTCGGCTCCGCCGTCTTCCAGATCCCCGGCCGCACCCCGGCCAACTGCGCGATGACCGCGGCCACGCTCGACACGCTGTCCGGCGGGCGCTTCCGGCTCGGGCCTCGGCGTCTCCGGGCCCCAGGTCTCCGAGGGCTGGCACGGCGTCCGCTTCGACAAGCCGCTGGGACGCACCCGCGAGTACGTCGAGATCGTCCGCAAGGCGCTGCGCCGCGAGCGGCTCGACGCTACGACGGCCAGTTCTTCACGCTGCCGCTGCCGGACGGCCCCGGCAAGGCGCTGACCCTCACCGTCCACCCGGCCCGCGAGACGATCCCGGTCTACCTGGCCGCGGTCGGCCCGAAGAACCTCGAGCTGGCCGGCGAGATCGGCGACGGCTGGCTGGCCATCTTCTACGCCCCCGAGCACGCCGCAGGAGTCGCTGCGGCACATCCAGGCCGGGCCGGGCCAAGGCCGGCAAGGAGATGGCCGGATTCGACGTCGTCCCCACCGTGCCCGTCGTCATCGGCGACGACCTCGAGGCCTGCGCGATGCCGGTGCGCGCGTACGCCGCCCTGTACGTCGGCGGCATGGGCAGCCGCGAGCAGAACTTCTACAACGCGCTGGCCTCGCGGATGGGGTACGAGGAGGCGGCCGCCCAGGTGCAGGACCTCTACCTGGCCCGCGACTACGCCGGCGCCGCGGCGGCCGTGCCGGTGGAGTTCATCGACCACACCTCGCTGATCGGCCCGGCCGAGCGCATCCGCGACCGCTTCCACGCCTTCGCCGAGTCCGGCGTCACCACCCTCACCGTCGCCACGTACGCGGGCTCGCTGGAGGACCGGATCGCCACCCTGCGGACCGTGGCCGACGCGCTCGAGGCCAGCGGTCTCGCGGAGTGATCTCGTGGCTTCGAGGCCGTCGTCCTGGGGGTCGTGCAGGGACTCACCGAGTTCCTGCCGATCTCGTCCAGCGCGCACCTGCTGATCGTCAGCCAGGTCTTCGGCTGGGAGGACCCGGGCGCCGCCTTCACCGCGGTGACCCAGATCGGCACCGAGAGCGCCGTGATCATCTACTTCCGCCACGACATCTGGCGGATCATCTCGGCCTGGACGCGGTCGCTGGTCAATCCGGCCGTGCGCGGCGACCCCGACGCGCGGATGGGCTGGTTCGTCATCCTCGGGACGATCCCGATCGGCGTGCTCGGGCTGACGTTCGCCGACCAGATCGAGACCGTGGCCCGCAACCTGTGGCTGGTGGCCAGCATGATGATCGCGCTGGCGATCGTGCTGTTCATCGCCGACACCCGGCGGCCGCAAGACCCGCACCCTCGACCGGCTGACCCTGCCGCATGCGGTGGCCTTCGGCTTCGCCCAGGCCGCCGCGCTGATCCCCGGCGTCTCGCGCTCCGGGGGCACCATCACGGCCGGCCTGCTCATGGGCTACACCCGCGAGGCGGCGACCCGCTACTCGTTCCTGCTCGCCATCCCCGCGGTGCTGATCTCCGGCCTGTACGAGGCGACCAAGATCGGCTCCGGGCCGGCCCCCGCCTGGGGTCCGACGATCCTGGCCACGGTGATCGCCTTCGGCATCGGCTACGCGGTGATCGCCTGGCTGATCCGCTACGTGAGCACGCAGACGTTCATCCCGTTCGTGATCTACCGGATCACGGTCGGAACCCTGCTCCTGCTCGCTGCTGGCCGCCGGCGTGCTCAGCGGCGTAGCCCGTGGCTAGGGTCAGGTCGGGTGACCACCGTCCTGCTGCTGCGCCACGGGCGCACGGCGTCCAACGCCGGCGGCGGTGCTGGCCGGCTGGACGCCGGGGATCGGGCTGGACGAGGTGGGGCAGGCGCAGGCCGAGGCGGTGTCGCGCGCGGCTGGCCGGGCTGCCGCTGGCCGCGATCGTCGCCAGCCCGCTTGAGCGCTGCCAGCAGACGGCCGAGGTGGTGGCCGGCGGCCGCGTCGGTGGAGCCGCTGTCCGACGAGCGGCTCGGCGAGGCGCGGTACGGCGACTGGACCGGCCGGGCGCTGAAGGACCTCGCCAAGGAACCGCTGTGGAAGGTCGTGCAGGCCCACCCGAGCGCGGCCGTCTTCCCCGGGGCGGACCCGGCCGGTGTGGCGGGCGAGGGCCTGGCCGCCATGCAGGCCCGCGCGGTCGAGGCCGTCCGCGACTGGAACGCCAGGCTCGGGCCCGGACGCGGTCTGGCTGGCCTGCTCGCACGGCGATGTGATCAAGGGGATCGTGGCCGACGCGCTCGGCCTGCACCTCGACCAGTTCCAGCGCATCTCGGTCGACCCGTGCTCGATCACGGCGATCCGCTACACCGAGCTGCGGCCGTTCGTGCTGCGGGTCAACGACACCGGGGGCGGTGTCGAGGGCCTGGTGCCCCCGGCGCCGCGCAAGGGCCGCAAGCGGAAGCCGCCGTCCAGCGACGCTGCCGTGGGCGGCGGCGCCGGCCCCGCGGGATCGGGCTAGGGTCGCCGGTCATGCCGCAGGTCTTCGCGTACGACCCGCCCGAGCGCTTCGTGGCGGGCACCGTCGGCGAGCCGGGACAACGGGCGTTCTTCCTGCAGGCCCGCGAGGGCGTCCGCCTGACGACGGTCGCCCTGGAGAAGGCCCAGGTCGCCGCGCTCGCCCAGCGGGCCGACGAGATCCTCGACGCCGTGCTGCGGCGCGGCGACACCGAGGTGCCCGCCCTGGCCCCGGCCGAGCTCGCCGACCAGGCGCCGCTGGAGGCCCCCATCGCACCGGAGTTCCAGGTCGGCACGCTCGCGCCTGGCGTGGGACGAAGACGACAGCCGGCTGGTGATCGAGGCGCTGGCGATCGCAGCGGAGCCCGACGTCGAGGACGAGGCCGAGGCAGCCGATCGACGACGACGACGACGAGCCTGCTGGACCGGTTGATCGTGCGGCTGACGCCGGGGGCGGCCCGCGAGTTCGTCCGCCGCTCGCAGGCGTTGGTCGCCGCCGGCCGTCCGCCCTGCCCGTTCTGCCAGCAGCCGCTCGACCCGCAGGGCCATGTCTGCCCGCGGTCCAATGGCTACCGCCGGCGCTGACGGCCCGGACGACGCCCTCACCGTCGAGGTCGTCGTCGAGGTGCTGGCCCGCGGCGCCCTGTCGGTCGAGGGCCGCCTCGTCGACGCCTCCAACGCCACGCTCTACTGCCGGGTCGCCCTCGACGGCATCGAGGCCGCCTGCGTCTACAAGCCCATCGCGGGGGAGCGGCCGCTGTGGGACTTCCCGGACGGCACCCTCGCCCATCGCGAGGTCGCGGCGTACGAGGTCTCGCAGGCGGGCGGCTGGGGGGTCGTGCCGCCGACGGTGTTCCGCGACGGGCCGTTCGGGCCGGGCATGGTCCAGTGGTGGATCGAGGTGGACGACGACGTCGACCTCGTCCACCTCGTGCGCTCCCACGACGAGCGGCTGCGCACGGTCGCCGTCTACGACGCCGTCATCAACAACGCCGACCGCAAGGGCGGCCACCTCTTGCCCGACCGGGACGGCGGGCTCTGGGCGATCGACCACGGGGTGGCGTTCTCCGAGGACGACAAGCTGCGCACCGTCCTGTGGGGGTGGGCCGGGGACCGGATCCCCGACGAGGACCTCGACCGGGTGCGCGCCGTCGACGACGCCCTGGACGACCCCTCGTCGGCTCTGGCCCGCGCGCTGTCCGACCTGCTGTCGCCGCGCGAGCGCCGTGCCACGCGTCGCCGCGTGCGGGCCCTGCTCCGCTCGGGCCGCCACCCCGAGCCGGGCGGCGACTGGCCCCCGGTGCCCTGGCCGCCCTTCTAGCGGGCGGGCGACCGCCTGACCCCGCGGATAGGCTCGCCACCATGGAGTCGTGGAGCGCGCCCGGTCCGCCGGCGCTGCCCGGGCGCGGCCACCCGGTCCGGGTCTTCGACACCGCCGCCGGGCAGGTCCGCCCCACCGCGCCCGGCGCGACGGCCGGCCTGTACGTCTGCGGCATCACCCCCTACGACGCCACCCACATGGGCCACGCCTCGACGTACGTGGCCTTCGACCTGCTGCACCGCGCCTGGCTCGACGCCGGCCACGACGTCACGTACGTGCAGAACGTCACCGACATCGACGACCCGCTGCTGGAGCGGGCCGTGGCCACCGGCCAGGACTGGCGGGAGGTGGCGGCCCGCGAGACCGAGCTGTTCCGGGCGGACATGGCGGCGCTGCACGTGCTGCCGCCCGCGCACTACATCGGCGCCGTGGAGTCGATGGACCTCGTCGTCCGCCATGTGCAGACGCTGCTCGACCGGGGGGTCGCCTACGACGTCGACGGTGACATCTACTTCTCGGTCGGCTCAGACCCGCGGTTCGGCGACGTGGCCGGCTGGGATCGCGAGCAGATGCTGGCCGTCTTCGGCGAGCGCGGCGGCGATCCCGACCGCCCCGGCAAGAAGGACCCGCTGGACTGCCTGCTGTGGCAGGCCGAGCGCCCGGGGGAGCCCGCGTGGGACTCCGCCCTCGGCCACGGGCGGCCCGGCTGGCACATCGAGTGCACCGCGATCGCGTTGGAGCACCTGGGGATGTCGTTCGACGTGCAGGGCGGCGGGCGGGACCTGGTCTTCCCGCACCACGAGATGGGCGCCTCTGAGGCGCACGTGCTGACGGGCGAGTGGCCGTACGCCCGGGCGTACGTGCACACCGGCATGGTCGGCCTCGACGGCGAGAAGATGTCGAAGTCCCGCGGCAACCTGGTGTTCGTCTCGGCCCTGCGCGGCGCCGGGCGCGACCCGATGGCGATCCGGCTGGCGCTGCTGGCCCACCGCTACCGCGAGGACTGGGAGTGGACCGAGGAGGGCCTGCTCGATGCCGAGCAGCGGCTCGCCCGGTGGCGGGCGGCGGTCGGCCGCGCCGCCGGACCGCCGGCAGGCGACGTGCTCGAGCGGGTACGGCAGCGGATCGCCGACGACCTCGATGCCCCGTCGGCGCTCGCCGCCATCGACCGCTGGGCCGAGGAGTCCCGGCTGCGCGGCGGCGACGACGGCGCCGCCCCCGGCCTGGTCCGCGACCTCGCCGCCGCCCTGCTGGGAGTGACGCTGTAGGTCGCGCTGCGGTCAGCGCCCCGGCTCGGCCCGGAGAAGCCCCGCAGGTAGCGCTCGAACTCACGCGCGATCGCGTCGCCGCTCGCCTCGGGCAGCTCGGCGGTGTCGCGGGCCTCCTCCAGCGAGCGGACGTAGTCGGCGACCTCGGCGTCCTCCTCGGCCAGCTCGTCGACCCCGGTCTGCCAGGCGCGCGACTCCTCCTCCAGGTCGCCGAGCGGCACCTGGATGTCGAGCAGGTCCTCGACCTTGCGCAGCAGGGCGACGGTCGCCTTGGGGCACGGCGGCTGGGCGACGTAGTGCGGCACCGCCGCCCACACCGACACCGCCGGCAGACCGACCTGCGTGCAGGCGTCCTGCAGCACGCCGACGATCCCGGTCGGGCCCTCGTACTGCGACGTCTCCAGGCCCAGCGCCTCGGCCACGGCCTCCTCGGTCGCGGTCCCGGTCACCGGGATCGGCCGGGTGTGCGGGGTGTCGGCGAGCAGTGCTCCCAGCGTGACCACCATCTCCACGCCCAGCTCGTCGGCGAAGGCCAGCAGCTCCTGGCAGAAGGACTTCCAGCGCATGCTCGGCTCGATGCCGTGGACGAGCACGACATCACGCTGCTGCAGCGGGAGCCGGGCCACGGTCACCCGCGTGGTCGGCCACTCCAGCTCGCGCGCGCCGGAGGCGCCGAAGGCGATCGTCGGCCGGTTGACCTGGAAGTCGTAGTAGTCCTCGGGGTCCAGCTCGGCGAGGTACTCGCGCCTGCCAGACCTCGTCGAGGTGCGCCACCGCGCCGCTGGCGGCGTCGCCGGCGTCGTTCCAGCCCTCGAACGCGCAGATCATGACCGGGTCGATGAGCTCGGGGATGCCCTCCGACTCGATCACGTCCAGCCTCCCCGCCCTCGCCGCGCGGCCCCTCAGCGGGCCCCGGCCAGCCTACTTCTCGCGCCTGCGAGCGCACGGACACCCGCGCACGGGCCGGTACCCTGGACTCATCATGTCGTCCCCCCGCCCGGCCACGGGCCGCTCCTCGCTGCGCACCGCCCTCGCCGAGCGGGTCGTCGTCGCCGACGGGGCGATGGGCACCATGCTGCAGGCCCAGGACCTCTCCCTGGACGACTTCGAGGGGTACGAGGGCTGCAACGAGATCCTCAACGCCACCCGCCCCGACGTGGTCGCCCAGGTCCACGACGCCTACTTCGCGGTCGGCTGCGACGCCGTCGAGACCAACACCTTCGGCGCCAACCTCGCCAACCTGGCCGAGTACGGCATCAGCGAGCGCATCCACGAGCTGGCGCTCGCCGGCGCCCGGATCGCCCGCGAGACGGCCGACGGCTGGTCCACCCCCGAGCACCCCCGGTACGTCCTGGGCTCGATGGGACCGGGCACCCGGCTGCCCACCCTCGGCCACGCGCCTTACGCCGACCTGCGCGACGCGTACGAGGCGCAGGCGGCCGGGCTGATCGCCGGCGGCGCCGACGCGCTCCTCGTCGAGACGGCGCAGGACCTGCTCCAGGCCAAGGCCGCGATCGTGGGCTCCCGGCGCGCGTTGACCGCCGCCGGGGCGGACCTGCCCGTCATCGCCCAGGTGACCGTCGAGACCACCGGCACGATGCTGCTGGGCTCCGAGATCGGGGCGGCGCTGAGCGCCCTCGAGCCGCTCGGCATCGACCTGATCGGGCTGAACTGCGCGACCGGCCCCACCGAGATGTCCGAGCACCTGCGCCACCTGTCCCGGCACGCCCGGATCGGGCTGGCCTGCATGCCCAACGCGGGCCTGCCCGTGCTCGGGGCCGACGGCGCGACCTACCCGCTGACGCCCGGCCGAGCTCGCCGACGCCCACGAGACCTTCGTCCGCGACTACGGGCTGGCCCTGGCCGGCGGCTGCTGCGGGACCACCCCCGAGCACCTGCGCCAGGTCGTCGAGCGGGTCCGCGGGCGCGAGCTGCGGCCGCGCCGCCCGCGCCCCGAGCCGGGCGCGTCGTCGCTGTACGTGCATGTGCCGTTCCGCCAGGACACCGCCTACCTCGCCATCGGCGAGCGGACGAACGCCAACGGCTCCAAGGCCTTCCGCGAGGCGATGCTCGAGGGCCGGCTGGATGACTGCGTCGAGATCGCCCGCGAGCAGAGCCGCGAGGGGGCCCATCTGCTCGACCTCTGCGTGGACTACGTCGGCCGGGACGGCGTCGAGGACATGCGCGAGCTCGCGAGCCGGCTGGCGACGGCGAGCACGCTGCCGATCGTCCTGGACTCGACCGAGCCCGCGGTGCTGGAGGCCGGCCTCGAGCAGCTCGGCGGGCGCGCGCTGATCAACTCGGTCAACTACGAGGACGGCGACGGCCCGGACTCGAGGTTCGCCCGGATCATGCCGCTCGTCGTCGAGCACGGGGCGGCCGTCGTCGCGCTGACCATCGACGAGGAGGGGCAGGCGCGTACCGCCGAGTGGAAGGTGCGCATCGCCGAGCGGCTGATCGCCGACCTGACCGGCCGCTGGGGGATGCGGATCGAGGACATCCTGATCGACTGCCTGACCTTCCCGATCGCCACCGGCCAGGAGGAGACCCGCCGCGACGCCCTGGAGACGATCGAGGCGATCCGCGAGGTCAAGACGCGCTAGCCGGACGTGCAGACCACGCTCGGCCTGTCCAACGTCTCCTTCGGCCTCAACCCGGCCGCCCGCCAGGTGCTCAACTCGGTCTTCCTCGCCGAGTGCGTCCGCGCCGGGCTGGACTCGGCGATCGTGCACGCGTCCAAGATCCTGCCGATGGCCCGGATCCCCGACGAGCAGCGCTCGGTCGCCCTCGACCTGGTCTACGACCGGCGGCGCGAGGGCTACGACCCGCTGCAGCGGTTCCTGCAGCTGTTCGAGGGGGTGAGCGCGCAGTCGTCGGCCGCCACGCGGGCCGAGGAGCTCGCCGCGCTGCCGCTCTTCGACCGGCTCGAGCGGCGCATCGTCGACGGGGCGCGGGTCGGACTCGAGGCCGACCTCGACGACGCGCTGGCCGAGCGTCCGGCGCTGGAGATCGTCAACGACACCCTGCTGTCGGGCATGCGGACCGTGGGGGAGCTGTTCGGCTCCGGCCAGATGCAGCTGCCGTTCGTGCTGCAGTCCGCCGAGGTGATGAAGGCCGCGGTCGCCTACCTCGAGCCGCACATGGAGCGCGCCGACGCCGGCCGGCAAGGGCGTGATCGTGCTGGCGACCGTCAAGGGCGACGTGCACGACATCGGCAAGAACCTCGTCGACATCATCCTGACCAACAACGGCTACACCGTGGTCAACCTCGGGCATCAAGCAGCCGGTGAGCGCGATCCTGGAGGCGGCCCACGAGCACTCCGCCGACGCGATCGGCATGTCCGGGCTGCTGGTGAAGTCGACCGTGATCATGAAGGAGAACCTCGAGGAGATGAACACCCGCGGGGTCGCCGCCCGCTGGCCCGTGCTCCTCGGCGGGGCGGCGCTGACCCGCGCGTACGTCGAGCAGGACCTCGCGGCGGTCTACGCCGGCGAGGTGCGCTACGCCCGGGACGCCTTCGAGGGGCTGCGCCTGATGGACGCCCTGATGGCGGTCAAGGCCGGCACCCCGGGCGCCGCCCTGCCGGAGCGCAAGCAGCGGGTGGTGCGCGGCTCGGCCGCCCGGCTGGAGGAGACCGCCCCCGCGGATCTGCCCTCGCGCTCCGACGTGGCCGCCGACAACCCGGTGCCGGCGCCGCCGTTCTGGGGCGACCGGATCGTGCGCGGCATCGCGCTGGCCGAGTACGCCGCCTACCTCGACGAGCGGGCCACCTTCCTCGGCCAGTGGGGGTTGAAGCCGACGCGCGGGGCCGAGGGGCCCGGGTACGAGGAGCTGGTCGAGACCGAGGGCCGCCCGCGGCTGCGGATGTGGCTGGAGCGGATGAAGACCGAGGGCCTGCTGGAGGCCGCCGTCGCGTACGGCTACTTCCCCTGCGTGAGCGAGGGGGACGACCTCGTGGTGCTCCACCACGAGGGGCCGCTCAAGGGCCAGGAGCGGGTGCGCTTCACCTTCCCGAGGCAGCGCCGCGACCGGCACCTGTGCCTGTCCGACTTCTTCCGCTCCCGGGAGTCCGGCGAGACCGATGTGGTCGCGTTCACCGTGGTCACGATGGGCCAGCGCGTCTCCGAGGCGGCCAACGAGCTCTTCGCCAAGGACTCCTACCGCGACTACCTCGAGCTGCACGGCCTGTCCGTCCAGCTGGCCGAGGCACTGGCCGAGTTGTGGCACGCGCGGGTGCGCGACGAGCTGGGCCTCGGCGGCGAGGACTCCGGCGACCTCGACGACATCCTGCGCCAGGGCTACCGCGGCTCGCGCTACTCGTTCGGCTACCCGGCCTGCCCGGACCTGGAGGACCAGACCAAGCTGGTCGAGCTGCTGGCCCCGAGCGGATCGGCGTCGAGCTCTCCGAGGAGTTCCAGCTGCACCCCGAGCAGTCCACGTCGGCGATCATCGTCCACCACCCCGAGGCGAAGTACTTCAATGCCCGCTGAACGCCGCGGCGATCGCCGCCGCGGCCGGCCGCTCGCTGCATGCCGTCTTCTTCGACATGGACGGCCTGCTCGTGGACACCGAGCACCTCTGGAACGACGCGGAGGCCGACGTCTTCGCCCGGCTCGGAGGGGACACCTGGACCGCTGAAGACCAGGCCCACGTCGTGGGCGGCCCGATGGCCAAGGCCGCCCGCTACCTCGGCGAGCGCGCCGGCTCGGACGCCGCGCCCGAGCAGATCGCCGCGCTGCTCGTCGAATCCATGGCCGGCCGCCTTCGGGCCGGCGCCGACTACCGCCCCGGCGCGGTCGGCCTGCTCGACGACCTGGTCCGGGCGGGGATCCCGTGCGCGCTGGTGTCGTCGTCGCCCCGCGTCCTCGTGGACGCCGTGCTGGAGCACGTGGGCGCCGACCACTTCGCCTTCACGCTGGCCGGCGACGAGGTGGCGCGCACCAAGCCGCACCCCGACCCGTACCTCGAGGCGGCCCGCCGGATGGGCGCCGAGGCCGCCCAGTGCGTCGTGCTCGAGGACTCGCCCACCGGGCTCGCCGCCGCCGAGGCCGCCGGCTGCCTGGTGGTCGCCGTGCCGTTCGTCGTGGCGATCGAGCCGGGCCCCCGCCGCCACGTCGTCGAGTCGCTGCGGGCCCTGGACGCCGCCCTGCTCGACCGGCTGGTCGCTACTCCGTCGTGACGGCCCGCAGGACGTCCAGCCGCGCGGCCCGGCGGGCCGGCCACACGGCGGCGAAGACCCCCACGAACGCCGCCACCACGAGCACGGCGATCAGCAGGCCCCACGGGATCGAGAGCACCTCGATGCCCTGGTCCACCAGGGCGCGCTGCAGCGCCACCCCGAAGGCCAGGCCGAGCGCGATGCCCAGCACCGCCCCGTACACCGCGATCACGACCGACTCGAGCCGGACCATCCGGCGCAGCTGCCCGCGGGTCATGCCCACCGCCCGCAGCAGCCCGATCTCGCGGGTGCGCTCGATCACCGACAGGGCGAGGGTGTTGATGATGCCCAGGATCGCGATCACCACCGCGAGGCCGAGCAGCGCGTAGACCAGCGCCAGCAGCTGGTTGATCTGGCCGCGGATCTGCTCCTTGAACTCGGCCTGGCTGGTGACCTCGACCGTCGGGAAGGGCTCGAGGGCCGCCTCGAGGTCCGGGCGGATGCTGGTGGGGTCCACGCCCTCCTCGGCCTTGACGTACACGACGAAGTCGACATCGGGGTTGCCGGCCGCCACGACGAGCGAGCGACCCACGACGTAGCCGGTGAAGGTGCCCTCGCCGACGTAGATCCCGCCCACCTGGTAGCTCTTCGGCCCGGACAGCCAGGTCACCTCGACGGTGTCACCGACCGAGATGCCCTCGGCCTTGGCGGTCTCCTCGTCGACGACCATGCCCTCGTCGACGGACTCGAAGGTCCCGTCCACCACCTCGAAGGAGACCACGCTGGACGCCGGCCCGGACTCCAGCCCGGTGATCAGCACCTGGCTGCCGTTGACGAGTGCCGGGGTCTGCATGATCCCGACCGAGGAGCCCACCCCGTCGACCTCGGCGACCGCGGCGGCGACCTCCGTGCTGAACGGCTGGAAGCCCGGGTTGAGGACGAGGTAGTCGGCGCCGATCACCCGGTCGATGGTCGCGTCGGTGCTCGCGGTCGTCGACGCCCCGAGGGTTCCGATCGCGGCGACGAGCGCCAGCCCGATCATCAGCGCCGACGCCGTGGAGGCGGTGCGCCGGCGGTTGCGCTGGGCGTTGCCGACGGCCAGCACTCCGACCGCCCCCCAGAGCCGTCGGACGGGCGCGCCGAGGAAGCCGACGATCGGGCGGCTGATGCTGGGGGAGAGCACCGCGACGCCGACGAAGACCAGCAGCGCCCCGACGCCGACGAGGGCCAGCGGCTGCGGCCCCGCCCCGGCCAGGCCGAGGGCGAGGGCAGCCGCCCCCATCGCCGCCAGCACCGTCCCGGCGACGGCCCGCACATGCAGCGAGCGGGTCGGCAGCGCGATGTCGTCGCGCATGGCGGCGACCGGGGGGATGTGCGCGGCGCGGCGGGCCGGGAAGTACGCCGAGCCGACCGTCACGACGATCCCGACCACCAACGCCACGATGATCGTGCGGGGCGCGACCACCAGCGAGCCGGCGGGGATCTCGATGCCGAGGGCCGCGAACAGCGCGCGCAGGCCCACGGCCAGGCCAAGGCCGAGCAGCAGCCCGCCGATCCCGCCGACGATGCCGACGACCAGCGACTCGCCCAAGACGCTGCGTGGTGACCTGGCGGCGGCTGGCGCCGATCGCGCGGAGCAGGGCGAGCTCGCGGGTGCGCTGGGCCACCAGCATCGAGAACGTGTTCAGGATGATGAAGCACCCGACGAACAGCGCGATGAACGCGAACACCAGCAGGAACGTGTTGATGAACGACAGCGCCTGGGTCAGCTGCGCCGCGGCCTCGTCCTGGGCCTCCTCGCCGGTCTGCACCTTGGCGCCGTCGCCCAGCGCCGCCGAGATGCGCTCGGCGAGGACCTGCTGGGTGACGTCGGGCTCGCCCAGGACATCGATCTCGCTCCAGCGGTCGCCGCCCAGGAGCAGCCCCTGGGCGACCGCTGGCTCGAAGGCCGTCAGCGACGCCCCAGCCAGGTTGCCGGTGGTGCCGTAGCGGAAGACGCCGACGATCTCGGGCTCAAGCGACGGGCCCGGGGTGACCACGCGGATGCTGTCGCCGACCTCGACCCCGGCCTGCTCGGCGGCCTGGGTGTCGATGGCGATCTCGTCGTCGCCCACGGGGGCACGGCCCTCGACGAGGCTCAGCGGCGACAGGGCCGCGTCGTCGGACCAGGAGACGCCGTAGTGCGGCGCCCCGGGGGTGCCGATCACGTCGCCGTCGCGGTCGACGAGCGTGACGCCGTCCACCAGGACGGTCCCCTCCGCACGCTTGACCCCGTCGACCGCGCGCACCTGGGCGAGCATCTCGCCAGGCAGCGAGGGGGCCACCCCGGCGGTCTGGTTCGGCGTGAAGGCGCTGTCCGGGGTGACGACGACGTCGGTCTCGGTCTGGGTGAACAGCTCGTTGAAGGTCTTGCCGAGCGTGTCGGTGAAGACGAAGGTGCCGGCCACGAACGCGACGCCGAGCACCACGGCGAGCGCGGACATGAGCAGCCTGAGCTTGTGCGCCCCGAGGTTGCGCAGGGTGGCCTTGAGCATGGATCAGGCCTCTGCGGCCGGGTGGGCGGCCGGGTGGGCGGCGGCGGGTGGTCGGCGCCCGTGACGTCGAAGCGCTTCATCCGCTCGTGCACGAGGTCGGTCGTCGGGTCGGCCATGTCGTCGACGATCCGGCCGTCGCCGAGGAAGATCACCCGGTCGGCGTAACTGGCGGCGCCGGGGTCGTGGGTGACCATGACCACGGTCTGGCCCAGCTCGTCCACCGACTGCCGCAGGAAGCCCAGCACCTCGGCGCTGGAGGCGGAGTCGAGGTTGCCGGTGGGCTCGTCGGCGAAGATCACCGCGGGCTGCGAGGCCAGCGCGCGGGCGCAGGCCACCCGCTGCTGCTGGCCGCCGGACAGCTCGCTGGGGCGGTGGCCCAGCCGGGGGCGCAGCCCGATGGTGTCGATCACCCGGTCCAGCCAGGCCTGGTCGGGCTTGCGGCCGGCGATGTCCATCGGCAGCGTGATGTTCTCCAGCGCCGTGAGGGTGGGGATCAGGTTGAACGCCTGGAAGACGAAGCCGACCTGGTCGCGGCGCAGCTGGGTGAGGTCGTTGTCCTTGAGCCCGGTCAGGGCGGTGTCGCCGATCCAGACCTCGCCGGAGGTGGCCTCGTCGAGGCCGGCCAGGCAGTGCATGAGGGTCGACTTGCCGGACCCCGACGGTCCCATGATCGCCGTGTAGCGGCCCCGCTCCAGGGAGCAGGACACCGCGTCGAGGGCCACCACCTGGGTGTCGCCCGACCCGTACACCTTGGTCAACGACTCGGCGCGCGCCGCGATGCCCCCGGCCGGGGCGGCGGGCTGCTGATCGGGTGCTGCGGTCACGGGGTCCTCCGACGGCAAGCGCACGCGGTCAGGGGCGGCCGCGCACGTGTGCCCAACCTACGGGGCGGGTGGGCCCCGAGCCTCCGGGCCCACCCTGAGCCGACCCTGGTCTCAGACCTCGTCGACCGGGGTCGAGGGGCGTCGGCGCCTCGTCGACGGCGTCGTCCACCGCGGCCTCCGGGGCCGGCGCGACCGGCAGCGGGGGAGGGGTGCCGCCCCAGGCCGGGCAGAGCGCCCGGTGGTCGCACCAGTCGCACAGCCGGGACGGGTTGGGCCGCCAGTCGCCGGTCTCGTGGGCGCGGGCGATGGCCTGCCAGAGCGCCTCGATCTTGCGCTCGGTCGCGCGCAGGTCGCGCTCATCGGGGGTGTAGGTGACCTCGACCCCCGACCCGAGGTAGAGCAGCTTGAGCATGCTCGGGACCCGCCCGTGCATGCGCCACAGCACGAGGGCGTAGAAGCGCATCTGGAAGAGCGCCTTGCCCTCGAATCCCTCGGCCGGGGCCTTGCCGGTCTTGTAGTCGACGACCCGCAGCTCGCCGCCGGGGGCCACGTCGAGCCGGTCGACGTAGCCGCGCAGGGCCAGGCCCGACTCAAGCGCGGTCGACACGTGCAGCTCGCGCTCGGCGGGCTCCAGCCGGCGGGGGTCCTCCAGCCGGAAGTACGCGTCGACCAGGTCGCGCGCGCCGCCGAGGAACTCCGCGACCTGGGCTGCCACCCCCTCGGCGTCCCCTGACCCGGCGAACAGCCGCTCCAGCTCGGGCTCGGCCTCGAGCAGCCGCAGCCACTCCGGCTCGACCAGCCCCCGCGCCGCCTCCGGGGTGCGCTCGGCGGCCGGCAGGTCGAACAGCCGCTCCAGGGCGGCGTGCACGACGGTGCCCCGCGTGGCGGCCGGACTGGGCTCCTCCGGCAGCCGGTCGATCACCCGGAAGCGGTACAGCAGCGGGCAGGTCATGAAGTCCGCGGCGCGCGAGGGCGACAGCGAGGGGCCCGCGGTCGGCGGGTGGGGGCCTGGCATGGCCGCGAAGGTACGCCACCCATCCGACAGCGGGTCGCGGCCGCGGGGAGCGCTTAGCATCGAGGGATGGAGGAGCCGGAGCAGCGCGACCGCCAGGCCAACCCCGGCCAGCGGCTGGGCTCGGTCGCCGGGATCCCCGTGTACGCCTCGGCCAGCTGGGTCGTGGCGGCCGTGGTGATCACCGTGATCTTCGCGCCCGCGGTGACGGCGCGGGTGCCTGGAATCGGGGTGTTCGAGGCCCACCTGGTCGCCTTCGTCTTCGCGGTGCTGCTCTACGCGTCGGTCTTCGTCCACGAGCTCGGCCACGCGCTGACCGCGCTGCGGCTTGGGCTGCCGGTCCGGCGGATCACGCTGCACCTGCTCGGGGGCGTCAGCGAGATCGCCGAGGAGCCGCCCACACCGGCCCGCGAGCTGCTCGTCTCGGCGGCCGGCCCGCTGCTGTCGCTGGTGATCGGCGGCGCCGCGCTCGCCGCCACCCTGGCCGTCCAAGACGGCACCATCGCCTACGTCCTGCTCATGCAGCTGGCCATCGCCAACCTGCTGGTGGCCGGCTTCAACCTGCTTCCGGGCCTGCCGCTCGATGGCGGGCGGCTGCTGCGGGCCGCGGTCTGGGCGGCCACCGGCCGACCCAACGCCGGCACCCGCGTGGCGGCCTACGTCGGACGCGGGCTGGCCCTGCTCGTGGTCGCCGTGCCGATCGCCGTCGCCTTCGCCAGCGGGGGGCAGCCCTCGCTCCTCGGCCTGCTCTGGGCGGCCCTGATCGCGGCGTTCATCTGGTCCGGGGCCACCCAGGCGCTGGCCTCGGCCCGCCTGCGCGAGCGGCTGCCCGAGCTGCGGGCGGCGGCCTTCGCCCGTCGCGCCCTCCCGGTCCTGGCCGATGTGCCGCTGGCCGAGGCGCTGCGGCGGCTGCAGGCCGACGGCGCCGGCGCCCTGGTGGTCGTGGACCGCGAAGACCGGCCGATTGGCATCGTCTCCGAGGCCGCGGTCCGGGCCACGCCCGTCGATCGCCGGCCCTGGGTGCCCGTCGGCGACCTGGCGCGCCGGATCGAGCCCGGCTCACCGGTGGCCTTCGACCTGCAGGGCGAGGACCTCGTCCGCGCACTCGGCGGCCCGGGGGAGCGGCTCGTCGTCGACGCCGACGGGCGGGTCTTCGGCGTGCTTTCGGTCGAGGACGTCGGCCGCGCGCTCAGCCGCCGCTGACCGGTCGGGCTGCTCGGACGGGCTGCTCGGTCGACCCGCGTACCCTCGACCGCCGTGACCCTCCCGCATCAGCCCGCCGACCACCGCCGGGGGCCGCTCAAGCCCGGCGACCGCGTCCAGCTCACCGACCCCAAGGGGCGGATGCACACGATCACCCTCGAGCCCGGCAAGGTGTTCCACACCCACAAGGGGTCCGTGGAGCACGACGCGCTGCTCGGGGGGCCCGAGGGAGTCGTGCTCACCTCGACCGGCGGGGTCGCGTACCTCGCCCTGCGGCCGCTGCTGTCCGACTTCGTGCTGTCGATGCCGCGCGGGGCCACGGTGGTCTACCCCAAGGACGCCGCCGCGATCGTCGGGCTCGCCGACGTCTTCCCCGGGGCCCGCGTGGTGGAGGCGGGGGTCGGCTCCGGCGCGCTCACCTGCTCGCTGCTGCGCGCGGTGGGAGACGGCGGCCTGGTGTCCTCGTACGAGCGGCGCGCCGACTTCGCGGCGATCGCCCAGGCCAACGTCGAGGCCTTCTTCGGCGCCCCGCATCCGGCCTTCCGGCTGACGGTGGGCGACCTCGCCCACGACCTCGCCGAGACCGAGGTGGACCGCGTGGTGCTGGACATGCTCGCCCCGTGGGACTGCGTCGAGGCGGTCGAGCGCGCGCTCGTGCCCGGCGGGGTCCTCGTCGCCTACGTCGCCACCACCACGCAGCTGTCGCGCACCGTCGAGGCGCTGCGGGCCAGCGGGCGGTTCACCGAGCCCGTGTCGTCGGAGACCCTGGTCCGGACCTGGCACGTGGAGGGCCTCGCGGTGCGCCCCGACCACCGGATGATCGGGCACACCGGCTTCCTGGTGGCCACCCGGCGGATGGCCGACGGGGTCGCCGCGCCGGTGCGCCGGCGCCGGCCCTCGAAGGGCGCCTACGGCGAGGACTGGGAGGCCGCCGGAGGCGGCGTCACCGGATCGTGACCCGACCGACGCCGACACGCGGCCGCTCGCGCTGGGGTTCGCTCGCGCCGATGCCGTATTAGGTTGGCCTACGCACAACCGAGCGATCCGGCCCGGGCGCCTCCTGCGGCGCGCGTGGCCTCACCGGGAGGTGGCAGCGTGACGGCCCAGGACGACTACGGCAGGGCACGGCACGAGGACGCGCCGACGGCCCGCCAACTGCACGCGCTCGAAGACCGCATCGCCGCGATCCAGTCCGACCTCGCCGCGGCGACCAGCCAGAACCAGCGCCTCGTCTCCACCCTGCGCGAGGCCCGCGAGCAGATCGTCACGCTCAAGGCCGAGGTCGACCGGCTGGCGCAGCCGCCGTCGGGCTTCGGGGTGTTCCTCGAGACCCACGACGACGGCACCGTCGACATCATCACCTCCGGGCGCAAGATGCGCGTCGCGGTCTCGCCCGAGGTGGAGCGGGGCGACCTCCGCCGCGGCCAGGAGGTCCTGCTCAACGAGTCGCTCAACGTCGATCTCCGCGCTCGCCTACGAGCAGGTCGGCGAGATCGTCATGCTCAAGGAGCTGCTCGAGGACGGCCACCGGGCCCTGGTGATCGGGCACACCGACGAGGAGCGGGTCGTGCGCCTCGCGCAGCCGCTGCACGACCAGCCGCTGCGCGCCGGCGACTCGCTGCTGCTCGACGCCCGGTCCGGGTACGTCTACGAGCGGATCCCGAAGGCCGAGGTCGAGGAGCTCGTCCTCGAGGAGGTCCCGGACATCGACTACGGCGACATCGGCGGGCTCGGCTCGCAGATCGAGGCGATCCGCGACGCCGTCGAGCTGCCGTACCTGCACGCCGACCTGTTCCGCGAGCACCAGCTGCGACCGCCCAAGGGCATCCTGCTGTACGGCCCGCCCGGCTGCGGCAAGACGCTGATCGCCAAGGCGGTCGCCAACTCGCTGGCCAAGAAGGTGGCCGAGCGCACCGGCGCGCGGCGGAGGGCCAGCTCGTACTTCCTCAACATCAAGGGCCCCGAGCTGCTGAACAAGTACGTCGGCGAGACCGAGCGCCACATCCGGCTGGTCTTCCAGCGGGCCCGCGAGAAGGCCAGCGAGGGCACGCCGGTCATCGTCTTCTTCGACGAGATGGACTCGCTGTTCCGCACCCGCGGCTCGGGCATCTCCAGCGACGTCGAGAACACCATCGTCCCGCAGCTGCTCAGCGAGATCGACGGCGTCGAGAGCCTGGAGAACGTCATCGTCATCGGCGCCTCCAACCGCGAGGACATGATCGACCCGGCGATCCTGCGGCCCGGCCGCCTGGACGTGAAGATCAAGATCGAGCGGCCGGACGCCGAGGCCGCCCGCGACATCTTCACGAAGTACCTCACCCCCGACCTGCCGCTGCACGCCGACGACCTGGCCGAGCACGGCGGCGACCCGCTGGCCACCGTCACGGCGATGATCCAGCGGGCGGTCGAGCGGATGTACACCGAGAGCGAGGAGAACCGCTTCCTCGAGGTCACCTACGCCAACGGCGACAAGGAGATCCTCTACTTCAAGGACTTCAACACCGGCGCGATGATCGAGAACATCGTCGTCGCGGGCCAAGAAGTGCGCGATCAAGGACTTCCTCGACCTCAACCAGCGCGGGATCCGGGTCGGCCACCTGCTCATCGCCTGCGTCGACGAGTTCAAGGAGAACGAGGACCTGCCCAACACCACCAACCCCGACGACTGGGCGCGGATCTCGGGCAAGAAGGGCGAGCGGATCGTCTTCATCCGCACCCTGATCCAGGGCAAGCAGGGCGCCGAGCCGGGCCGGTCCATCGACACCGTGGCCAACACCGGCCAGTACCTGTAGACCGCCGATCACCGTCCAACGCTCCTGATGGCCGCGCCGATGACCGCCCAGCGGGTGATGGGCACCGAGACCGAGTACGGGATCTTCGTGCCCGCCGAGCCGGGCACCAACGCGATGCTGGCCTCGACGCACGTGGTCAACGCCTACGCCCAGGCGGCGGCCCGGGTGCGGGCGCCGCTGGGACTACGAGGAGGAGCGGCCGCTGCGCGACGCCCGCGGCTTCGACCTCTCCCGCGACGCCGCGGACCCCGGGCTGCTCACCGACGAGGACCTCGGCCTCGCCAACGTGATGCTGACCAACGGCGCCCGGCTCTACGTCGACCACGCCCACCCCGAGTACTCCGCGCCGGAGGCCACCAACCCGCGCGACGCCGTGGTGTGGGACAAGGCCGGCGAGCTCGTGATGGCCGAGGCGGCCCGCCAGGTGGCCGTCCAGGGCGGGCCGCAGATCGCGCTCTACAAGAACAACACCGACAACAAGGGCGCCTCCTACGGCACCCACGAGAACTACCTGATGCGGCGGGCCACCGCGTTCGCCGACATCGTGCGGCACCTGATCCCGTTCTTCGTCTCCCGCCAGGTGGTCGTGCGGCGCCGGGCGGGTCGGCATCGGCCAGGACGGCTCGAGCCACGGCTTCCAGCTCAGCCAGCGCGCCGACTTCTTCGAGGTCGAGGTGGGGCTGGAGACCACGCTCAAGCGGCCCATCATCAACACCCGCGACGAGCCGCACGCCGACGCCGAGAAGTACCGCCGGCTGCACGTCATCGTCGGCGACGCCAACCTGTGCGAGGTCTCGACGTACCTCAAGCTCGGCACCACCGCGCTCGTGCTGGCCATGATCGAGGACGGCGTGCTGCCCGGCGACCTCACGCTCGCCCGCCCGGTGCACGAGATCCACGCCGTCTCCCACGACCCGACCCTGCGCCACCGCGCCAAGCTCCGCGACGGCCGCGAGCTGACCGCCCTGCAGCTGCAGGGGGAGTACCTCGAGCAGGCCCGCAAGCACGTCGAGGACCGCCTGGGCTCGGACGCCGACCCGGTGACCCTGGACGTGCTCGACCGCTGGGAGTCGGTCCTGGACCGGCTGGCCCGCGACCCCCTGCTGCTGCGCGCGCGAGCTGGACTGGGTGGCCAAGAAGCAGATCCTGGACGGCTACCGCGACCGCGACGGCCTCGACTGGTCGCTCGCACCGGCTGCACGCCGTCGACCTGCAGTGGTCCGACGTGCGGCCCGACGAGGGCTCTACCACCGGCTGGTCGCGCGCCGGCCGGATCGAGCGCCTGGTCAGCGACGACGAGGTCCGCCACGCCGTCGGCCACCCGCCGGAGGACACCCGCGCGTACTTCCGCGGCGAGTGCCTGGCGCGGTACGGCGACCAGGTCGCCGCCGCCTCCTGGGACTCGGTGATCTTCGACGTGCCCGGCTACTCGTCGCTGCAGCGGGTGCCCACGCTCGAGCCGCTGCGCGGGACGCGGGCGCATGTCGAGGCGCTGCTCGACCGCTGCCCGACGGCACGCGACCTGCTCGACGCATTGGCGCCGGACCGCCGCTAGGGTCGGCATCAGTCGACGAGGAGGCACACATGGCGGGCCAGGACACCGGGGGCCAGGAGCGCGCGTCTGCGCGGGCGAGCGACGCCGAGGAGGTCGTCGAGGAGGCCAGCGCCACCGCGGCCGCCGAAGCCGCCGAGCGCAAGGCCGGCCTCGACGCCGACGTCGACGCGATCCTGGACGAGATCGACGACGTGCTGGAGACCAACAGCGAGGACTTCGTCCGAGCCTTCGTGCAGAAGGGCGGCCAGTAGTGCCGAGCGCTCGCGGGGGCGCGGAGTCGGCCAACGGCGGCCTGCCGCGCTCGTTCATGGCGGCGGGCACCTCGTCGTTCACCGAGTTCCTCGGCGAGCACGCCCCCGACCTGCTCCCCGGCCGGCGGCGGGTGCCCGGCACCGTCGTCGACGTGCCGCACGGCACCACGATCGTCGCGGCGACCTTCCCCGGCGGCGTGGTCATGGCCGGCGACCGGCGGGCCACGATGGGCAACGTGATCGCCCAGCGCGACATCGAGAAGGTCTTCCCCGCCGACGAGTACTCCTGCGTGGGGATCGCCGGCACCGCGGGCCTGGCGGTGGAGCTGGTGCGGCTGTTCCAGGTGGAGCTCGAGCACTACGAGAAGATCGAGGGCACCCCGCTGTCGCTCGACGGCAAGGCCAACCGGCTGGCCACGATGATCCGCGGCAACCTCGGGCTGGCCATGCAGGGCCTCGCGGTCGTCCCGCTCTTCGCCGGCTACGACGACGAGGTCGAGACCGGGCGGATCTTCTCCTACGACGTCACCGGCGGGCGCTACGAGGAGCACGAGTTCCACGCCGTCGGGTCGGGCTCGTTGTTCGCCCGCGGCTCGCTGAAGAAGCTCTACCGCGCCGACCTCTCCGAGGACGAGGCGGTGGCCGTGTGCGTCCACGCGCTGTACGACGCCGCCGACGACGACACCGCGACCGGCGGGCCGGACATGGCCCGGCGGATCTACCCGGTGGTCGCCGTCTGCACCGCGCAGGGCTACCGCCGGATCCCCGACGACGTGCTCGGCGACGTCGTCACCTCGATCGTCGCCGGCCGCCAGGAGCGGCCCGGCGGCCCGACCGCGCCGCTCGGCGCCTGACGGGAGGGCCGCACCCATGAGCATGCCGTTCTACGTCTCGCCCGAGCAGATCATGAAGGACAAGGCCGACTACGCCCGCAAGGGCATCGCCCGCGGCCGCAGCGTCATCGTCTGCCAGTACGACGGCGGCATCGTCTTCGTCGCCGAGAACCCGAGCCGGGCGCTGCACAAGGTCAGCGAGATCTACGACCGGATCGCCTTCGCCGCCGTCGGCAAGTACAACGAGTTCGAGAACCTCCGCGTCGCCGGCGTGCGCCTCGCCGACCTGCGCGGCTACTCCTACGACCGCCGCGACGTGACCGGCCGGGCCCTGGCCAACGCCTACGCCCAGACCCTCGGCACGATCTTCACCGAGACCGCCAAGCCCTACGAGGTCGAGATCGTGGTGGCGGAGGTGGGCGAGACGGCGGCCGAGGACCAGATGTACCGGCTCACCTTCGACGGCTCGGTCGGCGACGAGCACGGCTACGTCGCGATGGGCGGGTCGGCGGAGGCGATCTCGGCGGTGCTCGAGGACGGCTACACCGACGGCCTCGAGCTCGGCGCCGCCATCCGGCTGGCCGTCAACGCGCTCTCGCGCGACAACGGCGAGCCGCGCGAGCTCGGCGCCTCGCAGCTCGAGGTCGCGGTGCTGGACCGCAGCCGCACGCGCCGGGCCTTCCGACGGCTCAGCGGATCCCGGCTCGACGCGCTGCTCGCCGGCTGACCGCGGATCGCCGCACATGGACCGCCGGATCTTCGGGATCGAGACCGAGTACGGCGTGACCTGCACGTTCCGCGGCCAGCGGCGGCTGTCGCCCGACGAGGTCGCGCGGTACCTCTTCCGCCGGGTCGTGTCGTGGGGCCGCAGCAGCAACGTCTTCCTGCGCAACGGCGCGCGGCTCTACCTCGACGTCGGCAGCCACCCCGAGTACGCCACGCCCGAGTGCGACTCGATCACCGAGCTGGTGACGCACGACAAGGCGGGCGAGCGGATCCTGGAGGGGCTGCTCGTCGACGCCGAGCGCCGGCTGCACGAGGAGGGCATCGCCGGCGACGTCTTCCTGTTCAAGAACAACACCGACTCGGCCGGCAACTCCTACGGCTGCCACGAGAACTACCTGGTGGGGCGGCGCGGGCGACTTCGGCCGGCTCGCCGACGTGCTGATCCCGTTCCTGGTGACCCGGCAGATCATCTGCGGCGCCGGCAAGGTGCTGCAGACCCCGCGGGGGGCGGTCTACGCCGTCAGCCAGCGCGCCGAGCACATCTGGGAGGGCGTGTCGTCGGCCACCACCCGGTCGCGGCCGATCATCAACACCCGCGACGAGCCGCACGCGGACGCCGAGAAGTACCGGCGCCTGCACGTCATCGTCGGCGACTCCAAGATGTGCGAGACCACGACGCTGCTCAAGGTCGGCTCGGCGGACCTCGTCCTGCGGATGATCGAGGCCGGGGTCGTGATGCGCGACCTCACGCTGGAGAACCCGATCCGGGCCATCCGCGAGATCAGCCACGACCTGACCGGCCGCCGCACGGTCCGGCTGGTCAACGGCCGCGAGGCCAGCGCGCTCGACATCCAGCGCGAGTACTGGCAGAAGGCCCAGGACTTCGCCGCCCGCCGCGGCTACGACGACGTGACCACGAAGCAGATCCTGGAGCTCTGGGACCGCACGCTGACCGCGGTCGAGACCGGCGACCTCGGGCTCGTCGACCGCGAGATCGACTGGGTGGTGAAGCTGCGGTTGATCGAGCGCTACCGCGAGAAGCACGCGATGGAGTGGTCGCACCCCCGCATCGCGCAGCTCGATCTGGCCTACCACGACATCGACCGCAGGCGCGGCCTGCACGCCATGCTCGACCGCAAGGGCCTGGTCGAGCGGGTGACGACGGATCTGGCGGTGTTCGAGGCCAAGTCGCTGCCCCCGCAGACCACCCGGGCGCGGCTGCGCGGCGAGTTCATCCGCAAGGCGCAGGAGAAGCGGCGCGACTTCACCGTGGACTGGGTCCACCTCAAGCTCAACGACCAGGCCCAGCGCACGGTGCTGTGCAAGGACCCGTTCCGCTCGGTGGACGAGCGCGTGGAGCGGCTGATCCAGTCGATGTGACCGGGCGTCCGGTGCGGTCCGGCGGTCGCTGGCCTAGGGTCGACTCATGGCCCCACCCGGGGGCCGAAGGGGGTTCCATGAGCACGTGGCCGCAGATCAAGGCCGCTGTGGGCAGTCAGTACGGCCAGCACACAGACACCGGCGACACCCTGCTGGTGGAGATCGACACCGAGGGCGGCCGCACCCAGGTGGTCGAGCTGAAGCTCTACACCTTCGCCCAGGACGAGTACCTCCAGATCACGTCGCCGGTGGCCGCCGTGGACGAGCTGTCGCACGAGCAGGTCTTGCTGGCGCTCGGGGCCATGTCCGCCGTCACCGGGGGAGGGGGCCTGGCTGTCTATCCGTACGGGGACCCCTCGGTCCGCAAGCTGGCAGTGGTGCACGAGACCCTGATCCGCGGGTTCGACGCAGACGACCTGGCCTCGACCCTCTCGGCGGTGGCCATCTCGGCCGACCTGCTTGAGAAGCACCTCACCGGGGGCGACGAGCACTAGCGGCTGCAGTCGGCCGCCAGTCAGCAGCCGGGTACGGTGAGGGCTCCGCTCAACCGAAACGAGAACCCGTGCGCACCCATCTCACCCGCCGCGCCGGCGCGGCCGGCCTCGCCATCGCGGCGCTCCTGCTGAGCGCCTGCGGCTCGGATGACTCCGACGCGACCGCGTCGCCGAGTCCGTCGGCCAGCTCGACCGAGTGCCCGCCGCAGCCTGAGGTGCCGACGGCGGCCACGCCGCCCGCCAACACCCCGGCCGTCACCGGCGAGCTCGGGTCCGAGCCGGTCATCGCCACGCCGGCGGGCGAGCCGCCGACCGAGCTGGTCGTCGTCGACCTCGTCGTGGGGACCGGCGCGGAGGCCGAGCCGTGCGCCCTGGTCACGGTCCACTACACCGGCGTCTCCTGGGCCGACGGCGTCGTCTTCGACTCGTCCTGGAAGCGCGGCGAGCCGGTCGAGTTCCCGCTCGACGGGCTGATCGTGGGCTGGCAGGCCGGCCTGCCCGGCATGAAGGAGGGCGGCCGGCGCGAGCTGATCATCCCTGCGGAGTACGCGTACGGCCCGGCGGGCAGCGGCCACCCGCTGGCCGGGCAGACCCTGGTGTTCGTCGTCGACCTGGTGAAGGTGGGTTCGTAATGGCTCTGGAGCGCCCCGAGATCGAGTTCCCCGGCGGGGAGGCCCCCGTCGAGCTCGTGATCCGCGACATCGTCGTGGGCGACGGCGCCGAGGCGAAGCCCGGCGACACCGTCGACGTGCACTACCTCGGCGTCGAGTTCGAGTCCGGTGAGGAGTTCGACGCGTCCTGGAATCGCGGGGAGTCCATCGAGTTCCCGCTCCGCGGGCTGATCAAGGGCTGGCAGGAGGGCATCCCCGGCATGCGCGTGGGCGGCCGCCGCGAGCTGGTGATCCCGCCGCACCTGGCGTACGGACCCGAGGGCGGCGGCCACCGGCTGGCCGGCAAGACGCTGGTCTTCATCATCGACCTGCTCGCGATCCGCTGACGCGCGGCAGCAGGGTGGCCGCGTGCCGCCCGGCGGCCGCCGAGGCCAGGAAGGCGGCCGGGTCGTCGGCCAGCCCGCGGCCCATCGTCGACAAGCCGACCGGCGACTGGGCCAGCGCGACCTGCAGGCCGGCCAGCCCGACCTCGACGAGCCGGTGCGGGGGGGCCAGGGGCGCGGACTGGGCCCGTACCAGCGTGCCGAGCTCGGCGAGCGATCCCTCAAGCGCCGGCACCACCACGTCGGCGGGGGCCAGCGCGACCCGCCCGTAGGCCGTGAGGCTGTGGTGGGACACCCCGCGGTGCCGCTCGCGCGCGTCGGCGCCGGACACCCGCAGCGCCGCCACCGGCCGCCCGCCGAGCACCGCCGCGGCGTTGACGGCCTCGCCGCAGGCCACCCCCGAGAACCCCCACCGGGTTCCGGTCCCCAGGTTCCCCGGGCCTTGGGCCACCACGGCGATGTCGGCCCCGAGGACCAGACGCGCCGCGAGCAGCCCGGTGTGCAGCGTCACGGCCTCGAGGTCGCCGCCGTACGCCTGGCCCGCGGTCACCGTCCCGACCAGCCAGCCCGCCTCCCGGAGCCCGTCGACCGTGCGCGAGAACCACAGCGGCAGAGCACCGCCGTCCGTCGCGACGTACGCCACGCGGGCCTCGGGGGCGTCGGCCCGCAGTCCCGCCAGCACCGCGGGCAGGGCGCTGTGCAGGTCGGCCACGATCACGGGCATGCCCGCCAGGTCGTCGGCCTCACGCAGTGCCCCGTGGTGCTCGGACTCCTGCTCGTCCACGCCCAGGACGACTGTCTGCAGCGGGGTGTAGCGGGCCTTGACCATGTGCCCCGGCCCGGTCGCAGGATCTGGCGGCAGGCGGTCGGGGAGCGCCACGACCATGGCGTACCCGCCCGTGCCAAGGCCCAGCTCCAGCGTGGACACGTTGAGCAGCACGCGGTCACCTGGCTGCGGGTCGCCCACGAGCGCCGGATAGGCCAGCGCGCGCGCCTCGGCGCCATCCTCGAGCGTGACCACCAGCTCGACCGCGCCCGACCAGGCACGACGCCGCGACGCCACCACACCCGTCCGCCACCGGATCACCGGGGCAACCTACCGCCGCCGGTAGGTTGCCTCCCGTGGCCGCGGTCAAGACCGAGCGAATCTTCGAGCTCCTGCTGTGCCTGAGCCAGCACGAGCGCTACGTCACGCGCGCCCAGTTGCGCGCCTCGCTGGAGGACTACGCCGCCTCGCCCAGCGACGAGGCCTTCGAGCGGATGTTCGAGCGCGACAAAGAGGTCCTCCGCGAGCTGGGGGTTCCGTTGGTGACCGTCTCGGTGCCTGACGGAGATGACGCCCAAGACGGATACCGCATCGACAAGGCGGCGTACGGGCTCCCGCCGTTGACGTTCACGGCCGACGAGGCTGCGGCACTGGCCCTCGCCACCCGCGTGTGGCACGAGACCGGCGCCGTGCGGGCGGCCGGCCTCGCCCTCCGCAAGCTGGAGGCCCTCGGGGTGGATGTCGCCTCGGCCGCCGCCGACCCGCTGCTCGCGCCTCCCCCCCAATTGGCTGGGGGGGAGGCGGCCTTTGCTCCCCTCGCCTCAGCCGTCCACCGCCGCAGGGTCGCGGAGTTCGCCTACCGCGCAGCGGGGGCCCGGACCGACGACCCGCCGGTGCGCCGCCGGCTTCACCCCTGGGGACTGGTCTCCCGCCGCGGCCGCTGGTACGTGGCAGGCCACGACCTCGATCGGGACGCCCCGCGCGCATTCCGGCTGGACCGCATCACCGGCGAGGTGAAGGTCAGCGGCCCCGAGCACGCCTACGACCGGCCCGCCGACGTGGACCTGTCCAGCATGGTCGATCTCGTCACGGGGGCGGGCGGCACGGCCCGCCTCCGGGTGCGGCCCGGTGTCGGCCACGGGCTGCGCATGCGGGCCGGTGCCGCGACGCCGCCCGCACAGGTGGACGGCTGGGATGTGCTGGAGGTGGCCTTCGCCGACCCGGAGCGGCTGGCCGACGAGGTGCTCGAGTACGGCCGCCGCCGTCATCGTCGACGCCCCCGAGGCGGCGCGCGCCGCCGTGGTCGAGCGGCTGCGCCGCCTGGTGGGGGAGGATCGATGAGCGCCATCGACCAGCTGGCCCGCATCCTGGCCCTGGTGCCGTGGCTGGCGGCCCGCCCGGGCGTGTCGAAGGCGGAGGCCGCCCAGCAGTTCGGGATCACCGTCAAGCAGCTCGACCTCGACCTCGGCCTGGCGACGTGCGCCGAGATCCCCGGCCAGCCCGAGTGGTGCCTCGACATCGAGTACTTCGAGGAGGACGACGTCACCGTCGTCGACCCCAAGCACGCCGACCGGCCGCTGCGCTTCGATGTGCGCGAGGCGGTCGCCCTCGTCGTCGGGCTGCGTACGCTCGCCGCCGCGCCCGTCCTTGCGGGGTCCGACGCGGTGTCCGGCGCCCTGGCCAAGTTGGAGGCCGCCCTGGGCGATGCGGTGGGCGTGGTCGCCGGACCGGCGCCGACTCCTGACCAGGGCGTCGCCGACATCGTCGGCGCCGCCCTGAGGGCCGGCCGCCAGCTGCGGATCTCGTACTGGACCCCGGCCCGCGACACGGTGGCCGAGCGGACGGTGGATCCGCTGCGGGTCGTGGCCACGGCGCCGTGGACGTACCTCCAGGCGCACGACCGCGGCATCGGCCAGGTCCGGACCTTCCGGCTCGACCGCGTCGTGGCGGCCGAGGTGCTCGAGGAGCCCGTCGGACCGCTCCCCGCCGAGGACCTCCCGGACATCCCGGCCCCCCGGGCGGGGGCCTTCCCGGCCGGGCCGCACGACGTGGTGGCGGTGCTCGATGTGGAGCCCGGGATGCGCTGGCTGGCCGACTACTACCCGCTGGAGTCGAGCATCGACCAGGACGGGGGCGGCCAGCGGATCGTCCTGCGCACCCCCGACGCCCGCTGGGCCGAGCGCTTCGTGCTGCGGCTCGGGGGCCGCGCCCGCGTCGTCGAGCCCGCCACGCTGCGCGATTCCGTGCGCGCGGAGGCGGCGGCCGCCCTCGCGCAGTACGAATAGCCCTCAAGACGAATTGCCCTCAAGTCGCGCCTGATGTGAGCCGAAGGGGAGGGGGAAGACCGCCGACGGCCCCGCCCGGGACCGCCCCCGAGCGGCCACGCGTGCTGGGAGGTGCGCCGGTGACCACGATCAAGGCTTCCTGCGCGACCTGCGGCGACGTGGACCTGACCCCCACCCAGATGCGGCTCGTCGTCTGCACCAAGTCGGAGTGGTCGTTCTACGCGTTCGGCTGCCCGGCGTGCGGCGACGAGGTTCGCAAGCACGCCGACGAGGAGATCGTGGCCCTGCTGATCTCCGGAGGGGTGGCCGCGGAGACGTGGCAGATCCCCGCGGAGGCCCTGGAGGACCACGACGGCCCTGCGCTGGGTTACGACGACCTGCTCGACCTGGCGCTCTGGCTCGAGGGGCACGACCACCTCGCGGCCGATTTCGCCGTCCACCGCTGACGGCAGCGCCGGTCTCAGGCCCGGTCCGGGCTACCATCGGTGCGACCCGTCGTCCACGCGTGAGGGCCACATGAATCTCAAGGGCTGGGAAATCCCGCTCATCCTGCTCATCGTGCTGCTGCTCTTCGGCGGCAAGAAGCTGCCCGGAGATGGCCCGCGGGCTCGGCCGTTCCTTGCGCATCTTCAAGTCCGAGACCCAGGCCATGAAGGACGACGCCCCCAGCACGACGCCCGTGGAGGCGACCCCGGAGCCGCAGGCCATCCAGCCGCCCGCGCGCAGAGCCCGCCGCCCCGCCCGCCGACCCGGCCGGGCCCGTCACCTCCTGAGCAGCGCCCTGAGCCGCTCCGCCCGCCGCGAGCGGGCAGCCGACGGCCGGATGCCGCTGGCCGACCACCTCCGCGAGCTGCGCAACCGGCTCGGGATCTCGCTGCTGGCCATCTCGGTCGGCACGGTCGTCGGCTGGGTCTTCTACGCCGAGCTGTTCGCGCTGCTCCAGCGGCCGTTCGACGTGCTGGTCGACAGCCTCGGCCAAGACGATGTCCGGCTCGTCCTCACCGGCATCTCCGACGCCTTCACCCTGCAGGTCAAGGTCGCCCTGCTGGCCGGCGTGGTGCTCGCGTCCCCGGTCTGGCTGTACGAGCTGTGGGCGTTCATCACCCCCGGCCTGCATCGAGGCGAGCGCCGCTGGGCCCTGGTCTTCGTGGCCGCGGCGGTCCCGCTGTTCCTGACTGGCATGGCCTTCGGCTACTGGCTGCTGCCGCGCGGCCTGGAGATCCTGATCGGCTTCACCCCCGAGGGGGTGGGCAACTTCATCCAGGTCGACCGATACCTGTCGTTCACCGTGCGGCTGCTGCTGGTCTTCGGGCTTGCCTTCCTGCTGCCGGTCGTCCTGGTGATGCTCAACGTGGTCGGCATCCTCACGGCTGATCGGCTCCGCTCATGGTGGCGAGGCATGGTGCTGGGGGTGTTCGTCTTCGCCGCCGTCGCGACCCCGACCGGCGATCCGTGGACGATGACGATCCTCGCGCTGCCGATGCTCGGGTTCGTCGCGATCGCCTGGGCGATCGCCTGGGTCAACGACCGCCGACGGCGCCGGCACGCCACCGCCGAGCCGTCGTACGACGAACTTGACGACGACGTGGCGTCCCCGCTCGACGAGTCCGGGCCGCTACCGTCCGGTCCATGACCGAGAACGGCGACGGCCGCACGCGCAGGGTGGGACTCGTGGTCAACCCCACCAGCGGCAAGGGGCGCGGCAAGCGCTACGCGACCACCGTCGCCGAGCGGCTCACCCAGCGCGGCCTCTCCGTGCGCACCATCGTGGGCAGGGACGCCATCGAGGCCCTCGACCTCGCCCGCCAGGCCGTGGCCGAGGGGCTCGAGGGGCTGGTCGTGCTCGGCGGCGACGGCATGGTCCACCTCGGCGTGCAGGCGGTGGCCGGCAGCCCGCTGCCGCTGGGCATCATCGCCGCGGGCACCGGCAACGACTTCGCCCGCCTGCTCGGGCTCCCCATCCACGAGCCGGTCGAGGGGGCCGATCTGGTGGCTGACTGGGCCGTCCGCACGATCGACGCGGGCCGGGTGCTGCACCACTCCGAGGAGCAGTGGTTCGCGGGGGTGCTCAGCAGCGGCTTCGACTCCCTGGTCAACGAGCGCGCGAACCGGATGACCTGGCCGCGCGGCCGGATGCGCTACAACGTCGCCATCGTCGCTGAGCTGAGCGTCTTCAAGGCGCTGCCGTTCACCCTCGACCTCGACGGCGAGCGGATCGAGACCGAGGCCATGCTGGTGGCGGTCGGCAACGGCCAGTCGTACGGCGGGGGTATGCGGGTGTGCCCCGGGGCGCTGGTCGACGACGGGCTGCTCACCGTCACCGTGCTGTCGAAGATCTCCAAGCCGGAGTTCCTCCGGGTGTTCCCCACCGTCTACAAGGGCACCCACATCAACCACCCCGCCGTGAGCGTCCACACCGCGCGTCGAGTCGACCTCACCTCGCCCGGGGCGATGGCGTACGCCGACGGTGAGCGGATCGCCGCGCTGCCGCTCGCGGTCGAGGCCGTCCCCGGCGCGCTCAAGGTGCTCGTCGCTGCGGCAGGCGCGGGAGGCGCGGCCGACGCCGGCGGCGCATAGGCTCGATCCATGGATGAGCCGGCGGGTCCCTCCCCGGCCGAGCGGTACGCCGCCTCGCGGCGCCGGCGCCCCCGCAGCCATGCCCACCTGGCGCGATTCCGCGAGACGTACGGATTCCCGCTCGACGACTTCCAGGTCGAGGCCTGCGAGGCGCTGGAGGAGGGCCGCGGCGTCCTGGTCTGCGCGCCGACGGGCGCGGGCAAGACCGTCGTCGGCGAGTTCGCCGTGCACCTCGCCCTGGCCGAGGGCCGCAAGTGCTTCTACACCACCCCGATCAAGGCGCTGAGCAACCAGAAGTACAACGACCTCGTGGAGCGGCACGGCGCGGACCTGGTCGGCCTGCTGACCGGCGACAACACCGTCAACGGCGAGGCGCCCGTGGTCGTGATGACCACCGAGGTGCTGCGCAACATGCTGTACGCGGGGTCGTCGACGCTGGCCGGCCTCGGCTACGTCGTCATGGACGAGGTGCACTACCTCGCCGACCGCTTCCGCGGCGCGGTGTGGGAAGAGGTGATCATCCACCTGCCCGACGCCGTCCGACTCGTCTCGCTGTCGGCGACGGTGAGCAACGCCGAGGAGTTCGGCGAGTGGCTCGCCGCGGTGCGCGGCGACAACCAGATCGTGCTCGAGGAGCACCGGCCGGTCCCGCTGTGGCAGCACATCATGGTCGGCGACCGGCTGCACGACCTGTTCATCGACGACGACCAGGAGATCGTCAACCCCGAGCTGGTCCGCGTCGCGCGCGATGAGGAGCGGACCACGCGGCTGGGGCGACCGGCGGCCGGGACGCGGAGGACGCCGACCGCGCTCGGAGCACACGCCCAGCCGGGTCGACGTGATCGACCGGCTCGACCGGGCCGACCTGCTGCCGGCGATCACCTTCATCTTCAGCCGGGTCGGCTGCGACGCGGCGGTGCAGCAGTGCCTGCGGGCGGGCGTCCGCCTCACGACGCCCGAGGAGCGCGATCGCGATCCGGGCGGTGGCCCTGGAGCGCTCCGAGGGGATCCCCGATGAGGACCTCGCCGTGCTCGGCTACCACGAGTGGCTCGACGGCCTCGAGCGCGGAGTGGCCGCCCACCACGCCGGCCTGCTGCCGATCTTCAAGGAGGTCGTCGAGGAGCTCTTCCAGCGCGGGCTGGTGCGCGCGGTCTTCGCCACCGAGACGCTGGCCCTCGGGATCAACATGCCGGCCCGCTGCGTCGTGCTCGAGCGGCTGGTCAAGTGGAACGGCGAGGCCCATGTCGACGTCACGCCGGGGGAGTACACCCAGCTGACCGGGCGGGCCGGCCGGCGGGGCATCGACGTCGAGGGGCACGCCGTCGTGCTCTGGCAGCCGAACCTCGACCCGCGGTCGGTGGCCGGCCTCGCCAGCACCCGCACGTACCCGCTGCGCTCGTCCTTCCGCCCCTCGTACAACATGGCGGTCAACCTGGTCGGCCAGTTCGGCCGGCACACCGCCCGCGAGCTGCTCGAGTCCTCCTTCGCGCAGTTCCAGGCCGACCGGGCGGTCGTCGGCATGGCGCGTCAGGTGCGCAAGCAGGAGGAGGCCCTCGACGGCTACCTCGCCTCGATGTCCTGCCACCTCGGCGACTTCGAGGAGTACGCGCGGCTGCGCCGCGAGCTGTCCGACCGCGAGGCGCACCTCGCCCGCGACGCCGGCGCCACCCGGCGGGCCGCCGCCGCCCAGTCGCTGGAGCGGCTGCAGCCCGGCGACGTGATCCCGATCCCCGGCGGGCGCAAGGCCGGGTTCGCCGTGGTGGTGCAGCGCTCGTCGGCGGGCGGGCCGCCCACGAGAGCCCGCGGCCCGTGGTGGTCACCGCCTCCGGCCAGGTCCGCCGGCTCTCGGTGGTCGACGTGCCGCACGCCGGTGGTCCCGGTCGACCGGCTCCGGCTCCCCAAGGCGTTCAACGCCCGCAACGGCCAGATGCGGCGCGACCTTGCGTCGGCGCTGCGCGCCAAGGGGTACGACACGGCCGCCCGCCCCCGGCGCGGCCGGGGCGGCGGTGCGGACGAGGACGCCGAGGTGCTGCGGCTCAG
Organism: uncultured Actinomycetota bacterium; assembly: GCA_963818455.1. Taxonomy (GTDB): domain Bacteria; phylum Actinomycetota; class Actinomycetes; order CAVWCF01; family CAVWCF01; genus CAWFSE01. Next base: position 153,617 of record CAWFSE010000003.1, read on the forward strand.
GGCGGCGCTGCGCGCCCACCCGTGCCACGGCTGCGACCAGCGCGAGGACCACGCGCGCTGGGCCGAGCGCTACTGGCGGCTGCGCCGCGAGACCGAGCAGCTTGAGCGCCGGGTCGAGGGGCGCACCAACACGATCGCGCGCACCTTCGACCGGGTGTGCGGCCTGCTGGAGTCGCTGGGCTACCTCGACGGCGACCGCGTCACCGAGGAGGGGCTGCGGCTGGGTCGCCTCTACTCCGAGTTCGACCTGCTCGCCGCCGAATGCCTGCGCGATGAGGTGTGGGACGGGCTCACGCCCGCGGAGCTGGCCGCGTGCGCGTCCGCCCTCGTGTACGAGTCGCGGCAGGCCGACGACGCCGCGCCCCCGAAGGTGCCCAGCGGGCGCACCCAGGACGCCCTCGCCGAGACCGTCCACCTGTGGGGGCGGCTCGACCTGGCGGAGAAGGACCACGGGCTGTCCTTCCAGCGCGAGCCCGACCTCGGCTTCGCGTGGGCGGCCTACCGCTGGGCCAGCGGGCAGCGGCTGGAGCGGGTGCTCACCGAGTCCGGCATGCAGGCCGGCGACTTCGTCCGCTGGACCAAGCAGCTGGCCGACCTGCTCGGCCAGGTGGCCGACGCCGCCCCGGCCGAGGGGGGCGTGCGCCAGACGGCGTTCAGCGCCGTCGAGGCCATCCGCCGCGGGGTGGTCGCGTACTCCTCGGTGGGCTGACAGGGGTCGTACCCTGGAGTTATGGGGATGGTCTTCGCGCTCACGCTGCCCGGGCTGGTGGTGCTGCTCATCGCCGCCGCGGTCATCGAGCACGTGCTCAGCGCCCGCACCCCGCGCGAGCCCGACCCCGATCGGCTCCACCCCAAGCGTCGCGGCGCCGTCACCGGTGTCGGGCTCGACGTCCTGAACGTGGCGCTCAACCCAGCGGCCAAGCACGCCGTGGACCAGCGCGAGCACGAGCGGGTGTGGCGCGATGAGGACGAAGAGGGCGCGCCGCCGCGCAGCCGGGTCGACCTCGACCGCGGCCAGGCGCACCTGCGGCTGCCCCGGGCGTAGGCCGGCTAGCTGCTAGCCCCGCCTCCGCCGCCGCTGCACGGCCTTGTCGAGCGTGTCCACGCCCAGCACGGCGGGCACGGCCAGCAGCGCGACGGCGAAGCCCGCGGCGCTCGGGCGGGGCCTGGCCCAGCAGGTCCGCGATCGGCGGGATGAAGAGGAAGCCGACGAGCAGCACGATCATCGCGGCCACCGCGCCGATGAGCAGCCGGTTGGCGGGTCGCGCGAGCCGCCACGGGGGGCGCGACGCGCTGCGGCAGGCGAACGCGTTCGCCGCCTGCCCGAGGACGACGGCCGTGAAGGCCGCCCCTGAGGCCATCAGCAGCGTGGACCCCTCCGGGAACCCGTCTCCGGGCCGCCAGCCGACGGCCCAGAAGGTGGCGAAGAACGCCGCCATCTCGACGATCGCCTCGGTGGGGCCCAGCACGCCGAAGGAGCGCCGGAGCACCGAGCGGTCGAGCAGGTGGCCGCGACGTGGCCGGCCCTCAAGGGCGTGGCGGCTGGCCGGCTCGGCGCCGAGGGCGGCGGCCGGGGCGATGTCGGTGCCGATGTCGAGGGCGAGCACCTGCAAGACCCCGAGGGCCAGCGGGATCTGGCCGGCCGACAGGGCCCACACCACGAACGGGGTGAGCTCGGCGACGTTGTCGGTGAGGTGGTACGTGAGGAAGCGCCGGATGTTGGCGAACGTCGCCCGGCCCTGCTCGACCGCGGCGACGATCGTCGCGAAGTCGTCGTCCAGCAGGACCAGATCGGCGGCCTCTCGGGCCACGTCGGTGCCGGACCGGCCCATGGCGATGCCGATGTCCGCCTCCTGAAGCGCCGGCCCGTCGTTGACCCCGTCGCCGGTCATGGCCACCACATGGCCCGCCAGCGCAGCGCGCGGGCGATCTGCAGCTTCTGCTCGGGCGACACCCGGGCCACGACGATCCCGTCGCGGTCGAGGGCGGCGGCCGAGCTCGCGCCCGTCGGCGGGGAGGTCGGCTCCCACCAGGACGGGCCCGTCGGGACCGCAGATCCCCACCTCGCGGGCGATCGCGGCCGCCGTCTGCGGGTGGTCGCCCGTGATCATCGCGACCTTGATGCCGGCGTGGCGCACGGCGGCGATCGCCGCGGCCGCGTGCGGGCGCGGGGGGTCCTCGAGGCCGACCAGCCCGAGCAGCTGCAGGCCGTCCTCGGCGACGTCGGCGCTCGCGGGCAGGGCCCCAGCCTCGGGGAGGTGGCGGGCGGCCACCGCGAGCACGCGCAGGCCCCGGGCCGCGAGATCCTCGAGCGCCCGCTCGGCCGCGCGGGCCTCCTCGGGGGAAGCCAGGCACCGGGGGAGTACGGCGTCGGGGGCGCCCTTGACGAGCACCCGCCCTGCGGTCACCAGCGACATCCGCCGACGGCGCGGGTCGAACGGGAATCGCCGGTCCGAACGCAGCGCGTGGGCGTGCGCCGGCCCCTCGGCGCCGAGGCGGCGCGCGAACGCGTCGAGGGCGGCCTCCATCGGGTCGCCCTGCGCGACCCAGCGCCCGTCGCGCTCGACGGCCCGCCCCGCCGAGCACAGCACCGCGGCCACGGCCAGGTCGCGCAGCGGCTCCAGCAGTCCGGGGTCCGCGTCCACGTGGGCCTCGGGGCCGTACCCGCCCCCGGTGATCCGGGCCACGCCGCGGGGCGTCCAGACCTCGACCACCGCCATCTCGTTCTGGGTCGAGCGTCCCGGTCTTGTCGGTGCAGATGAAGGTCGTCGAGCCCAGCGTCTCGACCGACTCCAGCCGGCGGACCAGGGCGTGGCGACGCGCCATCCGCTGCGCCCCGAAGGCGAGGGACAGCGTGACGGTCGGCAGCAGCCCCTCGGGGACCAGCGCGACGGTCACTCCGATGGCGAAGATGAACCCATCGCGGGGGTCGACCCCCAGCAGCAGGGCCAGGCCGAAGAACGCCGCGCCCACGGCCACCGCGACGACCGCGATGATCCGGACGACCCGCCGCAGCTCGACGGCCAGCGGGCCAACCGGGCGGTGCGCCGACTGGGTGAGCGAGGCGATGCCGGCCAGCCGGGTGTCGGCGCCGACCGCGGTGACGACCGCCGAGCCATCACCCTCGACGACGAACGTCCCCGCCGACAGCGGATCTCCACCGCCCACCGGCACCGGGACGCTCTCCCCGGTGAGCATGGACGCGTCGACGGAGAGCGCGTGCACCCGCCCGGCGCGAAGGTCGGCCGAGATCCGGTCGCCGCTCTCCAGCAGCACCAGGTCTCCGACGACCAGCTCGGTGGCGTCGATCTCAAGCGGACGGCCGTCGCGGACCACGCGGGCGCGGCTCGGCAGCAGGTTGCGCAGCTCGGCGGCTGCCCGCTCGGCGCGGTACTCCTGCGCGAAGGCGAAGACGCCGTTGACGACGACCACCACGAAGATCGCCACTCCGAGGGCAGGCAGACCCGCCAGGAACGCCAGCGCCCCCGCCGTCCACAGCATCAACGCGAAGAAGTGCACCAGCTGCGCCCCGAGGCGCCGCCACGGCGAGGGCACGGTGGCCGCGGGCAGGGTGTTGGGGCCTCCCGCGGCCAGGCGGGCGGCCGCCTCCGCGGCGCTGAGCCCGCGCTGATCGCTCACCCCACGGCGCCCAGGGCCGCCTGCAGGCGGGACACGCTCGTACGCAGGCCATAGCGCTCCACGAGGTCCGCGAGCCGGTCCGGGTCCGCTGGCGCGGCGGGCAGCGCGAGACCGGTGTCCGGCAAGGCCAGGTCTCGCACCACCCGGACCACCGGCCCAGCGGCCTCGAGGTAGTCGCGGGCGGCCTCCAGGGCGGGCCGCTTCGCGACGGCGGGGTCACCGGCATCGAGGGCGGCCAGGAGCCCTGCCAGCGACCCCCACCGCTGCAGCAGCCCGGCCGCGGTCTTCTCGCCGATACCCGCCACCCCGGGCAGCCCGTCCGAGGGGTCGCCGCGCAGGACGGCCAGGTCGGCGTAACCCGGCCCGTCGACGCCGTACTTCGCCCGCAGCCAGGCCTCGTCCACCTCATCGGCCTTAGCCACGCCCTTGCCGGTGTAGAGCACGCGGACGGCGCGCGCGTCATCGACGAGCTGGAAGAGGTCGCGGTCGCCGGTGACGATCACGACGGGGCCAGCGGACCGCGTGGCCAGCGTGCCGATCACGTCATCGGCCTCGTAGCCGGGAGCCCCGATCCGGGCGATGCCGAGCGCGGCCAGCACGTCGGCGATGACCGGCACCTGCGGCGACAGGGTGTCGGGCACCTCCTCGGCCCCGGTGGCCGGCTCGGCCACCCGGTGCGCCTTGTACGAGGGGATCAGCCCGACCCGCCAGGCCGGCCGCCAGTCGTCATCCCAGCAGCACACCAGCCCGCCCGGGCTCACCCGGCGGACGAGCGTGGCGATCATGTCGAGGAAGCCGCGGACGGCGTTCACCGGCATCCCGTCCGGCGCCGTCGTGGACTCCGGCACGCCGAAGTACGCGCGGAAGTACAAGCGAGGCGGAGTCGAGCAGCAGCAAGGGGGCACGCCGTTCCGCGCCTGCTTCTTCGGGCACACCGCCATCCTGCCGCAGCGGGCATACGGTGGGCGGGTGACTGACGACACCACCGCGATCGCCGAACGCCTGGCCCGGGCGCAGACGGCGGTCGCCGCCGCCGAGCTCGACGCGCTGCTCGTGACACCCGGGCCCGACCTGCGCTACCTCACCGGCTACGACGCGATCCCGCTGGAGCGGCTCACCTGCCTGGTCGTGCCCGCCGCCGGCGACCCGTTCAGCGTCGTCGTCCCCGGCCTCGAGCGGCCCGCGGCCGAGGCCTCGCCGCTGCCGGCGGCTGGGGGTCGAGGTCCTGGACTGGGCCGAGACCGACGACCCGTTCGCCCTGGTGGCGTCGCTGCTGCCCGCGGCCGGGGCCGTCGCCCTCGACGACCATATGTGGGCCGAGAAGGTGCTCCGGCTGCGCGCGGCGATGCCGGGGGTGGAGCAGGTGCTCGGGCAGGTCGTGCTGCGCGAGCTGCGGCTGCGCAAGACGCCCGCACGAGGTCGAGGCGCTGCGCGAGGCCGGCCGCCGCGATCGACCGGGTGCACGCGCGGCATGGCGGGAGTGGCTGCGGGCCGGCCGCACCGAGCGAGAGGTCGGCCGCGACATCGCCGACGCGATCCTGGCCGAGGGGCACGCCACCGTCGACTTCGTCATCGTCGGCAGCGGCCCCAACGGCGCCAGCCCGCACCACGAGGTGGGCGACCGGGTGATCCAGCCCGGCGACCCGGTGGTCATCGACATCGGCGGCACGATGCCGAGCGGGCTACTGCTCCGACGAGACCCGCATGTACGCCGTCGGCGACGCCGTCCGCAGGAGTTCGCCGACTACTACGCGGTGCTGCAAGCCGCCCAGCGACGCCGCGTGCGACGCGGTCCGGCCTGGCGTCAGCGCGGAGTCGGTCGACGCCGCGGCCCGCGCGGTGATCACGGCGGCCGGATACGGCGAGTTCTTCATCCACCGCACCGGCCACGGCATCGGCCTGGAGACGCACGAGGACCCGTACATCGTCGCCGGCAACGCCGAGCCGCTCGAGCCGGGGATGGCCGTTCTCGGTCGAGCCCGGCATCTACCTGCCCGGCCAGCGACGGCGCGCGCATCGAGGACATCGTCGTGTGCACGGAGACCGGCGGCGAGCGGCTCAACCTACGTGCCGCGCGAACTGGTGATCTGGAGGCGTGCGATGCTGCTGCCCGTCATCGACCGCGAGCAGCCCGACCGACGCGGCCAGCGCGCTGCTCGACCTGACCGCCGAGATCGCCGACAAGGAGCTGCGCCCCGCCGGTCGACGCCGCTGAGGCGCGACGCGCGAGTTCCCGCGCGACGTCTACCGGACTTGGGCGACGCCGGGCTGCTCGGGCTGCCTACGCCGAGGAGCACGGCGGGGCGGGCCAGCCGTACGCCGTCTACCTGCAGGTCGTCGAGGAGCTCGCCCGCGCCTGGCTCTCCGTCGGGCATCGGGGTCAGCGTGCACACGCTGGCGTGCTTCCCGCTCGCCACAGTACGGCACCGCCGAGCAGAAGGAGCGCTGGCTGCCCGAGATGCTCGGCGGCGACGCTGCTCGGCGCGTACTGCCTGTCCGAGCCCGGCAGCGGATCCGACGCCGCTGCGCTGCGTGACCCGCGCGAGTGCCGGACGGCGACGCGTACGTCGTCGACGGCGACGAAGGCGTGGATCACCCACGGGGGCGTGGCCGACTTCTACAACCTGATGGTCCGCGACCTCCGACGACGGCCCGCGGGGGATCACGTTGCCTGCTCGCCGAGGCGCGGCACGCCCGGGCTGTCGGCAGCCGCCCCCGAGCGCAAGATGGGGGCCAACTCCTCGCCCACGGCGCAGATCATCCTCGAAGGCGCGCGCAGTCCCGGCCGACCGGCGGATGGGCGCCGAAGGCGAGGGCTTCAAGATCGCGCTCGGTGCGCTCGACGGCGGCCGGCTCGGGATCGCCGCCTGCGCGGTGGGGCTCGCCCAGGCCGCGCTCGACCTCGCCGCGGCTCGTACGCCAAGGAGCGCCGGCAATTCGGCCGCCCGATCGTCGAGTTCCAGGGGCTGTCGTTCCTGCTGGCCGACATGGCCACCGCGGTGGCCGCCGCCCGCGCGCTCTACCTGCGACGCGGCCCGGCTGCGCGACCGCGGCGGGCGCCTTCGGGCCGAAGGCCGCTATGGCGAAGCTGTTCGCCACCGACACCGCGATGCGGGTCACGACCGACGCCGTCCAGGTGCTGGGCGGCTACGGCTACGTGCAGGACTTCGCCGGCCGAGCGGCTACATGCGCGAGGCCAAGGTGCTGCAGATCGTCGAGGGCACCAACCAGATCCAGCGCGTCGTCATCGGCCGCTCGCTCTGATCCTCCGCGGGAACGACGGGGGGATCGGGGGTCGTCCCGTAGGCCGTGAGGAGCCGCGCGCTGGACGAAGGGCTACGGGCCCGCGCAAGGCGACAAGCGCGCGGCGGATAGGCCAAGGGGCGAGTCCCGATCCCACCCAACTCGAAGCGGTGGGCCGTCCGGGTGAAATCGGCGGCGGAAGGGTAGTCAGCGGGGCGGGGGAGAGGCACGGTGTCCCCGGGAAGCGTTGATCCGGATGGCGCGCCCGCACCGCCTCTGAGGGGAAGGCTGCGGGCACACGGTCGCCGAGCCATCCGGGGAGTGAGTGGCGAGACCGACCCGTCTGACTCGGGTCGGGGATGGTCCCCGCCCGGCGCACGCCGCGGACGGGAGCACCACCATCATGAATCGACGCATCTTCGGGGCCGCGCTGGCAGCCCTTGTGGGCGCCGGCGTCCTCGGCCTCGCCACCTCGGCCGCCGCCGACGGCACCGACTGGACCGACCAAGGACCGGGCTACCCGGTCGTCGAGCACCCCGCGCCCGGCGTGGGCCTCATCCCCCCGGCCAGCTGGGAGCGCTCGGCGGACGGCACGGTCACCCGCCTGCAGTAGCCGCCGATAGCCTGACCCCGTGGAGGAGCTCGATCGGCGCATCGTCGCCCTGCTGATGCGCGACGGGCGGATGTCGTACACCGACCTCGGCAAGGCCACCGGGCTGTCCACCTCGGCCGTGCACCAGCGGGTGCGCCGCCTGGAGGAGCGCGGGGTGATCACCGGCTACGCCGCGCAGACCGACGCCGAGAGCCTCGGGCTGCCCCTCACGGCCTTCGTGTCGATCAAGCCGATCGACGCGTCCGCGCCCGATGACGCCCCGGAGCGGCTGGCCCCGCTCACCGCGATCGAGGCGTGCCACTCGGTCGCGGGCGACGAGTCGTACATCCTCAAGGTGCGGGTCGCGTCTCCGGCCGAGCTGGAGACCCTGCTCTCCGAGATCCGTGCGACGGCCAACGTCTCCACCCGCACCACGGTCGTGCTGTCGACCCCGTACGAGGACCGCCCCGCCCCGCTGTAGACGCCTGCTGGCTACGCCGAGGTCACCACGTGCTCGCGCCACCACGCCTGGCCCTCGGCCGGCAGGCTGTGGATCGGGTCGTAGTACTCGTAGCGGCGGGTGAGCGCCTTGGGGTCGTCGGCCTCGATCCCGGTCCGGTAGTTCTTCGTCCAGTACGAGATGCCGAGCAGCTCGTCGTACTCGGAGACCTGGTGCACCCAGCGCTTGCCGACGAACGGGACGTCGCACACGATCCGCGGGGTCGCGAAGCCGGGCAGCCAGCCCATGATCCCGTGCTGCAGGCGCTGGGCCTCGCGCAGCGACACCCGCCAGTGCTCGCTCGCCGGGATCATGTCGCACATGTAGAGGTAGTACGGCGTGATGGAGGCGCCGTCCATCAGGGCGAACGACAGGTCGAGGAGCGCCTCGACCTCGGCGTTGACCCCGCGCATCAAGACGCCCTGGTTGCGCACATCGCGCACCCCGGCGGCGAGCAGGGCGCGCGAGGCCTCGGCCACGAGCGGCGTGACGGACTGCGCGGCGTTGACGTGCGTGTGGACGGCGAGTCCGACGCCGCGCGCTCGGGCTGTGGCGGCGACCCGGGCCATCCCCTCGACGACCTCGTCCTGCAGCCAGTGCTGGGGCAGGCCCATCAGGGCCTTGGTGGCCAGCCGAATGTCGCGGACATGCTCCAACTCGAGCAGCGAGGTGATGAAGGACTCGAGCCGCGCCCAAGGCAGGTTGGCCACGTCGCCGCCCGACACCACCACATCGCGCACACCGGGGGAGCGGCGCAGGTAGTCGACCATCGCCTCGAAGCGGTCCTGCGGCTTGAGCACCAGCTTGAGCTTGTCGACCTGGGGGGTCGAGTTGCCGACCAGGTCCATGCGCGTGCAGTGGCCGCAGTACTGCGGGCAGGTGGAGAGCAGCTCGGCGAGCACCTTGGTGGGGTAGCGGTGGGTGAGCCCCTCGGCGACCCACATGTCGTGCTCGTGCAGCGAGTCGCGGCTGGAGTGCGGGTGGCTGGGCCAGCCGGCGTCCCGGTCGGAGTAGACGGGCAGCATGTAGCAGCGGACCGGGTCGGCGCGGAAGGCCGCGGTGAACTCGGCCGTCGAGGGCTCGCCGCCGTCGTGCGAGGCGGGGGCCATCGTGTTGAGCATCTGCGGCGGCACGAGCATGCTCATCGTGGCCCGCTCGCGCTGATCGCGCTCGAGGTCGTCGTAGAAGGCGTCGTCCAGCAGGCCGCCCATCAGGTCGCGCAGCTGCTTGCTGGTCTTGATGCAGTGGGCCCGCTGCCACTGCGCCGAGCGCCACTCCTCGGCCGTGACGTCGGCCCAGCCGGGCAGCCGCCGCCAGTCCGGCTCGGCGAGCGGCCGCGCGATGTAGTCGTACGGCTGGCCGGCGGCCCGGGCGGACCGCAGGTGCGGGCTGGACGGGACGTGGGCGACGGCCACGGCGGCCTCCTCGGCGCGGGACAGGTGCATCACCGGAGGATACGGCAGGACTTGCGGCTCGCGCACGGATTGACGGGAGGATTTCCGGTGCGTGGCGGATTTCGCCCCAAGGACTTCGGCCCGGATGCTGGCATCCGCGCCGGGATCTTGGAAGGATGGCCCCGTGCGCCCCACGTCTCCCATCGGCCTGCACCGCGTCGTCGACCCGCCAGGAGTGCTGCCGCAGGCGGCCCGCGTGCTCGACCCGGACCCGGCGGTCGGCGCCGACGAGGTGCGGGTCCGCGTCGAGGCCCTCAACCTCGACGCCGCGTCCTACCGCCAGCTCGAGCAGGCCCACGGAGGCGACGGGGCGGCCGTCCGCGCCGCGGTCCTGGCCATCGTCGCCGAGCGCGGCAAGATGCAGAACCCGGTGACCGGATCCGGCGGCATGCTCGTGGGGGTCGTCGACGAGGTCGGGCCGGAGTCCCCGCTGGGGCTGCGCCCGGGTGACCGGATCGCCTCGCTCGTCTCGCTGTCCCTGACGCCCCTGCGGATCGAGGACGGGCTGTCCCGCTGGGACGGGCGCAGCGAGCGGGTGCCGTGCGACGGCACCGCGATCCTGTTCGGCCGCTCGATCGCGGCGGTGCTTCCCGACGACCTGCCGGCCGACCTCGCGATGAGCGTCTTCGACGTCTGCGGGGCCCCCGCCCTCGTCGCCCGCGTGGTGGCCGACCGGATCGGACGCGGCCTGCCCACCGTGGTCGCGGTGATCGGCGGCGCGGGCAAGAGCGGCTCGCTGGCCCTGGCGGCCGCCCGCGCGACCGGGGCGACCCGCACGATCGGCGTCGTCCCCATCGAGGCGGAGGCCGTGAGCCTCCGAGGCGCCGACCTGGCCGACGCGGTCGCGCTGGCCGACGCGCGCGACCCGGTCGCCCTGGCCGACGCGGTGGCGTCAGCCGGGGGGCCGGCCGACATCACGGTCGTGTGCGTCGACGTCCCCGGCTGCGAGCACGGGGCGATCCTGGCCACCGCCGAGGGCGGCGTCGTCATCTTCTTCTCGATGGCCACCTCCTTCACCGCGGCCGCGCTCGGTGCGGAGGGGCTCGCCGCCGACGTCACGATGCTCGTCGGCAACGGCTACGTCCCCGGCCACGCGGCGTACGCCCTGGACGTGCTGCGCGGGAGCCCAGGCGCACGCCGGCTGTTCGAGGCGCGGCTGGCGCGCGAGGAGACGCGGCCGTGACCCGCGTGCTGCTGCGCGGGGGGCAGGTCCACACCCCTGCCGACCCGGCGGCGACCGCCCTGCTGGTCGACGGCGACACGGTGGCCTGGACCGGCTCCGACAGCGCCGCGGCGGACATCGCCGCCGCGGGCGGGGCCGACCTGCAGGTCGTCGACCTGGAGGGCGCCCTGGTGACGCCCGCCTTCGTCGACGCCCACGTCCACGCGACCAGCACCGGCATCGCGCTGGAGGGGCTCGACCTCACCGGGTGCCCCTCACTGCGCCGAGGCGCTGGACCGGCTCGAGCAGCACGCCCGCCTCCTGCGCGGCGGGGTGATCCTGGGCCACGGCTGGGATGAGACCGCGGTGGCCGGAGGGCCGCCCGCCGACGCGCCAGGAGGTCGACCGCGCGTCGTACGGCGGGGTCGTCTACCTGACCCGGATCGACGTGCACTCCGCGGTCGCCTCGTCGGCCCTGCTGGCGGCGGCGCCCGACCTGCAAGGGACTGCGTCGGGTACGACCCCGACGGGGTGCTCAGCCGCGAGGCGCACCATGCCGCCCGGGCGGTGGCCCTGGAGGCGATCACCGCCGGGCAGCGGCGCGACGCCCAGCGCGCCACGCTGCGGCGGGCGGCCGCGCTGGGCATCGGCGCGCTGCACGAGATCGGCGGGCCGGAGATCTCCTCAGAGGACGACTTCCGCTCGATGCTGGCCCTGGCCGCCGAGGGCGGCGGGCCGGACGTCATCGGCTACTGGGGCGAGCTCGGCGGCATCGACAAGGCCCGCGAGCTCGGCGCGCTCGGCGCCGCCGGAGACCTGTTCGCCGACGGGGCGCTCGGCTCGCACACCGCGTGCCTGCGCACCGTCTACGCCGACGACTCGCACACCGGGGTCGGCTACCTCACGGCGGCCCAGGTCCGCGACCACGTCGTCGCGTGCACCCAGGCCGGGCTGCAGGGCGGCTTCCACGTCATCGGCGACGGGGCGATGGACGCGGTGCTCGCCGGGCTGCAGGAGGCCGCCGAGCGGGTGGGGGTCGACGCGCTGCGAGCGGCCCGGCATCGGCTTGAGCACGTCGAGATGATCGACGCCGACGGCATCGCCGTGCTCGCCCGCCTCGGCGTCTTCGCCAGCGTCCAGCCCGTCTTCGACGCGCTCTGGGGCGGCGAGGACGGCATGTACGTGCAGCGGCTGGGGGCCGAGCGGGCCCGCGGGATGAACCCGTTCGCGGCGTTCCTCTCCGCCGGCGTCCCGATCGCCCTCGGCAGCGACTCACCGGTCACCCCGCTCGGCCCCTGGGCCGCCGTGCGCGCGGCCGCCTACCACCAGACCCCCGAGTCGCGGCTGTCGGTGCGCGCCGCCTTCGCCGCGCACACCCGCGGCGGCTGGCGGGCCGCCGGGCGCGATGACGCGGGGCTCCTGGTGCCGGGCGCCCCGGCGACGTACGCGCTGTGGGAGGCGGGCGACCTCGTCGTCCGCGCCCCTGACGAGCGCGTCCGCGCCTGGTCGACCGACCCGCGCAGCCGGGTCCCCGGCCTGCCCGACGTCGCGCCGGGGCTGGCCCTGCCGCGCTGCCTGCGCACCGTGGTGCGCGGGACCACCGTGTACGACACCGACGAGGTGGAGGCCGCATGAGCGCCCGGAGGCCGCACGGCCTGCTCGACCTGGACCCGCGGGCCGTCCGCCACGCCCGGACGCTGGCGCGCAAGGCGGGCGCCCCTGTCGTGCGGCTGTCCCGGACCCATACGACCGTCTCGGTCGAGCGGGCCGTCCTGCGCCTCGCCGGGCTGCAGGGCGCCGACCTCGAGGGCATCCCGTGGGCCAACCGGCTCGTCGATGTGGTGCGCGAGCAGGTCGGCCTGGAGCACGGCGTCGCCCTGCCGGTCTGGGACGCGCTGGCGCGATCCGGCCAGCCCGACGTGCTGGCCGTCGCGCAGCAGGCGGCGACCGGAGCCCTGACCTTCGCCGTCCCCGAGGGACGCGACGCGGCGCGGGCCCGGCGGCTTGCCCGGGCGGCGGCGGCACGGGGGATCGCGCAGATCGACCGCAACCGCCGCCAGCGGGAGCGCCTGGTCCGCCGCTACGGCGATCCGCCCAAGCCGTGGATCTACCTGATCGTCGCCACCGGGGACATCCGCGAGGACATCCCGCAGGCGCAGGCCGCCGCCCGCGAGGGCGCCGACGTGATCGCGGTGATCCGCTCCACCGGGCAGTCGCTGCTCGACTACGTCCCCGAGGGCGAGACCCACGAGGGCTACGCCGGCACGTACGCGACGCAGGAGAACTTCCGGCTGATGCGCGCGGCCCTCGACGACGTCAGCCGCGAGCTCGGCCGCTACATCCGGCTGACCAACTACGCCTCCGGCCTGTGCATGCCGGAGATCGCCACCCTGGCCGGCCTCGAGCGGCTCGACATGATGCTCAACGACTCGATGTACGGGATCCTCTTCCGCGACATCAACCCGATCCGCACCTTCGTCGACCAGCGGTTCAGCCGGCAGATCCACGCCCGCGCCGGGATCATCATCAACACCGGCGAGGACAACTACCTCACCACCGACGACGCGGTCGACGCCGCGCACACGGTCACGGTCTCCCAGCTGCTCAACGAGTACTTCGCCAAGGAGGCCGGGCTCACCGACGACCTGATCGGGCTCGGGCACGCCTTCGAGATCGACCCGGCCCGGCCCGACTCGTTCCGGCTGGAGCTGGCGCATGCGCTGCTGGCGCGCGAGCTGTTCCCGGACGCCCCGCTCAAGTGGATGCCGCCCACCCGGCACATGACCGGGGACATCTTCGGCGGCTACCTGCTCGACGGGTTCTTCAACCTGGCCGGGGCGCTGACCGGCCAGGGGATCCTGCTGGTCGGGATGATGACCGAGGCCGTGCACACCCCGTGGCTGTCCGACCGCGACCTGGCCCTGCAGAACGTCCGCTACGTGCTCAACGCGGCCGGCGGGCTGCGCGAGGACTTCCGGCCGGCCCCCGACGGCCTCATCGTGCGGCGCGCCCACCAGGTGCTCGGACGAGGCGGTCGCGCTGCTCCAGGCGATCGTCGACGACCACTCGCTGCTGGAGGCGATCGCCGACGGCACCTTCGGGCTGATGAAGCGCCCGCCCGGCGGGGGCCGCGGCCTCGACGGCGTGGTCAAGCACGGCTCGGAGTACTACAACCCCGCGTCTGAGCTGCTGGAGGAGGGCGCATGACCGGCTCGCGCCGACCCCCGGAGAAGCGGCTGTTCCGCCCGTACGGCGACACGACCGGCGACGGGGCGGTCCAGGTGTCGTTCACCCTGCCGCTCCCGCACGACAAGCGCGCCGAGGGCGCCGCGCTGCAGCTGGCCCGCAAGATGGGCCTCGACCCGGCGCTCGTCGCCCACGCCAAGCCGATCGGCGCCGACTACACGTTCTTCGTCGTGTACGGCCGGTGCTCGCACCTCGTCGACCCGACGCTCGTCGAGGTCGTGGAGCGCGAGTACCCGCTGCTGACCCCCAAGGAGGTCAACCAGGCGATCAAGTCCGGCCTGCGCCGCCGACTCGTGGTCGTGGGCGCGTGCATCGGCTCCGACGCCCACACCGTGGGGATCGACGCGATCCTCAACGTCAAGGGCTGGGCGGGGGAGAAGGGCCTGGAGTACTACCGCGAGATCAAGGTGGTCAACCTCGGGGCGCAGGTGTCGATCCCCGACCTCGTCGCGCAGGCGCGGGCCGAGCACGCCGACGCGGTGCTGGTCTCGCAGGTCGTCACCATGCGCGACTCCCACCTGACCAACACCCGCGAGATGTCGGCGGCCTTCCGCGAGGCGTTCCCGGCCTCCCGGCGGCCGCTGCTCATCGTGGGCGGGCCGCGCTTCGACGAGTCCGCGGCGGCCGATCTCGGGGTGGACCGCGTCTTCACCAAGGGCGCCACCCCGGGGGTGGTGGCCTCGTACCTCACCCACGCCCTCGTCACCAGCAGGCGCCCCGCCCGCCTGCGCCTCCGAAGGAGCCACCCCATGAGCAGCCCCGTCGGCACCCGCGTCGTCCACCGCTGCTACGTCTCGCACAGCCACGCGCACTACGGCGGGGCGCTGGTCGACGGGGCGTACGTGCTCGGGCTGTTCGGCGACGCCGCCACCGAGTTGTGCATCCAGACCGACGGCGACGAGGGGCTGTTCGCCGCGTACGACCTGGTGGAGTTCCGCGCCCCCGTGCGCGCGGGCGACGTCGTCGAGGTGACGGCGGAGGTCGACCGGGCCGGGACGCGCAGCCGGGGCATCGCCTTCGAGGCGCGGGTGGTCTGCCGCGCCGACCCCGAGCGCTCGGAGTCCGCGGCGGCCGTCCTCGACCCGCCGGTCGTCGCGGTGGTCGCGCACGGAACGGTCGTGGTGCCCGCGGCCGGGTAGCGTCCCGTCGCATGCCGTCTGCCCCGACCCTTGCTCGCGCGGCGGCGGCGCTGGGGCTCGGGGCCGCGCTCGGGTTGGCGTTCCCGCCGTACGGCTGGTGGCCCCTCGCCCTCGCGTGCCTGGCGGGCTGGCCGGCCTGTGGTGGAGCGTCCCCCCGCGCCGCGCCCTCTGGCTTGGCGGGCTGTCGGGGTTCGCGTTCTTCCTCGTCGTCCTGGTGTGGATGCGGGCGATCGGCTCGGACGCCTGGATCCTGTTGGCGGCGCTTGCAGGCGGCGTACGTGGCGGGCTGCGCGGCGCTGGTCTCCCTCACCCGGGCCCTGGGCTGGCGCTGGCTCGCCTTCGCGGGGCTCTGGCTGCTCCAGGAGTGGGTCCGGGCGCGGATCCCCTGGGGCGGCCTGGCCTGGGCCCGGCTGGCCTTCGCCTCACCCGATGCGCCGCCCGCCGGACTCGCCGCCTGGGGCGGTGCGCCGCTCGTCTCGTTCGCCTGGGCGCTCGCGGGGGCGCTGCTCGCCGAGGCCGCCCTGCGGGTCCGCGAGGCGCCCCGCCGGGCCATTGCCGCGGCCGCCGCCGCCGATCGCGGTGCTCAGCCTGGGACTGGTGGTCCCGCGCGCCGCGGACGGCCCGGAGACCGCCACCGTGGGGGTGGTTCAAGGCAGCGTCCCGCGGATCGGCATCGGCTTCCTCGGCGAGCGCGAGCAGGTGCTCCGCAACCACCTGCGCGAGCTCGGCGAGCTCACCGCGGAGGTCGAGGCGGGGCGCGCTGCCGCAACCCGACTTCGTGGTGCTCCCGGAGAACGCCAGCGACGTCGACCTGACCCGCAACCCGGCCGCCGAGGCGCTCGTCGACCGCACTGTGGCCGCCGTCGGGGTCCCGACGCTGGTGGGCTCGGTGGAGCGCACCGAGGACGAGCTGAGGGTCCGCAACACCGCGGTGGTCTGGGATCCCGAGACCGGCCCGGGGGACACCTACGTCAAGCAGCGGCTCGTGCCGTTCGGAGAGTTCATCCCGTTCCGATCGGCGCTGTCCCGCTACACCGACCGGATCGCCCTGCAGCCACGAGACTTCGAGCCGGGCACCGATCCCGCGATCCTCACCATCGCCGACATCCCGATCGGGATCGCGATCTGCTTCGAGGTCGCGGAGGACGCGATCGTCCGCCAAGGGGTGGCCCTCGGCGGGCAGGCCATCGTCGTGCAGACCAACAACGCCACGTACACCTTCACCGGCCAGCTCCAGCAGCAGTGGGCCATCACGCGGCTGCGCGCCATCGAGCACGGCCGCAGCGTCGCGGTCGCCGCGACCACCGGCATCACCGGCTTTGTCCGCCCCGATGGCTCGGTGGCCGCCGAGCTGGCCGAGTACGACCCGGGCCACCGGGTCGAGAGCATCGCCCTGTCGGAGGGCCTCACCCCGGCGACGCGTCTGGGAGGCTGGCCGGACCGACTGCTGGTGCTGATCGGTGTCGCCGCGGTGGCCGCGGCCCTCCTCCAGCGCCGCGACGCGAAGGGAAGCAGGCAATGACGGCGGTGGACGGCACCGGGGTGCTCGTCGTCGTGCCCACGTACAACGAGTCGCTCAACCTGCTGCCCCTCCTCGACCGGATCCGGGCCGCAACCCCGAACGCCGATGTGCTGGTGGTCGACGACGCGAGCCCAGACGGCACTGGCCAGCAGGCCGACGAGCGGTCGGCCGCCGACCCGCGCGTGCACGTGCTCCACCGCTCCGCCAAGCAGGGCCTCGGCCGCGCCTACGTCGCCGGCTTCGACTGGGGGCTGGATCGGGACTACTCGGTCTTCGTCGAGATGGACGCCGACGGCTCGCACCAGCCCGAGCAGCTGCCCGATCTGCTTGCCGCCCTGGATCGCGACCCCGGAGCCGGACTGGCCCTGGGCTCCCGCTGGGTGCCGGGCGGCCGAGTGGTGAACTGGCCGCGTTCCCGCGAGGTCCTCTCGCGCGGGGGCAACGCCTACGTGCGGCTCTGGCTCGGGCTGCCGGTCAACGACGCCACCGGAGGGTTCCGCGCCTACCGCCGGACGGCCCTCGAGGTCATGGGCCTGGACGATGTCGACTCCCAGGGCTACTGCTTCCAGGTCGACCTCACCCAGCGGCTGCTGGCCGCGGGGCTCGGCGTCATCGAGGTGCCGATCACCTTCGTCGAGCGCGAGCGGGGCGACAGCAAGATGAGCCGGGCCATCGTGGGGGAGGCGCTCTGGCGGGTCACCGCCTGGGGGGCCGCCGAACGCTACAACCGGCTCCGCCGCCGGATCGGGAGGTGATCGGGGATGGCCGACCCTGAGCGGCGGTTGCGCTACCGGCTGGCCCTGCGCCGGTTCCTCTGGCTGAGCGCCGTCGCCCTGCCGTTCGTCGAGTTGTTCGTGGCGATCTGGCTGGCCGGTCAGATCGGTTGGGGCTGGACCCTCCTGCTGGCCGCGGCCCTGTCGGTGTTCGGCGCGTGGGTCCTGCGCGACACCGCGCGGCGGGCGCGCCGGGAGGCCGTGGCGCAGTCGGCGGCGCCGACTCCCGCCGCGCTGGCGCAGGCGGGCCGACTCGGGGTGCGCACGGTCGCCGGGCTGCTGCTGTTCCTCCCGGGCTTCCTGACCGGGGCGGCCGGGCTGGTGCTGCTTCTCCCCCCGGTGGCCGAGCTCGTCCGCCGGCGGACGGCCGCCACGGTGCGCGTGCGCACGACGCGATTTGGGGCGTTCCCCGGGTGGCAGGGCACGGTGGTCGCGGGAGAGGTCATCCGGGACGAGCCATGGCCCGACGATGAGCCGCCTGCCGGCCCTCCGCTGGCCCTGCCTCCGGGCGGCTGAGCCGTCGCGGGCCTAGGCGGACTTGCGGCGCGGCCGGGTCTCGCCGGCCTGCAGGTGCTTGCGGTGGTCTCGGGGGGCCACGCGTCGGGCGCCGCCGAGGTCGCGCAACTCGGTCAGCCGCTCGTCGAGCAGGGTCTCCAGGTCGTCCATGGAGCGGCGCTCAAGCAGCATGTCCCAGGGGGTCCGCTGGTGGCGGGCCGGCTTCGCGTCGTCCTCGCCGGCGGCCCGGCGACGCGCGATCGCCCCGCAGGACCGGCACTCCCAGGCGGCAGGGGGCACGGCCTCCGCCGCCAT
Organism: uncultured Actinomycetota bacterium; assembly: GCA_963818455.1. Lineage (GTDB taxonomy): Bacteria > Actinomycetota > Actinomycetes > CAVWCF01 > CAVWCF01 > CAWFSE01. The sequence goes on from CAWFSE010000003.1 coordinate 171,696, forward strand.
CACCACCTCGACCTCGTGGCCGTTGGGGCAGTCGAAGACCACCGTCTGGCGCGGCGCCAACTCGACGCCGGCGTCGGTCTCGTAGCTCAGCGCCCCGAGGCGACTGCCTCGCAGGGAACGCTCGCCCATGTCGCTGACCTCCTCAGGCCGTCCGTGGAGTCGGCCATGCCGTACAACACGAAAAGCCCGGAGGGGATTCCCGCCGCGGGGTGTCGGACACCGCCCCACGTTGAGGTATTCGGCCCTGAGGGCCGCCGTGGATGCGGGGGAGGGGTCAGATGATCTCGGGGGCCTGGTTGCCCACCGCGAGCGCGCCGCGGCGGAAGTCGACCCGCGACAGCAGGAGCCCGCCGGCGATGAAGAAGACGACGAGGGCGAGGATCGCCAGCCGGTAGGACCCAGTGGTCTGCAGCACGATCGTGATCATCAGCGATCCGATGAAGCTGGTGCCGCGGTCCGAGACCTCGTAGACGGCGTAGTACTCCGCCTCGCGGCCGCCCGGGATCAGGTGGCTGAACAGCGAGCGCGACAGCGCCTGGCTGCCGCCGAGCACGAAGCCGATCGCCGCGGCGAGCAGGAAGAACAGCGGGGCGTTGCCGGCCGGGATCACGAACGCGTAGCCGACCACCACCGACCAGACCACCAGGGCCCCGAGCACGGTGGCCTTGGCGCCCTTGCGCGCGGCGATCCGGCCGAGGGCGAGCGCCCCGAAGAACGCGACCACCTGCACGAGCAGGATCGCCCCGATCAGGACCTCGTCGCCGAAGCCGAGCTCCTCGCTGCCGAACGTGGCGGCGAAGGCGATCGCCGCCTGGATGCCGTCGTTGTAGAGCAGGTACGCGACGAGGAAGAGCACGGTGATCTTGAAGCCGACCAGCTCGCGCAGGGTGCGGCCGAGCTGGCGGAATCCGGCCGTGACCACCCAGCCCTCGGCGGCCACCACGTGGTACGGCCTGCGGTTCACCAGCCGGAGCATCGGGATCACGGTGAAGACCGCCCACCACAGGCCGGCCGAGAACAGGCACCACCGCGCTGCCTCGCGGTCGGTCAGCCCGAAGTCCTCGGCGAAGAGCACCAGCACCAGGTTGAAGACGAGAAGCAGCGCGCCACCGGCGTAGCCCATCGCCCAGCCGCGCGACGAGACCCGGTCGCGCTCATCCGGCTCGGCGATATCCGGAAGGAACGAGTTGTAGACGACGATCGCGCAGCCGAACATCAGGTTGGCGAAGATGAAGAGCGCTCCGCCCAGGCGGTAGTCGCCGCCGGTCACGAAGATCAGCAGCATGGTGGCCGTGGCGCCGGCGTAGGCGAAGCCGGCCAGCAGCTCCCGCTTGTGCGCGCTGCGGTCGGCCAAGGCGCCGACGACGGGCAGCACGAAGATCTGCAGCAGCACCGACACGGTCACGCAGGCGGGGAAGTAGGCCTTCGGGTCGAGGTCGAACCACAGGAACTGCACCGACCCGTCGACCGCGCCGCTCTTGGCCACCGAGGTGAGGTACGGCCCGAGGATGACGGTGACGACGGTGGTCGAGAACGTCGAGTTGGCCCAGTCGTACCAGTACCAGCCGCGTTGCTCGCGGCGGCGGGCGGCGGGATCGGACAGCGGCTGGGGCCGGACGTCGGTCACCCGCGCATCATGGCGCGTCGCCGCGCTGCGCGGGGCCTTTCGACGACGCGACGCGCCCGGCCGCCGGCGTGGGCCACCCCCCGCGCGCGTTCCACACGCCGATCAGCGCGGGGGCGTCGTCGGTCACCAGCCCGTCGACCCCGAGGTCGAGGAGCGCGTGCATCCGGTCCGGCTCGTTGACGGTCCACACGTGCACCTGAAGGCCCCGCCGGTGCGCCTCGGCCACGAAGCGGCGGTCCACCAGCGGGACGCCCATCCGCTCCGGCACCTGCAGGGCCAGCCCGGCGCCGTGCGGGATCGAGCGCAGCGGGCCGCCGGCCGAGGCCGCCCGGACCGCGGCGACCCCCCGCGGGCCGACCGCGGTGGCGACCGTCGGGCCGAGCGCCCGGCGGGCTGCCTGCGAGCCGCCGCTCGCTGAACGACGCGACGAGGACCCGCTCGTGCGCGCGGCACCGGCGCACCGCGGCCGCGAGCGGCCCCACGGCGCGGAGGTCCTTGACGTCGATGTTGAAGCAGCGATCGGGGAAGTCGCCCAGCAGGTCGTCGAGCCGGGCCACCGTGCCGGCCGCCGGTCGAGCGCCGCCGACCGCAGCTGCGGCCAGGTCGTGTCGGCGACCGGGCCGCGCCGGTCCGTGATCCGGTCGAGCGTCTCGTCGTGGAAGGCGACCGCGACCCCGTCGAGGGTCGCCCGCACATCGGTCTCCAGGTGGGTGAACCCCAGGTCGACCGCCCGCTGGAACGCCTCCGCGGTGTTCTCGGTGGCGTGCGCCGCGGCGCCTCGGTGCGCGAAGGCGAGCGGCCGACCCTGGTGCCCGCCGCCGCGGAAGTACGGGTGGGCGGCGGGGTCCGGGGGCACGGGCCCATCGTGCCGCTAGGCGGCCTCCGCGGACAGCCGGGGGAGCGGTCGGCTGCCCTCGAGGGTCACCACGTGGACGCCGAGCAGCCGCAGGCCGTGCTCGGCGCAGGCGGCCTGCGCGGCGGCGGCGAACTCGAGGTCGGCCGGCCGCGCCGAGAGCCCGCCGGACCGGGCGATGCCCACGAGCATCGAGCCGCCCGGGCTGAGCCCGGCGAGCACCTCGGCGAAGAAGCCCGGGGCGCGCCGGGCCTCGGCGCACCCCGGGTCGCCCTCGACCAGGCACGGCTGGAGCAGCCGGCCCTGCTCGTCGCACAGGGCCAGCAGCAGGGCGCCCGCCCGGCGGTCGGAGAGCGGGACCAGCAGGTCGAGCACGTCGGCGACGAGCGCCGGGTGGTGGATGGGCCGTTCGGCCCACTGCGGGGGGAGGTCGGTGAAGGCCATGGCCCAAGCCTTCCCGATCGCGAGGCCCGCCCGCTGCGGCCATCCACAGGGCCGCGCGGCGAATGCGCTTGGGGACGGCTCGGGCGTCCGCGGGCAGACTGGGCCGCGTGCCGACCGAGCTGATCGCCGTGCTGCCCGGCTTCCTGCTGGCCGTGCTGCTGATCTCGGCGAGCCCGGGGCCGGCGATCGCGGTGATCCTGCGCCGGTCGGCGACCCTCGGCGGCCGGGCGGCGCTGCCGCTCGTCGCCGGGATCGAGGCCGGGCTGTTCACCTGGGCCGTGCTGGCCGCGGTCGGGCTCTCGGCCCTGCTGGCCGTCTCCGAGGTCGCCTACACCGCGCTCAAGGTGGTGGGCGCCGGCTTCCTCATCGTGCTCGGGGCGCTGGCGCTGCGCGAGGCGGTCCGGGAGCACGGCCGGGCGAAGAACGACGGCTCGCCCGAGCGGCCGACCCCGCCGATGAGTCCCCGGTCGTCCGGCGCGGGATCCTGCCCGCCCTCGACGGCCGCCCGGCGCCTGGCCCGCGCCGGCTGTTCGCCGAGGGGATGGCGACCAACCTGGCCAACCCCAAGGCCGCCATCTTCATGATCGCCTTCTTCCCGCAGTTCATCCCGGCCGGCTACCCGGTGCTGCCGACGACGCTGGCGCTGGCCGCCCTGCAGGTCACCGTCGAGTTCACGCTGTACGCGTTGCTGGCGCTCGGCGTCGGCCGAGCCCGGCGCGTCTTCACCCGTCCGCGGGTCCGGGTGGCCCTGGAGGGCGCCAGCGGCACGGTGCTGATCGCGCTGGGGCTGCGGGTCGCCACCCAGCCGTAGGCGCGCGTACCCAGGCCCCGCTCGGGCCGGTCCCAGGCGTACGCGCACCGCCGATAATGCCCATTATGTCACTTACCCGAGATCGGCCTCGGTCGCAGGACTCCCCTCAGATGCCCAGGCCGCGCCAGCGCTTGTCCAGGGCGACGACCACCCAGGCCGCGATCCCGACCGCGAGGATGCGCGCCCACGCCGCCGCCGGGATCGGCGCGGTGTCGAAGATCTCGTTCATCACCGGCCAGGTAGGTGATCGCCAGCTGGCCGACGGCCTGGACGGTGACGCCGACGATCAGCCACGGTTGCTGAACAGCCCGATCCGCCAGGCCGGCCCGGTCAGCGAGCGGCAGCTGAACAGGTAGAACGCCTCGACGACGACGAACAGGTTGACCGCGGCCGTGCGGCTCTCCGCCAGGGAGGCCCCGTTGGCCAGCTCCCACTCGAACAGCCACCACGAGCCGCCGACCAGCAGCGCCGAGACCAGCAGGATCCGGACGACCAGCGCCACGGTGAGCAGCGGCTGGTGCGGGTCGCGGGGCGCCCGCGTCATGATCCCGGGCTCCTTCGGCTCGAAGGCCAGCATCAGCCCCAGGGCCACGGCGGTGGTCATGTTGATCCACAGGATCTGCACCGGCAGGATCGGCAGCGCGGCGCCGAGCAGGATCGCGACGAGGATGACCAGGCCCTCGCCCATGTTCGTCGGCAGCGTCCAGACGATGAACTTGGTCAGGTTGTCGAAGACGCCGCGGCCCTCCTCGACGGCGGCCTCGATGGTGGCGAAGTCGTCGTCGGTGAGCACCATGTCGGCGGCCTCCTTGGCGACCTCGGTGCCGCCGTTCCCCATGGCGACGCCGATGTCGGCCTGCCGCAGGGCTGGGGCGTCGTTGACCCCGTCGCCGGTCATCGCGACCACGTGGCCGCGGGACTGCAGCGCCTCGACCAGGCGCAGCTTCTGCTCCGGGCTGACCCGGGCGAACACCGCGGCCGCGCGCCACGGCGTCGGCGTAGCTCCGTCGTCGGCAGCGCGGCGAGCTCGGCGCCGGTCAGCACCTCGCCGTCGCGGTTGCCCGGTCGAGGATGCCGACCTGCTCGGCGATGGCGGTGGCGGTCGCCGACGTGGTCGCCGGTGATCATCTTCACGTCGATGCCGGCCGCCTGGCAGGCGGCGCACGGCCGCGACCGCGGCCGGGCGCGGCGGGTCGAGCATCGCCTGCAGGCCGGTGAAGACGAGGCGGCCCGGCGAGGTCTCCTCGCTCGAACCGCCACGCCGGCGCTCGACGCGCAGCACGGCGGTCGCCAGCACCCGCAGCCCCGTGGCGGCCAGTCGTCGCGGCCTGATCCAGGACGCGCCTCGCGGTCCAGCGGACCGACGCGCCCGCGGCGTCCATCTGGGCGCCGCACGAGCTCCAGCGATCCGCTCGACGCGCGCCCTTGACCAGCGACCACGCCCCGCTCCCCCGTCACCGCTCGCCGTGCAGGGTGGCCATGTACTGCCGCTCGGAGCTGAACGGGATGGTGTCCAGCCGCGGGCAGCCGCCGCGGCCAGCTCGTCGCAGGTCCAGGCCCGGCCTTGGCCGCGGCCACGAGCAGGGCCGCCTCGGTGGGGTCACCGACCACCTGCCACTGGCCGCTCGTCGTCCTGGTGCAGCCGACGCGTCGTTGCACAGCGCGCCCGGCCCGCAGGCGTCCAGCGCAGCGCCTCGTCGGCGGCCAGGTGACGCCGCCGCGCCATCCGGACCGGTCGACCGTCGCCCGCCGGGTCGTACCCGGGCCCGCTCAGCTGGTACGAGCCCGCTCGGCGGTCCACACCGAGCGGACGGTCATCTGGTTCTCGGTCAGGGTGCCGGTCTTGTCGGTGCAGATCACCGTGGTGCTGCCCAGCGTCTCCACCGCCGGCAGCCGCCGGATCACCGCGCGCCGGCGGGCCATCCGCCCCACGCCGATCGCCAGCGTGATGGTCACGGCGGCCGGCAGCCCCTCCGGGATCGCCCCGACCGCCAGCGCGACCGCCGCGCTGAACATCTCCGGCCAGCGGCTCGCCCCGAAGCACGCCGACGGCGAAGGTGACGGCGGCGAGGCCCAGGATGACGACGGTGAGGACCTTGCTGAACCAGGCCAGCCGCCTGGTCAGCGGGGTGGCGAGCGGGTCGACGGACCCCGACCAGGCGGTGGATCTCGCCCAGCTCGGTGTGCGACCCGGTGGCCACCACGATCCCCGCCCCCGAGCCGGTCGTGATCAGGGTGCCGGAGTAGAGCATGTTGCGGCGGTCCGCGACCGGGGTGTCGATCGGCAGCGCCACCTCGTCCTTGACCACCGGGACCGACTCCCCGGTCAGCGCCGACTCGTCCACCTGCAGCTCGGCGACGCTCCAGCAGGCGGATGTCGGCCGGGACCTTGTCCCCCGCCTCGACAGGACCACGAGGTCGCCGGGCACCAGCGTCTCGGACGGCACCGGCTCGCGTGCGGCCCGTCGCGGACCACCCGCGCCGGACGTGCGCACCATCGAGCGCAGGGCGTCCAGCGCGGCCTCGGCCTTGGACTCCTGGATGAACCCGACGATCGCGTTGATCACCACGACGCCGAAGATCACGGCGGCGTCGACCGTCTCGCCCAGGGCGACCGTGACCGCGCCGGCGACGAGCAGCACGTAGATCAGCGGGTTGCTGCAGCTGCCGCAGCAGGCGGCGGATCGGGCCGCCGGTGCTCGCCTGGGGCAGCAGGTTGGGGCCGTAGCGCTGCAGCCGCTCGCGCGGCCTCGGCCCGGCTGAGCCCCTGCGTCGGGTGCGTCTCCAGCAGCAGGAGGACCTGGTGGTCGGCCAGGGCATGATGCTCCTCGGCCCTGCGGTTCGCCGCCGGAAGGGGCATGGCTCCAGTGTCCCCGCGAGGGCCCGCGCGCCGAGGCGGAATCCGCCGTGAGCGGGCGTGACGGCGACGCACGCTAAGACGCGGGAGGCGGGTCACGCGATGAGGCCAGGCGGGAAGCCGCGCGCTCCTGCGCTCCCCCGCGCCTACTGGGTGGTCTGGGCCGGCACCCTGGTCAACCGGGTCGGCACGTTCGTCGAGCCGTTCCTCGTGCTGTACCTGACGCAAGAACGCGGGCTGTCGCCGTCGCAGGCCGGCTGGGTGCTCGCCGCCTACGGCGTCGGGTCGCTGCCCAGCCAGCCGATCGGCGGCTGGCTGGCCGACCACCTCGGCCGGCGCCGCACGCTGCTGCTGGCGACGCTGGCGGCCGCGGCCGCCCTGCTGCTCCTCGGCGCCGCGCGGTCCACCGCCGCGATCGCGGCCGCCTCGCTGCTCCTGGGGTTCTTCGGCGACATGTACCGCCCGGCCTCCTCGGCCCTCGTCGCCGACGTCGTGGCGCCGGACGACCGGCCCCGGGCGTACGCGCTGCTGTTCTGGGCGATCAACCTGGGCTTCTCGGTGGCCGGGGTCACCGCCGGCCTGCTGGCGTCCCGCGGCTTCGGGCTGCTCTTCGTGGTCGACGCGCTGACCTTCGCGGCGTTCGGCGTCCTGGTGTACGTCCTCATCCGCCGCGATCCCCCGCGCGACCGATGGGGAGCGCCGCCCGCGGAGCCCAGCGGGCGCGGCTACGGCGTCGTGCTGCGCGACGGCCTCATGCTGCGGCTGTGCGCGATCACCTCGCTCAACGCCGTCGTGTACTTCCAGGGCCTCATCGTGCTCCCGCTGGCCACCACCGCGGCCGGACTCAGCCTGACCGCGTACGGGGTGATCGCGGCGACCAACGGCGTCGTCATCGTCCTGGTCCAGCCGCTCGTCGCCGCCCGGCTCCGGCGCCACGACCGCGCTCCGGGTGGCGGCCCTGTCGATGGTCGTCCTCGGGGTCGGCTTCGGGCTCACCGCCTTCGCCGACTCGCTGGCGGGCTTCATGGCCACGGTCGTGGTGTGGACGCTCGGCGAGGTGCTGCTCGCCGGCATCCCGCCCGCGCTGGTCGCCGACCTCGCGCCCTCGGACGCGCGCGGGCGCTACCAGGGCGTCTTCGGGCTGTCCTTCTCGCTGGCCTTCGTCGTCGCCCCCCTGCTGGGCACCTCGGTGTACGAGCGGTACGGCGACCTGCTGTGGGCCGGCTGCCTGCTGCTGGCGCTGCTGGCCGGCGCCGGGTTCCTCTCCCTGCGCCGGCCGCTTGCGGCCCGCACCGCGGCCTGAGACCCCCGCGGCGGCCGAAACGCTCGGCTGCCCCAACGGGCGGACGGCCGCGTCGCTGCGTACGGCAGTCTGTGCCCGTGGGCGAGAAGATCCAGGTCACCGTCTTCACCGGAGAAGACCGCAAGCGCTACCGCGACAAGGTGCACACCTGCCTTGACGTGCTCGCGCGGATGCTCGCCGAGTCGAGGTTCGCCTTCGACCTGCCGATGACCGGGCTTGAGATCGAGCTGAACCTCGTCGACCCGACCGGCCAGCCCGCGCTCCTCAACGCCGAGGTGCTGGCGCACATCGAGGACCCCGCGTTCCAGACCGAGCTGGGCCAGTTCAACCTGGAGATCAACGTGCACCCGCGGACCCTGATCGGCCGGGCCGCCGAGGACCTCGAGTCGGACGTCCGCGACCAGCTCAACACCGCCGATGCCAGCGCCCACCGAGCCGGCGCCTCGATGGCGATGGTGGGCATCCTGCCGACCCTGCGGCCCGAGCACCTGTCGCGCTCGGCGATCAGCAACAACCCGCGCTACCACCTGCTCGACGCGATGATGCTCGCGGCGCGCGGCGAGGACCTGCACATCGACATCGACGGCGCCCAGCACCTCGAGGTGTGGGCGGACACGATCGCCCCCGAGGCCGCCTGCACGAGCGTCCAGTTCCACCTGCAGGTCACGCCGGATGCGTTCGCCGACCACTGGAACGCCGCGCAGTGCCTGGCCGGCGTGCAGGTGGCGCTCGGCGCGAACTCCCCCTACCTGCTCGGCCGCGAGCTGTGGCGCGAGACCCGGATCGCGCTGTTCACCCAGGCCACCGACACCCGCTCGGCGGAGCTCAAGGCCCAGGGCGTGCGGCCGCGGGTCTGGTTCGGCGAGCGCTACGTCACCAGCGTCTTCGACCTGTTCGAGGAGAACATCCGGTACTTCCCCGCCCTGCTCCCCGTCATCGAGGACGAGGACCCCGAGGCGGTGCTCGCGGCGGGCGGCACACCGCTGCTCCCCGAGCTGCGGCTGCACAACGGCACGGTGTGGCGCTGGAACCGGCCGGTCTACGACGTCGTCGACGGCGTCCCGCACCTGCGGGTCGAGAACCGGGTGCTCCCCTCGGGCCCCACCGTGGTCGACATCATGGCCAACGGAGCCCTCTACTACGGCGCGATGCGCGCCCTGGTCGACCTCGACCGGCCGGTCTGGTCGCAGATGTCGTTCCGCGCCGCCGAGGAGAACTTCCTCCAGGGCGCCCAGCGCGGCCTCGACGCCGAGCTCTACTGGCCGGGCCTGGGCGAGGTGCCGGTCGCCGAGCTCGTGCTGCGCCGGCTGCTCCCCCTCGCCTACACCGGCCTGGCCGCCTGGGGCGTCGACCCCGCGGTGGCGCACCGGCTGCTCGGCATCATCGAGCAGCGGTGCATCACCGGCCGCAACGGCGCGACCTGGCAGGTCGCGACGGTCAACGCGTACGAGGCCGCCGGCTTCGACCGCTGGGAGGCGCTGCGGCGGATGACCCTGGACTACCTCGTCGGCATGCACAGCAACGAGCCGGTGCACACCTGGGAGCTGCCGTAGGGGTGAGGCCGAGCGGTCAGGCCTGCGGTCAGGCCTTGCGGTGCGGCCGCAGGGTCCACAGCACGGTCATCACGCCGGTGGTCTCGCCCGCGTGGTCGCGGATCGTGATCGACACCGGGAACTCCGGGCGGGTGCCGGCGTCGAGCTCGGCGACCACCTCGGCGGCCGGGCGGTCCAGCACGGCCTCGGCGTCGACCGGGCCCATCGCCAGCCGCAGGTAGCGGATCGTGCACTCCACGGCGAGCGGGACGGCGCGCTCCAGCAGGTCGCCGAAGTTGGCGAAGACGATCGCGCCGCTGGCCGACTCACCCAGCGTGAACATCGCCCCGGCGTGCGGGCCGCCGAGGTGGTTGTGCCACAAGGGGTTGTCGGGGAGCCGCAGCACCGCGCGCTCGTGCGAGAGCTCGACGAACTCCAGGTCGAGGGTGCGCACCATGGGCACCGTGTCGGGCAGCAGGGTGGCGACGGAGGCGGGGTCGATGGCCATGGCAAGCACTCTATGGGCGCGGCTCCCGATAGGTTCGCGGGGTGTCCTCCCCCGACCGTCGCACGACGCCGCGCCGCAGCGCCCGTACGCGGTGCTGGACCTCGACGGGGTGCTCGCCGACGTCCGCCACCGGCTGCCGCTCGTGCGCACCAAGCCGAAGCGCTGGGACGCCTTCTTCGACGCCGCCGAGGCCGACCCGGTGCTGCCCGAGGGGAGGGCGACCGCCGATCGGCTCGCGGCCGACCACGTCATCGCCTACGTCAGCGGGCGCCCCGAGCGTTGCCGCGCCGCCACCGAGAAGTGGTTGGCGGACAACGGTTTTCCGGCCGGCACGGTCTACCTGCGCCCCGATGACGACCGGCGCCCCGCGCGGCTGGTCAAGGTGGCCGTGGTGCGGCGGCTGGCGCGCGAGCGCCCGGTCGCGGTCATCGTCGACGACGACGTCCGGGTCACCGCCGCGCTGCAGGAGGCGGGGTTCGCCGTGGTCCTCGCCGACTGGATGGCCGAGCAGCCGGGGCTGTTCGACCCCTACTCCCCCGAGGCCCCCTAGGCGAAGGCCTCCACCGGCGGGCACGAGCACACCAGGTGGCGGTCGCCGTAGGCGCCGTCGATGCGCCGCACCGGGGGCCAGTACTTGGCGGCGCGCGACGCGGCCGACGGGAACGCCGCCACCTCGCGCGAGTACGGGTGGGTCCACTCCTCCGCCAGGCACAGGGCGGTGTGCGGGGCGTTGCGCAGCGGGTTGTCCTCGGCGTCCCACTCCCCCGACCCCACCTTGTCGATCTCGGCCCGGATGGCGATCATCGCGTCGCAGAAGCGGTCGAGCTCGACGAGGTCCTCGGACTCGGTCGGCTCCACCATCAGCGTGCCGGCCACCGGGAACGACATGGTCGGGGCGTGGAAGCCGTAGTCCATCAGCCGCTTGGCCACGTCGTCGACGGTGACGCCCGTCTCCTTGGTGATGCCCCGCAGGTCGAGGATGCACTCGTGGGCGACGAGCCCGCCGGGCCCGGTGTACAGCACCGGGAAGTGCGGGCCGAGCCGGTGCGCCACGTAGTTGGCGTTGAGGATGGCCACCTGCGTCGCCTCGGTGAGCCCGGCGGCCCCCATCAGCCGGATGTACGCCCAGGAGATCGGCAGCACCAAGGCGCTCCCCCACGGAGCCGCCGAGATCGGGCCCGATGCCCGTGGCGGGGCCGGCCTCGGCGACCAGCGGGTGGTTGGGCAGGAACGGCGCGAGGTGCGCGCGCACGCCCACCGGGCCGACGCCCGGGCCCGCCGCCGCCGTGCGGGATGCAGAACGTCTTGTGCAGGTTCAGATGGCTGACATCGGCCCCGAACTTGCCCGGCTTCGCCAGGCCCACCAGGGCATTGAGGTTGGCGCCGTCGACGTAGACCTGGCCGCCCGCGTCGTGCACCAGCGCGCAGATCTCGGTGACGGCCTGCTCGAACACCCCGTGGGTGGACGGGTAGGTGATCATCAAGGCGGCCAGCCGATCGCCGTGCTCGGCGATCTTCGCCCGCAGGTCGGCCAGGTCGACGTCGCCCTGCTCATCGCAGCCGACCACCACGACCCGCAGGCCGGCCATCACGGCGCTGGCCGCGTTGGTGCCGTGGGCGCTGCTCGGGATCAGGCACACGTCGCGGCCAGGCTCGCCCCGCGACCGCAGGTAGGCCCGGATCGCCAGCAGCCCGGTGAGCTCGCCCTGCGAACCCGCGTTGGGCTGCAGCGAGACCGCGTCGTAGCCGGTGATCTCGACCAGATAGGCCTCCAGCTGGGCGATCAGCTCCCTGATGCCCTCGCTCTCGTCGAGCGGCGCGAACGGGTGCAGGTCGGCGAACTCCGGCCAGGTGATCGCCTCCATCTCCGCGGTGGCGTTGAGCTTCATGGTGCAGGAGCCCAGCGGGATCATGCCGCGGTCGAGCGCGTAGTCCTTGCCGGAGAGCAGCGCCAGGTAGCGCAGCAGGGCGTGCTCGCTGCGGTGGGCCGAGAACACCGGGTGGGTGAGGTACGGAGTCCGGCGGACCAGCCCTTCCGGCAGCGCGTCGGGCGCCTCCCGGTCCAGCCGCGCAACGTCCGCGAGGCCGAGCTCCAGGCCGAACGCAGTTCCAGACCGCCACCAGGTGGGCATCCTCGGTGACCTCCGAGGTGGAGGCGCCGACCTGGTCGGCGTCGACGAGCCGCAGGTCGATCCCGGCGGCCCGGGCCCGCTCGACGACCTCGGCGGCCCGGCCGGGCACCCGGGCCAGGATCGTGTCGAAGAACGCGTCGTGGACGACCTCCACCCCTCCCCCGCGCAGCCCAGCGGCCAGCACGGCGGCCTGGCGGTGCACGCGCCGGGCGATCGCGGCCAGCCCGTCGGGCCCGTGGTAGACGGCGTACATGCTCGGCGGCCACCGCCAGGAGGACCTGCGCGGTGCAGATGTTGCTGGTGGCCTTCTCGCGCCGGATGTGCTGCTCGCGGGTCTGCAGGGCGAGGCGGTAGGCCGGCCGGCCATCGGCGTCGACGGAGACGCCGACCAGGCGCCCAGGCAGCTGGCGCTCGAGGCCCGAGCGAACCGCCGCAAAGGCCGCGTGCGGGCCCCCGAAGCCCAGCGGCACACCGAAGCGCTGGGTCGAGCCCACCACGACGTCGGCGCCGATCTCCCCCGGTGGCCGCAGGACGCACAGCGCCAGCAGATCCGCCGCGACGACCGCGAGCGCCCCGGCGGCGTGGAGATCGGCGATGAGCGCCTCGTGATCGCGGACCTCGCCCAGATTGCCCGGGTACGACAGCAGCGCCCCGAAGCAGGCGGGGGCCTCGGCGGGCCAGCCGTGCGACAGGTCGAGCACCTCGACGTGGATCCCGAGCGGCTCGGCGCGGGTCTCGAGGACGGCGATGGTCTGGGGAAGGGTGTCGGCGTCGACGACGAACACCGCCGAGTCCGAGCGCGAGGCCCGCCGCACCAGCGTCATCGCCTCGGCCGCGGCGGTGCCCTCGTCCAGCAGCGAGGCGCCCGCGGTGGGCAGGCCGGTGAGGTCCTGAACCATGGTCTGGAAGTTCAGCAGCGCCTCCAGCCGGCCCTGGCTGATCTCGGGCTGGTACGGCGTGTAGGCGGTGTACCAGGCCGGGTCCTCCAGCACGTTGCGCACGATCACCGCGGGCGTGACGGTGCCGTGGTAGCCCATCCCGATCATCGGCACGCGGGGGGCGTTGCGTGCGGCCAGGGACCGCAGCTCACGCAGCACCTCGGGCTCGCTGCGTCCCGGGTCAAGCGCCAGCGCGTCACCCCACTGGATGGCCGCGGGGACGGCCGCGGCGGCGAGGTCGCGAAGGCTGGCGAACCCCAAGGCGGCCAACATGCCGGCCTGCGCCGCGGGATCGGGACCGATGTGCCGCCGGGCGAAGGGCAGAGGGGCGAGATCTGAGAGGGAGGGGTGCGCGCCGGTCACCCGGCCGAGGCTACCGGCCCGAACGCGGGTCGGCTCAGCCGGTCTTGCGGGCCCGGCGGCGGTGCGCGAGCTCGTCGCTGGGGTGCGGCTCGGCGGCGTCGGCCGCGACCTCGCCGGGGGTGTCGTCAGCGCGCTCGCCGGGCAGGTCGGCCAGGGAGCCCTCGAGCTCGCGCCAGACTCCGCCCAGCGCGATCCCGAAGACGCCTTGCCCGCCGCGCAGCAGGTCGACGACCTCGTCGGCGGACGTGCACATGTAGACCGAGGCCCCGTCGCTCATCAGGGTGACCCGGGCGAGCTCGTCGATCCCGAGCTCGCGGACGGCCCCGGTGGCGGAGCGGATCTGCTGCAGGGAGACCCCGGTGTCGAGCAACCGCTTGACCACCTTGAGCACGAGGATGTCGCGGAATCCGTAGAGCCGCTGCGAGCCGGAGCCGGCCGCGGGGCGGATCCCCGGCTCCACCAGGCCGGTGCGGGCCCAGTAGTCGAGCTGGCGGTAGGTGATGCCGGCGGCCGCGCAGGCCGTCGGGCCGCGGTAGCCGACCCCCTCGGGCAGCGGGGCGACGTCGTCGTCGAAGAGCAGCCCCTGCTGGCCGGCCCGCAACTCCGCGTCGGCGGCCGCGGGCAGGGTCTCGGGGCGGCTCTCGGGTGTGGTCACGACGACCTCCGTCGGGTGGCGGCCGTGGACGGCCGCGAACAACAGCGCGGTAACTACGCCGGCGCGATACCGGCGAGCCCGACGCTAGGACCAATGGGGGGACGGGTCAACGCGCGCCGCCCCGACACGCCGGGGCAAACTCTCGATGCTGGCTTGACAGATTAAACCCTCTACCTCAGGGTGAGGGTTGCTCAGGCTGCGGCGGGCCCTCAGGACCGGCGAAGTCCTCGGGCGAGATGGTGTCCAGGAACTCGCGGAACTTCTCGACCTCGTCCTCCTGCTCGTCGGGGATCTCGATGCCCGCGTCCTCGAGCACCTGCTCGGAGCCCACGATCGGCGCCCCGGTGCGCAGGGCCAGGGCGATGGCGTCCGACGGGCGCGCGCTGACCTCGACCCCGCCGTCAAAGGCCAGCACCGCGTAGAAGACGCCGTCGCGCAGCTCGGTGATCCGCACCTGCTGCAACTCGCGCCCCAACGCCGTCAGCACGTCGCGGAGCAGGTCGTGGGTGAGCGGCCGAGGAGGGGTCACCCCCTGCTGGGCGAAGGCGATCGCGCTGGCCTCGACCGCGCCGATCCAGATCGGCAGGTAGCGGTCGCCGCCGGCCTCGCGCAGCAACACGATGGGCTGGTTGGACGGCATCTCAACCCGCACGCCAACCACGTCGAGAGGGAGCACGTCTTCCAGACTAGCGCGGCAGCCCGGGACCGAGGCCGGAGCGCACGAGCGACGCGTGCAGGGTCACCGAGAGCGCCGCCAGCTCGCGGACGACCTCTTCGGCGCGGGCCCGCGACTCCGAGCCCTTCTGCCGCAGCATCGGGGTCACGACCTGCTCCACCAGGCCGATCTCGCGGTCCGCCGCCGACTTGAACGCCTTCAGGTGGCGCGATTCCAGGCCGAAGTCGGCCAGCCGCGCGACCGTGCGCGCCACCGTGAGGGCGTCGCCGTCGTAGTAGGCCGAACCGCTGCACGGGCCGATCAGGCCGTACTGCTCGCACTGCGTGAGGGCCTCGTCGCCGAGGCCGGATGAGTCGAGCAGCTCGGCCCGGCTGAGCCGCAGCTCGTCGGGGTCGCGCGCGAAATCGGCCGCGGTGGGGTAGCCGTCGCCGCGCACTGCCGACAGCGGCACCCGCGGGGCGGTGCCGGGGGCCGCGGCGGGCTCAAGACCCCGGTCGAGGGCCTCCAGGTGCTCTTTGATGACCCGCAACGGGAGGTACTGGTCGCGCTGGGCGGACAGCACGTAGCGCAGCCGCTGGACGTCGTCGTGGCTGAACTTGCGGTAGCCCGACGCCGTCCGCTGCGGCTCGACCAGGCCCTCCGACTCGAGGAACCGGATCTTGGAGATCGTGACGTCGGGGAAGTCCGGGCGGAGCTTGCCGAGGACCTCGCCGATCGACATGTACGCCCGGGCCGGGGCGACCCGCTGGGCCGACGAGGTCATGCCCCCTCCCCTGCCTGCTGCGGTGCGGCGTCGTGGAACACCATCCGGAACTTCCCGATCTGCACCTCGTCGCCGCCCGCCAGCGCGGCGCGCTCCACGGCCGAGCGGTTGACGTACGTGCCGTTCAGGCTGCCGACATCCTCGACGGCGAAGCCGGCCGCGGTGCGGACAAACCGCGCGTGGTGGCGAGACACCGTGATGTCGTCGAGGAAGATCTCGTTGTCCGGGTTGCGGCCCACTGTCGTGGTGTCGGCGTCGAGCAGGAATCGGGCGCCCGCGGACGGCCCCTGCTGCACGACGAGCAAGGCCGTTCCCGGCAGCAGCGCCTCGATGACGGCGTTGGCCTCCCGTGCGGCCTCCGCGGCCTCGTCCGCGGGTTCGGGGGCGCCCGTTGGCGCCCCCTGGCCGCCGAGGCCCTGCAGCGTCGTGGTGTCGTCCATCCCCGCCTCATCGCCCGGCATGGCGGCCACCTCTCGACGTCTGGTTGAGGGTGAGAAGCGTAGGCAGGGCGGAGGCCCGCGGTCAACTGGCCGGGGCGGGCCTTCCGGCCGGCGTCAGGCGGTCGAGGCCGAGTACGCCGCTGCGTCCAGCAGCCCGGCGGCCTGGCCTGCGTCGGCGAGCCGCAACTCGAACATCCAGCCCTCGCCGTAGGGGTCGCTGTTGACGAGCTCCGGGGCGCCGTCCAGCGCCTCGTTGCGGGCCGTCACCTCGCCGCTGAGCGGGGCGTAGATGTCGCTCACGCTCTTGGTCGACTCGACCTCGCCGCAGGCCTGGCCGGCGTCCAGCCGGGCCCCGACCTCGGGCAGGGAGACGTACACGATGTCGCCGAGGGCCTCCTGCGCGTAGTCGGTGATGCCGACCCGGACCGTGCCCGGCTCCGCGCCATCGACCCGCACCCACTCGTGCTCCGCGGTGTACTTCAGATCCTCGGGGTTCACTCGCTCGCCTTCCGCGCAGCAGGGATGGGACGCCCGCGGACGGCCGAAGCCGCCTAGGGCGCGGGTTGAGCGTAGTCAGCCGCCGAAAGCGCCCGCAACGCGTCCACCGTCACCGTCTCCTGCTCCACCACCGTGGCGTCGCCGCCGCCCCCGCGGACGCTGTCGAGAACCCCGCCGGGGATCCGCAGCGCCGCAGCCAGGGTGCGCGGGTCGCCGATCACCCGGAACTCGTAGGGGCCGTCCACGGTGACGCCGTCGACCTGCACACGGCCGTCCGGGGCCTGGGTGAAGTACGTCGAGGCGACGACCCGCACGTCGCCGAGCTGGATCGCCTCCGCCCCCGCGTCGCGCAGCTCCTGCACGGTGTCGAGGAGCAGAGCGGCGTCATCCACGCCGTCGATGGTCACCACGAGGCCGGGCCCCTCGGCGGCGACCGTCCCGGCGAGGATGCCGAGCACCGCCGCCCGCCGCTCGGCCTCCGCCAGGGCGGCCTCGTTCGCCGGCCGAGCCGGAGCGCAGGCGGTCGCGGGTGGCGGACAGGTCGCGGAGCTCGGCCTGCAGCCGGTCGGAGCGGACCGACAGGTCGTCGAGGATGCCGACCAGGTCGGACTGGCGGGCGGTGGCGAGGTTGTCGTCGGCGGCGCCGACCTGGACGACAATCCCGAAACCCAGCAGCGCGAACAGCGCGCCGACGAGCAGGTGGCTGGCGTCGCGCTTGGGGCGCAGGGCGCCGCGCACGCGCGCCCAGGAGCGGTTGGTGCTCATGCGCCGAACAGCTTCCGCCGGATGGCGGCGGCGTTGGCGAAGATCCGCATGGCGAGCACGACGACAACGCCGGTGGACAGCTGCGCCCCCACGCCGAGCTGGTCGCCGAGGAAGACGATGAGCGCGGCCACCAGGACGTTCGACACGAACGAGATGACGAACACCCGGTCGCTGAAGACCCCGTCCACGATGGCCCGCGCGGCGCCGAAGACCGCGTCCAGCGCCGCCACCACGGCGATCGGAAGGTACGGCTGCAGCCAGATCGGGATGGTGGGCTGGAGCAGCAGCCCCGCCACCACGCCGAGGATGAGGCCGACGACGGCGATCACGGCGCCTCCCGGGCGTACAGCAGGTCCGGCAGGGCGGCCGCGGGAAGCACGACCCGATCCCGGCTGGTGACGGAGAAGCTCAATCCATACGTGCTCTGCAGGGTACGCAAGGACTCGGCGGCAGGTCCGGTCACGAACCGCGGCTCCATGCGCTTGGGGTCGCCGATGGCCGTGATCGTGTACGGCGTGGTGAGGGGCCGGTAGTCGACGAGGATCGCATCGCCCGCGGACCGGATCGCCGAGCGGCTGGTCAGCCGCAGGCCGTTGACGGCGATGGCCTCGGCGCCGGCGGCCCACAGCCCGTTCACCGCGATCTGCAGGTCGCGGTCGAGCACCCGGGCCAGCGTGGGATCGTCGCCTTGCGGGTCGGCCGCGTCGTCCAGCACGACCTCGACGCCCGGGCCCACCACGGCCGCTCCCCCGGCGCCGAGCTCCAGCGCCTGCAGGCGGGCGGCGTCCGCGGTGCCCAGCCGCTCCTCGCGGAGACCGGAGACCTCGCTGCGCAGGGCCGCCGCCTCCGCCGCCAGGGCGTCGGTCTCGGCCGTCTGCGCGGCCACGTCGTTGAGCAGCCCGGCCCGGGCCGCGGCGACATCGGGGGCCGAGCGCCGAACCTGGACGAGGGCGGCGGCGAGCAGCAGGCCGGCCAGGGCGAAGACCACCACCAGCGCGATCCAGGAGCGCGGACCGCCGACGCCGCGGCCCTCCTCGGCGGTCCGGGCGTAGTCCGGATCGAGGGCGTCGGCCGCCAGCCGGTCCAGCAGCGACATGGTCGACCACGGGCTGGACGTGGGCGGCGTGGTCACGGCAGGTCAGACGCGGGCGTGGCGCCAGGGGTTCCGCGCCTCGCCTCTCGGGCGAGCTGGCGCACCTGCCACAGGTAGAGCAGCCCCGCCCACCAGTAGAGCGCCGACCCCCAGATCGCGAAGGCCCAGCCGACGACGCGGGCGACCAGGGCCAGGGCGCCGGCGCCGTCCCCCAGCAGCAGCAGCGGGAAGGCGTACAGCAGGTTGAAGGTGGCCGCCTTGCCCAGGAAGTGCACGGGCAGCGGGCCGTACCCCAGGTGGCGCAGGATCGGCAGGGTTGCGGCGAGCACCACATCGCGGGCCAGCAGGGCGATCACGAGCCACCACGGCACGATGTCGCGCAGCGCCAGGCCGAGCAGGGTCGCGATGATGTACAGGCGGTCGGCCAGCGGGTCGAGCAGCTGGCCCAGCCGCGAGATCTGGTGCAGCCGGCGGGCCAGGACCCCGTCGAGGTAGTCGGTGAAGCCGCTCACCATCAGCAGCCCGACGGCCCAGTAGTCGGCCGTCTCGTTGTCCTGCAGGATCAGCCAGAGGAAGAGCGGGACGCCGAGCAGCCGCAGGAAGGACAGCGCGTTGGGAACCGTCCAGATCCGATCGGTCTGGACCTCGGTCTCCTGCACCTCCACCTGCGCGACCCTACCGGGGGTCGGTCACGATCCGACCCGCTCCCAGCCGCGCCGCGGCGCGTGGCCCTGCGGTCCGGTCAGCCCGGCGTCCTTGGTGCGGTAGACGACGTACGGCCGGAACAGGTAGCCCACCGGGGCCGAGAAGGCGTGGACGAGCCGGGTGAAGGGCCAGACCATGAACAGCAGCATGCCGGCGACCGCGTGGACCTGGAAGGACGGCGGGGCCTCGGCCATCAGCTCGCCCTCGGGCTGCAGCACCAGGATCGACCGGAACCACACCGAGACGTCCTCGCGGTAGTTGTGGCCCGTCGCCGATGATCCCGGCGCCCACCATGGTGGTGAGCAGGCCCAGGCAGATCGCCGACACCAAGAAGATGTACATCACCTTGTCGTTCTTGGTCGTCGCCATGAAGACCGGGCCGGTGGTGCGGCGACGGTAGATGAGCATCGAGACGCCCACGAGCGTCGCGAGCCCGGCCAGCGCGCCGAGCCCGACGGCGAAGGCGTGGTAGACGTCCTCGCTGATCCCCACCCACTCGGTCCAGGCCTCCGGGACCAGCAGGCCGACGACGTGGCCGCCGACCACCGCGAGGATCCCGAGGTGGAACAGCGGGCTGGCGATCCGCAGCAGGGAGCGCTCGTACAGCTGCGACGAACGGGTCGTCCAGCCGAACCGGTCGTAGCGGAACCGCCACCACACCCCGACCACCAAGACGGCGATCGTGATGTACGGCAGCACATCCCACAGGAAGAGGTCCAACGGGCTCATCGCGCGGCTCCATCCAGAAGGGGCAGCAGGGGCTGGCCTGCGGGCGGGTACGGCATGAGGTCGAGGCCCACCGCCTCGGCCGGCGGCCCGGCCATGGCCAACCGCCGGGCCTCGCGGAGGTCGCCCGGGCCCGGCTCGGGCAGCGTCGCGGCGACCGCGCCGACCACGCCCGCGTACGGGCTGCCGTGCTCGGCGAGCGAGTCCCGCACCATGGCGATGGGGGTGGCGTGCGCGGCGAGCAGCTCTGCCCCGCCGGCCGGGTCGACCGTGGCGGCGAACTCGAGGACCACCGCCAGGTGGTCGGCCAGCTCGTGCGCGGGCGGGGTGGCGCCCGCCTCGCGGTAGGCGCTGGTGAACCGCAGGATCGCCTGCCCGCGGTTGCGGGTGTCGCCGGCCGTCCAGTAGGTGAGGAAGAGCGTGCGTCGGCGCTTCTGGTCGAACGTCTCGACGTAGCGGGCCTGGGCGTCGATCAACCGGCCCTGCGTCGCGGCCTGCAGGAGGTCGTCGGCAAGGGCACGCAACGGCTCGCCGAGGGCCGCGGGCAGCGCGTCGACCGCCTCGCGCACCATCGGCAGGTCGGCGACCAGGGCCTCGTCGGGATAGGCCAGCAGGAGGGATGCGGCCTGCCAGCAGATGCGGCGGTCGCGCTCGCGGATGACCGTGGGCCGGCGGCCGTTGCGGGTGGGGAGCAGGCGCGCCCTCATGGCCGCTCCTCCCCCGCGCCCTCGGCCGGGACGTCGGCGCCCGGTGGGAAGAGCCCCTGCGGGCTGCCCTGGCCGTCCCAGTTGAGCAGGTTGACCCGGCCGGGACCGCCTCGGGTGCCGGACAGGTTCTCCGACGACTGCCGCTCCTTGAGCGCGTGGAACGTCTCCACGGCGACGGGCACCGGGGTGCCGGAGGCCTCGCCGAAGGGGCCGGACCCGGTGAGGTACATCCCCGGCCCGCCGTCGAAGTCGAGCGAGCAGCCCGGCTCCTCCGCCTGGCCCCTGAGGTTGGCGGGCACCGCGTAGCCGCTCGGGATGACGTAGCGGTCGTCGTACTTGGCGATGGCCAGCAGCCGGTACATCGCGTACAGCGACTCCTCGGTCATGCCGACGGCCTCGGGGATCTCCGGTCGGGTGTCGCGGCCGAGGTTGACGTCGCGCATGTACGCGCGCATCGCGGCGAGCTTCTTGAGGACCCCGTCGACCACGGCGGTGTCGCCGGCGGTGAACAGCTCGGCGAGGTACTGGACCGGGATCCGCAGCGCCTCGATGGCCCCGAAGAGGTTGTCGCTGCTCTCCGCGTCGTGCCCGGTCTCGCGCAGGGCGTCGACCACCGGGGACAGCGGCGGGATGTACCAGACCATCGGCATGGTGCGGTACTCCGGGTGCAGCGGCAGCGCGACGCGGTACTCCTTGGCGAGGGCGTAGACCGGCGACTTGCGCGCGGCCTGCATCCAGTCGTCCGGGATGCCCTCGGCACGGGCCGCGGCGATGACCTCGGGGTCATGCGGGTCCAGCATGATCGACAGCTGGGCCTCGTAGAGGTCCTGGTCGTTGGCCGCGGTGGCCGCCTCGAGGACGCGGTCGGCGTCGTACAGGAACAGGCCGAGGTAGCGCAGCCGCCCGACGCAGGTCTCCGAGCACACCGTCGGCAGCCCGACCTCCAGCCGCGGGTAGCACAGCGTGCACTTCTCGGCCTTGCCGGTCTTGTGGTTGAAGTAGACCTTCTTGTACGGGCAGGCGGACACGCACATCCGCCAGCCGCGGCACTGGTCTTGGTCCACCAGCACGATGCCGTCCTCGGCGCGCTTGTACATCGCGCCGGACGGGCAGGCGGCCACGCAGGCCGGGTTGAGGCAGTGCTCGCAGATCCGCGGGAGGTAGAACATGAAGGTCTTCTCGAGCTCGGTCGAGATCTGCTCGCTGAGCCGCTTGAGGATCGGGTCCCCGGCGAGGGTCGCCTCGCTGCCACCGAGGTTGTCGTCCCAGTTCGCCGACGCCTCGACCTTCATCGGCTTGCCGCTGATGAGCGAGATCGGCCGGGCCACCGGGAGGTGCTCCCCGAGCGGTGCGTTGACGAGGGTCTCGTAGTCGTACGTCCAGGGCTCGTAGTAGTCCTTGATGGACGGCAGCTTGGGGTTGGAGAAGATCTTCGTCAGCCGGTGCAGGCGACCGCCTCCGCGCAGCCGCAGCCGGCCCTTGGCGTCGAGCCGCCAGCCTCCGCGCCACTCGTCCTGGTCCTCGTACGTCCGCGGGTAGCCCTGGCCGGGGCGCGTCTCGACGTTGTTGAACCAGGCGTACTCGACGCCCGCGCGGTTGGTCCACGCCTGCTTGCAGGTCACCGAGCAGGTGTGGCACCCGATGCACTTGTCGAGGTTCATCACCATGCCCATTTGGGCCATGACCTTCATGTGGTCGCGCTCCTCGTCTCGCTCGTGCCTCGCTCGGCCTCGTCGTCCGCTCCGGCATGTCAGTACTCCACGTCCTGCGACCGGCGACGGACGACCGTCACCTCGTCGCGCTGGTTGCCGGTGGGCCCGAGGTAGTTGAAGCCGAAGGACGTCTGCGCGTATCCGCCCGCCAGGTGCGACGGCTTGACGAACAGCCGGGTGAGCGAGTTGTGGATGCCCCCGCGCCGCCCGGTCGTCTCGGTCAGCGGGACGTCGATCGTGCGCTCGGTCGCGTGGTAGACGTACACGAGGCCGGCGGGCATCTTGTGCGACACGATCGCGCGGCCCACGAAGACGCCGTTGCGGTTGACCGCCTCGATCCAGTCGTTGTCGGCGACACCGAGCGAGTCGGCGTCGGCGGGGCTCATCCACATGGTCGGGCCCGCCCCGCGACAGCGAGAGCATGAACAGGTTGTCCTGGTACTCGGAGTGGATCGACCACTTCGAGTGCGGGGTCAGGTAGCGCAGCGCGAGCGCCTTGCCGCCGAACTCGTCCACGGACGAGCCCGGCGCCGGCTCGGCGAACATCCGGGTCAGGTCGAGCGGCGGCCGGAACACCGGCAGCTGCTCGCCCATCTCGGCCATCCACGCGTGGTCGACGAAGAAGTGCATCCGGCCGGTCAGCGTGTGCCACGGCTTGAGCTGCTCCACGTTGACGGTGAAGGGCGCGTAGCGCCGGCCGCCCGTCTCCGACCCCGACCACTCCGGGCTGGTGATGACCGGCACCGGCCGGGCCTGGGCGTCGGCGTAGGTGATCCGCTTCTCCTCGCTGCCCTCCGCGAGGTGGTGCAGCTTCTTGCCGACCCGCTTCTCGAGGACCTTGAAGCTCTCGACGGCCAGCCGGCCGTTGGAGGTCCAGGCGAGCGCCAGGATCGTGTCGGCCATCTTCACGTCGGTGTCGAGCGCCGGGCGGCCGGCGGCCACCCCGCTGCTGTAGACGCCGTGCCGGGCGGCGAGGTCGGCGACCTCGACGTCGGGCACGACGGTGACCGCCTTCTGGGTCAGGCCGAGCGTCTCGACCAGGGGGCCGAGCGCGTGCCACTTCTCGGCGACGGCCCCGAAGTCGCGCTCGACGACGGCGAGCGTGCCCATGGTCTTGCCGGGCACCGGGACCTCCCCCGTGCCCCGCCAGTCATGGGCCACTCCCCCGGGCTGGGCCGTCTCACCCGGGGTGTCGTGCTGCATCGGCATCATCACGACGTCCTTGCGGACGCCGAGGTGGTCCTTGGCCAGCCGCGAGAAGTCGCGCACGATCGCCGAGAACGCCGCGTAGTCGCTGCGCGTCTCCCACGGCGAGTCGATCGCCGGGGTGAAGGCGTGGATGAACGGGTGCATGTCCGTGCTGGACAGGTCCGACTTCTCGTACCAGGTGGCCGCGGGCAGCACCACGTCAGACAGCAGCGTCGTCGAGGTCATCCGGAAGTCGATCGAGACGACCAGGTCGAGCTTGCCCTCGGGCGCCTCCTCGGCCCAGGCCACGGTCTTCGGCCGGATCGCCTCCGGCGTCTCGTCGGCCCGCAGGTTGTTGGAGGTGCCCAGCAGGTGCTTGAGGAAGTACTCGTTGCCCTTGCTGGACGAGCCGAGCAGGTTGGCCCGCCAGACCGTGAGGACGCGCGGCCAGTTGCGTTCGGCGTCGGGGTCGTCGATGGCCAGGTGCAGGTCGCCGCTGGCCAGCTGCTGGGTGATGTACGCCGGGGCCTCGACACCGGCGGCCGCCGCCTCGTCGGCGAGGTCCAGGCTGGAGCGGTCGAACTGCGGGAACATCGGCATCCAGCCCTGCGCCACCGACTCGGCCAGCAGGTCGGCGGTGTGCTTGCCGGCCCACAGCCCCTTGCCGGTGGGCGAGGCGAGCGAGTCGGCCGCGTAGCCGTCGTAGCGCCACTGGTTGGTGTGCACGTACCAGTAGGCGGCGCCGGCCATCTGCCGCGGCGGACGGGACCAGTCGGTGGCCATCGCCAGGGTGGCCCACCCGGTGGACGGGCGGCACTTCTCCTGGCCGACGTAGTGGGCCCAGCCGCCGCCGTTGCGGCCCATCGAGCCGGTGAGCATCAGCATCGCGAGGATGGCGCGGTAGGTGGCGTCGCCGTGGAACCAGTGGTTGACCCCGGCGCCCAGGATCACCATCGAGCGGCCGCCGGAGTCCTCGGCGTTCTGCGCGAACTCGCGGGCGACCCGGGCGGCCTGCTCGGCGCTGACCCCGGTGAACTCGGCCTGCCAGGCGGGCGTCCCCGGGTGCTCGACGTCGTCGTACGACGTCGGCCACGAGCCGGGCAGCCCAGGGCGGGCCACGCCGTACTGCGCCAGCATCAGGTCGAACACGGTCGTGACCAGGTGTCCGCCGACCCGGCGCGCGGGCACGCCCGCGCCGCAGCTCCGCCCCGGAGCCGTCGGCGGAGTCGAAGCGCGGCAGGACGACCTCGACGGCCTCGGAGCCGTCGCCCGCCACCGTCAGCATCGGGGCGACGCCCTCGAGGTCGAGGTTCCACTTGCCCATGCCGGAGTCGGTGTAGCGGAAGCCGAGCGAGCCGTTGGGCACCACCGGCTCGCCGTTGCGCCCGTCGAGCAGGACCGTCTTGAGGGCCGCGCCCTCGCCGGTGTCGCCGAGGTCGGCCGCCATCAGGTTGGTGGCCGGGGTGAAGCCCCCGTCGGGGCGCTCCTCCAGCTTCACCAGGAACGGCAGGTCGGTGTACTGCTGCACGTAGTCGACGAAGAACGGCACCCGCCGGTCGACGAAGAACTCCTTGAGGATGACGTGGCCCATGGCCATCGCCAGCGCCCCGTCCATGCCGGCGGCACAGGCCATCCACTCGTCGGCGAACTTCGTGTTGTCGGCGTAGTCCGGGCTGACCGTGACGACCTTGGCGCCGCGGTAGCGGACCTCGGCCATCCAGTGCGCGTCGGGGGTGCGGGTGACCGGGACGTTCGAGCCCCACACGAGCAGGTACGACGCGTCCCACCAGTCCCCCGACTCGGGCACGTCGGTCTGGTCGCCGAAGACCTGCGGCGAGGCGACGGGCAGGTCGGCGTACCAGTCGTAGAACGACGTCATCGCGCCGCCGATCAGCTCGATGAACCGCGAGCCGGCCGCGTGCGACACCATCGACATCGCCGGGATCGGCGAGAAGCCCGGCGACGCGGTCGGGGCCGTACTCCTTGATCGTGTGCACGTGGGCGGCCGCGATCATCTCGGTGGCCTCGGCCCAGGTCACCCGCACCAGGCCGCCCTTGCCGCGGGCCTGCTGGTAGCGGCGGCGGCGCGCGCGGTCGGACTGGATGTCGGCCCAGGCGAGCACCGGGTCGCCGAGCCGCTGCTTGGCCTCGCGGAACATCTCGACGAGGACGCCGCGCGCGTACGGGTAGCGGACCCGGGTGGGCGAGTACGTGTACCAGGAGAACGCGGCGCCGCGGGGGCAGCCGCGCGGCTCGTACTCGGGGCGGTCCGGTCCGACCGTCGGGTAGTCGGTCTCCTGGGTCTCCCAGGTGATGACCCCGTCCTTGACGTAGACCTTCCACGAGCAGGAGCCGGTGCAGTTGACCCCGTGGGTGGAGCGGACGACCTTGTCGTGGCTCCAGCGGTCGCGGTAGAAGACGTCGCCCTCGCGGCCGCCCTCCTTGGTCACGGTGCGGCCGTCGGGCGACACCTTGCCCCCGGCGAAGAACCGCCCCGCGCGCAGCAGCAGGTCCTCGGCCGGACCGTCGATCGCGGGGCGGGGTGAGGCTGGTCTCGGTCATGCGGGGCCCTCCAGGGACGAGGCAGGCAGGGGCAAGAGCGGCAGTGCGGTGTGGGCCGGGTCGCGCAGGGTCGCGACGCACAGGTCGGGGCGCGGGAGCACATCGAGGGCCGGGACGTCCACGTGGCCGCCGGTGGCGGCGAAGGCCGCGCTCAGCAGGGCGTGGTGCAGGTCGCAGATCGGCAGGCAGCTCGCTGATCTGGTCGATGAACGGACAGCGCCGCAGGTACAGGCGGTCGCCGAGGGGTTCGGTGCTGACCGCGAAGCCGAGGTCGGCGAAGAGCGCGCTCACCTCGCGAATGGACGCCGTCGCGATCGCCTACGGCGCTCAGCCGGCCGGCCCGGACCATGGATTCGGCCCACTCTCGGCTGGCCGTCTCGACGCCTGCCGGGTCGCCCTTGGCGACCGCCGCCAGCTCGAGGGCCAGCACGTTGGCCAGCGTGCGGAAGGCCTCGACGGATGGCCGGCGACATCGACGACCGGCGCGTAGAGCACCCGCGGGCGGCCCCGGCGCTCGCGCCGCTCGATCGCCCGCGTGGCCTGGCCGAGGTGCACGAGCAGCTCAAGGTGCCCGCGCACGGTGTTGGTGTGCAGGCCGAGCACCGCCGGCCACCTCGGCTGCGTCGGCCGGATGGTCGAGCGCGCGCAGGGCCTCGAGCACGTCCTCGCGTCGCGCGCGGGAGTGCGGCATCGACGCCCATGGTCACCTCCTGCCGTGGCCGCAGCCGATCGGCTGCGATGCCGGATCTTTTTCACGAGATGTCCTCATCATTCGGTCGGCGAACTCAGCTCGCAGGTAGGGACATTAGTCCCGTGCTGCGACCGAAATCTCGCCGTCAGCGTATTTTCTTGGGTCTTCCGTATCTAATGCCTCGCGAAGCGACCCGCCTAGCGTCTGGTGTCGAGGAGCAAATCACGCCCGCCAGGCCCTGGAGCGCCCATGACCACCCCCGAGCAGACCGTCGAGACGCCGCACGAGGCCCCCGGAGCCGTCCGGGTGCTCGTGCTGTCGACGGTCTCGTTCACCCTGATGTTCGCCGTCTGGCTGATGTTCGGCGTGCTGAGCGTCCCGATCCAGAAGGAGTTCGGGCTCACCGACGCGCAGGTCGCGTGGATCCTCGCGGTCGCGATCCTCAACGGCTCGATCTGGCGGCTCTTCCTCGGCGTGCTGGCCGACCGGATCGGCGGCAAGGTCGTCACGGTCACGATGCTCGCCGTGACCGCGATCCCCGCCTTCCTGATCGCCCACGTGTCGCTCACGTACGGGCTGCTGCTGGTCTTCGCGTTCTTGATCGGCTTCGCGGGCAACCTGTTCAGCGTCGGCATCGCCTGGAACGCGGCCTGGTTCTCGCGCCGCAACCAGGGCTTCGCCCTCGGCGTCTTCGGGGCCGGCAACGTCGGCGCCTCGCTCACCAAGTTCATCGGCCCGGCCATCATCACGGCCACCGCGGGCTCGGTGTACCTCGGCGGCCTGATCCCCGGCGGCTGGCGCTTCATCCCCGCGCTGTACGCCTTCCTGCTGGTCGGCATGGCCGCCATCGTCTTCTTCGTCGCGCCGCGGCACGACCGCAAGCCCGGCAGCGACCGCCCGCTCGGCGAGATGTTCCGCCCCCTGAAGTACATCCGGGTGTGGCGCTTCAGCCTCTACTACGTCGTCGTCTTCGGCGCGTACGTGGCGCTGGCGTCGGTGCTGCCCAAGTACTACGTCGACGTCTACGGCCTGGAGCTGCAGCAGGCCGCGCTGCTCACCGCGCTGTTCATCTTCCCGGCCTCGCTGCTGCGGCCCTTGGGCGGCTGGATCTCCGACCGGATCGGCGCCCGCCGGCTCATGTACTTCACCTTCGGCCTGATGCTTGGCGCGCTGCTGTTCCTGTCCGCGCCGTTCGGCTACATCGTCCTGCAGACCCCGACCGGGACCCAGGACGTCCTGCCGTACTCCCTGGGCGTGGGCTGGTTCACCTTCCTGGTCTTCCTGGTCGGCGTCGCCATGGGCATCGGCAAGGCCGCCGTCTACAAGCACATCCCCGAGTACTTCCCGCACGACGTCGGCGCCGTGGGCGGGCTGGTGGGGATGCTCGGCGCCCTGGGCGGATTCTTCCTGCCGCCGCTCTTCGTGGCCGCCCGCGACTGGACCGGGCTGCCGCAGGCCACCTTCATGGTGCTCTTCGTGCTCACCCTGATCGCCGCCCTCTGGATGCACCTCACCGTGGTGCGCATGCTCCACAACGCCAGCCCAGAGCTGCGCGACCGGTTCGAGCACGACGGACCGGTCGAGGCCTCGCTGGCCGCCCCTGAACCGCCCGCCGCGGAGGCCTCCGCGGACACCGCCCTCGAGTCGACAGGAGCCCGTCCATGACCACCCCCGCCCCCGCTGCCGCCAAGCGCGGCAAGGAATGGCTGGACAGCTGGAATCCCGAGGACGAGGCCTCGTGGGACAAGGCCCTCGCCTGGCGCACGCTGTGGATCACGCACCTTCGCGCTGACCCTGGCCTTCGCCACCTGGTTCCTCGCCAGCGCCCTGGCCCCGGTCCTGAACAACCTGGGCTTCGACCTCAGCCAGGACCAGCTCTACTGGCTCACGGCCATGCCGGGCCTGGCCGGCGGAACGCTTCGGCTGGTCTGGATGGTGCTGCCGCCCCTGATGGGCACCCGCAAGCTCGTGACGATCACCACGCTCCTGCTCGTTCTGCCGCTCATCGGGTGGGCGCAGGCCATCGGCAACCCGGACACACCGTTCTGGTGGCTGCTCTTGCCTGGCTGCGCTGGCCGGCATCGGCGGTGGCGCCTTCTCGGGGTTCATGCCGAGCACCTCGTACTTCTTCCCGCGCAGCAAGCAGGGCACCGCCCTCGGGCTGCAGGCCGGCATCGGCAACTTCGGCGTGAGCCTGGTGCAGTTCCTCACGCCGCTCGTGGTCGGCGTCGGCGTGATCGGCGCCTCGCAGGTCTTCGTGGACAAGGCCAAGGGCGTCGAGAACGAGGTCTGGTACCAGAACGCGGCGCTGGTCTACGTGCCCTTCGTCGTGATCGCGGCAATCCTGGCGTGGACCATGCTCAAGAGCGTCCCGGTCACGGCCAACATCCGCCAGCAGCTGGACATCTTCGGCAACGCCGACACGTGGTTCATGACGATGCTCTACATCATGACCTTCGGCACCTTCGCCGGCCTGAGCGCGCAGTTCG
The DNA here is from genome assembly GCA_963818455.1 of uncultured Actinomycetota bacterium. Classification (GTDB taxonomy): domain Bacteria; phylum Actinomycetota; class Actinomycetes; order CAVWCF01; family CAVWCF01; genus CAWFSE01. Next base: position 200,734 of record CAWFSE010000003.1, read on the forward strand.
GGCTGCTGCTCAAGAACCTGTACGGCGCAGGCAACCCCGACATCGTCGAGGGGGCCGCCCCCGGCGGGGCCCTGCTCGTCGCGGGCTACACGCTGCCGGTCGTCGCCAGCATCGTGTTCCTCGGCCCGCTGGTCGGCGCGGGCGCCCGCGTGCTGTTCAGCCCGCTCACCGACAAGTTCGGCGGCGCGCCGTGGACGATGGTCAGCGGCATCGGCATCATCGCGTCGATCCTGTACACGATGCCCTACCTCACCCCCGACCTGTCGTCGGCCGAGGCGCTCACCTCGGACCGCCAGCACTTCATCTGGGGCATGCTCGCGATCTTCCTGTTCGCAGGCATCGGCAACGCCTCGACCTTCAAGCAGATGCCGATGATCTTCGAGCGCCGCCAGGCGGGCGGGGTGATCGGGTGGACCGCCGCCATCGCCGCGTACGGACCGTTCTTCTTCGGCGTGGGGCTCACGCTGATGTCGCCGCAGACCTTCTACAGCATCGGCATCGCCTTCGCCGTGGTCTGCCTCGTCATCACCTGGGTGCGCTACGCGCGCCCCGGCGCCCCGAAGAAGTGCTAGGGATCGATCCGCTCATCAGCCCGATCCGCCCAGCGGCGCGCGGCGGCGCGGGCGGTGTCGGCGGCCGCCATCACGTCGATGGCGCTGCCGCCCGCCCGGGCCGCGGCGTAGCCCACCAGGAAGGTGGTCACCGGCGCGGCCGGCCGGGTCACCGACTGGGCGGCCTCCTTGGCCACCTCGAGCAGCAGATCGACATCCAGCGCGGCCAGCGCATCGGCGTCCAGGCCCAGGTCGGCGGCCAGCGCCGCGGTCCACTCGTCCAGCATGCGTTCAGCCTAGGGCGGTGAACCGGCCTACCATGCGGGGAACGAAGGGAGCACCGATGACGGTCACGGCCCGGCCAGGCGCGGCCGTCGTCACGTGCGCAGTCACGGACCGGGCGCTCGTCGCCGCCGAGCACGAGGCAGCCGTCGCGGCGGCGTCAGCGGGCGCGGTGGTCACCTTCGCCGGAGTGGTCCGCGACCACGATCAGGGCCGCGCGGTCAGCCGGCTGGAGTACACCGGGCACCCCGGCGCCGAAGGGGTGCTCGCAGCGGTCGCGGCGGATGTCGCGGCCCGATTCCCCGGGATCCGGATCGCCGTGAGCCACCGGGTCGGGCCGATGGAGATCGGCGACCTCGCCCTGGTGGCCTCCGTGTCCATGCCCCACCGGGGCGAGGCGTTCAGCGCCTGCGCCCACCTCGTCGACGAGGTCAAGGCGAGGCTGCCCATCTGGAAGCACCAGCACTTCGCCGACGGCGCCGACGAGTGGGTGGGCGCCCCGTGACCGCGGCGACGCCCACCGGCCTGCTCGTGGATCGCCATGGCCGCGTGCACCGCGACCTGCGGGTGTCGCTGACCGACCGGTGCTCGCTGCGCTGCACGTACTGCATGCCCGCGGAGGGATTGCCGTGGATCCCCGGCGCCGAGGTGCTCACCACCGATGAGCTGGTGCGGATCGTGCGGGTGGCCGTCGGCCTCGGCATCGAGCAGGTCCGGCTCACCGGCGGAGAGCCCCTGCTGCGCCCCGACATCGTCGAGGTCGTCGCGGCGCTGGCCGCGCTCCCCCAGCCGCCGCGGCTGTCCCTCACCACCAACGGGCTCCGCCTGCCCGGGCTGGCCGCCCCGCTGGCCGACGCCGGGCTGGGCCGGGTCAACATCAGCCTGGACACGCTGCGCCGTGACCGGTTCGCCGCGATCACCCGCCGCGACCGGCTGGTCGATGTGCTCGCCGGCGTCGCCGCGGCGAAGGCGGCGGGGCTGCGACCGGTGAAGGTCAACGCGGTGCTCATGCGCGGCGTCAACGACGACGAGGCCGTCGACCTGCTGCGGTGGGCGCTCGACGAGGGGGTCACGCTGCGCTTCATCGAGCAGATGCCGCTCGACGCCCAGCACGAGTGGCAGCGCACAGCGATGGTGACGGCGGCCGAGACGCTGGAGCGGCTCGGCGAGGCCTTCGCCCTGAGCCCCGTCCCGGGCCGCGGCAGCTCCCCGGCCGAGGAGTGGCTCGTCGACGGCGGGCCCGCCAGGGTCGGGGTGATCGCCTCGGTGTCGCAACCGTTCTGCGGGGCCTGCGACCGCGTCCGATTGACCTCCGACGGGCAACTGCGCGCGTGCCTGTTCGCCCGCGAGGAGTCCGACCTGCGCGGCCCGATCCGCGCCGGCGCCGACGACGCCGAGCTCGAGCGCCGGTTCCGGGTCTGCCTGGAGGGCAAGCAGCCGGGCCATGGCATCGACGACCCCGGTTTCCTGCAGCCCGCGCGGCCCATGTCGGCCATCGGCGGGTGAGCGGGTACCTGCCCCCGCAGCATGGCGCGTGGGCGTTTCTCGGCCTGCCGCTCGCGTTAGGCCTCACCCAGGCGACGTGGACCCCGTGGCTGCTCGTCCTCGCGGTGGCCTGGATCGCGGCGTTCCCCCTGTCGTACGCGGCCCTCGCGCTCGTCCGCTCCCGCAAGGCCCCTCGGCTGCGGGAGCGCTACCGCAGGCCGTTCGCGGTGTGGCTGCTCGTGGTGCTGCCGTGCGTGCTTGCCCTGCTGGTCGCCCGGCCCTGGCTGCTCTGGGTGGGCGCGGCGTACGTCGGCGCTGTTCGCGGTCAACGTCTTCTACGCCCGGCGCGGCGACGAGCGCGCCCTGGCCAACGACCTGGTCTTCATCGCCGAGTGCAGCGCGATGGTCCCGGTGGTGTGGGGTGTGGGCGCGACCCCCGAGGGCGGGTGGGCCTGGCCGTTCGCCGACGCCCCGCCGCACATCTGGGTGCTGGCCGCCTTCTGCGCGCTGGTGCTGGCGGGCTCGACGCTGCATGTGAAGTCGCTGATCCGCGAGCGCGCCGACCCCCGCTACGCGCGGGCCTCGGTGCTGTTCGCCTGGGGCTCGCTCGCCGCGTCGGTCGGACTGGCGGTGTGGTGGGGGCTCCCGTCCGGCTGGTGGCTGGTCGTGCCGTTCGCCTTCCTGGCGGCACGGGCGCACCTGATCCCCGGGCGGGGGTTGCGGCCCGCGGTGATCGGCCTGGTCGAGCTGGCCGCGTTCGTGCTCGCGGCCGTCAGCGCGCTTCTGGCGCGTCCGCTGTAGGCGCCGCCGCCGGCGAGTGGCCGGCCGCCGCGGACCCCTCCACCGGCTCGGCGTCGAGCAGCCGCCAGGCCCGCAGCGGGGACATGGCCAGCGCGACGACGACGAGCCCGACCGCGAACAGCAGGAAGGCGTCCCGGGGCCCGAGGGCCTCGACCAGGCCGCCGACCACGAGAAATCCCAGCGGCCCGGCCGCCATCGACGCCGACGCGATGGTCCCGTTCACCCGTCCGCGAAGCCGGTCGGGGGTGCGGGTCTGCATCGCGTGGTTGAGCAGCGGCTGCACCGGCCCCCACATCATCCCGGTCACGGCGGCGGCGGCGAGCAGCCACCCAATGGGGGGCAGGAAGGCCATCCCCAGCAGGGCCGCCAGCGAGCCAAGCATCGAGCCGACGAACAGCCAGCGCTTGGTGAACCGGCGCACCAGCGGCTCGTACGCGAGGGTGCCGACCACCATGCCGCCGCTCATCACCATGAGGACGGCGCCGAGCTGCCCGGGCGATCCCAGCTCCTGGAAGTACACCGGGAGGATCACGCCCTCGACCGGGTAGTACAGCGCCACGACGAGCATGATGAGGATCGCCAGCGGTCGCAGCAGGGGCTCGTGGAGGACGAAGGACAGCCCCTCGCGGGTGCCCTGCCAGATGCCGTCCGGGCGCTCGGCGTGCCCCGGCCGGCCGCTGCCGGGAAGGCCGCGCAGCAGGGCGACGCCGCCGGCTGCGACCAGGAATCCGATGCCGGTCCCGATGAGCGCGCCGCTCGCGCCGACGGTGGCGATGAGCAGCCCGCCGACGCCAGGCCCGATGAGGAACGACAGGCCGAAGACCGTCTCGTGCACGCCGTTGGCGCGGTCGAGCGTCCACCCAGCGCGCCCGGCCGTCTCGGGCAGCATCGTCTCGCGAGCCGCCGCCCCCGCGGGGTCGAACACCGCCCCAAGGATCGCCAGGCCGGCGAGCGTGGCCACCGTGAGCCCGCCGAGGGAGTCGACCAGCGGGATCGCCAGGACCGACGCCGCGCTCAGCAGGTCGGAGACGATCGCCGTGCGGCGGCGGCCGACGAGGTCGATGACCGTCCCGGACAGCAGGGCGGTGACGAGCAGAGGCAGGGCGGTGGCCGCGGCCACGACTCCGGCGGCGGCCGCGCTCCCGGTGCGCTCCAGGATCAGCCAGGGCAGCGCGACGCTCGCGATCCCATTGCCGACGCCGCTCATGAACGTGGCGGTCTCCAGCAGGAGCATCGGCCGCCGCGACCGCCGGGTGGCCATGCCTGCCGCGATCTCGGGCACGACGGGCCGGTCGGCCTGCGCGGTCACCGCGGATCCCCTGCGGAGACCCCGTGCAGCAGCGCGACGAGCAACCCCGGGACGGCGTCGCGCCGGGCCACCCGGCCCTCGCGGATCGAGTCGTTCAGCGACCACAGCGCGGAGGCGAACAGGTCGGCGATCAACGCGGCCGGGAGGTCGGGCCGCAGGTCGCCCTCACGCTGGCCCCGGGCGACCACCTCGTCCAAAGCCTGCTCGACGCTGTACCAGCGGTCCTTGAGCTGCGGGAGTTCCCACAGCTCGGGACCGAGGTCGAGGTAGCGGAACTCGTCGGCCATCGGGAAGACCGACTCGGCGATCCGGGCCAAGGCCTCCGGCGCCGGGCCCTCCCCCGGGCGCGCCTGGGCGAGCGCCTCGGTCACCTGGTCGATGGCCTCGATGGCCAGGGCCACCAGCAGGTCCTCGCGGGAGCCGAACTGCCGGTGCAGGGTGGTGCGGCCGACGCCGGCGGCCGCCGCGACCTCGGACAGCGACGCGGAGGGGTCCTTGCCCAGGACCCGGGCGGCCGCCTCCAGGATCTGCCGCCGCGACCGCGCGGCGCGGTCCTCAGCCCGGGTGTCCATGTCCCGAATGGAACACTATTGTTCCGCGATCACGCAAGCCCCCGGGCGGCCCACCACTCGGGTGGGCGCCTCCTGCTCGGCTACTCCCCCTGCTGTCGCGCGTTGTAGATCGGGCCGCCGCCGCTCGCGTACGCCTCAAGGACCTCGACCGCTTCGGCGCGCAGCACGTCGCGGACCACGGCGATGCCGCGGGCCTCCAGGGCGGCGACCCAGTCGGCGGGCTTCGGCCCCTCGTCGAAGCCGATGTGCCGGGCGTCCTCATCCCGCGCGGCGCAGACCACCCGCCACACCCCGGACCACACCACGGCTCCCAGGCACATGGTGCAGGGCTCCGTGCTGGAGACCAGCTCGTGCGCGGGCTCGCCGCTGGCGCCGAGGTCGTACCCGCCGCCGGCCGCCTCGGCCAGCGCGATCGCGATGATCTCGGCGTGGGCGATCGAGTTGCCCGCCGAGGCCACCTCGTTGACGCCTACCGAGACCAACCGGCCGCCGTCGGACTCGAAGACGGCCGCGGCGAACGGCCCTCCGGTGCCGTGGACGACGTTGGCCGCCGACAGCCCGACCACGAAGCGCATTCGCTCGTCTTGGTCGGCGATGCTGATCGGCTCGGCCACGCGCTCGCGTAGCCAGTCCGGCAAGACGATCTCGAAGCGGTCGGGGACGGCGCTCACGTGGACAGGATCGACCGCCCAGGGGCGACCCGGTAGGGCCGTCCGGCCTCTAGGCCGCGGCGGGCACAAAGCCTCTGTCGAAGGTCCCAGGGCCGCGATCGACTTCGCCCATCGGATCCGTCGTCCCAAGGGGAGAGCCATGAACAGACCGCACACCCGATGGCGCGTGGCACTTGCTGGCGCAGCCATCGTCGCCCTGAGCGCCGTGAGCCCCGCCGCCGCCGCCCCCGGGGGGCCAGCGACCCCCTCGTCGGTCGTGCTCGGCGTGCAGACCTACAACATGTACTTCGGCGCCGATCTGCAGCCGCTCTTCGAGCCGGGGGCGAACCCGGTGGCGGCGGCCAGCGCGATCTGGGCGGAGATGCAGCCGAGCAAGATCCCGGAGCGGGCCGAGGCGCTCGCCCGGCAGATCGTCGCCAAGCAGCCCGACCTGGTCGGGCCTGCAGGAGGTGTCGATCTGGAAGTCCGCCCCAGCCGCGCTTCACCCCGCCGGCGACCTTCGCTCCGACCGGTGGCTTCGTCACCGACTACGACGCCCTCTCCCTGCTCCTGGCCGATCTGCAGGCCCTGGGCACGCCGTACGAGGTCGCGGTGGCCAACACCAACTTCTCGAACGTCACCTTCCCGCTGCCCGGTCTTCACCGGCACGGAGTTCCGGCTCGTGACGTTCACCGACCGCGACGTGATCCTGGTGCGCTCGTCCTCGCTGAGCCGCGGCCGGATCGCCCTGGGCGCGACCCAGATCCGACACGTACGACGCCAAGCTGACCGTGCAGCGTCGCGGGCCAGGACATCGACGTGCCGCGCGGGTGGTCGGCCGTGGATGTGACCGTGCGCGGGCGCACGCTTCGGTTCGCCAACACCCACCTCGAGGCCTACGGGTCGTCGCACGCTGAAGGACCAGATCCGCAACCCGCAGTCCGTCGGAGTTGGCCGCCGCTCTGCAGGACTCCCCGCACCCGGTGGTCCTGGTCGGCGACATCAACGTCCGGCCGACGATGTGCAAGGACGAGCGGGCGGGCACGCCTGCCTTCTTCAAGGACCAGAACGTCGTGGCCTACCAGACGCTGACCGACGCCGGGCTGCGCGAGGTCTGGCCGCTCGTCTACCCGAGCGCCCCGTGCGGCTCCGCGGGCTGGACCAGCGGGCAGAGCGCGCTGGACAACGCAGCCAGCACGCTCGACCACCGCATCGATGACGTCTTCGTGAGCGCCGGCTTCACGGCGCTCGAGGCCGATGTGGTGGGCGACCGCCAGGCCGACCGGACGCCGAGCGGGCTGTGGCCCTCAGACCACGCCAGCACCTGGGCGAAGATCCGGCTCGACAACGCCAACAAGGGCTGACCGCGCGGTCAGCCAACGGAGCAACGCCGGTGGGCCCGACCTCGCGGTCGGGCCCACCGGTCGCGTCTGGGAGGCCGGGCGGTCAGCCCTGCATGGCCCGCAGCGTGGTGAAGCCGTAGCCCTGGGCACGCAGGCCGGCGATCACGGTCGGCAGCGCATCGGCGTCGAGCGTCGAGCCGTCCGTCGGGTTGGACCCGACGTGCATGAGCACGATCTCTCCCGGCCCGGCGGCTGCGAGCACGCGGTTGACCACCTGGTCGGCGGTGATCCCCCCGGAGGTCCCCTTCCAGCCGAGGGTGTCGACCGTCCACCGGACGCAGACGTAGCCAAGGTTGTTGACCACGGCGATGTCCTGAGGGGTCCGGTCGCCGTACGGGAACCGGAAGACCGGATCGAACCGCCTCCCGGTCGCGGCGGCCAGCGACGACTCGGCGGCGGCCAGCTCGGCCGCGATCTGGGCGTTGGTGAGCTGCGGCAGGTGCGGGTGCGTGTCGGTGTGGTTGCCGAGCACCGAGCCCCGGTCGGCGAGTTGGCGTGCCTGCGCCGGGTACGAGCGGATCCACGCCCCGGTGAGGAAGAACGTGGCGGGTGTGCCGGTGCTGTCGAGGGTGCTGAGGATCGACGGCAGCGCGTCGGCGTTCGCGCCTGCATCGAAGGTCAGCGCGACGACGCGGGCGTCCGTGGGGATGCGCGTCCAATCCGTCCCCAGCAGGCCGGCGGGGGTGGCGGGCGACGGGGTCACCGGGGTCGGCGGCGGGGAGGGCGTCGGCGAGACCGAGGGCGCCGGGAGCGCGCTCGTCGACCGGCTCGGATCCGCGCCATCGCCGCCCTGTCCGCAGGCGACCGCACCCAGAGCCACGGCTGCCACGAGAGCGATCCAACGCGTGGAGACCATGGTTCCAGGCTGCGCCGGTGGGCCGCCCTTCGCCAGAGGCGAGCGTCACATGCGGGGGCGCCTCCAGGAAACCGGCTGAGCAGCCGTCGCAGCGCCCTGGGGACCTTCGGCTCTCCCCCTCGCCGACGCACGTGCCTAGCGTCGGCCAAAGGCCGCGATGGCGCGGCCCAAGTGAGCCATGGTCGACACCGCCGCCGGGGATCACCCGGCCCTTGCCACCCGCTCGACCCGCCGACGCGCGGTCGCCGCTGCGGCCGTGCTCGGCGTGGCCGCCGGGTGGCTGACTGCGCTAGTCGAGCCGCGCGGGCCGACCACGACCACCCAAGGGCTCCTCGCCATGGGAATCGGACTGGCAGTGGGCGTTGCCGCGGGATACCTGACCGGGCGGCGCTGGTCCTTCTGGGTCACGGCGGCGGCGTACATCCTGGCCTTCGAGCTCGGCCGCCGCGGCACCGTCGGTCCGACTATCGAGGATCTGCGCGTCGACTCCCCCTACGGAATCCTGGCCGCGCTGGTGACCCGCGGGTTCCAGGGGGTCCTCGTCTTCTTGCCGCTCGCCCTCGGCGTGGCCCTCGGGGTGCGCCGTTCGCGTGCCGACGAGCGCGCTGGAGCGACGCTGGCCAAGCGGCGCCGGCCGGTCGGCGTGGTCGTGCTCGCAGTCGTCGTGGTTGCGCTCACCGCCCTGGTCGCGCGGCCGGCCTCGACTCCGCCCGTCGTCGATGGAGCGCGGCGAACCAGTCGCGGGCAGCGTCGCCGAGCTCGCCAACGTGCCGCTGGGCGGCCGAGACCAGGCCGTGCTGATCCGCGCGGCCGACCCGGACGACCCGGTCCTGCTCTACCTCGCGGGCGGACCCGGGCAGTCCGACTTGGCGCTGTCCCGGGCGCTGACGAGCGGCTGGGAGCAGGACTTCGTCGTGCGTCGACCTCGATCAACGCGGCACCGGCAAGTCGTACCCGGCGATCGACCCGGTCGACGGACCTCACCCTCCAACGCGCCGTGGGCGACGTGGTGGAACTGGCCGAATACCTGCGTGGGCGTTTCGACGAGCGCCGGATCTACCTGATGGGCGAGTCGTGGGGCACCCTCCTGGGCGTCCTTGCCGTCCAGCAGCGGCCCGACCTGTTCTACGCCTGGATCGGCAGCGGGCAGATGGTGGATGTGCGTCGAGACCGACCAGCGTGTGTACGCGGACCTGGTGGCGTACGCGAAGCGGACCGGGGACTCCGGCCTGGCCGCCGACCTGCGCGAGGTCGGCCCACCCCCGTACCGCGACATCCCATGGGCGAACGCGAACCTGCTCACCTGGTACGAGTACCTCTACAAGGAGTACACGCCCTCCGAGGGCTACAGCGCCCGTGGCGACGAGTCCGGGCTGGACCCGTTCGGAGTGCTGGGCACCGAGTACACGCTCGTCGAGAAGACCAACGTCCTGCGCGGCCTGATTGACACCTTCACGCTGATGTACCCGCAGCTGTACGACCTCGACCTGCGCGAGTCGGCCAGCCGGCTCGAGGTGCCGGTGTACATCCTCGACGGGGAAGCCGAGCTCGAGGGCACGGCGCGACCTTGGCCCTGGAATGGTTCGAGGGCCTTGCAGGCGCCGGGCAAGCAGCTGGTCTCGTACGCCGACGCGGCGCACGCCGTCGCGTTCGAGCAGGGCGACGAGGTCCAGCGCCTCCTCACCGAGGAGATCGTGCCGGCCACCTACTCCCGTTGACGCCGGGGCATCACGGCGGCCTGTCGCATGGAGAAGGGCGTCGCACCCGGGTCGCCGAGGTCCCCTAGGCAGACGCCACACCTGGGAGCCGAAGGGCCCTGGCGCAGCATTGGCTGTCCAGCGAGAGTGGGAGGCACTCGGGAGGGGTGCGCCGTGCGACGCGTGACGGGGTTCTGGGCCTTGGCTCTCGTGGCCGTGCTCACGCTCGCCGGCCTGTTCTGGCCGCTGCTGGACTCCGGGTCAGGCGACGAGGGCCCGGTCGACGACCCGGTCACGGTCTCGCTGTACGAGGCCGACTTCGACCTCGCCGCCGACGGCCGCCTCGACGTCACCGAGACGATCACGGCGGACTTCCCCTACGACCGGCACGGCATCTACCGCTACTGGGATGTCAGCGACCCCTCTGACCCGGGTGTGCGCCACGTCCCCGAGCTGACGTCCATCACCGCCGATGGCGTCGCGGTCCCGTACGAGACCTTCTGGGAGCAGGCCGACCGCTACTTCGTCGCGAAGATCGGCGACCCGGATGTGTTCCTCGCGCCCGGCTCCCACGTGTACGTGATCGCGTACAGCACGGAGGGGGCGATCTCGCCGCCCACGGCCGGCACCGGGTCCTTCGCCTCCAGCGAGGGCGGCAACCCCGAGCCGCCGCAGTCGGTCTTCTACTGGAACGTGATCGCCCAGGGGTGGGAGCTGCCCATCGCGAAGGCAGAGATCCGGATCGCGCTGCCGAGCCCCTCGGGCGAGGTGCAGTGCTCCGCCGGCGCGAGCGGGGTCGGACCCAACTCGGTGGGCCCATGCGGGATTGAAGGCGCCGGCGGCGAGGCGATCACCCTGACCGCCGAGGGGATCCCGCCCCGCAGCGGCATGACGGTGCGAGCGGCCATGGCCCTGCCGCCGCCGGAGCGGACCGACCTGCCCTGGTCGGTCACCTGGGACAAGATCCTCGGCCGTTCGGCGACCCGGGCGCTGGCCGTCGTCGTGCTCAGCCTGATCGCGTTCGCGGGGGGCTTGTGGTGGGCGCGCTCCTCTCGGGAGCCGACTCCTGGGCTTCCCCTCGTGTACGAGCCGCCGCAGGGACTCGGTCCGGTGCAGACGGTCTACATCGACACCGAGGGCGTCGGCGACCACTCGCTGGTGGCGACCCTGCTGTACATGGCCGATCGCGGCCTCGTCGCCCTGGAGCACCGCTCGGACGACTCGTGGCTGATCACGGGAAGGGCCACCGACGAGCAGTGGGCGGCCACCGACCCGGTGACCCTGGCCGCCGGCCTTCGCCTGGGCGTCACCCGGCCGGGGTACTGGTTCCTGGCCGACGGCTCGACGGGCGCCGGGTTGGCCCTCAAGAGCGCCCAAGACGTCATCACCAGTGACACCGAACGCTGGGCGCGCGACGCCGGCCTCACCGAGGAGTCGATCGGCGAGGTCGATGGGGCAGGGTGGCCTGGTGGGCGGCCCTTGCCCTGGCGGCGATCGGCTTCCTCGGACTGGCTCGGCGGCCCCACCCTGCACGGGCTGCCGTTCGCGGCGTTCGCGCTTGGCGGGGTCGGCCTGCAGAAGTCCGGCGTGGGCGCCCGCCGGACCGCCCTCGGCCGCGGGGTGTGGTCGCGCGCCGGCGGCTTCGAGCGGCTGCTGTCGACGCCGTCCAGCGAGGACCGCTTCGACTTCGCCGCGCGCAAGGACCTCTTCGTCGCCTTCATCCCGTACGCCGTGGCGTTCGGGGTGGCCGACATGTGGGCCGACAAGTACCGCGTGGCGACCGGCCAGGAGCCGCCGATCCCGGGCTGGTACCCGTACAGCACGGGCGCCGGCTACGGGTTGTACGGCGACGGCGGTTGGGCCTTCGGCGAGTTCGACGGCGCCCTGTCCACCTCGATCGCCTCGTACGAGGCCTCGCAGGCGGCGTCCTCGGGCGGGGGCGGCTTCGGCGGGGGCGGCTTCGGCGGCGGCGGGGGCGGCGGCGGCGGGGGTTCCTGGTGACCGGCTCGCACTCGCGCCTCTCCCCGGCCTGCGTCGGGGCGCGTCACACTGGCCACGACTGCACAGCGAAGGAGGCCTCGCGCCGATGTGGTGCGATCCTGATCCTGATCGTGGTGGTGCTCGCCCTCGTCCTGTTCGGCGTCTCCGCCTTCAACAAGCTGCGCCGGCTCGACATCTCCGCGCAGGAGGCCCTCGGCGGCATCGACGTGCAGCTCACCCGCCGCGCCGACCTGGTGCCCAACCTCGTCGAGACGGTCAAGGGGTACGCCGCCCACGAGAAGGGCCTCTTCGAGGAGGTCACCGCGGCGCGGGCGGGCGTGGCGGCCGCCACCCAGTCGGGCACCGTCGAGCAGCGGGCCGAGGCCGAGGCAGCGCTCGATCGCGCCCTGGTGCACGTGATGGCGGTCGCGGAGAACTACCCGGACCTCAAGGCGTCGACGAACTTCCTGGATCTGCAGCGGCAGCTGGCCGACACCGAGAACCAGCTGGCGTTCGCGCGGCAGTACTACAACGACGCCGTGTCGAGCCTGAACACCGCGGTGGCCACGGTGCCCACGATGTTCTTCACCGGCATCGCCGGCGTCTCGAGGCGCTCGTTCTACCAGGCCCCCGCCGACGACACCGCTCCCCCGCAGGTGTCGTTCGGTGGCTGAAGGGGCCGGACTCCCTGGTCGATAGGTGGAGGGCGCCGTGCCATCTGCGCGCATGTCCCTTAGCGTGGTGGCGCAGCGTCAGCGCACCCGCCAGCGCCGTGAGGAGGCCCGGTGACCAACACCGCCGATCGCCCGGAGGGCGCCCGACGCGCCGCGCCCTCGGGCGGCTCCAACACCATGACCGTGCCCATCGACGGCATGACCTGCCGCGCCTGCGAGCAGCGGGTGTCGTCGGCGCTGTCCGCGCTGCCCGGTGTGGATTCCGTCCGGGTCAGCGCAGCCAAGGGGCAGGCGTCCCTGAAGGGACAGCGGCTGCCCGACCGCGGCGCCATCGACGCCGCCATCCGCAGGGCGGGCTACCTCCCGCAGGCCCCCTCGTGGTTCGTCCGGGACCGGGCGGCGTGGCTCACCGTGGCGGGGGCGGGCGTCGTCGCGGCGCTGGTCGTCGCGCTGGCCGGGCAGCTCGGCCTCGGCGGCCTGGCGGGCTCGACGAACGGCGGAGGCGTGGCCCTGGCGCTGCTCGTCGGCCTGGCTGCGGGCTTCTCCACGTGCATGGCGCTGGTGGGCGGGCTCGTGATGGCGTTGACCGCCTCGTACGGCTTGCGGCACCCCGACCGGGTCGCCACCTGGCAGGGCCGGGTGCGGCCGCAGGTGGCCTTCAACGGCGGTCGGATCCTGGGGTTCGCCGCCGGCGGCGCCGTGCTCGGGATGCTGGGCTCGGCGTTCGAGATCCCCACCGCCGTCCTGGCCGTCGGCGTGCTCGCGGCCGCCGTCGTGATGACGATCCTGGGCATCCGTCTGACCGGGCTCTCCCCTCGCATCGCCGCCTGGAGCCCCACGCTGCCCGGCCGCTGGGGCCGGCGCGCCGCGGATGGCGGCGCCGGCGCGTACACCGACTGGCGCGCGGCGAGCGCAGGCGCCGCCACGTTCGTCCTGCCGTGCGGCTTCACCCAGGCCATGCAGATCTACGCCGTCTCGACCGGCTCACCCGCGCAGGCCGCCGCGGTGATGGCTGCCTTCGCGGTGGGGACGGCACCGGGGCTGCTCGGGCTGGGGATCGCCACGGGGGCCGCGTCCGCCCGGGGAGGGACGGTCGCCCTTCGCTTCGTGGGCGTGGTCGTGTTGGCCTTCGCGCTGGTCAACGCCGGAGGCAGCCTGCGCACGCTGGGCGTGGGGCTGCCGAGCCTGGGCGAGAGCACGCCGACGGCCGTGTCCTCCAACGTGAGCCTGGCGGGAGGCACGCAGACGGTCACGATGACGCAGCTGGCCGATGCCTACAGCCCCGCCGACACCACCGTCTACGCCGGGATCCCGATCCGCTGGGTGATCGAGTCCGAGGCCCCGTACACCTGTGCGGCGTTCCTGCGCGTCCCGGACCTCGGCGTCCGCGCAGACCTCACGCTGGGCACGAACACGGTCGACCTCCCCGCGCTCGACGAGGGCACGACGCCCTTCAGCTGCTCGATGGGCATGTACAGCGGGACCCTCACGGCGATCTCACCGCCGGCCTGACACCAGGCGGGCCATCCGCGATCAGTCTCCGGCATCCTCGCGGCCGGCCATCGGCAAGCCGAGGTGGACGTCCTTGTACGCCCGCTCGTCCTCCAGCGGCTCGAGGTGGGTGTGCACCTCGGTGTCCGACAGGGTGGCGCACAGCGCATCCTCGACCTCCTCGAGCAGGTCATGCCCCTGCTGAACCGTCCAGGCCCCGGGCACGAGCACGTGCACGGAGATGAACCGGTGGCGCCCGGACTCGCGGGTCTGCAGCGCGTGGAAGTGCACCTCCTCGCTGCGGAACCGCTCCAGCACCTCAAGGATCCGCTCGTGGTCCTTGGCGGGAAGCGCGTGGTCCATCAGGCCGGACGTCGAGCGCGCCACCAGCCGGCTGCCGGTGAACAGGATGTTGATGCCGACGGCGAAGGCGATGATCGGGTCGAGCCGCTCCCACCCGGTGAGCGCCACGAGGGCGACGCCGACGATGACCCCCACCGACGTCCAGACGTCGGTGAGCAGGTGGTGGCCGTCGGCCTCGAGGGTCATCGACCGATGGCGCCTGCCGACCCGGAGCAGCAGCACCCCGACCGCCCCGTTGATGGCGGTGGCCAGCAAGGTGATCGCGAGTCCGAGGCCGACCGACTCCAGCGGCTGGGGGTCGAGGAACCTCCGGACGGCGCTGACCACGATGACCCCCGCCGCGACGAAGATCATCAGGCCTTCGATCCAGGCGGAGAAGTACTCGGCCTTCCCGTGGCCGTAGTGGTGGCTGTCGTCGGCCGGCCGGGCGGCCACGCGCAGGGCCACCAGGGCGACGATCGCGGCCACCAGGTTCACGACCGACTCGGCGGCGTCGGAGAGCAGGCCGACGGAGCCGGTGATCAGGAAGGCGGCGGACTTCAGCCCGATCGTCGCGACGGCCGCGGCGATCGACAGCCAGGCGTACCGCGTCAGCGACCGGGGGGCCGCGGGCGGCGCGCTGGGCTCGGACACGGCTCACAGCCTGCCAGGTGGCGCGGTCAGCCGTTGCCGCTGCCCTTGAGCAGCCGCCCGCCCCAGATGCCGGAGGCGCCGAGCTCGCGGCCGAGCTCGCAGCAGTCACGGGCCACCGCGCAACCGGCGCAGATCGCCAGGGCGATCCGGCGGCGGCGCGAGCCCGCGTGGAACCACAGGTCGGGGTCGCGCCCGGCGCACGCCGCGTGCTGAAGCCAGTCACGGGCCTCGTCGGCCGCCTCGCCCGCAGGTGCCCGCCCGAGGGCGCGAGACGTCTCGGGGGTATGCGTCTCAGCCGCCACGGCGCTGCTCCCGGGTCTGCGCGTCCCCGATCGGGACGTCCATGGCCGGGGTGTTCCCCGCCGCCGGACGATCCAAACCTCAGCGCAACCCGTCCGGGCTGCCGGCGCTCAGTCGATCACGACGCGATGCTCACCAGAGCCCAGCCACCGCAGCACGGCCGACCGCGACAGGGTGCGGTGGCCGCAGGCGCACCACGCGGGCAGCGCGTCGTCGACGGCCGCCCCCGGCCCTTCGGCGATCAGGTCGAACCAGCGGTGCGGTCGCTGGTCGCCGTGGGGCTCGGCCGGGCGGTCGTAGGCGCCGTGCGAGTGGGCCCGCACCGGCGCCACGTACACCAGGCCGGCGTCGGTGGCGTAGACCGTCGCGACGTGGTGGCCTCGGGCGCATTGCACGCTGAGCCGGACATCGTCGTGACCGCCGCCGGGCAGCGTCGACCAGGCGGCTTCCGCGACCTTGCTGCGGTCCTCGTGGGTCATTCCCCTACTGGTCATACCTCCATGGTCGCCGGTCGCGGCGCGCCGATGTAGGGCTGCAAGGCCCGTGCGTCGCCCTCCGTGCCTCGGTCCGGACGCGGCACTCCTCCGTGACCGTGCGGGCACCCCGCGTTACCGGGACGAACGGCACTGGCCACTCCGCGAGCGCGGGAGTAGAGCGTGGAACGAGGCGCGGCCTTCCCGTGCCGCGCCACTCGACGAAGGTGGTGCGTGATGGGTTTCGGCTCTTCCACGTCCCGCCGCGGGTCTGCGAGTCCGCCCAGGTTGCTGGTCGGCGCCGCGATCCTCGGCCTGGCTCTTCCAATCTTGGGGTTCGCCCCACCCGCTGCGGCCGCAGGCCCGGTCACCTTCACGGTCCTGCACACGAACGACTTCCACGGCAACCTTGAGCTGTCGGGCAGCAATCCCGGCGCGGCGCGCGTGGCCCAGAAGATCGCCGACGTGCGCACCGCGGTCGGCGCGGAGAACGTGCTGACCCTCGACGCCGGCGACATCATGCAGGGCAGCCTGCTGTCGAACATCCAGCAGGGTCTGCCGACGATCGACTACTACCGCACGATCGGCTACGACGCCGCGACGTTCGGCAACCACGAGTTCGACTGGGGCCAGACCGTCCTCGGCGACCGGATCGCGCAGGCCGAGTCCCCGGCCACCGTCGACGAGTCGCCGATGCAGATGATCGCCGCGAACATCACCAAGAAGGTCGCCGACGTCTGCACGTGGGAGCCGTTCAACGCCTCGGTGACCCCGTACGAGGTGTTCACCGTCGGCACGGCGCCCAACACCGTGCGGGTCGGCGTGATCGGGGTCAGCTCCGTCGAGACGCCCTACATCACGATCGCCGAGCGCGACCGCGGGCCTGTGCTTCCGCGACCCGGCCGAGTCGATCCAGCACTACTACGACGCGCTGGACGCCGCCTCCGACGTCATCGTGGTGCTCAGCCACAACGGCTTCACCGACGGCGGCTACGGCTACGGCTTCCCCGTCTACGGCGACCAGACGCTGGCCACAGAAGCTGAACGACGCCGGCAAGCCGGTCGACCTGATCATCGGCGGGCACAGCCACACCGACCTCGCGGCCGCGACCGATGGTCGGCAACACGACGGTCGTCCAGGCCCACTACGCCGGCCGCAAGGTCGGCCGCGCGGACATCACCTTCAACCCGGACACCGGCGACGTCGTCGATCGCCTGGACGCGCGATCGCCGTCGGGACCGCGGACCCGGAGTACCCGCCCGATCAAGGCCTCGTCGACGGCTACACGAGCGACCCCGCCTACCAGGCGCTGATCAACCAGCCGGTCGGCTACAGCCAGGTCGACCTGCTGCGCAACTACAACGGCGACAGCATGATGGGCGACTTCGTCGACGACGCCATCTACGGCGCCCTGAACAGCGACGCCGACGCCACCAACGACGTCGACATGTTCTTCAACAACGCCGGCGGCATCCGGATCGACTGGTGCGACAAGCGCCAGACCCGGTCAACCCCGGCTCCTACATCTGGATCATCGACTGCCGCCGACTGCTCGACCAGCGGCCTGTGGGCCCACGACCCGATGCTGCTGACGTACGGGCAGATGTTCCAGATCCTGCCGTTCGGCAACGCCACCGCGGTCGGGACGATGACCGGCGCGCAGATCTACGACCTGCTCAACCAGTCGGCCACCCTGTTCAAGGGCGCCCTGCAGCCGTCCGGCATCCGGTACAAGTTCTACCGCTACAGCGACGCGCTGCCCGGGCCGCAGCCGTACGCCTGGGGCGCCTACGACGTCGAGGTGTTCGACCAGGCCAGCGACACCTGGCTGCCGCTCGACGCGGCCAAGACGTACAAGGTCGGCACCAACGAGTTCCTCGCCCCGGCGGGCCAGGACGGCTTCACCCCGTTCAAGTACATGAAGGACATCACGTACTGGGGCGACATGCTCGAACGCGGTCAACGCCTACGTGTCGGCCAACTACACGCTGGCCAACCCGTACAAGGGGCCGAACGGCGACGGCACCCTCGACGGCCGGATCACCCGCAACGGCAACGGCGACGACGCCTACGAGGCCGGCGAGATCGTGCCGCTGACGATCCTGCACCACAACGACTCGCACGGCCGGCTGCTGCCCTCGGGCGTCGTACCAGGGCTACGACCAGCTGGTCACCCTGATCAACCAGGAGCGCGCCCACAACCCGACCCGCACGCTGCTGCGTCAGCGCCGGCGACAACATCCAGGGCGACTCGATGATGTACTACTTCAAGTCGGCCGGGCTGGGCTACGCCGCTGACGGCACCGCGCTGCCGCCGGAGCTGAGCATCAACCCGCTGATCAAGGCCTTCAACGCCGTCGGCTACGACGCGATGACGCTCGGCAACCACGAGTTCAACTTCGGCTCCGAGGTCTTCGGCACCCTGGCCCAGGCGGACTTCCCGATCCTGCAGGCCAACGTCACCGACGACGGGGCGTACGGGCTGGCCAGCGTGCCGGTCGAGCCCTACACCGAGAAGACCGTCGGCGCCGAGGCCATCGAGGTCGCGATCCTCGGCATCGGCAACCACCGGGTGCCCAGCTACGAGCTGCCCAGCAACATCCCCGGGCTGACCTTCACCGACCCGATCCAGGCGGGCAAGGACTACGCGCCCGGCGCTGCAGGCGGACAACGACGTCGTCATCGCCCTCACCCACATCGGGTTCACCACCGACCCCAAGAGCGTCGAGGTCGACAACAACGTCGACACCTACTTCGCCGGGCAGGTCGCGGGCGTCGACGCCGTGATCGGCGGGCACAGCCACACCAACCCGGTCACCGGGTTCGGCGACTACAAGTTCCTGCCGACCTTCGTGGCGGGACCGGACGGCGACCCCGTCCTGGTCACCCAGGCCTACCGCTACAACACCTACCTCGGCGAGGTCGTGCTCGGCCTGCAGGCCAAGGCCGGCGGCGGCTACGAGGTCGTCTCCAGCGCCGGCCGGTACCTCCCGGTCTCGGCGGCGAGCCACGCCCGAGGACCCGACGATCAAGGCCCTGGTGCAGCCGTACCAGGACCTGATCAACATCTACAACAACACCGTGATCGGCTCGACGACCGTGCCGATCGACACCCTGACGCGCCTTCACCGAGGAGACCAACGGCGCGAACCTGCAGGCCGACGCCTCGGTGTGGAAGCTGGAGTCGGAGGGCATCGCCGTCGACGTCCACCTGTCGGGCGCGATGACCAACCGCCGCATCGCCGACGACGGCGACCCCGTCGACGCCGTACTCGCTGAAGGTCTCGGACATGTTCGCCGCCATGCCGTACGAGAACTCCCTCGTCGTGATGGAGATGAACGGCCCGCAGCTGAAGCAGGTGCTCGAGCGGGCGTACCGGAACTACTACTTCTACAAGTACGTCCCCGGCTACGGCGGCTACTCGTACTACACGACCTGCATGCTCGACACCGACAAGGGCAACGAGATCGTCTACCGGGACGCCAACCCGACCCCGCCCAGCGGTGACAACGTCGCCGGGCTGCTGATCGGCGGCACTCCCGTCGACTTCACCGACGCCACGACGTACTACCGGGTGTCGACGGTGAACTACCTGGCCGCAGGCGCGTGCAACTTCAGCGACGCCGGCGCGACGCTGTGGCCGCTGAACCAGATCGTGGCGGACACGCAGTACTACGTCCGCGACGCCGTGATCGAGCACGTGCAGGCCCAGACGGCGCCGATCAGTCCCGCGATCGAGGGCCGGATCGCCTTCGCCGGCCCCGAGCGGCCGACGGTGGCGACCCCGACCGTGGCCCCCGAGCCGTCGCTCAAGGCCCAGCCGGCGGTCGTGTCGGCGACGTTCACCGCCTCTGACGCCTACGGGGCCCCGACCTGCACCATCGACCATGGGGACGGCACGGGACCCGTGCACGGCTTCATCGATGGCGGCACGTGCACCGGCGCGCCGCACACCTTCAGCGAGATCGGCGTCTACACGGTCTCGGTGACGGTGCGCGACGGGCTGGCCCAGACCGCCACGGCGACGGCCAGCCACGACGTGAACTACGTCTTCAGCGGCCTGATGGTTCCGGGCGAGCGGACCACCATCAAGGCCGGATCGACGCTGCCGGTCTTCTTCTCGCTCGACGGCGACCAGGGCATGGACGTGATCGTCTCCGCGATGTGGCAGAGTGGGACCAACCGCCGAGTGACCGCCACGGCAAGCTCGTCTACAACTCGTACACGATGCAGTACCAGTACCTCTGGAAGACGCCGGCCGGCGTGACGCGGCCCGGTGACGCCTGACCCTGACGCTGGCCGACGGGACCACCCCGTGGATCGGGGTGACGTTGGTAGTCCTTGCGAAGTAGTCGCAGCGCCTCAGCGCGGCGCCCCGGAGCCTCGGCTCCGGGGGCGCCTCCATCTAGGGACCAACGGCCGATCCGGCCGCGGGCGGCGCGCCCGTAGCGTGGCCTTGTCGGCCGACGGGCGGCCGGATCGGAGCGCAAGGGGGCGGCATGGCACGCAGACCATTCACGGTCACCAGCGGGCCGTTCGAAGGCCAGCTCTACGCCCTCGACCTCACAGACGGAGAAGAGATCACTTTCCGTGACTCCAGCGGCGTGGCGCACGTCTACGCGGCCCACGTCTTCAAGGACGAGTGCTCCCTCTACTACATCGGCGTCGACCCGTTCGGCTAGACGCCACCAGGCCGCGAGACACGGAGTACGTGGCTGAGAGCGGCGACGAGCTCGTGGCCGCGGTCGTCCCCATCGCCGGCAATGGTGGTCCGGCCTAGAACACCGCAGGCTGCTCGCTGGGCGCGGTCGCACTGTGGGCGTTCCACGGCGAGGAGCTGGTACGGGCGTCAGGGCTGTGGAGCGAGCCGGACTACTGCGACCTCTTCGACCAGCTCATCGGCTGACCCGGCCGAACGGCGTTCAGCCGCGGACGAGGGCAGCCAGCACCCAGGCGAGCACCGTTGCGCCGAGGATCCGGCGGAATGGGTTGACCCCGCGCAGCAGCTCGTCCCCCGCCCACACCACAAGCGCGATAGTGGCCGCGTATCCGGCGAGGGTGGAGACCTGGCCCGACGTCACGGCCGCCAGCAAGGTGGCGACAAGCCACGCGATGAGCGGGAGGTTGGGGAACTGGCCGATCACGATCTTGCCGGTCGCCCGGTCGCGGAACAGCCAGTCCGAGACCCGCGCGATCTCTCTCACCCCGCCATTGTCACCCGCCCCGCGCCGCCCCGGCACCGTGGCGGCCGGTCAGGTCACAGTCCGCCGGTGAGGATGCCCGCGAGCGCGAGGCCCACGCCCATCAGCAGGTTGAGCCAGAACGCCACCAGCGCGGGCGGTCCGGCTCCGAGGGCACGCGCCTTGGCGGCGAGCCCCACGCCGACCCAGTTCGGCACCGCGACCACGAGGAAGTACGCCGCGTTGGCGAACCACTCGGCGGTGCCTTGGTCGGCGAAGTTCTCGCCCTGGCCGGGCTCGAAGTCGAACAGCCCGGTGACCCAGTAGCCGGCGGCGAACATCACCACGAGCCAGACGACGTAGCCGAGCGGGGCGAGGAACGCGGCGAGCGTCCACTGGCGTCCGGGGCGGGGCTCAACGCCCGCGGGAGGCTGGGCGTTCGGCGGAATCGTAGGGGCGGTCATGGGTCCCACCTCCTTACCGCCTCCAGCCTCGCCCCTGGCCTCCGCCGCCGCCAGTGCCATCGGTCCCGTCACGCTCCCGGAGACGAGGTCCGTCGCTCGCGGGAGCCGTCAGTCTCAGGTACGGGTCGCCTCAGTCAGACCTCGATCGCCTTTTTCATGTTGGCCAGCACGAGGTCGAGGTCGCGGTCACCGTCCCAGGAGACCCGGTCGATCAGCTCCCCCACCAGCGGCACCTTGCTGGACCACCCGAAGGCCAGGGACAGCGTGGTGCCGGCTGGTTCGGCGGGCTCGAAGGTGTAGGTCCACACCCCGCCGGCGGATGCGTGGTCCACGATGCGCTCGTTGGGGATGTACTCCTCCCGGGTCAGCACCCACTCCATGTAGAACAACAGGAACATCCGGCCCATCATCTTGAAGGTCGACCCGACCCCCTCCGGGGTGAGCGTCACCTCGCCCAGCGCCATATGGCTTCGATCCCCCTCGGGGAACGACTCGAAGAAGTGGTGGGGGTCCTTCACGTAGTCGAAGACCGTCTCCACCGGTGCGTCGATGTGCACGCTGCGCTTGTGCAGTGTCGTGGTCATCTCGCCGGGCCTCCTTTCGGCTGAGACCCGCCCGGCCGCTCCCTGCGGCCTGCTGCACCTGCGGCATCGCTGCCTCAGGCTCCCTCAACCTCAGTCTCTGGCCCGGGCTCCTCGCTCCACCAGCGTCCAAGGTCCCCGGAGATCAGGGTCAGGCACCGCGCCGGAGGCTCGGTCGAGGGGGCGATGGTGCGGGATCCGGCAGGCGTTCGCGCGGTGGCATTGGGCGGCCCCCGCCGCGGAACTGGATGGCGATCGACACAGCGGGGGCCGTTCCCCACCTGAATCGTCGCCCGGGCGCCCGGCCTGTAGCGGAAGGGGTCACCCCCGACCCCTACCTTCACCACCATGCCGACGACGTACCGGGAGCTCGCATAGCCCGCCCCCGTGCTCCTCCGCGACCGCGGACGGGAGATCCCGGCGCGGCTGCTGGCGTGGCGGCGCGACGCCGGCGGCTGGCGCGCGTGCGTGAACTGGTCGACCGGGGTCGGCCTCAACCACCTCGGCTGGTCTGACTCGGGTGAAGAGCGCGCGGCGTAGCGCGCACGAGACCCGCGAGGAGCCGCCCCCGCGCCTACAGTCGAGGCATGAACCCGAAGGGGTGGGAGAGCCTCATCCTGCTGCTCATCCTGTTGGTCCCGGCCCTCGTCATCGTCCTGGCGGTGGTTGCCGTCATCCGCCGCAGGAAGAGCGCGCGGGGTTCAGCGGCGTGGGCCCCCACACACGGCACGGCGCCGGGCTGGTACCCGGACCCGGACGGGCCGGCCTCGCTGCGGTTCTGGGACGGCGCCGACTGGACCGAGCAGCCAGGCGAGGCCACACCTCCCGACCCCGGGTAGGGGCCGCCGCGCGGCTACTGTCCGGCGGAGGTCCTCGCTACGCCCCGCACCCGAAGGCCGTGTCGCCCCGTCACCGACCTCTGTGGTCAGTACAGCTAGCCGCCCCAGCCGAATTGGCGGGCGAACGCCGAGAACATCACCATCGGGCCCCACAGCAGCAGGGTGCCGACCAGCAGGGCCGGGATCAGCGCGACGTTCCGCCAGCGCAGCACGCGCCCGGCCAGGTAGAACGACCAGAGTGCCGCGACAACGCCCAGCGTGGCCACCGCCAGCGCCGCGAGGAACCGGATCACGGAGCCGCCCTCCTCCACCGGGATCACCATCCCGGCGAACACCAGCAGAGCCGCGACCCCGCACCACAGCCACGACATCCTCAGGTCGTGGCTGATCGAGGGTTCGGTTGAGGAGACAGTCGTCGCCATCGGTGTTGTTCGCATGACGCCCACCTTTCCGGCGGTGACCCACCCGTCACCTTCAGGATGCTCTCCCGGCCGCGCCCGCGGCAGGGCCCTTAGCCACCCGACCCCCGCACGGCGGCGTCGGGCCTGGCATGCACCACGTCCCCGATACCCGCCCGGGTCCCGCCCGGCGGTGGTGGGCGGCCCCCGCCGGGAGGGAGCAGGGGTGCTGCGTCGGCGAGGGCCTGCCTCTCGCTGGGAGGCGACTTCAGGCTCGCCCATCCGACGGGCCAGTGGTAGAGGCGTTGGTCAGCAGCGGCATGCAGAGGCCCGGCCGCCCCTCCAAGCAGCCGGGCCTCAGTCCCAGCGAGATGGGGACAGGCTCCTGAGCCCACACCCCGGCCGGTAGGGGCTTTCGTCCGTGTCCGGCTACTGCTCTGGGTGCGTGCGCGACCGCTCAACGAACGCGAGCACCTCGGCCTTCGCGTACCTGCGGTGCCCGCCGGGCGTGCGGATCGCCTTCAGCTGCCCGGTCTGCGCCCACCGCGTGACCGTCTTCGGGTGCACGCGAAGCAGGGCGGCGACCTCCGCGGGGCTGAGCAGCCGGTCGCCGGGCGTGTACGTGGGGAGCGGTCTCAGTCACGCCCCCTGGTGTGCCCATCCCGGTGTCGGCCGAAGATCAGTCGCCCGGGGCCTTCGGCCTCAGGCGCGCGCCGGGCCTTTCGGCCGGTCCATAACGCTCGCACGTGCCCCTAGCGTGGACGTGCGGCGGTCCGGCGCGGGCTGCGGAGGAGGGGCGAGGTGGCCAAGGAGTCCTGGTCGGTGAGGGGCGGGCCGTTCGAGGGGCAGGTGCTCTACCTCGACCTCGAGGACGGGGACGACTGCACCCTTCGCGACGAGGGCGGCGTCTCCCACGTGTACCGCGCACGCGCCAAGCAGGACCCGGAGTCCCCCGAGATCTGGTTCACGAACCTCGACTACGTCGGCGTCGACCACTCAGACCTAGCTGACCTCGCCAGCACGGGCCAGTTCGGCCGCCCCCGGCTGCTGCCGCACGCGCGACGTCGCAAGGAGCAGGGGCGGATCACAACACGACTCGCACCGTGCCGACCGCACTGCCGCTGGCGATGATACCGCGGCGGTCGCCGAGGTCCCCGCACGCGTTGCGCACACCAGTTGGCACACGCAAGCCGAGAGGCCGTCCCCGCGGATGCGGAAACGGCCTCTGACCTGCGGCGATCCGGTCGGGCTGACAGGATTTGAACCTGCGACCCCTTGACCCCCAGTCAAGTGCGCTACCAAGCTGCGCTACAGCCCGGAACCCGCTCGCGCGGGCAGGCTGAAGAGTACCCCAGCGCGATGACGCCTCCACCGCGAGCGGTCAGGCGTCGGACGCCCGCAAGACCCAGAGGTTGTCGCGGTCGTCCTTGCGATCGTCGGCGACGGCGATGAGGTCGCCCGGCAAGAGGGCTAGCCCCTCGGGCTTGCCGACCTTCTTCGGCAGGTCCGCGACGGGGTCGATCCCCACCGCGTCGCCCACAACGAGGGGAAGCCGCAGCCGACCGATCCGCCGGCTCTCGTCGGAGAGCACCCAGACTCCCGACGAGCCGTCCAGCGCGAGATCGCTCAGATCGGCGAAGGCCTTGCCCACCGAGCTTCGGCAGCGGCCACCAGGCCAGGGCCACCAGTGCGGGCGGAGGGCCACCGGGCTCCCCCGCCAGCAGCGCGAAGGCCTCATCCGCCGGCAGCAGGGTGGCAGCCGACACCCCCAGCGGGTCCTCCCCCGCCGGACCGAACTCCACCAGCCCCGCGGGGTCCTTCTCCTTGGCGATGAGCAGGTGCCCCTGGGCCAGCAGGAGCAGCCCCTCCGAGCGGGACGCATCGCGCTTGCTCCAGTGGCGGTCCAGCTCCGGCAGGGTGGCCGTTTCCAGCGATGCCCCACCCACCGTGGCCCCGGCGGCCAGGTCGATGCCGCCCAGCAGGGACGTGCCCTCCGTCACCACCCAGGCGCGGCCCGCGCCGTCGACCGCGACGGCCTCGAGCTGGCGGAACCGCACCGCCGCATCGGGCCGGGCTCCCAGCTCGTCGGAGGTGACCACCCGCCACTCCCCGACCGCGCCGTCCGCCCCCACGTCGGCGGTGGCCAGCGACGCGTCGTTGTCGCCGACCGCCACGAGCAGCGCCCCGCCGGAACGGCGCAGGCACGCGAGCCCGGACACCTCGGCCAAGGGGATGCGGAGGCGATCGACGATCTCGAGTGCGTCTCCCACAGGGGACATCGTGCCGCCTCGGTGGCTCAGCGGCGCGGCTGGCCCTTCTCCCGCTCGCGCACCCGCACGTTCACCTGGACCGGGGTGCCCGCGGAAGCCGAACTCCTCGCGCAGCCGCCGCTCGAGGAAGCGCCGGTAGCCGGCCTCGAGGAACCCGGTCGTGAAGAGCACGAAGGTCGGCGGCCGCGTCGCGGCCTGGGTGGCGAACAGGATGCGCGGCTGCTTGCCGCCGCGCACCGGGTGCGGGTGCGCGGCGACGACCTGCCCCAGGAACGCGTTGAGCCGGCTGGTCGGGATGCGGGTGTCCCACCCGCCGAGCGCCTCGTCGAGCGCGCGGACCAGCCGGTCGACGTGCCAGCCGGTGCGCGCCGACACGTTGACCCGGGGCGCCCAGTCGACGTGCTGCAGGTCCAGCTCGATCTCGCGCTCGAGGAACGGCCGGCGGTCCTCGTCCACCAGGTCCCACTTGTTGAACGCGAGGACGAGGGCCCGGCCGGAGTCGAGCACCAGCTGGATGATCCGGGTGTCCTGCTCCGACAGCACGTCGCCGGAGTCGACGAGGACGACCGCGACCTCGGCCTTCTCCAGCGCCGCCTGGGTGCGCAGGGAGGCGTAGTACTCGTGGCCGCTGGCCTCGTGGACCCGCCGGCGGATGCCGGCGGTGTCGACGAAGCGCCACTCGCGGCCGCCGAGCTCGATCACCTCGTCGACGGGGTCGACGGTGGTGCCGGCGACGCTGTCGACGACGACGCGGTCCTCGCCGGCGAGCCGGTTCAGCAGGCTGGACTTGCCGACGTTCGGGCGGCCGAGCAGCGCCACGCGGCGCGGGCCGCCGGGCTCGTTGCCGAACCCGTGCTCGGGGGCCTCCGGCAGCGCGTCGAGGATGGCGTCGAGCAGGTCGCCGCTGCCGCGCCCGTGCAGGGCCGACACCGGGTACGGCTGGCCGAGGCCGAGGCTCCACATGCCGGCGGCGTCGGACTCGGCCCGCAGGTCGTCGACCTTGTTGGCCGCGAGGACCACCGGCTTGCCCGCCCGGCGCAGGACCCGCACGACCGCCTCGTCGGTGTCGGTCGCGCCGACCGTGGCGTCGACGACGAAGAGCACGGCGTCCGCGGCGTCGATCGCCATCTCGGCCTGGGCCGCGACCCGCGCGGCCATCCCCTTGGCGTCGGCCTCCCAGCCGCCGGTGTCGACGACGGTGAACCGGCGGCCGGCCCACTTGGCGTCGTACGGCGACGCGGTCGCGCGTCACGCCGGGCACGTCCTCGACCACGGCCTCGCGCCGGCCGAGGATGCGGTTGACGAGCGTGGACTTGCCGACGTTGGGGCGGCCGACGACGGCGAGCACCGGCAGCGGGCCCTCGTCGGGGGCGGCCTCGTCGTCGAAGGGCGCGAGGGTCGTCGTCGCTCATCGAGGCGCCCCAGCCAGCGCCTGCTCGACCAGAGCGCTGACCTGGGCCACGACCTCGGCCAGCCCGTGGTGGGTGGCGTCGACGACGACCGCGTCCGGGGCCTGGGCCAGGGGCGAGGCCTCGCGGCCGCTGTCGTAGGCGTCGCGCGCCGCGAGCGCCTCGCGGGTGGCCTCGACGTCGTCGTGGTCCAGCTCGGCGGTTCGGCGGGCGGCGCGGGCCTCGGGGTGGGCGTCCAGGAAGACCTTCAGGTCGGCGCCCGGGGCGACCGTGGTGCCGATGTCGCGGCCCTCCACCACGATGCCGCCCGCGCCGATGGTCGCGCGCTGCAGGGCGACGAGGCCGGCGCGCACCTCGGGGAGGGCGCTGACGGGGCTCACCGCGGCCGTCACGAGGTCGCTGCGGATCGCCTCGGAGACGTCCTCGCCGTCGAGGACGATCCCGGGGGCGTCGGGGTCGGTGGACGGCTTGATGCGGGCCGCGCTGCCGACGGCGGCGACCGCGACCGGGTCCGCGGGGTCGACGCCGGCGCGCAGGACGGCCAGGGCGACCGCCCGGTACATCGAGCCGGTGTCGAGGTAGCGCAGGCCGAAGCGGCGGGCGACCAGCCGGGACACGCTGGACTTGCCGGAGCCGGAGGGCCCGTCGACGGCGACCACGATCGTGCTCAGGTCGGCGGCCATCGGTGCTCCTCTCGCAGGGGGCGCCGCGGGGCTCGTCAGCCCGGCGGCGGAAGTGGGGTCGGCCCACGCTGCGCGCGGCCGTGCCTTGAGGGTACCCAGCAGCGCGGGCCGGGCCATCAATCGCGCGGTCAATCGTGGACGCGCCACCCGCGGGCGCGAAGGTCGGCCCGCAGCGCCTCGGCCGCCGCCGGCGCCACCGCCAGCTCGACCAGCCCGACGTCCTGGCCCGGGGAGTGCTCGATCGAGAGGTCCTCGATGTTGACGCCGAGGGAGCCCGCCTCGTTGAAGATCCGGGCCAGCTCGCCGGGCCGGTCGTCGACCACGACGGACACCACGGCGTACGGCTGCGCGGGCGCGCCGTGCTTGCCCGGGATCCGCCCGCGGCCGGCCCGACCCCGCTCCAGCAGGTCGGCGACCACCGCCCGCGCCCCCACGCCTTCGTCGTCCGCGGGGGTCTCGTCGGGCTGATCGGGCCCGGACCCGGGCTCGGCGCCGGCGCTCTTCGGCCAGCCGGTCGAGCGCGGTCGAGCACGGAACCGAGGTCGGCGTGCAGGTCGGCCAGCACCGCCCGCAGCGCAGGTGCGTTCGCGGCCAGGATCTGCGTCCACAGGCCGGGGTCGCTGGCCGCGATGCGCGTGACGTCGCGCAGCCCCTGCCCGGCCAGCCCGACGGACTCGTCGGGCGGCCCCGGCCAGCCGCGCGGCCGTCGAGCGACGCCACCACCTGCGGGGCGTGGGACACCAGCGCCACCGCCTCATCGTGGGCCCGCGCCCCCATCTCCACGGGCACGGCCCCGCAGGCCAGGGCCAGCTCGCGAACCAGGTCCACCCGTGAGCGCTCCGCCGCACCCGGCGTCAGCACCCAGGGGCGGCCCTCGAAGAGGTCGGCCCTGGCGCCGCGCGCCCCGCCTATCTCGCGTCCGGCCATGGGGTGGCCGCCGACCAGCCGAGCCGGGTCGGCCCCCAGAATCTCAGCCTCACGTAAAGGTTTGGTCTTGATGCTCGCGACATCACTTACTGTCGCCTTGAGGTAGAGACGGGATCGGCGGCGAGTACGGCCCCGGTGGCGTCGGGCGGCACGCACACGAGGCACAGATCCGGATCCTCCGGGGGCGGGCCCGCAGCGGCCCCTGACAGGTCGACCGCGAGCGCCTGGGCCTGCGGGTCGCGGTCCTCGATCCACACCCGCCAGCCGGCCCGCCGGGCCGCGAGCGCGGCCGAGGTCCCCAGCAGTCCGCTGCCGACCACGAGCAGCGAGCTCACCGCGACCTCACTGGGCCAGGTCGCGGCGCAGCGCCTCGGCGCCGCGCAGGTAGACGTGCGCGATCTGCGATCGCTCGCGCGGGGTCTCGGCGTGCGCCATCACCCGCACCACGCGCTCCAGGGCGCCTGGCACGGCCATCTCCTGCGCGCACAGCAGCGGCACGTCGCCCAGGCCCAGGGTGCGGGCGGCGGCCGCCGGGAAGTCGCTCACCAGATCGGGGGTGCAGGTGAAGATCACGCTGACCAGATCGTCGGTCGCGAGCTCGTTGCGGGCCAGCATCTCGCCGACCAGCTCCACCACGGCCTCGGCCATCTCGGCGCGGTCGTCCGCCGACAGCCGGGTCGCCCCGCGGACCGCGCGCAGCGCCACCTCGACCTCCTCCTGACGTCACCTGCGCCGGGTCCATCTGGCCCGCCGATGCTCGGGTCAGCCTAGCCAGCGGCGCAGGGCCGACCAAGGCGACGTGCCGCGACGTCGCGTTGTCGTGGAGTGGCTACCGCGCCACCCCGACTTGTCGACAGATCGGCATTCAGCGCCTCCGGCAGCTCTCCACCCGGCAGCGATAGATCGACATTTCCCGCCAAGCGCTGGCCTGCGACCTGCGACGACGCCGGCCGCGAGGAGCACCCGGGGCGACCGGTTCACCCCTGGGACCAAGTAGTCGCTATGTCTACAAGCCGACGAGTTGATACAACTCGCCGAGCTCCTGGCGGTTGAGCACCCGGGTGCGGCCGGCCCGCAGGTCCCCCAGCGACACCGGACCGATCTTGGTGCGCACCAGCCGGCTCACCGGGTGGCCGACCTCGGCCAGCATCCGGCGGACGATGTGCTTGCGGCCCTCGTGGAGCACCACCTCGACCATGACGCGCGACGCCGAGGAGCTCACCACCCGGAACGAGTCGACCCGGGCCAGCCCGTCGTCGAGGTCGACGCCCTCCCGCAGCTGCTTGCCCACCCCGCGGCCGATGGGGCCGGACACCTCCGCCAGGTAGGTCTTGGGGACCTCGAAGGACGGGTGCGTCAGCCGATGGGCCAGCGGGCCGTCGTTGGTCAGCAGGATCAGGCCCTCGCTGTCGGCGTCGAGCCGGCCGACGTGGAACAGCCGCTCGTCGGTGGCGTAGTCGGCCAGGTTGGGCCGGCCCTGGGGGTCCCCCATCGAGCTGATCACCCCGCGCGGCTTGTTGAGCGCCAGGTGGACGAGGTCGGGGGCCGATGCGATCCGCAGCCCGTCCACGCGGATCACGGCGCGTGGCCGGATCGACCCGCACGCCCATCTGCTCCACGACCGCCCCGTCGACCTCCACCCGGCCCTCGGCGATGAGCTGCTCGCAGGTGCGGCGCGAACCCACTCCAGCCTGGGCGAGCACCTTCTGCAGGCGGATCAAGTCGGACTCTTCAGGCATCTGGGTATCAATCTTAGGTTGAGAGTGAGTTGTTTTCGAAGTCTACCGTCGAAAGTTCTGGCAGCATCGGAGCCAGCTCGGGCAGGTCCTCCACCGACGTCAGCCCCAGCCGCTCCAGGAAGTACGACGTCGTCCGGTAGAGGATCGCGCCGGACTCGTGCTCGACGCCGGCCTCCTCGACCAGGCCGCGGGTGGTCAGGGTGCGCATCACCCCGTCGACGTTGACCCCTCGCACCGCAGAGACCCGCGCCCGGGACACCGGTTGCCGGTAGGCGACCACGGCGAGCGTCTCCAGCGCCGCCTGGGTGAGCCGGGCCTGCTGGCCGTCCAGGATGAAGCGCTCCACCACGGAGGCGCAGGACGCCCGGGTGTACAGCCGCCAGCCGCCGGCGACCTCGCGCAGCTCGAAGCCGCGCCCCTGGGTCGTCGTAGTCGGCCGCCAACCCCGCCACCACGGCGGCGATCTCGTCCCGCGGGCGCTCCAGCACCTGGGCCAGCGTCGTCTCGGAGACCGGCTCGTCCACCACCAGCAGGATCGCCTCGACGGCCGCGGCCAGGGTCGGGGCCGCGACGGGCTCAGCCAAGGCCCACGTCGGCTCGGCGACCCTGCGGCATCGCCGGGCGGGCCCGCCATGCCCCCCTGCCTCGGCTGCCACGTCCTGCTCGGTCATCCCTGCTCCTCCTCACGGGGGCCGTCGAACGGCCCTGCCGCCTCCGCTCCCCCAATGCCCGGGCCCAGCCCCGCGGGCTCGCCCTCGTCCGCGCCGACCTCGTCGAGCACGCTGACGTCCTCGCCGTACACCTCGGGCTCGTCGAACTCGTCGTCCACCTCGACGCCGCCGTCGTCGGACCCGGTCCACCGCACGTGCAGCTCCCCCAGGGCCGCCACCTGGTCGAAGGCCACCGCCCCCTCGCGGAACAGCTCGAGCAGGGCCAGGAAGCGGGCGATCACGGTGACCGTGTCGCCGCCGGCGTCGGCGACCAGCGAGCGGAAGGTCGCCGTGCGCACGCGGCGCAGCCGGTCCACCAGCACCGCGGCCTGCTCGCGCACGCTCACCCGGGGGGCGTGCAGGTGGGCGACGCCCACCTCGGGCGGCGCGGGCCTTGGGGCCAGCGCCCGCTCGGCCATCGCGGCCAGCTCGGCAGCCCCGATGCCGAGCAGCACCTCGGGAAGCAGCGCCGGCGAACCGCTCCTCGAGGCCGACCGCGCGCGGATGCCGCCGCGCCTCGAGCGCCATCCGGTGCGCGAAGTCCGCCGCCGCCTCCTTGTACGCGCGGTACTGCAGCAGCCGGGCGAACAGCAGGTCGCGGGCCTCCAGCCGGGCGAGGTCCTCCTCGTCCTCGACCTCGGCCTGGGGCAGCAGCCGCGCGGTCTTCAGGTCGAGCAGGGTCGCGGCGACGACGAGGAACTCGGTCGCCGGCTCGAGCTCCCAGCCGCCCTCCCGGGCCCGGATGTAGGCGATGAACTCGTCGGTGACCTGGGAGAGCGCGACCTCGGTGACGTCCAGCCGGTGCTTGGCGATCAGCCCGAGCAGCAGGTCGAACGGCCCCTCGAACACCGCGAGGTGGACCTCGAAGCCCCCAGGCTCACGAGGCCCTGCCTCGTCGAGTTGCTCCGCCACGGCCGCCACGGGGCGACACGCTAGCCCAGCGGCGGCCCCCGGTCAGCGCAGGCCGAGCCGCCGCACCAGGATGCTGGCCTCGCCCTTGGTCTCCAGGTCGGCCAGGACGACGGCCAGCGCCTCGCGGACGATCCGGCCCCGGTCGACGGCGATCCCGTGGCGCGCGCGCAACGCCAACCGGGCCTCCTCGAGGTCCAGCAGCTCCTCGGCCGACACGTAGACCGTGATCTTCTCGTCGTGCCGCTGGCGGCCCGAGGGCGCGCGCGAGGCGGCGTCGGTGCGGGCCACCGGGCGGCGGCGCGGGGGCGGCGGGGACGGCTCCCGCGGGCCGCCTCCCGACGGCTCCACGGCCTGGGCCGCGGCGGCCGTCGTCGGCCGCTCGCGGGTCGCCGCGGCCAACCCAGACGAGGGGTCGGTCGCGCGAAACAGCTCGTCGGCGCCCGGCAGGGTGCTTCGGCGGCTCACCGGGCCGCCTCGCGCGCGGCCTCGCGGGCGAGGATCTCGCGGGCCAGCTGGCGGTAGGCGGCCGCCCCCGCCGAGCTCGACGCGTACGTCGTGATCGGCTCGCCGGCCACCGTCGTCTCCGGGAAGCGCACGGTGCGGCTGATCACGGTGTGGAACACGCCGTCGCCGAACGCCTCCACCACCCGGGCCAGGACCTCGCGCCCGTGCAGCGTGCGAGCGTCGTACATAGTCGCGAGAATGCCCTCAAGTTCTAGTCGAGGGTTAAGCCGATCCTGCACCTTGCGTATGGTCTCGATGAGCAGGGCCACCCCGCGCAGGGCGAAGAACTCGCACTCCAGCGGCACGATGACGCCGTCGGCGGCGGTCAGCGCGTTGACCGTGAGCAGGCCCAGCGACGGCTGGCAGTCGATCAGCACGATGTCGTAGTCGTCGACGATCGGGGCCAGCGCCCGCCCCAGGATCTGCTCGCGGGCCACCTCGCCCACCAGCTGCACCTCGGCGGCCGACAGGTCGATGTTGGCCGGCACCAGGTCCAGCCCGGCATGGTCGGTCTTGAGCAGGACGTCCTCGATCGAGACGTCCCGCTGCATGAGCACGTTGTAGATCGATCGGTCGAGCTCGTGCGGGTTCACCCCGAGCCCGACCGAGAGCGCCCCCTGCGGGTCGAAGTCGACCAGCAGCACCCTCAGCCCGCACTCGACGAGCGCGGCGCCGAGGTTGATCGTGGTGGTGGTCTTGCCGACGCCGCCCTTCTGGTTGCACAGCGCGAGGATCCGGGCCGGCCCGTGGGTCTGCCGCGGGGCGGGCTGCGGGAAGACCGGCAGCGGGCGGCCGGTCGGCCCGAGGATCGAGTCCGTGGACGGCGCCTCGCCCTCGGTCGGCGGCACGTCGTCGATCAGGGTGTGGACGACCAGCACCTCCTCGTCGGGCTGCTGCCGGCGACGTCGACGCGGCTCAATGGGCCGGCTCGACGGCTCCGGCCCCGGTCGGCGCGCCGTCCCACCTGTCGCTTCCGGCTCAGCCGTCTCGGCCGTGGGCTCATCCGCCGGTGCGGCGGGATCAAATGTCGACATAGAGATTAGCCTATGAACCTTCCTGGCGACTCCGCTACCTGTCGGCAGTTGCCGACGTGCCGGACTCTAGGACCCGCCGGGCGGCCGAGGCAAGGGGTGGGGCCGCCCGCCCGCTCAGTCCCGCGCCCGCGGATGGGCGCTCGCGTACACCTCGCGCAGCCGGTCGATGGTGACCAGGGTGTAGATCTGGGTGGTCGCCACCGACGCGTGGCCGAGCAGCTCCTGCACCACCCGCACGTCGGCGCCGCCGTCGAGCAGGTGGGTGGCGAAGGAGTGCCGCAGGGTGTGCGGCGACAGGTGCTCGCTCGCCAGCCCGGCCCGGCCGGCGGCCTCCCGCAGGACCGCCCACGCGCTCTGCCGGGACAGCCGGCCCCCCCGGGCGTTGAGGAAGACGCGCCCGCCGGCGCCGCCGGGCCCCGGCCCGGCGCCCAGCAGCGCCTCCCGGCCCGCACCAGGTAGGCGTCCAGCGCCTCGCGGGCGTAGCGGCCCAGCGGGACCACCCGCTCCTTGCCGCCCTTGCCGCGCAGCCGCACGGCGCCGGCCTCGAGGTCGAGGTCGTCGAGGTCGAGCCCGACCGCCTCGGAGATCCGCGCGCCGGTGCCGTAGAGCACCTCCAGCAGGGCGCGGTCGCGCAGCGCCTTGGGGGTCCCGGCCGAGCCGGCCGCCTCAAGCAGTCGGGCGACCTCGTCGACGCCGATCGCCTTGGGCAGCCGCTGCGGGGCCGCCGGCGGGCGGACGCCACGTGACGGGTCGGTGCGTCGCCAGCCCGTCGCGGGCGGCGAACCGGTGGAACCCCCGCACCGCGACGACCGCGCGCGCCGCCGACGCCGCCGACAGGGCCGCGCCGCCGTCCGACCCGGAGCGCAGCGCCGCGAGGAACTCGCCGACGTCGCGCTCGCCCACGGCGTCGGGCTCGGCCAGCCCGCGGGCCCGGCAGAACGCCCGGTAGCGCCGCAGGTCGCGGCGGTACGCCGCCACCGTGTGGCCGGACAGCCCGCGCTCGACCGCCAGGTGGTCGAGGTAGGCCGACACCGCGGCGTCGAGCGCGCTGGGCCCGCCATCCGCCGCAGGCCCGCCCGCCGCCGCAGGATCCCGCCGCCGCCACCCTCGCGACGCTAGCGGAGTCGGCCGTCAGGCCAGCACATCCTCAAGCGCGACCGACGGCAGCCCGAAGGCCTCGGCCACCGCGCCGTAGGTGATCTGGCCCTCGTGGGTGTTGAGGCCCAGCGCCAGCGCGCGGTCGTCGCGCAGGGCCTGCCGCCAGCCCTGGTTGGCCAGCTCGACGGCGTACGGCAGCGTGACGTTCGTCAGCGCGTAGGTCGAGGTGTGCGGCACCGCGCCCGGCATGTTGGCCACGCAGTAGAAGACCGACTCGTGCACGCGGTACGTCGGCTCGGCGTGGGTGGTCGGCCGGGAGTCCTCGAAGCAGCCGCCCTGGTCGATCGAGATGTCGACGAGCACCGCGCCGGGCTTCATCCGCGACACCAGCTCGTTGCTGATCAGCGTCGGCGCCTTCGCGCCGGGCACCAGCACGGCGCCGATCACCAGGTCGGCGTCGAGCACCGCCCGCTCGATCTCGTAGGCGTTGGAGGCGACCGTCTGCAGGTGGCCCTGGTAGATCGCGTCGGCCTGGCGCAGCCGGGCGATGTTGCGGTCGAGCAGCAGCACCTCGGCCTGCATGCCGAGGGCGATCGCGGCGGCGTTCATGCCGGAGACGCCGGCGCCGATCACGACGACCTTGGCGGCGTACACGCCCGACACGCCGCCCATCAGCACGCCGCGGCCGCCGTTGGCGCGCATCAGGGTCGCGGCGCCCACCTGCGGGGCCAGCCGGCCGGCGACCTCGGACATCGGCGCCAGCAGCGGCAGCGAGCGGTCCGGCAGCTCGACGGTCTCGTAGGCGATGCCGGTGACGCCGTTGGCGAGCAGCGCGTCGGTGCAGGCCCGGTCGGCGGCCAGGTGCAGGTAGGTGAACAGGATCTGGCCCTGCCGCATGCGGTGGTACTCCTCGGCGATCGGCTCCTTGACCTTGAGCATCAGGTCGCCCTCGGCCCACACGTCGTCGGCGGTGTCCAGGATGGTCGCGCCGGCGGCGACGTACTCCTCGTCGCGGATCGACGAGCCGAGCCCGGCGCCGCGCTGGACGAACACGTCGTGGCCGTGGCGGGACAGCTCGTGGACTCCGGCCGGCGTGATGGCCACGCGGTACTCGTGGTTCTTGACCTCGCTGGGGATGCCGACCTTCACCTGGATCAACGTCCTTCGCGCGCGCCTGCGGTGCCGACCAGGGTGTCGGCGGTGGGACCGCGGCAGCGCCGTCAGCACAGTAGTGCGCCCCGGGTCGCGGCGGGCTGTACACGCCGGAGCCCGTCCGGCGGCCGGCTACGCCCTCGCCGTACAAGGCGGCCAGGTGCCCGGGGGCCACCGGCCAGGCCGCGTCGCCGGCGCGCAGCCCCTGCCAGCCGCGGTCGCGCAGCACCCCGGCGGCCAGCACTCCCATGACGAGCAGCGGGTTGTGCAGCCGGCCGGCCAGCACGCCCTCGCGCACGGCGTCCAGCGGCACCCACTCGACCAGCATGTGCCGCTCCTCGCCGTCGGCCTCGTGCGCCGGGCCGTCCGAGGGCCGCACATCGCGGGCCAGGAAGATCCGGGCCGACTCGTCGCTCATCCCGGGGCTGGTGAACGCGTCGACGAGCACGTCCCACCGGGTCGGCCTCGTGGCCGGTCTCCTCCCACAGCTCGCGCCGGGCGCACACGAGCGGGTCCTCCCCCGGCACGTCCAGCAGCCCGGCGGGCAGCTCCCACAGGGCGCGCCCCACGGCGTGGCGGTACTGCCGCACGAGCAGCACCCGGCCGTCCGTCGTCCAGCGCCACCACGCCGACCGCGCCGGGGTGGCGCACCAGGTCGCGCTCGACGACCTCGGCCCCGGGCAGCTCGACGGTCTCGGTCGACACCGCGAACTTGGCGCCCGCGAACCGCTCCCGGACGCGCAGCACCGGCGCCCCCTCGGGGACGTCGACCAGGTCGGTCACGCGTGCGCCGGCTCGGGCGCCGCGCCGGCTCCACGCCGCCCGGCTCGACGGTGAGGTCGAGCCGGGTCTCGTCCTGGCGCGCGAGCGCCGCCGCGACCAGCCCGGCGAACAGCGGGTGCGGCCGGGTCGGGCGGGAGCGGAACTCCGGGTGCGCCTGGGTGCCCACGAAGTACGGGTGGACGTCGCGCGGCAGCTCGACGAACTCGACCAGCCGCCCGTCCGGCGAGGTGCCGGAGAAGACCACGCCGGCCGCCTCGATCCGCTCGCGGTAGGCGTTGTTCACCTCGTACCGGTGGCGGTGCCGCTCGGACGACCTCCGGCTCGCCGTACAGCTCGCGGACGATCGAGCCCTCGCGCAGCGCCGCCGGGTAGAGCCCGAGGCGCATCGTGCCGCCCATGTCGCGCTCGCCGGAGACGACGTCGACCTGGTCGCTCATCGTGGCGATGACCGGGTCCGGGCAGCCGGGGTCGAACTCGGCCGAGTTGGCGTCGGGGATGCCCGGCCAGCGAGCGGGCCGTCTCGATCACCATGCACTGCAGGCCCAGGCACAGGCCGAGGGTCGGGATGCCGTGCTCGCGCGCGTAGCGCACCGCGCCGACCTTGCCCTCGATCCCGCGGACCCCGAAGCCGCCGGGCACGCACACGGCGTCGACGTCGGCCAGGTGCCGCGCGGCCCCGGCCGGCTCGGCGCAGTCGTCGGACGGCACCCAGCGGATGTTCACCTTGGCGTTGTGGGCGAACCCGCCCGCGCGCAGCGCCTCGGTGACCGACAGGTACGCGTCGGGCAGGTCGACGTACTTGCCGACCAGGGCGACGACGACCTCGCGCGACGGCGCGTGCACGCGGCGCAGCAGGTCGTCCCAGGCCGTCCAGTCGACATCGCGGAACGGCAGGCCGAGCCGCCGCACGACGTACGCGTCGAGGCCCTCGGTGTGCAGCACCTTGGGGATGTCGTAGATCGAGGGGGCGTCGACGGCGGCGACGACGGCCTCCTCGTCGACGTCGCACATCAGCGAGATCTTGCGCTTGATCCCCTCGGGCACCGCGCGGTCGGCGCGCAGCACCAGCGCGTCGGGCTGGATGCCGATGTTGCGCAGCGCCGCCACCGAGTGCTGGGTGGGCTTGGTCTTCAGCTCGCCGGAGGGCCCGAGGTACGGCAGCAGCGAGACGTGCAGGAAGAAGACGTTGTCGCGGCCCACGTCGTGGCGCACCTGGCGGGCGGCCTCCAGGAACGGCAGCGACTCGATGTCGCCGACGGTGCCGCCGATCTCGGTGATCACGACGTCGACGTCCGGGCCGTCCTGGGCGCGCATCCGGCTCTTGATCTCGTTGGTGATGTGCGGGATGACCTGGACGGTGTCGCCGAGGTACTCGCCGCGGCGCTCCTTGGCGATCACCTGCGAGTAGACCTGGCCGGTGGTGACGTTGGCCGCGGCGCCGAGGTCGCGGTCGAGGAAGCGCTCGTAGTGGCCGATGTCGAGGTCGGTCTCGGCGCCGTCGTCGGTGACGAAGACCTCGCCGTGCTGGAACGGGTTCATCGTCCCGGGGTCGACGTTGAGGTAGGGGTCGAGCTTCTGCATGGTGACGCGGATGCCGCGGGCCTTGAGCAGGCTGCCGAGGGTGGAGGCGGTGAGGCCCTTGCCGAGGGAGGAGGCGACGCCTCCGGTGACGAACAGGTGCTTGGTCGTCTGCGGCGCTGCCAAGGCGTGCTCCCGGGACTCGAGTGCGGCGGGAGGCCCCGCCTGTCCACGGGCGTTCAGGCTATCAGCGATCCCGAGGGGGCAGCGCTCAGCGCCGCGCCGGGGGCGGCGGCGGGCGGCGGGCACCCGGCGTCGAGGCGGCTCCACGCCCGGCGGGCCCGCCAGCCCGCGCCCGCCCGATGACCCGGGTCGCCACGGCGATCGCCAGCGGGATCGCCACGATGCTCGCCATCCCGGGGATGGCGATGCCGGAGTCGTTGACCAGGCCGCCGATGACCCCCAGCGTGAGCACCGCGATGAGCCCCGGCCGCAGCGTCGGCACGGCGTCGAACGCCGTCCGCAGCGGGCCGGTGGGCCGCCTCAGCAGCCACCACACGAAGAGCAGCGCCAGCGGCACCAGCAGGGTGAAGACGCTGCGGGTGAGCAGGGATGCGTTCGCCTCGAGCTTGCGCTGGACGACGACCCACGCGTCTCCGTCGATGAGGTCGGCGACGAACCGGCCGAAGTGGGTGCGGTCCCCCGCCGGCCGCAGGTAGTCGACCCAGGCCAGCAGGGCCACGGCGAGCCCGCCCGCCAGCGTGAAGAGGGCCAGCCGCTGCCAGGACACCGACAGCCCGGCCGCCAGCAGGCCGAGCACGGCGAAGGCGGGCACCAGGGCGATCACCCCGCCGAAGTCGCTGCCGAACCTCGGGGCGCCGTCGAGCACGAGGCAGAGCAGGCCCATGCCGCCCACCGCCCCCAGCACGGCGCGCCTGCGGCCCTCCCGGACCCAGGGGCCGACCGCCGCGGCGGTCGCCAGCAGGGCGCCGGTCGCGAAGACGGCGTACGCCAGGTTGCCGAAGCCCCAGAAGCGGCCGGCCGTGATGGGGTTGTAGCCGGCCAGCGTCATGATCTGCAGCCGGCCGCCCGTGGTGATGTCCACGGCCTGCACCAGGAAGGTCACCGCGGCGGCGGCCCCGGCGGGGCCGAAGAGCCAGCGCCGCCACGGCCCGGTGAACGCGACCACGGTGAACGCGACCGTGAAGCCGCCGACCACCGCCACCAGGGCGGGCAGCGGGGAGGCCGAGCGCCACCACGGGATCAGGTTGGCCAGGAAGGACGCCGTCACCACGCCGGCCGCCGCCACGCCCGCCACCTGCGCCGCCCGCAGGGCCCCGGTGCGCGCCAGCGGATCCCTGGCGCGGCGCCAGACGAGCAGCGCCACGACGTACAGCAGCAGCTGGCCGACCACGAGGAGCAGGTAGAACGGGCCGGTGTAGCCCAGCACCAACGTCGCGTGCAGGTTGATGTCGACGTACCGGGAGACCCGGTCGGCGACCGGGGCGGCGGTGCCCGCGGCCGACTCCCAGGGCCGGTACGGCATCTGGGCCGGGACCGCCAGGCCGAGGGCCGTCAGCGCGGTCGGCGCGAGGTCGGACAGCTCGACGTACGGAGCGCGCCGCGTGATGTCGCTGACCAGGTCGCCGACCGCGAACCCAGGGCCGGAGGCGACCGCCACGTGCGTGCCCGCCGGCTCGTCCTGGACCGCGGAGACGCCGGCGAGCAGGAGCACCGAGCCGGCCGGCCGGGCCGCCTCGATCCGGGCGACCCACCGGTCGACCTCGGCCAGCGCGGCGCGCGTCGTGCGGCTCGGCCGGCCCCGCCGCACCCGGGCCGTCCAGCAGCGCCCCCGAGCCGAAGACGGCCAGCGGGCACCGGGCGCTCCAGGCGCGCAGGTCGTCGATGGCGGCGAGGTCCGCGGCGTAGCGCCGCCACCCGTCCCGACAGATCCGCCGCGCCGACGGCGCCGCCGCGCCCGGCCGCCGTCACACATCCGCCGGCGTCCAGCACGGTCTGCGCGAGCAGCCCGAGCCGGGCGTCGTAGAGCAGCTCGGCGTTGGCGGCCACCAGCGCCGGCCAGCCGTCGACCACCGCGCCGCGGCCCTCGGGGGTCTCGCCGACGAGCGGCGGGCACCCGGTCGACCCCTCGGGGGCCTCTGGGCCGCGGGCGCGGTTGCCGGTGGTCAGCTGGAGCCAGCCGTCGGAGGGGCAGGTGCGGGACCGGGCGCTGCGCACCGACAGCACGCCCGTGGCCGACTCCTCGGCCAGCCGCCAGATCGCCGGGGTCGCCCTGCTCGGTGACGTCGGCCCAGCGGAGTCCCGGGACGCCCAGCACCAGCACGTGGCCCTGCGGCGGCCCCGATTCCGCGGCCTGCGCGGGCACCGGGGCCAGGATCGACGCGCCCACGCCGAGGGCCGCGATCAGCCGGATCCCCCGGTGGACCCGGGCGCGGACGTCGCTCACCGCAGCCCCGCACGCGCGGCGGCGTAGACGCCGACCACCGCGTCCGCGGTGCCCGCGTCGTCCGGCCAGGTCGCCGCCTGGCGCCGGCCGCGGGCCGCCAGCTCGGCGGCCAGCGCCGGGTCGTCCAGCACCCGGCCGACGGCCGCGGCGAGTGCGGCGGCGTCGCCGTACGGAACCAGCAGGGCGGCGTCGCCCACCAGCTCGGGGATCCCCCCGACCCGGGTCGCCACCAGCGGGACCCCGGCGCGCAGGGCCTCCTGGGCGACGAGCGCGCGCGCCTCCCACACGCTGGGCAGCACCACGACCGAGGCGGCGGCGAGCAGGTCCGGCACGTCGAGGCGCCGGCCCAGCAGCCGTACCGGCAGCCCCTCCGCCGCGATCCGCGCGGCCAGGGCCTCCTCGGAGGGGCCAGACCCGGCGATCGCGACCAGCGGGACCGGGTCGCGGCCGGCCCAGGTGCGCGCGGCGTCGAGCAGGACCGGGTAGCCCTTCTGCGGGTGCAGCCGGCCGATGCAGAGCAGCAGCGGCCGGTCGGCGGCGCCGAGCTCGGCGCGCACCTCCGCGGGCGGCCGGGTCGGCGGCCCCAGCGGAGGCGCGGACACCGGTCCCAGCCGGGCGTCCCCGCCGCCCAGCGCCCGGACCCGCTCCACCAGGTCGCTGCTCGCCCCGAGGGTGACGTCGGCGGAGCGCGCGACGACACCCTCCAGCCAGCCGTAGACCCGGCGCCTGGGCCCCCCGCCCAGCACCGCGTTGTGCCAGGTCACGACGTACGCCGGCGGCCTGCCCGGTGCGCCCCCGCAGCCGGCCCAGCGCCGCGGCCCCGACCAGGCCCGCCCGCAGCCCGTGGGCGTGCACCACGTCTGCGCCGCGCACGAGCGAGGCCAGCCGCCGGGCCGCCCGCGCGTCGGCCACCGGATCCAGCCCGCCCGCGATCTCGAGGGGGGCGAAGGCCGCCCCGGCCGCGGTGAAGCCGAACAGCTCCTCGGTCGCCGCCGGTCCGAGCACCGCGACCTGCCAGCCGCGCGCGACGAGCTGCTCGGCCAGCGAGCGGATGTGCTGGCCGACCCCGCCGGTGCTCGTGGCCAGCACCAGGGCGACCCGGCTACCCGGCGGCGGCACGATGCCTCCGCTCGCGCAGGGTGGCCAAGGCGCGGCGGTCGACGACCGCCGGCCACCGCCCAGGCCCGCCGCCGCCCCGGCGGCGCCCGCCGCGGCGCAGACGGCCAGGGCCTGCCAGGGCGTCGAGCCGGCGCCGAGGAGCCGCACGACGGCCAGGCCCGCGGCGCCCGCGGCGGCGGCGGCCAGCAGCGCCCCCGCCGAGGTGCGCGCCAGTCCCGCGGTGGCCGCGGGGCCCCCGATCCGCCGCGAGACCCAGATGAGCAGCACCCCGGCGGCGGTCAGCCCGGCGGTGGACCCCCAGCCGAGGGCGGCCGGGACGTCCGCGGGCGACGCCTGCCACACGAGGGAGAGCTGGACGGCGACGACCACACCCCATCCGACCACGACCGCGACGGTCGCCGCACGCCCGCGGTGCGCGGCGTAGCAGGCCCGGGTGAGGTGGGCCAGCAGCCCGTAGCCGATCAGCCCCGGGGCGAACGCCACCAGCGCGCTGGCGACCTCCTGGGTCGCCGACGGGCCGGGGGCCCCGAGCGCCAGCACCCGCGCCACCGGTTCCGCGGTCGCGGCCAGCAGGGCCGCGGCCACCGCCGACAGCAGGACGACGCCCGCGGCTCACCCCGGCGGTCAGGGCGGACCAGCCGGCGCGGTCCCCCTCGTCGTGGCGGGCGGCGAGCTGCGGGAAGGCGCTCGTCGCCAGCGGGACGGCCAGGATCGACCACGGCAGCAGGAAGACCGTCCAGGCGAGCACGTACACGCCCGACCGCGCCCTCGGAGCCGCGGTCGTTGGCCAGCCGGATCGCGACGGCGGTGGCGACCTGCTGGGCCACCACGAGCCCGATCGCCGCGGCGGCGAGGGCCCGCACCCGCGGCAGCACGCCGTCGGGGAAGGCCAGG
Organism: uncultured Actinomycetota bacterium; assembly: GCA_963818455.1. Taxonomy (GTDB): domain Bacteria; phylum Actinomycetota; class Actinomycetes; order CAVWCF01; family CAVWCF01; genus CAWFSE01. The sequence goes on from CAWFSE010000003.1 coordinate 242,937, forward strand.
GCCGGGCGCAGCCGGAGCCGCAGCCGCCCCGCCGCGACCGCCGGCACCAGGGCCAGCGCCATCACCCCCAGCGTCGTGCCGCCCGCGAGCAGGGCGAGCTGCCGGGTGGTGAGGGCCTCGATCGAGCCGCGCGACTCCCCCGCGTCGACGGCGTACGCGAGATAGGCCGCGATCACCACGAGGCTGGACACCAGCGGGGCCAGCGCGGGCGCCGCGAACCGGCGATGGGCCTGCAGCAGGCCGTACAGGACCACCGCGAGCCCGTAGAAGAGCATCTGCGGGGCGAAGATCCGCAGCATCTGCGCCGAGGTGTCGGCCACCTGCTCGTAGGAGTCCGCGCAGGCGCCGGCGTCGCCGAGCAGCAGGGCGGTCAACGGGCCGGCGAGCGCGACGATGAGCAGCGTGATCGGGGCCAGCACGAGGACCGACCAGGTGAGCAGCGCCGAGGCGCTGGCGCGCACCTGGAGGCGGTCGCCGCGCTGGGCGGCCGACGCCAGCACCGGGACGACCACGGCGGCGAGGGCCCCGCCGATCACCATCTCGAAGACCAGGTTGGGGATCGCGTTGGCCGTCGTGTACGCGGTGTTCAGGCAGGTGACGCCGACGCTGCGCACGAAGACGACCTGCCGCCCGAAGCCGACGACCCGGGCCAGCACGGTGATGGCCGCGATCAGCACCGCCGCCGACGCGATGCCGGTGGCCACCCGCGGTCCGATCCCCCGACCGCCGGCGGCCGGGCCGTCGCCAGGGCGGCCGGCCTCCGCCCACGTCGTCGCTCACGCCCGCCGGCCGAGCCGATCCAGCCACGCGAGTGGGGGCGTGCCGTCGATGACCCGCGAGTACGAGACCCGCTCGCTGGCCGCGGTGAGCGCCACCAGCGCCGCGAGACCCAGCCGCCAGCGATCGCCGCGAGGCGCCCGCGGCGAACGCCGTGCCCACCAGGGCGCCGAGCGCGTTGGCCCCGGCGTCGCCCAGCATCGACCGCTCGCCGCAGGTCCTCGGGCAGCAGCGCGGCGGCGGCGCCAGCGGTCGTCGCGGCCACCCCGGCGCCCGGGCCCCCGGCCGCGGCGAGCGGGACCGCGGCGACGAGCCCGACCTTCAGCGCCCGACCCGGGCGCAGGTCGAAGAGGTTGACCAGGTTCGCGGATCCCGGCGACCACGCCGCCCGCCAGCACCCGATCGACGAGCCCCTCCCGCAGCAGCGCGCCGGTGACCAGCCCGGTGGCCCCGATGCCGCCGATCTTGACCAGGCCGCTGGTGACCTCGCCCTGGCGCAGCGCCCCGAGGTGGCCGCGGAAGCCCTTGGACGCGGTGCTGCCCGCCAGGTCGTCGTACGCGCCGAAGGCCCCGGACCCGGCCGCGGCGACGAGCGCGGCGGCCCGGATCCTGGCCCCTCCCCCGACGGCGCCGGCGGCCAGCGCGCCCGCCAGGGCGAAGGCCGGCCCTTCGAGGAGCGTGACGTCCTCACCGCGGTGGTTGGTGCGGGCCCAACGCGCTGCGCCCCCCGGCGGCCCCGCCTGCAGGGCCTCCCAGGCGAGCCTCGCCGCGAGGGCTCCGGCCGCTGCCTGCGCGAGCCGCCTTGCCGGCCGGCGGAAGCCGACCGCCCGGCTCACGGAACGGCGGCTGGCGAGCGGACCGCGCCAGCCAGGGCCGCCGGGGACTCGCCGCCCGGCCCGGTGCCGTACTGCCCGGAGACGCCCTCGCCCTGGTCGACCAGGGCGAGCACGGCGACGGTGCGACCGGAGGCGGTGTTGACGACGTCGACGGTGCTGATGGCGGCGCTGAGCGCGTCGGAGTCGCGGACCCCGGCGATCAGGCTGCCCTCGGCGGCCGAGCCGACCGGACCGCCGAGCACCTCGCCGGCGCCGCCCTCGTCGAGGGCGGTCACCAGCGGCAGCAGGGCGGCCGCCTGGGCCTCGGCGGCGTCGTCCTCCTCCGGAGTGGAGCCGGCCAGGGTGAGCACCAGGGTGGCCCGCTGCTCCGGGGCGCCCTCGACGGCCAGGAAGCCGATCTCGACGAGGGCGGCGAGCAGGGCCTGCCCGCTCGGGGTCGCCTGCCCGGCCGCCTCCTCGGACTCGGTCACCAGGGCGGCGGCCAGGGCGGCGGCGGCGCGCTCGTACGGGGTCTCGCCCTCGCCACCGCCCAGCCTGGCCACCAGGTCGCCGAGGATCCCGGACTGATCGGGCGCGGTGTAGGAGTCCTGCACGGCGACGGTCCCCGTCACCCGGGCCCCGGCCACCTCGGCGGCGCCCTTCAGCAGCGCCAACTGCTCGGGGTCGGAGCCCGGCAGCGACACCAGCAGGACGGTGCGCCCCGCGAGCGTGCCGTCGAGCACGGACGGCGCGGAGATCGTCGCGAGCTCCTGGTCGAAGGCCAGCTGGTCCTCGAGGTCGCGCACCTGCCTGCGCAGCTCCTCCTTCTCCTGGCGCAGCTCCTCGGTCTGGTTGCCGAGGGCTGTGTCCACCGGGTCCTTGAGCGGACCGGCGCCCAGCGCGATCCCGAGCCGCGAGGGCCATGAACACCGCCACGAGCGAGACGAGGTGGTAGCGGAAATCGATCACGTGAACAGCCCCTGTAGCCAGAAGACGAAGTCGTCCAGGCGCGCGCCCAGGACGTCGAGGAAGGCCTGGCCCGTGGGCGTCGACGCGATCGCCACGGCCACGGCGAGGAGCCCGGCGAGGAGCAGCAGGGCGAGCTGCCACATGGTGATCCGGCTGCGGTAGAGCATGCTGACGCCCTTGACGTCGACGAGCTTGCCGCCGACGCGCAGCCGGGTCAGGAACGTGCTGGCCATGCCCGCCCGCCCCTTGTCGAGGAACTCCACCAGCGTGGCGTGGGTGCCGACGGCCACGATCAGGCTGGCCCCCTTGTCGTCGGCCAGCAGCATGGCGATGTCCTCGCTGGTGCCGGTGGCGGGGAAGGCCACGCCCGACAGCCCCAGCGACTCCAGCCGCGCCAGCCCGGGGGCCCGGCCGTCCCGGTAGGCGTGCACGACCAGCTCCGCGCCGCTGCGCAGCGAGGCGTCCGACACCGAGTCCATGTCGCCGACGATCAGGTCGGGCTTCAGACCCGCCTCGACCAGGGCGTCCGCGCCGCCGTCCACACCGATCAGCACCGGCCGGTACTCGCGGATGTACGACCGCAGCGTCGCGATGTCTTCCTTGTAGTGGTAGCCGCGCACCACGACGAGGGCATGGCGGCCCTCGATCCGGGTACGGATGTCGGGCACCCCGACGCCGTCGAGCAGCAGGTCGCGCTCGGCCTTGAGGTACTCCATGGTGTTGCCCGCGAACGCCTCCAGCTGGCGGGAGAGCCCGGCGCGGGCGTCCTCCATGGCGTCGGCGACCGACTCGGGCGTGTGCAGCCGGCCCGCGGCCACCACCTCCTCGCCGCGGTAGAGGATGTCGCCGTCGAGGCGCACCCGCTGGCCCTCGGTCAGCGCCGCCGAAGACCTCCGGCCCCACCTCGTCGAGCAGCGGGATGCCGGCGTCGACCACGATCTCGGGGCCCAGGTTGGGGTAGCGGCCGGAGATGCTCGGCCCGACGTTGATCACCGCGCCCACCTGGCACGACACCAGCGCCTCGGCGCTGACCCGGTCGAGGTCGACGTGGTCGATGACCGCGATGTCGCCGGGCTTGAGGCGCTTGGTGAGGTTCTTGGTGCGGTGGTCGAGCCGGACCACGCCGCTCACCCCGGGCTCCGGCTCGCCCTGCTGGCGGCGGAGACCTGAGAGGCGCTCGCGGAGGTTCATAGTTCCCGCCATCGTGCCAGAGCGGGGCGGTTATCCCCGGGAGCCCGCGCCCTTGGCCCGGGCCGCGAGGTCGAGCAGCTCCTGGGCGTGGGCCCGGCCCAGCTCGGAGTCGGCCAGCCCCGCGAGCATCCGGGTGAGCTCGCGCGCGCGGCCTGCGTCGTCGAGGACGGCCACGCCGGAGCGGGTGACGGCGCCGTCGGCGCCCTTCTCCACGACCAGGTGGGCGTCGGCGAACGCGGCGACCTGCGGCAGGTGGGTGACGACGAGCACCTGCGCGGTCTCGGCCAGGCGGGCGAGCCGGCGGCCCACCTCGACGGCGGCCGAGCCGCCGACGCCGGCATCGACCTCGTCGAAGACGAAGGTGGGCACCGGGTCGGCGCCCCCGAAGACCACCTCGACCGCGAGCATCACGCGCGACAGCTCGCCGCCCGAGGCCCCCCGCTGCAGGGGGCGGGGCGGCGCTCCGGGGTGCGGGCTGAGCCGCAGCTCCACCGAATCCAGGCCGTCTGGGCCGTACGCGAGCGTGCGGCCTCCCACCGCCAGCCCGTCCTCGGCGTCCTCGGTCTGGGCGACGACGGCATCCAGCCGCGCGTCGGGCATGGCGAGGGCGGACAGCTCTGCGGACACCGCCTCGGAGAAGCGGGCCGCGGCCTCGCCGCGGGCGACCGAGATCCGCTCCCCCACCTCGGCGAGCCGCCCGCGCAGGTCCGCGCGCTCGGCCCGCAGGGCCTCCAGCCGCTCGTCGGAGCCGTCGAGGTCGAGCAGCCGCAGCGAGGCCCCCTGGGCCCAGGCCAGCGCCGCGTCCAGCGAGCCGCCATGCCGTCGGGCCAGGCCCTGGAGTCGCCCCAGCGCTCCTGCAGCCGGGCCAGCCGGATCGGATCGGCGTCGACCGCGGAGGCGTACGCGGCCAGGTCGGCTCCGGCCTCAGCGACGGCGTACGAGGCCTCGGCCACCCGGTCGGCGATCGCATCGAGGGCGGGATCGTGCCCGCGCACCCCGTCGAGGGCCCGACGGGCTTGGGCCAGCCCGCCGAGCGCGTCACCGGCCTCCGGCTGCTGCTCGTCGCCGGTGAGGGCCAGCTGGGCCGCGCGGGCGCCGGCGGCGAGGGCATCGGCGTGGCCGAGCACCGCGATCTCGGCCGCGAGCGCGGCGTCCTCGCCCGCCGCCGGGCCGACCTCCTCGACCTCGGCCAGCCCGAGGCGCAGCTCGGCGGCCTCGCGGTCGAGCTCGGCGCGGCGGCCGCCCAGGTCGGCGAGCAGGGACTCGACCTCGCGCAGCCGGGCGTAGGCGATGCGGTACTCCGCCAGCGGCGTGCCGACCGCCGGGCCCGCGTAGCGGTCCAGGGCGGCCCGCTGGCGAGCCGGCTGGAGCAGCCGCTGCTGGTCGGATTGGCCGTGCACCGCGACGAGCTCGGCGGCGAGTTCGCCGAGCACGGCGAGGGGCGCCTGCCGCCCGCCGAGGTGGGCGCGCGAGCGGCCATCCGCGCCCACCGAACGGGCGATCAGCAGGACTCCGTCGTCCCACTCGGCCCCGGCCTCCTTCGCCCGCAGCGCGGCGGGGCTGCCCTCGGCGAGCGTCGAGCCGGCCCTCGACCAGCGTCCGGGCGGCGCCGGCACGGACGGCGCCGGAGTCGGCCCGCCCGCCCAGCAGCAGCCCAAGCCCGGTCACGACCATGGTCTTGCCCGCACCCGTCTCGCCGGTGACCACCGTGAGGCCCGGCGCCAGCGGCAGGACCGCGTCCTCGATCACCCCGAGGTCGCGGATCCGGACCTCCTCGATCACCCGGGCCCCTCGGCCGGCGCCCCCGCGCCCGACCCCCCGAGGCCCGAGCTCGCCGACGGTGCGGCTGTCCGCGGCTGCCCGCGCCAGCCCTCGACCGGCAGCGCGAACTTGGCGACCAGCCGGTTGGCGAAGGGGGCGGTGTAGAGCCGCGCCAGCCGGACCGGCCGGGCCCCGCGCCGCACCTCGATCCGGTCGCCGGGGCCGAGGTCGTGCGCCCGGCGGCCGTCGCACCACAAGATGCCCTTGCCCGCCCCCACGACCTCGACGGCGAGCACCGAGTCGGGCGAGGTGACCATCGGCCGGGCGAACAACGCGTGTGCGCTGATCGGGACCATGAGCAGGGCCTGCACCTCGGGCCAGACGATCGGCCCGCCGGCGGAGAAGGCGTACGCGGTCGACCCGGTCGGGGTCGCGCACACCACCCCGTCGCAGCCCCATCGGGACACCGGGCGGCCGTCCACCTCGGCGACCACCTCGAGCATCCGCCCCCGGGAGGCCTTCTCGACGCTGGCCTCGTTCAGGGCCCACTCCCGGGCCACCACGGCCCCGTCGCGCACGAGGACGACGTCCAGGCTCATCCGCTCCTCGACGGTGTAGCGGCGGTCGACCACCCGCTCGACCACGGCGTGCAGGTCCTCGGCCTCGGCCTCGGCCAGGAAGCCCACGTGGCCCAGGTTGACCCCCAGCACCGGCACCTCGTGCGTGGCGCGCGAGCTCGGCCCCCCGCAGCAGGGTGCCGTCGCCTCCGATCACGACGACCAGCTCGCAGCCGTCCGCGGCCTGGTCGTCCCCCGGCACGACCTCGACGCCCGGGACGGGCCCCAGCGAGGACAGCGCCGGATCGTGCGGCTCGGGGACGCGCACGGCCACAGCCGGCGGCCATCAACTGGGTGGCGACCTCGATCCCGGCGACGCGGGCCTCGGGTCGGCCGGCGTGCGTCACCACCAGGACGCGGCGCGGCGCGGCGGTCATCCGGCAGGTCCCTCCTCGACGGCGCGGTCCACGTCCGCCGGGTCCAGGCTGGGCGCGCCGCGCCGCAACCAGATGAAGTACTCGACGTTGCCGGAGGGCCCCGGCAGGGGGCTCGCCACCACGCCAGCGGCCCCGAGCCCCAGCTCCGCGCCGCGCGCCCCGATCCTACGCACCGCCTCGGCGCGCAAGGCCGGGTCTCGCACCACTCCCCCCGAGCCGACCCGCTCGCGGCCGACCTCGAACTGCGGCTTGACCATGAGCACGAAGTCGGCGCCCTCGGCGGCCACCGCGACGAGCGCCGGGAGCACCACCGCGAGCGAGATGAACGACAGGTCGCCCACCACCAGGTCGGGCGCCGGCTCGACGTCGCCGGCCGCCAGGTCGCGCACGTTGGTGCGGTCGCGGACCTCCACCCGGGGGTCCGACCGCAGCCGCCAGTGCAGCTGGCCGTACCCCACGTCGACCGCGACCACCGAGGCCGCGCCGCGGCGCAGCACGACATCGGTGAAGCCCCCGGTCGAGGCGCCCGCGTCCAGGACCCGGCGGCCGGCCACCGACAGCTCCGGCCACGTGTCGAGGGCGCCGGCCAGCTTGTGCCCGGCGCGAGATGCGTACTGGGGGTCGCCCGGGTCGGCGGACACGACGAGGGCGGCGGCCGGGTCCACCTGGGTCGCCGCCTTGGCCGCGGTCAGCCCGCCCACGCTCACCCGGCCCGCCGCGATCAGCTCGACCGCGTGCTCGCGCGAGCGGGCCAGCCCCCGTCGCACCAGCTCGGCGTCCAGCCGCGCCCGGCGGGCCATCAGCCGGGCGAGTTCAGCCGCGCGCGGCGTCGAGGTCGGACAGCGCCCCGTGCAGCCGCCGGTGCACATCGTCGTAGACCTCGACGTGCTCGTGGGTCGGCAGCGCGTCGAGGTCGGCGAGCCGGTCGAGGGCCGGCTGTACGGATTCGCCGGCCTCGAGGGCGGCTCGGGGCGCTCGGGCGGCTCGGCGGGCTCGGGCTCGGCGGCGAGGCCTCGGGCGGTGGCCTCGACGATCGGCTCGGTCACGATCCGGCGCCGGGGCTGTCGGCTGCGGGCTCGACCGACGCGGCGGCGCCGGCGCAGCCGGGGCCTTCTTCGCCGGGGCCTTCTTCGCGGGGGCCTTCTTCGCGGGGGCCTTCTTCGCGGGAGCCTTCTTCGCGGGAGCCTTCTTCGCGGGGGGCTCGCCGCGGGGCTCAGACAGGCCGACGGCCGCCCTCAGCCGGGCATCGATGTCGTCCACCCGGCGCTCGATCCTGCGCACATGCACGGCGACCGACTCCATGTCATCCCCGGAGGCGAGGCCCAGCACCCCGACCGTGCGCTCGACCTCCGAGCGGACCAGCCCGACGAGCAGATCGCGGTTGCTCCGCGAGGTGGCCAGCAGGTCGTCGGCCAGCGCCTGCACCTGCCGGCTGACGTTGGCGGGCACCGACGAGGCATCGGTCAGCACCTCGGTGCCGCTGGCCGCGAGGGCCTTGGCGGCGGCGAGGGCGCGCTGACGCGTCACGTCGGTGAGTCCGTTGGCAAGCTGCAGATAGCCGCGCAGGGCGTCCATGACCATGGGGCCACGTTACCCAAGCCGCGGCCTGTGGCGGCGGCGACCGGCCCACTCGGGGCGGACCGGGCCGCGACGGCGCCCGAACCGTTGCGCTAGCGTCCGACCGAATCTCCAGCGACGAGGACGGATGGACCATGGCCAGCGAGGAGGACTGCCGTGCCGCGCTGGCGACGCTGGCGGAGCGGCTCGCGGGGGTCGACCCCGAGACCCGGGCGCAGCATGTGCTCGATCGCACCCTGTCCTGCCGCATCCCGGATCTCGACCTGATCTTCACCGGGCGACTGCATCAAGAGGGGCTCACCGACGTCACCACCGAGCCGTCGCCGAAGGCGCAGGTGCGGATCACCGTCCACAGCGACGACCTGGTCGCCCTGGTGGACGGGTCGCTCGGACTCGTCCACGCGTGGGCCACCGGGCAGTTCAAGATCGACGCCCCGTTGCGCGACCTGCTCCACATCCGCTCGATGCTGTAGGCCCGGCGCCCGGCGCCTGCGTCCCGCGGCGCGCTCAGGACGGCGGGCGGGTCCCGCCCACCCGCTCCCACACCTCCGAAGGCACCTCGGCGGCGACCTCGCCGGCCGACCAGGCCGCCGCGCAGGCGACCCGCACCCCGGCCAGCCAGTCCGCGACGCGACCCGCGCCGGCCGCCGCCCGCGCTCCAGGTGGACCTCTCCGCCCTCCACCCACCCCGACCACGGCCCGCACAGCCAGCGGGCGCTCGCCGGCGTCCCACCGCGCCACCTCGGGCGGGTCGAGCAGCGCGCCGAGGTCCGCGCCCACGTGGTCGGGCCGCCTGCGCCGGCGGCGCGGCGGCCAGGTCGGCCGCGTCCGTCACCCCGGTGAGCACCAGCAGGCTTGGCCACCCGGCCCGGGTCGCGGCCTCGATGTCGGTGTCGAGGCGGTCCCCCACCAGCAGCGGCCGGTGCGCCTGCACCCGGTCCGCCGCCAGCCTGAGCAGGCCGCCCGCGGGCTTGCCCGCCGACCGGTCGGGAGGCCGGCCCACCGCCGCCGCCACCGCCCCGACCAGGGCGCCGTTGCCCGGCGCCAGCCCTTCCGCGGTCGGCAGCGTCGTGTCCAGGTTGGTCGCCACCCAGAGCGCGCCCGCCGACACGGCGTACGCCGCGGCCGCGAGGTCCGCCCAGCCGAGGCCGGGGTCGTAGCCCTGCACCACGGCCGCCGGGCGGACGGGCGCGGCGCCGTCACCCGGGTCGGTGCGCGACACCGGGCTCAGGCCCACCGCTCGGACCTCCTCGGCCAGCGCCGACGATCCGATCACCAGCACGGTGGACCCCGGGCGCGAGCTCGTCTCGGAGCAGACGCGGCGGCGGCCTGGGCCGCGGTCGCCACCTCGGCGGCCTCGGCCTGCACACCGAGCGCGCGCAGGTGGGCCGCCACGGCCTCGGCCGAGCGCGACGCGTTGTTCGTCGCGAACGCGACCGCAAGCCCGTCGGCGCGGACCGCGCGCAGGGCCGCCGCCGCGCCCGCGACGGCGGCCGGCCCCACGTAGACGACGCCATCGAGGTCGAGCACGAGCAGGTCATGGGCGTCCACGAGGCGCGGTGCGGGCATGCGCCCACCGTACGATCCCTGGGATGAGCGCGAAGCGGGTGCGGCCGGCCGAGGGCGGCGCCGGCCCGGGGCTGGACGCGGCGCCGTTTCAGGGGCTGCGCTTCGCCCGCCAGCAGGTCGGGGCGGTCACCTCGCCGCCGTACGACGTGGTCGAGCGACGCGCCGTGCCCGCGCTTGAGGCCCTGGACCCGCACAACGTGATCCGGTTGACGCGACCGCGCGGCGGCGCGGCCCGGTACGCGGCGGCCGCGCAGGAGCTGGCCGGCTGGCGCCGCAGCGGCGTGCTCGCGCGCGACGCGCGGCCGGCGTACTACGTGCTCACCCAGTCCGGGGCCGCCGGGAGCCTGGTCGGCCTGCTGGCCGCGGTGGCCGTGCCGCACCACCCGCCGGAGCCGGAGGCCGGCGGGTACGCGTCGGGGGTGCTCCCCCACGAGGAGGTCATGCCCGGCCCGGTGCGCGATCGGGCGGCCCTGATGCGGCGGGCGCGGGCGCAGTTCGAGCCGATCCTGCTCCAGCTCGAGCCCGCGTCGGACGGCGCGGTGGCCGCCGTGCTGCGCGACCCCGGCGGCGACCCGGTGGTCGAGGCCTGGGCCCCCGACGGCGCCCGCCAGTCGATCCACCGGGTCGAGGACCCGACTCGCTGGCCGCGATCGGCCGCGACCTCGCCGGGCGCCGGGCGCTGCTGGCCGACGGCCACCACCGGTGGGCGGCCTACCAGCGGGTGGCCCGGTCGCTGCGCCACGCCGAGGGTCCGGGCCCTTGGGACCGGGGGCTCGCGCTGCTGGTCGAGCCGGCGGTGCAGCCGCTCGCCCTGGGGCCGATCCATCGCGCCGTCTCGGGCCTCGGCTTCGACGATGCGGTCGATCGCCTGCGCGGCCGCGCGCGGGTGGTGGACACCCCCTGGGCCTCGGTGGCCGACGACGCGGCCTGGGCCGCGACGGTGGCGACGGCCCGGTGGCCCGAGCCGCTGAGCGTCCTGGCCGTGGCCGACGCCCGCTCCCGCCGGGCCGTGCTGGTCGACGGATGGGACGCCGCGGTGCGCTCGGCCCCTCCGGCCGACCGGCCAGCGTCGTGGCGCGCGCTGGCGGTGTCGCTGCTGCACCACGGGGTCCTGGGCGCCTGCTGGCCGGTCGGCGTACGCGCGGTGGGCTACCACCACACGGTCGCCGACACCCACGCCGCGGCGCGCGGCGGTCACGGCGTCGCCGTCCTGCTGCCGGCGGCGCCCGTCGAACTGGTGGTGCGGCTGGCCCATGAAGGGGTCCGGATGCCGCGCAAGAGCACGTCGTTCGGCCCGAAGCCGCGCAGCGGCCTGGTCATGCGGGCCTTCGACGCCGAGGCGCTCCCGCCGCGGCCCTTGAGCAACCGGCGCCCCCCTTCGACGGCGACCTCGTAGCGGCTGGCCGGCCCGGTCGGGGTGCGCCAGAAGCGGCGGCGCAGCGCGCCCTCGACCGCGACGACGTCGCCCGACCGCCACCGGCCCACCAGCCGGCGGGCCCCGGGGGTCCAGGCGGCGCAGTCCAGGGTGTCGACGGCCGGGCCGGCGGAGCCCTCGGGCCGCTGGACCACCAGCCGCACCGTGAGCACCTCGTCCCCGCTCGGCAGCACCCGCGGCAGCGGGTCGGCGGCGAGCCGACCCACGAGCTCGACGTGGTTGCGCGGCTCGGGCGGGTCGCCGGGCGAGGGGGCGGGGGCCTGGGAGGCGGTCATGGCGGGCCTTTCGACGCGGGGGTGCGGCTGCAGTCCTAGGCTCACAGCCGAAGCCAGCGCCCGGCAGCCCCTGCTGCCAGGTTGGGGACAAGCGAGGAGGCGCCGTGCCTGTGGACACCGCCCCGGCGCCCGTTCCGCTCGGCCAGGACGTCTTCGCCCTCGACACGAGGATGTCCGGCTACGAGGGCATCACCGCCGCGTACGCGATCCTCGGCGAGCGGCCCTGCCTGATCGAGACCGGCACCGCGGCCAGCGCTCCCGTGGTGGCCGCGGCGCTGGAGGGCCTGGGAGTCGGGCCGGACGATCTCGCGGTCCTGGTCGTCACCCACATCCACCTGGACCACGCAGGCGGCGTCGGCGACCTGGCTCGGCTCTACCCCAAGGCCCGGATCGTCGTGCAGGAGCGCGGCGCCCGGCACCTCGCCGATCCCACCCGGCTGATGGCCAGCGCTCGCCTGGTCTTCGGCAGCGTGCTCGACGACGTCTTCGGGCCGCTCGCCCCGACCTGCCGCCGAGCGGATCGACGCGATCGGCGCGTACGGCGAGATCGACCTCGGCGGCGGGCGCACGCTGCAGGCACACCACGCACCGGGCCACGCAAGCCACCACATCGGCCTGGTCGACTCGGCCACCGGCGACCTGTACGTCGGCGACGCCGCCGGCATCTGGATCCCCGAGACGCAGGACCTCCGGCCGACGACGCCCCCGCCGGACTTCGACCTGGCCTTGGCCCTCGACACCCTGGACCGCTTCCGGTCGTACCGGCCGACGAGGCTGCTGTTCAGCCACTTCGGCCCGGTCGACGAGGTCGATGAGGTGCTGGAGCGGTCCGCGGACGAGCTGCGCCTGTGGGTCGACCTCGTCAGCGAGGCACGCAGCCAGGGGCTGGACGCCGAGCACACGGTCACGATGGTCCGGGCGCGGACGGCCGACCGCTATCGGGCGTTCACCGACGACCCGGCGCTCGTGGCGAAGTTCGAGCACCTCAACGCCGACGCGGCCAACATCGCCGGAATCCTCAAGGCGCTCGACCGCGCGGAGTCGGCCTAGTCGAACGGCTCCGGCTCTCGCCGAGGCGGCGCGACTCGTCGGAGGCGTCAGCCTCGTCGTCTTCGACGATCTCGGCGAAGCTGAACCCCTCGAGCTCGGCCAACCGCTCGGCGGCGTCGGTGTCGCCCTCGCGGTCGGCGTCCGCCGAGCGGCCGAACCAGGTCATCGCCTCGTCGCGGCGACCCACCTCCAGCAGCGCCTCGGCGTACGCGTAGGCCAGCCGCGCCCACCACCCCTCGTCGACCCGCCGGCGCAGCTCGGGCGTCTGCAGGGCGGTGACCGCGGCCTCGGGTTGGCCCAGGTCCCGGCGCGCGCCGGACACGACCATCCGCAGCTCGGCCCGCGCCGCGACATCGAGCCGCTGGGCCTCCGGGGTCGAGGCGACGGCCAGTGCCCGGTCCGGCCGCCCGAGCCCGCGCTCGCAGTCGGCCTCCATCGGCAGGTGGTCGAGCCGGCCGGACATCCGCCGGTAGGCGCGCAGATCGGCCAGCGCCTCGCCGTACTTGCCGGCGCCGTACGCGGCGATGCCGCTCGCCTCGCGCACCACGGCCAAGCGGCTGCCATACCGCCGGGCGGCCTGCGCGTGGGCATAGGCCAGCTCCGGCTGGACGCCCAGCAGCTCGCCGGTCATCACCAGGTGCCGGGCCACCAGGTCGCTGTGCACCTTGGACAGCGTGAGCAGCTCGCGGCGGACCTCGGGATCCAGCTCCGAGCCGGTGATCTCGTCGGGGATCGGCGGACCCGCGTCGAGGGGAGCGCGATCGGAAGCCGGCCGCTCGGTGCGCGATCGATCCGCCGGCCCCCGGCCGCCCTCCCGCGGACCGCCCCGCGGATCAGACGAACGGCGAGGCGGCTGACCGCCGCTCCCCCGACTCGAGCCGCCGCGCGCACCAGCCGCGGGCCCGGTCCGCGCCCCCTCGGGCTTGCCGCCGCGGGGCCCCGACGCCGACGGGCGGCCTGACGATCCGCTTCGCGTACCCGCGGCCGAGCCGCCGCGCTCATCCCGGCTCGACCCGCCGCGGCCGCTGCCGCCCGCCGCGCGGCCGCCCGATCCGCCCGTCGTCGGGCGCCCCGAGGACGGGCGCGCAGGTCCGCCGGTCCGTGAGCCCCCGCCGGACGCTGCGCCTGAGCCCGACCCGGCCGGTCGGCCAGCAGCACCTGGACGGCGGCCGACCGGACGAGCCGCCCCGGCCCCCGCCGGTCGAGGACCCGCCCCTCGACCCGCCCATCGGACCCGCCCTGGCTCCGCCCTTCGACCCGCCCGTCGACCCGCCCTTGGCCGCCCTTGACCCGCCCTTCGACCCGCCCTTCGCCGGCGGTCGACCGCCGGAGGCGCCGCGGCCCGCCGCCTGAGGAGCCTGCTCGCGATCCGCCCCCCGAGGAGCGCTGGCCGCCGGCGGACCCGCCGGAACGATGACCGTCTGCCTTGCCCGCCATAGGGACCTCCGCTGTCGCCGGCGCATCTGACGCCATCATGGTCGGCTGGGCCGCAGGCGCAACCGTGAGAACAAAGCAATGAGGGCCATCCCGACTGGGATGGCCCTCATTGAAAGATTGTTCGGCGGCGTCCTACTCTCCCACAGGGTCCCCCCTGCAGTACCATCGGCGCTGTAAGGCTTAGCTTCCGGGTTCGGAATGTAACCGGGCGTTTCCCTCACGCTATGACCACCGAAACACTATGAAGATGTCAACCGGACACCGTGACATAGCCCGACTGTTCGTTGCTTCAGAACCAACACAGTGGACGCGAGCAACTGAGGACAAGCCCTCGGCCTATTAGTACCGGTCAGCTCCACCCGTTACCGGGCTTCCACATCCGGCCTATCAACCCAGTCGTCTACTGGGAGCCTTACCCCCTCAAGGGGGTGGGAGTCCTCATCTCGAAGCAGGCTTCCCGCTTAGATGCTTTCAGCGGTTATCCCTCCCGAACGTAGCCAACCAGCCATGCCCTTGGCAGAACAACTGGCACACCAGAGGTTCGTCCGTCCCGGTCCTCTCGTACTAGGGACAGCCCTTCTCAAGACTCCTACGCGCACAGCGGATAGGGACCGAACTGTCTCACGACGTTCTAAACCCAGCTCGCGTACCGCTTTAATGGGCGAACAGCCCAACCCTTGGGACCGACTCCAGCCCCAGGATGCGACGAGCCGACATCGAGGTGCCAAACCATCCCGTCGATATGGACTCTTGGGGAAGATCAGCCTGTTATCCCCGGGGTACCTTTTATCCGTTGAGCGACGGCGCTTCCACAAGCCACCGCCGGATCACTAGTCCCGACTTTCGTCCCTGCTCGACCCGTCGGTCTCACAGTCAAGCTCCCTTGTGCACTTACACTCAACACCTGATTGCCAACCAGGCTGAGGGAACCTTTGGGCGCCTCCGTTACTCTTTAGGAGGCAACCGCCCCAGTTAAACTACCCACCAGACACTGTCCCTGATCCGGATCACGGACCCAGGTTAGACATCCAGCACGACCAGAGTGGTATTTCAACGACGACTCCACGAACACTGGCGTGCCCGCTTCACAGTCTCCCACCTATCCTACACAAGCCGAACCGAACACCAATATCAAGCTATAGTAAAGGTCCCGGGGTCTTTCCGTCCTGCTGCGCGAAACGAGCATCTTTACTCGTAGTGCAATTTCACCGGGCCTATGGTTGAGACAGTCGAGAAGTCGTTACGCCATTCGTGCAGGTCGGAACTTACCCGACAAGGAATTTCGCTACCTTAGGATGGTTATAGTTACCACCGCCGTTTACTGGCGCTTAAGTTCTCAGCTTCGCCACACCGAAAGTCGACTAACCGGTCCCCTTAACGTTCCAGCACCGGGCAGGCGTCAGTCCGTATACATCGCCTTACGACTTCGCACGGACCTGTGTTTTTAGTAAACAGTCGCTTCTCGCTGGTCTCTGCGGCCACCCCCAGCTCAGGGAGCAAGTCCCATCACCAGCGATGGCCCCCCTTCTCCCGAAGTTACGGGGGCATTTTGCCGAGTTCCTTAACCATAGTTCACCCGAACGCCTCGGTATTCTCTACCTGACCACCTGAGTCGGTTTAGGGTACGGGCCGCCATGAAACTCGCTAGAGGCTTTTCTCGACAGCATAGGATCATCCACTTCACCACAATCGGCTCGGCATCAGGTCTCAGCCACGTGAGTGACGGATTTACCTATCACTCGCCCTACACCCTTACCCCGGGACAACCACCGCCCGGGCTGGACTACCTTCCTGCGTCACCCCATCGCTTACCTACTACCAGGTCTGGTTCGGCGGCTCCACCACTCCCCTCGCCCGAAGGCTCGGGCCGGCTTCACGGCGCTTAGCATCACTGGGTTCGGCATTGGCGCTTCAAAGCGGGTACCGGAATATCAACCGGTTGTCCATCGACTACGCCTGTCGGCCTCGCCTTAGGTCCCGACTTACCCTGGGCAGATCAGCTTGACCCAGGAACCCTTAGTCATTCGGCGCACACGTTTCTCACGTCTGTATCGCTACTCATGCCTGCATTCTCACTCGTGAACCGTCCACGACTGGCTACCGCCGCTGCTTCACCCGGCACACGACGCTCCCCTACCCATCCACGCGCCTGGAGGACAAGTCCTCAAGCTATCGCGTGAATGACACGACTTCGGCGGTACGCTTGAGCCCCGCTACATTGTCGGCGCGGAATCACTTGACCAGTGAGCTATTACGCACTCTTTCAAGGGTGGCTGCTTCTAAGCCAACCTCCTGGTTGTCTCTGCGACTCCACATCCTTTCCCACTTAGCGTACGCTTAGGGGCCTTAGTCGATGCTCTGGGCTGTTTCCCTCTCGACCATGGAGCTTATCCCCCACAGTCTCACTGCCGCGCTCTCACTTACCGGCATTCGGAGTTTGGCTAAGGTCAGTAACCCGGTAGGGCCCATCGCCTATCCAGTGCTCTACCTCCGGCAAGAAACACACGACGCTGCACCTAAATGCATTTCGGGGAGAACCAGCTATCACGGAGTTTGATTGGCCTTTCACCCCTAACCACAGGTCATCCCCCAGGTTTTCAACCCTGGTGGGTTCGGTCCTCCACGCGGTCTTACCCCCGCTTCAACCTGCCCATGGCTAGATCACTCCGCTTCGGGTCTTGAGCATGCGACTCAATCGCCCTATTCGGACTCGCTTTCGCTACGGCTTCCCCACACGGGTTAACCTCGCCACACACCGCAAACTCGCAGGCTCATTCTTCAAAAGGCACGCAGTCACGGCTGGCCGAAGCCAACGACGCTCCCACGGCTTGTAGGCACACGGTTTCAGGTACTATTTCACTCCGCTCCCGGGGTACTTTTCACCATTCCCTCACGGTACTAGTCCGCTATCGGTCACCAGGGAATATTTAGGCTTAGCGGGTGGTCCCGCCAGATTCACACGGGATTTCTCGGGCCCCGTGCTACTTGGGATGACGCTAGGGAGCCGTCGATGTTTCGGCTACGGGGGTCTTACCCTCTACGCCGGACCTTTCGCATGCCTTCGCCTACAACAACGGTTTCTGACTCCCTGGCAGGATCGGCAGACCCTGCTCAGCAGTCCCACAACCCCGAATCACGCAACCCCTGCCGGGTATCACACGCACACGGTTTAGCCTCATCCGCTTTCGCTCGCCACTACTCCCGGAATCACGG
>CAWFSE010000003.1:262500-704569 GCA_963818455.1 uncultured Actinomycetota bacterium
CCATGCGGTGTGGGGTTCGCGCGAGACCGGCCACCTCGTGGGCGTCCGTTCCTCTCGGCGCGACAAGGTGCAACCATACGGAGGCCGCCGCCCCAGCGTCAAATCGGGGTCGCCCTGGCGGCATAGCCGCAGGTCAGCGGGTCGCGCGGCGACGCTGGGGCCCCCGCTCAGGCGCGGTACTCCACGCCCGCGAAGGCCTTGCGGCCCCTGCGCAGCACGAGGAACCGCCCGCCGAGCCGCGACTCGCGCGGCCGGCACCGCGGCGGGGTCCTCGACGCGGACGTTGTTGAGGTACGCCCCGCCCTCGGCCACCGTGCGCCGGGCGGCGCCCTTGCTCGCCGCCAGGCCGGTCGCCACGAGCAGGTCCGCGATCGTGGCCGCCGGGTCGGCGCCGACGCAGGCCCGCCTCGCGCAGCGCCGCCTCGAGCGCGCCCGGCGGCAGCGCGGCGAGGTCGCCCTGCCCGAACAGCGCCCGGCTGGCCTGCTGGGCCGCCTCGAGCTCGACGGCCCCGTGCACCAGCGTGGTGAGGTCCTCGGCCAGGACGCGCTGGGCCGCCCGGGCCGCCGGCTGCGCGGCCACCTGCGCCTCGAGGTCCTCGATCTCGTCGCGGCTGCGGAAGGTGAAGTAGCGCAGCAGGCTCGGCACGTCGGCGTCGTCGACGTTGAGGAAGTACTGGTAGAAGGCGTACGGGCAGGTGAGCTCGGGGTCGAGCCAGACGGCGCCGTCGTCGGTCTTGCCGAACTTGGTGCCGTCGGCCTTGGTGAGCAGGGTCGTCGACAGGGCGTGGGCCAGCCCGTGCGGCTCCCCCGCGGTGACCCGGCGGATCAGGTCGACGCCCGCCGTGATGTTGCCCCACTGGTCGCTGCCGCCGGTCTGCAGCACGCAGCCGTGGCGCCGGTAGAGCTCGAGGAAGTCCAGGGACTGCAGGATCTGGTAGCTGAACTCGGTGTAGGAGATCCCGCCGGCCTCCAGCCGCGCGCTCACCGCCTCGCGGTCGAGCATCCGGTTGACCGGGAAGTGCTTGCCGATGTCGCGCAGCAGGTCGAGGGCCGACAGCTCGCGCGGTCCAGTCGAGGTTGTTGACCATCGTCGCCGCGACCGGCCCGTCGAAGTCGAGGTAGCGCTCGACCTGCGAGCGGATCCTGGCGACCCAGGACTCGACGACCTCGGCCTCGTTCAGCACCCGCTCGCTGGTGCGCCCGGACGGGTCGCCGATCAGCCCGGTGGCCCCGCCGACCAGCCCGATCGGCCGGTGGCCCGCCTGCTGCAGCCGGCGCATGGTGATCAGCTGGCCGAGGTTGCCGAAGTGCAGGCTCGGCGCGGTCGGGTCGAACCCGCAGTAGAAGGTGACCGGACCGGCGTCGAGCGCCGCGCGCAGGGCGTCGTGGTCGGTGCGTCTGCGCGAGCACGCCGCGCCACTGCAGCTCGTCGAGGATGTGCGTCACGCGCCCGATCCTCCCGCATCGCGGCCCCGCGCCCGGCCGCCGGGTCGGTAGGCGCTCACGGCCGGGTCGCCGGCGATCCAGAACCGCCAGGCCGTGTCGGCGGCCCGGACCACCCCCACCCGCGGGCCCGACTCGATCGCCGGCGGCGGCGCCGGCCGGCCGGCCGCGGATCGAGCAGCCGTGCGTCTGCGGCGAGCAGGTCCGCGCCGTCGGCCGACCCGTCCACGCCCAGCGCCTGCGCCAGCCGGGCCGGCCCGCGGGCCAGGTCGCGGGCCGCCGTCCGCCGCCGGCGTCGCCGGGCTCGGCCCCCACCACCACCTCTCCCGCCCGCAGCAGCACCGCGGCCGGGGTCCCCTCCGCCTCGCAGACGACGTTGAGGCACCAGTGCATGCCGTAGATGAAGTACACGTAGAGCGTCCCGGGCGGCCCGTACATCGCCGCGTTGCGCGCCGTCCGGCCGCGCCAGGCGTGCGAGGCGGGATCCTCGCCGCCCGCGTACGCCTCGACCTCGACCAGCCGGACCGCGACCACGCCCTCGTCGCCGCGGCTGCTCCAGCACGCAGCCGAGCAGGTCCGGCGCCACCGCCCACGGCGGCCGGGCGAAGAAGGACCGGCGGAGCCGGCCGGGCCTCAGCGCGCCTGAGCCCATGAGCGGCCGGCCGCGATCTCGCGGCGCAAGGCCGCCAGCTGCTCGGCCACGCGCGCCGGCGCCGTCCCGCCGAACGCCGACCGGGCCTCCATCGACCCGCGGACGGTGAGCACCCCCATCACCTCGCGGCGACAGCCGCGGGGAGATCTCCAGGAGCTGGTCCGGGGTGAGGTCGGCGAGCTCGAGGCCGCGGGCCTCGCAGTACCGCACGCAGGAGCCGGCCACCTCGTGGGCGTCGCGGAACGGCAGCCCCTGGCGCACCAGCCACTCGGCGATGTCGGTGGCGAGCGCGAAGCCCTCCGGGGCCGCGGCGGCCATCCGCTCGGTGTCGAACCGCAGCGTCTGCACCATGCCCGGTCACCGCCGGGAGCACGAGCAGCAGCGTGTCGACGGCGTCGAAGACCGGCTCCTTGTCCTCCTGCAGGTCGCGGTTGTACGCGAACGGCAGGCCCTTGAGGGTGGCCAGCAACCCGGTCAGGTGGCCGATCAGCCGGCCGGCCTTGCCGCGCGCCAGCTCGGCCACGTCCGGGTTCTTCTTCTGCGGCATGATCGACGAGCCGGTCGAGTACGCGTCGTCGAGCGCCGCCCAGCCGAACTCGCGCGAGGCCCACAGGCAGACCTCCTCCCCGAGCCGCGAGAGGTGGACGCCGATCATCGCGGCGGCGAAGAGGAACTCCGCGGCGAAGTCGCGGTCGGACACCGCGTCGATGGAGTTGGCGATCGCCCCGGCGAAGCCGAGCTCGGCCGCCGTCGCCAGCGGGTCGAGCGGGAGCGACGAGCCGGCGAGCGCGCCGGCGCCGAGCGGCGAGTACGCCGTGCGGGCGTCCCAGTCGCGCAGCCGCCCGATGTCGCGGGCGAAGGCATGGGCGTGCTTGGCCAGCTGGTGGCCGAACGACACCGGCTGGGCGTGCTGGAGGTGGGTGAAGCCGGGGGCGGCGGAGTCGACATGGCGCTCGGCCTGGTCGACGAGCGCCTCCTGCAGGTCGGCCAGGGCGAGGACCACCCGGCGGGACTCGGCCCGCAGGTACAGCCGGAAGTCCGTCGCCACCTGGTCGTTGCGGCTGCGCCCGGCGCGGAGCTTGCCGCCGAGCGAGCCGAGCCGCTCGACCAGTCCGCGCTCCAGCGCCGTGTGCACGTCCTCGTCGGCCGGCGTCGGCGCGAAGTCCCCGCTGGCGACATCGCGCTCCAGCCCGTCGAGGGCCTCCAGCATCTGCGCGAGCTCGTCGTCGTCCAGCAGCCCGGCCCGGTGCAGGACGCGGGCGTGCGCCCGCGACGCGGCCAGGTCGTACGGCGCCAGCCGCCAGTCGAAGTGCACCGACAGGGACAGCGCGGCCAGCGCGTCGGCCGGCCCGCCCTCGAACCGGCCGCCCCACAGCCGCAGTGAGCCGGGCTGCTCGGCCACGTCAGCCCTTCCGCTGGTCGCGGGCGCGCGGCCAGCCGGCTCGGCAGGCCCCACAGCTGCACGAAGCCCTTGGCCAGGGACTGGTCGAAGGTGTCGCCGGTGTCGTACGTGGCGAGGTTGAAGTCGTACAGCGACTCCTCGCTGCGCCGGCCGTTGACCGTCGCGCGCCCGCCGTGCAGCACCATCCGGATGTCCCCGGAGACGTGCTCGCTGGCCTCGTCGATGAAGCCGTCGAGGGCGTACTTGAGCGGCGAGAACCACAGGCCGTCGTAGACGAGCTCGCTCCAGCGCTGCTCGACCCCGCGCTTGAAGCGGGCCAGCTCGCGCTCGACGGTGACGTTCTCAAGCTCGCGGTGGGCGGTGATCAGCGCGATGGCGCCCGGGGCCTCGTACACCTCGCGGCTCTTGATGCCGACCAGGCGGTCCTCGACGATGTCCAGCCGGCCGACCCCCTGGCGCCCCGGCCCGCCGGTTGAGCTCCTCGATCGCCTGGAGCATCGTCACCGGGCGGCCGTCGATGGCGACCGGCTTGCCCTCGGCGAAGGTGATGATCACCTCGTCGGGGTCGCGCTGGACCGTGCGGGTCCGAGGTGTACGAGTAGACGTCCTCGATGGGGGCGTTCCAGATGTCCTCGAGGAAGCCGGTCTCGACCGCGCGGCCCCAGACGTTCTGGTCGATGGAGTACGGCGACTTCTTGGTGACGTCGATGGGCAGCTCGTGCTGCTCGGCGTAGTCGATGGCCTTGTCGCGCGTCAGGGCGAGGTCGCGCACCGGCGCCAGGCAGGACAGGTCGGGCGCGAGCGCGCCGATGCCGACCTCGAAGCGGACCTGGTCGTTGCCCTTGCCCGTGCAGCCGTGCGCCACGGTCGAGGCGCCGTGCTTCTTGGCCGCGTCGACCAGGTGCTTGACGATGACCGGCCGGCTGAGCGCCGACACCAGCGGGTAGTGGTCCATGTAGAGCGCGTTCGCCTTCAGCGCCGGCAGGCAGTACTCGTCGGCGAACTCGTCGCGGGCGTCGGCCACCTCGGCCTCGACGGCTCCGCAGGCCAGGGCGCGCTCGCGGATGACGTCGAGGTCCTCGCCGCCCTGCCCGACGTCGACGGCGACGGCGATCACCTCCGCGCCGGTCTGCTCGGCGATCCAGCCGATGCCGACGGAGGTGTCGAGGCCTCCTGAGTAGGCGAGGACGACGCGCTCGGTCACGGGTGTGCTCCGTTCGATGGGGTGGTGCCGGGGTTGGGGTCGGTGGTCAGGTCGGTGGTCAGGTCGGTGGTCAGGTCGGCAGTCGCGGCCCTCGGCGAGGGCGAGGAAGGTGGCCGCCACCTCGGCGCCGCCCAGCGGCTCGCGGCAGACGAGCAGCACCGTGTCGTCGCCGGCGACGGTGCCGATCACCTGCGGCAGCAGGGTGTGGTCGACCGCCGAGGCGAGGTACTGGGCGGCGCCGGGTGGCGTACGCAGGACGACGAGGTTGCCGGAGGAGTCGGCCGAGACGAGCAGCTCCTCGCACAGCCGCGCCAGCCGGGTGAGGCCCGCGTGCGCGTCGGGGTACGGCACCGGCGTGCGGTCGCCGCCCTCGGCCGGCACGGCGTAGACGAGGCCGTCGGGGGCCCTCAGCTTGATGGCGCCGAGCTCGTCGAGGTCGCGCGACAACGTGGCCTGCGTGACCACCACGCCCTCGGCGGCGAGCAGGGCCGCGAGCTCGCTCTGGCTGCGCACCCGGTGGTGGCCCAGCAGATCCACGATGCGCTGGCGGCGCGCGGTCTTGGTGTGGGCGACGGCCATCACGCCTCCCCCTCGGTCGCCGGGTCTGCCTCGGCGGCCGCACGCGCCGCGTCGAGCGCGGCGGGCAGCACCGCGAGGAAGTCGTCGACGTCGTCGTCGGTGAGCACGAGCGGGGGCGCCAGCCGGACGACGTCGGGCTCCACCGCGTTGACCAGCACAGCCCCGGTCGCGCAGGGCGGCCTCGACGCCGGCCGCGATCGGCTAGCGCCAACACGATGCCGAGCAGCAGTCCGCGGCCGCGCACCCCGGCGACCAGGGGATGTCCGAGCCCGTCGACGGCGGCGGCCAGCCGCTCGCCGAGGGCGGCCGCCCGGCCGAGCAGCCCCTCGGACTCCACGGTGTCGAGGACCGCGAGGGCCGCCGCGCAGCAGACCGGGTTGCCGCCGAACGTGCTGCCGTGCGAGCCCGGCCCGAGCAGCCCGGCGGCGTCGCCGAAGGCCAGCAGGGCGCCGATGGGCAGCCCGCCGCCCAGCCCCTTCGCCAGGGTGACCAGATCGGGCTCGACGCCCTCGGCCTGGTAGGCGAACCAGGTGCCCGGTGCGCCCCACCCCGGTCTGCACCTCGTCCAGCCAGAGCAGCGCCCCGTGCGCGCGGGCCGCCGCCTGCGCGGCGCGCAGGTAGCCCGCGGGGGGACGACCACGCCGCCCTCGCCCTGGATCGGCTCCAGCAGGATCGCCGCGGTCGCGTCGTCCGACGGCCGCGGCCAGGGCCTCGACGTCGCCGTACGGCACGACGGCGACGTCGCCGGGCAGCGGGCGGAACGGGTCGGCCTTCGCCGGCTGCGCGGTCAGCGCGAGCGCGCCCATCGTGCGGCCGTGGAAGCCCCCCGCGGCGACGACGACGCGGGTGCGGCCGGTGCGGCGGGTCGCCTTGAACGCGGCCTCGTTGGCCTCCGCGCCGGAGTTGGCGAAGAAGACCCGCCCGGGCCGCCCGGCCAGCGCCAGCAGCCGCTCGGCCAGCCGGATCGGGGGCTCGGCGGCGTACAGGTTGGAGACGTGCCCCAAGCGTGGCGACCTGGGTCGAGACCGCCTCCACGACGGCCGGGTGGGCGTGGCCGAGGGCGTTGACGGCGATGCCGGCGAGCAGGTCGAGGTAGCGGCGACCGTCGGCGTCCCACACGAGGGCGCCCTGCCCGCGGACCAAGGCGAGCGACGGCGTGCCGTACGTCGGGAGGATCGAGGCACGCCAACGGTCGAGCAGCGGCCCGGAGCCGACTCGCCTCGGCGCAGGTGCGCTCATGACGCCGCCCCAGGCACGACCTGCGTGCCGACGCCCTCGTCGGTGAAGACCTCGAGCAGCAGCGCGTGGGCGACCCGGCCGTCGAAGACGTGCGCCTTGGGGACTCCCCCGCGCACCGCCCGCAGGCAGGCCTCCATCTTGGGGATCATCCCGGCGGACAGGGTCGGCAGCAGCGCCTCGAGCTCGTCGGCCGTCAGCTGCGAGATGACCTCGTCCGAGCTCGGCCAGTCGCGGTAGAGGCCCTCGACATCGGTGAGCACGACGAGCTTCTCGGCGCCCAGCGCACAGGCCAGCGCCGCCGCCGCGGTGTCGGCGTTGACGTTGTACGTGCTGCCGTCGGCGCCGCGCGCGACGCTCGAGACCACCGGGATCAGCCCGTCGGCGAGCAGCCCCTGGACGAAGTCCGGCTCGACCGTCGACCACATCGCCGACCAGCCCGACGTCCACCGGCTGGCCGTCGACGATCGCGTCGCGGCGCTCGGCGGTGAACAGGTGGGCGTCCTCCCCCGACATCCCCACCGCGAACGGCCCGTGCGCGTTGATCAGGACACGACCTCGCGCTGGACCTGGCCGGTGAGGACCATCCGGACGACGTCCATCGCCTCCGGCGTCGTCACGCGGTAGCCGCCGCGGAACTCGCTCGGCACCCCGAGCCGGTCGAGCATCGAGGTGATCTGCGGGCCGCCGCCGTGCACGACCACCGGCTTCATGCCGACGTGGCGCAGGAACACGATGTCCTCGGCGAAGGCGGCCTTGAGCGCGTCGTCGACCATCGCGTTGCCGCCGTACTTGACCACGACCGTGGTGCCGTGGAAGCGCTCCAGCCAGGGCAGCGCCTCGGTGAGCACGGCCGCCTTCAACCCGGCGTCGAGGTGGGCCGTCATGTCGAGTACGCCGAGTTCTCGTGGACGTACGCCGCGGTCAGGTCGTTCGTCCACACCGTGGCGGACGCGGGGCCGGCGGCGAGGTCGACCACGATCCGCACCTCGCGGCCGGACAGGTCGACCAGGGAGCGGTCCTCGGCGGGGGCGCTGTCCCGGCACACCTCGATGCCGTTGATCGCCACCGAGAGCGTCTGCGGGTCGAAGGCCGCCGACGTCGTGCCGACCGCGGCCAGCACCCGCCCCCAGTTCGGGTCCTCGCCGTGGATCGCGCACTTGAGCAGGTTGCTGCGGGCCACCGAGCGGGCCGCCTCGACGGCGTCGTCCTCCGTGGCGGCGCCGACCACCTCGACCGCGATGTCCTTGTCCGCGCCCTCGGCGTCGGCGACCAGCTGCCGGGCCAGGTCGGCGCACACCGCCTCGAGGGCGGCCTCGAAGTCGGCGGCCGAGGGCACGATCCCGGAGGCCCCCGACGCCAGCAGCAGCACCGTGTCGTTGGTCGACATGCAGCCGTCGGAGTCGACCCGGTCGAAGGTGCGCGAGGTGGCGGTGCGCAGCGCCGCGTCGAGCGAGGCCGCCGGCAGGTCGGCGTCGGTCGTCAGCACGACGAGCATGGTGGCGAGCCCCGGGGCGAGCATGCCCGCGCCCTTGGCCATGCCGCCCACCGACCAGCCCTCGCCGCGGGCGACCGCCTGCTTGGGCACGCTGTCGGTGGTCATGATCGCCCGCGGCGGCGGCCGGGCCGCCGTCGGCCGCGAGCGCGGCGGCGGCCGCCGACACCCCCGCCCGGAGCAGGTCCATCGGGAGCCGCTCGCCGATCAGCCCGGTCGAGCAGACCGCGACGTCACCGGCCGACGCGCCGAGGAGCGCGGCGACCTGCTCGGCGGTGGCGTGGGTGTCCTGGAAGCCGGCCGGACCGGTGCACGCGTTGGCCCCGCCGGAGTTGAGCACGACCGCGGCGAGCCGGCCGTCGGCGACGCACTGCCGGGTCCAGAGCACCGGCGCGGCCTGCACCCGGTTGCGGGTGAAGACGGCGGCCGCGGCGTCCGAGGGCCCTCGTTGACCACGAGCGCCACATCCGCGGCGCCGCTGGACTTCAGCCCGGCGGCCACCCCGGCGGCCGCGAACCCGGACGGCGCGGTCACGCTCACGGGGCCACCCCCACGGCGCTGAGCCCGGCCGTCTCCTCGAGTCCGAGCATCAGGTTCGCGTTCTGCACGGCCTGGCCGGCGGCGCCCTTGCCGAGGTTGTCCTCGACCACGAGCACGACCGCACGCCCGGCGTGCTCGTCCGCGGCGACCTGCAGGTGCACCGCATTGGAGCCCTGGACCGCCGACGTGCGCGGCCAGGCCCCGGGCGGCAGCAGCCGGACGAACGGCTCGCGGGCGTACGCGGAGTGCATCGCGTCGCGCAGCGTCTCCGCGGTGGCGCCTGCTGCGAGTCGCGCCGTGCAGGTGGCGAGGATCCCGCGCGGCATCGGGGCCAGCGTCGGGGTGAAGGACAGCGTGACCGGCTCGCCCGCCGCTGCCGACAGCGTCTGCTCCATCTCGGGCGTGTGCTGGTGCGTGCCGCCGGCCTTGTACGCCGACATCGAGCCCATCACCTCGCTGGCCAGCAGGTCCGGGCGAGGAGCCCGCCCGGCCCCGGTTGTTCCGGAGGCGGCCACCACGACCACGTCGGCCGGCTCGACCAGCCCGGCGGCAAGCAGCGGGGCCAGCCCGAGGGCGACGGCGGTCGGGTAGCAGCCGGGGTTGGCGACCCGCGTCGCCCCCGCGATGCGCTCGCGGGCGCCGGGCAGCTCGGGCAGCCCGTACACCCACGTGCCGGCGTGGGCGCCTCCGTAGTAGCGCTCCCACGCGGCCGCGTCCGACAGCCGGAAGTCGGCGCCCAGGTCGACCACCGGAAGCCCCTGGGGCAGCTGCGACGGCGAGGGCGGCCGACTCCCCGTGCGGCAGCGCCAGGAAGACCAGGTCGGCCTCGGCCAGGGCATCGGGGGTCGTCGCCTGGAAGACGAGCGGGCCGAGGGCGGCCAGGTGCGGGTGCGCCGCGGCCAGCGGCTGCCCGGCGCTGGTGGCCGCCGTCAGCGGGCCCAGGGCGAAGGACGGGTGCGCGGCGAGCAGGCGCACGAGCTCGCCGCCGGCGTACCCGCTCGCGCCGGCCACCGCGACTCGCGTGGCCATGTCTCCCCCTCCGTCCAGATCAGACCGAAGGTATACCGACTCTGGCAAGAATATTCAAAGCCGCGCGAGATGCCCGTCTCACCCCTGCGGACGGTCGGCGGCCGCCGTCCTCAGCCCCGCAGCACCGCCCCGGTGGCCCGGGTGGCCTCGGCCACCGCGGCGTCCCGCGCAGCCGAGGCCTCCTCGGCGGTGAGGGTCCGGTCGGCGGCGCGGAAGCGCAGCGCGTACGCCAGGGAGCGGCGGCCGGCGCCGACCTGGTCGCCGGTGTAGACGTCGAAGAGCCGCACCGACTCCAGCAGGTCGCCGGCGCCCGCCCGCAGGGCCGCCTCGACCTCGGCGGCGGGGACCGCCGCGTCGGCGACCAGGGCGACATCCTGCGTGGCCACCGGGAAGGTCCGCAGCGGGGGCGACTGCTCCAGCTGCTCGGTGTACGGGAGCAGCACGTCCAGCTCGAGCTCGAGCGCGATCGTTCGGGCCGGCACCCCGTAGGCCTGGCACACCCGGGGGTGCAGCTCCCCGGCGTACCCGATCGGCAGCGGGCCCTCCGGCGCGTCCAGGAGGATCTGGGCGCATCGCCCCGGGTGCCACGGCTGCGTGCTCCGCGCGGCGCACCGACACCGGGGCGTCCACGACCTCGCACACGGCCCGCGCCGACTCGATGGCGTCCGACCAGGTCGCGGGGCGG
The DNA here is from genome assembly GCA_963818455.1 of uncultured Actinomycetota bacterium. GTDB lineage: Bacteria > Actinomycetota > Actinomycetes > CAVWCF01 > CAVWCF01 > CAWFSE01. The sequence continues at coordinate 272,766 of CAWFSE010000003.1, forward strand.
CCGGGACCCCACCAACCGGGCAGCTCCCACGCCCCCGCCGCGACCGCCGCGATCCGCCACGGCTGGCGCGGCAGCGCTGCATCCAGCGCCGCGAGCTCGTCGTCGGTCGGCCGGCGGTCGACCGGGGGCCGCGGCGCCGTGGCGGGCGCATCGGGATCGGGCAGGAACACCCGCTGGCACTCGAAGACGGAGACGTCGGTGTGGCCGCGGCCCACATTGCGGGCCAGCGCCTTGAGCAGGCCGGGCAGCAGCGTGGTGCGCAGGTCCGGCTCCTCGTCCGACAGCGGGTTGGCCAGTCGCAGCGCCCGGCGGCGGGGATCGTCGGCGGGCAGCCCGAGGGCATCGCTGTCGGCAGGGCCGGTGAAGGGGTAGTTGCGGACCTCGACGAAGCCCCGCATCGCCAGCGCCACGGTCGCGCGGATCAGATGCCGCTGGCCCGCGGTCATCCCGATCCCGATGGGCACGCGGGGCAAGGTGGAGCCCAGGCGGTCGTACCCCTCGAGCCGGATGACCTCCTCGGCGAAGTCCGCCGGGTCGACCAGGTCGGGCCGCCACGTCGGCGGGACGACGGCGAGGCGTCCGGCGTCGGCCTCGGTCACCGCGCAGCCGACCTGCTCCAGCCGCCGGATCACCGCGGCCGCGGGCAGCTCGGACCCGGCGACGCGCCCCGGGTAGGCGGCGTCCAGCAGCCGGGGGGTCGGCTCCGGCCGCAGGTCGACCTCCGTCGTCCCCGCCACCCAGGCCGAGCCGAGCTCGGCCAGCAGCTCGGCGGCTCGGGCCGAGGCGGCGCGCGGAAGGCCGGGGTCCACCCCGCGCTCGAACCGGCGCGAGGCCTCCGAGGACAGCTTGTGGCGCCGTGATTGGCGGGCGATCACCGGCGCCGCGAAGTGGGCGGCCTCGAGCACGATCTCGCGGCTCGCCGCGTCGATCTCGGTGGAGCCGCCGCCCATGGTGCCGGCCAGGGCGATGGCGCCGCTGTCGTCGGCGATGACGAGGTCCTCGGCGGACAGCGACCGCTCCACCCCGTCCAACGTGGTCAACCGCTCGCCCGGCTCGGCCCGACGGGCGCGGATGGCGCCGGCGACCTTGTGCCGGTCGAAGGCGTGCAGGGGCTGGCCGAGCTCGAGCATCACGTAGTTGGTGACGTCGACGGCCAGCGACAGGGGGCGCATCCCGGAGTGCGTGAGCCGCAGGCGCAGCCAGAGCGGTGACGTGGCCTCCGGGTCGAGCCCCTCGACGCGGCGCAGCACCAGGCGGTCGGCCCCCGTGGGATCGGCGATCTGCGCCGGCCAGCCGTCGTCGCCCGCGGCGGCGTACTCGGCGTCGAGCTCCAGGGCCGCGCCGGCGGGGTCGCGGTAAGGGGCGTCGAAGGCCGCGGCGGCCTCGCGGGCGATCCCCCGCACCGACAGGCAGTAGCCGCGGTCGGGGGTGACCGCGATGTCCAGCACCGCGTCGGGGATGCCGAGGATCGGGCGGGCGTCGTCGCCGGGGGCCAGGTCGCCCGCGTCGCGCGGCTCGAGGACGAGGATGCCGTCGGCCTCCTCCCCCAGCGCCAGCTCGCGCATCGAGCAGATCATCCCGTCGGAGACGTGCCCGTACGTGGTGCGCGACGCGATCGCGAAGTCACCCGGCAGGACGGCCCCGGGCAGCGCCACGACGACGAGGTCGCCGACGACGAAGTTCTGCGCGCCGCAGACGATGCCGCGCAGTCCGTCCTCGGGGTTGTGCGCGCCGACGTCGACCCGGCAGAAGCGGATCGTCTTGCCGTTGCTCGCGGTGAACTCCTCGATGGCCCCGACCCGCCCGAGGACCAGCGGCCCGGAGAGCCCGGGGCGACCTCCTCGACCGTCTCCACCTCGAGGCCGACCCGGACGAGCCCCGCGGCCACCTCGCGCGCCGACAGCCCCGCGGGCAGCTCGACGTGCTCGCGCAGCCAGGACAGCGGGACCCGCATCAGATCTCCATTCCGAAGGTGCGGGTGAACCGCACGTCGCCCTCGACGATGTCGCGCATGTCGGTGATCCCGTGGCGGAACATCAGGGTGCGCTCCAGCCCCATGCCGAACGCGAACCCGGAGTACCGCTCCGGGTCGATCCCGCAGGCCACCAGGACGCGCGGGTTGACCATGCCGCAGCCGCCCCACTCGATCCAGCCCTCGCTGGAGCAGGTCCGGCAGGGCCGGTCGGGGTCGCCCACCGAGGCGCCACGGCAGGCGAAGCACTCCAGGTCGACCTCGGCGCTCGGCTCGGTGAACGGGAAGTACGAGGGCCGCAGCCGCGTCACGATGCCCTCGCCGAACATCACCTCGGCGAAGTGGTCCAGGGTGCCCTTGAGGTCGGCCATCGTGATGCCCTCGTCGATCGCGAGGCCCTCGATCTGGTGGAACACCGGGGTGTGCGTCGCGTCGAGCTCATCGGTGCGGTAGACCCGCCCGGGGCACACCACGTAGATCGGCGGCTGCTGGGCGAGCATCGTGCGGATCTGCACCGGCGAGGTGTGGGTGCGCAGCACGACGCCCGAGTCCGGGGACGTCACGAAGAAGGTGTCCTGCATCGAGCGGGCCGGGTGATCGGGCCCGATGTTGAGCGCGTCGAAGTTCATCCACTCGGACTCGACCTCGGGGCCGAGGGCGACCCGGTAGCCCATCTCGGTGAACACCTGGCCGAGCCGCTCGATCAGGCTGGTGAGCGGGTGGCGGGCCCCGATCGGGCGGCGGTCGTCGCGCAGCGTCACGTCGACGGACTCGGCCACCAGGACCTCGGCGTCGCGCTGGGCCTCCAGCTCGGCCTGGCGCGCCTCAAGCGCCGACCGCACCCGGCCGCGCGCGGCGCCGACCCGCTGGCCGGCCTCGGCCTTGGCCGCGGGCGGCAGCGCCCCGATCTCGCGGTTGGCCAGCGCCAGCGGCGAGCGGTCGCCGGCGTGCGCCAGCCGCACCGCACGCAGCGTGTCGAGGTCGCCCGCGGCGGCGATGGCCGCCAGCGCCTCGTCGACCGCCGCCGCCACGGCGTCAGCCGACAGGGGCGAGACGGCGACGGGGTCGTAACTGCTGTTCGGTGCGGACACAGGGATCTCCGGGTTCGACGGCGGGCCCGCCGAGTCTAGGCGGCCGCCAAAGCCGCTTGATCAACACCAGGGGTGGGGTGGGCAGGGGGGCGGGCGCGCGGGGGGTGGGGGCTAGGGGGTGCGGCAGCCGCCGGGGCGGCGCTGCGCGCGCGCCGAGGCGTACAGGCAGACCGCGGCGGCGCTGGCCAGGTTGAGGCTCTCCGCCGCTCCGTGGATCGGCACCCGCACCACGGCGTCGGCGAGCGCCAGCGTCTCCGGCGGCAGCCCCCACGCCTCGTTGCCGAAGATCCACGCGGTCGGCCCGGCCAGCCCGCCGGCGGCGTCGACGTCGTCGAGGTCCTCGCCGCTGCCGTCGGCGGCCACCACCCGCAGCCCGGCGGCCCGCAGCGCCTGCACGGCCTCGGCCACCTGGACGCCGGTGCTCACCGGCAGGTGGAAGAGGCTGCCGGCGCTGGCCCGGACGCACTTGCCGTTGTACGGGTCGACGCTGGCGTCGGTGAGCACGACGGCGTCGGCGCCGGCCGCGTCGGCCGCGCGGATCACGGTGCCGGCGTTGCCCGGGTCGCGCACGTGGGCCAGCACGGCCACCAGCCGGGCGCGCGTGCGCTGGCCACGTCGAGGGGGACGTCGAGGAACGAGCAGACCGCCACGACCCCCTGCGGGGTCACGGTCTGCGCGATCGACGCCATCGCCTCGTCGCCGATGGCGTGCACCGGCAGCCCGGAGCCGCGTGCGGCGGCGAGCAGCTCGGGGTGGCGCTGGGCGGCGTCGGCGGTGGCGAACACCTCGACCACGGCGCCCGGGTGCGCGGCCTCGCGGGCCAGGGCCTCGCGGACGGCCTGCGGGCCCTCCGCCAGGAAGCGGCGGTCGGCCGAGCGATAGGCCCGCTTGGCGAGCCGCCGGGCCGCCGACACCCGCTTGGCGCGGGAGGTCAGCGGCTCGGGGCTCGCCAAGGGGTCACCCTGCACGTCGTGATGCGGTCGTGCGAGCGCGAGCTCGACGTCAGGCCGCGGGGGCGTTGACGTCGGCCGGCAGGGCGGCCTTGGCCAGCCCGACCAGCGTCGTGAACGCGGCCGGGTCGTTGACCGCGAGCTCGGCGAGCATCCGGCGGTCGACCTCGATCTCGGCGGCCTTGAGGCCCTGGATGAACCGGTTGTAGGTCATCCCGTTCGCGCGCGCCGCGGCGTTGATCCGCTGGATCCACAGCCGGCGGAAGTCGCCCTTGCGGTCCTTGCGGTGGTCGTAGGCGTAGACGAGCGAGTGGGTGACCTGCTCCTTGGCCTTGCGGTACAGGCGCGACCGCTGGCCGCGGTAGCCGCTGGCCCGCTCGAGGGTGGTGCGGCGCTTCTTGTGGGCGTTGACCGCCCGCTTGACGCGTGCCACGTCAGTTCTCCTTGGTGCTGGGGGACGGCTGGCGGCTCACCGCAGCCGTCCCGGGGACGATTGGCTCGCGGGCGGTTACTTGCCCAGCAGCTTCTTGATGGTCTTGACGTCCGCCGGGGCCATCTCGACATCGAGGGCCAGGCGGCGGGTGCGCTTCGAGGACTTGCCCTCGAGGAGGTGGCGGCGGTTGGCCTGCTCGCGCATGACCTTGCCGGAGCCGGTCAGGCGGAAGCGCTTCTTCGCCCCGCTGTGGGTCTTCTTCTTCGGCATCGGGCCGGGTCTCCTTGTGCGACGGTGGTGCGCGATGGGTACGTGCCGGGTCACGCGGGTGCTGCGACGTGCTGCGGATCAGCTCTCGGCCGCGGCGTCAGCGGGGGCATCGGCCGTGGCATCGGCCGTGGCGTCGGCGGTGGCATCGGCCGTGGCGCCGGCCGACGCTCGGACTCGCCGGCGGCGACCTCGGCGGCGATGTCGTGCGGGTCGCGCGCCTTGCGGGCCTCCTTCTCGGCTCGCGCCTCGGCCATGCGCCTCGGTCTTCTTCTTGTACGGCCCCAGCACCATGACCATGTTGCGGCCGTCCTGCTTCGGCGAGCTCTCCACGAAGCCGAGGTCGACGACGTCCTCGGCCAGCCGCTGCAGCAGCCGGTAGCCGAGCTCGGGCCGCGACTGCTCGCGTCCGCGGAACATGATCGTGATCTTGACCTTGTCGCCGGCCTTGAGGAACCGGACGACGTGGCCCTTCTTGGTCTCGTAGTCGTGCGGGTCGATCTTCGGCCGGAGCTTCATCTCCTTGATGACCGTGTGGGCCTGCTTCTTGCGGTCCTCACGGGCCTTCAGGGCGGCCTCGTACTTGAACTTGCCGTAGTCCATGAGCTTGGCGACCGGCGGGCGGGCCAAGGGGGCGACCTCGACCAGGTCGAGGTCGGACTCCTGGGCCAGGCGCAGGGCATCCTCGATGCGGACGATGCCGACCTGCTCGCCGTTGGGTCCGACGAGGCGCACCTCGGGGACTCGGATCCGATCGTTGATCCGCGGTTCGACGCTGATGGGGCCTCCTTGATCCGGTGCACGACGACCCCCGGAACACGGGAAAGGCCCCCGCAGCCGGACACGCGCGGGGGCCTGACACGATCTCCGACGCGCGAGCGCGCCGAGCGCGCCGCCAGGGGTGAGCCTGTCGGCGCGGACCGCGACCCGGTCGGCCCGAGGGCCTGCGGGTGGGAGGTGGCCTCCGCTTGAGGGCCGCCCCAGGGGACGGCCGGTCGTGCTGAGAGGGTAGCAGGATGCAGCCGGACGCCGTGAATCCCGCCTCGGAGCCGTCGGACGCCGCGGCGGCCGCCCGGGATATCGCCGAGGTTCCCGCCGTGGAGGTGATCACGACCGCCGCCGTGCACCTGATGAGCGCCGCGGCCGTCAAGTGCGGGCTCGCCGAGGACGCCGAGGCCGAGGGGCACCGCGATCTGGCCGAGGCCCGCGTGCTCATCCAGGCCCTGGCCGGGCTGGTCACCGCGGCGGCGCCGGACCTCGGCGGCGCGCACGCCGCCCCGCTGCGCGACGGGCTGAAGGCCCTGCAGCTGGCGTTCCGCGAGGCCTCGCCCTACCCCGATGCGCCCGGCGACGGGCCGGGCGAGCGGCTCACCGGACCCGTCGTCGGGTAGCGCTCAGCCGCCGGGATCCCGCGCTTGAGAACCGGCGGTCCGGGCCTACCCGCGCACCGCGAGGGCGAAGCCGCCCTCCAGGCGGGTCCGCAGCTCCAGATCGTCCTTGAGCCGCGTGGTCGCCGCCTCCAGGAAGTCCCTCAGGTCCACCCCGGGGGCGTCGACCTCGATGACCACCTCGGGCCCCCCGGGAGCGGGGTCGTCCGGCGCCGCCAGGCGGACGCGGACCGCCCCGAGGTCGGCCAGCACCTCGGACAGATGGGCGCCCAGCATCGCGTCCCGGTGCGGCTCGACCCACTCGCGGTCCTGGGCCAGCGCCCACAGCGCGGGGCCGGCCACCACATGGGACACCGGGCCGGCCAGGTCGAGCAGCAGGGCCTCGCAGCCCTCGGCCAGCGCGGCCTGCCCGGCCCGCGGCCCGTCCACCGGCGCCGGGCGCGCCTCCGGGTTCCAGTCCGCCATCGCCTGGGTCGAGGTGAACGCCGGCAGGCCCCGATCCCCGTCCGGCCGCTCGATCACCACGCTGGCCATGTGCGAGGACTTCTCGGCCTGGAGCCCGTGGGCCCCCTCCTCGCCCTCATCGAGGACCGCGACCACCGGGACCAGCAGCCGGGCCCGGCGCAGGGCCTCGTGCACCGAGCGGGCCGGGCGCGGCCGGCCCTCGTCCTGCCAGCGCGCGAGGGCCTCGGCGAGGGCCGGGTCGGCCGAGCCGTCGTCGTCGGCCCGAGGCGGCACGGGCACCGGCCGGCCGTCGAAGCGCGGGTCGCTCATCGCAGCCCCACCGCCCGGAACCGCGCCGCGCGCGCCGCCAGCCGGTCGGCGGGGTCGAGCCCGGCCAGGTCTGCCAGCTGCCCCGCCAGCGCCGCGGCGACCCGCCCGCAGAACGCCTCGACCTCCTCGGCGGCGTCGGGGTGCTCGGCCACGAGGACGTCGACGACGCCCGCCTCGGCGAGGTCCGCCGCGCCCACCCCCTGGGCGGCGGCGATCTCGGCGGCACGCTCGGTCGTCCGGTGGATGAGCTCCGCGGCCCCCTCCGGCGGCAGCGGCGAGAGCCAGGCGTGCTGGGCGGCGACCACCCGGTCGGCCGGCACCAGCGCCAGCGCGGCGCCCGCCGGCGCCCTGCCCGAGCAGCAGGCAGACCGTGGGCGGCGGAAACGCGACCAGGTCGGCGAGGCTGCGCGCGATCTCGCCGGCCAGGCCGCCCTCCTCCGCCTCCCGCGACAGGGCGGCGCCGACGGTGTCGATCACGGTGACGAGCGGCAGCCCGAGGTCGGCGGCCAGGCGCATCCCGCGCCGGGCCGTGCGCAGCGCGGCCGGGCCGAGCGGGGCGTCGGCGCCCTGCGCCCGCCGGTCCTGGCCGAGCACCACGCAGGGCCGGCCGCCGAAGCGGGCCAGGGCCAGCAGCAGGCCGGGTTCCGACTCGCCCTGCCCGGTGCCGTTGAGCGCGGTGACGTCGGTCGCGGCGATCCGCAGCAGCGCCCGAACGCCGGGCCGCCGCGGGTCGCGGGAGCGGGTCACCGCCTCCCACGCGGTCGGGGGCCTGCCGGTCGACCGGGACTCCTCGTCCGAGCGGTTGACGATCGCGGCCGCGGCCTCCGCCGGCAGCGCGCCCGACCACGTCTCCGCAGCAGGACCCCGAGGGCCTGCGCGGCCACCCGTCCGAGCTCGTCGGCCGACATGACGCCGTCGAGCAGGCTGTGCGCGTACAGGTTCTCGGCGGTCTGCACCCCGGCGGGGAACGGCGCCCCGTACAGCGCCTCGTAGACGCGGGGGCCGAGGAAGCCGATCAGGGCGCCCGGCTCGGCGACGGTGATGTGGCCGAGCGACCCCCAGGAGGCGAACACCCCGCCGGTCGTCGGGTGGCGCAGGTAGACGACGTACGGCAGCCCGGCGCGCTTGTGCGCGGCCACCGCCTGGGTGATCTTCACCATCTGCAGGAAGGCGATCGTGCCCTCCTGCATCCGGGTCCCCCCGGAGGTGGGGGCGGCCAGCACCGGCAGGCCCTCCCGGGTGGCCCGCTCGAGGGCGGCGACCAGGATCTCGGCCGCGACCACCCCGATGGACCCGCCGAGGAAGCCGAACTCCCCCGCCACGATCACCACCCGCCGGCCGCCCATCGCGGCCCTCGCCGGCGATGAGCGACTCGTGCTCGCCGCTGCGCTCACGGGCGGCGGCGAGGTCGGCGGCGTAGGCGGCGTCCGGCTCGCGGGCCAGTGCCACGCGGCGGGGCCGGCCACTCCTGCCAGCTGCCCGGCGTCGAGCACGTGGGCCAGCAGGTCCCGCGCGCCGGGCCGGCGCGCATCGCTCACGGCGACCTCCTCGGGGCCTTCCTGCGGCCGCCCGCCGTCACAGCCGGCAGGCGTGGATGTCGGTGACCAGGATCCCGCGGGCGCCGAGCTCCCACAGGGCGTCCATCACCGGGTTGGTGTCGCGGCGGGGCACCATCGCGCGCACCGCGACCCAGCCCTCGCGATGCAGCGGCGAGACCGTCGGCGACTCGATCCCGGGGGTCAGCGCGCACGCGGCATCGACGAGCTCGGCCTGCACGTCGTAGTCCATCATCACGTACGTCCGCGCCACGATGACCCCGCGCAGCCGCCGGACGAGCTGGTCGACGGCGGCGTCCACGCCCGGGTCGGCGCCGGCCGATCCGGAGCGGCGCACCAGCACGGCGCCGCTCACCAGGATCGGCTCGCCGAACACCTCGAGCCCGGCCTGCCGCAGCGTCGTCCCCGTCTCGACGACGTCGGCGATGACGTCGGCCACGCCGAGGCGCACGGCCGTCTCGACCGCGCCGTCCAGGCGGATCACCTTGCCCGGCTGGACGCCGCGCTGCTCCAGGTGGCGCTGCACGAGCCCCGGGTACGACGTGGCGATCCGCAGTCCGCCGAGGTCGGCCTCGACCCGGGCGGTGCCAGCCTTCGCCGCGAACCGAAACGTCGAGCGGGCGAACCCGAGCTCGAGGACCTCGTCGGCCTCGGCGCCGGAGTCCAGCAGCAGGTCGCGGCCGGTGATGCCCACGTCGAGGCGGCCGGAGCCGACGTACGTGGCGATGTCGCGCGGGCGCAGGAAGAAGAACTCGGTGTCGTTGTCGGGGTCCTGCAGCACGAGCTCGCGCGTGTCGCCGCGCTGGCGGTAGCCCGCCTCCCGCAGCATCTCGGCGGCGGGCTCGGACAGGGAGCCCTTGTTCGGGACGGCGATCCTCAGCACGGGGACGTCGGTCTCCTGGATGGTGGGCGGTCGTGGGGCTGGGGCCGGTGCGGGCGGCCGGCCTCGCTAGAGCCGGGCGTAGACATCGTCGAGGGTGAGGCCCTTGGCGATCATCATCACCTGGACGTGGAACAGCAGCTGGGCGAGCTCCTCGGCGGTGCGGTCGTCGGTCTCATGGACCGGCGGCCATCCAGGCCTCGGCGGCCTCCTCGACCAGCTTCTTGCCGATCGCGTGCGGGCCGGCCTCCAGCAGCCGGACCGTCGCCGAGCCCTCCGGCCGGTAGGCGTCGCGGACCCGCAGCTCGCCGAACAGCTCCTCGAAGGTCTTCATGTCAGGCTCCCAGGGGCGGCACGCGGCAGGTGGGTCAGGCGGGTCGGGCCCAGCCTACGGCGGCGCCGTTCGGCCTAGCCGCCCGCCCTGATCGCGCGCAGCACGAGGGCGGTCGCCAGGGCCGCCTCGACCGCCTCGGCCCCCTTGTCCTCGCGCGACCCCGGCAGGCCCGCGCGGTCGAGGGCCTGCTCGTCGGTGTCGCAGGTGAGCAGCCCGAAGCCGATCGGCACACCGGTGTCGAGCGCGACCCGGGCCAGCCCCTCCGTGGCCGCGCGGCAGACGTACTCGAAGTGCGGGGTGCCGCCGCGGATGACCACGCCGAGGGCGATCACGGCGTCGTAGCCGGCGGCCGCGAGCTCGCGGGCGACCACGGGCAGCTCGAACGAGCCCGGCACCCGCCACTCGGCGACGTCCGCGACCCCGGCGGCCGCCAGGGCCCGGCGGGCCCCGGCCAGCAGGCCGTCCATCACCGGCTGGTGCCACTGCGCGGCCACCACCGCGACGCGCAGGCCGGCCGCGCCGTCAAGGGAGAGGTCCGGGCTGCCGGATCCGCTCATCGGTCAGGCCTCCATTCCGGGTGCTGGGGCTGGCGGCGCCGGCTCATCGCCAGGCAGGTCCTCGGGCAGGTCGTGGCCCATCCGGTCGCGCTTGGTCTGCAGGTAGCGCAGGTTGTGCCGGGTCGGCGCGATCTCCAGCGGCAGCCGCTCGGCGATCGTCAGGCCGTAGCCCTCCAGCCCGGCGCGCTTGGCGGGGTTGTTGGTGAGCAGCCGCATCGAGCGGATCCCGAGGTCGGCGAGGATCTGCGCGCCGGTGCCGTAGTCGCGCGCGTCGGCGGGCAGGCCGAGCTCGAGGTTGGCGTCGACGGTGTCGGCCCCGCCGTCCTGCAGCTGGTAGGCCTGCAGCTTGTGCACCAGGCCGATCCCGCGACCCTCGTGCCCGCGCACGTACAGCACGACCCCGCGGCCCTCCCGGGCGACCCGGTCCAGCGCCGCCTCAAGCTGCGGGCCGCAGTCGCAGCGCAGCGACCCGAGCACATCGCCGGTGAGGCACTCGGAGTGCACCCGGACCAGCACGTCCTCGCCGTCGCCGATCTCGCCCATCACGAGGGCGACGTGCTCGTAGTTGTCGAGCGAGCTGCGGTAGCCGACCGCGCGGAACTCCCCGTGCACGGTCGGCAGCCGGGTCTCGGCGACCCGCTGGACGAGCCGCTCGTAGCGGCGGCGGTAGGCGATGAGATCGGCGATCGAGACCATCGCCAGGCCGTGCTCGTCGCAGAAGGCGCGCAGCGCGGGGGCCCGCATCATCGAGCCGTCGTCGTGGACGACCTCGCAGATCGCGGCCGCCGGGTGGAGCCCCGCCAGCCGGGCCAGGTCGGGGCCGGCCTCGGTGTGGCCGGGGCGGCGCAGCACGCCGCCCTCGACCGCGCGCAGCGGGAAGACGTGGCCGGGGCGGGTCAGCTCGTAGGGCTCCGTCGCGCTGTCGGCCAGGACCCGGATGGTGTGGGCGCGGTCCTTGGCCGAGATGCCGGTGTGCACCCCGTCGCGGGCGTCGACCGAGACGGCGTACGCGGTGCCCTTGCGGTCCTGGTTGACCATCGTCATCGGCGGCAGCCCGAGCCGGTCGAGGTCGGCGCCCTCCATCGCGACGCAGAGCACGCCGGAGCTGTACCGGATGACGAAGCCGACCAAGGCGGGCGTCGCCTTGCTGGCGGCGAAGACCAGGTCGCCCTCGTTCTCGCGGTCCTCGTCGTCGACCACCACGATGGCCCGCCCGGCGCGCAGCTCCTCGAGCGCGCGCTCGATCGAGTCCAGCCGGACCTCGGCGGCCGCAGGCGTCTCGGTGCTCATGCCCGCTCTCCCAGCAGCCGCTCGACGTGCTTGGCGATGATGTCGACCTCCAGGTTGACCGGGTCGCCGGCCTGCTTGCGGCCGAGGGTGGTGGCCGCCAGCGTGGTCGGGATCAGGCTGACCGTGAACCGGTCGGCGCCGGCCTCGACCACGGTCAGGCTGACCCCGTCCACCGCGATCGACCCCTTCTCCACCACGTAGCGCGCGAGTGCGGCCGGCAGCGAGATCTCGACGACCTCCCAGTGCTCGCTCGGCGTGCGGGCCTCGATCACCCCCACCCCGTCGACGTGGCCCTGCACCAGGTGGCCGCCGAGGCGGGTGGCCAGGGTCACCGGCCGCTCCAGGTTGACCGGCCGGCCCGGCGACAGCGGCGCCCAGGGTGGTGCGGCTCAGCGTCTCGGCCATCACGTCGGCGGTGAAGACGCCCTCGGACGTGGTCCACCACCGTGAGGCAGACGCCGTTGACGGCGATCGAGTCCCCCTCCCCCGCGTCCGAGACCACCAGCGGGCCGCGGATCGACAGCCGGGCCGCCTGGTCGGGCAGCGGCTCGACGGCCACCACCTCGCCGAGCTCCTCAACGATTCCGGTGAACACGTCACCGCTCCTTTCGCGGGATGGTGGCTCGAATCCGCACGTCGTCGCCGACCCGTTCGACGGACTCCAGATCGAGGCGCAAGGCGTCGGCGATCGAGCCGATGCCGGCGTCGGCGAGGGCCGCCGGCCCGGCGCCGAGCAGGGCCGGGGCGAGGTACGCGGTGACCCGGTCGACCGCCCCGACCTGGAGGAACGCCCCCGCCAGGGTCGGGCCGCCCTCGAGCAGCACCGAGCGGACCCCCCGTTCGTACAGGTCGGCGAGCGCCTCAAGCGGGTCGCGGGTGGCGAGGACGACGGCCCGGCCGGCCAGCCGCGAGCCCGCCGGCAAGGGGCGGCGGCCGACGACGACGGCCATCGGCTGGCGGCCGTCCGCCGGCGCCGGGCGCACGTCGAGGGAGGGGTCGTCGGCCCAGCACCGTCCCGGTCCCCACGAGCACGGCGTCGACCTGGTCACGCAGGGTGTGCACCTCGGCGCGCGCCTGCGGCCCGGTGATCCAGCGGGACGTGCCGTCAGCGGCGGCGCTGCGGCCGTCGAGGGTCGCCGCCCACTTCCAGTGGACGTGGGGGCGGCCCAGCCGGACGGCGAGCAGCCAGGCCTCGTTGCCGCGACTGGCCTCGTCCGCGAGCAGCCCCGACTCGACCTCGACTCCGGCGGCGAGCAGTCGGCTGGCGCCTCCGGACGCCACCTCGGTCGGATCCGACACGGCGTACACCACCCGGGCGACGCCGGCGGCGATCAGGGCGTCGGAGCACGGGCCGGTCCGCCCGGTGTGGGCGCACGGCTCGAGGGTGACGACGGCGGTGCCGCCGCGCGCCGAATCCCCCGCCTCGGCCAGCGCCCGCACCTCGGCGTGGGCGCCGCCGCCGGCCCGGACGTGGAAGCCCTCGCCGACGGCCTCGCCCCGGGCATCGAGGACCACGCAGCCGACGACCGGGTTGGGCGAGGTGCGACCCAGCCCGCGGGCGGCCAGCGCCACGGCGCGCGACATCGCCTCGCGCTCGGCGGTGCTGGCCATATCCATCCCTTTGCGCTCGCGTGCTCGTGCGGCGCGTCCCGGGGCGCGTGCGCGAAGCCGTCCCGGCCGCATGCGGCGGCCGACGGCTCCGGCGCGCCGCCTCCCCTCCGGACTCTCACCGTCGGCCCCGGAGTTCCACCGGGTCAACCGCCCGGGCCGGCCGGCATGGGGCGCCGGGGGCCGCGGACGGGTCGCGGGCTGTCACCGCCGGTTCGGACTTGCACCGACCCCGGGGCGCGCTGTTCGTCGCGCCCATCGTCCCACACCGCGCTCTCGTCGCGGCCCGCGCCCGACGCGGCGCCGGGGTCAGCGGGCGGCGGCCTCGGCCAGGGCGCGAAGCGCGCGCACGGTCGCGTCCGGGTCGTCGGCGGAGTAGACCGCCGAGCCTGCGACGAACACGTCGGCCCCGGCCTCCGCGCAGCGCTCGATGGTCTCGGCGGAGACCCCGCCGTCGACCTGCAGCCACACCTCGCCGCCGCGGCGGTCCAGCAGCTCGCGGGCGCGCGCCACCTTGGGCAGGCAGAGGTCCAGGAACCGCTGCCCCCCGAAGCCCGGCTCCACCGTCATGACCAGCAGCATGTCGAGCTCGCCGAGCAGCTCCTCGTACGGGTCGACGGGGGTCGCGGGCTTGAGGGCCATCCCGGCGCGGGCCCCGAGTCGCCGCAGCTCGCGGGCCAGCCGCACGGGCGCGTGGGCGGCCTCGACGTGGAAGGTCACGCTCGCCGCGCCCGCCTCGGCGTACTCCGGCGCCCAGCGGTCGGGGTCGTCGATCATCAGGTGGCAGTCGATCGGCAGGGCCGACACCCGCGCGAGCGACTCGACCACCGGCAGGCCCAGGGTCAGGTTGGGCACGAAGTGGCCGTCCATCACGTCCACGTGCACCCAGTCGGCCGAGCCGACCGCCGCGATCTCCTCGCCGAGCCGCGCGAAGTCGGCCGACAGCAGGCTGGGCGCGATCTGGATCCCCACGGCGCGCACTCTACGGCTGAGGCGGCGCTCAGGTGCGCCGCAGGAGCGCGAGGTACATCGCGTCGCAGCCGTGCACGTGCGGCCACAGCTGCACGTGCGGGCCCGGGCCGAGGTCGGGCACCCCGGGGAGCAGGGGCCGGGCGTCGACCCGCTCGACGTCGTCGCGGCCGCGCAGCACGTCGGACACCACCACCCGCGTCTCGGCCAGGTGCGGTGAGCACGTGACGTACGCGACCAGGCCGCCGGGGCGGGCCGCGTCGAGCGCGGCGCCCAGCAGGTCGCGCTGCAGCGGCGCCAGCGCGGCGATGTCGGCCGGGCGGCGGCGCCACCGCGCCTCGGGTCGGCGCCGCAGCGCCCCCAGTCCCGTGCAGGGGACGTCGGCGAGCACGCGGTCGAAGGCCCCTGCCCGCCACGGCCCGAAACGGCCGTCGGCGACGACGACCCGCCCGCTCCTGCCCAGGACCCGGGCGACCAGCGCCGCGCGGTGCTCCTGTCGCTCGGCGGCCACCACCGAGGCGCCCCGCTGCGTCGGCCACCGCGTCCAGGAGCGCCGCCTTGCCGCCCGGCCCGGCGCACAGGTCGAGCCAGCGGCCATCCGGGCCGTCCAGGGCGCCCCGGCCAGGGCGAGCGCCACCAGCTGCGAGCCTTCGTCCTGGACCCCGGCCCGGCCCTCGCGGACCGCGGGCAGGTCTCCCGGCGGTCCGGTCCAGCGCACGGCGTACGGCGACCACCGGCCCGGGAGCGCGCCGGCCGCCGCCAGCTCCTCGACGGTCGCACGGCCCGGCCGCGCCACCAGCGCCACCTCGGGCGGGGCGTTGTCGGCGGCCAGGAACTGCTCGGTCTCGTCCCACGACCCGCCGAGTGAGTCGCGGATCGCGTCGACGATCCACCGGGGGTGGGAGCGGGCCACGGCCAGATGGCCGGCCGGGTCGGCGGAGCGATCAGGGGCGACCTCGGCGATCCACTCGTCGGCGTCGCGCGCGGCGACCCGCCGCAGCACCGCGTTGACGAACGACCCGCGGCCGTCGCCCAGCACGGCCCGGGCCAGCTCGACGGTGGCGGAGACGGCGGCGTGGCCGGGCACCCGCATCGCCAGCGGCCTGGTGCGCGCCCAGCCGCAGCACGTCGAGCACCTCGGGGTCGACCGCGTCGAGCGGCCGGTCGACGCAGGCCGCGAGCACCGCGTCGTACAGGCCCCGGCCGCGCAGCGCGCCGTAGGCGAGCTCGGTGGCGAACGCGGCGTCTCGGTCGGCGAGCCCCCGCTCGCGCAGCAGCCCGGGCAGCACCAGGTTCGCGTACGCGTCGCGCTCCTCGACGGCGCGCAGCAGGTCGTAGGCGGCCAGCCGGGGCGCGTCCGGGCGCGGACGCCGGTAGGCGCGCGGGTCGCGCCGGCCGCCCCCGGCCGGGCCCACCCGGACGTCGGGGCGGCGGAGGCGCCATCAGCCGAGCCGCTCCCCCGGCTCGAGGCGGACACCCCGGGCCCAGTCGGCGGCCGGCATCGACTTCTTGCCCTGGGGCTGGACGGCGGTGAGCAGCACGGGCTGCGACCCGGTGCCGACGCGGACACCCCGGCGATCGGCGGCCAGCTCTCCCGGGCGCCAGCGGCTCGGAGCCGTCGGCTGCGCGTACCGGCTGGAGCTTGAGCCGCTCACCGCGAAAGATCGTCCACGCTCCCGGCGCCGGCGTGCACCCGCGCACCAGCCGGTCGATCCCGAGCGCCGGCGCCGACCAGTCCACGCGGGCGTCGTCGACGGTGAGCTTCGGGGCCAGCGAGACGCCGTCGGCTGGCTGCGGCTGGGCCACCAGGCGGCCGGCCTCGATCCCGTCCAGCGTCGCCACCAGCAGCCCGGCGCCGGAGACCGCGAGCCGGCCCAGCAGGTCGCCGCTGGTGTCGTCCGGCCGGATCGCCTCGGTGACCACGCCGTAGACCGGGCCGGTGTCGAGGCCCTCCTCGAGCCGGAAGGTCGACGCGCCCGGTCACATCGTCACCGCCGATGACCGCGTGCTGGACCGGGGCGGCGCCCCGCCAGGCCGGGAGCAGCGAGAAGTGCAGGTTGACCCACCCGTGCCGCGGGATGTCGAGCGCCTCGGGCGGGACCAGGGCGCCGTAGGCGACCACCGGCGCGCAGTCCGGCTCCAGAGCCCGCAAGCGTGCCCAGGAACTCCGGGTCGCGCACCCGGCTCGGCTTGAGGACCGGCAGGCCGGCCTCCTCGGCGCGCAGCGCCACCGGGGAGGCGAGCAGCTGGCGGCCGCGGCCGGCGGGCGCGTCCGGCCGGGTCACCACGGCGACCACCTCGTGCCGTGAGGCCAGCAGGGCCTCCAGGCTGGGCACGGCCGGCTCCGGCGTGCCCGCGAACACCAGGCGCACGGCTCTACAGCGCCTTGCCGAACAGCGGGTGCGGGCTGTCCTTGACCACAGGCCCCGGCCCGCCCGACCAGGCGGCCTCGCGGATCGCCTTCAGCGCGGCCTTGCGGTTCTCGCGGTCGAGGCGGTCGATGAAGAGCACCCCGTCGAGGTGGTCGGTCTCGTGCTGCACGCACCGGGCGAGCAGCTCGGAGCCCTCGATCACGACCGGCTCGCCGTGCATGTTCTGGCCCTTGGCCACGACGCGCATCGCCCGGGTGGTCGGGAAGTACAGCCCCGGCAGGCTCAGGCAGCCCTCGTCGCCCTCCTGGGTGTCGTCGGAGAGGTCCAGCGTGGGGTTGACCAGGTGCCCGACCACCTCGTCGACCCAGTACGTGAAGACCCGCAGCGACACCCCGAGCTGCGGGGCGGCCAGCCCGACGCCGGGTGCGTCG
Organism: uncultured Actinomycetota bacterium; assembly: GCA_963818455.1. Classification (GTDB taxonomy): domain Bacteria; phylum Actinomycetota; class Actinomycetes; order CAVWCF01; family CAVWCF01; genus CAWFSE01. The sequence goes on from CAWFSE010000003.1 coordinate 289,638, forward strand.
AGCATCGTGTCGGTCAGGTCGCGGACCAGGATCCGCAGCTCCTTGTCGAAGTCCACGACCGCGGCGGCGGGGGTGCGCAGCACCGGGTCGCCGAACAGTCGGATGGGCTGGACGGGCACAGCGATGACTCCAGGGTCGTTGGGGCTAAGCGTGCCGATCGTAGCCGCGGCCGTCCGGGCGCCGGGCTCAGCCGAGCGCGACCGGGTCGATGACGACCCGCACATGCGGCTCGGCGCGGCGGGCTGAGCGGGCCGCCTGGGCGGCGTGCACCGCCGCCGACAGCTCGGCGGCAGCCGACCGCGGGCAGCGAATGAGCGCACGGGACTCCTCCGAGCCGGGCAGCGGAGCCGGTCCGAGCACCTCGGCGGCGGCAGGGAGCCGGGCCTCGGCCACCCACGCCTCGACCGCGTCCCGCGGTCCGGTGACGGCGGCGACCCGGGCGGCGGGCGGCAGGTCGGCCGCCGTGCGCGCGGCTAGCTCCCGCGCGGCGAAGCCCGCCGGGTCGGCGCGGACGAGGGCCTGCACCGCCGCCCGCGCCGGATCGGCGACGACCACCACGACCCCGCCCGCCGCGGCCGGGCGCACCAGGCTGGCCGCGTTGAGCCAGCGGCGCAGCGCCTCCTCCTCGGCCCGCAGGTCGCGGCGTCCCAGCAAGGCATCGCCGTCGAGCAGCAGCGCGGCGGCGTACCCGCCCTCGGCGACCGGTTCGGCCCCCGGGGTGGCGACCACCAGGGCCGGCCGGCCGGGCACGGTGTCGAGCACGCCGTCGCCGGCGGCCCCGGGCCCGGTGTGCCGGCCCGAGGTGCGCACCGTCACCGACGGGAAGGCCCGGCCCAGCTCCTCGGCGGTGCGGCGGGCGCCCACCGCCTGCGCGCGCAGCGCCGTGCCCCCGCAGCCCGGGCACTGCCAGGCCCCCGCCGAGCGGGCGCACCAGGCGCACGCCGGAAGCGCGGCGCCGCCGCCGCCGAGCCCGAGCGGGCCGCCGCATGCGGCGCACGTCGCGGAGCGGCGGCAGCGTGCGCAGGCCAGCGCGGGCAGGTAGCCGCGCCTCGGCACCTGCACCAGCACCGGTCCCGAGCGCAGCGCCTCGTGGGCTGCGAGCCAGGCCACGTGGGGCAGCCGGGCGGTGCGCGCCTGCGGGTCGGCCGCCAGGTCGGCGTCGCTGCCGACGGTGCGCACCCTGGGCCAGGCGGCGCGGGCCGGCGCGCGCGGGGCCGCCAGCGGCCGGGCCCAACGCGATGACACCAGCAGGGCTCCCTCGGCGGTGACCGCGTGACCGGCGACCAGGAAGGCGGAGCCCTCCAGGTGGGCGCGCAGGGCGAGCACCTCGAGGACGTGCGGGTACGGGGCCCGCGGCTCGCTGTGCAGGTCGTCGCCGTCGTCCCAGCAGGCGACGAGGCCGAGGTCGGCGACCGGGGCGAACGCCGCCGATCGAGGCCCGACCACGACGCGGGCCTGTCCGCGCAGGGCCGCCAGGAATGCGGTGTAGCGGGCCTGCGGACCCATCTCGGCGGCCAGCTCGACCACGCCCTCGAGTCCCGCGGCCCGGCAGGCGTCGGCGGCCCGCCGGATCGCCCGCTGGTCCGGGACGCACAGGACCGCGCGGCGGCCGGAGGCGGCGCAGGCGACCGCCGCCTGGGCCAGCTGGTCGGCCCAGGCGGGCGCGCCTCCTGTGGCCCCCGGCAGGGCCGCTAGCACGGCCCGTGGGGACTCGCCTCGGGCGAGCGCCGCCAGGAAGGCCGGCCCGTGGGTGTAGGCCGCCCAGGCCTCCGGGCCCGGCGGGACGACGGGAGGCGCGTCGGGCACCGGAGCCTCGGGGGCCGCGGCCTCGGCCCGCGCGTGCCGCGGCGGAACCGCGAGGCGCACCACATCGGCGAACACGCCGCCGTACCGGTCGGCGACGGCGCGCGCGAGCCGGGCCACCGCGGGGGTGAGCACGGACTCCGGCGAGAGCACCCGCTCCAGCCGGGCCAGCCGGCCGACGTGCTCGCTGATCTCCACCCGATCGAGCAGGAATCCGTCGACCAGCTGGCCGGCGAACCGCACGCGTACCCGCGCGCCGGGTCGTGCCGCGGCGTCCTGGGCCGCGGTCACGAGGTAGTCGAAGGGCCGGTCCAGATGCGGCAGCGCGATGTCGACGGCCACCCGTGCGATCGGGGCGGTGGCCGCCGGCTCGGTCGCGGCGCGCGGCCGGGTCCGCGGCGGCCGCGGGCGCACCAGGGCCAGCTGCTCCGGCTCCGCCGCAGCCGGTTCGCCCGGTGCGCCGGCTGCTCGCTTGCCTGCCCCCATGCCCGAGGTCTACCAGACCGCTCCCACGCGACCGGGACCTGCGCTCCCCTCCGTCAGCGGGCGACGGCCGCCTTCAGCGCGTCGACGCGATCGGTGCGCTCCCAGGTGAGGTCCGGCACGTCGCGGCCGAAGTGCCCGTACGCCGCGGTCTGCGCGTAGATCGGCCGCAGCAGGTCCAGGTCGCGGATGATCGCGGCCGGGCGCAGGTCGAAGACCTCCATGACGGCGCCCTGGATCGTCTCGTCCGACAGCTCGGCGGTGCCGAACGTCTCGACGAACAGGCCGACCGGGTGGGCCTTGCCGATCGCGTAGGCGACCTGGACCTCGCAGCGGGTGGCGAGCCCGGCGGCGACCACGTTCTTGGCGACCCAGCGCATCGCGTAGGCGGCCGAGCGGTCGACCTTGGACGGGTCCTTGCCGGAGAAGGCCCCGCCGCCGTGGCGGGCCATGCCGCCGTACGTGTCGACGATGATCTTGCGGCCGGTGAGGCCGGCGTCGCCCATCGGGCCGCCGATCTCGAAGCGGCCGGTCGGGTTGACCAGCAGCCGGTAGTCGTCGACCTCGAGGTCGAGGCCGTGCAGCTCGGGCTCGACGACGTGCTCGCGGATGTCGGGGGTGAGCAGGTCCTCGAGGCTGATGTCGCTGGCGTGCTGGGAGGAGACGACGACCGTGTCGAGCCGGACCGGCTTGTGCCCGTCGTACTCGATGGTGACCTGGGTCTTGCCGTCGGGCCGCAGGTACGGCACGACGCCTCCCTTGCGGACGGCCGAGAGCCGGCGGGCGATCCGGTGCGCCAGCGCGATCGGCAGCGGCATCAGCTCGGGGGTGTCATCGCAGGCGTACCCGAACATCAGGCCCTGGTCGCCGGCGCCCTGTCGGTCGAGCGGGTCGTGGCTGCCCTCGGCTCGCTCCTCGAAGGCGTCGTCGACACCCTGGGCGATGTCGGGCGACTGCGAGCCGATGGACACCGAGACGCCGCACGAGGCGCCGTCAAAGCCCTTCTTGGACGAGTCGTAGCCGATGCCGAGGATCACCTCGCGCACGATGGCGGGGATGTCGGCCCAGGCCGACGTCGTGACCTCGCCGGCGACGTGCACCTGGCCGGTGGTGATCAGGGTCTCGACGGCGACCCGGCTGCGCGGGTCGTCCTTGAGCAGCGCGTCCAGGATCGAGTCGCTGATCTGGTCGGCGATCTTGTCCGGGTGGCCCTCGGTGACGGACTCGGAGGTGAAGAGGCGACGCGCCACAGTGCTGCTCCTACGGTCGGGGAATCGAAGCGAGTGTATGGACGGAGGCCGTGCCACCGGCGATCGGGCTCATCGCACCCGTCCCCGGCGGAGTCGTCACCGCCGGGTGAGCCGCTCGGCGACGAGGTCCCAGACGACGTCGGCGAGCACGGCCTTCGGGCCCAGAGGCACCTCGCGGGAGGCGCCGTCTGATCCCAGGATGACGGCGGCGTTGTCCGGGGTGTCAAAGGCGAGCCCGTCGCCGACCTCGTTGACGACGAGGAGGTCGCAGCCCTTGCGGGCGAGCTTGGCCCGGCCGAGCTCGAGCACGCTGGCGCCGGGCTCCCCCGTCTCGGCCGCGAACCCGACGAGGATCACACCGGGCAGGTCGCCCGCATCGCGGGCGGCCACCAGCTCGGCCAGCACATCAGGATTGCGGACCAGCGCCACGGGTTCGACCGCCTCGTCCGCGTCGGACTTCTTGATCTTGGACGGCGCCGTCGCCGCCGGGCGGAAGTCGGCCACGGCGGCCGCCATCACCACCGCGTCGGCCCCCACGGCGGCCGCTTGGACCGCCTCCTGCAGCTCGCGGGCCGTGCCGACGCGGACGACGGCGACCCCGGCCGGGTCGTCGAGCGCCGTGTGCGCCGCGACCAGGACCACGTCGGCCCCGCGCGCCGCGGCGGCCGCCGCCAGGGCGTACCCCTGGCGGCCGCTGCTGCGGTTGCCGAGGAACCGCACCGGATCCAGCGGCTCGCGGGTGCCGCCGGCGGAGACCACGACCCGCCGCCCGGTCAGGTCGGCGGGGGCCGACCCGCGGCGAAGCGCGGCCTCGGCCGCGGCCAGGATCGCCGCGGGGTCGGGCAGCCGCCCCTTGCCGCTGTCGGCGCCGGTCAGCCGCCCGGCGGCCGGCTCGAGCACGACGCAGCCGCGGGCCCGAAGGAGCGCGACGTTGGCCTGGGTGGCGGGGTGCTCCCACATCTCGGTGTGCATCGCCGGGGCGAACACCACCGGGCAGCGGGCGGTGAGCAGGACGTTGGCGAGCAGGTCGTCGGCCAGCCCGTGCGCCGCGCGGGCCAGCAGGTCGGCGGTCGCCGGGGCCACCAGCACGAGGTCGGCCTGCTGGCCGATCCGCACGTGCGGCACCTCGTGGGCGTCGGCCCAGACGTCGGTCGCGACCGGCTGCCCCGACAGGGCGGCCCAGGTCGCCTCGCCGACGAAGCGCAGCGCAGCGCGGGTGGGGACGACGCGCACCGAGCGGCCGGCCTCGGTCAGCCCGCGCAGGACCTCGCACGCCTTGTACGCGGCGATGCCCCCGCCGACGCCCAGCACCACCCTGGCCTGGGCCAGTGCGGGCGGGGCGGGCTCGGTCGGGGGCATCAGCGTCACGCTGGGGCGGCCGTCAGGAGTCGAGGCGCTCGAGCGTCAGCAGGTCGGCGTTGATCTCGCGCAGCGCGATGGACAGCGGCTTCTGCTGCACGTGGGTCTCGACGAGCGGGCCGACGTACTCCAGCAGGCCCTCGCCGAGCTGGGAGTAGTACGCGTTGATCTGGCGGGCGCGCTTGGCGGCGTAGAGGACAAGGCTGTACTTGGAGTCGACCTTGTCGAGCAGCTCGTCGATGGGCGGATTGGTGATGCCCTCGGGCGCGGCGAACTGACCGGACACGTGAGGCCCTTCGATGGACGGTAGGTGGTCAGGCGCCCGAGCCGTCCCCGCCGGGCGGCGGGGCCTCGTTCGCCTCGGTCAAGGCTACCAGCCGTTGGCAGACGTCCTCGAGATCGTCGTTGACGAGCACCACGTCGAACTCCGGCTGCGCCGCGAGCTCCACCCGCGCGGTGGCCAGCCGCCGCTCCACGACGTCCGGCGCCTCGGTCCCCCGGCCGACCAGCCGGGACACCAGGTCGTCCCAGGTCGGCGGCGCCAGGAAGACCAGCAGTGCCTCTGGCATCGCGGCGCGCACCTGGCGGGCGCCCTGCAGCTCGATCTCGAGCAGCACCGGGAGCCCGGCGGCCAGCCGCTCCTCCACCGGGCGGCGGGGGGTGCCGTAGCGGTTGCCGGCGAACTCGGCCCACTCGAGCATGCCGCCGCCGGCGACGAGCTCGTCGAAGCGCTCCGGCGAGACGAAGTGGTACTCGACCCCATCGGTCTCCCCCGGGCGCGGCGCGCGGGTCGTCGCCGAGACCGACAGCCAGACCTCGGGCCGCTGCTGCCGCAGCCGCTGGACGACGGTGCTCTTGCCGACGCCGGACGGGCCGGACAGCACAACGAGGCGGGTCATGGCGACGGGTCTCAGCGAGGACGACCGAAGTTCGCGCGCCTAGGCGCGGAACTCGTCTTCCAGCGCCGCGACCTGGTGGGTGCCGAGGCCGCCGACCCGGCGGTTGGCGGCGATGCCGATCCGCTCCATGATCTGGCCCGCCCGGACCTTGCCGACTCCGGGCATGGACTCCAGGAGTGCGTCGACGCGCATCCGGCCGATCACCGGGTCTTCCTGGCCGTCGCGCAGCACGGCCGCCAGCGTGGTCGTCGAGTCCCTGAGCGCCCGCTTGACGGCTCGCCCGTGCGGTACGGGCCTCGGCGGCCTTGGCCAGGGCGGCGGCGCGCTGCTCGGGGGTCAGGGGCGGGAGGGCCACAGGTCGTTCGCTCCTCAGGGGTCCGGGTGTCGAGGCTGACGGGCAGGACGCGGGGCCGAACCTAGCGGGGGCCGCGAGCGGGCGGCAAACAAGGCCCCCGTTGCCCGCTGTCGGGCCCGATGTCCACCGTCGGGGTCACTCGTCCACGGGGTCGACCCCACGGCAGAACGGGTGACCCCCGACTCAACCGTTGCGGGCGGTGAGGGTGCGGGCGAGGTCGCGGGCGGCCGCTGCGGGGTCGGGGGCGGCCGTGATGGGCCGGCCCACGACGAGCAGGTCGGCGCCGTCGGCGAGGGCCTGCTCCGGGGTGGCCACCCGCGCCTGATCCCCGACGGCTGACCCCGCCGGCCGCACGCCTGGCGTGATGAGCACGGCGGCGTCGCCCACCTCGGCGCGCACGGCGGCGACCTCAAGGGGCGAGCAGACGAGGGCCCGCGCGCCGGCCTCGACCGCGAGCACCGCCAGCCTCCGCACCGCGTCGGGGGCCGGGCCGCGCAGCCCGATCGCCTCCAGGTCGGAGCCGGTCAGCGAGGTGAGGACGGTGACCCCGGTGATCCGGGTGCCCGGCAGCGCGTCGGCCGCGGCGCGGATCATCGCCGAGCCGCCCGAGGCGTGGACGGTGAGGAAGTCCGGCTCCAGGGCGGCCACGGCGTGGGCTGCTCCGGCCACCGTGTTGGGGATGTCGTGCAGCTTGAGGTCCAGGAACAGCGCGCAGCCCGGCGCGGCGGCACGCACGGCGCGCACGGCCTCGGCGCCGTCGCGCAGGTAGGCCTCGAGCCCGACCTTCACGGTCGAGACCGACGGCCCGACCGCCGCGGCCCAGGCCACGGCGGTCGCGAGATCGGGCGCATCGAGCGCGACGGCGATCGGCGCGCGGCGCCCGGCCGCCGCGGCGGCGCTCATCCGTCGGCCTCGCCCGGCCCGGCCTCATCGCCCTCGGCCGACGGCTCGGCGACGGCCTCAGCCGTCGGCTCCGGCACCGGCCGGTGGGCCAACCCGACCGCGTCGGAGAGCCGCTCGATGCCGCGGGCGGCCAACGCGTCGGCCAGCTCGCGCGAGACCCGCGCAGGGGCGGAGGGATCGTGGAAGACCGCCGTCCCGACCGAGACCGCCGAGGCGCCGGCCAGGATGAACTGGAGGGCGTCCAAGCCGGTCTTGATGCCGCCCATGCCCAGGATCGGCACCTCGGGCATCGCCGCGTGCACCTGCCACACGCAGCGGACCGCGACGGGGCGGATCGCCGGCCCGGACAGCCCGCCGGTCACGCCGGCCAGGGCCGGGCGCAGGGTGTCGGTGTCGATGACCATGCCCAGCAGCGTGTTGATCATGCTGAGCCCGTCGGCGCCGGCGTCGACGACGGCCCGGGCGATCGCGACGATGTCGGTGACATCCGGCGACAGCTTCGCGAGCACGGGGATGCGCGGGTCGGTGGCCCGGCGGACGGCCGACACGACCGCCGAGGCGGGCTCGGCGTGGCAGGCGAAGACCTGGCCGCGGTCATCGACGTTGGGGCACGAGATGTTCACCTCGATCGCCGAGACTCCGTCGGCGTTGCGCAGCCGCTGGGCGAGGCGCTGGTACTCCTCGACGCTGCCGCCCGCGATGGAGACGACGGCGCGCGCCCCTCGGTCGCGCAGCCAGGCGAGGTCCTGGTCGATGAACGCGTCGATGCCCGGGCCCTGCAGTCCGATCGAGTTGAGCATGCCGCTCGGCGTCTCGGCCATCCGCGGCGTCGCCCGCCCGGACCGCGGCCGCAGCATGATCGACTTCGTGACGACGGCGCCGATCGCGGTGAGATCGAGGAACGGATCCAACTCGCGCCCCGCGGCGGCGCACCCCGACGCCGTCAGCACCGGGTCGGGCAGCTCAAGCGATCCCAGCGACGTGCTCAGGTCCACCGCCGGAGGGGCCGACGACCCGCTCCGGGCGGGGACGACTGTCATGCGCGTCATCAGTGCGCTCCTGCCTGATCGGGGGCGCCGACGCAGTCCGCGGGCACGGTGCCGATGTCGGCCCAGCGCACCCGGTCGCCGCGGAAGACCGGGCCATCGGTGCAGGAGCGGACCATCCGGGTGAGCCCGTCGTCGCCCACAACCGGCAGCACACAGGTCATGCACACCCCGATGCCGCAGGCCATCGACTCCTCGACGGCGCACTGGCTGTGCGCGCCCGCCGCCTCGGCGATCTCGGTGACCGCCTGCAGCATGCCCATCGGCCCGCACGCGTAGACCACCGGAGAGCCGGTCCGCTCGAGCAGCGCCGGCAGGGCGTCGCTGACCCGGCCGCGCTCCCCCAGCGAGCCGTCCTCGGTGGTGATGGCGACGGTGGTCGACATCCGCTTGGCCTCGAGGACGCCGAAGATGCGGTCCTCCGTCGCGGCACCCAGCACGAAGTCCACCCGGCACCCTCGCTGCCGCAGCTGGTCGCCGAGGGCGAAGAGCGGCGCCGAGCCGTACCCGCCGCCGACGAGGGTCGCGGTGACCGGCTCCCGGGGCAGGGCGAACGGCCGGCCGAGCGGCCCGACGATGTCGACCGGGTCGTGCGGGCGCAGCCCGGTCATCCAGCGGGTGCCGCGCCCATGGGGGGCGAAGACGATCTCCACCGTCCCGCCGTACACCCCCCGCTCCTGCACCCGGAAGATGGAGAATGCCCGCCGCAGCAGCATCGAGGTGTCCTCGCCGCCCACCGCCAGCGCGACGAAGTGGCCCGGCCGGGACTGCTCGGCGATGCCGGGCGCGACCATGGTGAGCGACGTGTAGGCCCCCACCCGGCGCAGCGAGAGCACCTCGCCGCGCACCTGTACCGGGCTCATCGACGTCTCCGCCTCCGGGCCGCCTGCCGACCCTGACTCCGCCTTCGGCGCCGCCGCTGCACCGCGAGCGGCCTCGAGCGCCGCAGCGTAGTCCTGCAGCGAGCGGACGCCGATCTCGCCCGAACGGAGCGCCTCGATGCCCTGGACGGCGGCCCCGAGCCCCTGCACGGTCGTGATGCAGGCGACGCCCCGAGCCACCGCAGCGGTGCGGATCTCGTACCCGTCGAGGCGCGACCCCACGCCGAACGGCGTGTTGACGATCAGGTCGACCTCGCCGGCCAGGATCCGCTGCACGGCGTCGAGGGTGCCGTCGTCGGGCTCGTAGTGCTTGCGGACCACCGTGGCCACGACACCGGACCGGTGGAGGACCTCGGCCGTCCCAGGGGTGGCCAGGATCTCGAAGCCGAGGTCGGCCAGCCGCTTGACCGGGAAGACCATCGAGCGCTTGTCGCGGTTGGCGACGCTCACGAAGGCCCGCCCCTTGGTCGGCAGGCCGCCGGAGTACGCGGCCATCTGCGACTTCGCGAACGCCGTGCCGAACAGCGCGTCGATGCCCATCACCTCGCCGGTGGAGCGCATCTCGGGGCCGAGCACGGTGTCGACGCCGTGGAAGCGGCCGAAGGGCAGCACGGCCTCCTTGACCGCGATCGGCGCGTCCATCGGCAGCGTGCCGCCGTCGCCCTGCGCGGGCAGGATCCCCTCGCGGCGCAGCTGGGCGACCGTCTCGCCCATCATCACCCGGGCCGCGGCCTTGGCCAGCGGAACGGCCGTCGCCTTGGACACGAACGGCACGGTGCGCGAGGCGCGCGGGTTGGCCTCGAGGACGTACAGGATGTCGCCGAGCAGCGCGTACTGGACGTTGAGCAGCCCCCGGACGCCGACGCCGCGGGCGATCGCCTCGGTCGACACCCGGATGCGCTCGATCTCGGCGCGGCCCAGCGTGATCGGCGGCAGGGCGCAGGCCGAGTCGCCGGAGTGGATCCCGGCCTCCTCGATGTGCTCCATGACCCCGCCGAGGTAGAGCTCCTCGCCGTCGAACAGCGCGTCGACGTCGATCTCGACCGCGTCGTCGAGGAAGCGGTCGACGAGCACCGGGTGGTGCATCAGGTCGCTGGAGGAGTGCTTGTCGAGGTAGCCGCGCAGCTGCTCGGTGTCGTACACGATCTCCATGCCGCGCCCGCCGAGCACGTACGACGGGCGGACGAGCACCGGGTAGCCGATCTCCTCGGCGATCGCGCGGGCCTCCTCGAAGGACAGCGCGGTGCCGTGCTTGGGCGCCGGCAGCCCGGCCGCGGCGAGCACGCGGCCGAACGCGCCGCGCTCCTCGGCGAGGTGGATGGCCTCCGGGCTGGTGCCGACGATGGGCACGCCGGCGTCCTTGAGCGGCTGGGCCAGGCCGAGCGGCGTCTGCCCGCCGAGCTGGACGATGACCCCGGCCACCGGGCCGGCCTGCTGCTCGGCGTGCACGACCTCCAGGACGTCCTCGAGGGTGAGCGGCTCGAAGTACAGCCGGTCGCTGGTGTCGTAGTCGGTCGACACCGTCTCGGGGTTGCAGTTGACCATCACGGTGTCGTAGCCGTCCTGGCGCAACGTCATCGACGCGTGCACGCAGGAGTAGTCGAACTCGATGCCCTGGCCGATCCGGTTCGGGCCGCTGCCCAGGATGATGACCGCGGGCCGCTGCGCGCGGCGCGACCTCGGACTCCTCGTCGTACGAGGAGTAGTGGTACGGCGTCTGCGCGGCGAACTCGGCGGCGCAGGTGTCGACGGTCTTGAAGACCGGCCGGATGCCGAGGGCGTGGCGCACGCCGCGCACGACCGGCTCCGGCAGGCCGCGGATCTCGCCGATCTGCCGGTCGGAGAAGCCGTGCCGCTTGGCCTCGCGCAGCAGGCCGGGGTCAGCTCGGAGGCGGCGGCGAGGTCGGCCGCGACCTCGTCCAGCAGGAGCAGCTGGTCGGCGAACCACGGGTCGATGCCGGTGGCCCCGTGGACCTCCTCCACCGTGGCGCCGGCGCGGATGGCGTCCATCACCTGGCGCAGCCGCCCGTCGGTGGGGGTGGCGGCGGCGGCCAGCAGGGCGTCCTTGTCGCCCGGGTCGCCGGCCCAGGTGAAGACCGACTGGGGCCGCTCCAGCGACCGCAGCGCCTTCTGCAGCGCCTCGGTGAAGTTGCGGCCGATGGCCATCGCCTCGCCGACGCTCTTCATCGTGCGTGGTGAGGACCGGGTCGGCCTGCGGGAACTTCTCGAAGGCGAACCGCGGGACCTTGACCACGACGTAGTCCAGCGTCGGCTCGAACGACGCCGGGGTCTCGCGCGTGATGTCGTTGGGGATCTCGTCGAGGGTGTAGCCGATGGCGAGCCGGGCGGCGATCTTCGCGATCGGGAAGCCGGTGGCCTTGGACGCCAGCGCGGAGGAGCGGGACACGCGCGGGTTCATCTCGATGACGATCAGCCGGCCGTCGGCCGGGTTGACCGCGAACTGGATGTTGCAGCCGCCGGTGTCGACGCCCACGGCGCGGATGATCGCGATGCCGACGTCGCGCATGTGCTGGTACTCGCGGTCGGTGAGGGTGAGCGCGGGCGCCACGGTGATCGAGTCGCCGGTGTGCACGCCCATCGGGTCGAGGTTCTCGATCGAGCAGACGACGACGACGTTGTCGTTGCGGTCGCGCATCAGCTCGAGCTCGTACTCCTTCCAGCCGATGATGCTCTCCTCCAGCAGCACCTCGGTGGTCGGGCTCGCCTGGAGCCCGAGGCCGGCGATGCGGCGCAGGTCGGACTCGTCGTAGGCCATGCCCGACCCGGCCCCGCCCATCGTGAACGACGGCCGGACGACGACCGGGTAGCCGAGGTCGTCGACGGCGGCCAGGCAGTCGTCGAGGGAGTGGCAGACGGCGCTGCGGGCCGACTCGGCGCCCACGTCGTCGACGATCTGCTTGAACAGCTCGCGGTTCTCGCCCCGCTCGATGGCCTCGACGTCGGCGCCGATCAGCTCGACGCCGTGCTCGGCGAGGACGCCCCGCTCGTACAGCGCCATCGCGGTGTTCAGCGCGGTCTGCCCGCCCAGGGTCGGCAGCAGGGCGTCCGGCTTCTCCTTGGCGATGATCTTGGCGACGACCTCGGGGGTGATCGGCTCGACGTAGGTCGCGTCGGCGAACTCGGGGTCGGTCATGATCGTCGCGGGGTTGCTGTTGACCAGGATCGACGCGCAGCCCCTCGGCGCGCAGCACGCGGCAGGCCTGGGTGCCGGAGTAGTCGAACTCGCAGGCCTGGCCGATCACGATCGGCCCGGAGCCGATGACGAGCACGCTGGCGATGTCGGTGCGGCGCGGCATCAGCGGTCGCCCTTCGAGTCGGCGATGAGGGCGGCGAAGCGGTCGAAGAGGTAGCCCGCGTCATGCGGGCCGGCCGCGGCCTCCGGGTGGTACTGCACCGAGAAGGCCGGCACGTCGTGGCACTGCAGGCCCTCGACCACGTCGTCGTTGAGGCACACGTGGCTGACCGACACCCGCCCGTACGGGGTGTCGACCGGGGCCTCGGCGGTCGCCGTCAGCGGCGCGTCGACGGCGAAGCCGTGGTTGTGGGCGGTGACCTCGACCTTGCCGGTGGCGCGGTCCTGCACCGGCTGGTTGATGCCGCGGTGGCCGTAGCGCAGCTTGTAGGTGCCGAAGCCGAGCGCCCGGCCGAGGATCTGGTTGCCGAAGCAGATGCCGAACACCGGGATCCGCCGGTCGAGCACCGCGCGCATCAGCGCCACGGCGGCGTCGGCCGTCGCCGGGTCGCCCGGGCCGTTGCTGAAGAACACCCCGTCGGGGTCGACCGCGAGGACGTCGTCGACCGAGGAGCCGGCCGGCAGCACGTGCACCTCGATGCCCCGCTCGGCCATCCGGTGCGGGGTCATCGCCTTGATCCCGAGGTCGATCGCCGCGACCACGGCCCGCCGCTCGCCGATGGCCGGCACGACGTAGGCGGCCTCGGTGGTCGACCTCGCCGCAGAGGTCGGCGCCGAGCATCGACGGCGAGGCGAGCACGCGCTGGAGCAGCGCCTGCGGGTCGGACTCGACGCTGGAGACGCCGACCCGCATCGCCCCGCGCTCGCGCAGGTGGCGGGTGAGCGCGCGGGTGTCGATGCCGCTGATGCCGACGACGCCCTGGGCGCCGAGCTCGTCGTCCGAGGTCGCGCCGGCTGCGCCAGTTCGAGGGGATCCGGGCCGGGTCGCGGACGACGTAGCCGTTGACCCAGATCCGCGCCGACTCCGGGTCCTCGTCGTTGACGCCGGTGTTGCCGACGTGCGGGGCGGTCATCACGACGACCTGGCCGTCGGTAGGACGGGTCGGTGAGCGTCTCCTGGTAGCCGGTCATGCCGGTGGAGAAGACCGCCTCGCCGAAGGCCTCGCCCTCGGCGCCGTACGACCAGCCGCTGAACGACCGGCCGTCTTCGAGCACGAGCAGTGCGGGGGTGCGAGCGCGGCTCACGTGCCGGCCTCCTCGTTGTCCAGGGGTGCTGCGGTGGGGACGAGCGACTCGATGGCGGCGACGAGCTCGTCGTGGTGGCGGCGCCGCGCGAGGCCCGGAACCCGGTGTCCAGCAGGCGGCCGCCGAGCTCCCAGGTGACCACGACGATGCCGCCCTGCTCGTACGACCGACCCGGCGATGCCGCGGTCGAGGCGGGCCCCGCGGATCGCGTCGGCCGGGACGAACAGGTCGTCGGCGCCGGGCAGCGCGAACGAGCACGCCCTCGGGGTGCACCGACAGCGTCGCCGGCGGCGGTCGAGCCGAGGCCGTGGACGACGATCCGGTCGAGCCAGTCGCCGGCCGACGGTGCTGGCGAGGTAGCGCCCGTCGATCGGACCGGCCAGCGGCGCGCCGAGGTCGGCGGGCGGCGCGTCGGCGCGGGCAGGTCGGCCTGGCGGCGCCCGCGGGCGCGCCAGCCGCGCCACATCAGCCAGCAGGCAGCGGCGATCACGCCGACCATCACGGCGGTGAAGGCGAGGCGCGCCCCGAGCTGGGTGGTCTCGGGCGAGTCCTGGGCCGCGAGCGACGCCAGGACGGCCGCCGGGGCCGGGCTCATCCGCCGGCCAGGGCGCCGTCGAGGACGGTGGGCCGCCCCGCGAGGAACGTGGCGACGACCCGCGCCGGGCAGCTCGCGGCCGCGGTAGGGCGTGTTGCGGCTGCGCGAGGCCGATCGCGCGGGGTCGACGACCCAGCGCGCGGCCGGGTCGACCAGGACGAGGTTGGCGGGCGCGCCCGCCTCGAGCGGCCCGCCCTGGCCGGCGACCCGGCCGATCCGGGCCGGGCGCGCGGACATCCGGTCGGCGACCCCGGCCCAGTCGAGCAGCCCGGTCTCGACCATCGACTCGGCGCACGACCGACAGCGCGGTCTCCAGGCCGACCATCCCGAAGGCCGCGGCCGCCCACTCGCAGTCCTTGTCCTCGACCGCGTGCGGGGCGTGGTCGGTGGCGACCGTGTCGATCGTGCCGTCGGCCAGGGCCTCGCGCAGCGCCCGCACGTCGTCGACGCGCGCGCAGCGGCGGGTTGACCTTGAACACCGGGTCGTACGACGTCGGCGAGCTCGCTCGGTCGAGCAGCAGGTGGTGCGGGGTGACCTCGGCGGTGACCTGCACGCCGCGGGCCTTGGCCCAGCGGACGATCTCGACCGAGCCGGCCGTGGACACGTGGCAGACGTGCAGCCGCGAGCCGACGTGCTGGGCGAGCAGGACGTCGCGGGCGATGATCGCCTCCTCGGCGACCGCCGGCCAGCCGCGCAGGCCCGAGCACGCCCGGACAGCGCGCCCTCGTTCATCTGCGCGTCCTCGGTGAGCCGCGGCTCCTGGGCGTGCTGGGCGACGACGCCGTCGAAGGCCTTGACGTACTCCAGCGCCCGGCGCATCAGCACCGCGTCGGAGACGCACTTGCCGTCGTCGGAGAACACCCGCACGCCGGCGGCGGAGTCGGCCATCGCGCCGAGCTCGGCGAGCTGCTGGCCGCCGAGGCCGACCGTGACGGCGCCGACCGGGCGCACGTCGCACCAGCCGGCCCTGCGGCCGAGGCGCCAGACCTGCTCGACGACGCCGGCGGTGTCGGCGACCGGGTCGGTGTTGGCCATGGCGTGGACGGCGGTGAAGCCGCCGAGGGCGGCGCACCGGGTGCCGGAGTCGACCGTCTCGGCGTCCTCGCGGCCGGGCTCGCGCAGGTGGGTGTGCAGGTCGACGAGGCCCGGGCAGCGGCGACCAGGCCGTCGGCGTCGACGACCTCGGCCCCGCTCGCCGAGAGCCCGGCGCCGATCTCGCGCGATGACGCCGTCCTCGAGGCAGGAGGTCGGCCGGCTCGCCGCCCAGGATCCGGGCGCCCTTGATGATCACGGCGGCGCTCATGCGGCGGCTCCCTCGGTGGTGTCCGGTCGGCGATCCGATCGCCGACTCGCTGCCGCCGAGCAGCAGGTAGAGCACGGCCATCCGCACGCTGACGCCGTTGGCGACCTGCTCGACGATCACCGAGCGGGGGCCGTCGGCGACGTCGGCGGCGATCTCCATGCCGCGGTTCATCGGCCCGGGGTGCATGACGATCGCGTGCTCGGGCAGCATGGCCGCCCGGCGCGACGTCGAGGCCGTAGCGGCGGCTGTACTCGCGCCGTCGAGGGGAAGAACGCGGCGTTCATCCGCTCGCGCTGGACCCGCAGCATCATCACCGCGTCGCTCGTCGGGCAGCGGCCGCGTCGAGGTCGTACGAGATCGCGCAGGGCCAGGTCTCGACCCCGACCGGCAGCAGCGTCGGCGGCGCGACCAGGGTGACCTCGGCGCCGAGGGTGCGCGAGCAGCAGGACGTTGGAGCGCGCGACCCGGCTGTGCAGGACGTCGCCGACGATCGTGATCCGCTGGCCGTCCAGGGCGCCCACGCCGCCGGCGAGGTGCCGGCGCATCGTGAACGCGTCGAGCAGCGCCTGGGTGGGGTGCTCGTGGGTGCCGTCGCCGGCGTTGACCACCGAGCCGCCGATCCAGCCGCTGTGGGCCAGCCGGTGCGGCGCGCCGGACGCGCCGTGGCGGACGACCACGGCGTCGGCGCCCATCGCCTCCAGGGTCAGCGCGGTGTCCTTGAGGGTCTCGCCCTTGGACACGCTGGAGCCCTTGGCCGAGAAGTTGATGACGTCGGCGCTCAGCCGCTTGGCGGCCGCCTCGAAGGAGATCCGGGTGCGGGTGGAGTCCTCGAAGAACAGGTTCACCACCGTGCGGCCGCGCAGGGTCGGCAGCTTCTTGATCGGCCGGTCGGCCAGTCGGGCGAGCTCCTCGGCGGTGTCGAGGACGAGGACCGCGTCGTCGCGGCTGAGGTCGGCGGCCGAGATGAGGTGCTTCTTCACCGGGCTTCCTCCTGCCCGTCGTGCCCGATGAGCACGGCGTCGACGCCGTCGTGCTCGGCGAGGTTGACCCGCACCGTCTCGGTGAGCGACGTCGGGAGGTTCTTGCCGACGTAGTCGGCGCGGATCGGCAGCTCGCGGTGGCCGCGGTCGACGAGCACGGCCAGCTGCACGGCGCTGGGGCGGCCGACGTCGTCGAGGGCCGTCGAGCGCGCTGCGGACCGTGCGCCCGGAGAACAGCACGTCGTCGACGAGGACCACGAGCTTGCCGTCGATGCCGCCGGCGGGGATCTCGGTCCGCTCCAGCGTGCGGGCCGGGCGCAGCCGCAGGTCGTCGCGGTACATCGTGATGTCGAGGGAGCCGACCGGGACCTCGCGGCCCTCGACGGCGTCGATCCGCTCGGCCAGCCGGCGGGCCAGGGCGACGCCGCGCGTGGGGATGCCGAGCAGGACGAGGTCCGGGCTGGACTTGGTGCGCTCGAGGATCTCGTGCGCGATGCGCGTCAGCGCGCGCTGGACGTCGGCGGCGTCGAGGACGGTCTTGCCGTCCGAGCCGGGGGCAGGCGCCGTGCCTGCGGACACTTCTGGGGACACTTCTGGGGACATGCGATGCCACCCTCCTTCCCCGCCTCACCGGACGGGCCTTAAAGGAGCGCTCTGGGCCGGGTGACCGACCGAGTGCGGACCTCGGCTGAGGTCCGGACCGACCGTACCAGCGGGCCGCGGACTCCCCTCCGCCCCCTCCGCCCCCTCCCGTCGGCGCCCTCCGTGACACCGCTGGAGCAGCCGGGATTGACCGAAGCGTCCGCATTCGTCACGCTAGGTGACCAATGAGCACCGATTACGCCCGCGCGCTGGGAGCCCGCCTGCGCGCCATCCGGCTGCAACAGGGGCTGAGCCTGCACGGGGTCGAGCAGAAGTCGCAGGGCCGCTGGAAGGCCGTGGTCGTCGGCTCGTACGAGCGGGGGGACCGCTCGGTGACGGTGCAGCGGCTGAGCGAGCTCGCCGACTTCTACGGGGTGCCCATCCTCGAGCTGCTCCCGGAGGCCGACCCGGCCGAGGCCCCGGCGGAGGCGCAGCGGATCGTGCTCGACCTCGAGCGGCTGGCCCTGATCCCCGCCGAGCAGGCCGGCCCGCTGGCCCGGTTCGCGGGGGCGCTGCAGCGGATGCGCGGGGACTACAACGGCAAGGTGCTCAGCGTGCGCGCCGACGACCTGCAGACGCTGTCGCTGGTGTACGACCGCTCCCCCGGCGACCTGCTGGACCTGCTGGCCGGCTGGGGCGTGGTCGCCGGCGCTGAGCCGTCAGCCCGAGCCGGCAGGGCCGGCGCTAGTCGCGGCGGTAGGCGGGGTGGATGCCGCCGACGGCGTCGCCGATCCGGTGCACCCGCATCGCGTTGGTCGACCCGGGGATCCCGGGCGGCGAACCGGCGACGATGACCACCTGGTCGCCGATCGCGCAGCGGCCGATCTCCAGCAGGCGGGCGTCGACCTGCAGCACCATCTCGTCGGTGTGGCTGACCGCGGGCACCAGGAAGGTCTCGACCCCCCACGTGAGCGCCAGCTGGTTGCGCACCTCGGCCCGCGGGGTGAACGCCAGCAGGGGGATCTCCGAGCGGTAGCGCGCCATCCGCTGGGCGGACGTGCCGGTCTCGGTGAAGGCCACCAGGAACCGGGCCCCCACGACCTTCCCGACCTGGTAGGCCGCCCGGCCGATCGCCCCGGCCTTGGTGTGCGGCTCGCTGGCGATCGGCGGCAGGTGGTCGAGCGCCTCGCCCTCGATCTGCTCGATGATCCGGCCCATCGTCTCGACCGACTCGATCGGGTAGCGGCCCACCGAGGTCTCGCCGGAGAGCATCACCGCATCCGTTCCGTCGAGGATCGCGTTGGCGACATCCGAGGCCTCCGCGCGGGTCGGCCGCGACGAGCCCACCATCGACTCGAGCATCTGGGTCGCCACGATCACCGGCTTGGCCGCCTCGCGGGCCATCGCCACGCAGCGCTTCTGCACCAGCGGCACCCGCTCGAGGGGCAGCTCGACGCCGAGGTCCCCGCGCGCCACCATCAGCCCGTCGAAGGCGGCGATGATCTCGGCGAGCCGCTCGACCGCCTGCGGCTTCTCGATCTTGGCCAGGATCGGCAGCCGGACGCCGACCTCGTCCATGATCCGGTGCACGTCGTCGGCGTCGGCGGCCGAGCGCACGAAGGACAGCGCGATCAGGTCGGCCCGCAGGCCGAGGGCCCAACGCAGGTCCTCGACGTCCTTGTCGGACATGGCCGGCACCGAGACCGCGACCCCGGGCAGGTTGATTCCCTTGTGGTCGCCGACCATGCCGCCCTCGACCACCCGGGTGACCACCCGGACGTCGTCGACCTCGACCGCCTCCAGGGCGACCTTGCCGTCGTCGACCAGGATCGCGTCGCCGACCTGGACGTCGCCGGGCAGCCCGGCGTACGTCGTCGAGCACAGCGCGCTGTCGCCCGGCGACGTCCTCGGTGGTGATGGTGAAGGTCGCCCCGGTCTGCAGCAGCTGCGGTCCCTTGGCGAAGGTGCCCAGCCGGATCTTGGGGCCCTGCAGGTCGACCAGGATGCCCACGGCGCGGCCGGCCTCGTCCGAGGCGCGGCGCACCTCGCGGTAGACCGCCTCGTGGTCGGCGTACGAGCCGTGGCTGAGGTTGAGCCGGGCGACGTCCATGCCCGCGTCGACGAGCCGGCGGACCATCTCGGGGCTGGACGTGGCGGGGCCCAGGGTGCAGACGATCTTGGCGCGGCGCACCGGCACAACCTATCCGCTGCGCCGGATCCCGCCTGTCCACAGCCGGGATCCCACGGAAGCGGGCCGGGTCACACGTTCGAACGTGCGACCCCCGCCTCAACCGTTGGGGTTCAGGCGGTGAGGGGGCGGGCGGTCGGGGGGATCGGGGCGGGCAGGTCGGTGGAGCCCATCAGCCAGGCGTCGGCGGCGGCGGCGGCGGAGCGGCCCTCGGCGATGGCCCAGACGATGAGCGACTGGCCGCGCCCGGCGTCGCCGCAGGCGAAGACGCCCTCGACGTCGGTCATGTACGACCCGTCGCGGTCGACGTTGCCGCGCCCGTCGAGCGCCACGCCCAGCTGGCCCACCAGGGACTCCGACTCCGGGCCGGTGAAGCCCATCGCCAGCAGCACGAGGTCGGCCGGGATCTGCCGCTCGGAGCCCTCGACCGGCTGGAAGCGCCCGTCGACCATCTCGACCTCGACCAGCTCCAGGGCCGACACCCGGCCGGACTCGTCGCCGAGGAAGCGCTGGGTGCTCACGGCGTACAGCCGCTCGCCGCCCTCCTCGTGCGCGCTGGTGACCCGGTAGGTCATCGGGTACGTCGGCCACGGCTGCGACGAGGGCCGCTCCTCGGTCGGCCGCGGCATGATCTCCAGCTGGGTGACCGAGGCCGCGCCCTGGCGGTGCGAGGTGCCGAGGCAGTCGGCCCCGGTGTCGCCGCCGCCGAGGATCACGACGTGCTTGCCGGCGGCCGTGATCGGCGGGGTGGCGAGGTCGCCCTCGCACACGCGGTTGGCCAGCGGCAGGAACTCCATGGCCTGGTGGATGCCGGACAGCTCGCGGCCGGGCACGTCGAGGTCGCGCCAGACCGTGGCCCCGGTGGCGACGACGACGGCGTTGTAGCGCCGGCGCAGGTCGGCCCAGGTGACGTCGACGCCGACGTGGACGCCGGTGCGGAAGCGGGTGCCCTCGGCGGCCATCTGCTCCAGGCGCCGGTCGAGGACGGACTTCTCCATCTTGAACTCCGGGATGCCGTAGCGCAGCAGGCCGCCGATGCGGTCGTCGCGCTCGTACACCGCGACCGTGTGGCCGGCGCGCGTGAGCTGCTGGGCTGCGGCGAGGCCCGCCGGGCCCGGAGCCGACGACGGCGACGGTGTGGCCGGACAGCCGCGACGGCGGCTGCGCCGCCACCCAGCCCTCGTCGAAGGCGCGGTCGATGATGCTGACCTCGACCTGCTTGATCGTGACCGGGTCCTGGTTGATGCCGAGCACGCACGCGGTCTCGCAGGGCGCCGGGCACAGCCGCCCGGTGAACTCCGGGAAGTTGTTCGTGGCGTGCAGCCGCTCGATCGCCGCCACGCCAGTCGTCGCGCCACACCAGGTCGTTCCACTCGGGGATCAGGTTGCCCAGCGGGCAGCCGTTGTGGCAGAACGGGATGCCGCAGTCCATGCACCGGCCGGCCTGCTTCTCCAGCAGCCCCTCGGCGGGCGGCTCGTAGACCTCGCGCCAGTCCATGAGGCGCAGGTCGACCGGGCGGCGGCGCGGGGTCTCGCGGCCTTCCTTGAGGAAGCCCTTGGGGTCAGCCATTGACGGCCTCCATCACGGCGGTGTCGGGGTCGCGGCCCTCGGCGAGGGCGCGGGCGCGGGTGTCCAGCACCCGCTTGTAGTCGCGCGGCATCACGGTCGAGAACCGGCCGGCCGAGGCGTCCCAGTCGGCCAGCAGCGCGGCGGCCACCGTCGAGCCGGTCTCCTCAAGGTGCCTGGCCACCAGCGCCCGCACCTCGGCGGCCTCGTCGGCCGACATCGGGCCGACCTCGACGAGCTCGCCGTTGACGCGGGCGCGGTCGAGGTCGAGGACGTACGCGACGCCGCCGCTCATGCCGGCGGCCAGGTTGCGGCCGGTCGGCCCGAGGATCACGGCGCGCCCGCCGGTCATGTACTCGCACGCGTGGTCGCCGACGCCCTCGACGACCGCCGAGGCCCCGGAGTTGCGCACGCAGAAGCGCTCGCCCACGACCCCGCGCAGGAACACCTCGCCGCTGGTGGCGCCGTAGGCGATCACGTTGCCCGCGATGACGTTCTGCTCGGCCTGGAAGCCCGCGGCGTCGGCCGCCCGGGACGGGCGCACGATGATCCGCCCGCCGGACAGGCCCTTGCCGACGTAGTCGTTGGCGTCGCCCTCGAGGCGCAGGGTGATGCCCGCGCGGCAGGAACGCGCCGAACGACTGCCCGGCCGAGCCGAGGAAGGTCAGGTCGATGGTGTCGTCCGGCAGGCCCGCGCCGCCGTGGCGGCGGGTCAGCTCGGAGCCGAGCATCGTGCCGACCGTGCGGTTGACGTTGCGGATCGGCAGCTGCGCCCGGACCGGCTCGCCGCGCTCGAGGGCATCCTCGGCGAGGGCGATCAGGTCGTTGTCGAGGGCCTTCTCCAGCCCGTGGTCCTGGCTGGTGGTGCACCGCAGCGGCGCGCCCTCGGGCAGGTCCGGCAGGTGCAGGATCGGCGACAGGTCGAGCCCGCTGGCCTTCCAGTGCTCGACCGCCCGCGCGGTGTCGAGCACCTCGGTGTGGCCGATCGCCTCGTCCAGCGACCGGAAGCCCAGCGCGGCGAGGTGCTCGCGGACCTCCTCGGCGACGTAGCGGAAGAACTGCTCGACGAACTCCGGCTTGCCGGTGAAGCGCTCGCGCAGCACGGGGTTCTGGGTGGCGACGCCCACCGGGCAGGTGTCGAGGTGGCAGACCCGCATCATCACGCAGCCCATCACCACCAGCGGCGCCGTGGCGAAGCCGTACTCCTCGGCGCCCAGCAGCGCGGCGACCACGACGTCGCGGCCGGTCTTGAGCTGGCCGTCGGTCTGCACGACGATCCGGTCGCGCAGCCCGTTGAGCAGCAGCGTCTGCTGCGTCTCGGCCAAGCCCAGCTCCCACGGGCGTGCCGGCGTGCTTGAGCGAGGTCAGCGGCGAGGCGCCCGTGCCGCCGTCGTGGCCGGAGATCAGCACGACGTCCGCGTGGGCCTTGGAGACGCCGGCGGCGACGGTGCCGACGCCGACCTCGCTCACCAGCTTCACGTGGATCCGGGCCTGCGGGTTGGCGTTCTTCAGGTCGTGGATGAGCTGGGCGAGGTCCTCGATCGAGTAGATGTCGTGGTGCGGCGGCGGCGAGATCAGCCCGACGCCGGGCGTCGAGTGCCGGGTGCGTGCCACCCACGGGTAGACCTTGTGGCCCGGCAGCTGCCCGCCCTCGCCCGGCTTGGCGCCCTGGGCCATCTTGATCTGGATGTCGTCGGCGTTGACGAGGTACTCGCTCGTCACCCCGAAGCGGCCGCTGGCCACCTGCTTGATCGACGACCGCTTGGAGTCGCCGTTCGGCCATCGGCAGGAAGCGCTCCGGGTCCTCGCCGCCCTCGCCGGTGTTGGACTTGGCGCCGAGCCGGTTCATCGCGATCGCGAGGGTCTCGTGGGCCTCCTGCGAGATCGAGCCGTACGACATGGCGCCGGTCGAGAACCGGCGCAGGATCGCCTCGGCCGGCTCGACCTCGTCGAGCGGCACCGGCGCGCGCAGCCCGTCCTTGAACGCGAACAGGCCGCGCAGCGTCATCAGCCGCTCGGACTGGTTGTCCACCCGGTCGGTGTACTGCTTGAACTCGTCGTAGCGGCGCTCGCGGGTGGAGTGCTGCAGCCGGAAGACCGTGTCCGGGTCGAACAGGTGCGGCTCGCCCTCGCGGCGCCACTGGTACTCCCCGCCGATCATCAGCGGGCGGTTGGCGTCGCGGATGCCCGACGGCGGGTACGCGAACCGGTGGCGGGCCTCGACCTCCGCGGCGATCACGTCGAGCCCGACCCCGCCGAGCGTGGAGGTGGTGCCGGTGAAGTAGGCGTCGACCAGGTCGTGGCCGAGGCCGACCGCCTCGAACACCTGGGCGCCGCGGTAGGACGCCACGGTGGAGATGCCCATCTTGGACATCACCTTGAGCACGCCCTTGCCGAGGGCCTTGATCAGGTTGCGGATCGCCTGGTCCGCGCTGACCCCCTGCAGGGCGCCCGAGCGCACGAGGTCCTCGACCGACTCCATCGCGAGGTACGGGTTGACGCACGCCGCGCCGTAGCCGATCAAGCAGGGCGACGTGGTGGACCTCGCGCACATCCCCGGCCTCGACCAGCAGGGACACCTGGGAGCGCTGCTTCGTGCGCACCAGATGGTGGTGCACCGCGGAGGTCAGCAGCAGCGACGGGATCGGGGCGCGGTTGGCGTCGGAGTCGCGGTCGGAGAGCACGACGAACCGGGCGCCCGCCCTCGATCGCGATCGAGACCTCCTCGCAGATCTCCCGCAGCCGGCGGCCCAGCGCCTCGCCGCCGCCGTCGACGTCGTACAGGCCGTCGACCTCGGCGGCGGCGAACCCGGGCAGGTCGCCGTCGAGGTTGATGTTCTGGATCTTGGCCAGCTCGTCGTTGTCGATCACCGGGAAGGGCACCACGACCTGCCGGCACGTCGCCGGGCCGGCCGCCAGCAGGTTCTGCTCGGGGCCGATGGTGGAGCCGAGCGAGGTGACGAGCTCCTCGCGGAGCGCGTCCAGCGGCGGGTTGGTGACCTGGGCGAACTGCTGGGTGAAGTAGTCGAACAGCAGCCGCGGGCGCGACGACAGGACCGCGATGGGGGTGTCGGTGCCCATCGAGCCGAGCGGCTCCAGGGCGGCCTTGGCCATCGGCGACAGCAGGATCCGCAGCTCCTCCTCGGTGTAGCCGAAGGTCTGCTGGCGGCGCACGACCGACTCGTGCGTGTGCGTGATGTGCTCGCGCTCGGGCAGGTCCTCGAGGTGGATGAGCCCGGCGTGCGTCCACTCCGCGTACGGCTGCTCGGCGGCCAGGCCGGACTTGATCTCGTCGTCCTCGATGATGCGCCCGGCGGCGGTGTCGACCAGGAACATCCGGCCCGGCTGCAGCCGGCCCTTGCGCGACGACGCGCTCCGGCGCGAGGTCGAGCACGCCCACCTCGGAGGCGAGCACCACGAGGCCGTCGTCGGTGACCCAGAACCGGCCCGGCCGCAGGCCGTTGCGGTCGAGCACCGCCCCGATCAGCGAGCCGTCGGTGAAGGTCACGCAGGCCGGCCCGTCCCAGGGCTCGGTCAGCGTCGCGTGGAACTCGTAGAACGCCCGTCGCGCGGGGTCCATGGAGGTGTGGTTCTCCCACGCCTCCGGGATCATCATGAGCACCGCGTGGGGCAGCGTGCGGCCGCCGAGGTGCAGCAGCTCGAGCACCTCGTCGAAGGACGCCGAGTCGCTGGCGCCCTCGGAGCAGATCGGGTAGATCCGGGTCAGGTCGCCGGGGATCAGGTCGCTGGCGAGCAGCGCCTCCCGCGCCCGCATCCAGTTGCGGTTGCCCTTGACCGTGTTGATCTCGCCGTTGTGGGCGATGAAGCGGTACGGGTGGGCCAGCGGCCAGGACGGGAACGTGTTGGTCGAGAAGCGCGAGTGGACGAGCGCCAGCGCCGAGGCCATCCGGCGGTCGGACAGGTCGGGGAAGAACGGCTCCAGCTGCCCGGTCGTGAGCATCCCCTTGTAGACGAGGGTGCGCGCCGACAGGCTGGCGAAGTAGACGCTCGCCCTCGTGCTCGGCCCGCTTGCGCAGGCAGAAGGCGAGCCGGTCCAGCGCGATCCCCTCGGCGCCCGCCGACGGGCCGGCCGGATCCGCCGCCACGAACAGCTGGCGGAACTGCGGCATCACCGAGCGGGCCGTCGCGCCGAGCAGCCCGGGCGCGGTCGGCAGGTCGCGCCAGCCGAGGACGACCAGCCCCTCCTCGCCGGCGAGCTGCTCGATCCGCCGCGACGGTGTCGGCGGCGCACGGCGTCGTCGTCGGCCAAGAACGCGTTGCCGACGGCGTACGAGCCGGCCGCGGGCAGGGCGAGCCCCTGCTCGGCGCACACCGCCCGCAGGAAGGCGTCGGGGACCTGCAGCAGGATGCCCGCGCCGTCGCCGGAGTCCGGCTCGGCGCCGCTCGCGCCGCGGTGCTCGAGGTTGCGCAGCGCGGTGAGCGCCTGCTCGACGATCGTGTGGGTGGGCTCGCCGCTGAGGGTGGCGACGAAGGCGACCCCGCACGCGTCGCGCTCGCCCGACGGGTCGTAGAGGCCTTGGGCGGCGGGCAGCGCGCTGAACAGGGGGCGGCTCATGAGTCGTCTCCTCAAGGGTCTGGCTCCGCGTGCGGAGAAGCGGTGGGGCGACCCGAGGACGACGCTGGCCTCGGCCGCCGGACCCCGGGGGGCCGGCGGTGCGGGCAGGCTACCCGTTCTCCGATTGATCCGTCGACCCGCCCGCCTGGGTCAGCGCGCGGCCTCGGCTCGACGACCTCCTCGCGGCCCGGGCGCACCCGCGCCGAGATCACCAGGTAGGCCAGCGCCGCGAGGCCGACGATCAGCGACATCCAGAAGTTCACCCGCAGGCCGAGGATCTCGTTGGCCTCGTCGATGCGCAGCGACTCCCACCAGGCCCGGCCGACCACGTACAGCAGGACGTACAGCGCGAAGACCCGGCCGTGGCCCATCCGGAACCGGCGGTCGGCCCAGACCACGACGCCCGCCACGCCCAGGCACCACAGCGACTCGTAGAGGAACGTCGGGTGGAAGGTGGCGAACTCCTCGAAGCCCGGCGGCCGCTTGTCGACGGGGACCTCCAGCCCCCACGGCAGCTCGGTCGGCCCGCCGAACAGCTCGACGTTGAACCAGTTGCCCCAGCGCCCGATCGCCTGGGCGACGGCGACCCCGGGCGCGACGGCGTCGGCCAGCGGCGGCAGCGGGATGCCGCGGCGCCGGCAGCCGATCCAGGCGCCGACGGTGCCCAGCGCGATGGCGCCCCAGATGCCGAGGCCGCCCTCCCACACCTTGAAGGCCGCGATCGGGTTGCCGCCCTCGCCGAAGTACGCCTCGGGCGACGTGACCACGTGGTAGAGCCGGCCGCCCACGATCCCGAACGGAACGGCCCACAGCGCGATGTCGGCGACCGTGCCGGCCGATCCGCCGCGGGCCCGCCAGCGCCGGTCGCCGATCCAGACCGCCGCGACGATGCCGACGATGATGCACAGCGCGTAGGCGCGCAGCGGGATCGGCCCCAGGGACCAGACCGCCTGCTCCGGGCTCGGGATCGAGGCGATCACCGAGCCCGGGGCGGCCGGCATTGCCGTCAGCGCCGTCAGGGCGGTCAGGGAGCTCAGGACGCGTTCTCCACGGCCTTCTTCAGCCCCTCCGCGGTGTAGTCCTCGCGCGGCAGCTGCTCGCCGTTGACGAAGACGGTCGGGGTGGAGGTGACGTTGGCGCTCGGCCTGCTCCTGGGCCGACGGCCTGGGTCCACTCGCGGTACGTGACGTCCTGGACGCAGGTCTCGAACTCGCTGTAGGCGTCACCCTCGATGCCGACGTCCTTGCCCCACTGCAGCAGCTGCGCGTCGGTGAACCCCGCGCCCTCCTCCGCCGGCTGGTTGGCGTAGACCTTCGCGTGGTACTCGGGGAACTTGCCGGCATCCGACGAGCAGCCGGCGGCGTTGGCAGCGCGCAGCGAGGAGTCGTTGCCGAGGTTCGCGTCCAGGAAGGTCAGCAGGAAGTACTCGGCCGTGATCGAGTCGTCGGCGACCAGCTCGTTGACGGTCTCGCCGACCCGCTGCTCGAACGCGGCGCAGGCCGGGCACTGGAAGTCCTCCCAGAACTGCACGTCGACGGGGCCGGTGCCCACGCTGATCGCCCCGGTCTTGGGGTCGGCCCCCGCGGGGATCACCGCGGCGTCGACCGGCTTGTTCTGCTGCCAGAACACGAGCCCGGCGATGCCGACGACGAGGAGCACGACGACTCCGATGACCAGGAGGCGCAGGCGGCGCTCCTTGGCCTTCTCGGCGGCCTGCTGCTTCTCGCGCTCTTCGGCGAGGCGCTCGCGGGCGACGCGCTTGGGCTCCGGGCGGCTGGTGCTCATCGAACGGGCTCCTGGGGGTCGGGCCGGGGGTCGGGGCGACGCGGCGGCTCAGGTCGGTCGGACGGATCGAGGTGGTCGGACGGTTCCCCGTCGACCCCCTCCGGGTCGAGCAGGTCCTCATCATCCCCCGAGTAGCCGCCCAACGCCTCGACCAGGCCGTGGTGCGGGTCGCGTGGCGCGCCGCTCAGGCCCGCCTTGTCGAGCGCGAACCGGCTCGCGGGGAAGACCGCCAGCCAGGAGGCGAGGCCCAGGAAGAGCAGATCGCGCAGGATCTCGGGGAGGTACGACGGCGACTCCCCCGGCCGGAGCTGGCCGCCGCTGCCGAAGCAGCCGCAGTCGATGTTCAAGCCGCGCGCCCAGGCGCTGGCGATGCCGACGATGAACACCACCATCAGCCCGCCCACGGTCAGGGCCGTCATCCGGGTCGCCACCCCGAGCAGGAGGAGCAGCGCGAGGGCCAGCTCGAAGAGCGGAAGCGCGTACCCCAGGAACTGCCCGAGCGTCGGCGGGAAGATCTCGTACGCCTGCACCGCCATCACGGCCTGCACCGGCTGGGTGACCTTGAGCCCGCCCGCCACCGCCAGGACGCCCGCCAGGATCAGCCGGGCCGCCGTGCTGGCCCACAGCTGCCAGGGCCGGCCCTCGATCCGGCGCGAGGACAGGCGCACGGCGTCGGCGGACTCGGTGGCGGCGGCCATCTCAGGCCTCCGCGCCGGTCGCCGCCCGGCGCACCCCGGCGGCCAGCTCCTGCGCGAGCCCGCGGACGGCCGCCACCCCGGCGGCGGGGTCGGCGGCGTCGAGCAGCAGGCGCACGAACGCCGAGCCGACGATCACGCCGTCGGCGAAGGCCGCCACCTCGGCGGCCTGGTCGCCGGTGGAGACGCCGAGCCCCACGCAGACCGGCAGGTCGCCGACGGCACGCACCCGGGAGACCAGCTCCTCGGCGTTGACGCCGACCTGGGCTCGGGCGCCGGTCACGCCCATCGTGGACGCCGCGTAGACGAAGCCGCCGCAGGCCGCGGTCACCCGGCGCAGCCGCGCGTCGGTCGAGGACGGGGCCACCACGAAGACCGGGTCGACGCCGGTGGCCGTGGTGGCGGCCAGCCAGTCGGCGGCCTCGTCGACGAGCAGGTCGGGGGTGATGACGCCCGATCCCCCGGCGGCGGCGAAGTCGGCGGCGAACCGCTGCACGCCGTAGCGCTCGACCGGGTTCCAGTACGTCATCACGAGCGCCGGGGCGCCGGTCTCCGCGACGGCTCGGACCGTCGCGAAGACGTCGGCCGTCGTCGTGCCGCCGGCCAGGGACCGCTCGGCCGCGGCCTGGATGACCGGGCCGTCCATCACCGGGTCGCTGTAGGGCAGGCCGACCTCGACGGCGTCGACGCCTCCCGTCGACCATCGCCTGGACCGCGGCGATGCCGGTGGCCTGGTCGGGGAAGCCGGCCGGCAGGTAGCCGATCAAGGCCGCGCGGCCCTCGGCGCGGGTGCGGGCGAAGAGCCCGGCGAGGGCGCTCACGGCCGCGCCGCGCGGGTGTCGTCGAGGTCGATGCCGAACCAGCGGGCCGCCGTCTCGACGTCCTTGTCCCCTCGTCCGGACAGGTTGACCAGGATCACGGCCTCCGGGCCCAGCTCGCGGCCGAGGCGCAGGGCGCCGGCGAGCGCGTGGGCGCTCTCGATCGCCGGGATGATGCCCTCGGTGCGGCACAGCAGCCCGAAGGCCTCCATCGCCTCGGCGTCGGTGACCGGGTGGTACGAGGCCCGGCCCGAGTCGGCCAGCCAGGCGTGCTCGGGGCCGACCCCCGGGTAGTCGAGCCCGGCGGAGATCGAGTGCGACTCGATGGTCTGGCCCATCGCGTCCTGCAGGAGGTACGAGCGCGTGCCGTGGAGCACTCCCGGCGAGCCGGCGCTGATGGTGGCGGCGTGGCGGCCGGTCTCGACGCCGTCGCCGGCCGCCTCGTACCCGTGCAGGGCGACGCCGGCGTCGCCGAGGAACGCGTAGAAGATGCCGATCGCGTTGGACCCGCCGCCGACGCACGCGGCCACCGCGTCAGGCAGCCGGCCGATCGCGCTCCAGCACCTGGGCGCGCGCCTCGTCGCCGATGACCCGGTGGAAGTCGCGCACCATGACCGGGAACGGGTGCGGACCGGCGACGGTGCCGAGCAGGTAGTGGGTGTCCTCGACGTTGGTGACCCAGTCGCGCATCGCCTCGTTGATGGCGTCCTTGAGGGTGCGGCTGCCGCTGGTCACCGGGATGACCTCGGCGCCGAGCAGCCGCATCCGGGCGACGTTGAGGGCCTGCCGGACGGTGTCCTCCTCGCCCATGTAGACCACGCACTCGAGGCCCAGCAGGGCCGCCGCGGTGGCGGTGGCGACCCCGTGCTGGCCCGCCCCCGTCTCGGCGATCACCCGGTGCTTGCCCATCCGCTGGGTGAGCAGCGCCTGGCCGAGGACGTTGTTGATCTTGTGTGAGCCGGTGTGGTTGAGGTCCTCGCGCTTGAGCAGGATGCGGGCCCCGCCGGCGTGCTCGGCGAAACGCTCCACCTCGGTCAGCGCGCTCGGCCGCCCGGTGTAGTCGCGCTGCAGGGCGGCCAGGCGCCCGGTGAAGGCCGGGTCTGCCATGGCCGACCGGTACGCCGCGTCCAGCTCGTCGAGGGCGGCCACCAGCGCCTCGGGCACGAAGCGCCCGCCGTACGGCCCGAAGTGCCCGGTGGCGTCGGGCAGCACCTCGGTCACGCCGCTCCCCCGCGGGGATCGGAGTGGCCGTGGTTGAGGGCCGGGTGGAGGCCCGCGGTGACCAGGTCGTGCACCGCCGCCCGAGGGTCGTCGCCGGTCACCAGCGACTCCCCGACCAGCACGGCGTCGGCGCCCGCGCGGGCGTACTCGATGAGGTCGGCCGGCCCGCGCACGCCGGACTCGGCGACGCGCACGACCGAGGCGGGGATCAGCGGGGCCAGCCGGGCGAACGTCGAGCGGTCGACCTCGAGGGTCTTCAGATTGCGCGCGTTGACGCCGATCACCCGGGCGCCGGCGTCGACCGCGCGGGCGGTCTCGGCCTCGTCGTGGACCTCGACCAGGGCGGTCAGCCCGAGCGAGTGGGCCCGCTCGACCAGCGACTCCAGCGCGGGCTGCTCAAGGGCGGCCACGATCAGGAGCACGACGTCGGCGCCGTGGGCGCGCGCCTCCCACAGCTGGTAGGACGACACGACGAAGTCCTTGCGCAGCACGGGGATGTCGACGGCGGCCCGGACGGCGTCGAGGTCGGCCAGCGACCCGCCGAAGCGGCGCTGCTCGGTGAGGACCGAGATCACGGCCGCGCCGCCGGCCTCGTAGTCGGCGGCCAGCGCCGCGGGGTCGGCGATCGCGGCCAGCGCGCCCTTCGAGGGGCTGGAGCGCTTGACCTCGGCGATCACCGCGACCCCCTCATCCGGCCGCAGCCGGCCGAGGGTGGGACGGGGGTCGCGCGCCTGCTCCGCGCGGCGCTTCAACACGTCGAGCGGCAGCGCGGCCTGGCGTTCGGCCAGGTCGGCGCGCACGCCGTCGAGGATGTCGTCGAGCACCGTCACGCAGGGCAGCGTACGCAAGCCGCGCGGTGCGGCCGCCCCGCGCCCTCGCGCCGCCGGTCCGCGCCCGGTGGCGCTCAGCCGAGGCCGGATCCGAGGAACGGCACGCCGGGCAGGTTGCGGACGACCGCGAAGACGGCGACCAGCGCGAGCAGGCCCCACACCCATCGACCGGACACCGGCTCCGGGCGGGGCAGCCCCAACCAGGAGCGGCGGACCCACCGCAGCCAGATCCACGCGAGCACCGGGAGGGCCGCGACCAGCAGCAGGTTGTGGTCGGCCGCGGCGCCGAGGTCGCCGCGACCGAGGGCGTGCATCGCGCGCAGGCTGCCGCAGCCCGGGCAGTCCACGCCCACCACGGCCTGGGTCGGGCAGAGCGGGTAGTGGCCCGGCTCGTTGGGGTCGAACGCCACGGTGACGGCCACGGCCCCCGCCGCGAGGCCGGCCACGGCGAGCGGGCCGGCGAGCCGCCGGGCCCGGCCAGCCGGCCGCCTCCCCCGCGCCCGGGGGGCGGGGGAGCGCTCGGCCGCGGCCGGGCTCGGCGGCGGATTCATCGCGACTCCTCGATCAGGTGGTGCTGAAGTTCGCTGCGCCGAGGACGACGATGAACACGACGTACAGGATCCCGACGACCACGCCGGCCACGGCCGACCAGATCGCCCACTGCTTGGCCTTGTTGGACGACTCCTGCGCCCCCGCCGCGTCGCCGGCGGCCCACTTCGAGTTGACCTGGGCGGCGAAGACGATCGACACGATGCCAAGCGGCAGGCAGCAGAAGATCGTCGACAGGATCGCCCACACCAGGTAGTTCGGCGGCGGGGTGCCGTACGCGGGCTGGCCGCCGTAGCCGTAGCCGGGCGGCGGGGGCGGCGGAGGCGGGTAGCCGCCACCGGGGGCGGCGGAGGCGGCGGGGAGTCGCCACCGGGCGGCGGAGGCGGGTAGCCACCACCGGGCGGCGGCGGGGGCGGCGGCGGCGGGGCGTCGTAGCTCACCAGGGGCTCCTTACGCGACGAGTGCGGCCAGTGGCCGCCGGGTCGGTCGATCAGTCGGTCGGCCACCCAG
Organism: uncultured Actinomycetota bacterium; assembly: GCA_963818455.1. Lineage (GTDB taxonomy): Bacteria > Actinomycetota > Actinomycetes > CAVWCF01 > CAVWCF01 > CAWFSE01. Next base: position 321,276 of record CAWFSE010000003.1, read on the forward strand.
ACCTAGTGAGTCCGGCGGGCCGGTGGGGGGCGGCTGAACGAGGGACGCGCCGCGCGCCGGCAGCCAGACCGTGAAGCGGGCGCCGCCCTCGGGCGCGTGGCCGGCCTGGCACCGGCCGTCCATCCGCTCGATCAGCCCGGCGACCAGGGCCAGCCCCACCCCGGAGCCCACCGGGCGCACCCCCCGGTAGCGGTCGTGCAGCACCCCGCGCTCGAAGGCGACGGCGAGGTCGGCGTCGGTCAAGCCCGGGCCCGCCGTCGCGGACCTCGACGACGGCGCCCGCCAGCCTCAGCGCGCACCGCGAACACGATCGGCCGCCCCTCGGGCGTGACCCGCAGCGCGTTCTCGGCCAGGCCGTCGAGGGCCTGCCGGACCCGCCCGGCGTCGGCCCAGGCCCGCACGCCCTCCCCCGCCTCGAGCCGGACCTCCACCCCCACCGCGGCGCAGCGCCCGCCCCACACCTCGGCCGCCTGGCGCACCAGCGCGGTGAGGTCCACGTCCGCCGGATCGAGCGGGAACTCCTGCGCCTGCAGCCGCGCCAGCCCCAGCAGGTCGGTGACCAGCCGGTCGAGCCGCCTGCGCCTCGTCGCGCACCACCGCCCCGGCCCGCGCGGCGTCCTCGGGCGGGACGGCGCCGTCGGCGAGCGCCTCGGCGTACCCCTGGACGGCCGTCAGCGGGGTGCGCAGCTCATGCGAGACCGACAGCAGGAAGTCGCGCTGGCGGCTCTCGCTGGCGGCCAAGGCGCCGGAGAGCCCGTTGATCGCCGTGGCGAGGTCGGCGACCTCGGCGGGGCCCTGCGGTTCCAGCCGCACGTCGCGCTCCCCCGCCGCCAGCCGATGGGCCGCAGCGGCGGCGCCGGCCAACGGGCGGGCCAGGCGGCGGGCCAGCAGCCAGCCGGCCACCCCCGCGATCAGCAGTCCGATCACCAGCGCCACCAGCAGCCGCCGCACGGCGACGGCCTCCGCGGCGCGCGCCTCGGTGACCGGCTGGGACAGCACGATGCCTCGCCCGCTGGCGAGGGGCCGGCCCTCGACCAGCACCTCGGGGTCGCCGGGCTCGACGCGCGAGACCGACTGCCCGGCCCGCACCGCCGCGGCGTCGGCCGGGGCAACGGCAGGCGGGATCGGGCCCTGCCGCGGGACGACGCTGGCCTCGATGCCCTGCCGCCGCAGGATGCGAACCCACGCCTGCGGCGTTCGCCGGATTGGCCCCGTCGCGATCGGCGGCCGCCGCCACCAGGTCGGCCTGCCGCGACAGGGTGTCGGCCGCCTGGGCCACGGCTCCCGAGCGGATCAGCGGGTACGACACCAGGCCGGCCACCACCACCGCGACCGCGGCCACCAGCGTGGTGAGGACGGTGACCTGGAAGGCGATGCCCCGCCGCCGCGGCGGCGGGCGGCGGCGGTGGCCGCGCTCACCGGGCCTCGACGGAGTAGCCGACGCCGCGAACGGTGCGGATCGGGCTGCCCGGGCCGAGCTTGGCCCGCAACTGGGCGATGTGGACGTCGACGGTGCGGGTGCCGGCGGCCGCCGCGTACCCCCAGACCACGCGAGAGCAGCTCGTCGCGGCTGTAGACCCGTCCGGGCCGCCGCATCAGCCGCCAGAGCAGCTCGAACTCCGTGGTCGTCAGGACGACCTCGTCGTCGGCGACCCACACCCGGCGGGCGGCGGGATCCAGGGTGACCGAGCCGACGCGAGAGCGCCGCCTCCGCTCCGGCCGGCCCTGCCGCGCGGCGCAGCACGCCGCGGACCCGGGCCACGAGCTCGCGCGGGCTGAAGGGCTTGGTCAGGTAGTCGTCGGCGCCCAGCTCAAGGCCCAGCACCCGGTCGACCTCGTCATCGCGGGCCGTCACGAAGAGCAGCGGCGTCCAGTCCCCCTCGGCCCGCAGGGCTCGGCACACCTCCGTGCCGTCGATGCCGGGCAGGCCGACGTCCAGGATGATCGCCGCCGGCCGCAGCCGACGGGCCGCGGCGAGCCCGCGTTCGCCATCGCGCTCCACCTGGACGCCGAACCCGTCACGCGTCAGGTAGAGCCGCACAGGTCGGAGATCGCCGGCTCGTCCTCGACCACCAGCACCAGGCCGCGGCCGCTCGGCCTGCGGGGGTGCGGGCTCGCTCACGGGGACCAGCCTGGCGCCCCGGGTGGCGTAGGCGGGTCACTGCGGTGTTCGGGTTGTGCAAGCGCCACGTCAGCCCGCACTCCCAGGCCGGTCAGCCGGCGCGGCCGCCGGCGTCGACCTGCTCGGCCGGGGCGTCCGCGGGCTGCTTGCCGTAGCCCATCATCGCCATCACCTTGCCGACGATGAGCGCCACCACGGTCAACACGACGCCGGCGATGAAGATCGGCACGCTCAGGAGCAGCACCCCCACGCACGCCACCGTGAAGGCCACCATCAGCAGCACCACCGTGGTCCATGCCGCGGGCGTGTTGCCGTGGCTGCTCGCGTGCTGCTCGGCCATCTCGGGCTCCTTCGGTTGGATGCTTGTGCGATGCGTGAGGTGCGCGGCGCTGATCCGCGGGCGGCTCGTGGGCATTGCGCTCGTGGGCATTGTGCCAGCCCCCGGCACTCAGGTGGTGGGATCCTCGCCGCGGTCGAGCGCGGCCCAGGTGTCGCCGGGGTCCGCTGGCCGCTCGGAGGCGGCCGAGGGCCGGTCGCGGTCGTACTTCGAGCCCATCGCCGGCCAGCCGCCTGCCGCGCAGGGCGATCAGCACACCGGCGCCGGCGACGAGCAGCGCAGCGACGCCCGCGAGCGGCCACCACAGCGAGCCGTCGAGGATCATCTCGCCCGACGACCCGGCGCCCGTCACGGGCGGGGTGCTCGCGACGAGCACCTGGACGAGGGTGGCGACGCCCGCCACGGCCACCACGGCGCCGAGGATCCGCCGACCCCACCCGCGCACGGCGACGAGCGCGGCCGCGGCCGCCAGGGCCAGCACCCCCGTCGCGACGACGAGGGGGGCCAGCGCCGCCCCCGTCGAGGAGACCACCACCTCGGGGAAGCCGGGCGAACGCGTGGTGGTCGTGGACCAGGCCCGCCCGCCCGAGACCAGCAGCAGCGCCCCGCCGACGGCGAGCAGGGTGATCGCGGTGAGCAGCCCGCGGCGGCCGCTCACGGCGCCAGCGGCCGCAGGGTGCCGGCCACCGCGATCGCCCGCAGCACCGCCATCGCCTTGCGGCGGCACTCCTCGTCCTCGGTCTCCGGCACGGAGTCCGCCACCAGCCCGGCGCCGGCCTGCACGTACGCGACGCCGTCCCGGAGCACCGCGGTGCGGATCGCGATGGCCGCGTCGAGGTCGCCGGCGAAGTCGAGGTAGCCGACCGCCCCGGCGTACACCCCGCGGCGGGTCGGCTCCATCGCGTCGATGAGCTCCATCGCGCGCACCTTGGGCGCGCCGGAGAGGGTGCCGGCCGGGAAGCACGCGGCGAGCACGTCGTACGCGGTCGCGCCCGCGGCCACCTCGCCCACGACGGTGGAGACGATGTGCATGACGTGGCTGTACCGCTCGACGCTCATGAAGTCGACGACCTCGACCGTGCCGGGCACGCAGACTCGGCCGAGGTCGTTGCGCCCGAGGTCGACGAGCATCAGGTGCTCGGCGCGCTCCTTCTCGTCGGCCAGCAGCTCCTCGCCGAGGTGGGCGTCCTCCTCGGGGGTGGCGCCGCGCCAGCGCGTGCCGGCGATCGGGTGCAGCATCGCGCGGCCGTCCTTGACGGTGACGAGGGCCTCCGGGCTGGAGCCGACGATGTCGAAGCCCTCGAGGCGCAGGAGGTACATGTACGGGCTGGGGTTGGCGACCCGCAGCACCCGGTAGACGTCGAGGGCGTCGGCCGCGGTCGGCATCTCGAAGCGCTGCGACAGCACGATCTGGAAGGCCTCGCCGGACCGGATCTCCTCCTTGGCCCGCTCCACGGCCGCGGGGTAGGCGCCGGGGGCGTGTTCGAGGTGAAGGCCGGCTCGGCGTCCTGGTCGACCGTGGCGGCCATCGACGGCGAGGGCTGGGCCAGCGCCGCGGCCATCGCGTCCAGCCGCTCGACCGCGTCCAGCCACGCCTCGTCGACGCGCTCGTCGGTCGCGTCGTAGTTGACCGCGTTGGCGATCAGCACCACCTCGCCGGTCTCGTGGTCGAGCACCGCGAGGTCGGTCGCGAAGAGCATGGTCAGCTCGGGCAGCCGCAGGTCGTCCACCGCCTCGGCGGGCAGCCGCTCCAGCCGCCGGACGATGTCGTAGCCGAGGTAGCCGACCATGCCGCCGGTGAGCGGGGGCAGGCCCGGGATGCCGCGGCGTGTGCAGCAGCGCCGACGGTCTCGCGCAGCGCGGCCAGCGGGTCGCCGTCCAGCGGCACGCCCACCGGCGGCGCGCCGCGTCCAGTGGGCCTGCCCGTCGCGCTCGCTGAGGGTGGCGGCGCTGCGGACGCCGATGAAGGAGTAGCGCGACCAGACCCGGCCGTGCTCGGCGGACTCCAGCAGGAACGTGCCGGGACGGTTCTGGGCGAGCTTGGCGTACAGCGCCACCGGGGTGTCGCCGTCGGCCATCAGCCGGCGCACGACGGGGATCACCCGCCGGTCGCGCGCCTGGGCGCGGAACTCCGCCAGCCCGGGCTCCGCGTGCGGCGGTCACCGCCCCTCCCCGGCGGACTCGAGCAGCAAGCCCGCGTCGAAGCAGGTCCGGTCGCCCGTGTGGCAGGCGGCGCCCACCTGGTCCACCGAGACCAGGACGACGTCGCCGTCGCAGTCCAGGCGGACCCCGCGGACCCGCTGGACGTGCCCGGAGGTGTCGCCCTTGCGCCAGTACTCCTGCCGGCTGCGCGACCAGTACGTCGCCCGCCCGGTCGTCAGCGTGCGGTGCAGCGCCTCGTCGTCCATCCAGCCGAGCATCAGCACCTCGCCGGTGTCCCACTGCTGGGCGATCGCCGCGACGAGCCCGTGGGCGTCGCGCTTCAGCCGGGCGGCGACGGCAGGGTCGAGCGCAGAGGGGTCACCGGGGGGCATGGGCGCATTCTGCCCGGCGCCGCGGGCCCGGCCCGCGCCCGCGGCCCTCGGCCGGCCTGGCCGGGGCTCAGCCGGCGGACGGCGCGTACGCCGAGAAGCGGGCCGACCGCCGCCGCGACTCGGTCACCGCGGCGTCCTTCGCGGCGGGGGTGACCAGGAGCGCCAGCGGCACCAGGCTGACCAGGGCCGGTGGAAGCCACACCACCCCGACGACGACCACGCCGGCGTTGATCCCGAGGGCGAGCACCCAGGTCGCGGTGGTCAGCGATCGGGTGCAGGCCGCGGCGAGGAACAGCACCCCGCCCAGGGCGATCGAGGCCAGCCCCAGCGAGAGCTGGAAGTCCGCCCAGCCGGCCTGGGCCACCGCGTCGTCGGTGCCGATCTGGTAGCCGGCGACGAGGACGAGGGCGCCACCGATGGCGACCCAGACCATCGCCGCGACGGTCGTGATCCGCAGCGCCCAGCTGACCGGCAGCGGGCGCTCGTCGTCCTCGGTGCGGCGCCGGCGACACCGGCCGGTGCACCCCGCGGGAGTGCGCGGGGGCGGGCTCGTCTGCCGGGCGGCTCGGCCGCCAGCCAGTCCTCGTCCTCCACGGGCCGCATCCTGGCACCCGAGATGCCGATGTGGAACACCGTTCCTAGGATTGGGGCATGACCGCTCCTGACACCGCTGCCCCCACGCTGGCCCGAGCCGAGCGCGCCGCGCTCTGCGACCTGTTCGACGAGGTCGGTCCAGACGCCGCCACGCTGTGCGCCGGCTGGACGACCCGCGACCTGGCCGCGCACCTGGTCATCCGCGAGCGCCGGGCCGACGCGTCCATCGGCATCGTGGCCAAGCCGCTCGCCGGCTGGACCGAGCGCGTGCAGGCCGGAGAGGCCAAGCGCCAGTGGGCGGAGCTGGTCGACCGGGTGCGGCACGGGGCTCCCTGGTACTCCGCGTTCTCGATCGGCAAGGTCGACGAGATGGCCAACGGGGCCGAGTACTTCATCCACCACGAGGACGTCCGCCGGGCCGCCGAGGGCTGGGAGCCCCGCGTGCTGCGCGACGAGGATGAGCGCTTCCTGTGGGCGGTCGTCAGCAAGCGCGGCGGCGGCCTTCTTCAAGGCGGCCCCGGTCGGCGTGACCCTGCGCACTCCGGAGGGCCGCGAGGCGGTGGCGAAGGTCGGCGAGCCGGCCCGAACCGTCGTGATCACCGGCCTGCCGTCGGAGCTCGCGATGTTCGCCTTCGGCCGCAAGGAGCACGCCCGGGTCGAGTTCACGGGCGAGCCGGACGCGATCGACGAGCTGCGCGGGACGTCGCTCGGCATCTGAGCCGGCCGCGCCCCGACCGGGGCGGGTCGCGTCTAGCGCGCGTCGACGGCCGTCCGGACCGGGTGCCCGCGGTCGGCGAGCGCCTGCTTGACCGCTCGCGATCGTCAGGTCGCCGAAGTGGAAGACGCTGGCCGCGAGCACGGCGTCGGCGCCGGCCTCCACCGCCGGCGGGAAGTCCGTCGAGCCGGCCGGCCCCGCCGCTGGCGATCAGCGGCACGGTCACGGCCGCGCGCACCTCGCGCAGCATCTCGAGGTCGTACCCGTCGCGCGGTGCCGTCGGCGTCCATCGAGTTCAGCAGGATCTCGCCGGCCCCGAGCGCGCACGCCTCGGCGGCCCACGCCACCGCGTCGATGCCGGTGGAGCGGCGGCCGCCGTGCGTGGTCACCTCGTACCCGGAGTCGGTCGACACCCCCGGCGGGCAGCGGCGGGCGTCCACCGAGAGCACGAGCACCTGGGCGCCGTACCGGTCGGCGATCTCGGCGATCAGCCCAGGGCGGGCGATGGCGGCGGTGTTGACGCCGACCTTGTCGGCGCCGGCCCGCAGCAGCCGGTCGACATCCTCGACGATGCGAACGCCGCCACCGACGGTGAGCGGGATGAAGACCTGCTCGGCGGTGCGCGACACCACGTCGTACGTGGTGGCGCGGTCACCGCTGCTGGCGGTGATGTCGAGGAAGACGAGCTCGTCGGCGCCCTGGCCGTCGTAGGCGCGGGCCAGCTCGACCGGGTCGCCCGCGTCGCGCAGATCGGTGAAGTTGACGCCCTTGACCACGCGGCCGGCGTCGACGTCGAGGCAGGGGATCACGCGGACGGCGACGGGCATGCGCCCCAGGGTAGGCGGCCGTACGGTGGAGCCCATGAGCCAGGAGGTCGCCCGCATCGGGTCCAGCCGCTACATCCGCCTCACGACGTTCAAGAAGGACGGCACGGCGATGCCGACGCCGGTGTGGGTCGTCGACGACGGCGAGCGGGTCTACGTCACCACGCTGGACAGCGCGGGCAAGCTCAAGCGGATCCGCAACAGCGGCCGGGTCCTGGTCGCGCCGAGCGACTGGCGCGGGACGCCCAGCGGCGAGGAGGTCGAGGGCCACGCCGAGGTGCTCGACGCGTCGGGCGCCGCGCGGGTGCAGGTGATGATCAAGGCCAAGTACGGCCTGGAGTACCGGTTCTTCACCCTGATGGGCAAGCTGCGCCGCACCTCTGGCGACTCCGTCGGCATCGCGATCACCCTGTAGGCGAAGGACGGACGGTGGGGCGCCCAATCGCGGTGTGGCGCCTGCGCACGGGGGATGACCGCGATCCGGAGGATGAGCGGCGAGCCCAATCGCGCGCTGGGCACCTGTGTACGGGGGACAACCGCGATTCGGAGGAGGACGGCGGGAGGCCGGCCACGCCCCCCCCGTGGGCGAACGGGTCACGTCGGGCGTCGCACCGGGGACTCCAGCGGCCGGTAGGCGTCGACCTCGACCTCGACGAGCATGGCGGGATCGACGAACCCGGCGACCACGAGCATGGTGGCCGCGGGCCGAATCGCCGCGAAGAGCTCCCGGTGCGCGCGCCCCACGGCGTCGCTGTCGTGGCCGTGGCGCAGATACATCCGGGTCCGGACGACATCGGCGCAGCCCGCATCCGGCTTCCTCCAGCGCCCGGCGAGCGACCCCGAAGGCCTCCAGCGTCTGGGCGTAGGCGTCGCCGGGGTGCCGCACCTGGCCGTCGACGGTGGCCGTCGACCCGGAGACCAGCACGAACGGGCCGGCCACGACCGCCCGCGAGTAGCCGACCGCGTCCTCCCACGGGCCACCGCTGCTGATCAGCCGGTCGGCGCCCATCAGGCTGCGGGCCCCGAGGCGCCGGCCACGGCGGCCAGCGCCTCCTCCAGGGTGAACGCCCGGGCGTAGAGCGCCTTGCCGACGATGGCGCCCTCGACACCATCGGCGACGAGTCCGCTCAGCGCGACCAGGTCCGCCAGCGAGGACACCCCGCCGCTGGCGATGACCGGGGCGGACGTGGCCGCGCAGACCTCGCGCAACAGCTCCAGGTTGGGCCCCCGCAGCGTGCCGTCCTTCGTGACGTCGGTGAGCACGTAGCGCGGGCACCCGTCTCGGTCGAGCCGCTCAAGGACCTCCCACAGGTTGCCGCCCTCGCGGGTCCAGCCCCGCGCGGCAAGCACCTCACCCCGTACGTCGAGGCCGACGGCGATCCGGTCCCCGTGCTCGCCGATGGCGCGTGCGGTCCACTCGGGGTCCTCGAGGGCGGCGGTCCCGAGGTTGACCCGGCGGCAGCCGGTGGCAAGCGCCGCAGCGAGGGACTCGTCATCGCGGATGCCCCCGGACAACTCCACCTGAACGTCGAGCGCCCCTACGACCGCGGCCAGCAGGTCGCGGTTGGAGCCTCGGCCGAAGGCCGCGTCGAGGTCGACGAGGTGCACCCACTCGGCGCCGGCGTCCTGCCAGGCGAGCGCCGCCGCGAGCGGGTCGCCGTACGACGTCTCGGTGCCGGCCTCGCCCTGGACGAGGCGGACCGCCTGACCGGCAGCCACGTCGACCGCGGGCAGCAGCACGAGGCGGGTCGCACGCGCGGGGGGTGCAGCGGGGCCGGTCATCGTCAGGCCTTCCGGTTCGTGGCGAGGGTGTAGAGGACCGGGGCGATCAGCAGCGACAGCCCGAAGATGAGGAACCGGAAGTACCAGGAGGGGCTGTAGAGCCAGGCCGCGACCTGGACCACCGCGAAGATCGACACGGTGATGCCCATGCGCACCCGCCGCTCCTGCTCGTAGCGACCCCTGGGCCGCCCCTTGTTGGCGCGCTTGGGCCGCAAGGACGCCAGCCAGCCGGCCTGATGACCGGCGGCGGGCGCGGCAGCGGCCGTCTGCTTGGCTGCCTTGGCCGACCGCTCCCGCTCGCGGTGCTCCTCGGCCAGCTTGGCCTCCCGCTCCGCGCGCCGGCGGGCCCGTTCCTTGGACATCGGGCGCTACTCCTCACTCAAGGGAGAGGACCCAGGACGCCAGCAGGTGCGCGCCGGCGTCCCCGGACTTCTCGGGGTGGAACTGGGTGGCCGTGAGCGGGCCATTCTCCACGGCGGCCACGAAGGGCTCACCGTGCTCGGCCCAGGTGACCAGCGGGGCGGCGATCCGCTCGTGCGGGTGCAGGGACCACGCCCGGGCCGCGTAGGAGTGCACGAAGTAGAAGCGCTCCCCCTCGATCCCCGCGAAGAGCCGGGACCCGGGAGCGGCGCGCACGGTGTTCCACCCCATGTGCGGGAGCACGTCGGCGTGCAGCCGGTCGACCACACCGGGCCACTCGCCGCAGCCCTCGGTCTCGACCCCGTGCTCGACGCCGCGGTCGAACAGCACCTGCATGCCCACGCAGATCCCGAGCACCGGGCGGCCGCCGGCCAGCCGCCGACCGATCACCTCCGGGCCGCGGACCGCGCGCAGCTGGGCCATGCAGGCGGCGAAGGCGCCCACGCCCGGCACCACGAGTCCGTCGCAGCCGAGGGCTTCGTCGTAGGCGGCGGTCAGCGCGACGTCTGCGCCGGCCCGCTCCAGCGCCCGAACCGCCGAGCGCACGTTGCCCGATCCGTAGTCGAGCACCACGACCGAGGGACGGCTCATGCCGATCCGACGTACCAGAGCCCGCCGGCGACCCCGGCGAGCAAGGCGAAGAGGCCCGACGACAAGCCCCGGCTTGGGCTTGCCCTGCTTGTAGAGCGAGTACGACCCGCCCACGCAGAAGCCGGCCACGATGAAGCAGGCGAACGCGAGCAGCATCGGTTACAGCGCGCCCTTGGTCGAGGGGACGCCCTGCACCCGCGCATCGAGGGCGACCGCGTCGCGCAGCGCACGCGCGACGGCCTTGAACTGGGCCTCGACGACGTGGTGGGCGTTGCGGCCCTCCAGCACGCGCACGTGCAGGCAGATCTGCGCCGAGGCGCTGATCGACTCCCAGATGTGCCGGGTCAGCGACGTGTCGTACGTGCCGATCAGCTCGACGACCTCCGGCTCGACGTGCACGACGTAGGGGCGGCCGGACAGGTCGACGGCGGCCTGCACGAGGGCCTCGTCGAGCGGCACCAAGCGCGTCGCCGAAGCGGCGGATGCCCGCCTTGTCACCCAGGGCCTCGCGCAGCGCCTGGCCCACGGCCAGCGCGGTGTCCTCGACGGTGTGGTGCGCGTCGACCTCGAGGTCGCCCACCGTGCGGACCTTGAGGTCGAAGCCGCCGTGCTTGCCGAGCTGGGCGAGCATGTGGTCGAAGAACGGCACGCCGGTCTCGACGTCAGCCGTCCCGCTGCCGTCGAGGTCGAGCTCGACGAGGACGTCGGACTCCTTGGTGGTGCGCTGGACGCGTGCGGTGCGGGTCATGCCTGGATCTCCCCAAGGGTCGCGGCGAGGGCGGTGCGGAAGGCCTGGTTCTCCTCGGGGGCGCCGACGCTCACGCGCAGCCACCCGTCGGGCCCGGTCTCCCGGATCAACACTCCCTGATCCAGCAGCCCGCGCCAAACGGCGTGCCGGTCGGCGAAGCGGCCGAACAGGGCGAAGTTCGCGTCGGTGTCCGCCACCTCGAGGCCCTGACCCCGCAGCCAGGCGACCAGGTCGTCGCGCTCGGCGCGCAGCAGGTCGACCCCGGCCAGCAGCTGCGAGGCGTGGGCCAGGGCGGTGCGGGCCGCGGCCTGGGTGAGGGCCGACAGGTGGTACGGAAGGCGGACCAGCTGAACCGCGGCGACCACGGCCGGATCGGCGGCCAGGTAGCCCACCCGGGCGCCGGCGAAGGCGAACGCCTTGCTCATCGTGCGGGTGACCACCAGACGCGGATCGCGGCCAAGCAGGGTGAGGGCGCTGGGGCTGCCGGGGCGGCGGAACTCCGCGTACGCCTCGTCGACGATCACCATCCCCGGCCCGGCGGCCAGCACCGCCTCGACCACGTCGAGGGCGAGCGCCGTGCCCGTCGGGTTGTTCGGAGACGCGAGCAGCACCACGTCGGGGGCCAGCCGGGCCACCGCCTCGGCCGCCCGGCCCGCATCGAGACCGAAGTCGTCGGCGCGCTCGGCGGTCACGTAGCCGGTGAACGTGTCGCGGCAGTAGTCGGGGTACATCGAGTACGTCGGGGTGAAGCCGAGCGCGGTCCGCCCCGGCCCGCCGAAGGCCTGCAGCAGCTGCAGCATCACCTCGTTGGACCCGTTGGCCGCCCACACGTCGTCCGCGCCGAGGTCGACGCCCTCGCGGGCCCGCAGGTACGCGGCCAGGTCTCCGCGGAGCGCGGTCGCATCGCGGTCCGGATAGCGGTTGAGCCCGTGGGCGGCCTCGGCGACCGCCCGAGCCAGGTCCTCCACGAGGTCGGCGGAGGGCGCGAACGGGTTCTCGTTGACGTTGAGCCGGACGGCGACGTCGAGCTGCGGCGCGCCGTACGGCGTGCGCCCGCGCAGGTCCGCGCGCAGCGGCAGGGCCGCCAGCCGGTCGGCGAGCGGGTCGGTCGAGGCGCCCGTCACGGCGCCGGCCCGGTCGGTCACCGTCACCCCTCGCGCGGGATGCGCACGCGCACCGCGTCCACGTGGGCCGCGAGGTCCTCGGCGCCGCCCAGCGCGTCGATGAGGGGGGCGACGGCGGCCAGCGCCGCGCGGTCGTACTCGATGACGTGGACGCTGCGCAGGAACGACTGCACCGACAGGCCGCCGCTGTGGCGGGCGGTGCCTGCCGTCGGCAGCACGTGGTTGGAGCCGGCCAGGTAGTCGCCGAGGCTCACCGGCGACCAGGGGCCCACGAAGACGGCTCCGGCGTTGCGCACCCGGCGCGCCCGCTCGGCGGCGTCTGCGGTGAGCACCTCCAGGTGCTCAGGGGCCCACTCGTCCATCACCGCGAGGCCCTGCTCCTGGTCGGCGACGAGGACGTGCGCGCTCTGGTTGGCCAGCGCCGTCTCGACCCGCTCGCGGTGGCGGGTCAGCGGCACCTGGCGGGCGAGCTCGGCGTCGACAGCGTCGAGCAGGGCGGCGCTGTCGGTGACCAGCAGGCAGGACGCGTTGGGGTCGTGCTCGGCCTGGGCGATCAGGTCGGCCGCCACGAACGCCGGGTCGGCGCCGGAGTCGGCCAGGATGCCGATCTCGGTGGGCCCGGCCTCGGAGTCGATCCCGATGACGCCCTTGAGCAGGCGCTTGGCCGAGGTGACGTAGATGTTGCCGGGTCCGGTGACGAGGTCGACCCGCTCGCAGTCCTCCGTGCCGTACGCGAACATCGCCACCGCCTGGGCCCCGCCGACCGCGTGGACCTCATCGACGCCGAGCAGCGCGCAGGCGGCCAGCACCGCCGGGTGCGGCAGTCCGCCGTGCTCGCGCTGCGGCGGGCTGGCCACGGCGAGCGAGCCGACCCCCGCCACCAGGGCTGGCACGACGTTCATCACGACGCTGGACGGGTACGCCACCAGGCCGCCCGGCACGTACAACCCGACGCGGCGCACCGGCAGCCAGCGCTCGGTCACCCGGCCGCCGGGCGCGACCTCGACGACGGCGTCGCGGCGGGCCTGCGCCTCGTGCACCAGCCGGGCGCGGCGCGCCGCCTCCTCGACGGCGGCCCGCACCTGCGGGTCCATCGCGGCCAGGGCCGCGTCGAGCGCGTCTTGGGGGACCCGCGTCGAGGCCAGCCGCACCCCGTCGAAGCGCTCGGTGGCGTCCAGGACGGCGGCCGACCCGCGCTGCCGGACGTCGTCGCACACCGGCCGCACCGCGTCGAGCGCGGCCTCGACGTCGAGCGCCGCGCGCGGGAGCACGTCGCGGGGGTCCACCTCGGCCCCGCGCAGGTCGATGCGGCGGATCACGCCGCGCAGTCTAGGCGGCCCGGGATGCCCGCCCCGCCGCGCGCCCGTACCGTCGAGGGGTGGCCGAGCGCGCGGTGATCCCGTTGTTCCCGCTGGGCACGGTGCTGTACCCGGGTCTGCTCCTCCCGCTGCACATCTTCGAGGAGCGCTACCGCCGCCTGGTCGGCGACCTCGCCGAGCGACCGCCCGAGGAGCAGCGCTTCGGCGTGGTCGCGATCCGGCAGGGCCGCGAGGTCGGGGCCGACGGCGTGGAGGCGCTGCATGAGGTGGGGTGCGCGGCGCAGGTGCGGCGGATCGAGGCGTACGAGGACGGCCGCTTCGAGCTCGCGACGACCGGAGGCCCGCGATTCCGCCTGGTCGGCGTGGACGGCTCGCTCCCCTATCTGCAGGGGGTCGTCGAGTGGCTGCCAGAGGAGCCGGGAGAGGCCGCCGCGGTGCTCGCCGAACCGGTCGGCCGGCGGTTCCTCGCCTACCGCTCGGCGCTGGCGGGAGAGGCCGCCGGCGAGGCGGCCGGCCAGCTCCCAGACGACCCGCGCGTGCTGTCGTACCTCGTTGCGGCCGCGATGATCCTGGACCTCCCCGACCACCAGGCCCTGCTCGCCGCCGGCGACGACACCGAGCGGCTGCGGCTGGCCCTGCGCCTGCTGCGGCGAGAGGGGTCGCTGCTCACCCGGCTCCCGTCGGTGCCGGGAGTCGAGTACACCCGGATCCCGCTCTCCCCCAACTGACGCCGCCCGCGGCACGAGGGGGCCGGACGGCTAGCGTGCGCTGCCATGGGCAAGGACAGGGGATCCCAGGTCAAGGGAACTCGTGGCGGCACGGGCACGCCGGCCACGGTGGCCCTGACTCGCGCGGGCGTCGCCTACGAGGTGCACACCTACACCCATGATCCCGCCGCGCGCTCGTACGGGCTGGAGGCCGCCGAGGCGATCGGCGCCGACCCCGCCCGGGTCTTCAAGACCCTGGTGGCGAGCGTCGACGGGCGGTTGGTCGTGGGCATCGTGCCGGTCGAGGCGATGCTGGACCTCAAGGCGCTCGCGGCAGCCGTCGGCGGCAAGAAGGCCGACCTGGCCGACCCCGCAGTCGCCGAGCGGACCACCGGCTACGTCCGGGGCGGGATCAGCCCACTGGGCCAGAAGAAGCCGCTGGCGACCGTGGTGGACGCCTCGGCGCTGGACCACCCGACGGTCTTCGTCAGCGGCGGCCGGCGCGGGATGGACCTCGAGCTGGCGCCTGCCGACCTGGTCAGGCTGACGGCGGGGACGACGGCCCCGGTGGCGCGCTGGTGACCGGCGGCCCACCCTCGGCGGGCGCCGGCTCAGGGCCAGGCGCCTGGCGCTCCTCCAGCAGCAGGTCGAGGACGAGGTAGGCCAGCACGGCTCCCACGGCCGGGGCCAGCAGGACCGCCCAGGCGTCGATCACCAGCGGCGCGAAGACCTCGTCCCCGGGCTGCACGGTGTCGACCACGTCGGCAAGCGGCGGCGGCCCGAGCCACACCCCCAGTTGCCAGGCCAGCAGGGCGCAGCCCGCTCCCCCGACCAGCAGCCCGGCCAGGGCGCCGAACGGGGTGCGGCGCGCGCGCAGCCAGGCCCAGACCCCGGCGATGAGCCCGGCCACCAGACCCAGCAGCCCGAAGACGGCCTGGGTGGCGAACGGCTCCCACGGCTGCGGGGTCGCCAGGTAGATGCCGTCGTCGCGGACCTCGAGCGGCACGTCGGGGGCGAGGGCCACCCACAGCAGGCCCACCCCGATTCCGGCCAGCGCGAAGACGGCTGCCACCGGCCAGCCGCCGGCGACCTCGGCCGGCCAGCCGCCGGAGCCGCGCGAGTCGGCGAGTCGGCTGAGTCGGCCGACTCGGCGGACACCGCGGCCTCCTCGGGCGGCTCGCTCATCCGACGCTGCCGGCGCCCAGGAGGGCCTTGAGATCGCCGTACAGCGCCGGAGTCGGCGACACGCGAAGCCGGTCGTCGAGCCGCCACAGCGTCGTGCGGGCGGTGGCCTGCAGGTGGATCTGCACCTCGGTGACGCCGGGATGCGCGGCCAGCACGGCCTTCAGCTGCTCGACCACCGGGGGCACGCACTTGCTGACCGGCAGCTGGATCACGACCGGGCCCCGCGGGCCCTCGCTCAGGTCGGGAACCCGCACCTCGCTGGCGACGAGGCGCGGCACCTCCTCGCGCTTGTCGAGGCGGCCCTTGATGATCACCACGGCGTCCTCGACGACGTGGGTGGAGACCAGCTGGTAGGTCTGCGGGTAGCACATCACGTCGATCGCCCCCTCGAGGTCCTCAAGGGTGACGATGGCCCAGGTGTTGCCCTGCTTGGTGACCTTGCGCTGCACCCCGGTGACCAGCCCGCCGAGGGTGACCGTCGAGCCGTCCGGACGGTCCTCGTCGGCCAGCAGGCTGGCGATCGAGCAGTCCGACTCACCCGCGATCACGTGCTCGACCCCGAACAGCGGGTGGTCGGAGACGTACAGGCCGAGCATCTCGCGCTCGAACTTGAGCAAGACGGCCTTGTCCCACTCGTCGGCCGGGACCGGGGGCACCGCCATGTCGACGGCGCCCTCGCCGGGCGTGCCCGCGCTGAACAGGTCGAACTGCCCGATCGCCTCGTTGCGCTTGGTGTCCATGAACGCGTCGACGGCCTCCGCGTGCACGGCGACCAGCCCGCGGCGCGGCTGGCCGAGTGAGTCGAACGCGCCGGCCTTGACCAGCGACTCGATGGTGCGCTTGTTGCAGACCACCGGGTCGACCTTGCGCAGGAAGTCGTAGAAGTCCTCGAACGGGCCCTTGGCCTCGCGCGCGGCGACGATGCCGCCGACCACGTTGCCGCCGACGTTGCGGACCGCCGCCAGCCCGAACCGGATGTCGGCGCCGCGCGGCGTGAAGTCGGCGTCGGAGGAGTTGACGTCGGGCGGCAGCACCTTGATGCCCATCCGGCGGCACTCGTTGAGGTAGATCGCGCTCTTGTCCTTGTCGTCGCGGACGCTGGTGAGCAGGGCGGCCATGTACTCGGCCGGGAAGTTCGCCTTGAGGTAGGCCGTCCAGTACGACACCAGGCCGTAGCCGGCGGTGTGCGCCTTGTTGAAGGCGTAGTCGGAGAACGGGACGAGGATCTCCCAGAGCGTCTTGATCGCCGCCTGGGAGTAGCCGTTGGCGCGCATGCCCTCGCTGAACGGGCCGAACTCCTTGTCGAGGATCTCCTTCTTCTTCTTGCCCATCGCGCGGCGGAGCAGGTCGGCGGCGCCCAGGGAGTAGCCGGCGACCTTCTGCGCGATCGCCATGACCTGCTCTTGGTAGACGATCAGGCCGTACGTGTCGTCGAGGATCTCGGCGAGCGGCTCGGCCAGCTCGGGGTGGATCGGCACCACCGGCTTGCGGCCGTTCTTGCGGTCGGCGTAGTCGATGTGGGCGTTGGCCCCCATCGGGCCCGGGCCGGTACAGCGCGAGGACCGCCGAGATGTCCTCGAAGTTGTCCGGCTGCATCGCCCGCAGCAGCGCGCGCATCGGCCCGCCGTCGAGCTGGAAGACGCCAAGGGTGTCGCCGCGGGCCAGCAGCTCGTACGCCGGGCGGTCATCGAGGCCGAGCGTCTCGAGCACGACCTCCTGGCCGCGGTTGTTCCTGATGTGGACCAGGCAGTCGTCGAGCACGGTGAGGTTGCGCAGGCCCAGGAAGTCCATCTTGAGCAGGCCGAGCTTCTCGCAGGCGCCCATGTCGAGCTGGGTGATGATCGCGCCGTCCTGCTCGCGGCGCTGGATCGGGATCACGTCGAGGAGCGGCTCGCTCGACAAGATGACGCCGGCCGCGTGGACGCCCCACTGCCGCTTCAGCCCCTCGAGGCCCTTGGCGGTGTCGACGACCGTGCGGACCTCCGCGTCGGCCTCGTAGAGCGCCCGGAACTCGGCGGCCTCGGAGTAGCGGTCGTTGCCGGGGTCGAACACCCCGGCCAGCGAGATGTCCTTGCCCATGACCGCCGGGGGCATCGCCTTGGTGATCCGGTCGCCGAGCGCGTACGGCAGGCCCAGCACGCGGGCGGCGTCCTTGACCGCGGCCTTGGCCTTGATGGTGCCGTAGGTGATGATCTGGGCGACCCGCTCCTCGCCGTACTTCTCGGTGGCGTAGCGGATCACCTCGGTGCGCCGGCGCTCGTCGAAGTCCATGTCGATGTCGGGCATCGAGACGCGGTCGGGGTTGAGGAAGCGCTCGAACAGCAGGCCGTGCTTGATCGGGTCGAGCTCGGTGATCCCCAGGGCGTACGCGATGAGCGCGCCGGCCGCCGACCCGCGGCCCGGGCCGACCCGGATGCCCTGGCTCTTGGCGTGGCGCACCAGGTCGGCGGTGACCAGGAAGTAGCCGGGGAAGCCCATCTGGCAGACGACGCCGACCTCGTAGGCGGCCTGCTCGCGGTGGCCGTCGGGCACGCCCTGCGGGAAGCGCGTCGACCAGTCCTCGCTCGACCTCCTTGACCAGCCAGGACTCCTCGGACTCGCCCTCCGGCACCGGGAAGCGGGGCATCAGGTTGCGGCCCTCGGTGAACTCCACGTTGCAGCGCTCGGCGACCAGCAGGGTGTTGGACAGCGCCGTCGGCAGCTCCGACCAGACGCCCGCCATCTCCTCGGCGCTCTTGAGGTAGAAGTCGTCGGCGTCGAAGCGGAACCGCTTGTCGTCCTGCATCGTCTTGCCGGTCTGCACGCAGAGCAGGACCTCGTGGGCCTTGGCGTCCTCGGCGTAGGTGTAGTGCAGGTCGTTGGTGGCCAGCAGCGGCAGGTCGAGGGCCTTGGCGATCCGCATGAGGTCCTCGCGGGTGCGGCGCTCGATCTCGATGCCGTGGTCCATGACCTCGCAGAAGAAGTTGTCCTTGCCGAGGATCTCGCGGTAGTCGGCGGCGGCCTGCAGCGCGCGGTCGTACTGGCCGGCCTGCAGCCAGCGCTGCACCTCGCCGGAGGGGCAGCCGGTGGTGGCGATCAGGCCCTTGCCGTAGCGCTCGAGCAGCTCGCGGTCGAAGCGGGGGTACTTGCGGAACTGCCCCTCCAGGCTGGCCAGGCTGGAGAGCCGGAACAGGTTGTGCATGCCCTCCGTGGTCTCGGCCAGCAGCGTCATGTGGGTGTAGTTGGCCTTGCCCTTGCCGGCGGTCTCGTCGCCGACGTCCTGGCCGGCGGCGCCCCCGAAGCTGAACGGCGCCCGGTCGTGCCGGGTGCCGATCGGGACGTAGTAGCCCTCCATGCCGATGATCGGCTTGACCCCGGCCGTCCTTGCCGGCCTTGTAGAACTCGTAGGCCCCGAAGAGGTTGCCGTGGTCGGTCATCGCCAGCGCGGGCATGCCCATCCGGGCGGCCTCGCGGAAGAGGTCCTTGACCCGGGCCGCGCCGTCGAGCATGGAGTACTCGGTGTGCACGTGCAGGTGCACGAACGAGTCGGTCATGCCGGCGGTTCCCTCCTGAGCGCGCGGGCCCGGCTGGCGATGCCACGCCGGCGGCGGACCGTCCCGGGGTCGGGGCGAGCGCTGCGGCGGGGCTGCCGGGTGCGTCGGTGGCCGGGGGAAGGCGGCCGAGCGACTCGACAATAGCCCGACTCCCCGACGACCTCCGCGACCCGCCCGAGCGACCCCATGATCGAGTCCTCCCGGCCAGGTCCGGGCCGGCCGCGGGTCAGCGGCCGAGGGCGTCCAGAGCGAGGTACTGGGCGTCGCTCAGCGTGATCGCGGCGGCCGAGCAGTTCTCCTGGAGGTGCCCGATCGACTTGGTCCCCGGGATCGGCAGCATGCCCGGCGAGCGCCGCAGCAGCCACGCCAGCGCCGCCTGGGCGGGGGTGCAGCCGATCTCGGCCGCCACCTTGTCCAGCGGGCCGCCGGGACGCGCCAGGTCGCCGTTGGCGAACGGGAACCAGGGGATGAACGCCACCCCGTGCTTGGTGCAGTGCTCGACGAGGGGGTCGGCGCGGCGGTCGGAGAGGTTGTAGAGGTTCTGCACGCTCACGATCTCGGCGTGCCGCTGGGCCTCGAGCAGCTGCTCGACGGTGACCTCGGACAGCCCGATGTGGCGGATCTTGCCCGCGGCCTGCAGGTCGGTGAGGGCGCCCAGCTGCTCGGCGACCGGCACCCGCAGGTCGATCCGGTGCAGCTGGAACAGGTCGATCCGCTCGACGCCCAGCCGGCGCAGGCTCATCTCGGCGCACTGGGTGAGGTACTCCGGCAGGCCGATCACATGCCAGTGCCCGGGCCCGGTGCGCGCCAGACCGGCCTTGGTCGCCACGACCACGCCGTCGTAGGGGTGCAGCGCCTCGCGGATGATCTCCTCGGAGACCGCGGGGCCGTAGGAGTCCGCGGTGTCGATGAAGTCCACGCCCGAGCTCGACGGCCCTGCGCAGCACGGCCACGCAGGCGGCGCGGTCCTCCGGCTCGCCCCAGACGCCGGGCCCGGTCAGCTGCATCGCCCCGAAGCCGAGCCGGTGGACCTCGAGGTCTCCGCCGAGGGCGAAGGTGGTGTTCATGGCGCTGTCTCCTCCGGTTTCGGGTCGTCGCCAAGGACGCGGGTCATGTGCCGGTGATCGATCCCAGCATCGTCGAAGACGTCGCCGTACGCGGTGTATCCGAGTCTTTCGTAGAAGGCGACGGCGTGGACCTGGGCCCCGAGGTAGGCGATCCGCAGCCCGCGTTGGACCGCCAGCTCCTCCAGCCCCCGGACGAGGCCCGCCCCGAGCCCCGCGTGCCGGGCCTCGGCCAGCACGGCGATCCGCCCGAGGTGCGCCACCGGTCCGTACGCCGGGTCGAGCGCCCTCGAAGCCGGGCTCCTCGATCACCAGCCGGGCGGTGCCCACGCGCCCGCCCGTCCTGGCGGGCCAGCAGGTGGTCGGCCGCGGGGTCGCGCTCGTCGAGCTCCAGCTCGACCGGAACGGCCTGCTCCTCGACGAAGACCACCCGGCGGATCTCGTACGCCTCGGCGCGCTCGCGGTCGTCGGCGATCGGCGCGATCTGCACGCTCACAACGCCTCCCGGCATCACGAGGAGATCACGATTCATCCTGGACGATGGCGAGCGCGGCGGAGAGGTCGGGTGGGTAGTCCGCGGAGTACTCCACCCGCTCCCCCGTGCCCGGGTGCTCGAAGGCGAGCCGCTCGGGCGTGCAGCCACTGGCGCTCCAGCCCGAGCCGTTCGGCCAGCTGCGGGTCGGCGCCGTACGTGAGGTCGCCGACGCACGGATGGCGCAGCGCGCTCATGTGCACCCGGATCTGGTGGGTCCGCCCGGTCTCCAGGTGGATCTCCAGCAGGGTCGCCGACCGGAACGCCTCCAGCGTCTCGTAGTGGGTGATGCTGTCGCGGCCGCCGTTGACGACCGCCCACTTGTGGTCGTGCACGCGGGTGCCGGCCGATCGGGGCGTCGACCGTGCCCCGGCTCGGGTCCGGGTGTCCCTGCACCAGGGCGTGGTAGGTCTTGTCGACCGTGCGCTCCTTGAAGGCCCGCTTGAGCGAGGTGTAGGCGCGTTCGCGACTTCGCCACGACCATCAGGCCGCTCGTGCCGACATCGAGGCGGTGCACCACGCCCTGCCGCTCGGCGGCCCCGCTGGTCGAGATCCGGTAGCCGGCGCCGGCCAGGCCGCCGACCACGGTGGGCCCGCTCCAGCCCGGGCTCGGGTGGGCCGCGACCCCGACCGGCTTGTCGACCACGACCAGGTCGTCGTCGTCGTGCACGATGCGCATGCCCGGCACCGGCTCGGCCACGATCCGCGGCGGCTGTCGCCGGGCCCGGGGAGGTCGACCTCGAGCCAGCCCCCGCAGTGGACGCGGTCGGACTTGCCGACCGCGGCTCCGTCGAGGGTCACCCGGCCGCTGGCCGCGAGGTCGGCCGCCTTGGTCCGGGACACGCCGAACAGCCGGGCGAGGGCGGCGTCGACCCGCTCGCCCTCCAGGCCCTCGGGCACCGGCAGGCTGCGCAGACCGCTCACGGCGCCCGGACCTCGGGGTCGGTGGGGGTGGGGTCCGGGGGGTCTGTGCGGCCGGTGGACTCCGGCCCCGCGGAGGCCGCCTCGCCGGATTCGGCGGTGCTGGCGCCATCCCAGGCGATGCCGCGCCACGAGAGCACCACGATGCGCGATGGCCGAGCAGACCACGAAGGAGTCGGCCAGGTTGAAGACGGGGTAGTTGGGGAACTGGATCCAGTCCACGACCTCGCCCCGGCCCGGCCCGGGGGCGCGGAAGATCCGGTCGACCAGGTTGCCGAGGGCCCCGCCGACCAGGCACGCCCAGGGCCACCGCCCACCCGGTCGAGCGCACGCGGCCGAGACATCCGCGCGACCACCGACCACGACGCCGATGGCCACCACGGTGAACACGACGGTGAGGCCCTGCCCGAGGGAGAACGCCGCCCCGGAGTTGCGGCCGTAGGTGATGGTCAGCAGCCCGCCGAGCAGCTCGATCGGCTGGCGGTCCGGCATGGTCGCGACGATCACGATCTTGCTCAGCTGGTCGAGCACGACCACCGCGGCCGCGATGGACCAGATCAGCGCGGTCTTGCGGCCGGTTGGTGCAGGGGCAGGCGGCTCGTCGCCGCTCAGCGGCGTTCCTGGCGTTGTTTGCATGACACACACAGGGTCGCACGCGGGAAGGCCTGCAGCCGACCCTTGCCCACCGGGTTGCCGCAGGACTCGCAGACGCCGTACGTGCCATCGTCGATCCGCGCCAGGGCCCGCTGGACCTGATCGAGCAGATCGCGGGAGTTCGCGGCGAGCGACATCTCCTGCTCACGCTCGAAGGTCTTGGTCCCGGCGTCGGCCTGGTCGTCACCGGCGCCCTCGCCGGAGTCGCGCAGCAGGTCGGCGAGGTCGTCCTCGGCCGTGGCGATCTCGGTGCGCAGGCGGATCACGTCGGCCTCCAGTCCGGTGCGCACCGCCGCCAGCTCGGCCTTCGTCCAGGGGGTCTCGCCGGCCCGGACCACGTGCGACGGGGCCTTGCGCCTTCGCGGGCGCGGCGGGCCTTCTTCGCGGGCGCGGCCTTCTTCGCGGGCGCGGCCTTCTTCGCGGGCGCGGCCTTCTTCGCGGGCGCGGCCTTCTTCGCCGGCGCGGCCTTCTTCGCGGGCGCGGCCTTCTTCGCGGGCGCGGCCTTCTTCGCGGGCGCGGCCTTCTTCGCGGGCGCGGCCTTCTTCGCGGGCGCGGCCTTCTTCGCGGGCGCGGCCTTCTTCGCGGGCGCGGCCTTCTTCGCGGGCGCGGCCTTCTTCGCGGGCGCGGCCTTCTTCGCGGGCGCGGCCTTCTTCGCGGGCGCGGCCTTCTTCGCGGGCGCGGCCTTCTTCGCGGGCGCGGCCTTCTTCGCGGGCGCGGCCTTCTTCGCGGGCGCGGCCTTCTTCGCGGGCGGCCTTCGCGGCGCGCCTTCTTCGCCGGGGCGACCTTCTTCGCCACCGGCGCGGTGACCTTCGGGGCGGCGGAGCGCTTGGTGGCGGCCTTCGCCGCCCCCGCCACGGCGGCGCGCAGCCTTCCGCCGACGGTGCGCTTCTCGGCCATGGAATTCCCCCGATGATCGTGGGCGGGTCGTCGCCAGAGGATAGGAGCCGCCCTGCCCGCGGACAACGCGCCACGCCGCCCGCCGGCCCACCATGATCAACGCAGCAGCGTGCGCACCCGATCCGCGAGCCGCTCGCGCGTCGGCGGCGTCGGCCGCCGCGACGCCGAACACCTTGTCTCGTGAGGTCGCGCCGGTCACCAGCCGGACGCGGCGGAGCGGCACCCCCAGCGCCTCGGCGAGCGCGCGCCGCGCCGCCTCGGTGGCCGCCCCGTCGACCGCCCGGGCCGCCACCGCCACCACCAGCCGGGGCGGCGACCCGTCCCCGTAGGCGCCCCCGACCGGCCGTCCGGGAGGCCCCCGGACGCACCCGCACCGGGATCCGGACCTCCCCCGGCTCGGCCACCGCCGACCTCCTCGCGCGTGCCCCGCGGACGCGTTCCACCGGCCACCTGCCGCAAGACCGTAGACTGCTCCTCGACCTGCACGGCCGAGATGGGGACGCGACGTCCCGCACGCAGCCATCAGCGACCCGGGGACGGTGCGAGCCCGGGGGTGTGCGCGGAGCCGCCATCACCCCTGAGCCGCCGGAAGAACGGGTCCGCCCCGGCGGACCCCAGTAGACCCGGCAGCAGGCGACTCGAGCGGGCGCGTACGGGCCAGCGGCCCCCGCGCCAAGGAGGGTGGTACCGCGGGGCGGGCCCGACCACGGGCGCGCGTCGTCCCTCCGTGACGCAGCGCCGCCACGGAAGAGGACCCACCGCATGAGCAGCACCCCCGAGCCCGGCTCCACCGGCGCGTACCGCGCCGTGCCCGCGCAGGTCGACCTGCCGGGGCTGGAGCGCGAGGTGCTCGCCCTGTGGCGCGAGCGCGACACGTTCGCCCGCTCGCTGCAGCAGACCGCCGGCGGGCCCCGCTGGATCTTCTACGAGGGCCCGCCGACCGCCAACGGCATGCCCGGGACCCACCACGTCGAGGCCCGCGTCTTCAAGGACGTCTTCCCGCGCTTCAAGACCATGAAGGGCTACCACGTCCCCCGCAAGGCCGGCTGGGACTGCCACGGCCTGCCGGTGGAGCTGGCCGTCGAGAAGGAGCTCGGCTTCTCCGGCAAGGGCGACATCGAGGCGTACGGCGTCGCCGAGTTCAACGCCCGCTGCCGCGAGTCCGTCGAGCGGCACGTCGACGCGTTCGAGTCGATGACCGAGCGGATGGGCTACTGGGTGGACATGTCCACCGCCTACCGGACCATGGACTCCGACTACGTCGAGGCCGTCTGGTGGTCGCTCAAGCAGATCTTCGACCGCGGCCTGCTCGTCCAGGACCACCGGGTCGCGCCGTACTGCCCGCGCTGCGGCACCGGCCTGTCCGACCACGAGCTGGCCCAGGGGTACGAGACCGTCGTCGACCCGTCCGTCTACGTCCGGTTCCCGCTCACCGGCGGCCCGCTGGCCGAGCGCCACCCCGGCGCGGCCCTGCTGGTCTGGACGACGACCCCGTGGACGCTGGTCAGCAACACGGCCGTGGCCGCGCACCCCCAGGTCGACTACGTCGTGGCCCGCGACGGCCGACGGCTCCGAGACGCTGGTCGTCGCCGAGCCGCTGCTCGAGGCGACCCTGGGCGCCGGCGCCGAGGTCCTCGAGCGGCTCACCGGCGCGCAGCTGGCCGGGGAGCGCTACGCCCCGCCGTTCGACCTGGTCGACATCCCCGACGCCCACCGGGTCGTCACCGCGGAGTACGTCACCACCGAGGACGGCTCCGGCCTGGTCCACATCGCGCCGGCCTTCGGCGCCGAGGACCTCGTCGTCGGCCGCGAGCACGGCCTGCCGGTCGTCAACCCGATCACGCCCGATGGGCACTTCGAGGAGGGACTGCGGCTCGTCGGCGGGATGTTCTTCAAGAAGGCCGACGAGACCCTCGTGGCCGACCTCGAGGCCCGCGGGCTGCTCCAGCGGCACCAGCCGTACGAGCACACCTACCCGCACTGCTGGCGGTGCCACACCCCGCTCATGTACTACGCGCAGCCGTCCTGGTACATCCGCACCACGGCCATCAAGGACGCCCTGCTCCGCGAGAACGAGAACACCCGCTGGTACCCGGCGACGATCCAGCACGGCCGCTACGGCGACTGGCTGGACAACAACGTCGACTGGGCGCTGTCGCGCGACCGCTACTGGGGCACCCCGCTGCCGATCTGGCGGTGCGGCGGAGACGACGCCCACCTCACCGCGTGGGCTCCCTCGCCGAGCTCGGCGAGCTGGCCGGCCAGGAGCTGTCGGCGCTCGACCCCCACCGGCCGTACGTCGACGACGTGGTGCTCCCGTGCCCGACCTGCGGGGCCGAGGCCCGCCGCGTCCCCCAGGTCATCGACTGCTGGTACGACTCGGGCGCGATGCCCTTCGCCCAGTGGGGCTACCCGCATCGCGGCGCGGAGGAGTTCGACGCCTCGTACCCGGCGGACTTCATCTGCGAGGCCATCGACCAGACCCGCGGCTGGTTCTACACGCTGATGGCGATCGGGACGCTGGTCTTCGACGCGTCGTCGTACCGCACCGTGCTCTGCCTCGGCCACATCCTCGACGAGGACGGGCGCAAGATGAGCAAGCACCTCGGCAACGTGCTCGAGCCGATCGCCCTGATGGACCAGCACGGCGCCGACGCGGTGCGCTGGTTCATGGCCGCCAGCGGCTCGCCCTGGCAGGCCCGCCGGGTGGGGCACCACGCGATCGCCGACGTGGTCCGCAAGACGCTGCTCACGTACTGGAACACGGTGTCCTTCCAGTCGCTGTACGGCCGGCTGGCCGGCTTCGACCCGGCGACCGCGGGCGCCCCGGCCCCGGCGGACCGCCCGGTGCTCGACCGGTGGGCGCTGTCCGAGGCGCACCGGCTGGCCGCGGCCGTCGACGCCGCGCTGGAGGACTTCGACACCCAGCGGGCCGGCCGGCTGCTGGCGACCTACATCGACGACCTGTCGAACTGGTACGTCCGCCGGTCGCGGCGCCGGTTCTGGCAGGGCGACCCCTCGGCCCTCGCCACGCTGCACGAGTGCCTGCGGATCACCACCCTGCTGATGGCCCCGTTCGTGCCGTTCACCACCGAGCAGGTGTGGCAGGACCTCTTCGCGCCCGCCGACCCGGACGGCCCCGACTCGGTCCACCTGGCCGCGTGGCCGGACGCGGACACTGCGCTCGTCGACGACGCAGCGCTGGACGCGCGCCGCTGGCCGAGCAGATGGCGCTCGTCCGGCGCCTCGTCGAGCTCGGCCGCGCCGCGCGCGCCGACTCGGGGGTGAAGACCCGCCAGCCGCTCCCCCGCGCCCTGGTGGCGGCGGCCGGCTGGGCCGGCCTGCCCGCCGACCTGCGCGCCCAGGTCGCCGAGGAGCTCAACGTCGTCTCGGTGGGCGCCCTCGCCGACGCCGACGAGCTCGTCGACCACGGGGTGAAGGCCAACTTCCGCGCCCTCGGCAAGCGGTTCGGCCAGCGCACCCCGCTCGTGGCCGCCGCCGTGGCCGCCGCCGATCCCGGCGCGGTGGCGGCGGCACTGCGCCGCCACCGGAACGGCCACCGTCGAGGTCGACGGCGAGCCGGTGGAGCTGGCCGCCGACGAGCTGGTCGTCACCGAGACGCCCCGGGCCGGCTGGTCGGTCACGACCGCCGCCGGGGAGACGGTGGCCCTCGACCTGGAGATCACCCCGGCCCTGCGCCGGGCCGGCCTGGCCCGCGAGGTCGTCCGGCTCGTCCAGGAGGCCCGCAAGGCCTCCGGGTTCGAGGTCAGCGACCGGATCGCGCTCTGGTGGGAGGCCTCCGGCGAGACCGCGGAGGCGCTGCGGGAGCACGCGGGCCTGCTGGCCGACGAGGTGCTGGCGACCAGCCTGTCCGTCGGCGCTCCGCCGGAGGCGCTCGACGCTGCGCGCGGAACCGGCTCTCGGGCTGACCTTCTGGCTGCGCCGGGCCTGACCTGCCGGCGATCGGCGTTCAAGTCGCCGCCGGCGGCTGCCGATATCGCCGGGGAGTGACGAGCAGCCCGCGACGGCGGGGCCGCGAAGGAGGCGACATGGCGCTGCACCCGGTTCCCCTCGGGGGGCCGAGCCTGGCTGGGCTGACCCTGAAGCCCTACGCCGTGGCGCGGCCGGCCCTGTCCAGCCACGTCCGCCCCGCGCTGGTGCTGGCTGAGCGCGAGAGCCGCGCCCTGCTTGAGGCGTCGGCCCTCCACGATGTCTCGCGCGCCGGCCGCTTCAGCGCCGGCCCCGCGGGCATCCAGGTCTGGGACCGCCCGTTCGACGGCCCGCACGGCGGCCACGGCAGCGCCGTCCACCTCGGCAGCGTCGACTGGTCCTATGACACCCCCGTCAAGCACTACGTGACGATCTACCGCGCCATGGTCACCGAGGCCGGGGTGGAGAGCGGCCAGACCACCCTGTCCATCCTGCAGACCGTGCTCGGACTCACCGGGATCCCACTCGACGGCGCCCGGGTCAGCATGCCCACCCCTCCGGCACGCGACCCGTTCCGCCGCTGAGTTGACCCGAAGGCCCCGGACGCCGAGTGCGTCCGGGGCCTTCGTGTGTCGTACGGGCGTGCCGCGACTCAACCCGCGGGTTGGGCCGCGGGTTGGCAGTGCGCGGTCTGATCAACCGACGGGCGGCTGGCCGGGCGGCTGCAGTCGGGGGGGCCACGGCCGGGGGCGCGCTGAACGGCGAGGCCGGCCGCGGGGGGGCCGGCGGAACCGACTGCGCCGGGGGCGCTGCCATCGGGGCCGGAGCGGCCGGGGGCGACATCGGGGCGGCGACCGCCGGAGCGGGCGCGGCAGGCGGCGCGGCGGGCGGGGCGGCCGGTGGGGCGGGCGGCGCGGCGGGGGCCGCCGCCTGCTCGCCCAGCCCGCGGCCTTCGAGGTCGCGCAGCTGGCCCTCGAGGTAGGCCTTCAGCCGGCTGCGGTACTCGCGCTCGAAGGCCCGAAGCTCATCGACTCGCGCCTGGACCGCGGCGCGCTCGGCCTCCAGGCCGCCCATCGTGCGGGCGTGCGTCGCCTGCGCCTCGGCCAGCAGCCGGTTCGCCTCGACCCGCGCCGAGGCGACGTGCTCGTCGGCGGTCTTCTGGGCGAGCTCGAGCATCCGGACCGCCTCGGCGCTCGGGGCGACAGCCGGGGCGGGCACGGGCACGGGCACCGGCGCCGGCCCAGGCGCCGCAGGCGCGGCTGCCGGGGCAGGCTGCTGCCCGAGCTGGCTGACCTTGGCCTTGAGCTCATCGTTCTCGCGGTGCAGACGGGTCAGCTCCGCCTCGACCTCGTCGAGGAAGGCGTCGACCTCGTCTTCGTTGTAGCCCTCCTTCATCCGCACGGTCGAGAACTGCTTGTTGCGGACGTCCTCTGGGGTCAGCGCCATCGAGTCACTCTCACAAAGCGGGGGCGATCACGTAGATCACCAGTTGGACGAGGATAAACAGCACCAGAAAGGCCAGGTCGAGCGAGATGCCGCCGATCCGCAGCGGGGGGATCACCCGGCGCAGCAGCTTCAACGGCGGGTCGGTGACGGTGTACGTGCCCTCGACCAGGACCAGCATGATCCCACGCGGCTCGTACGAGCGGGCGAAGAGGAACACGTACTCCATCACCAGCCGAAACAGCAGGGCGAGCAGGAACAGCCAGGCGACGGTCTGCAGCACCTGTCCCACGATGGTCAACGCACGGCTCCGGGTGGGCTGGTGGGGGCACGGAGAGGCATCCCCGCTGCAGAGACTCTCGGCAGAAGGTCAGCTCTGGTTGAAGAAACCGGCCTCGGCGATCCGGGCCTTGTCCTCGGCGGTGACCTCGACGTTGGCCGGGGAGAGCAGGAAGACCTTGGCGGTGACCCGCTCGATGGAGCCGCGCAATCCGAACACCAGGCCGGCGGCGAAGTCGACGAGCCGCTTGGCGTCGGCGTCGCCCATGTCCGAGAGGTTCATGATGACCGGGGTGCCGTCGCGGAAGTGCTCGCCGATGGCCCGGGCGTCGTTGTAGGTGCGCGGGTGCAGCGTCGTGATCCGGTAGGCGTCGACCGGGTCGGCCAGCACAGGGGCCGGACGCGGCTGCACCTGCGGCTGCTCGGCCAGGGCGGTGTTGCCGCGAATCGGGGCCAGCGCGCGGGTGTTGTCCTCGCGAGCAGACGTCGACACGTGGCCGGCGCCCGGCCTCGGGGCCGGGCGGGCCGGCTCGGGCCGGCGGGTCTCCCGCGGCTCCGGCTCCTCGTAGGCGCCGGAGTCGTACGCGTCGGCGTACGCGTCGCCGTACTCGTCGAACCGGTCGGCCTCGTCCTCGACCAGGCCGAGGTAGACGGCCATCTTCCGCATCGCGCCGGCCATGTCGGACCCTTTCGCGTTCGACGCCCTGCGCTCCGTGGCTTGATCGATCGACCCTGTGCTGATCGGCCGACCCTGCCGTGGCGCGCAGGCGACTCGTGAGTGCTCCCCGCGGACCAAGGGATCCGCACGGCGCAGGCTACCCGAGCGGCGCGCGCCGACCGAGCAACGCCGTGCCCACGCGTACGTGTGTCGCGCCCGCGGCGATCGCGGCCTCAAGGTCGCCGCTCATCCCCGCCGAGATCCAGCCGGCCTGCGGATGCTCCGAACGCAGCGCCGCGGAGACCGCGGCGAGCCGCGCGAACGCCGGGGTCGGGTCGGCGCCCAGCGGCGCGACCCCCATCACCCCCAGGAGCCGCAATGCGGCCGACTCGGCGACCAGGGCGGCGAGCGCGGGCACCTCGGCCGGGGTCGCGCCGCCACGACCGGCCTCGCCGTCGAGGGCGACCTCGAGCAGGACCCCGAGCGCGCGGCCAGCCTCGGCCGCCCCTCGGTCGAGGGCGGCCACCAATCGCGGTCGGTCGACGGAGTGCACCACGTCGGCGTAGCCGGCGACCGAGCGGGCCTTGTTGGTCTGCAGCTGCCCGACGAAGTGCCAGACCAGCCCGAGGTCGGCGCAGGCCGCGGCCTTGGGCCGCGCCTCCTGGTCTCGGTTCTCCCCCACGTCGCGCACACCGAGCGCCGCCAGCCGGCGCACGTCGTCGGCGGGCCAGGTCTTGGTGATCGCCACGAGCGACACCGCCTCGGGGTCGCGCCCCGCCGCCCGGCACGCCGCGGCCAGCCGCGCGCGCACCCGGCCCAGGTTGGCGGCCAGCTCGGCCAGCCGGTCGTCGCTCATCGCAGCATCACCAGCCCCGCGGTTCGACCGGTGACGGGCTCGCGCCGGTACGGAGAAGTGGTGGCGTCGACTCGGCGGTGCAGGGGCCGACCACCTCGGCCGTCACGCCCAGGGCGGCCAGGCGCGCGAGCAGCCCGGCCCGCAGGTCCACCGACGGTTCCCCGCCGCTCGCCGTTGCCTCGGCCGCGGGCGCCACCGCGAGGACATCCGACCGGGCGGGCTCGCCGAGCGGATAGCACCGGCCGCAGATGGACGGGCCGAGCGCGGCCCGGATGCGCTCCGGTTGGGCGCCGAGTGACGCCATGGCCTCCACGGACCGGGCCACCACGTCCAGGGCCACGCCCAAGCGCCCCGCGTGGACGGCCGCCGCCACCCCGGCCTCGGCGTCGGCGAGGAGCACGGGCACGCAGTCGGCCACCAGCACCGCGAGCGCGACGCCGCGTTCTGCCGTGACGAGCGCGTCGGCCACCGGCTCGCCGTCCTGGTCGGCGCCCGCCGACGGCGACCGCAGCGCCGTGGACCTGGTGCATGAACGCGATCCGGCGCGCCCCGAGCCGCTCGAGCCAGCGCCGTTCGGTTGGCCTCGACGCTGGCGCGGATCGTCGCCCACGTGGGTGGCCAGGTTGCCGGCGTCGTACGGAGCCGCGCTGACGCCAGCGAGCCGGCCGGTGAAGCCCGCCGTGACAGCGGGACCCCACGCGACCGGCTCGAAGTCGATGGCCGGCTCGGCGCCAGGCACTACTTGAGGAAGTCCGGGACGTCGAGGTCGTCGGCGTCGTCGAAGACGATCTTCGGCTTGGCCTTCGGCTGCTCCGGCTCCTTGCGCGCGGACGTCTCGGCTGCCGCGCGGGGCGGCTCCGCCCGACTCGCCCGACTCGGCCGACTCGGTCGGGGCGGCGGCTGCGGCCGGGGCGCCCGTCGTCGCCGGGCGCGGGGCGTGCCGGCGCGGCAGCGGGGCCCCGCCGTCGAAGCCCGCGGCGATCACGGTCACGCGCACCTCGTCGCCCAGCGCGTCGTCGATGGTGGTGCCGTAGATGACGTTGGCGTCCTCGTGCACGGCCTCCTGCACGAGCTTGGCCGCCTCGTTGATCTCGAACAGCCCGAGGTCGCTGCCGCCCGCGATCGACAGCAGCACCCCGCGGGCGCCCTCGATCGAGGCCTCCAGCAACGGGCTGGAGATGGCGGACTCGGCGGCGCGCATCGCGCGGTCGTCGCCGCGCGCCGAGCCGATGCCCATCAACGCCGAGCCGGAGCCCTGCATGATCGACTTCACGTCGGCGAAGTCGAGGTTGATGAGGCCGGGGATCGTGATCAGGTCGGTGATCCCCTGGACGCCCGACAGCAGCACGTGGTCGGCCGACTTGAAGGCGTCGATGGCGCTGATGCTCCGGTCGCTGATGCTGCAGCAGCCGGTCGTTCGGGATGACGATGAGGGCGTCGACCTGGTCGCGCAGCGACTCGATGCCGGTCTCGGCGGCCTGGGCCCGGCGCTTGCCCTCGAAGGAGAACGGCCGGGTCACGACGCCGACGGTGAGGGCGCCGAGCGCCCGCGGCGATCTGGGCCACGACGGGGGCGCCGCCGGTGCCGGTGCCGCCACCCTCGCCGGCGGTGACGAAGACCATGTCGGCGCCCTTGAGGACGTCCTCGATCTCGCCGGTGTGGTCCTCGGCGGCCTTGCGGCCGACGTCGGGGTCGGCGCCGGCGCCGAGGCCGCGGGTGAGCTCGCGGCCGATGTCGAGCTTGACGTCGGCGTCGCTGAGCAGCAGCGCCTGGGCGTCGGTGTTGATGGCGACGAACTCAACGCCCTTGAGCCCGACGTCGATCATCCGGTTGACGGCGTTGACGCCGCCGCCGCCGATTCCGACGACCTTGATGACCGCGACGTAGTTGTGGGGGGTGGCCACGCGGGTGCTCCCTTGCTTCGGGCCGGGCGGGCCCCACCGGGCCGGCCGACGATCGTGCGAGAACTCTCAGCCTCTAGTTGACGGTCATAGTTATGTCAGGTAGAGGGTTGCCCCGCACGGTAGGCAATGCGGGGCGGCTCGCGCAAGCCCGCCCCCGAATCCCCGCCGAATCCCGCCGGATCGCGCCGTGGTCGGGGCCGCGCCAGGCGGACTCGCGCCAGTCGGACTAGGACGTGGTGGGGGTCCGCGGCGTCGAGACGTCGTACACCTCGGCCGGGCGCTGAATCAGCACGCGCAGGATGGCGGCCTTGGAGGCCGGCTCGGCCTGCGATCCCCACCGGACCTCGGCTCCCCCGATCAGCGCCAGTCGGACGTCATCGGCGCTCTTCGGGTCGACCGCCGCGACCTGCCCGGCCAGGTCGCCGGGCAGCGAGGCGGCCACCGCGGCGGCGGCCCGCAGTTGGCCGTCGTCGAGCTCCCGCCCCGGTTCGCCGGCCACACGCACGGCGCCAGCCGGCGGGGCGGTCGCGGTGCCGAAGGCCCGGCCCTCGGCGTCGATCAGCCGCCAGGAGCCGTCGGGCTCTGCGACGACGGCGACCGCGACCCGCTCGGAGACCACGATCCGCAGGGTGTGCGGCCAGCCCCGGAGCACCGTGGCGTCGGCCACCCCGGCGATCGCCTCGACCCGCTCCTCGACTTCCCCGAGGTCGACGCGGGCCAGCGGAGTCCCGGCCGGGACATCGGCGGTCAGCACGACGAGCCGGTCGGTGACCCGCTCGACCCCTGCGACCTCGACCGAGCGGACGTCCAGCCAGCCCGAGCCCAGCAGCACCCAGGCGGCGGCCCCGACCAGCAGCGGCACAGCCGCAATCGCCCCCAGCCGTACGGCCCGTCGCGACCGGCGGGCGCTCTCCACGGTGCGCGCCCGCTGGAGCAGCCGGTCGGCCGGCGGCCGCGGCGACGCGGACACCCCCCGCGCGGTCATGCTCTCGCCCCGTTGCCCTGCCTGGCGCCCATCACCCGGCGGCCCCCCTGACCTCGCGCTCGCGCAGCAGCTCCACGACCTCGGGCCCCAGCATGGTCACGTCCCCCGCGCCGAGGGTCAGCACGAGGTCGCCCGGGTTCGCGCGGGCCGCCAGCCACCCCGGCACCGACGACCACGACGGCTCGAAGGAGACCTGGTCGTCGGGCAGCGGCACGGCGGCCGCCACCGCGGCCCCCGAGGCGCCCGGGATCGGGTCCTCGCCCGCGGAGTACACCTCCATCACCACCACCTCGTCGGCCGCGGCCAGCGCGCGGCCGAACTCGGCCCGGAACGCCTGGGTGCGCGAGTAGCGGTGCGGCTGGAACGCCACGACCAGCCGGCCGTCGCCCACCACGGCCCGCGCGGCCGCCAGCGTCGCCGCGATCTCGGTGGGGTGGTGGGCGTAGTCGTCGAACACGCGCACGCCGAACGCGGCGCCCTTGGCCTCGAAGCGCCGCCGCGTGCCCACGAAGCGCTCGATTCCCGCGCGCGCATCGGCGAACGGGAAGCCGAGCTCAAGCGCCACCGCCAAGACGGCTGCCGAGTTCAGCGCGTTGTGGCGGCCGGGCACGCTCACCGCGACGGAGCCAAGCCGCCGCCCGCGCCAGACCGCGTCCCAGCGAGAGGTCGGGCCGGCGACCTCGAGGTGGTCGATGCGCAGATCCGCGCCCTCGGCCGTCCCGTAGGTCCGCACGCGCCGACCCTCGACTCGCGCGCGGTCCCCGAGGGCTCGCGAGCCGGGGTCGTCCGCGCACACCACGAGGGCGCCGTGGTCGGGGACCAGCCGGGCGAACGCGGCAAAGGCCTCGTGCACGGCCTGCGCGGTGCCGTAGTGGTCGAGGTGATCGGCTTCGACGTTGGTCACCACCGCGATCTCCGGGGCGTAGCCCAGGAAGGAGCCGTCGCTCTCATCGGCCTCGACGACGAACAGCTCGCCGCTGCCGTCGTGGGCGTTGACCCCGGACTCGTTGAGGTTGCCGCCGATCGCGAACGACGGATCGGCCCCGCACGACTGCAGGGTGATGGTCAGCATCGAGCTGGTCGTCGTCTTGCCGTGCGTGCCCGCGACCGCGACGAGCCGGCGGCCCAGCGTCGTCGCGGCCAGCGCCTGTGCCCGGTGGATGATCCGGGCCCCGTCCGCCCGGGCCGCGACCAGCTCGACGTTGGTCTCGCGGATCGCCGTCGACACGACCACGGTGTCCGCGCCCGCCACGTGCTCGGCGCGATGCCCCACGTGGACCTCGGCCCCGAGCGCCCGCAGAGCCGACAGGGTCCGCGAATCCTTGGCGTCGCTGCCGCTGACCGGGATGCCGCGCGCCCGCAGGATCCGCGCGATGCCGGACATCCCGGCTCCGCCGATCCCGATGAAGTGCACCCGGCCCAGCTGCTCGGCCGGCGGGATGGGCCCGGGCGACGACGCGCTCACACCGGCCCCCCGGCGGGCTGCCGGCGCCGGGCCACCAAGGCCAAGACCAGGTCGGCGAGCCGCTCGTCGGCGTCCCGCTGGCCGCCGCGAGCGGCGGCCTCCGACATGGCGCGGAGGCGTGAGGCGTCGGCCGCGAGCGGCGCCAGGGTCGCGGCGATCCACTCCGACGTGCAGTCCTCGTCGGCGACCAGCAGCCCTCCGCCCGCGCGCACGACCGGCTCGGCGTTGAGCCGTTGCTCCCCGTTGCCGATGGGCAGGGGCACGTACGCGGCCGGCAGGCCGACGGCGGTGAGCTCGGCGACGGTGAGGGCGCCCGCCCGGCACAGCGCCAGGTCGGCGGCCGCGTAGGCCAGCTCCATCCGCTCGATGTACTCGACCACGACGTACGGCGCCTCGCCGGCCACCCGCTTGGGGCGTTCGATGGCGTGCCCCCGGCCCGTGGCGTGAAGCACCTGCACCCCGCTGGAGGCGAGCGCGGACGCGGCGCCCAGGGCCGCCTCGTTCAAGCGCCGGGCGCCCTGCGAGCCGCCGAAGACCAGCAGGGTCGGCCAGCCCGGTTCCAGCCCGAAGTGGGCCAGTGCCTCCGGGCGCGAGGCCACCCGGTCAAGCCGGGTGATGGCCGTCCGCAGCGGGATGCCGAGCGGCGCCGCGCCGGGTAGCACGACCTCGGGGCCCGCAGTGACGACGGCGGCCGCGAACCGGGCGCCCAGCCGATTCGCCAGCCCGGGGCGCGCGTTGGCCTCATGCACCACGACCGGGATCTTGCGGCGGCGGGCGGCGAGGTAGGCGGGGCCTGCGACGTACCCGCCAAAGCCGACCACCACCTCGGCCCGCCGGCGGTCGAGGACTGCGGCGGTCTCGGCCACGGCCTTGCGCACCCGGGCAGGCGCCGCCACCAGGTCGCCGCCGGGCCGCCGCGGAATCGGGACCGCGGAGATCAGCTCCAGGATCTGCCCACGCGCGGGGACGAGCCGGGCCTCCAGCCCGCGGGCCGTGCCGAGGAAGGCCACCTCGACCGTGGGGTCACGACGCAGCAGGGCCTCGCCGAGGGCCAGCGCGGGCTCGACGTGGCCGGCCGTGCCTCCCCCCGCGAGGACCACCCGCGCCCCGCACGGAGCCTCCGCCGCACCGGGGCCGTTCATAACCGCTTGGTGCGCGCGCCCCGGGCCGCGGGGTCGGGGCGGCGGGACGCGGCCGCCGAGGTGCGCGACGGCTGCGTGCCGCGAGAGGCGCCCTCCGAGCGGGTCGACCGGGCCCGCCCGGCCGGGCGGCCGGCACGGGCCGCCGAACGCCGGGCCAGCACGGCGGCGGCCGCCGGCTCGGCGCGCGCGAAGGACAGCAGCATGCCGATCGCCGCGAGCAGCGGGAGCAGCGCGGAGCCGCCGTATGACAGCAGCGGGAGCGGCACCCCGGTGATCGGCAGGATGCCCAGCACGGCCCCGACGTTGACCAGCGCCTGGAAGGCGATCCACCCGGTGACACCGGCGGCTGCGTAGCGGGTGAACGGGTCGCGGGCCCGCATCGCGATGCGCAGTCCGCCGGTGACGAGCGACCGCGAAGAGCAGCAGCACGGTCACCGTGCCGAGCAGTCCGAGCTCCTCGCCCACTACAGCGAAGATGAAGTCGGTGTGGGCCTCCGGGAGGTTGCCCCACTTCTCCCTGCTGGCCCCCAGGCCAAGGCCCCACCAGCCGCCGCTGGCCAGCGCGTACTTGCCGTGCAAGGCCTGCCAGCCGGCGCCGAGCGGGTCGCTCTCGGGGTTCAGCCAGTACTGGAAGCGGCGGATCCGGTGCGGAGCCGTCACCGACATGACCGCGATCAGCCCCAGCGCGCCCACGCCCAGCAACCCGAACAGCCGCATCGGGGCGCCCGCCACCAGCAGCAGCACCGCCACGATGGCCATCAGGACGAGGGCCGTGCCGAGGTCGCCGCCGACGAGCACCAGGGCGATCACCGCGAACGCCACCGGGAGCAGCGGGATCAGCAGGTGGCGCCATTGGTCGAGCAGCCGCTGCTTGCGTGCCAGCAGATCCGCCCCCCACAGCACCAGCGCGAACTTCGCGGCCTCCGACGGCTGGATCCGGAACGGTCCGCCGAAGTCGATCCAGTTGGTGTTGCCGTTGACGGTGCGGCCGACACCCGGCACCAGCAGCAGGCACAGCAGGGCGATGGCGACGGCCATCGCCGGATAGGCCAGCCGCCGCAAGAGCGACGGAGGGACCCGGCTCGCCGCCACCATCAGGGGGACGCCGACGGCGACCCACATGAGCTGCTTCTCGACGATGCTGAACGACGACCCGGAGTCGGCGTAGGCCATGACGGAGGAGGCGGACAGCACCATCACCAGGCCCAGCGCGAGCAGCAGGGCCGTCGCCCCGAGCACCAGGTGGTAGTCGGCCAACGGTCGGTCGAGCAGGTGCGACACCGGCCGCAGCGCGGACGTGGGGTCGAGGCGGGGGCGCTTCGGGACGCGGCTGCGCGGTCGGCGGCGCGGTCCGGCGCGACGCCGGGGCTGGGGCGCTCACGCCTGAAGGCCGCGCACCGCGGCCGCGAAGACGTCGCCGCGCTCGCCGTAGTTGGCAAACATGTCCATGGAGGCGCAGGCGGGCGCGAGCAGCACGGTGTCACCGGGCCGGGCCAGGTCGGCCGCCGCGCGCACTGCGAGGTCCATGGCCTCAGTCTCGGTGCTCGCGATCTCGATCACCGGCACCTCGGGCGCGTGTCGCGCCAGCGCGTCGGCCAACAGGGCCCGGTCCCGCCCGATCAGGACCACCCCCCGCAGCCGGTCGCGGGCCCGCAGGACGAGCTGGTCGAACGCCGCCCCCTTCGCCAGTCCGCCCGCCAGCCACACCACGGAGTCGTACGCCGACAGCGAGGCGGCGGCGGCATGCCCGTTCGTGGCCTTCGAGTCGTCGATGTAGTCGACGTCGGCCACCCGGGTGACCAGGGCCATCCGGTGCGGGTCGGGCCGGAACCCGCGCAGCCCCGCCCTCACCGAGGACGCGGGGACGCCGTGGGCCCGGGCCAGCGCGGCGGCCGCCAGCGCGTTGGCGACGGTGTGCGGCGCCGTGGGCTGCACATCGTCGACGCTGGCCAGCTCCTCGGCGAAGGTCCGGGGGTCGGGGCCGAAGGCGCGGTCGACGAGCAGTCCGTCGACGACGCCGAGCTGCCCGGGCCCCGGGGCGCCCAGGGTGAACCCCACGGCCCGACAGCCTTCTGCCACGTCGGCCGCGCGGACGAGCCGCTCGGTCTCCGGATCGGAGACGTTGTAGACGCACGCGCGCTCGCAGCCCTCGTAGACGCGGCCCTTGGCCTCGGCGTACGCGCGCATCGATCCGTGCCAGTCGAGGTGGTCGGGGGCCACATTGAGGACCGCGGCGGCCTCCGCGCGCATGCTGCGCATCCAGTGCAGCTGGAAGCTGCTCAGCTCCAGGGCCAGCACGTCGTACGGGCCGGCGACCACGTCCAGCAATGCGGTGCCGACGTTGCCGGCGGCCACGGACCGGATCCCGGCGGCCTGCAGCATCGAGGCCAGCATCCGGACCGTCGTGGTCTTGCCGTTCGTGCCGGTCAGCGGGAGCCAGGGCATCGGGCGGTCGGCCGGCCGCAGCCGCCAGGCCAGCTCCACGTCGCCCCAGACGTCGACACCCGCGGCGGCGGCCTGCGCGAAGAGGGGGTGGTCGGGCCGCCACCCCGGCGAGGTGACGACCAGGTCGCAGCCGGCCGGCAGCGCCGGCTCGCGGCCGAGGACCGCGGTGGCGCCGGCGTCGACCAGCCGCCCCGCCTCGGCGCGGGCCGCCTCGGAGTCCGCCGCGTCCACCACGGTGACCTGGGCCCCCAGGGCCAGCAGGGCCCGCGCCGCGGACCGTCCGGAGACCCCCACCCCGGCGACGGCGACCCGGCGGCCGGGCCACGCGATCGCCTCCGCGCTCGGCGAGGCGTCGCGACCACCGCCCGTCATGCGCCGACGACCCACTCGGCGTAGAACACGGCCAGTCCCAGGGCGATCGACAACCCGGCGAAGATCCAGAACCGCACCACGATGGTGATCTCGGCCCAGCCGAGCAGCTCGAAGTGGTGCTGGAGCGGGGCCATCCGGAAGATCCGTTTGCCGGTGAGCTTGAAGGAGCCGACCTGCAGGATCACCGACAGGGTGACGATGACGAACAGCCCGCCCAGCAGCAGGAGCAGCAGCTCGGTGCGGGTGGTGATCGCCAGCCCGGCGATGGCGCCGCCAAGGGCCAGCGAGCCGGTGTCGCCCATGAAGATCTTGGCGGGCGAGGTGTTCCACCACAGGAAGCCGACGCAGGCCCCGGCGAGGGCGGCGGCGATGACCGCCAGGTCCAACGGGTCGCGGACCTCGTAGCAGCGCGGCTCCTCGAAGCGCTGGCAGGACTGCCCGAACTGCCACACGCCGATCAACGCGTACGCCGCGAACGTCATCACGCTGGCCCCGGTCGCGAGGCCGTCCAGCCCGTCGGTGAGGTTCACCCCGTTCGAGGAGGCGGCGATGATGAGGCAGGCGAACGCCACGAACAGCACCGGGCCGAGCACGATGCCCAGGTCCCGGATGAAGGACAACTCCTCCGAGGCCGGGGTCAGCCCGCCCTCATCGGGGAACCTCAGGGCGAGCAACGCGAACGAGATGGCGACGGCCGCCTGCCCCAGCAGCTTGGCCCGGCTGCGCAGCCCGAGGCTGCGCTGCTTGGACACCTTGATGAAGTCGTCGATGAAGCCCACGAGCCCCAGGCCGGTCATCAGGCCCAGCACCAGAAGGCCGGAGACGGTGGGCTCCTGCCAGACCACCAGATGCGAGATCGCGTACGCGGTCAGCACGGCGAGGATGATGACCGCGCCGCCCATGGTCGGGGTGCCGCGCTTGGTGTGGTGGGTGCGCGGGCCGTCATCGCGGATCAACTGGCCGTAGCCCTTGCGGACCAGGACCCGGATCGCCACCGGCGTGCCGAAGAGCGTCAGGAAGAGGCCGAGGCCTCCGGCGATCAGCAGCTGTCTCATCCGCCGCCTCCCAGGGTGTCGGCGGCAGGGTGGTCGGCGATCAGCGCGTCGGCCACGCGGTCGAGCCCGATCGCCCGCGAGGCCTTGACCAAGACCACGTC
This sequence comes from uncultured Actinomycetota bacterium, assembly GCA_963818455.1. Classification (GTDB taxonomy): domain Bacteria; phylum Actinomycetota; class Actinomycetes; order CAVWCF01; family CAVWCF01; genus CAWFSE01. Next base: position 360,515 of record CAWFSE010000003.1, read on the forward strand.
GCCCGGGCGGACCTCAGCCCGCAGCAGGGCGATCGCCGCGTCGGCATCGGCGACGTACGCCGACTCCTGGCCCCAGGAGCCCTCCTGGCTGGCGCCCAGGTGCAGGGCGCGGGCGCCCTCCCCGACCGAGACCAGGCGGCCGATATCCAGGCGCACCGCGAGCCGGCCGACCGCGTCGTGCTCCTCGAGGGAGTGGTCGCCCAGCTCGCGCATCTCACCCAGCACGGCCCAGGTGCGGCGCCCCTCGGCGACCTCGACCAGCGTCTTGAGCGCCGCGCGCACGGCCTCGGGGCTGGCGTTGTAGGAATCGTTGAGCACGACCACCCCGTCGGCGCCCTCATGGAGCGCCATCCGCATCGGTGAGCGGGGACGGGCAGCCGAGAGCCGTTGCGCCACCTCCTCGACCGAGATCCCCGCCTCAAGGGCGACAGCGGCGGCGGCCAGGGCGTTGGAGGCCTGGTGCTCCCCCACCAGGGCCAGGGCAACCTCCGCCGAGCCCTGTGGGGCCACCAGCGAGAACGCGGGGCGCCCGGAGACCAGGCGCAGGCGCTCCGCGCGAACGTCGGCGGGACGGCCCTGGGTCGAGTACGTGACGACGCGGGCCACTGTGTGCTCCGACATCGCGGCCACGCGGGCGTCGTCGGCATTCAGCACCGCCAGGCCGTCGGCCGGCAGGGCCTCGACGAGCTCCCGCTTGGCCTCGGCGATCGCCTGCTGCCCACCGAACTCGCCGAGGTGGGCCGTGCCGACCATGAGCACCACCCCAATCGACGGGGGGGCGATCTCGGTCAGGTAGGCGATGTGCCCGAGGCCTCGGGCGCCCATCTCCAGCACCAGGAAGCGGGTCTGCCGATCGGCGCGCAGGGCTGTCAGCGGAAGCCCCAGCTCGTTGTTGAAGGAGCCCTCGGGGGCAATGGTCGGGGCGCTCGGCTCGAGGAGATCGCCAAGGAGGTCCTTGGTTCCGGTCTTGCCAGCCGAGCCGGTGATGCCGATCACCTGCAGCCCGGGGAGCCGGTCAATCACCGCCCGGGCCAGCAGGCCGGTCGCGGCCAGGACGTCGGGCACGACGATGCGCGGGCCCGCCACGTCGCGCGCCACCACCAGGGCCACGGCGCCGGCGGCGTGAGCCGCCTCGGCGAAGTCGTGGCCGTCGGCCCGCTCGCCCGGCAGCGCGAGGAAGAGGCCCCCAGGCGCCACCAGCCGCGAGTCGGCGACGACCGCCCCGGTGACGACCGCCTGCGGATCGGCGTCGCGCAGCTCGCCCCCGAGGGCGGCCGCGGCCTCGGCCAGCGTCAGCGCGATCACCGGTTCGCCTCCACCGCGGCGCGCAGCGCGACCCGGTCGTCGAACGGGCGCACCTGGCCGGCGGCCTCCTGCCCCTGCTCGTGCCCCTTGCCGGCCACCACCACCGTGTCGCCGGGGCCCGCCATCGACGTCGCGGCGTCGATCGCCTCACCGCGGTCGGGCACGACCCGGACGAGCGCGCCGGCCGCGGACTCCCGGGCGCCCTGCTCGAGGGCGGCGAGGATGGCGAGCGGGTCCTCGGAGCGCGGGTTGTCGCTGGTGAGCACGACGACATCCGCGCACTGCGCGGCGGCCGCGCCCATCAGCGGGCGCTTGCCCCGGTCGCGGTCTCCGCCGGCCCCGAAGACCACGATCAGCCGGCCTGGGGTGACCGCGCGCAGCGACACCAGCAGCGTCTCCAACGCCTCCGGGGTGTGCGCGTAGTCGACGAGGGCCAGGTACGGCTGGCCGACGTCGATGCGCTCCATCCGCCCCGGCACCCCGTCCACCTGACCCACCCCGCGGGCGGCGTCGGCCAGCGGGACCCCTGCCGCCGCGAGCGCCGCGACCGCCACCAGCGCGTTGGCGACGTTGAACGCCCCCGGCAGCCGAACCGAGCACGAAGCGGACTGCCCCTGCGGGCCGAGCGCGACGAAGGAGGAGCCCTCCGGCCGCAGCTCCACCTCGACGGCGCGCCAGTGCGCGTCGGCTCCGCCGGCCGAGCACGTGGCGACCGGCAGATCCGCCTCTGCCGCCAACCGGCGTCCCCAGGCGTCGTCGACGCAGACCACCCCGGTGCGGGCGTGGGCGAGCGTGAACAGCGAGGCCTTGGCCGCGTAGTAGTCCTCCATCCCGGTGTGGAAGTCGAGGTGGTCTTGGCTGAGGTTGGTGAACGCCACGACATCGAAGGCCACGCCGTCCACCCGGCCCAGGGACATGGCGTGGCTCGACACCTCCATCGCCACGGCTGTGCACCCGCGGTCGGCCATCACCCCCAGCAGCGCGTGGACCTCGGTCGCCTCCGGCGTGGTCCTGGCGGTGGCGAGCCACTCATCGCCGACCCTGGTGCCGACGGTCCCGAGCAGGCCCACCGTGTGGCCGGCCGCGCGTAGCCCGCCGTCCATCAGGTGGGTCACCGTGGTCTTGCCGTTCGTGCCGGTGACGCCGAGGGTCAGCAGCCGTCGCGCCGGGTGCCCGTAGATCCAGGCGGCCAGCTCGCCCAGGACGCCCCGCGGGTTGGGCACCACCAGGGTGGCGAGCCCGGCCGCCTCGCAGGCCTGCTGGCCGGCCGGATCGGTGAGCGCCGCGACGGCGCCGGCCCGCGCCACCTCGGCGGCGAAGGAGGAGCCGTGGTGGCGGGAGCCGGGCATCGCCGCGTACAGGTCTCCGGGCCGCACCTCGTGCGAATCGTGGGTGATGCCGGTCACGGCCACCGAGCCAGCCGTCGGGACTGCAAGCGAACCGCCGACGACCGCCGCCGCCTGCGCCAGCGGATGCGCGGTGGTGACGGGTCGCGGCAGGAGCGGGCCGCGGCTCTCAGGCACGATGCGAGGCTACCCGTCAGGGGGCGGTGATCCGGACGACCGGCGCGTCGGCGCCGGTCGGGGGAATCCGCAGCGACTGCAACGCGAACCCCATGACCTGCTTGAAGACCGGACCGGCCAGCCGACCGCCGTAGTGGCCGTTGACCGGGTCCTGCAGGGTGACCGACACGGCGAGGCGCGGGGAGTCCGCGGGGGCCAACCCGATGAACGACGCGGTGTACCCGCTGTAGCAGCGGCAGGCCGGGTCGACGCGCTGGGCGGTGCCGGTCTTGCCCGCGACGCGGTAGCCCGGGATCCGGGCCATCGGCGCCGTGCCCTCATCGGAGGTGACCCCCTCGAGCATCACGCGCAGGGTCTGCGCGGTCTGCGCGCTCACCACCTGCGTCTTGCTCGGTGGGGCGACCGGCGTGAAGACGCCGTCCGGGGACGTCGTGCCCGCCACGATCGAGGGCTGCACCCGCACCCCGTCGTTGGCGATGGTGGAGAAGACCTGGGTGGACTGCAGCGCGGTGAGCGAGTAGCCCTGGCCGAAGGCCAGCGTGGGAAACGTCGTGTCCGACCAGGTGTTGACCGCCGGCAGCCGTCCCCGGCTCTCCCCCGGCAGCTTCAGGCCGGAGGGCTGCCCCATACCGAACCGGTCCAGGTAGTAGTGCAGCTTCTCGTCGCCGATGGTGTCCGCGGCCTTGATCGTGCCGACATTGCTCGACTTGGCCAGCACGCCGGTCAGGGTCAGCCGCTGCGTCTCGTGCGGGTTGTGGTCGTTGAAGGTCGATCCCCCGCGCTTGAGCGAGTCCTCCACCGTCAACACCGAGTCCGGGCCGAGGGCGCCCTCCTCCAGCACGGCGGCCATCGTCATCACCTTGCCGGTGCTGCCGGGCTCGAACACCTCGCTGACGGCCCGGTTGCCGCGGTCGGCCTTCGCGCTGGCGGCGGGGTTGGCCGGATCGAAGGTCGGCGCGGTGGCCATCGCGAGGATCTCGCCGGTACGGACGTCCTGGACGACCACGGTGCCGCTCTCGGCGCCGGTCTCGGCCACCTTGGCGGCGATGGCGTCCTGGGCGGCCCACTGGATGTCGCGGTCGATGGTCAGCCGCACCTGGGCTCCCGGCACCGCTGGCTGCTCCTCCACATCCGCCGTCGGGATGGCCCGGCCACCGAGTCCGCGCTCGTAGGTCCGCGAGCCGTCGACGCCGGCCAGGACCGCCTGATGGGAGGACTCGACCCCGCCGAGTCCCTGGCCGTCCTGCCCCACGAAGCCGATCAGGTTGGCCGCGAGATCCCCGGAGGGGTACTCGCGTCGGGTGGTGGCCTGGCTGAAGATCCCGGCGAGGTTGAGGTCCTTCACCCGGTCCCAGACCTCCGGCTCGACCGCCCGGGCCAGGTAGACGAACCGCCGGTCACCGGTGAGGCGATCCGCCAGCCAGGCCGCATCGAGGGCCAGCGGCCCGGCAAGCGCGGCCGCGGTGGCCTCCGGGTCCTTGACCAGGGTCTGGTCCACCGTGACGTCCCGCGCATCCATGGTCGCGGCGAGCGGCACCCCGTTGCGGTCGGTGATGGCGCCACGCGCCGCCGGCAGCGCGACGGTGGTCAACCGCTGGCCCGCCGCGGTGTCAGCGGCGGCGGAGGCCTCGACGGCCTGCAGCTGCAGCAGGCGGCCGGCGAAGAGGGTCAGCAGGATCGCGAGCGCCAGACCCGCGCCGCGCAGCCGCCGGGCCGGGTCGCCCAGGGTGAGCATGCGGGGCGGCCGGGGAGGCGGGGTGCGGCGGGCCGCCGGGCGGGCCGCCGGGCGCGGACGCGATGCGGGCCGGGGTCGCGGCGCGTACGGGTCGCGCGGCGCCGGGCGCGCGGCGCGCGGCCGCTCGCGGGTGGCGGTGGGCGGGGGCGGGGGCGGGGTCATGGGGTGGGCGCCGAGACGGGGGCCGGCGCGGGCGCCGCGGCCGGGTCGACGGGGGCAGCGGCCGCGGGGGCAGGGACAGGGGCCGGAGCAGGCTTGGGCGGGGCGACCCCGGGAGCGGGGATCCCGAGGACCGCGCCGGTGGCGGGGTCGACGAAGGCCGGCTGCGGGGCCGGCACCATTCCCAGCGCCCGGGCCTGGTCGGCCAGCCGGGCGGGGGCCTCCAGCTCGGCGACCTCCTGGCGGAGCGCCTCTTCGCGGTCCGACAGCTGCGCCGCCTGCTGCCGGAGGTCCTGGATGACGAACGCGTTCTGGCCCAGCAGGGTGTTGAGTCCGAGCAGGGCGAGCAACCCGAGCCCCAGCACGGCCGCGACGACGCCGGCGAAGGCTCCGCGCACCGGCTGCGGGCGCCGCGCGGGGACCACGGCCAGCGCCGGCTTCCGGGGCTTGCGGCCTGCGGCCGACGGGACCGGTGTCGCGGGGCGGCCGGCGCTGGAGGCGGGCCGGGCCGCGGCGCCCAGGGCGCTCATGCCGCCGCCCTGATCCGCTCGGCGGCGCGCAGCCGCACCGAGGCGGCCCGCGGGTTGGCCGCGATCTCCTCGTCGGTCGCCGGCTCCGAGCCGCGGACCAGCAGCCGCAGCTGCGGCTGCAGGGACTCGGGCACGACCGGCAGCCCGGGTGGCGCGTCGACCACCGAGCGGGCGGCCAGGGCGTGCTTGGCCAGCCGGTCCTCCAGCGAGTGGTACGACAGCACGACGATCCGGCCGCCCACCGCGAGGGCGTCAATGGCCGCGGGCAGCGCCCGCTCCAGGGCGGCGAGCTCGCCGTTGACCTCGATGCGCAGGGCCTGGAAGGTGCGCTTGGCCGGGTTGCCGCCGGTCCGCCGCGCGGGAGCGGGCACGCAGGCCCGCACCAGGTCGACCAGCCGGGCACTGGACGCGAAGGGCTCGCGCTGCCGCTCGGCCACCACCCGATCGGCGATCCGGCGCGCGTACCGCTCCTCGCCGTACGTCCGCAGGATCCGGGCCAGGTCGGCAGCGTCATAGCTGTTGAGGACCTCGGCGGCGGTGAGCCCCTGGGTCTGGTCCATCCGCATGTCCAGCGGGGCGTCCTGGGCGTACGCGAAGCCGCGCTCGGCGCGGTCCAGCTGCATCGAGGAGACGCCGAGGTCGAACAGCACCCCCTGGACGGCGCGCAGCCCGAGCCGGGCGAGCACCTCGGGCAGCTCGTCGTACACGGCGTGGACGAACGTGATCCGCTCGGCGTACCCCTGCAGCCGCCGCCGCGAGCGGTCCAGCGCCTCGGGGTCGCGGTCCACGCCGATCAGCCGGGCGTCCGGGAACGCCTGCAGCAGGGCCTCGCTGTGGCCGCCGAGCCCCACGGTGGCGTCCACCAGGACGGCCCCCGGGGCCGCCGCGGCCGGCGCCAGCAGGGCGAGCACACGGTCGCGCAGCACGGGGACGTGCAGCGGGGTGGTCGGATCGGCGGGCACGGGGCTAGAGCCAGCCCAGCGCCGAGGCGGTGGCCTGCACCACGGCCACCACCGAGGCCGTGGCCACCAGGGCCAAGGCGGAGAGTCCGGCCAGGGCCCGCGGGCCCGGCTCGCCGTCGACGCGGAGCGATCCGCGGGAGTGCTGATTGCCGCTCATCTCGACCCTTCTGCGCGGCTGGTGCTGGAGTGCTGGGTTGCGGTCGCGACGGCCCGAGAGTCGTGCGACCAGGTCCCCGCCCGCTCCGTGGGGGGAAGCACGCCGCCTGGCACCGGGGAAGGGACGCCAGGAGGGCGAGCGGGCTGGAGACCTCGCCGCACGCGTACGCGCGTGCGCCGGATCAGAAGATGCCGGGGAGCACCTCCTCGGAGAGCTGGGCGAACTGCTCGTTCTGCTCGGCCTCGTAGGTGTCCCAGGCCGCCGACTCCCAGATCTCGAGCCGGTTGTTGTTCCCGACGACGGTGACGTTGCGGTCGAGGCCGGCGTACTCGCGCAGGGCCGCCGACAGGGTGACCCGGCCTTGGCGGTCCGGCACCTCGTCGACCGCGCCCGCAAAGAGCATGCGCTGGGCGGCCCGGGAGGCCGGCCTGGCGGCCGAGGCCGCAGCGGCCTGCTCGGCGATCTGCTGGAAGGTCGCGGTCGGGAAGACGTAGAGGCAGCCCTCCTGCCCCTTGGTGATCACCACGCCGCCGGCGAGCTGGTCGCGGTACTTGGCGGGGAGGACCACCCGGCCCTTGTCATCGAGCCGTGCGCGGGGAGAGCCGACGAACATCCGGCGCTCACCTCCCCACTTGCCACCACCGGCCCGGTGCCGTGGGCGTCACCGTATCCCACTGAGCCCCACTGTCAACCATTTTGCCCCCCAACTTCCCACTCGGCGGGTCATTCCCTCCCCCAGCCCCCCACCGGCGTCCACCCGGACCTCCGACCGGCCCCGTCCACGGGTCGAACGGCCCTTGCGCGCAGAGTGGAACGGTGTTTCGATTTCGACGTTTACCCGCCGGAACGCATCTCGGAGGTGGAGCAGTGGCACTCGCCGCTGGAGGGGCGCCGCTGTCGATCGCCGCGGGGGTGCGCGAGTTCGCGCGGGCCACACCCGCCGCCACCGCCGTCATCGACGGCGACCGGCGGCAGTCGTACGCCGAGCTGGACGAGCGGAGCAGCCGGCTCGCCCAGGCGCTGCTCGCCGGGGGCCTCGCCCCGGGCGACCCGGTCGCCGTGCTGCTCGGCAACCGGATGGAGTACTGCGAGATCGCCGCCGGGCTGGCCAAGGCGGGCCTGCCGCTCGTGCCGCTCAACCCGCGGATGACCGGCCCCGAGGTCGACTACATCGTCGGCCACTCCGGGGCCCGCGCCCTGATCCTCGACGAGTCCCTGTCCGGCGCCGCCGCGTCCTCGGCCGGCGCCCTCGACCGCGTGCTGTCGATCGGCGGCGAGTCGCTCGGCCCCGCGTACGAGGCCGCGCTCGCCGGCGCGCAGGCGCGCGATCCGCACCTGGTGGTCGACGAGAGGCAGCCGTTCTGCGTCGCCTACACCTCGGGGACCACCGGGCGGCCGAAGGGCGTCTTGATCAGCCACCGCAGCCGCGTGCTCACCTTCTACGCCTCCGCCCTGGAGTGGGGCCTCGGCACCGGCCGCCGCTCGATCGCGGTCGCCCCGATGTACCACGGGGCCGGGTTCGCCTTCGGCTACACCCCGGTCTTCACCGGCGGCACCATCTCGATGCTGCGCGCCTGGAACCCCGAGGCGCTGCTCGAGATGATCGAGCGCGACCGGGCCCAGTCGGTGTTCCTCGTGCCCACGCACGCCCAGATGATCAAGTCGCTCGGTGACGAGGCGCTGCGCCGCTACGACCTGTCCAGCCTGGACACGCTCTACTTCAACGCCGCGGCGCTGCCCGTCGCGCTGAAGGAGTGGGTGCTGGACGCCTTCCCCGGCGCCGGGGTGCACGAGCTGTACGGCTCCACCGAGGGCGGCATCATCACCAACCTGCGCCCGGCCGACGCCCGGCGCAAGGCCGGCTCAGTGGGCCACCCGTGGTACCTCACCGAGGTCCGCGTCGTCGACGACGAGGGGCAGCCGGTCGCCGCCGGCGAGCCCGGCGAGCTGTTCTCCCGCTCCCCGTACCTCATGAACGGCTACCTCAACGACCCCGAGGCCACCGCCGCCTGCACGACCGACGACGGCTTCCTCACCTGCGGCGACGTGGTCACGGTGGACGACGAGGGCTTCATCCGGATCGTCGACCGCAAGAAGGACCTCATCATCAGCGGCGGGGTCAACGTCTACCCCCGCGATGTCGAGGAGGCGGTGCTGCGCCACCCCTCGGTCGTCGAGGTGGCCGTGGTCGGCGTGCCGCACGAGACCTGGGGCGAGACCGTCGTGGCCTACGTCGTGCCCAAGCCGGGCGAGTCCCTCGGGGTCGAGGAGCTCGACGCCCACCTCCGGCCGCTGCTCGCCGCGTACAAGATCCCCAAGCAGGTTGTCGAGGTCGCCGCGCTCCCCCGCAACGCCGCGGGCAAGGTGCTCAAGCGCGACCTGCGCGACCAGCACGCCGAGCCACCGACGGCCTGACGAATCCACCGAACCCAATCTCCTCACCGCAGTTACCCCAACTAGGCTTCACCTACTACCCGCTGACCCCATCCGGAGGACCCCGTGCGACCCCATGTCGAGCTCATCCACGAGGACGACTACATCTGGCACGCCGCCGAGCTTGTCGGCGGCGAGGGCCGCGCGAGCGAGCGCCGCCTGTCGGTCGACGAGGAGGACGGCTCGTCCTCGCTGCGCGTCGACTTCCACACCGACTGGGGCCGCGGACCGGGCATCCACCACGCCAACACCGAGTACTACGTGCTCGACGGGTCGCTGACGTACGGCGACCGCACGATCGGCAAGGGCGCCTACGTCTACGCACCCAGGGGCGTGCCGACCGAGGCGATCCGGATCGCCGAGGGATCGCAGATCCTGCACTACCGCGAGTACGGCGACGCCGGCTTCGACCCGGTCGACTCGCCGGCCGCGCCCCGCTGGGCGGACGCGCGCGAGGACGTCATCGTCATCGACACCGAGGCGATGCAGTTCGACGCGGTGCCCAACCCGGGGCCGATGCCCGGCCTGTTCATCAAGTACCTCCACGTCGACCCGGAGACCGGCTTCTACACCCGGCTCGTGCACGCCGCGGCCGGCTGGACCGACCACCGGCTGGCGCACCACCCTTGCTACGAGGAGGCGTACACCACCCAGGGCCACATGGAGTACAACTTCGGCACCCTCGACCTCGGCACGTACTTCTTCCGCCCGGCCCGCGTGAAGCACGGCCACTTCACCACGATGGAGGGCGGCGCCACCTGGCTGCTGCGCTCCGACGGCGAGCTGCTCAACTGGTACACCCAGAACGAGTGGGTGCGCTGGGGCGGCGAGGCGGTCAACTACGGCCCCGGCGGCGCCCGGATGCGCTGGTCGCAGTCGACCTACGACCTGGGCGCGCGGCCCGACCTGGCGCAGCGACGCCGACCTGCGCGACCTGGTCAACTCGGCCCAGTGGCAGCGCGACCAGGGCAACACCGACCCCGGCTACGTCCAGCACGGCCAGGGCACCGACCACTCCCTGGTCGCGATCGCCAAGGCCCTCGACGCCGCCAACCTGCAGGGCGGCCACGGGGGCGAGCACGACCACGACCATCGCACGACCACGACCACGCCCACGTGCCCGGCGAGGAGGGCCACGTCCACTACGGCGAGGTCGACCTCGCCCAGCTGCCGGCCACCGACTGGGGCCGCGAGCCGAGGCTCCTCGAGCACCCCGACGAGCGCACCGACGCCAACGCCCACAACTGGGGCGCGCGGCCGGGTGTGGCGCGAGGGCGACCCGTACCCCGCGCCGATCATCTCCTCGCTGCCCGTGCGGTCGCGCTCCCGCGGCCGCTGGGACGGCGACGGCATGTGACCCTCCCCCGAACACCCTCCCCGGTTTGCGGTGGCAGGAGCAGCAGGATGCGTCTCCTGCCACCGCAAATCGGGCCGAGCGAGCGGAAAGGCCCCCATGGAGCTTTCGGACAAGACGGCCCGCCAGATCTGGGCCGACGTCAAGGCCAACCCGAACCGCGCCCGGTTCGGGTTCGGACGCAAGGCGCGTGCTGGTCAACATCGACATCCAGAAGGCCTACACCGCCACCGACGAGTTCGCGACGGCGTACGAGACCGACCCGCGCCAGATCGAGTACGTCAACGCGCTGGCCCGGCGGTTCCGCGCGCTCGGCTGGCCGGTCGTGTGGACGCACGTGGCCTACCTGGAGTCCGGCGAGGACGCCGGCGTCTGGGGCACCCGCACCAACACCCCCGACTCGCTGCAGAACATCAAGTACGGCTCGCGAGCGCGGCGGAGTTCGACGACCGCTGCGAGATCGACGAGGTCACCGACGTCATCTACATCAAGCGGATGCCCTCGCCGTTCTTCGAGACCCCGCTGCAGTCGCTGCTGGTGTGGCACCAGGTCGACACCGTGGTGCTCACCGGCGGCTCCACCTCGGGGTGCATCCGCGCCGCCGCCGTCGACTCGCTCTCCCGCGGCTACCGCACGATCGTCCCGGAGGAGTGCGTGGCCGACAAGCACGAGAGCTACCACTTCGCCAACCTCACCGACCTGATGCTCAAGTACGCCGACGTGCGTCGACGTGCAGGAGGTCATCAGCTACCTCGACTCGCAGAAGGCCGGAGCGTGACCGCGAGCCGTCGACACCCGCAAGGAGGCCCTCGACTACTACCGGCCGCTGGCCCTACGACCAGCCGGCCGAAGATCAGCTGGCCGAACGGCGCGCGAGATCGCGTTCTGGGTGGCGCCGAACATCGAGTTCTACGAGCTCAACCCGCCGTCGAACGCCTTCCGCACGCCGTGGCCGCAGCCGTTCCCCGCGGTGCCCGGCTACTCGATCCGCGACTACGGCAACCGCGTCGGGCACATGCGCCAGATGAAGGTGCTGGACAAGTACGGCATCCGCGGCTCGATCTCGCTGTCGCAGCGCGCTCATCGACCACCACCCCGAGATCATCGAGCTGTGCGACGAGCGCGACTGGGAGTTCTTCTCGCACGGCATCTACAACACGCGCTACACCTACGGGCTCGACGAGGACGCAGGAGCGGGCGCTGATCCAGGACTCGATCGACTCGATCCGCGAGGCCACCGGCGAGGCGCCCGTCGGCTACCTCGCGCCCGCGCTGTCGCACACCGAGCTCACCGTCGACCTGTGGGCCGAGGCTCGGCGGCACCTACACCTGCGACCTGTTCCACGACGACCAGCCGACGCCGGTCAAGGTGCGCAGCGGCAAGCGCGTTCGTCTCGATCCCCTACTCGCTCGAGCTGAACGACACCATCGCCTACGTCGTCAACAAGATCGAGCCGCGCCGCTACGGGCAGATGATCAAGGACGCCTTCGACCGGCTGTACGCCGAGGGCGACGACCTCGGGCACCGTGATGTGCATCCCGACGCACAACTACCAGGTGTCGACGCCGCACCGGCTGAAGGCGTTCGAGGAGGCGCTCGAGTACATCACCGGCCACTCGGACGTGTGGGTGACGACCGGCCGCGAGATCGCCGAGCTACTACCTCGAGAACCACTACGACACCGCGATGGCGTCCATCGCCGCCGTCAACGCCGGCACGCGGACGGGAGCGCCGACCTGATGGCCTGGACGCACACCTTCGGCGAGCGGACCGCTGGACTACCCGAACCGCCGCTACGGCAATGACCACGACCGCTACGACTGGTCGATGCTCATCGACCGGCCGCCGCTGCCGTGGCCGGACGGCGAGACGCCTGGCCCTGTTGGTCGTCGTGCCCCTGCAGTTCTTCCCGCTGAACCCGCAGGGCAAGCCCGGTCAAGGTCGCCGGGCAACATGACGATGCCCTACCCCGACCTGCGCCACTACACGTTGCGCGACTACGGCAACCGCGTCGGCATCCACCGCGTGCTGCAAGGCGCTCGACTGCGCACGGCGTCAAGCCCGACGTTCGCGGTCAACACCCGGCTGTTCGAGCGCGAGCCGCTGCTGCGCGACCTCGATCGCTGCGACGCGGCGACGAGATCATCGGCCACTCGTGGTCGATGGACACCCCGCACGCCGGCGGGCTCGACGAGGACGACGAGCGCGCGCTCGTGCAGCGCTCGCTCGATCGCGCCTTGCGCGAGCTGACCGGGCAGCCGGTCCGCGGCTGGCTCAGCCCCGGCAAGCTGAACTCCCCCAACACCCCGACCTGCTGGCCGAGGCCGGCATCGAGTACTTCTGCGACTGGGTGAACGACGAGCTGCCCTACCGCTGGAACCCGGCGCGCGGCGAGCTGTGGTCGATGCCGCTGTCCACCGAGATCAGCGACACCTTCACCCTCGTCGACAACCTGCACTCCGAGGAGTCGTGGGCCGACCAGGTGTGCGATGCCGCCGACCTGCTGCTCGCCGAGGCCGACAGCTCGGGCGGTGGCCGGGTGCTCGGGCTGACGATCCACCCCTGGCTGATGGGCCAGCCGCACCGGGTGCGCCATCTGCGCGCGGCCCTCGAGCACGTCGCGGCGATCCCCGGGGTGTGGGCGGCCTCCGGCAGCGCGATCCGCGCGGCCGCGCGACCGCGCGACTAGCCGGCCGCAGCCGCCGAGCGGGCGCCGCGGTAGCCGAGCCGGGCCGAGACCCGCGCGGTGGCCTCGGGCAGCAGCCGCTGGGCCGTCTCCAGCTGGGGCACGAAGCGCTCAGCCGGCCCGCACACGCTCAGCGCGGCGACCGGGCGGCCGCTGTGGTCGAACACCGGTGCGGCGATCGACGCGGCCCCGGCCTGGCGCTCGCCGTGGTGGCGGCGATAGCCGCGGCGGCGGATCTCGACGCAGCTCTTCGCGCAGGGCGTCGCCGCGTCGACGCCGCTCACCGGACCGTGCAGGTCCCTCCAGGATCGCGCTCGATCTCGGCCTCGGGCAGGAACGCCAGCAGCGCCTTGCTCGACGCGCCCGCGTGCAGCGGGAAGGCCAGGCCCAGGGGCACGCTCATCACGATCTCGCGGGCGGGGGTGACCTGGTCGACGTAGATCCGCCCATGGCCGGAGAAGACCGACAAGGTGGCGGTCTCCTGGGTGGCCGCGGACAAGCGCGCGCAACTCGGGCGCCGCCGTGCCGCGCACGTCGATGTGGGCCTGGTAGGCCACCCCCAGCGCGAACGCCGCCGGCCCGAGCGAGTAGCGCCGGGTGGTCTCGTCGACCTCCACCAGCGCGCGGGTGCGCAGCGAGGCCAGGATGCGGTGGACGGCGGCCTTGGACAGCGTGAGCCGCTGGGCGATCTCGGTCACCCCGAGGGTGCGCTCGCCGCACTCGGAGAACAGCACGAGCACGTCGGCGGCGCGCTCCACCGTGGCGATCGTCTGGCTGCTCCCCGAGCCGGCCGATCCGTTCGCGTCCCCACTCACCGCGCGAGCCTCCTCCCCTTGGCTGGGACCACTGTTCCACACGTTGCAACGGCGTTCCAATACCTGGACGGCCTCCTTTCGCGGCCGCCCGGGGTCGTGTAGTTTCTGAAACCGCATTCCATTCGATGGAACACCGCGAAGATCGACCGGGCGCCGCGGGGCGCGACCAGCCCGTACGGGCGGGGAGGGGTAGCCATGTCGCCGACCGACGCTCCCGCACCGAGCACGTCGCCCTCGACCGCGTCGGCCCACCGCGCGGGCCCCCTGTCCGGCATCACGGTCCTCGACGCCGCCACCCTCTTCGCCGGCCCGCTCGCCGCCACGATGCTCGCCGACTTCGGCGCCGACGTGATCAAGATCGAGCACCCCACCAAGGGCGACCCGGTCCGCTCCCACGGCCCGAGCAAGGACGGCGTCGCCGCTGTGGTGGACGATGCTCGCCCGCAACAAGCGCACGATCGCGCTCAACCTCGGCGACGCCGCCGGGGCCGAGGTGATGAAGCGCCTGGTCGCCGACCGCCGACGTGCTGATCGAGAACTTCCGGCCCGGCACGCTCGAGCGCTGGGGCCTGTGCCCCGAGGTCCTGCACGCCATCAACCCCGGCCTGGTGATCGCCCGGGTGACCGGCTTCGGCCAGTTCGGCCCGTACTCCGGCCGCCCCGGCTTCGGCACCCTCGCCGAGTCGATGAGCGGCTTCGCCGCCATCACCGGCGACCCCGACGGCCCGCCCACGCTGCCCCCGTTCGGGCTGGCCGACGGGATCACCGCGCTCGACCGCCGTCGCAGGCGATCATGACCGCGCTCTACCACCGCGACGCGCACGGCGGCCAGGGCCAGGTCATCGACGTGGCGATCATCGAGCCGATCGTCACCATCCTGGGCCCGCAGCCGATCGTGTACGACCAGCTCGGCATCGTGCAGCAGCGCACCGGCAACCGCTCGGTCAACAACGCCCCCCGCAACACCTACCGCACCCTCGACGGCAAGTGGGTCGCGATCTCGACCAGCGCCCAGTCGATCGCCGAGCGCGTCATGCACCTCGTCGGCCACCCCGAGGTCATCGACGAGCCGTGGTTCGCGGCCGGCTCCACCCGCGCCGAGCACGCCGACGAGCTCGACGCCTACGTCGGCGGCTGGATCGCCGAGCGGGACGCGGCCGAGGTGATCAAGGCCTTCGAGGAGGCCCAGGCGGCGGTGGCGCCGATCTACGACATCGCCGACGTCTTCAACGACCCGCAGTACCAGGCCCTCGACACGATCACGACCGTCGAGGACCCGGTGCTCGGGCCGGTCCGCATGCAGAACGTGATGTACCGGCTGTCGGACTCGCCCGGGTCGATCGAGTGGACCGGGCGCCCGCACGGGGCGGACACCCGCGCCGTCTTGGCCGAGCGGCTCGGACTCGACGACGCCGAACTCGACGCGCTGGTGGCCAGCGGCGTCATCGCACAGGGGGAGAACTCATGACGATGCTCAGCCGAGACCCAGGGGGCCGCCTTGTGGGCCGCGATGGCGGGGGCGCGCATCATCGACCTCGCCCAGCCGATGCGGCGCGGCATGCCGCAGTCGCCGAACCACCCGCCGTTCCAGATGGCCCTGCAGCGCCGCCACGGCGACTACGTCCGCGCGGACGGGGGCTCGGCGGCCAACGAGATCATCATCACCGGCGGCCATGTCGGCACCCACGTCGACGCGCTGGCCCATGTCAGCCAGGACGGCAAGGTCTTCGGCGGGCTCGACGCCTACGGCATCCAGTCGCACGAGGGCTTCGCCGAGCACGGCATCGACGCCTTCCCGCCGTTCGTCGGCCGCTGCGTCGTCCTCGACGTCGCGCGGCTGCACGGCGTCGACCACCTGCCCGCCGGGGTACGGCGTCACCGCCGAGGACCTCCAGGCGGCCGCCGACGCCGCGGGCGTCGAGGTCCGCGCCGGCGACGCCGTGCTCATCGGCACCGGGTGGTCGCGGCGCTGGGACGACAAGGACGCCTTCATCGGCCTGGCCGACGGCGTGCCCGGGCCCGACGCCGCCGCCGCCCAGTGGCTGATCGACCGCGAGGTGGTCGTCGCCGGTGGCGAGACCATCGCCTTCGAGCAGATCAAGGCCGGCGCCGGCCACGCCTCGCTGCCCGTGCACCGGATGCTGCTGGTCGAGGCCGGCATCAACATCGTCGAGACCATGCGGCTGGCCGAGCTGCTCGACGCGCGGGCCGCCGAGGTGCTGCTCGTGCTGGCCCCGCTCCGCATCGTCGGCGCCACCGGCGCCCCGGTCCGCCCGCTCGCGGTGATCCCGGCCGAGGGCGGCCTCGATGGCTGAGCCCACCCAGGTCCAGCGGCTGGCCGCGTTCGCCGCGGCCTGCCGCGACGAGGGGCTGCCCGAGGCGGTCTCCGCCGACGTGGGCGGACGCATCCTCGACGTCCTCGGCAACTGCCTGGCCGGGCGGGCCGAGTCCCAGGGCGCCGCGGGCATCGCCGAGCCCGACCGCGCCGTGCTGCGCGCCGTGGCCGCCTGGGGCGGCACGCCCGAGGCCGGCGTGATCGGCAGCCACGAGCGGCTGCCCGCGCCCGAGCGCGGCGCTGGTCAACGGCACCCTCGCGCACGCCCTGGACTTCGACGACACCCACCTGCCGTCCGTGCTCCACCCCAGCGCCTCGATCGTGCCGGCCGCACTGGCCGTGGCCGAGGCCGTCGACGCCACCGGCCACCGAGCTGATCGCCGCCGTCGCGGCCGGCGTCGAGGTCTGCAACCGGATCGGCATGGCCTCGCTACGACCCCGAGGTCCGCAACTCGGTCTTCTTCGAGAAGGGCTTCCACGCCACCTCGATCTGCGGCGCGCTCGGCGCGTCGGTGGCCGCCGGCGCTGCTCTACGGCCTCGACGCCGACCGGCATCGCCTCCGCCATGGGCATCGCCGCGAGCATGGGCTCCGGCGTGATCGAGGCCAACCGCACCGGCGGCACCGTCAAGCGGGTGCACTGCGGCTGGGCGGCGCACGGCGGCATCACGGCCGCGGCGCTGGCCCGCGAGGGCGTGACCGGCCCGCCCACCGTCCTTGAGGGCCGCTTCGGCTTCTTCAACGCCTACCTCGACGGCCGGTACGACGAGGCCGGCCCTGCTCGACGGGCTCGGCGAGCGCTGGGAGCTCATCCGCATCGTCTACAAGCCCTACCCCAGCAACCACTTCACCCACCCGGCCATCGACTGCGCCCTGGCCCTGCGCGCCGCCGGGCTCGACCCCGCCGACATCGAGTCGGTCGAGCTCGGCGTCGCGACCCCCGTGCTGCGCACCATCGCCGAGCCGCGCGAGGACAAGATCCGGCCCGCGCACGCCGTACCACGCGAAGTTCTCCGGGCCGTTCACGGTGGCCACGGCGCTCCTCGGCGGCGGCGGCCTGGGCGTCTACCTCGACGACTTCACCGACGAGACGTTCACCGACCCGGTCCGGCTGGCGCTGGCCGCCAAGGTCGAGCTCGTCGCCGACGAGCGCGCCACCGAGATCTTCCCCAACGGCTTCGCCGCCGTGCTGCGGGTGCGCACCAAGGGCGGCGCGCTGCTGGAGCACCGCGTCGACTCCAGCCGGGGCGGGCCGGAGCACCCGCTCAGCCGCGACGAGCTGCTCACCAAGTTCCAGCTGAACGCCGCCCGCGCGCTGCCGGCCGACCGCGTCGGCGACCTCGTGGCCGCCGTCGAGCGGCTGGCCGACGGCGTCGGCGGCGCCGCCTCGGTGCTGTCGCTGACCCGGGTGCGCGCCGAGGGCGCGCGCGTGGCGGGCCCTCCCGGGCCTGCACGGCGACGAGTCCGGGCCGCAACAGCGGGCGCAATCGGCGAGCTCACCCCCGCGTCCGGGGCCTCGGGGCCGCACCAGGGCTGACCGGCCCCCACGACTCCGGGGGGCGCCGCGCAGCAGGGGCGCAGCGCCCCCGGACACCACGCTCCCGCGGACGCGCCCGCCCGACCGGAGCCGCCCTCGGCGGACCGGGCGCCAACCGCCTAGCCCACCAGCCGCCGGGCCTGCCGCACCACGGCCTCGTCCACCATCCGCCCGTCCGCGCCGATCAGCACCCCGGAGCCGGCCGCCACGGCCGCGTCGTACGCCGCGATGAGCGCCCGGGCGGCGTCGACCTGCTCGGGTGACGGGGTGAAGACCTCGTGCACCACCGCGATCTGGGCCGGGTGGATGCACGCCCGGCCGCGGTAGCCGAGCCGGCGGACGGCCTCGGTGGAGACCCGCAGGGCGTCGAGGTCCCGGAAGTTCGTCGAGACCGGACCGACCGGCGGGTCGATCCCCGCGGCCGCTGACACCAGCACCACCTGGGAGCGCACCCACAGCAGCTCGCGCTCGTCGTCGCCCGGCTCGATCCCGGTGTCGGCCTTGAGGTCGGCCTCCCCCACCTGCAGCCGCCGCACCCGCGGCGCCTGGGCGATCTCGGCCGCCCGCAGCACCGCGGCCGCGCTCTCCAGCAGCGGCGCGATGCCGATCGAGCCCGCCGCGAATCCCGCGCTCGGCCTCCAGCCGGTCCAGCAGCCCGGCGACCGCCGCGACCTCGGCGGCGCTCTCGGCCTTGGCCAGGCAGATCCCGGCCAGCCCCGGCAGCGCGACCGCCTCGACGTCGACCAGGGCCGCCTCGCCGGGGTTGACCCGCACCCAGACCTCGACCGGGTTGTCGGCGGCGGCCGGCAGCCCGGCCAGCCACTCGGCCACCGCCGCGCGGGCGGCGGTCCTTGGCCGAGACCGCAACGGCGTCCTCGAGGTCGACGATCAGCGCGTCCGCGCCGCGGCCCAGCGCCTTGGCCAGGACGTCCGGCCGGTCCCCCGGCACGTACAGGTGCGAGCGGGCGCTCACCCGACGACCTCGGCGCCGCTGACCAGCGAACGGGCGATGACCATCCGCATCACGTCGCTGGTGCCCTCGCCGATGGTCATCAGCGGGGCGTCGCGGTAGAGCCGCTCGACGACGAACTCCTGGCTGTAGCCGTAGCCGCCGTGGATCCGCATCGCGTCGAGGGCGGCCGTCGACCGCGACCTCGGAGGCGAAGAGCTTGGCCATCCCGCTCTGCATGTCGACGCGCTCGCCGGCATCGGCCTTGGACGCGGCCCAGTAGACCATCAGCCGGGCCGCCTGGATGTTGGTGGCCATGTCGGCCAGCTTGATCTGGATCGCCTGGAAGTCCGAGATCGGCTTGCCGAACGCCTCGCGGTCGCGGGAGTACTGCAGGGCCGCGTCGTACGCCGCCTGGGCGATCCCGAGCGCGCGCGAGCCGATGTTGATCCGGCCGGTCTCCAGCCCGGAGAGCACCTGCTGCATCCCGCGGCCCTCGACGCCGCCGAGCAGCCGCTCGACGGGGACCCGGACGTCGTCGAGCACGATCTCGCAGCTCTCGGTGCCCTTGTAGCCCAGCTTGGGCAGGTCCTTGCTCACCGTGAAGCCGGGGCTGTCGCAGTCGACGAGCAGCACGCTCATCCCCTTGTGCGCGGGCGTGGCCGACGGGTCGGTCTTGACCAGGACCGGCAGCACGCCGGCGTAGCGGGCGTTGGTGATCCAGGTCTTGGTGCCGCGCACGACGTAGTGGTCGCCGTCCAGCGTCGCGGTGGTGGTGATGCCCTGCAGGTCGGTGCCGGCGCCGGGCTCGGTGAGGCCGATGCCGGTGCGCAGCTCGCCGGTGGCCAGGCGCGGCAGGAACTCCTGCTTCTGCTCCGGCGTGCCGTGCTTGGCGATCATCCACGACGACAGCGAGTGGCTGCCGAGGATGCCGGCGATGCCCATCCAGCCCTTGGCGATCTCCTCGAAGACGATCGCGAACGACACCATGTCGATGCCGAGGCCGCCGTACTCCTCGGGGATCGTCATCCCGAAGAGGCCGAGCCCCTTCATGGTCTCGACGATCTCGGTCGGGTAGCGACCGGAGTGCTCCCACTCCGAGGCGACGGGCACGATCTCCTTGTCCACGAAGGACCGGATCGTGTCGCGGAACATCTGCTGCTCGTCGGACAGGTTGAAGTCCATCAGTGCTGCTCCTCGTGCGTGGGTGTGGTGGTGGTGGGTGGGTCTCGGCTGGGGCGCGCCGCGCGAGCCGGGCGCCGAGCAGCCGGCCGAGTGCGATCGCCGGGGTGAGCACCATGCCGGAGCAGAACGAGTTGCCGTTGAACGCGGCCGCGCCGATGACCTCGCCGACGGCGTGCAGGCCCTCGATCACGCTCCCGTCGGGGCGGCGCACCCGCAGGTCGGCGTCGACGTCGACGCCGCTGAAGGTGATGAGGGTGACCGGGTGGTTCTCGATCGCGTAGAAGGGCGGCTCGGCGATCGGGGCGGGGCGGTGCCGCCGGCCGAGGTCGTCCTCGCGCCCCATCGACGGTCGCGTGGTTGTAGCGGGCGACCGTGGCGGCCAGGCCGTCGGCGGCGATCCCGGCCCGCTCGGCGAGCTCGGCGATGGTGTCGGCCTTGGTGATCCCCCGGCGAACCCCGGCGGCGGCGTCGACGTCCTCCGGCGACATGCCGAGGATCATCGGGCGGGACTCGCGCAGGGCCCGGGCGTCGAAGACCGTCCAGAAGGTCATCTCGGGGATGGTGACGAGCACCCGCTCCTTGCGGTCGATGCTCGGCTCCTCCTCGTTGATCCAGCGCCGACCCGTCTGGTCGACGTAGATCTCCCAGGGCTTGCGCTCGGGGGCGACCAGGTGCGGGCGGTGCACCCAGTCGACGCGGAACTCGCCGGGCTCGGGCGGCAGCCCGCCGAAGGTCGGCAGGTACTTGCCCTCCCCCTGCACCGCGGCGCCGGCCTCGACGGCCATGACGAGCCCGTCGCCGGTGGACCCCGGCGCCGCCGAGGTGACGAGCGGCGCCTTCTCGTACCGGCGGAACAGCTCGGGGTTGTGCCCGAAGCCGCCGGTGGCCAGCACGGTGTCGCGGGCCTCGACCACATCGCCGGACTCGGTCCGGACGCCCGTGACCCGGCCCCCGTCCACGACCAGGCCGGCGGCGGGCGTGGACAGCCGCACCTCGATCCGGCCGGACTCGACATGGGGGGCCAGCGCCCGCTCCAGCGCCTCGGCGATCGGCACGGCCATCCGCGACGTGTGCACCGTGCGGGCGGTGCGGTACGGCTCGTGGCCGAAGACGAGCCGCGGCGTGATGGGGTCCCACTCGACCCCGAGGTCCTCCAGCCAGTCCACCGTGCCCGGCTGCAGCTCGACGGAGAGCCGGGTCAGGTCCTCGCGCGCGGTGCCCATCGAGATCCGCTGGATGTCGTCCCAGTGCGCCTCCACGGGAGTCGGCGATCCCCTTGGCCGCCTGGGCCCGGGTGCCGGCGCCGGAGACGTGTCCCCCGCTGTAGTGCAGGGCGCCGCCCAGTCGGACGTCCTTCTCGAGCACGACCACCAAGAGCCCGCCCTCGGCGGCCTCGAGGGCGGCGGCCAGCCCGGCAGGCCCGCCGCCGACCACGCAGACGTCGTACGCCATCAGCCGGCCTCCGCTCCGAGCGAGCACCGAGCGCCCGGCGGGCGGCTCGCCCAGCAGCGCCTCGACACCCTCGGCCAGCGGGCGCGCGGCGACCTGCGGGGTGAAGACCCCCTGGCTCAGCAGCTGCAGCGCCTCGGCCGCGAGCGACCGCTGCCGGTGGGCCGAGACGGAGTGCGCGTTCATCCCCATCAGCCGGTGCTCGCGCATGATCAGGTCGGTGACGGTGAGGTCGCCGGGCGCGAAGCCGGCCAGGTAGCCGAGCACGATGTGCCGGGCCCGCCACCCGCAGGCCCGCACCGCGCTGGCCGTCGGCTGCCCGCCCACGGTGTCGATCACCACGTCGGCCCCGCGGCCCTCGGTGGCGTCCATCGCGGCGGCGGGCAGGTCAGCGGTCGCGACGACGGTGAGGCCGTCCCGCGACTCGACCTGACCGGGCTCGCGCGCGGCGGCCACCACCGGCAGCCCGCGCTCCAGCGCGACGGCCACCGCGGCCGCCCCGACGCCCTGGGAGGCGCCGAGCACGAGGACGGTCTCCCCCGGGCCGACCGCGGCGAGATCGTCCAACGCGTACAGCGCGTCCATCAGCGTGGAGGTGCCCGGCGGCGGCGACGGCCGGGTCGAGCCCGTCCGGCAGGCCGAGCAGCCAGCGGCGCTCGGCCACGAACCGATCGGCGAAGACCCCGTCCCGGAGACCGCCGGCGCCGTCGATCGAGCCGCGGACGAAGACCAGCCGCCCGTCGCCGAGCCGGCCGACGGCGTTGTGGCCGAGCACGAGCGGGTCGGGCAGCGGGATCCGGATCCGCCCGGCGGCGGTCTGGCGGTCCTTCGGCGTGACCTCGGCGGCCAGCATCGCGACCTCGACGGGGTCGGCCGCGGCCGACTGCGCCGGCGGGCTCGGCGAGGTCGACCAGCCGCACCTCGCCGCCGGTCCGCACAAGCGCGTGGGTCATCGCGGCATCCTTCCGAAGACGGGCAGCCGGCGCCCGTCGGCCAATGGCTCCCAATGCAGTGACACGGGGTCGTCGCACCGCCAGGCGTCCACGTCGTCGCCCACCAGCCGGCTCAGCACGATCGGGCCCTCCTCGAGGACCACCCGCGCCACGACGTACGGGGCCTCGATCTGCTCCGGGGCCGGGCTGCGGTGCACGACGGTGAAGGAGTCGACCCGGCGTGGCCGGACGCCTCGACCCACTCGGGGTCGGCGGCCATGCAGGTGACGCAGACCGAGCGCGGCGGGAACTGCACCGCGGCGCAGGCATGGCAGCGCTGCAGCAGGAACCAGCCCTCGCGGGTGCCCTCCCACCACGGCGCCGTGGTCTCGTCGACGGGAGGCAGCAGCTCGGTCATCGGTCCACCCCCAGCAGCACGGTGGCGTGCGTCGACAGGATGCCGCCGGTGCCGTGGGCGAGCGCGACCTCGGCCCCGGGCACCTGGCGGGCCCCAGCCTCGCCGCGCAGCTGGCGGACCGCCTCGACGAGCAGCAGCACGCCGAACTGGCCGGGGTGGCAGTACGAAAGCCCGCCGCCGCGAGGTGTTGAGGGGGAAGGCGCCGCCGGGCCGGATCGCGCCGTCGGCGATGAGCGACGGGCGCCTCGCCGAACCCGCAGAAGCCCAG
Organism: uncultured Actinomycetota bacterium; assembly: GCA_963818455.1. Taxonomy (GTDB): domain Bacteria; phylum Actinomycetota; class Actinomycetes; order CAVWCF01; family CAVWCF01; genus CAWFSE01. The sequence goes on from CAWFSE010000003.1 coordinate 383,247, forward strand.
GGCCTCCAGGGTGAGCAGCACCGTGATGGTGAACGAGTCGTAGATCTGCGCGACATCGACGTCGGCGGGGGTCAGGCCGGCGCGCGCGAAGGCCGCCTGGCCGCTCTCCACGGCCCCGGTCCGCAGCAGGTCGCGGTCGGCCGTCATCGACTGGTGGGTCGTCAGCTCGCCGTAGCCCAGCACGGCCACCGGCGCCTTGGCCAGGTCGCGCGCCCGCTCCAGCGACGTGAGCACGATCGCCCCCCCGCCATCGGTGACCAGGCAGCAGTCGGCGGCCGACAGCGGCGACGAGATCGGCGCGGCGGCCAGCACGTCCTCGACCGGCAGCGCACCGGCGCCGTGGCGAAACGCCGCCGGGTTGAGCAGGGCCCAGTCCCGCGCGGCGCTGGCGACCTCAGCGAGATCGGCGCGCGTCGCGCCGTACGCGTGCAGGTAGCGCTGAGCCGCCAGCGCGTAGTACGACAACGGCCACAGGGGGTGGTGCGGCGCCTCGAACTGCGCCTCCGGCGTGTGCTCCTCGATCACCCCGCCGAGCTTGCGCGAGCGCGCGGAGCGCTGGTTGCTGGCGTACGAGACCACGACGACCTCGCACTGGCCCGCCTCGATCGCCTGGGCGGCCCGCGCGACGTACATCTCGAAGACCGAGCCGCCGGCGAACGACGAGTCGGTCCACCGCGGGCGCAGCCCGAGGTGGTCGGCGAGGCTGGTGGCCGAGAACCGGGCCAGGCCGTTGGTCGCCAGCCCGTCGACGTCGGCCAGGGTGAGCCCGGCGTCGGCCAACGCGCGGGTCACGGCCTGGGCCTGCAGGGTGAACAGCGAAAGCCCCGTGGCGCCGAGATCGCACTCGGCCGCCCCGGCGATCGCCACCCCGCGCCCGCTCACCGCGTCAGGCCCCCTCGGGGCGGGCGACGACCTCGGCGGTGCAGGGGGCGGCGGCCACCTTGGTCACCGCGCCGTCGCCGTCGACGACGACCACACGCAGGGCGACGGCCACCACGCCGTCCTCGACCGAGGTGACCTCGCCCTCGCAGCGGACGGTCTCGCCGGCGAACACGAGGTTCTTGAAGCGGAAGGCCAGGGTGCGGATGAACGCCCCCGGGCCCAGCCAGTCCTGCAGCGCCTCGGCCAGCAGGGCTCCGAAGACCTGCCCGTCGACGACGGGCGCGGGGACCTGCTTGGCGGCGAGGTAGTCGGCGTCGTAATGGAGCTTGTGCCAGTCCCAGGTCGCCCCGGCGTAGGCGATCATGTCGGGCAGCGCGATGGTGCGGACGAGCGGCGGCACCGGGTCGCCCACCGAGGGCAGGGCGAGGATGCTCATGACTCGGCCTTCCTGAGCTCGACGAAGACCAGCGTCTCGAGGTTCTCGGCGAGCAGGTCGCCGTGCTGGTTGGCGTAGGACGCCTCGCTCACGACCGACAGCATCGCCTGCCCCGAGCCGGTGGTCCGCTCGACCATGTCGGCGATCCGCCAGGTCGCGGTGACGACGTCGGTCGGCCGCACGTGGCGATGGAAGGTGTACGCGTTGCCGCCGCGCACCAGCCGGGTGCCGGGGACCTCCAGGTGCCACGAGTGGCCGAGGTAGCCCTCGGCGTCGGCCGGGCGGCCGGCGACGTACTGGTTGGTCTCGCAGATCAGCGTGGGCGGGGCCACGACGTCGTCGAGGCCGGCGGCGGCCGCGGCCGCGTCGTCGGTGTACAGCGGGTTCGCGTCGCCCACGGCGAGGGCGAAGTAGCGGATCGCGGCGCGGCCTAGCGGCTCGGGCGCGGTGTAGGAGGCGGTCTCCCCGATCCGCCCGCGCAGGGAGTCGGTGAGGAGCGTCACGACGGGATCCAGGCGGTCGGGACGACCTCGAGCAGGAACTCGTCGCGCAGCAGGCCGCCGCAGACGATGCCGGTCGAGGCGGGATAGGGGGCGCGCAGCTTGGCCTTGCGCACGTCGGCCACGGCCCGGTAGTCGGGCAGGCCGGCCGGCGTGACGTACTCGACGGTGGTGAGCAGGTGCTCGAAGCCGGCGCCGACGGCTGCCAGGGTCTCGCCGATCGCGTCGTACGTCGCCTCGGCCTGGCCGCGCAGGTCGCCCACATGGGTCGCCTGCTGAGACTCCATGTCGAGGGCGGCGAAGCCGGACATGTAGAGGGTGTCGCCGGCCCGGACGCCGGGCGTGTAGGTCAGCGAGTCGTACCGCGACCAGCCCGGGTTGACCGGCTCGGGGGTGTGCACCGAGGCCACGGCATCCAGGGCGAGCAGGACTCCGGGCGCGTGCAGCTCGCTCATCAGGATCCCCGCCGCGCCCGGGTAGACCGGGCCGAGCAGGTCGCGGCGCGGACGGCCGGTCTTGGGGTAGCGCTCGCGGGTGGCGGGCGTGGAGTAGTCGATGGTCTGCACGAGGTGCGACAGGTCGAGCCCGGCCCGCTGCAGCAGCTCGCCGGCGCGCTCCAGGCAGTAGAAGTACTGCCCGATGACGTCGCCCTCGGCGACGACCTCGCCGTCTGGGCCGATCGGCAGCAGCGTCGGCAGGTAGACCGCGCCGTCGTGGCCCTGACGCACGGTCTCGCGCCGCCACGAGCCGTCGGAGCCGAGCACGAGCGCCTGCCCGCCGCCGCGCGTGGCGTGCACCTCGACCTCGATCAGCGCCTTGCCCCGCACCAGCCGGTCGACCACGACGGTCTGCACTGCCGGGCCGTGCGGGAACAGCCGCTCGCGGACCTCACGCGCCTCGGCGTAGGCCGGCAGCCCGGCGATCGTGACGTTCTCGACCACGCGGGTGACATCGGCCATGCGCCAGCCCGGCCGCCGCGAGGATCGCCTCCTGCTTGGCGTAGGCGGTCTCGGCCTGCTCGCCCATGCCGCCCCGCACATCGGGCTTGCCCTTGGCGGGGTCGAACGCCGAGCCGGAGTGGCCGCTGTTGAGCGCGTCGTCGGGCCCGATCTGAAGGCCGAGCGAGAACGTGTAGCCGCGGTAGTCGTACCAGGGGAACGACTCGGGCTCGATGGCCACGGGCGGGATCGGTGACATGCGGTTCTCCGGGTGCGTCAGGCCGCCGCGACGCGCGCGGCGAGGTCGAGGATCGGGGCGAGCGAGGGCAGGTCGGCGAGCGAGCGGACGGCGGCGGCCAGCTCACGCGCGGCCCCCGGGTCGCCCCCGGCGTTGGCGAGGAACTTGGCGTCGAGCTCGGCATCGCTGAGCGGCGCGGCGGGCCCGCCTGCGCTGCGCGCGACGGCGCCCTCAAGCACCCGGCCGTCGGTGAGCCGGACCACGACGCGGCCGGGCGCGTCCGCCGCCACCCCGCCGGGGTCGACCACGTCGGTGCGCACGCGGGCGGCCAGCGCCGCGACCTCCGCCGGACTGATCGAGGCCGGCTCGTACGTCGCGACCCCGATCGATCCGTCGAGGACCAGGGCCGCGCAGGACCAGGGAAGCGAGAACTTCGCGTCGTAGGACGAGCGCGGGTGGACCTTGTCGGCAGCCGGCTCGCAGACGATCGAGGCGCTGTCGGGGTGCACGTCGCAGCTGATCGACTCGATGTCGCCGGCCCCGACCGGGCCGGCGCCGCCGAGCGCCGCGGCCAGCGCATCGAGGGTGACGTGCATCAGCTGGCACGCCGGGTAGGGCTTGACGGTGATCCGCTCGACCTCCCAGCGCTCGCCCAGGCCGTCAAGGACGGAGGCGGGGTCGGCGGGCTTGGCCGACAGCGCGGCCCAGATGCCGTAGCGCCCCTCGAGCACGCTCGCCGGGCCGGAGCCGCCGGCCGCGGCGAGGCGCGCGGCGAGCACGCCCGACAACGAGGCCGTGCCGGGGTGCAGCTGCTTCGTCGATGATCCGGTGTCGAGGAACTCCAGGAGCCCGCCGGACGCCGAGCCGGCGATGCCGAGGGCGTCGACCAGCGTGCCCGGCGACAGGCCGAGCAGGCGGCCCGCGGCGGTCGCCGCCGACAGCGTGCCGGCCACGTGGGTCGCGTGCAGGCCGCGGGCGTGGAACCCGTGCGGGCTGGCCGCCGCGACGCGGCACACCACCTCGTACGCCGCCTGCGCCGCGGCCAGCACGTCGGCGCCGGTGGCGCCCTGCTGCTCCCCCACGGCGAACGCGGCGGGCAGCACCACCGAGGTCGCGTGGACGAGGCCGCCCGCGTGGGTGTCGTCGAAGTCGAGTCCGTGCACCAGGGCTCCGTCGGCGAGCGCCGCAGCGGGCGCGGAGCCGCGCTGACGGCTGCCCAGGACGGTCGCCTCCGGCGGGCCGCCGAGGCCGAGCGCCACGGTGACCGCCGGCGCCGCCGCGCCCGAGCGGGCCGATGCCAGCGCGCAGCCGACCCCGTCGAGCAGGTGCCGGACGGCCGCCCGCCGAGCCGCCGCCGTGGCCTGCTCGGGCGAGGGCCCCAGCGTCCACGCGGCGAGTTCGGCGGCGACGGTCATACCTCGCCGCCCTCGGCTCCCTCTCCCGCGGCCATCTCGGCGCCGTGCGGCGCCCCGTCTCCCGGGTGCGCGCCCGGCGGGGAGGTACTCGGCGGGGATGTGCGGCACGGTGTCCGGGATCGCCGAACGCGCCGGCCGCCACGAGCGCGCGGATCCGCTCGTCGTCGTAGTGCAGCTCATCGCGCAGCACCTCGGCGAAGTGCTCGTTGCGCTGCGGCGCACGCTGGTGCTCGGTGCGCGGCGGGCCCACGCTCACCGAGGTGCGCGGGTGGCGCACGGTCCCGTACAGCGGGTGGTCGGTCTCGACGATCAGCCCGCGCGCGACCGTGTGCTCCTCCTCGAGCGCCTCGCGGACGGTGTTGATCGGCCCGCACGGGATGCCGGCCGGGTAGAGGTCGGCGAGCCACGCCTCCGACGTGCGGGTGTGGAAGATCTCCTCCAGCTGGGCGAGCAGGGCGACCTTGTTGCGCTCGCGCGCGGCGAAGGTGCCGTACTCCTCGCTGTCGGCCCACTCCGGGTGCCCGAGGACCGGGGCCAGCCGCTGCCAGAACTTCTCCTTGGCGCAGCCCACGACGATCCAGGAGTCGGCGGTCTGGAAGACCTGGAACGGCACCAGCGACGGGTGCGCGGAGTGGCGGGTGCGGTGCGGGGTGAAGTCGGTGTTGAGCGCCCAGATCCCGGGGTAGGTGAGCATCGAGATCGCGGTGTCGTACAGCGACACGTCGCAGTCCATGCCGACGCCGTCGCGCCGCGCGGCGTGGATGCCGGCCAGCAGCGAGATCGCCGCGACCATGCCGCCGGAGTAGTCGACCATCGACAGGCCGGACTTGGTGGGCGGGCCGTCGGGCTCGCCGGTGACGTCCATCCAGCCGCCGAGGCCCTGCAGGATGTAGTCGTAGCCGGGCTCCTTGCGCCGCGGCCCGGTCATCCCGAAGCCCGACAGCGAGCAGCACACGATGGCCGGGTTGAGGTGCTTGAGGTCGTCGTAGGTGATCTTGATCTTCTCGGGCACGTCGCCGCGCAGGTTGCTGTAGACCGCGTCGGCCTCGCGCACGAGGTCCTCGAAGACCGCGCGGCCCTCGGCGGTGGTCAGGTCGAGCGACAGCGAGCGCTTGTTGCGGTTGAAGACCTCGAAGAACAGCGAGTCCTCGCCCTGGGCGTACGGGGGCACGTAGCGGCCCACGTCGCCGCGCGCCGACGGCTCCTCGATCTTGATCACCTCGGCGCCGAGGTCGGCGAGGTGCACGCTTCCCCAGGGGCCGGCGCCGTACTGCTCGACGGCGATGATGCGGATGTCCTGCAGCGGCAGACGCTGGGTCATGCGGGGTTCCCGTCCGTGAGGTCGCCGATCAGCGTCGATCACCGCGGCCTGGGCGGCCCGGGTCTCGTCCGGCGCGAGGCCGTGGGTCGGCGGGGTGAGCTTGATGCTGTCGACGACGCCGTCGTACGCGGCCAGCCGGCGCGCGCACCTCGTCCGGGGTGCCGGACAGCGTGAGCGCGTCGACCATGGCGTCGGGCACGAGGTCGCCGAGCTGCTGGGCGACCGCGCCGGACTTCAGCGCCGCCCCGCACGCGGCGGCCTCGGCGCCGAAGCCGTGGAACTCGAAGAAGTCGGCGTAGGTGCGCACGCTGGCGTAGAAGCCGACGATGCCGGCCGCGCGGCGCCGCGCGGCGGCGCCGTCGGCGTCGACCGAGCAGCACGCCGACACGACCAGGTCGACCTGGCCGCGGTCCTTGCCCGAGCGCTCGAGCCCCTCGCCGATCGCCGGCAGGACCTGGCCCTGCACGTACGCCGGGCTGCACAGCTCGTGGCTGATCCAGCCGTCGCCGATCTCGGCCGCGGTGCGCGTCATGACCGGGCCCATCCCCGCGAGGTAGATCGGGATCTCGGTGCGGGTCTGGGCGTACGGCCGCTGGTAGCCGCGGATGCGCATGTGCTCGTACTCGCCGTCGATGTCGATCGGCTCGCCGTCGCGCGCGTGGGCGATGAAGTGCCGGATGATGCCGACGGTCTCGCGCAGGTGGCCGACCGGCTTGCCCCAGCGGGCGTTGTGCCAGTCCTCGTTGAGCCGCTGGACGCCCGGTGCCGAGGCCCAGGGTGAACCGGCCGCCGGACAGCTCGTCGAGGTCCATCGCCTCCAGGGCGGTCACCATCGGGCTGCGGGTGAAGGCCAGCGCGATCGCCGTGCCGATCCCGATCGTCTCGGTCTCGGCGGCCATCGCCGCCGCGGTGATGGTGGCCGAGCGGTGCATCTCCGGCGCCCAGACGACCGCGGCGCCGGCCTGCTCGGCCGAGCGCGCCGCCGCGGCGAGCTCGGCGAGCGTCTCCCCCCACGGGCCGTACGTGATGCGCAACCCCGCCACCGCTCCCCCTCTGGTTGGTCCTGCGTGCCCTGGTCGCGGCGCGGTCAGGCCGGGTCGGACGCCGGAACGGCCATCGGCCCGTTCTTGGCCTCCGGGAAGTAGCCCGAGCCGATCCCCGAGTCGCGCTTGGGCACCATCACCGAGCGGACCCACGACACGATCTCGTCGCCGTCCTGGTTCAGGCCGCGGGTCTTCATCGTGATGATCCCGGCGTACGGCCGCGAGCCGCTCTCGCGCTTGTCGAGGCAGATCGACTCGGCGTAGATGGTGTCGCCGATGTAGACCGGGTGGGTCAGCTTGATGTCGGTCCAGCCGAGGTTGGCGATCGCGGCCTGGCTCATGTCGATGACCGACAGGCCCAGGACGAGCGCCACGGTGAAGCCCGAGTTGACGATGACCTTGCCGCCGGTGATCGGGTTCGAGGCGGCGTAGTGGGTGTTGAAGTGGTTCTGGTTGGTGTTCATCGTCAGCAACGTGAACCAGGAGCTGTCGGTCTCGGTGATGGTCCGGCCGAACGGGTGCTGGTAGGTGTCCCCGACGACGAAGTCCTCGAAGAAGTTGCCGACGTCCGGCGTGTGGATGGCCATGGCTCGCGTCCTCCGCAGGGGGTGGGGGGTCGGTTGACTCTAAAGGTCGGACGTTTCGGGGTCAAGGCTGCGGGCCGCGTCGCGACCCGGGGTGCGCGGGTCCGGGCGGGGGCCGCGTCGCTCGTCCATCTGGTCGTACGCGGCGCGGAGGTGGTCGAGGTGCGCGTGCGCGGCGTCGGCGGCCCGATCGACCTCGCCCGCCTCGACGTAGCCGAGGATCTCGCGGTGTTCGGCGAAGACCCGGTCCCACGTCCGGGGCGGGGCGTCGGAGCGCACCAGCCGGGCCTCGAGGACATCGAAGACGGGGCGGCCGAGCGCGGCCAGCAGCGGGTTGCCGCTGGCCTCGAGCAGCACCTGGTGGAAGCGGCGGTTGCCCTCGTGGAAGGCGGCCGGCTCGACCGCCCGCGGGTCGATGAGCGCGTCGCGCAGGGCCGCCAGGTGCTCGGCGGAGCGCCGCTGGGCCGCGAGGCGGGCGGCCGGCACCTCGAGCACGTCGCGCAGCTCGAGCAGCGCCTGCGCCGACACATCGGCGCTGCTCGCCAGCAGGCCGAAGGAGGCCGCGAGGTAGTCGCTGATCTGGGCGGTGTCGGGCGTCACCACGAACGACCCGCCGGCGACTCCCCGGCTGGTGGCGACGAGGTTCTGGCTGGAGAGCACGCGCAGGGCCTCGCGCACGGTGGAGCGAGAGACCTTGTACTCCTTGGACAGCTCCGGCTCGACCGGCAGCCGGTGGCCGGGGGGGAACTCACCGGACAGGATCCGCTTGCGCAGCGCGTCGGCCACGAAGGCGTACTGCGGCTGGCGGGTCCCAGGGGCGCTCATGGCCGGCTCACCGCCCGCGGACCTCGACCTCGACCCCTCCGGGGGTCCGCCCGACCACCGCCCCGGCGATCAGCCGCGGCCCCTCAAGCAGCCCGGCCGCCGCGTCGAGGTCGGCGGCGGTGAACACCGGCAGCAGGCAGCCCGGGCGCAGCGGCAGCGAGGCGCGCGCCTCGGCCGGCTCGCCGTCGAACTGCAGGAGCTCGAACCTCGGAGGCGCCGCGTCGGAGGCGCTGAGCACCGACATGCGCATCGTCGACTCGCGCGGCAACCCCATGAAGCGGGCCACCGCGGGCTCGGTCAGCGGGAAGGTCGCACGCAACGACAGCCCGGCCACGTCGCGGAAGAAGGCCGTCGCCGCCTCCAGGTCGTCGACGACGCACACCAGGCTGTGCAGCTCGGAGTGCCGGCGCTCCGGGGCGGCGTCCAGCACGCTCGGGAGCCGGAACGTCACCGGGTCCAGGTCGACGTAGACCAAGGCCACGTCGTCGGGCCCGTGCACCAGCGCCTGGATCAACCGCATCGGCCCGAAGGCGTAGTCCGCGGCCGGGCCGGCCGGCTCGTACCCGGCATCCTGCGCGTCGGCGACGCTGGCCCGCACATCGCGGGAGTAGAGGTCGAGCGCCTCGGCGCGCGGGGCGTAGGGCGAGTACGTGTCGGGGTCCAGCGGGGAGGCGATGATCCGCACCCGGCCGCCGGCCGCGCCCTCGACCCCGAGCACGACCTCGTCCACGCCGGCCGGCAGCCCGTAGCGCTCGGCCTCGGCGGAGCCGAGCACGCGGGTCGCCAGGGGGTCGAAGCCGTGCAGGGCGAAGAACGCCGCCGTGGCCCCGACATCGGACGCCCCGATGACCACGTGGTCGAACACCCAGTCCTGCGCCATCGCCGGCCCCCTGACGTCAGACGTTTCGAGATCGGGGCCATGACACCACACCCGGCGGGCTCGCCCGCCACGACCCCCGTCCCGGCGGGCGACCGCAACCACACCGGCGCGCGCTGCGTCGAACAGACGCCGTGCCGGTTCGGCCGACGCGGGTTAGGTTGATGCCTTACGCCCCCGCCCGCACCGCGAGGAAGGCCCCAGGTGACCGTCGACGGAGCAGCGACCGGCCTGCCGCCCGCGCCCTCCGATGGGCTCGAGGACCTCGGCGCCGCCTGCGCGCGGATCAGCCAGTCGATCCAGCAGGTCATCGAGGGCAAGCCCGAGGTCGTCCGGCTGGCGCTGGCGACCCTGCTGGGCGAGGGCCACCTCTTGATCGAGGACGTCCCGGGCGTGGGCAAGACGATGCTCGCCAAGGCGCTGGCACGGTCCCTCGACTGCTCGGTCCGGCGCATCCAGTTCACCCCCGACCTGCTGCCCAGCGACGTGACCGGAGTCAGCGTCTACAACCAGGAGATCCGGGCGTTCGAGTTCAAGCCCGGAGCGGTCTTCGCCAACATCGTGCTGGGCGACGAGATCAACCGCGCCTCCCCCAAGACCCAGTCCGCCCTGCTGGAGGCCATGGAGGAGCGGCAGGTCACCGTCGACGGCACCACGTACGAGCTGGCCGCGCCGTTCATGGTGATCGCGACGCAGAACCCCGTCGACATGGAGGGCACCTACCCCCTGCCCGAGGCGCAGCGCGACCGCTTCATGGCGCGGGTGTCGATGGGCTACCCCGACCCCGACGACGAGCTGGCGATGCTCGACACCCACGGCGCCGCGTCGGCGATCGACACCCTGCGGCCGGTGGCCAGCGCGAGCGACGTGACCCGGCTGGTCGAGTTCGTCCGCACCGTCCACGTCAGCGACGCCGTCCGCCGCTACGCCATCGCGGTGTCCACCGCCACCCGCACCTCGTCGGCGCTGCGCCTCGGCGCCTCGCCTCGGGCCACCCTGCACCTGGTCCGCGCCACGCGGGCGTGGGCAGCCCTCGACGGGCGCGACTACGTCATCCCCGACGACGTGCAGACGCTGGCCGTCCCGGTGCTGGCCCACCGGGTGCTGCTCACCGCAGAGGCCCAGGTCGGTCGCAGCACCCCCGAGCAGATCATCGCCGACCTGGTCGCGCGGATCCCCGTCCCCGACGGCGTGCGGTGAGGCGGCCATGCGCGAGGCGATCGCCAGCCTGACCACCCGCGGACGGGCCTTCGCCGCCGCGGGCCTGGCCGCGGCCGCCTGCGCCGTCGTGCTGGGCCAGGCCGACCTGCTGCGGGTCGGGGTGCTGCTGCTCGCGTTGCCGCTGGTGGCCGCGTACTCCGTCGGCCGGACCCGCTACAAACTCGCCAGCGGGCGCCGCATCGAGCCCGCCCGGGTCGAGGCCGGCCAGGACGCGCGCGTCGTGCTGCGGCTGGAGAACGTCTCCCGGCTCCCCACCGGGCTGCTGCTGCTGGAGGACTCCGTCCCGCGGGCGCTCGGGGCCGTCGGCGCGGTTCGCACTCGACCGGGTGGAGTCGCGGGGGCACCGCGAGGTCGGCTACCCGCTGCGCACCGCCCGCCGCGGGCGCTACGCGGTGGGGCCGCTCGCGTTGCGGCTCAATGACCCGTTCGGCTTGGTCGAGTTGACCCGCTCGTTCACCGCCGTCACGCACGTGACGGTCACTCCGCGGATCGAGGTCCTTCCGTCGGCCACGCTCGGCGGCGAGTGGGCCGGCAGCGGCGAGTCGCGGGCGCGGTCGGTGGCCTCGGCGGGCGAGGACGACGTGGCGCCACGCGAGTACCGACTCGGCGACGACCTGCGGCGGGTCGACTGGCGGTCGACGGCGAAGCTCGGCGAGCTGATGGTCCGCCGAGAGGAGCAGCCCTGGGAGAGCCGGGCCCTGGTCCTGCTGGACAACCGGTCCGCGGCGCATGGTGCGCCCTCCAAGGACCCCGCCAGCAGCTTCGAGCGGGCCGTCTCCGCGGCGGCGCTCGGTCGGCGTCCACCTCGCCCGCGCCGGCTACACCGTCGACCTGGTCACCGCCTCGGGCCGGTCGGTGGTGGCCGAGGGCTCGCCGGTCGGCGACAGCCAAGGCGTCCTGCTCGATGCGCTCGCCGTGGTGGAGCCCTCCGCGGTCGCCCGGCTGACGGGCCTCACGCCGGTCCTGCGCAGCCTCACCGGAGACGGCCTGATCGTCGCGGTGCTCGGGCGGCTCGACGCCGCCGAGGCCGGCGAGCTCGCCCGGATGCGGCGCAGCGGCGGCGCCGGCGTGGCCGTGCTCATGCACCCGGCTGCGGGTCCGACGGCCGCCGACGACGCCGCCGCCGCGGTGCTGGCCGGCCAGGGGTGGCGGGTGCTGCGCCTCGGCCCCGAGGACTCGCTGGCCGCCCGGTGGCCGCTCGTGTCGCGGCTGCCCGTAGGGGCAGGCCTGCGATGACCGCCCTCCTCCAGCAGCCCCCAGCGACCCCGTCCACGGCAGGCCCGCCCATCGAGGACGCGAGCCCCGACCGGCCGAGGCCTCCCGCCCGGGCCCGGATGGCCGGCGCGGCGGCCCTCGCGACGGCCACGTCGTCGATGGCGCTGTCGCCGCTGTTCGACAACGGCACCTGGTTCTGGCCGGCGATGGCGGCCGTGGCGGCGGTGGCCACGGCCGGGATGGCGGCCCGCGTCCTGCGGGCCCCGCCGCTCCTGGTCGTGCTGGCCCAGGCGGCGACGCTGCTCGCCGTGGTGGCCCACGAGGTCGCCCGCGACGCGTCGTACCTCGGCGTCGATCCCCGGGCCGGACGCGTTCGCCCGCATGGGCGAGGCGCTGGCCGCGGCGTTGGAGGAGGTGGCCGTGGTGTCGGCCCCGGCCCCCACGACGCCGCTGCTGGTCGCCCTGAGCGTCGCCGGCGTCGGGGCCATCGCGCTCGTGGTCGATGCGCTGGCGGTGACCGGGCGCTGGGCTGCCGCGGCCGGGCTGCCGCTTCTCGCGCTGTACGCGGTGCCCGCTGCCGTCGTCCCCGACGGCGTCCCGTGGCCGTTGTTCGTCATCGGCGCCGTCGGGTACCTCTTCTTGCTGCTCGCCGACGGACGGCAGCGGATCGGACGATGGGGCCGGGTCGTCGGAACCCGCGGCCGATCCGGTGCGATCGCGCCCGAACCGCTCAGCGCGATGGGCCGCCGGATCGGGCTGATCGCCCTCGCCGCCGCGGTCATCTCCCCCCTCGCGCTGCCCTTCCTCGACGAGAACGTGCTCGGGAACGGCTCGGGCGGGGGCTCCGGCGGCTCGGGGGGCCGCACCGTCGCCACGGTGAACCCGCTGGTGTCCCTGCAGCGCGACCTTGTCCGCGTCGACGACGCCGAGGTGCTCCGCTACACCACCACGGCCCGCGGGCCGGACTACCTGCGGATGGTGACCCTCGACACCTTCGACGGGGTGCAGTGGCAACCGGCCGTGCTGCGGGCCCGGGCCGCCGCGCAGGTCGCCGACGGGCTGCCCGACCCGCCGGGGCTGTCCGACGACGTGCGCCGTTCCCGGGTCACGACCACGATCGAGGTCGGTCCGCTCGAGGAGAACCGGCTGCCGCTTCCGTACCCCGCGGCGCGGGTCGACATCGAGGGCGACTGGCGCTACGACGAGGCCACCCTCAACGTGCTCACCCCGGACGAGGGCCGGACGACCCAGGGCATCGAGTACACCGTCGAGTCGGTGCAGCCCAACCCCACGGCCGCCCAGCTGCGGAGGGCCGGGGAGGCGCCGGAGGACGTCCTGCGCTACACCGAGCTCCCGCCGGTGACCCCGCTGGCCGCCCAGCTGGCCGAGGAGGTCGCCGGCGACGCCCCCACCGACTTCGACGCCGCGCTCGCCCTCCAGTCGTGGTTCCGGGGCGAGGGCGGGTTCGCGTACGACCTGACCGTGCAGCCCCGCAGCGACGACGCGCTGGCCGACTTCCTCACCGATCGGCGGGGGTACTGCCAGCAGTTCGCCGGGGCCTTCGCGGTGATGGCCCGGCTGCTCGGCATCCCGGCGCGGGTGAACGTCGGCTTCGCCCCGGGCGCAGCGACTGACGAGGGCTGGGCCGTGACGTGGCACGACGTCCACGCCTGGCCCGAGCTGTACTTCGAGGGGGCCGGCTGGGTGCGCTTCGAGCCGACGCCGGGCAACGGCGGGGCCGGGGTGGCCGCTCCGGCCTACGCGCCGTTCGCCTCGCCAGCTGCCGGGGGCCACCCCGGGCTCGGTCGGGCCGTCGGACACCGCCCAGGATCGGCTCAACCCCACCCAGGCCGACCGGGCCGCCGAGGGCAGCGCGGTGAACCCGCGGGAGCGCGCGTTGGACGAGGCCGCGGCCGCCGCGCAGGCGCAGCCGTCCTCGCGGCTGCCCTGGCTGGTCGGGGCCCTGGCGCTGCTGGCCCTCGCCGCCGCGCCCGCGACCCGCGCCTGGCGCCGTCGCCGGCGGCTGTCGGCCGCGGCGCGCGGATCGGCCGAGGCCGCCTGGGCGGAGGTCCTGGACACCGCCGCCGACCTGGGCCGCGACCGGCCCGCCGGCTCGCCCCGGGCGCAGCTGGCGACCCTGGCCGCCCCGGCAGACGCGGCCGACGCCGCCCATCGGATGGCCCTCGCGGTGGAGCGGGCCCGGTACGCCCGCGACCCGGGCCCGGAGACCGCGTACGCCGACGACGCGCGCGCGGTCTGCGCGGCCATGCGAGCTGAGTCGGGACGCGGGGTGCGGTTCAGGTCCCGGGTGCTCCCTCGCTCGGTGCTGAGCTCGGCGGGCAGCGTGTCGCAGCGGGCGTACGACGCCTTGGACAGCGCCGACGCGTGGTGGCAGCGCGGCCTGCGCCGGCTGAGGTCGCACCCCGCCGGATAGCAGCATCCGGGTGGGATCCCGCGTCCACCTGACGGGCTGCCGGACCGCGTCGAGCGGGCTCGGGGGTGAGTGGGCGGCGGTGGGCGTGGCGCGGGCTCAGCCACACCGGCGACGGGGCAGGGCTACTGGCGGTCGTCGCCCTCGCGGCGCCGGCGCCAGCGCTCCTCGAGGCGCTGCATCGACGTGCCGCTCGACTTGGGCTTGCGCTTGGCCGAGCCGCGGCCTGAGGCCGCCGAGCCGCGGGCCGAGCCGCCAACCTGGGTGGGGTCGGCGGCGGCGGGGGCCTTGAGCCCGGTGTAGGCGTACCAGGCGGCCCCCAGCATGACCAGGAAGCCGACCACGCCGATCGCGACGAGCTGGGTGGCGACCCCCGCGACCAGCAGGGCCAATCCGGCGAGCAGACCGACGGCGCCAAGGACCAGCCGCTTGCGCTGCACGGCCCGCAGGTCGCTGCCCCGCAGCGTCGAGGCCAGCTTGGGGTCCTCGGCGTAGAGGGCGCGCTCCATCTGCTCAAGCAGGCGCTGCTCATGCTCGGAAAGCGGCACGGCACCTCCTCGGCGGTCTCCTTGCCACCGATACCCCCGGTGGCTCTACCCGGCCAGCATAAGCAGGCATCGGCCGTTGCGAAACCCGGCTTGACCGATCGGTTCAGGTCCGAGACCGAACTGCACCCATTCGCAGGGGCCTGGACCGCCGGCGACGCGGGCGAATCCCGGGCTCAGGGCGGGTCGTTCGGGCGCACCAGCGCCGCCGGGCGCACCGACCCCCGCCCGAATCGGGCCGCGGCCCGGTCGACCGCCCGATCGGCCTCACGCCAGCCGGCCTCGGGCGCGTCGAGCAGCAGCTGCTCGGCCAACTGCTCCACCGGGAGCAGGTTCTCGGCCCGCACCCCGACCAGGCGCAACCTCGCCCGCTGCAGGCCAAGGCCCTCGTAGAGGTCGCGGGCCGTGGCGTACAGGGCCTGGCCGACATCGGTGGGCTCGCGCAGGGTGCGTGATCGGGTCAGCGTGGTGAAGTCGGCGAAGCGCACCTTGACGCTGACCGTGCGCCCCACGAACCCCGCCGATCGCAGCCTGGCGGCGACGCGCTCGGCGAGGCGCAGCAGCTCGCGGCGGACGACCTCGGGGTCGTCGACGTCGACCGGGAAGGTCTCCTCCGCGCCGATGCTCTTCTCCGCTTGGCCGGGGGTCACCCGCCGCTCGTCGCGACCCCAGGCCAGGGCGGACAGGTGGGCCCCGGCCGCTGGGCCCAGCGCGCGCTCCAGGGTGCGCTGGGGGGTGCGGGCGACGTCGGCCACGGTGCGCAGCCCGAGCCGGGCGAGGGCCTCCTCGGTGCGCTCGCCGACACCCCACAGGGCGCCGACCGGAAGCGGGTGCAGGAACTCCACGACGCGGTCGCGGGGAACCACGATCAGCCCGTCGGGCTTGGCGCGGGTTGACGCGAGCTTGGCGACGAACTTGGTCGAGGCGACCCCCACCGAGCAGGTGATCCGCTGCTCGGCGGCGATCCGGGCGCGGATGGCCGCGCCGATGGCCGCGGGTCTGCCGAGTCGGCGCTCCGACCCTGAGACGTCGAGGAAGGCCTCGTCGAGCGACAGCGGCTCGACGAGCGGGGTGACGGCCGCGAACACCTCCATCACCGCGGCGGAGACCTGGGCGTAGAGCGCGTGGTCGGGCTCCAGGATGTGGGCCTGCGGGGCCATCCGGCGCGCCCGGGTCATCGGCATCGCCGAGTGGATGCCCAGCCGGCGGGCCTCGTACGTCGCCGACAGCACCACCCCGCGCTGGCCGCCCCCGACGATGACCGGCTGGCCGCGCAGCTCGGGCCGGTCGCGCAGCGAGACGCTGGCGTAGAAGGCGTCCATGTCGACGTGCAGGATCGGGCAGCCGGAGTCGTCCTCCGGCGGGCCGTCGGGGGCCCCCGGGCGGTCGAGCTGCTGGCGCCGGCTCATGGGTGCCTCTCGCGGGTGGGTGGCCGGGTGTGGCGCGGGGTCATCCTCCCGCGCTTCCGGGGCTGGAGTGCCACAGCCGGCGCGGCGGGGCTCCGGGTTTCACCGAGTCGCCAGCCGGCTTGACGTCGGCGTAGGGCGACTGGCGGAACCCGCTGGGGTGCACGAGCACCCGCCGCTGGCCCATGCCGCCGGCCCGGGTCTCCGCCGGCCCCGGCTGGGGACCGGCGTCCGTCCCAGGCGGGTCCGGGGGCAGGCCGGGCGGGGGCCCCCAGCCCTCCGGCTCGACCAGGAGCGGGAGCACCGCGGCCGCTCCCCCCTCCAGCCAGGCCGGATGCAGCGCCGACAGCTCCCAGCAACCGGTCGCCCGCAGCGAGACGCCGCGCGGGCCGGTGCGCCGCAGCACTCCCCGCACGAGCAGCAGCCAGGAGTGGAAGAGCGTGGAGGCGTACGGCCCTTGCGCGTCGTCGAAGAAGGTCGCGTCGATCGGGCCGGTGCCGTCGTCCAGGGTGAGGAAGACGACCCGGCGGCCGGACCGGATCGGCGGGGTCTGGGTGGCGACCTTGACTCCGGCCACCAGCAGCTCGGCCTGGGACCGCCGCCGCAGCAGGTCGCGCGCCTGGGTGGTCCCGAGCGCCGCGAGCATCGGCGCGTAGAAGTCGACGAGGTGCCGGCTGGCATCGAGGCCGAGCACCTCGAGCTCCGCGCGGACCCGCTCCGACGAGGTCATGTCGGGCAGTCCGCTGCCGGCCTCGCCGTCGCCCGGGCCGAGGTCGAGGGCGAGCTGCATGGCAGGCGGGCGCACCGGCGCGCCGGCCTGGGACTGGCGGGCGGCCAGCACGGCCGGATCGCCGACCTCGGCCCCGGCCTCGGCCCCGGCCGTTGCCCCGGCCGTTGCCCCGGCGATCGCCGCCCGGGGGCCTGCCCGCGCCACGGCCCGCCGCCGCCCACCCGGCAGCGGCGCGCTCCAACGGTCGAGGTCGGCGACCTGCAGCAGCAGGTCGCGACGGGTCACCCGGCCCCGGCGCCGCACCGGAACCGGTGCGGACAGCCCGTACAGGGAGTCGAACCCGCCAGCCATGACCAGCCGCTCCGCGACCGGGCGCGAGACCCGGGCCCGGTGCCAGAAGTCGGTGAGCGTCGCGTACGGCTGGCCGGCGATGATCCGGGCGATCTCCGCGCCGTCGATGCCCTTGACGTCGGCGAGGGACAGCCGGATGCCGTAGGCCCGGCCGTCCGGCACGCCCGGCTCGGCGGGCGCCCGGCGGGGGTGCTCGCCGAGGATCTCCGGAGGCGGCTCGTCGTGGGGCCCGACGCGCTCGATCCGGTAGGTCGCGTCCGAGCGGTTGACGTCGAGCCCGAGCACCGCGATGCCCAGCTGGCGCGCGTCGTCGAGGATCAGCCGCTTGGGGTACATGCCCGGGTCGTGGGTGAGGACGCCGGCGAGGAACGCCGCCGGATGGTGCGCCTTGAGATAGGCCGAGTGGTAGGTCGGCAGGGCGAAGGCCGCGGCGTGGGCCTTGCAGAAGCCGAACGAGGCGAACGCGCGCAGGACGTCCCAGACCCGCTCGACGACAGGCAGCCGATAGCCGCGGCCGAGCGCGGCGGGGTAGAACCACTCGCGCACCAGCAGCTGGCCGTCGGGCGAGCCGAGCGTGCGCCGGTGCTCGTCGGCCTCCGCCAGCGAGCAGCCGGTCATCGCCGCGAGGATCCGCAGCACCTGCTCGTGGAAGACGACCACGCCGTAGGTCTCCGCCAGCGCCGGGCGCAGGTCGGGGTGGGGGTACTCGGGTGCCTCCCAGCCCTGCCGGGCGCGCAGGAACGGCGTGACCATGTCGGACTTCACCGGGCCCGGGCGAAACAGCGAGATGTCCACGATGAGGTCGCCGAACGTCTCCGGGGCGAACTTGCCGAGCAGCTCACGCTGGCCGGGCGACTCGATCTGGAAGCAGCCGAGGGTGCGGGTCGAGCGGATGAGCGCGAACGCCGGGGCGTCGTCGAGGGGCAGGGCATCGAGGTCGGGCCGCGCGGCGGGGCCGTCGACCCGCTCGACCTCGTCGAGGGCGTGGGCCATCGCCGACTGCATCCGGATGCCGAGCACGTCAAGCTTGAGCAGGCCGAGGTCCTCGACGTCGTCCTTGTCGAACTGGCTCATCGGGAAGCCCAGCCAACTGGCCTCGACCGGGGTGCGGTCGAGCAGCGTGGCGTCGGAGAGCAGCACGCCGCACGGGTGCAGGGCGAGGTGGCGGGGCAGCCCGTCGAGGCGCTCGACCAAGGAGAAGAGCAGGTCGAGCCGCCCGTCGGCGTCCGCTCCGTTGCCGAGGGACCGGCCGATCTGGCGCAGCTCGGGCAGATCGCGCAGCGCCGCCCGGGCGTCCCGCGCGCGGATGTGCGGGAAGGCCTTGGCCAGGGAGTCGATCTCGCCGGGCGGCAGGCCGAGGGCCGCGCCGACATCGCGGATCGCGTGCCGGACCCGGTAGGTGTCCGCCATCGACACGCACGCGCAGCGGTCGCCTCCGTAGCGGGCCAGGATCTGCTCGTACACCTCCGTGCGCCGCGCCGACTCGACATCGACGTCCACATCGGGCAGCGCCTGCCGCAGCGGAGACAGGAAACGCTCCATGAGCAGGCCGTGGCGGATGGGGTCGACCCCGGAGACCCCGGTCAGGTAGTTGACCAGGCTGCCCGCCCCCGAGCCGCGGGCGGCGACGCGCACCCGCATCGAGCGGATCAGGTCGACCACATCGGCGACGCACAGGAAGTACGGGGCGTAGCCGAGCGAGGCGATCGTGGCCAGCTCGTCGTCCAGGCGGCGCCGCACGGCCGCTGACGGCGGCATCCCCCGCTCCCCCAGCCCGGCCTCGCAGCGGGCCCGCAGGATGGCGTCCGGGGCCCGGCGGTCGGCGGCCACGCTTGGGATCGCCGACACCTCGGGGACGTGGATGCCGCCGAGGCCCAGGTCGGCCCTCGGGTCCAGGACGCAGTCCGCCGCCGCCGCCTCGGTCGCCTCGAGCAGCCGCCGCGCGGTCGTCCGATCGCTGCCGGACAGGGCCCCGGCCCGGGTCGACGCGCCCGCGGCGCGGGCGATCGCCTCGGCGAGAGCGGCCATCTGCGCGCCGGGCTTGACCCAGGCCTGGGCTCCGCGGCGGTCGAGGTGGCGGCGGTCGAGCGGCACCAGGCGGCGGACGGCGTCGAGCACATCGGCGGTCACCGCGTCGTCGGGGCGGGCATGGCGCACGGCGTTGGCGAGGACGGCCGCCACCCCGTGCTCGGCGGCGAAGCCGAGCATCCGGCCGGCCAACGCGGTCGACAGCGCCGGCATCCCCCCGGACCCCAGCGCCCGGCCGAGGTCGGCCCGGCGCTGGTCGGCGAGCGGATCTGCCGCGGCGTGGTGCGAGACCACCTCGACCCGCAGCTGGCCGGGGTCGACGCCGTCTCGCCAGCGGTCCAGGGCGGCCCGGGCAAGATCCGGACGGCGGGCCGCCACCGCGCGCCCCACCTCGCTGGCCGGGCCGAGCAGCACGAGCAGGTCGCCGCCAGCGGCGTGCTCGGCCACCAGATCGAGCGTGGCCAGCGGCCGGCCCCGCTCGCCCCCCAGGTGCGCCGCGCTGATCAGTCGGCACAGCGCGGCCCAGCCCCGGGCGCCGGAGCGGGCCAGCACGACGACCCGGGCATGGCCGGGGTCGACCGCGGCCCCGCCGCGGGCCGGGCTGCGCCGGGCCCGCGGCCCACCAGCCGGGGTGGCCGACGCGGGCAGCGCCCCCGAGGGGGCGACGGCCAGGTCAACGCCGAGGATCGGCGCGATCCCCGCGGACAGGCAGGCCTGGCGAACTTCACCGCGCCGTAGGCGCCGTCGCGGTCGGTGAGCGCCAGCGCGCCCATGCCGTGCTCGGCCGCGAGCGCCACCAACGCCTCCGGGGCGGAGGCGCCGTACTTGAGCGACCAGCCGCTGGCGACGTGGAGATGGGTGAAGGAGTCCGGCATGGTTCGGCTGCTCACGGGGTCGTGGGGATGCGGCGGGCGGGCGGATCAGCCGGCGCGACGCGGCCGGTCGACCGGCGTCGGCAGGGTCGAACTGGCCAGCGCCGGACCGAGCAGCGCCGGATCGAGGCCGAGCAGCCCCTCGACCAAGGTCAGGAACGCCGAGGCCTCGCGCACCAGGTCATCGGCCTCCCGGGCGGTGACCGCCCGGGCCAGACCGGCCTGGGCGGCGGCGCGCTTGGCGGCGCCCGCGGCGAAGAAGGCCGCCCACTCCTGCAGCTCGGGGGCGACCTGGGCGAGCAGGTCCCACGCACTGCGCAGCCGTCGGCCGGCCGGGCGGGCCCGACTGGCGAGCACCGCTGCGGCGATCCGCAGCGCGGCCAGGTGGGCCAGGGCGAAGCGGTCGGCCGGCCGAGCGGACGCCGAGGCCTCGGACAGAGCGCGGCAGGCCTGGGCCAGCAGGTCGAGCGAGGCCGGCGGGGCGGCCGCGGGGGCAAGAGGCATCACGAGACCTCCGGTCTCAGTCATGGGTACGGGTGAGGGTCCAGCGCCCGGTCGCGACCGGATGCGTGGTCGGGTCGTACGCGAGGTCGTAGACGCCGAGCGAGGCCTCCCGGCCGTGGCCGGCCTCCACCCGCCAGATCTCGCGCTCGGCGCCTGAGCTGGGCAGCCCCGTCGGCTCGGACAGCCGCCACCAGGCCCGCGCCTCGACCCAGTGGGCCAGCACGGCCCGCACCAGGTACAGCCGGCCCCGCCACAGGAACTGCACGGGCTCGGCGCCGGGGCAACGGGCCTGGACCCGGACCTCGACCGGCTCTCCCACGACCCGGGTCATTGGTTCCTCCTCCCCACGCCCGTCAGGGCGCGGCGTCGCTGCCGTCCGGTGAGTTGCGGGACGGCCGCCAGGGGAAGCGGCGACCGGGGCGCCGGACCCCGGGCGGGTGCTTCCCCACAGCCCGCCCGGGTCCGGCGTCGGGGCCGGGCCCACCGGTCCGCGGGGGTCGAGTCCGCGGCCGGCGGGTCCGGCGCCTGAGGTGCCAGGTGGACGAATGGAGGACGCGGGGAACGCCTCTATTCGAACACCTGTTCGAACACGGCAGACACTACAGCCCACCCCCGACCGTTCGTCAATCCCCACGGCGCCGGAATGTGGACGGCGGCCAACCGGCCGGCGCCCGGTAACGTCCGCGCCGTGCCCGTCGATGCCCTCGCCCACCCCACGGTCCAGCGGATCGCCGCCCTGCTGCGCTCGCTTGGCGCCCCCGGCGAACCCCTCGAGCTGCCGGCCTCGGCCCCCACCGCGACGGCCGCAGCCGACCAACTCGGCTGCTCGGTGGGCGCCATCGCCAACTCGCTGCTCTTCGACGCCGACGGCGCCCCCCTGCTCGTGCTGACCTCGGGGGCGCACCGGGTCGACACCCACCGGGTGGCGGGCCTGATCGGAGCGGAATCCGTCGGCCGGGCCAGCGCCGAGTTCGTGCGCGCGTCCACCGGCATGCCGATCGGCGGGGTCGCGCCCCTCGGCCACCCGGCCCCGATCCGCACCCTCATCGACGTCTGGCTCGCCGAGCACCCGGTGGTCTGGGCCGCCGCCGGCCACCCCCACACCGTCTTCCCCACCACGTACGACGAGCTGCTCCGCCTCACCGGCGGCACACCGGCCGAGGTCGGCGCGTGACCGCCACCCCGGGCCCGCGCACCGCGGCCAGGCTCGCCTACGACCGCCGCGGCGAGGGTCCACCCCTGCTCCTGGTCCACGGACTCGGTAGCGCCCGCACGGTGTGGCGCCCGCTGGTCGACCGGCTGGCCCGCCGCTTCGACACCATCGCGGTCGACCTGCCCGGCCACGGAGACTCCCCCGCACTCCCCCACACCGAGCCGGCCACACCCCGCCGGCTCGCCGCCCGCGTCGAGCGCCTGCTCGACGCACTCGGCCTCGACCGCGTCGACGTCGTCGGCAACTCCCTCGGCGGCTGGGTCGCCCTGGAGATCGCCGCCGACGGCCGGGCCCGCTCCGTCACCGCGCTCGCCCCGGCCGGGCTCAACCACCGCCCCATGCTCAGCCAGCCGCGCGTCCTTCGGCAGGGGCGGTTCGCCGCGCGGGCGGCCGCCCCGATCGCCCCCACCCTGCTGCGCTCCCGGGCCGTCCGGGCGGTGGGCTTCCGCTCGATGTCCGCCGCTCCGGGGGCCATCCCGTACGACGACGCCGTCGAGTCGGTCCGCCGCCACGCCGCGGCCCCCGGCTACCGGGCCGCCCTCGACGGCATCCTCGGCGGGCAGTTCACGAGGGCCGACCAGATCGGGGCCGAGGTCCCCGTCACCATCGTCCGAGGCGACCGAGACGACGTCCTCCCCGAGCGCAACCACGAGAACCGCGCCCTCGCGCCCGACCACGCCCTCTGGGTGCGGCTCCCCCGCTGCGGGCATGTGCCGCAATGGGATGCGCCCGGAGCCGTGGCCCGCCTGGTCGTGCAGACCGCGGCGCAGGCGGGCGATCCGCGGTGACGGCTCCCGGCCGCGAAGCCCCGCCGGCCCTCGTCACCGTCCACGTGTGGGGGGTGGCCGCCTCGCGCGTGCCCGCCGCCTTCACCGCGATGGCCCGAGACCGCAGGCCGGTGCGCCGCCAGCCAGGGCTGCGCTTCGCCAAGCTGCTCGGCACCGGCGACGGTCGCACCTTCACCGTCCGCGACGCCGACCTCCGGCACTGGGCGCTGCTCGCCACCTGGGACACCGTCGAGGCGGCCCAGCGCTTCGAGCAGTCCGCCGTGATCGGACGTTGGGACGCCAGGTCCCACGAGCGGCTGCGGGTCGCGATGACCCCGTTGACCAGCAAGGGCGAGTGGTCTGGGCAGCGGCCGTTCGGAGACCCCCATCCGGTCAAGCACCCCGGGCCGGTCGCCGCGGTCACCCGCGCGCGGCTTCACCCGGCGCGGGCGGCTGCGTTCTGGCGCTCCGTCCCGCCGGTAAGCGCACGTCTGCGCCAAAGTCCAGGGCTGCTGCTTGCGCTCGGCATCGGAGAGGCGCCGGTCGGACTGCAGGGCACCTTCAGCCTGTGGTCCAGCGCGGCGAGCCTTCGCGACTTCGCCCACCGCACGCCGGAGCACGCCGAGGTCGTCGCGCGCACGCACCAGGTCGGTTGGTACTCCGAGGAGCTCTTCGCCCGCTTCGCGGTGGTCGAGGCAGGCGGCTCGTACGCCGGGCAGCCCCTCGAGCTGCCGGACGTAACACCCCCGGCCATGCCCCCCCGGGCGGACGGCCCGCCTCCCGAACCCGCCGGCTGACCTAGGCTCTGGTGCCGTGAGCGTTCGCGTCTACACCGGCCCGCACGCGGACCACCACCGGTCCGGGGGCGGCGGCCTGCGTGCGATCCCCTGGGTGCTCGCGGCCCTCGTGGTCGGCCTGCAGATCGCCTGGCCGCTCTTCGAGCCGGGGCAGGCGCGCACCCAGCTCACGATTGCCACCGTCGTCGTGTTCTTCCTGGCGTCGGCCTCGCACGCCCTGATCCACCGCGGGCTGCTCTGGACCGCGGGCTACCTGGCGATCAGCCTGGGCATCGGCTGGGGCGTGGAGGCGGTCGGCCTGCGGGCGGGCATCCCGTTCGGCGACTACGCCTACACCGACGCCCTGGGCGCCACCCTGCTCGGCGTGCCGTGGGTCATCCCGCTGGCCTGGGCGATGATGTCCTACCCGGCGCTGGCGGTGGCCCGCACGGTGGCCGAGAGCCGCACCGGCGTGATGCTCGTCGGAGCGGTCGCCCTCGCCTCCTGGGACCTCTTCCTGGACCCGATGATGGTCGCCGCGGGCTACTGGACGTGGGACGACCCCTCCCGCGAGCTGCCCGGGATCGAGGGCATCCCGGCGATCAACTTCGCCGGCTGGCTGCTCACCTCGCTCGTGCTGATCGGACTCCTCGACCTGCTCGGGCGCCGTCGGGCCAATGACGCCCAGCCCATCACCCTGTGGCTGTGGACGTGGATCGGCGGCATCGTCGCCAACCTGTTCTTCCTCGACCGGCCGACCGTCGCCCTCGTGGGCGGCATCGGCATGGCGCTCGTCGGCGTGCCGCTGCTGTGGCGGCTGTGGGTGGGCCGCGACTGATGCGCGCGACCACAGCCGGCCGCGCACTCGTCGCGGCAGGCTCCGCGGGGGCGGCCGTCCTCACCGCGCACACCGCGTGGAACCTGCGCACGCTGCGCACGCCGCCCGCCGATCCCCCGCCGCCGCGGCGGTGGGTGAGCGTCCTGCTCCCGCTGCGCGACGAGGCCGACCGGGTCGGCCCGTGCCTGCAGGCGCTGCTCGCCCAGCGCGATGGCGGCCGGGTCGAGTACCTCGTGCTCGACGACGGCTCCACCGACGGGACGGGCGACCTCGTCCGCGCAACGGTCGGTGGCGACCCGCGTTTCCGCGTGCTTGACGGGGTCGAGCGCCCCGCTGGCTGGCTCGGCAAGCCCTGGGCCTGCGCCCAGCTCGCGGCCGCCGCCAACCCCGCCTCCGAGGTGCTCGTCTTCGTCGACGCCGACGTGATCCTCGCCCCCCACGCGGTGGCCGCGGCCGCGGCCCTGCTCGCCGCGAGCGGGCTCGACCTCGCCTCGCCCTACCCCCGGCAGGTCGCGGTCACCCCGGCCGAGCGGCTCATCCAGCCGCTGCTCCAGTGGTCCTGGCTCACCACGCTGCCGTTGGCCGCGGCCGAGCGCTCACCGCGGGAGTCGCTGACCGCCGCCAACGGCCAGCTCCTGGCCGTCCGCCGCGACGCGTACGACCGGGCCGGCGGGCACGCCTCGGTGCGCTCCGAGGTGCTCGACGACGTGGGCCTGCTGCGCGCGGTGAAGCGCGCCGGCGGCCGAGGCGTCGTGGTCGACGGCACCCACCTCGCGACCTGCCGCATGTACGACGGCTGGGGCGACCTGCGCAGCGGCTACACCAAGTCGCTGTGGTCGGCCTTCGGCTCACCGGCCGGCGCCGCGGCGGCGGTCGGCGCCCTGTCGCTGCTGTACGTCCTGCCCGCCGCTGCCGCGCTGCGCGGCTCGCGCGTCGGCGCCGCCGGCTACGCCGCCGGCGTGCTGGGGCGCGCCCTCGTCGCCCGCCGGGTCGGCGGCCGGGTCTGGCCGGACTCCTTGGCCCACCCCGCCTCGATCGCCGCGCTGGGCTGGCTGACCGCGGAGTCCTGGCGAGGCAAGCGGGCAGGCTCACTGTCCTGGAAGGGCCGACCGATCGAGGCGGCGGCATGAGCCGGGTCGTCGTCATCGGCGCCGGGATGGGCGGACTCGCCGCCGCGGCGCGGCTCTCAGCGCAGGGCCACGAGGTGCTCGTGGTGGAGCAGGCCGAGACCTGGGGCGGCAAGCTCGCCACGTACGTCCGCGACGGCTTCGCCTTCGACACCGGCCCCTCGCTGCTCACCCTGCCGGCGGTCTACCGCGACCTGTTCCTCAAGACGGCGGTCCGCCGGGCCGGCGCGTCGCTCGAGGAGTGCGTCGACCTGCAGCCGCTGGATCCGGCGTTCTCCTACCGGTGGTCGGACGGCGCCACCGCGGTCCTGCCCGGCGCCGGGCCGGCGCTGGCCGCCGACGCCCTCGGGTCGGCCCTGGGAGGCACGGCCGCCGACGACTGGCGCCGCTTCATGGAGCGCGCCGCCGCGATCTGGCGCGCGACCCGCACCCCGTTCCTGGAGACCCCGCTGTCCGGCCCGCTGGACCTCGTCCGCCAGACCTGGCGGCTCAACGACCTGCGCACGATCGCGCCGTGGTCGACGCTGCGCGGCGCTCGGCCGCGGCTACTTCGACGACCCCCGCCTGGTCACCCTGCTCGACCGCTACGCGACCTACACCGGCTCCGACCCGCGGCGCGCGCCGGCCGCGCTCGCGGTCGTCCCGTACGTCGAGCAGACGTTCGGCGCCTGGCATGTCGGCGGCGGGCTGCGGCGGCTGGGCGACGCGCTCAAGCAGCGCTGCGACGAGCGCGGGATCGGCGTTCCGGTTCGAGGCCGACGTCGCCGAGGTGCTCGTCGAGGGCGGGCGGGCCTCCGGGGTCCGGCTGGTCGGACGGCGAGGTGCTCGCCGCCGACGTCGTGGTCGCCAACGCCGACGCCAGCCACCTCTACCGCGACCTCGTCGCCGACCCGCGACGCGAGCGGCCGCTGGCGAACCTGCGCAAGGCGACCCCCTCGCTGTCCGGCTTCGTGCTGCTGCTTGCCGTGCGGGGCCGCACACCCGGTCTGCTGCACCACAACGTCTGGTTCCCCGAGGCGTACGACGACGAGTTCGACGCGATCTTCGGCGACCGCCCCCACCCGGTGGACGACCCGACCGTCTACGTCTGCTCGCCGGACGACCCGCTGATGCGGCCCGACGCCGGGCACGAGTCCTGGTTCGTCCTCGTCAACGCCCCTCGGCACGACCCCGCCGGCGGGCGTCGACTGGACCGAGCCGGGGCTCGCCGCCTCGTACGCCGAGCGGGTGCTCGCGGTCATGGCGCCGCAGGGGCTTCGACGTGCGCGACCGGCTGCTGTGGCATGAGGTGCGCACCCCCGCGGACCTGCAGGCCGCCACCCGCGCCCCGGGCGGCTCGATCTACGGCACGTCGAGCAACGGCGCCCGCGCGGCGTTCCTGCGCCCTGCCAACGCCTCCCCGATCCCGGGGCTGTTCCTCGTCGGCGGCTCCGCGCACCCCGGCGGCGGGCTGCCGCTCGTCGGGATGTCCGCGGCGATCGTGGCCGAGCTGGTCGGCCCGGCCTGACGGCGGCTACGGCTAGCCCAGCCGGCGGCGCACCATGGCGAGCAGCTGCGCCAACCCGATGACGCCCAGGCCCAGCCACGCGTACGCGCCGGCCTGCGCCCACGACTCGGCGGCGGAGGGGTAGAGGCCGCAGCCCAGCAGGAACATCGCGGTCGCGATGACGCGCGTGGGCCGCTCCCACACCGTCACGATGCCGATGTCGTCCAGGCCGCCTGCGGTGGCGCGGGCCCGCGCGTACTCCTGCAGCATCATCAGCGCGCCCGCCGCGACGCACACCCACGCGTCGGCGCCCAGCAGCCACAGCGCCACCAGGTAGAGCCCGTCGGACACCCGGTCGGCCACCGAGTCCAGCACGTAGCCCCAGCGGGACACCCGGTCGGTGAGCACCGCCACGGCGCCGTCCAGGGAGTCGACCAGCCCCGAGACCGCGACGAGGGCGAACGCCAGGATCGGCCACCGCCCGCCGAGCGAGGCGACCCACACGACCAGGCCGGAGAGGCCGACCCCGAGCAGCGTGACCGCGTCCGGCGGCACCCGGGTGGCCGCGAGCGGGCGCGCGCACGCCGTAGACGATGGTGAGGTACGAGGCCGGTCAGCCGCGACGCGCTGGGGTCGTACCCGCCGTGCAGCTCCGACCATCGCGCGAGGTACTCGGCCCGCGTCGGCACACTCACGCGAACGGCCTTTCCATGGGCCGATCCTGTCAGCCTGCGGCGGCCAGGCCGAGGGCGTCGGCGATCTCGCGCGTCGCCGTCGAGCGGTTCAGCGTGTAGAAGTGCAGGCCGGGGGCGCCGCCGTCGAGCAGCCTGCGGCACATCGCCGTGGCGGCCTCGACACCGATGGCGCGCACCGCCTCGGGGTCGTCGTGGACCGCCCGCAGCCGGTCGGCGAGGTCGGCGGGGACGGCCGTGCCCGACAGCGCCGCGAAGCGCTCGATCTGCCTGACGTTCGGTCACCGGCATGACCCCCGGGATGATCGGGATCTCGCACCCGTGCGCCGCCGCCCGGTCGACCAGCCGGAAGTAGGCGTCGGCGTCGAAGAAGAACTGCGTCACCGCGAACTCCGCGCCCGCCTCGGCCTTGGCCGCCAGCACGCGCGCGTCCTGCTCCAGGTCGGCCGACTCCGGGTGCCCCTCGGGGAAGGCCGCGACCCCCACCGAGAAGTCGCCCAGCTCGCGCACCAGGGCGACCAGCTCGTCGGCGTGGCGCAGGCCCTGCGGGTGCTGGACCCACGGCTGGCCGGGGCCGCCCGGCGGGTCGCCGCGCAGGGCCAGCACGTTGCGCACGCCCGAGTCGGCGTAGTGCCCGATCACCTGGCGCAGCTCGGACCGCGAGGACCCCACGCACGTCAGGTGCGCGACCGGGGTCATCGTCGTCTCCGACGCGATCCGCTCGGTGACCCGCACCGTGCGGTCGCGTGTCGAGCCGCCCGCGCCGTACGTCACCGACACGAACGACGGGGCCAGCGGCTCGAGCTCGCGGATCGCCTGCCACAGGTGGCGCTCGCCCTCGTCGGTCGAGGGCGGGAAGAACTCGAACGACCAGACGGCGTGGCCGGCCGCGCGGCCCTGCGCGAGCAGATCGCGGACGGCGACCGCGCTGCCAGCGGTCGACGAGGTGCCTCGGGCCATGGGCGGAGCGTACGTGCCGGGCTCCGCGAGCCGAGAGCCCGGCTGCCCGCCTAGGCTCAACGGCCGTGAACGCCACCCGCTCCCGCCGCCAGCGGCGGCCCCCTTGACGTCGAGGACCTGCGCGCCCGGGTGCAGAAGGCGCTCGACGACTTCCTCGCGCTGCAGCAGCCGCGGCTCGACGCGGTCAGCGACGAGCTCGACCCGCTGCTCGACGCCATCCGCGACCTGCTGCGCGGCGGCAAGCGGCTGCGCCCCGCGTTCGCGTACTGGGGTTGGCGCGGCGCCGGCGGCGCCGACTGCCCGCAGATCGTGCACGCGGCCACCGCGCTCGAGCTGCTCCAGGCCTGCGCGCTCATCCACGACGACGTGATGGACGGCTCCGACACCCGTCGCGGCATCCCCGCCGCCCACCGCCGGTTCGCCACGCTGCACCGCGGCTCCTCGTGGCTCGGCTCGCCGGAGGCCTTCGGGATCGGCTCGGCGATCCTGCTCGGCGACCTGTGCCTGTCCTGGTCCGACGAGCTGCTGTTCGCCTCCGGGCTGCCGGCGAGGCGGTGCTGCGGGCCAAGCCCGTGTACGACGAGATGCGCACCGAGCTGATGGCCGGCCAGTACCTCGACCTGCTGGAGCAGGCGGTCGGCGGCGGCTCGGTCGAGCGGGCCATGCGCGTGGTGCGCTACAAGGCCGCGAAGTACACGATCGAGCGGCCGCTGCACCTGGGCGCCGCCCTGGCCGGGGCCCCCGAGGGCCTCGCCGAGACGTACTCGCGCTACGGCCTGCCGCTCGGCGAGGCGTTCCAGCTGCGCGACGACGTGCTCGGCGTCTTCGGCGACCCCGCGGAGACCGGCAAGCCCGCCGGCGACGACCTGCGCGAGGGCAAGCGCACGGTGCTGATCGCCGCGGCGGTGGACCGCGCGACCCCCGAGCAGGCCGCCGAGCTGCGGCGCCACCTCGGCGACCCCGGGCTCACGCCCGAGGGCGTCGACACCCTGCGCGAGGTCATCTCGTCGACCGGCGCCGTCGCCCACATCGAGGGGCTGATCCGCGACCTGACCGAGCAGTCCCTGTCCGCCCTGGAGTCCGGGCCGGTCGAGGAGCCCGCGCACACCGTGCTGCGCGACCTGGCCGTCGCCGCGACTGCCCGCAGGGTCTGAGCCGCGCGGAGGCGGGCTGGCCCGGCCCCGCCTACGCTGGATCATCATGCGCACCGTCAGCGGCCCCACCGACCACGTCGTCATCGTCGGAGCCGGTCTCGGCGGGCTCTCCGCCGCCCTTCGCCTCGCGGGGGCCGGCCGCCAGGTCACCCTGCTGGAGCGCGAGTCCGTGCCCGGCGGGCGCAACGGCCTCCTCGAGCTCGACGGCTACCGCTTCGACACCGGCCCCACCGTCCTCACCATGCCCGACCTCATCGCCGACGCCCTGGACTGCGTCGGGGAGCGGATGGAGGACTGGCTCACGCTGCGGCCGATCGAGCCCGCCTACCGCACGTACTTCCCCGACGGCTCGCAGATCGACATGCACAGCGACGTGGCGGCGATGGCCGACGAGATCGGCCGGGTCTGCGGCCCGGCCGAGGCCGCCGGGTACGAGCGCTTCGTCGACTTCGTCTCGCGGCTGTACCGGCTGGAGATGAAGGACTTCATCGACCGCAACATCGACTCGCCGCTCGCCCTGCTCACGCCGAACCTGGCGCGGCTGGTGGCGATGGGCGGCTTCCGCCGGCTGGCGCCGAAGACGGCGCAGTTCCTCAAGGACCCGCGGACCCAGCGGATCTTCTCGTTCCAGTCGCTGTACGCAGGGCTCAGCCCGCACGACGCCTTCGCGATCTACTCGATCATCGCCTACATGGACTCCGTCGCCGGGGTCTTCTTCCCCGAGGGCGGCATGCACGCCGTGCCACGCGCCCTGGCCGGAGCCGCCGAGAAGCACGGCGTGGACATCCGCTACTCGACCGAGGTGGCCCGCGTCGAGACGCGAGGCGGTCGCGCGGTGGCCGTCCACACCGCCGACGGCGAGCGCATCGCGTGCGACGCCGTCGTGCTCAACCCCGACCTCCCGGTGGCGCGCCGCGACCTGCTCGGCCAGCCGGTGCGGCGGCCGCTGCGCTACTCCCCGTCCTGCGCGCTGCTGCTCGCCGGGTCGTCCGCCGCCTACTCCAAGATCGCCCACCACAACATCCACTTCGGGGAGTCGTGGCGCGAGGTGTTCCGCGACCTCGTCGACACCGAGGTGCTGCCGACCGACCCGTCGTTCCTCGTCACCAACCCGACCCGCACCGACCCCGGGCTTGCCCCGGACGGCAAGCAGATCTACTACGTGCTGTTCATGACCCCGAACCTGCACGGCGGACAGGACTGGCAGCGGCTGCGCGGCCCGTTCCGCGACGAGATGGTGCAGCGGCTCGAGCGGGCCGGGTACGTCGGATTCGGCGACGCGGTGGAGGTGGAGGACCTCACCACGCCGCTGGAGTGGCACGCGCGCGGCATGGAGATGGGCGCGCCGTTCGCCGCCGCCCACTCGTTCCTGCAGACCGGGCCGTTCCGCCCGCGCAACCTGATGGGCGAGAACATCGTCTTCACCGGATCGGGCACCCAGCCCGGGGTCGGCGTCCCGATGGTGCTGATCAGCGGCCGGCTCGCCGCCGAGCGGATCCTCGGGCCGGACCCCTCGTACCGCTCGCGCGCCTGGCGCTGACCGTCCGCTCAGACGGCGGGGAGGTCGGTCTCCGGTCCGTCGCCGACCAGCAGCACCGAGCCCGGCACCTCGTCGTCGCGCCACGACACGCACGCGTCCTGGAAGACCTCGACGGCCATCTCGAAGGTGTCCGGGTCTCCGTCGGCGAGGGAGGCCCAGCCGTCCCACACGACCAGCAGCCCCTCGTCCTCGAGGTCGAGAGAGCGCAGGCAGCCGTCGAGCTGCTCCCACCGCACGACGGCCGCCGGCAGGTCGAAGGCCTCCCGGCAGACCGCCAGGAACCCCTCCCGGTCCTCCACCCCGCCCGTGTCGACGAACACGAACTTCCAGCCCGCGTCGTCGGCGTGACGCTCGCCAGAAGCCGCGTCACCGTCAGCCCAGCGGAAGACCCCATTGCGTTCGGCCGGTCGCTCCCCAGCCAGCGTGATCCCCACAGGACGTTCCTATGGCGCCCAGCCTCGCCGCGCAACGCAAACGGCGGCGCCATAGCCTCATCGTCCATGAGCGGGCGCGAGCTGGATGCCGCCGGGATCGACGATCCGGCGCTGCGCATGTCGTACGAGGCATGCCGCGAGCTGAACGCCGCGCACGGCAAGACCTACTACCTCGCGACCCTGCTCCTGCCTCCAGCCAAGCGCCCGTACGTCCACGCCCTGTACGGGTTCGCCCGATACGCCGACGAGATCGTCGACGCGTTCGGCCGCGACGACGCGGCGGCAGCCGCGCAGCTCAAGGAGTGGGGCGAGGCGTTCCTCGCCGACGTGCGGGCCGGCGGCAGCAGCGACCCGATCTGCCGGGCGGTCGTGGACACCGTCCAGAGATGGGACATCCCCATCGAGCACTTCGAGGCGTTCCTGCACTCGATGGCGATGGACCTCACGGTCACCGAGTACGCCACCTACGACGACCTGTACGAGTACGTGTACGGCTCCGCCGCGGTGATCGGCCTGCAGATGGTGCCCGTCCTGGAGCCGGTCCACGAGGACGCCTACCCCCGGGCCCAGGAGCTCGGGGTCGCGTTCCAGCTCGCCAACTTCTGCCGAGACGTCGGCGAGGACCTCGACCGCGGGCGGCTCTACCTCCCGCTTGAGGACCTCGACCGCTTCGGCCTGACCCGTGCGGACGTCGAGCGCCGCGTCGTCGACGACCGGTTCCGCGACCTGATGCGCTTCCAGATCGCGCGGGTGCGCCGCCTGGAGGAGGCCAGCCGCCCCGGCATCGACCTGCTGCACCCCACGAGCCGCCCGTGCATCGAGGCCGCACGCGTCCTCTACTGCGGGATCGCCGACGAGGTCGAGCGGATCGACTACCAGGTCTTCACCGAGCGGGCCAAGACCTCCACGTCACGGCGCCTGGCCGTCGCCCTCCCGGCCTGGCGGCGGGCCGTCGCCGCCCGTCGAGCCGAGGGCCCCTCCCCGCAGCCACAGCCGCGGCGGCCCTGACCGAGGCTCGCGCTGCACCCCGCGCCGGCCCCAGAACACCCACCACGCCAGCGTCTGCACCACCAGGGCGAATCCGAACAGCAGGTCCTCGACCGGCGCGTACGCGATCCGCCCCTCGCCGAGGAAGACCGGCAGGTCGCCGCCCAGGATCGCGTCGCCGTCGTAGCGGACGATGCGCAGCCCGGTCAGGACGCCGTTGGTGACCAGCTGGAAGAACACGATGATCGCGTAGGAGACCCAGAAGGCGCGGCGTCGGAGCAGTCGCGTGCGCAGCACCCACAGGTCGAGCGCGATCGTCGCCAGGACGCCGGCGACCGCCAGCTGCGTGTACGTCACGGCGCGTCCTCCGGCTCGGAGGGGTCATCTCCGACCGGCCAGCCCTTGACCGAGCGCACGGCCTCCAGCGTCAGCACCGAGGCGATCGGGATCACCAGGAAGAACAGCACCTCATCGAGCGGGAGGCCGCCGGGGAAGACGATGCCGGTCGTCCGCTCGGGGTCGAACGTCCAGTGACCCTGGGCGATCGCGTAGAGGTCCCAGATCACGAAGACCGGCAAGACGCACGCGATCGTCGCGAGCAGGCGGCGCCAGCGCCGGTACACGCGGGTGCGCAGCGCCACCTCCAGCCAGGCCGTGCCGGCCAGGCAGAACGCCAGGACCCCGATGTACGCGAGGTGGCTCACGGGACCGCCTGCTTGCCGTGGTCCCAGGACACGACCCGCTCCACCCGCAGCCGGAGGGCGACCTGCTTGCCGGCCCGCTCCAAGGCCGCCGCGCGGACCGCTGGGAGGTGCTCGGCGGCCACCCCCTCGTACTTGGCCGCCAGCCCGGTGACGACGTCGGCGATGAGAGCCGGATCGTCGAGCAGGTCCACCACCCCGGTCAGCTGGACGCCGCGCAGCTCGGCATAGCCCTCGCCGGCCTCGACGAGGGCGGCAAAGCGCGGATCCCGGCGCAGGTTGACGGCCTTCTGCGACTTGGCGAAGGTCCGCATGACCACTGTGCCGTCGGCTTCGACGAGGTACCACATCGGCACCGGGTCGGGCAGCCCGTCCGGTCCGAGCGTGACGAGCACGAGGATTCGGCCCTCACGGAGGAAGGCGTCGACCTCGTCGGGGGTCAGGGCGATCGCGGTGCGGGAGGCGGGCACCCCCCCACCCTGCCAAATCCCGCCGGGCGGCGCCCGCGGCGTGCTGCGGGGCGCAGGGGCACGGGCAAGGCGCGCGGGGGGCGTCAGCGTGGGAAACGGCCGTCCTGCCGTGCCAAAGGTACCCTCGACGGCGTGGAGACGACGGTCAGCGACCCGCTCGTCGGGCGGCTGCTCGACGGGCGCTACCGCGTGGGCGAGCGGATCGCCCGGGGGGGCATGGCCACCGTCTACCAAGGCACCGACACCCGGCTGGACCGCGAGGTCGCGCTCAAGGTCATGCACCCCGGCTTCGCCGAGGACCACGCGTTCGTCGAGCGCTTCGTCCGCGAGGCCCGCGTCGCGGCAAGGGTGTCGCATCCCAACGTCGTCTCGGTCTTCGACCAGGGCGACGACGACGGCCTGGTCTTCCTGGCGATGGAGTACGTCCACGGACGCACGTTGCGCGACCTGCTCCGCGAACGCGGGCGATTCGGTGCGGCCGAGGCCCTCGACGTCATGCAGCCCGTCCTGGCCGGCCTCGCGGCGGCGCACGACGCAGGGCTGGTGCACCGCGACATCAAGCCCGAGAACGTCCTCATCGCCGACGACGGCCGCATCAAGGTCGCCGACTTCGGGCTGAGCCGGGCCGCCAGCACGGCCAGCGCGCAAAGCACCCAGGGTGTGCTGATCGGAACCGTCGCCTACCTCTCGCCAGAGCAGGTCGAGCGCGGCACCGCCGACATGCGCAGCGACGTGTACGCCGCCGGCGTGCTGCTCTTCGAGCTGCTGACCGGGTCCACCCCGTACGCGGGCGAGAGCCCGCTCGCGGTGGCCTACCAGCACGTCAACGGGCAGGTGCCCGCCCCGAGCACGCTCGCCCCCGGGACACCGCCGGCCGTCGACGCCCTCGTCCTGGCCGCGACCCAGCGCGACCCCGGCCGCCGCCCCGCGCACGCTGCGGCGTTCCTGGCCGATGTGCGCAGGGTGCGCCGCGATCTGCCTGAGGTGCCCGACCCCGTCGCCGACCTCGGCCACCAGACGCTGGTCGTGGCGCTGCCGGGCACTGCTGCCGCGGCCACGACCGACCAGGCCGCCAAGCCCGGCAAGCCCCCCAAGGAGCCCAAGGCCGCCGCGCAAGCGGCGCCGCAAGGGCCCGATCCTGCTGGCCCTGCTGCTGGTCCTCGCGGTGGCCGCCGGAGGGGCGGGCTGGTGGTTCGGCAGCGGCCGCTACACCCCCGTGCCGTCCGTGCTCGGCCAGGACCAGCCGACGGCCGAGGCGACCCTGGCCACGGCCGACCTCAAGACCGCCGTCGCGGAGTCCGTCTACAGCGAGGACGTCCCCGCAGGGCTCGTCATCTCCACCGCCCCCGAGCCCGCCGTGGACGCGCGGCGAGGCAGCACGGTCGAACTGGTGCTGTCGCTCGGCCCGGAGCGCTACGCGGTCCCCGAGCTCGCCAACCTCACCGCCGACGAGGCCAGGGCCGCCCTTGAGGGCACCAAGCTCGCCCTCGGCCCGGTGGCCGAGGAGTACAGCGAGACCGTCGAGGCCGGCCGGATCATCCGGTTCGACCCACCGGTGGGGACCTCGTCGAAGCCGCAGACCCCGGTGTCGGTGTGGGTGAGCAAGGGCCCCGCGCCCGTCCCCGTACCGAAGATCGTGGGGGCGTCGACGGCCGATGCGCAGAAGGCCCTCAAGTCCGTCGGGCTCAGCGGCAAGGAGGTCGGCCGCGAGTTCAGCGACACGGCGCCCAAGGGCGTGGTCATCCGCTCCGACCCGGCCGCGGGCGCCGTCGTCAACAAGGGCACCGAGGTCAAGTACGTCGTGTCCGACGGCCCGCCCCCGGTGCCGGTGCCCAACGTCACGGACAAGAAGCTCTCCGACGCCCAGCAGATCCTGGCGGCCGCCGGCTTCAAGGTGAGCGTCAACAAGCCGCCGGTGGTGATCCTCAACCGGGTGATCTCGCAGAGTCCCGGCGGCGGCAGCACGGCCCCCCGCGGGTCCACGGTGACCATCACCGTCATCTAGCCCCCGGTGCCCACCTACGCGCACGGCCGCGTGGCCACGCTGGCGCTGCTGGCCGTCACGCTGATCTGGGGCTCGTCGTTCGTCCTCACCAAGTGGGCGCTCGACCAGATCGACCCGCTCGACTTCCTGTTCTGGCGGTTCGTGATCGCCACCTCCGCGCTGGTGCTGATCCGCCCGCGCGCGGTGGCCGAGCTGTCCCCGCTCGCCCGGCGCCGCGGTGTCGTCATCGGCCTCTTCCTCGGCGCCGGCTTCGTGGCGCAGACGTACGGGCTGCAGACCACCTCACCGGCCGTGTCGGGGTTCCTGACCGGGATGATGATCGTGCTGACCCCGCTGCTCGCGGCGCTGTTCTTCCGTCGCCGGATCGAGCCGCTGGCCTGGGCGGGGGTGCTGCTCGCGACCGCCGGATTGGCGGTGATCTCGCTGCGCGGCCTGTCGCTCGGGATCGGCGAGGCCCTCACGCTGCTCGGCGCGCTGCTGTTCGCCGGGCAGATCGCCCTGCTGTCGGAGTGGCCGCGCCCCGATGAGGCCTTCGGCACGACCGTCCTGCAGTGCGCGACGGCCACCGCGGTGGCCGGCCTGCCCGCGCTGCTCACCGGAGGCATCGCCGCTCCCCCCAACGCAGGGGTCTGGGGCGCGCTGCTCCTCATGGGCCTCGGCGCGGGCGCGATCGGCTTCACCGTGCAGGCGTGGGCGCAGGCGCACCTCACGGCCACCCGCGCGGCCATCATCATGGCGATGGAGCCGGTCTTCGCTGGGATGTTCGCCGTGCTGTACGGCGAGGCCCTCACCCTGCGCCTGGTCGTCGGCGGCTCGCTCGTGCTGGCCGCGATCCTGCTGGTGGAGCTCGGGCCGAGGCACTCGCGCGAGGGCCAGGTGCCGCGCGTCCAGGGCTGACGCCGGGGCCACCACCCGGGTCCGCATCGTGGGACGGCTGTCCGCATCCCGGCCGGTTGGCCTACCCTCGGACCCATGCGGCAGAGCGCGACCTATGGCTTTCCCACCCGGGCTCCCGGGCGGGATGTCTGACACGCATCTGACGCGCCCCTCGAGCCCCCGGGAACCGGGGGCTTTTCTCATGCTCGAACCCGTTGCGGCACAAGGAGACAGACCATGGTCGTGGTGATGGCGCCCGAGGCCACCGAGGCCGATGTGGCGGCGGTGGTGGACCGCGTGGCGGCGGCAGGCGGCGAGGCGTTCGTCAGCCGCGGCGTGACCCGCACGATCATCGGCCTCGTCGGCGACGTCGAGGCGTACGGGGCGCTCAACCTGCTCGGGCATGCACGGCGTCAGCGAGGTCGTGCGGATCTCCGCGCCGTACAAGCTGGTGTCCCGCCAGCACCACCCCCAGATGACGACGGTCTACGTGGGCGCCGACCGGCGGGTGCCGATCGGGCCGGACACATTCACCCTCATCGCCGGGCCGTGCGCGGTGGAGACCCCGGAGCAGACGCTGGAGGCCGCGCAGATGGCCCAGGCGGCCGGCGCCACGCTGCTGCGCGGCGGCGCGTACAAGCCGCGCACCTCGCCGTACGCGTTCCAGGGGCTCGGCGAGGAGGGCCTGCGGATCCTCGCCGAGGTGCGGGCGCAGACCGGGCTGCCGGTCGTCACGGAGGTCGTCGACGCCCATGACGTCGACCTGGTGGCCTCGTACGCGGACATGCTGCAGGTGGGCACCCGCAACATGGCGAACTTCGCGCTGCTGCAGGCGGTGGGCGAGGCCGGCAAGCCGGTGATGCTCAAGCGCGGGATGAGCTCGACCATCGAGGAGTGGCTGATGGCGGCGGAGTACATCGCCCAGCGCGGCAACCTCGACATCGTGCTGTGCGAGCGCGGGATCCGGACCTTCGAGACCGCGACCCGCAACACCCTGGACATCGCGGCCGTCCCGGTCGCCCACGGCCTGTCGCACCTGCCCGTGGTCGTCGACCCGTCGCACTCGGGCGGCCGCCGCGACCTCGTGGTGCCGCTGGCGCGGGCGGCCATCGCGGTCGGCGCCGACGGGATCATCGTCGACGTGCACCCGCACCCCGAGCAGGCGCTGGTCGACGGGCCGCAGGCCCTGCTCAACGGCGACCTGCGCGCGCTGGCCGCCGCCGTGCGCCAGCTGCCGCCCATGCTCGGGCGCCGCCCGGCCTGATCCGCTCCCTGGAACCGGGCCGCCTCAGCCCGACAGGTCGCGGCGGTTGAACGCCCAGGTCCCCGCTGCCACGAGCACCACGCTGAGCGCCATCGGCAGCCAGAAGTTGAGCGGCCCGGGGGGTGTGGTGAGCGGGTTCTCCCTGAGCAGCCAGTACCACGGCGAGTAGTCCCGTGCCGTTTCGAACGCCTCGGCCACCCCGGCCAGCGCGTTGACCAGGAACCCGACCAGGGCGAGCCCAGCCCCCAGGCCGATCGCCAGGCCCTTGCGCCCGGTGGCGGCCCCTGCGGCGAACGCCAACGCCACGTGCACGGCCACGAAGCCGAAGGAGGCGGCGGCGGCAGCGGCGAAGGCCCAGCCGGGGAGCCCTTCGTCCAGCCCGACTGAGGGGGCGTAGGCCGCCAGGACGAGGTGCGCGACCGCGTTGACGGCAAACAAGACGACGAACATTCCCAGCACCCGCCCCCACGCGACCGACGCGCGGCGGACCGGGTTGGCGAGCACCATCTCCAGGGTGCCGTCGGACTCCGAGCCGGCCACCGCCCACGCCGCCATCCCGAGGCCGAGGACCAGCAGGACGATGACGTACAGGTTGGAGTAGAGCTGGCTGACCAGGTAGCCCTCCGGCGAGGAGATGCTCACCCCACCCAGGCCGAAGGCCTCGGCCACCGCCGGCGGCAGCGAGGCGATGTACTCCTCGAAGGCGTCCCCGGAGTCCCGCACCGACGGGTAGACCGCCCCCATCAGGACCATGAGCACCGCGACCGCGACCGACCACCAGATCAAGGACCGGCGGCGCTCGCGCAGCATCTGGGCGGCGATCCGCAGGGTCGCCATCACGCCACCCCGTCGGGTGACGCGGCAGGTCCCGCACCTGCCCCGCCGTCCACGCCGCCGCCGTCACCCGCCGCGTCGTAGATGCCGTAGAACAGGTCGTCCAGCACGAGCGGGTCGGCCGAGATGTGCTCGATCGGCAACCCGGCCAACGCCTCGACCAGCGGCCGGACGCTGCCCTGGATGACCACGGCCACCCGGGTGCCTTGGCTGTCGACCTCCTGGACCCCCGCAACCCCTGCGAGCACCTCGGCGGCCACCGGCTCGGCGAAGCGCAGGTGCAGGGACTGCCTCGCGGTGAGGACCTGCAGCCCGGCCACGCTGTCCTCCACGACCTTGCGGCCCAGGCGCAGGATGCCGACCCGGTCGGCGACCTCCTCGACCTCGAAGATGAGGTGCGAGCTGAAGAGCACGGCGGCTCCGGCATCGCGCCGCTCGCGGACCAGGTCGAGCACCTCGCGCTGCATCAACGGGTCGAGCCCGGAGGTCGGCTCGTCGAGGATCAGCACGTCCGGGTCGTGCATCACCGCCTGCACGACGCCGACCTTCTGCCGGTTGCCCTTCGACAGCTCGCCGTAGGGCCGCGTCTGGTCCAACTGCATCTGCTCGCAGAGCGCGTCGATCCGGCCGGGCGCGACGCCTCCGCGGAGCCCGCCGTAGAAGTCCAGGATCTGCCGGACCTTGAGCCGGCCCTCCAGCCGGAGGTCTCCCGGCAGGTAGCCGATCCGGCGCCGGATCTGCGGGTCGCGCGCGCTGCCGCCGAGCACGGTCGCGGCGCCGCGGTGGGGTTCAGGTAGCCCAGGATGGTGCGCAGGGTCGTCGACTTGCCGGCGCCGTTCGGGCCGAGCAGCCCGTACACCTCCCCCGGCGACACCCCGAGGTCGAGGCGGTCGACAGCCGTCAGCCGTCCGAACCTCTTGACCAGGCCCGAGGTCTCGATCACCGGCTGGCTCATGATCGGAGTATCCCGCTCCCCCTACCCGGTTTGCGGTGGCAGGGAGGTGGACTTACCATCTCCTGCCACCGCAAACCGGACTCGTGGGCGAGCAGGGCGCGCTTGATGTCCAGCCCGTACGCGTAGCCGCCGAGCGACCCGTCGGATCGGACCACCCGGTGGCACGGCACGAACGGCGCGACCAGGTTGCGGGCGCAGGCCGAGCCCGCCGCCCGCACCGCCGTCGGCCGGCCGGCCTCGGCGGCCAGCCGCGCGTACGACCAGGTCTGCCCGGGCGGGATCGAGCGCATCGCGCGCCAGGCCGCTTGGCCGAACGGCCCGCCCGGCCTGCCGGACGGCGCACGGCGTCGAGGGCCGCGACGTCGCCGGCCAGGTACGCGGCGACGGCGGCCGAGATCGTCCGCGCGATGCGGCCGTCCTCGATCGCCAGGCCGTCGAGGCGCCCGGCGAGCCAGGCCGCGGTCGCCGAAGCACGAGCCGAGCACCGTGTCGCCGACCGCGACGACAGTGAGGGCGCCGAACGGCGTGGGCAGCGTCTCGCGGACGGCGGTCTCGGTCATCGGCGGTCATCGGGTGGCTCCTCGGCGGGCAGGCGGCGCGGATCGGGTCGAGCGGCTGCGGGACGGACGGGCGGGCGGGCCCGCCTCGGCGGCCGCGGTCCACAGGTGCTGGGCGGCGTAGCCGCGAAACGGCCGCCACCGGGAGGGGTCGCCGCCGCGGGCACGCACCTCGCGGGCCAGCACCAGGTCGGTGCCCGGCCACGCGTCCGGGTCCGCGAGCGCGCGCAGGGCGACGTACTCGGCCGTCCACGGGCCGATGCCCGGCAGCGCGAGCAGGCGCCGCCTCGCCTCCTCGCGGTCGGCGGCAGGCGACAGGTCGAGGTCGGCCGGACGCCACCGCGTCGGCGAGCGCGAGCAGGGTGCGGGCCCGCGATGCGGTCAGCCCGATCGAGCAGACGGCATCCGCGGTGACCGCCGCCGCGGCCGGGAAGGCGCGGCCGACCTCGCCGCCGTCGTCCGCCGCGCCGGGCATCCGGTCGCCGCACGCGGCCGCCAGCCGGCCGGCCAGGGTCCGCGCGGCCGCGACCGAGACCTGCTGGCCGAGGACCGCCTTGACCGCCGTCTCGAACCCGTCCGCCGCCCCCGGCACCCGCAGCCCCGGACGGCGCTTGACGAGCGGGCGCAGCACCCGATCCGCCGCCAGCGCGTCGTCGACCTGCGCGGGGTCGGCGTCGAGGTCGAGCATCCGGCGCAGCGCGCCGACGGCCGGCCGCACCCCAGCCAGCTCGGCCAGGGCCAGCCGGGCCGCCCAGCCCCCGCTGACGGGAGCCAGCTCCACCGAGGCGAGCGATCCGGGCAGCCGGAGCACCCTCCGGTACGCCCGGCGGGCGCCATCCGACGCCAGCCCGACCTCCTCGACCCCGGGCACGGCACGGGCGGCGAGCCAGTCGAGCATCGGGTCGGCGGCGTACGGCTCGCGGCAGGCCAGCCGCAGGGCGAGCCGGCCCGGGGCGGCCTGCCGCCCGTCGTCGGAGGGCCGCCCGCGCAACGCGGACGGCACAACCCCGAACTGCTGGCGCATCACATCGTTGAACTGGCGGATCGAGGCGAACCCGGAGGCGAACGC
This sequence comes from uncultured Actinomycetota bacterium, assembly GCA_963818455.1. Lineage (GTDB taxonomy): Bacteria > Actinomycetota > Actinomycetes > CAVWCF01 > CAVWCF01 > CAWFSE01. The sequence continues at coordinate 424,314 of CAWFSE010000003.1, forward strand.
GACCTCGGACATCGTCAGGTCGGTCTGGTCGATGAGCAGGCGGGCGGTCTGGGCCCGCCGCGTGACGGCCAACGCCAGCGGCCCGGCGCCGACCTCCTCGACCACCACGCGGTTCAGGTGCCGCTCGCTCACGTGCAGGGCCTCGGCCAGGCCGCGGACCCCGCCCTCGTCGACCGCGCCCTGCCCGATCAGGCGCAGGGCGCGGGCCGCCAGGTCGCCGCGGTGGTCCCAGGCGCGGGAGCCGGGCAGCGCGTCGGGGCGGCAGCGGCGGCACGCGCGGAATCCGGCCGCCACGGCCGCCGCCGAGGACGCGTAGTAGCGCACGTTCTCCGGACGCGGGAGTGCGCGCCGGGCAGGAGGGGCGGCAGTAGATCCCGGTGCTGGACACCCCGAAGTAGAGCCGGCCGTCGAAGCGCGGGTCGCGGCCGGCCACCGCGCGGTAGCACGCCTCAGGGTCCTGGAGCACGGCCCCATCCTGGCCGGTCGGACCGGCTGCGCCTAGCGGAAATCAGACACCGCAGGCGGTCAGCGCGAGGCGAGCATGTCCGCGACGAGGAACGCCAGCTCCAGCGACTGCTCGCGGTTCAGCCGCGGGTCGCAGGCCGTCTCGTACCGCTCACCGAGGTGGCGCTCCTCGATGCCCGCCGCCGCCGCCCACGCACTCGGTGACGTCGTCGCCGGTGAGCTCGACGTGCAGCCCGCCGGGGTGCGTGCCCACCGAGCGGTGCGCCTCGAAGAAGCCGCGCACCTCGTCGACCACGTCGTCGAAGCGCCGGGTCTTGCACCCCGCCCGAGGACTCGATCGTGTTGCCGTGCATGGGGTCGCAGACCCAGACGATCTCGCGGCCCCCGGCGGCGACCTTCTCGATCAGCGGCGGCAGGGCCTCCCGGACCCGGCCGGCGCCCATCCGCGCGATCAGCGTCAGCCGGCCCGGCTCGCGGTCGGGGTCGAGGCGCTCAACCAGCGCGAGCAGGTCGTCCGGGGTGACCGTCGGGCCGACCTTGAGCCCGATCGGGTTGCGGATGCGCGCCGCGAAGTCGATGTGGGCGCCGTCCAGCTGCCGGGTGCGCTCCCCCACCCACACGAAGTGGCCGGACACGTCGTACGGCAGGCCGCTGCGCGAGTCGATCGCGGGTCAGCGCCCGCTCGTAGTCCAGGACCAGCGCCTCGTGGCCGGCGAAGAACTCGACCCGCTTGAACTCCTCGGGGTCGACCCCGCACGCGTGCATGAACGTCAGCGCGCGGTCGATCTCGCCGGCCATCCGCTCGTAGCGCTGGCCGGCCCGCGAGTCGCGGACGAAGTCCTTGTTCCAGTCGTGCACCTGGCGCAGGTCCGCGTAGCCGCCCTGGGTGAAGGCGCGGACCAGGTTCAGCGTCGCCGAGGAGCGGTGGTAGGCCTCGACGAGGCGCTGCGGGTCGGGGCGCCGCTGACCGGGGGCGAACTCCAGCCCGTTGACCATGTCGCCGCGGTACGCCGGCAGCTCGACCCCGTCGCGGACCTCGACCGCCTTGGACCGCGGCTTGCCGTACTGACCCGCGAGCCGGCCCACCTTGACGACCGGCAGCGCCGCTCCGTACGTGAGGACGACGGCCATCTGCAGGACCGTCTTGAGCTTGGCCCGGATGACGTCGGCGCGGACGTCGGCGAACGTCTCGGCGCAGTCGCCGCCCTGCAGCACGAACGCCTCGCCGCGGGCGACGGCCGCGAGCCGGTCGCGCAGCTCATCGCACTCGCCGGCGAAGACGAGCGGCGGCAGGGACCGCAGCTCCTCGATCGCGGCGTCGCGCGCGGCCGCGTCCGGCCACTCCGGCTGCTGGAGCGCGGGGAGGTCGGGCCAGGTCAACGGGGCGGCGAGCACGGGCTTGAGGGTACGTGTCCACAACCGGGCCCACACGCACGCGGGGTCGTTCGCACGGTGGAACGTGCGACCCGCGGGTCAACCGTTGGGGTCAGCCGAAGAAGACCTTGGTCTCGGCGTACAGCTCCGGCGGGACGGTCTTGAGCACCTCGGTCGCCGCGGCCAGCGGCACCTGGACGATGTCGGTGCCCTGCAGGGCCACCATCGGTCCCCCAGGCGCCGTCGTGCACCGCGTCGATCGCGTGCAGGCCGAACCGGGTCGCCAGCCAGCGGTCGAACGCCGTCGGCGTTCCGCCGCGCTGGATGTGGCCGAGCACCGTCGTGCGGGCCTCCTTGCCGGTGCGCGCCTCGATCTCCTTGGCCAGCCAGTCGCCGATGCCGGACAGCTTGACGTGGCCGAACGCGTCGAGGTCGCCGTCCTTGGTGACCATCTGGCCCTCGAGCGGGATCGCGCCCTCGGCCACCACGATGATCGGCGAGTAGTGGCTGCGGAAGCGCGACTCCACCCACTCGCAGACCTGGTTGACGTCGAACTGCTCCTCGGGGATCAGGATCACGTTGGCGCCGCCGGCCACGCCCGCGTGCAGCGCGATCCAGCCGGCGTGCCGGCCCATGACCTCGACGATGAGCGCGCGGTGGTGCGACTCGGCGGTCGTGTGCAGCCGGTCGATCGCCTCCATCGCGATGTTCACGGCGGTGTCGAAGCCGAACGTGTAGTCGGTGGCGTTGAGGTCGTTGTCGATCGTCTTCGGCACGCCGATGACGTGGACCCCGTGCTCGGTCAGCCGGGTGGCCACGCCGAGGGTGTCCTCGCCGCCGATCGCGATGAGCGCGTCGACGCCGAGCGCGGCGAGGTTCTCCTCGATCCGCTCGACGCCGCCCGTCGACCTTGATCGGGTTGGTGCGCGAGGAGCCGAGGATGGTGCCGCCGCGCGGCAGGATGCCCCGGACCGCCGCGACGTCGAGCGGCATCGTGAGCTTCTCCAGCGGGCCCTTCCAGCCGTCCCGGAAGCCGACGAACTCGTACCCGTACTCCTGGACGCCCTTGCGGACGACCGCCCGGATCACCGCGTTGAGCCCGGGGCAGTCCCCGCCACCGGTCAGCACACCGACGCGCATTGCGCACACCTTCCTGAGGTCTTCGCTCATCAGCCGGGCCCTCGGCCCGGCGCCTCCGGCCACCCTTCCATGCCGGGGCCGCGGGCGCCCACCCCGACCGACCCAGCAAGCGCTGGTTGGCCGAACTCGCCGGGCGCCCACGCCCTACAGTGCGCCGCATGACCATCTTGGCCGTCGACGCCGGCACGACCGGGGTCACCGCGCTCATCGCCACCGAGGACGGCCGCATCGCGGCCCGCGGCTACCGCGAGTTCCCCCAGCACTTCACCGGCGACGGGTGGGTGGAGCACGCCCCGGACGAGATCTGGGCCGCCGCGATCGGCGCCGTGGCCGAGGCGCTGGGCCACGCGCAGAACGCCGGCGTGGACGCGCCCAGCGCGGTCGGCATCACCAACCAGCGCGAGACGATCGTGCTCTGGGACCGCGAGACCCTGGGCAGCCCCGCGCCGGGCGATCGTCTGGCAGGACCGGCGCACGGCCGGGATGTGCGCGCAGCTGCGCGCCGACGGCCACGAGGACCGGGTCGCCGCGCTGACCGGCCTGCGCCTCGACCCGTACTTCTCGGCGACCAAGCTGGCCTGGATCGCCGCGAACGAGCCGCACGTGTGGGCCGGCGTCGACGAGCGGGCGCTCGCGGTCGGCACCGTCGACTCGTACCTGATGGCCCGGATGTCCCGCGGGCTCGTGCACGCCACCGACGCCTCGAACGCCTCGCGCACGCTGCTGTACGACCTGGGCACGGGCGACTGGTCGGACGAGCTGTGCGAGCTGTTCAGCGTGCCGCGCTCGGCCCTGCCGGAGATCGTCGCCTCGTACGGCACGGTCGGGCGCACCGACCCGTCGGCGTTCCTCGGGCTCGACCTGCCGATCGCGGGGATCGCCGGGGACCAGCAGGCCGCGCTGTTCGGCCAGGGCTGCTTCGCCGTCGGCTCCAGCAAGTGCACGTACGGCACCGGCTCGTTCATCCTGGTCAACACCGGTCCGCAGGCGGTCCCGTCCAGCCACGGCCTGCTCACGACGGTGGCCTGGCAGCACCCGGACGGCAGCCGCGACTTCGCCCTCGAGGGCTCCGTCTTCGTCACCGGCTCGGCGGTGCAGTGGCTGCGCGACGGCCTCGGGATCATCGAGCGCGCCTCCGACTCCGAGGCGCTGGCGCGCAGCGTCCCGGACAGCGGCGGCGTGGTGTTCGTCCCCGCTCTGACCGGGATGGGGGCCCCGGACTGGGACCCCACCGCCCGCGGCGCGATCCTCGGGCTCACCCGCGCGACGACGCGGGCGCACCTGGCCCGCGCGACGCTGGACGCGATCGCCTTCCAGGTCCGCGACGTGGTCGACCTGATGGTGCGCGAGGCCGGCGCTGTCGCTGCCGACGCTCGCGGTGGACGGCGGCGCGGCTGCCAACGACCTGCTCTGCCAGCTGCAGGCCGACCAGCTCGGGGTGCCGGTGCTGCGGCCCGAGGTGCTGGAGACGACCGGGATGGGCGCGGCGTTCCTGGCCGGCCTGGGCACCGGGGTGTGGTCCTCCACCGACGAGATCGCCGCGACCTGGCGGCTCGATCAGCGCTTCGAGCCCGGGACGCGCGACGAGGCCGCGCACCGCCGCTGGCGCTCGGCGGTCGACCGGGCGAAGGGCTGGGCCCTCGAGGGCTGACGGCCCGGGGCGGAGGCCTCAGGCGGCGTTGGCCGGGGCGCCGGCCGGGTCTTCGGCGCGCACGTCCTCGGCGGGCGCCTCGCCCACCGCCGCCTTGGCCTTCGCCGCGGCCTTGAGCGGCGTCCGCCTTGGCCTTGGCGGCGTAGACGTCGACGTACTCCTGGCCGGACAGCGTCATCAGCTCGTACATCACCTCGTCGGTGATCGAGCGCAGCACGAAGCGGTCGGACTCCATGCCCTCGTAGCGCGAGAAGTCCAGGGCGGGGCCGAACCGGACGCCGACGCGCATGATGCGCGGCATCTTCTTGCCGATCGGCTGGATCTTGTCGGTGTCGATCATCGCCACCGGGATGATCGGCACCTTGGCCTCGAGCGCCATCCGGGCCAGCCCGGTCTTGCCGCGGTAGAGCCGGCCGTCGTGGGAGCGGGTGCCCTCGGGGTAGATGCCGAGCAGCTCGCCCTGGGCCAGGATCTCGAGCCCCTTCCTGAGCGCGGCCTCGCTGGCGCGCCCGCCGGAGCGGTCGACCGGCACCTGCCCCACGCCCCTCATGAAGAACGCCGTGAGCCGGCCCTTGACGCCTTTGCCGGTGAAGTAGTCGGCCTTCGCCAGGAAGGTGATCCGCCGCGGCAGCACGAGCGGCAGGAAGATCGAGTCGGAGAACGACAGGTGGTTGCTGGCCAGGATCGCCGCGCCGTCCTCGGGGACCTGGTCGAGGCCCTCGACCCAGGGCCGGAAGAAGAGCCGGAGGATCGGGCCCAAGATGATCCGCTTGAGGGTCCAGTAGAACACCCGCCCACCTCCCCGCCGCTTGGTCCGCCGCTCGATCGCCTGGACCCCGACCTTAGCGCGCGCCCCCCTGCCGCCGCGGCGATCCGCCGTGCGACCATCGGTGCGCCCACTGCCGCGCAGCGGGCGCCAGCCACCCGCACCAGGAGGTCCCATGCCGCTCGTCCCGGGCGCCGAGCCGTACCACCACGAGGGCGGGCCCGTCGGCGCCCTGCTCATCCACGGGTTCACCGGCTCGCCCATGGCGATGCGCGCCTGGGGCCAGCGGCTGGCCGCCGAGGGCCTGACGGTGTCGGTCCCCCGGCTGCCCGGCCACGGCACCACGTGGCAGGAGATGAACAAGACCGGCTGGGAGGACTGGTACGCCGAGGTCCAGCGCGCCTTCGACGCGCTGCGCGAGCGCTGCGAGCAGGTCTTCGTGATGGGCCTGTCGATGGGCGGCTCGCTGGCCCTGCGCCTGGCCGAGGACCGGGGCGACCAGGTCGCCGGCCTCGTCCTCGTCAACCCGGCGGTGCACTCGGAGCGCCCGGACCGCCACCTGCTGCCGTTCATCTACCGGTTCATCCCGGCGTTCCCCGGCATCAAGAACGACATCGCCAAGCCGGGCCAGGACGAGATCGGCCTACGACAAGATCCCGCTGCGCGCCGCGTACTCGATGGCCCACGGCCTGTGGCCGGCTGTCCGCGCCGACATCGCCAAGGTCGACCAGCCGATGCTCATGCTGCAGAGCGCGGTCGACCACGTGGTCGAGAAGAGCAACGCCGAGTGGATCATGGCGCACGCGTCCTCGGTCGACGCCGAGGAGGTCATGCTGCGCGACAGCTTCCACGTCGCCACGCTGGACTACGACGCGCCGACTGATCGAGGAGCGCAGCCTGGACGTTCGTCCGGCGGCTGGCGCCCGCGGCCCGCCCCTGAACCGCGCTGCTGACTCCTCACGCCCCCCGCCATGACCCCGATCCCGCACGGCGCCCGCGGCAACGGGCTGCCCGCTGAGCGGTGGCAGTCGCTGTCGGATCTCGATCCGCAGCTCGCCGACGCGATGCTCGGGCTGCTCGCGGATGCGGGGGTGGCGGCGTACGCGCTGCCGGTCGAGGGCCGGCTGACGCACCTGCTGCACGTGCCCGTCGGCGACCGGCCGCTCGACCGGCTCTTCGTGGCCGGGGACGCCGCCGCGCGGGCGCGCGAGGTCCTCGACGCGCACCTGCCCGAGCTCGAGGCCGAGCTGGAGGCCGACGCGGACGCCACCACCGGCGGCCGCCCCGGCCGACCTCCCGCCCGACCTCGACGAGGCCTGGCGGGCGATCGTGGCCGGCTACGACCAGGACGCCCCGGGCGCCGAGGACCGCCGCGGGCCGGGTCGCGCCCGCGGCGGACGCACCGACGACGAGCCCAGCCCCGGCCGCCGGACCCTGCGGCGGGCCACGGATCGGCCGGACCAAGCCGAGCAGAGCCACCCGGATCCCCCGGGAGCGGACGCCGACTGGGCCGACATCGAGGCCCGGCTCGCCGCCCGCGGCGCGCCCACCGGACCGGAGCCCGAGCCCGACGACGAAGACCACTTCGTCCCCCCGCCGCCCCCGGCCGCGCCACGCGGTGACGCGGTGACTCGGTGGGCCTGGGCGGGGGTCCTGGGCGGTCCGCTCCTGCTGACGCTGGCCACCCTGCTCGGCTGGAGCGTCTCCGGGTGGCCCGCCGTTGCTGGGGGTGGTCGGCTTCCTCGCCGGCTTCGGCACGCTGGTCGCCCGGATGGGCGACGGTCCCCGGGTCGACGACGGGCCCGACGACGGGGCTGTCGTCTGACCCCTGCGGTCGCAGGCATCGATGGCTAGGCTCACCGCCTGCCGCTACGTGAGCATCGCGTCGATCGTCACCACCCCCGGAGGCAACCCGTGACCCAGTCGGAGAAGGTCGAGCTCAGCGGCCACGTGCTGGACTCGGGAATGCTGTCGCGCACCCTGGACGACATCCTGCGAGCTCGGCGGCGACTACCTGATCGAGCGCTTCGACGTCGGCAAGCGCCCCGAGGACGACTCCTACGCCCGGATCACCATCACGGCCCCCGACGAGGTGACGCTGCAGAGCATCACCCAGCGGCTGCAGACCCACGGGGTCAACCTGGTCGACCCCGGCGAGGCGGTGATCAAGCCGGTCGAGCAGGACGGGGTGTTCCCGATCGACTTCTACTCCTCCACGAACCTCGACACCGAGGTCCGCGTCGGCGAGCGCTGGATCCGGGTCGGCAACCCCGAGATGGACTGCGGGCTGGTCGTCGACGAGGCGGCCGGGACGGTGCGCACCGTGCCGGTCAGCGACGTGCGGGCCGGCGAGCGCGTCGTCTGCGGCGCCCAGGGCGTACGCGTCATCCTGCCGCCCAAGGAGCAGGCCGACGAGAGCGTCTTCGAGTTCATGAACTCCGTCGTGTCCAGCGAGAAGCCGCAGGCGCTGCAGGTCAAGCAGATCGCCCAGCGACATGCGCGACGTCAAGGCCGCCGGCGAGCGGATCCTGTGGGTCTGCGGCCCCGCGGTGGTGCACACCGGCGCGGCGCCGGCGATGTCGGCGCTGATCGACGCCGGGTACGTCGACGTGCTCTTCGCCGGCAACGCGCTCGCCACCCACGACATCGAGTCGGCGATCTACGGCACCTCGCTCGGCGTCGACCTGTCCAAGGGCTCCGGCGTCGACCACGGCCACGAGCACCACATCCGCGCGATCAACCAGGTCCGCCACTACGGGCTCGATCGCCGGGGCGGTCGAGGCCGGCGCTGATCAAGACCGGCGTGATGGCCCAGATGGTGCGCAACGACAAGCCGTTCGTGCTCGTCGGGTCGGTGCGCGACGACGGGCCGCTGCCCGACGTCTACACCGACGTGATCGAGGGCCAGCGGGCGATGCGGGGCGAGCTCGGCGGCGTCGGCTACGCGATCATGGTCGCGACCATGCTGCACGCGATCGCCACCGGCAACCTGCTGCCGGCCAAGATCCCGCTGGTCTGCGTCGACATCAACCCGGCGACGGTCACCAAGCTGTCCGACCGCGGCTCGGCCCAGGCCACCGGCGTCGTCACCGACATCGGGCTCTTCATGGAGCAGCTCGCCCAGGAGCTCGTCGCCCGGCTACTCCGCCACCTGACCGGGGCCGCGCGATCAGGCGGGTTCGAGGTCCACGATCACCGGGCAGTGGTCGGTGGCGCGCTCGTAGCCCGGTCAGCGTGCGGCAGGCGACCACCCGCAGCCGGGGATCGACCAGCACGGCGTCGATCCGCCTGGTCGGCTGCGCGCGCGGGGAAGGTCGGCGCGTCTTCGGCGGCACCTGCGTCCTGCAGTCCCTCGGCCAGCACCCGGGCCGCGGGCTCGGTCGGCCGCTCGTTGAGGTCGCCGGCGATGACCAGCGGCGCGTCCGACCACCGCGTCGTCGCCTGACGTACGACGTGGGCCTGCTCCAGCCGCTCGGCCGGGTCGAGCCCCAGGTGGACGCTGACGACGGTCGCCCTCAGACCGGCGACCGTCCACCTCGGCCCAGGCGGCCGCCCTCGGCGGTGCGGCCAGGCGGGTACGGCAGGTCCAGGTCCCCCGCGGCGACCACCTCGACCCGAGGTGAGACCAGCAGCGCGGTCTCGCGGTTGGCGGCCTGCACCGCCACCCGCAGGCCGCACCGATCCGCCCAGCGGCGCAAGCCGGCTCGCCGACCGCCAGCCGAGCGGGGCCTCCTGCAGGCAGAGCACGTCTGGGCGCTCGGCGAGCAGCACCTCGGTCAGCAGGCGCGCGTCATCTCGGAGTCCGCGCACGTTCCAGGTGGCGATCCGCACCGGTCCACCTTGGCGCACGATCGGCAGCCCGGGCCGGCCGCGGACCCTGGGCGTTCGGCGCGACACGCCGTCCAGACGGACGATGGCCCGGCTGGCCGACTCGCGCGGGACACTGCCGGCAGAGCAAAGGCATCGCGCGGTCCCACCCCCGGAGGGGGCAGCCAACTAGGGTGGGACCCGCGCGATATCGGAACGGTACGGCACTTCGTTACGTCTGTCAGGGTGATTCCTGGCGAAGGCAGCCCAGAATCAACCGTTCGGCGGATGACACAGACCACAGATATCGGGCACTTGCCGCAGCACGGGACGTCACCCGATTGGTCACAGTTGGCCAGCCATTCGGGTCGCAGACCTCGTTCTCCAGGCCTCTCCACGCGTAGCGATCAAGTTGACGAGAGATCGGGGTCGTTGATGATTGACAGTGACACGCCACATGGCCCGCCGCAGGGCCGCGCCCGCCCGGGCCGGCTCCAGCCGGCGACCGGTAGCGCGCGCCGCGACGACGGTGCCGCCGCTGTCGAGTTCGCCCTGGTGCGTTCCGCTCTTCCTGCTCTTGGTCTTCGGCATCATCCAGTACTCGGTCTTCTTCTGGGAGCTCCAGACCGGCGCCGCGGCCGCCCGCGAGGTGGCCCGCCAGGCCGCGGTCGGGACGCCGCAACTGCACCGGAGTTGGTCACCTTCGGCGAGGGCCAAGGTCAACAAGAACGCCTCCGACGTGTCGGTCACCGTGGATCGAGTACCCCAACCCGCCGGTCATCGGCGGCGACGCGACGGTGCGGGTCGAGTTCCCCTACTACGACTTCAACTTCCCGTTCCTGCCCTTCCTCCCGCCCGACGGGACATCTCCCAGACGGCCGACATCCGGGTGGAGAACGTGACAGCGAACAGCGCCGGTTACCTCAGCCCGCCGTGCAGTCCGTGAGATGGTGACCATGTACACGACCCGAGGCCAAGAACCGCAATCGCGCGACCACGGAGCGATCGCCGTCATCACCGCGATCTTGGTGATCCTGCTCTTCGCGGTGGGCGCCCTGGCCGTCGACATCGGCAACGCGCTCTCCCGCAAGCGGCAGGTGCAGACGACGGCGGACTTCGCCGCCTTGGCAGGCGCCCGCGAGTTGCCGAGCGCCGCGAACGCGAAGGCCTCCGCCTACGCCTACCTGCTCAACAACGCCACCAGCGGCATGGACACCGGCTCCTGGACCCCCGCCCAGTTCGACGACGACGACTTCGCCAACGGCGAGATCGACGTCGTCGGCACCGACCGGGTGCAGGTCACCGCGCCCCCTGCCAACGTCACATTCGGCCTGGCCAACGCGATCGGCTTCTCGGACACCGACGTCCAGGCGTACGCGGCGGCCGCGATCGCTCACCCGGCGCGTCCTGCCGTTCTTCCTGCCGGTCGACTGCTCCCTCGGCCACCAGGTGCTGAAGTCGGGCGCCCAGGCGCCCCCGGAGCCGACCCCGCGTTCACCCCGGCCAGCAGCAACGGCAACTCGGTGCCGGACCTGGACACCATCGCATCCTGGAGGTGCCGCTCGACACGTCCGGCGCCAACGCTCTCAAGACCCTGGTCAACATCTTCGGCGACAAGTTCGGCACCTCGCCGAAGCAAGGTGTACTTCACCCGCGGCGACGTCAACGTCGTCGTCGACCTGACACCAACACCACGCGGCTCACTCCGGCGCCGGAACGGTCGTCGACCCGGCTCCCGACGCCAGGGATCGGTGACCCAGGGAACGATCCCGACCGGATCACGGTCACTGTGCCGGACGTCGTCGACACCGTGTCGGGGTCTGGTACATCCGGGTCGAGAACAACGCCGGCATCTCCAAGAGCCAGCCGATCTCCAAGACGCTGCAGCTCAACGATGGCGGGTGGAGTGGATCTCGACGATGACTGCGGAGAGAAGCAGACCGGCGACTTCGGCCTGCTCGACAGCCCGCGCGCTGCCAGCGACGGAACCATCCTCACCCAGATGCAGGACCGGCTGTCGCTGAACATCCAGGCGGGTATCGACCACGGCGTCACGATCTTCGGCGGGGTGCTTCCCGCCCAAGACCATCTCCGACAACTGCCGCACGAGCCCGGCCAACCAGGCCATCCCGGGGGCCAACTCGACGAGTTCGCCACCCGCGAGGGCGCCAACTGCATGGACGATCAACAACGGCAACAAGGTCGACACCACGAGCGACGGCCTCATCAAGGGCTTCACCGCGGACGGCAGACCTACCAGGGACGGCTGGTGACCGGTCCGACGGCGCCGTGCTCGCCGGGCCAACTACACGCGTCCTCGGCGAGAGCGTGAACAACGACGTGCTCGTCGTGCTTCCTGCCTGGGGCCCCCGGACAGTTCAAGCTGAACGACCTCACCGGCCGGCACGCTGCCCGCCGACCAGAAGCTCGATCCGGCGATCTACGACTCGCCGCGCTTCTTCTTCGTCCCCGTGCTCAACTACGCGGTCAACCCGCCGAACGGCTTCTACCCGATCGTCGACTTCCGCGCCGTCTTCATCACCGACGAGAACCCCAACGCCGCCAACGGCAGTTCCACCGCGAGTGCCACCAACGGCCTTGAGGCAGGGTCGCAGAACCTCACTTCGGTGACCGTCTACGCCTTCCCGTACACCGCCCTCCCGTCCGAGGCGTCGGGCAACCGCGGGCGAGATCCCCTACCTCGGCGCCGGACCGAAGATCGTCCGCCTGGTCGAGTAGCGCATCTAGCGGCGGCGGGCGAGGTCGGCGGCGCCGACCACGCCCGCCTCGTTGCCCAGCGCGGCCAGCACCAGTCGGCGTGCGGGCGGTTCGAGCCGCCTGACAGCGCGGCCTCGTACGCGCGCTGCGTCGGCTCCAGCAGCAGCGGCCCGGCCTCGCTGACCCCTCCCCCGAGGACCACGCGTCGCGGGTCGAGGGTCTCGACGAGGTCGGCGATGCCCTGGCCGAGCCAGCGCGCCCACCACGCCGAAGGCGGCCAGCGCCACCGAGATCACCCCGCTGCGCCGCCTGGGTCACGTGCCGTCCGGTGATGCCGTCGGCGGTCCCCCCACCGAGCGCGAGCAGCGTGGCGGCGCGCTTGGGGTCCGCCGCCGCCTGGGCCGGGCCTCGCGGACGAGGGCGTTGCCGCTGCCGTACTGCTCCCAGCACCCCCGCTGGCCGCACCCGCAGAGCACCCCGTCCGGCACGACCCGGAAGTGGCCGAACTCCGACGCGGTCCCGAAGGCCCCCCGCAGCAGCCGGCCGCCGACCACGATCCCGCCGCCGATCCCGGTGCCGACGCAGACGACCAGCAGCGGATCGGCGTCCAGGCCGGCGCCGTAGCGGTACTCGGCCCAGGCCGCGGCGTTGCCGTCGTTCTCGACCACCACCGGCAGGCCGGTGCGCCGCTCCACCCGCTCGCGCAGCGGCTCGTGCCGCCAGGCGAGGTTGGCCGAGAACCGCACGATCGAGCGGCCCTCGTCGATGAAGCCGGCCGCGCCGAGGCCGACCGCCTCGATCTGGCGGCCCTTGGCCAGCTCGGCGACGACGTCGGCGATGACCCGCTCGACCTCCTCCGGGTCATGCGAGGGGGTGGACCGCAGCATCCGGGCGACCACGGCCCCCGAGTCGTCGACGACCCCGCCGGCGACCTTGGTGCCGCCGATGTCGATCCCGATCGTGAGGCCCATGGACGCCGCGCTCAGCCGATGTCGATGTGCTCGACGGTCCCGCGGCGGGCGGCCCAGTCACGCTCATGGGCGTCCATCGCGGCGCGCAGGGCCGACAGCAGGGACGCCGAGGCGTCGGAGAGGTGGGCGAAGACCTCCGGCTGGGCCGAGCGCACCAGCGAGAGCAGCTGGCACACCGGGCACAGCTGGCACTCCGGCGACCCCGTCGCCATGTGCTCGGACGCGCCCGCGCCCGTGCGCCGCGCCCACTCCTGCAGCGCCTCGAAGAGCCGGGCGGCCTCCTCGGCCGCGGTGCCCAGCCCCGGCCCGGCGCCGGGCGGGGTGGCGTGCGCCTGCTCGCTCACAGCGGGGCCCACAGCTCGGGGTCGGGCTCGAACCGGATCCGCAGCCGCCCGTCGCGCAGCGCGGCGCCGGCCACCGTGCAGCGGCGCAAGGCGCTCGGCAGCGCGAGCACCCGTCGGTACGACCCCACGGTGAGCACGATCTCATCGCCCTTGCGCACCAGCTCGGTGTCCTCGCGGTCGGCGAACGGCAGCGCGATCGACAGCACGAACTCCTGGCCCGAGCGCTCGACCACGACGGTCTCGGCGGCCTCCGGCAGCGCGAACGGGTCGGGCGCGCCGGGCACGGAGTACAGGTCGGCCGCGGTCTCCAGCAGCGCGCCGACCCCCACCGGCTCGGCGGCGCGGTACGGCGAGCGGTAGACCGGCATGGGCGCGAACGAGTGCTCGACCTCGGCCAGCTGGGCGGCCTGCGCCTCGACCCACCCGCTGCGCCAGCCGTCGGCGCCGTCAGCGGGGAAGACCCGGTTGGCGATCACCCCGTCGACGCGGTAGCCGTACATCGACAGCGTGGTGAGCGTGCGGCGCGCCTCGGCGACCACCACCGACTCAGGGGTCAGCACGAGCCGCACCGTGGTGCCCACATCGGTGAGCACCTCGCGCACCTCGGCGAGCTCGGCGTGCAGCCGCTCGACGGCGTCGAAGACCCGGTCCTGCGGCATCGGGACGCCGGCGACCCGGGTGAGCACCGGGCGCAGCGTGCGGACCACCCGCCGCTCCTTCGGGAAGACCCGGTCCATGTACCAGCCGAGGGCCTCCGGCAGGGCCAGCAGCCGCAGGGTCTCGGCGGTCGGCGCGCAGTCGACCACCACGAGGTCCCAGCGGCCGGAGCGCACCTGGTCGCGCACCTCGAGCAGGGCGAGGACCTCCTCGGCCCCGGGCAGGACGGTGAGCTCCTCGGCCTCGACCGGGTCCACGCCCACGCTGTCGAGCACGGACAGCAGGTACGACTGCACCTCGCGCCAGGAGCGCTCGAACCGGGCCTGGGCGTCGACCTGCTGGACGTACAGCGACGGGCCCACCTCGGTGGGCTCGCCGCCCACCGGGGCGCCGAACGCGTCGGCCAGGGAGTGCGCGGCGTCGGTCGAGACCACCAGGGTCTTCAACCCGTGGTGGGCCGCCCAGGCGGCGGTGCCGGCGGCGGTGGTCGTCTTGCCGACCCCGCCTTTGCCGGTGAAGAGCAAGACGCGCATGGGCGCACGCTACCCGGAGGGCCGAGGGGCGACGCGCTGCGCGCCCGCTCAGCCCTCGACCCGCTTCTTCAGCCCCTTGAGGGCGCTGTCGGTGATGACCTTCTCGGCCTTGCGCTTCATCATGCCCGAGCATCGGCAGGTTGACCTTGACCGCGAGGCGGTAGATCACCGTGGTGGTGCCGTCGCCGTTGTCGACGAGCTCGTACACCCCGTCCATGCCCGTCACCATCGTCCCCGGCTCGGTGATCTGCCAGACGACCGAGTTGTCGCCGTCCCACTCGTAGCCGAGGGTGTAGGTGTCCTTGATCGGGCCGGACTCGAGGCTGATCCGCGCGTCGCCCGGGCGGCCGTCGTCGTACTCGGTGAGCACCTCGGTCGCGCGCACGCCACCCGTCCACTCGGGGTACGTCGACAGGTCGGCGATCACGGCCATGATCGTGGCGGGGTCGCTCGAGATGGTGATGTGGGACTCGGTCTGGTCGGCCATGGCGGGAGCGTAGTGGCTCGGCCGCGCGACACGCAGGACGACGAGTTCGGCATCGCTCCCCCGCCGCAACCGCCGGACCGGAACAATGGGCGCGTGCCAGCGCCGGTCAGAGCCCCCGTGGGCACCCGCCTGCGCCGCGGGCTGCTCGCGCTGGGCGTGATCATCTGCGTGGGGACGGTCGGCTACGTCCTGCTGGGCTTCAGCTGGCTCGACGCGGCCTACCAGGCGGTCACCACGGTGACCACCGTCGGGTTCCGCGAGGTGCAGCCGTTCGGCGCCGCGGAGAAGGTCTTCACGATGGCCTTCCTGCTCGTCGGGGTGGGCGCGGCGCTCTACACGCTGACCGCTCTGCTGGAGTCAGCGATCGAGGGCCCGCTGGGCGACGCATGGGGAAGGCGACGGATGGACCGCGAGATCGACGGCATTGTCCGGCCACGCGATCGTCTGCGGCTGGGGGCGGGTCGGCCGGGCCGCGGCGCACCAGCTGGCCAAGTCCGGCCAGCGGGTCGTGGTGGTCGACAACGACGCCGAGCGGCTGGCCGACTGCCCGTACCCGCACCTGCTGGGTGACGCCTCGCGCGACGAGGAGCTCAGGCGCGCCGGCATCGAACGCGCCGGCACCCTGGTCGCCACGCTGGACGACGACGCCGCCTCGCTCTTCGTCACGGTGACCGCCCGCGCCATCAACCCCGACCTCGTGATCATCGCCCGGGTGCGCACCGACGACGCCGAGCGCAAGTTCATGCGCGCGGGGGCCTCCCACGTCGTCAACCCGCAGCGGATCGGCGGCAACCGGGTGGCCGCCTTCGCCCTGCAGCCCCATGTCGTCGACTTCCTCGACGTGGCGATGCACGACGCGGACGTGGAGTTCCGGCTTGAGGAGGTCGTGGTGCGGTCTGGGTCCGCCCTCGACGGCGCCACCGTCCAGCAGATCCGCGAGCACCGCGTGGGCGACGGGCTGCTGCTGGCGCTGCGCTCCCACGAGGGGGGCCCGTTCTCGCTGAACCCTGCCGACGGCACGGCTCTCGCGCCGGGAGCCGTCGTGATCGCGATCGGTACCGGGGCGCAGCTCGAGCTGCTGCGCAAGGCCGGCGGACCGGGCTGATCCGCGCTACCCGAAGCACGACCCCGACGAGGGCGAACAGCGCGAAGAGCGCAGCGGTGACCGCGAGCGTCCCGCCGATCATCACGCCGAGGCGGGCCCCCGGCTCGGCCAGCCGCTCCACCCAGCCGCCGCCCGGGACCGATCCCGAGGCGGCGGGGTCCACGCGCCAGCAGCGATGTCCAGGGTGCGCTGGGCCAGCGCGGCGGGATCCTCGCCCGCTGGTGCGGACGAGCCGGGCTCCAAGGCCGAGGGCCCGGGCCCCGGCGATGCGTCGGCAGGGCTCGTGGCGGCGGGGCTCGCGTCGGCGCGGCTCGTGCCGGCGCGGCGGTGCCGGCCCGAGCCGGAGGGTGCGGCCGCAGCGGACCCATCCTGGGGGTCCTCGGGGAGCGCAGCCGACCCAGACTCGGACTCGGCCCCGGCGCCAGCCGCGGGAGTCGGATCCGGGGGGAGCATCGGCTCGGGTGTGCGCAGGTCGTACAGGCACTGGCCGCACCAGGCCGCACCAGCAGCCGCGAGCGCCGAGCAGCGCGGGCACCGCACGCGGTCAGGCAGGCTGGCCGCGGGCGTGCCGGAGGAGGTGAGAGGGCTCACCCCAGATCGTTCGGCCGATCAGCCCGCGGACTTGACCGCCGGGGTCGGCCCGGCGGTGGGGCCGGCGACCGGCTCACCGGGTCGACGCCCGGACTCGAGGTCGTCCTTCAGCGCCCACACGTGCTGCTTCCAGGCCCTCGCCTCGCGGGCCCTCAGCCGGGCGCCCCGCCGGCCCTGGACGGCCGCCGGGCCGCCCTCGCCGGCCCCTCCAGGCGGCTCGGCGCGAACGAAGTAGTGCACGAGCGTGCCGTCGAGGACCGGCTCCAGCCAGATCTCGGCCGACCCCACCAGGTCTCCGGTGATCGACCAGCGAATCCCACGCTCGCCGCGGTCCATGAAGACCTCAAGCCGCCGCGCGGGCCACCAACGGCGCCACTGCACCGGGTCGGCCACCCGGACTGCGACCTGGGCCGGCGGACGCGGCGACGAAGGTCTCGTCGATGAGGTCCACGCTCGGCATGCCCGCAGGATGCCATCTGCCCGTGTCAGGGCGCGCACAATGCCTGACCCAGGGGGTGCTTTTCGCGCATACGACGTCTAGTGTCGGAAGGAGGCCCGCATGTGGCCAGCGCCATGGCCCGCACGGGCCAGACTCCTGGCAGTCCACGTCCGGTTCCGACCCACCCCCGGCCCTTCCGAGGCCCCGCAGTCATCGAGGAGAGCACTGTGCGCGAACTGATCGTCCCCCCCCTGCGAGAGGTGGCCCCCGAGGCCAACCTCTCGGGACTGATCGTCGACAACGCGATCAAGTCACCCCACAACGTCGCGTTCCGGCGCCGGGCCGGCTCCCGCTGGGAGGACGTGACCGCGCGCGACTTCCTCGCCGAGGTCAACGCGCTGGCCAAGGGCCTGATCGCCTCCGGAGTCCAGGTCGGCGAGCGGGTCGCGATCATGTCCCGCACCCGGTACGAGTGGACGCTCGCGGACTTCGCCATCTGGTCCGCCG
Organism: uncultured Actinomycetota bacterium; assembly: GCA_963818455.1. Taxonomy (GTDB): domain Bacteria; phylum Actinomycetota; class Actinomycetes; order CAVWCF01; family CAVWCF01; genus CAWFSE01. Next base: position 441,869 of record CAWFSE010000003.1, read on the forward strand.
GCGGCGTCGTCGTGCCGATCTACGAGACCTCATCGGCCGAGCAGGTCCAGTGGATCCTCGGCGACTCGGGCTCGGTCGCGGTCTTCGTCGAGACCGACAAGCACGAGGGGATCGTCGAGGACGTCCTCGGCGACCTGCCCGGGCTCAAGCACATCTGGAACCTCGACGGCGGCGTCATCGAGTCGCTGGCCACCCTCGGCGCGGACGTGCCCGACGGGGAGATCGAGGCGCGGCGCAAGGCGGTGACCGCCAAGGACCTCGCCACGATCATCTACACGTCCGGGCACCACCGGGCGGCCCAAGGGCTGCATGCTCACCCACGGCAACTTCCTGCATGACTCCTACAACGCGGTGGGAGCGCTCGGCGAGGTCTTCGAGGCGGACTCGTCGACGCTGATGTTCCTGCCGCTTGCGCACGTCTTCGGCCGGATCATCCAGATCTCGTGCGTCTACAACGGCGTCACGATGGGCCACTCCCCCGACATCAAGAACCTGCTCGACGACCTCGGGGAGTTCCAGCCGTCGTTCATCCTGTCGGTGCCGCGCGTCTTCGAGAAGGTCTACAACGGCGCGCAGGCGAAGGCCGCGGGCGAGGGCAAGGGCGCGATCTTCGACCGCGCCGCTGATGTCGCGATCCGCTACAGCACCGCGCTGGACACCGGAGGCCCCAGCCTCGGGCTGAAGCTCCAGCACGCGCTCTTCGACAAGCTCGTCTACTCCAAGCTGCGGGCCCGCCTCGGCGGCCGCTGCGCGTGGGGCGTCTCCGGCGGCGCCGCGCTCGGCTCGCGGCTCGGCCACTTCTTCCGCGGGATCGGCCTCACCGTGCTCGAGGGCTACGGGCTCACCGAGACCTCGGCCGCGACCTCCGTCGGCACCCCGACGCAGTTCAAGGTCGGCACCGTCGGCCGCCCGCTCCCGGGCACCGGCGTCCGGATCGCCGACGACGGCGAGATCATGCTGAGCGGCGCGCACATCTTCCAGGGCTACTGGAACAACGAGGCCGCGACCGCCGAGGCGATCGAGGACGGCTGGTTCCACACCGGCGACATCGGCGAGATCGACGACGACGGCTTCATCAAGATCACCGGCCGCAAGAAGGAGATCATCGTCACGGCCGGCGGCAAGAACGTCGCGCCCGCCGTGCTCGAGGACCGCCTGCGGGCCCACACCCTGATCAGCCAGTGCATGGTGGTCGGGGACGGCAAGCCGTTCATCGGCTGCCTCGTCACCCTCGACCCGGAGTCGCTGCCCATCTGGCTCGGGATCCACGGCAAGCCCGCCGACCTGACCCCGGCCCAGGCGGCCGAGGACCACGACGTCATCGCCGAGATCCAGCGGTCGGTCGACGAGGCCAACAAGGCCGTCTCGCACGCCGAGGCGATCAAGAAGTTCAAGATCCTGGCGGTCGACTTCACCGAGGACACCGGCCACCTCACCCCGTCGATGAAGCTCAAGCGCAACATCGTGATGAAGGACTTCGGCAACGAGGTCGAGGCGCTCTACAGCTGAGTCCCCCACCCGGACGACGAGGCCCCGGGCCCCGGCACGGCATCATGACCCCATGACCGCCGTCGTCGAGGTTCGGGGCCTCACCGTCTCCTTCGGGTCGGTGACGGCCGTCGACGGCTTCGACCTGACCGTCGCCGGCGGCTCCGTCGGTCGCGCTGGTCGGGCGCAACGGCGCCGGCAAGTCGACCACCCTGCGCGTCCTGGGCGGCGTGCTCCCGCCCACGCAGCGGGTCCGTGGCCATCGACGGCGAGGACGCCGCCCGCCACCCGGACCGGGTGCGCGAGATCGTCGGCTACTGCCCCGACGTCGGCGGGCTGATCCCGCGGGCCACCCCGTGGGAGCACCTCGCGCTGGCGGCGCGCCTGCGCGGGCTCGACCCGTCCTGGACCGACCGCGCGACGGACCTGCTCGACCGCTTCGACCTGCTCGCCGCGGCCGACCGGATCACGGCCGGCTTCTCGCACGGCATGGGCCGCCGCATGTCGGTCGTGCTGGCCGCGTTCCACGAGCCCAAGGTGCTCCTGCTGGACGAGCCGTTCGACGGCGTCGACCCGCTGGGGGTCGAGGCCACCCTGGAGCTGATCCGGCGAACTGCGCGCCGCCGGGCTCGGCCGTGCTGGTCTCCACCCACCTGCTCGACCTCGCGGTGCAGGCCTGCGACGAGGCCGTGGTCCTGCGGCGCGGGCAGGTGGTCGCCGCGGCCCCAGCGATCGAGCTGGCCGGCCGCGAGGGCGCCGCGCGCTACCGCGAGCTGCTGGCGTGACGCCGCCCCGAGGCCAGCTCGCCGCGCTGGTGGCGCTGCGCTGGCGGATGGTGCGCCGGCCCTCGGCGCGACTGGCGCTGGCCTCGGTCGTCGTGCTGCTCCCGCCGCTCTGCGTCGCCGCCGCCTGGGGGGCGCGCGCGCTGCCGAGCGAGACGGCGTTCGACCTCGCCCTCACTCGGCCCCACGCTCTACCTGGCCTTCGTCGTCCTGGCCGTGCTCGCGCCGCTCACCGCCGGTGGCGGCAATGAGCTCTACCCCTCCGAGCAGCTCACCGCCTTCCCGGTCCGGCCGTCGCACCTGGTTCGCGGCCTCGCTGCTGCTCGCCCCGCTGAACCTGGCCTGGGCCGCCCAGGTCATCGCCCTGGCCGCGGTGACCAGCCTGGTCACGGACGGGCCAGCCGGACCACTCCCCGGGATGCGCCACCCTCGTGCTGTTCATCGTCGCGATGACCGTGACCGGCCAGGCCATCGCGCTGGACGGTCATCGGCGTGCGCGCCACCCGAGACGGGCCGCTGGGCCGTCTGGGTCGCTCGCGGGCCTGCTGGTCGCGGGCACGGTCCTCGTGGTGCGAGCCGGATCTGCTCACGGCGCTCCTCGACGCGTCACCCACCCGCGAGGTCTTTCTCGGCGCCATCGCCGGATCGAACGCCGACTGGCCCCGCTGGGTGCTGGGTCAGCGCTCACTGCTGGTCCTGCTGGCACTCGGTCGCCGCGTTCGCCGGAGCCCGCGCCACTGCGTGGGCCCTGCGCCGGCCCATCGCCGGCGGATCGACGCGCGAGGGGCAACTCATGGCCCGACGCCCGCTGAGCCGCCTCGCTCGCAGCTGAACTGCTCGCCGTCGACCGCGCGTCAGTCTGGCGGTCGGCCTCGCCTGCGGCGCGGCCTGGTGGTCCTGGGCGATCCTCCCGGGCTCGTGGCGGCCATCGCCGCAACTGCCCTGGACCTCGCTGGTTCTCGTCCCGGGCCTGGTGGCGGCCGGCGCCGGCCTGCTTTTCGGCGTCAACGCGTTCTGCCTGGACGGCTCAGGGTCGCTCTGGCTCTCCACGATCCCGGGGTGGTGGCGGCACGCCTACTGGGCCAAGGCCCGGGTCACCGCCGAGTGCGTGGGTGTCGCCACGCTGATCGCCCTCGGCTGCCGCCGTCGTCCGCGCCCCGGCGCCGGCCAGCGCCACCGCAGGTCGTGGCCGTGCTCGCCTCGGCGGCCTCCTGCGCCGCGCTCGTGGTCGCGGCCTGCATGCGGCATTCCGTGCGCCGCCCGCACCGGGCCGACCTGCGGGGACCGCGCGACACCCCCGCCCCGCCCGGCACCATGGCCGTCTACTCGGCTCGACTGGCCCTCGGGCACCACGCTGACCGGGCTGCTGTTCACCGTGCTCGCGCTCGCCCCGCAGCCGTGGCTCCCGGCGGTGGCCGCCGTCCCCTTCCTGGCCCGCGCCGGGCTCTCGCTCAAGTCCACCGAGCGCGACTGGGCCCAGCCGACCACCCGGGCCCGGGTCGTCACGACGGTGGCGGCGGGCTGACCACGCACACGTCACGGGCGCCGGCACAAGGACCGATCGGGGGAATCGCCGACCGCGACAGGTCCACCGTTCGGACGACGAGGCGACTCGCCCGTGTGGTCGGACCCCCTCCGGTGCACGGAACCGGGCCAATCCCGCGCTAGCCTGCGGGAGAGCACACAGGTGTGCTCACCCCATGGTCAGCGGGGGCGGCCAGGCGACGCACCGGACGAATCGGTCGGGCGAACGCCTCGCCGAGTCGCTGGGCTCGGGTGTGACCAGTTCACTCAACCGGCCCTAGTACCGATAGAGGAGCCATGGGACGTCGCACGCTGCTGCTGATCGCCGCAATTGTCGTCGCCGCACTCGGCACGGCGTTGATCTTCCTGTACGTCAAGGGGATCAACGACCGGGCCTTGGAGGGGCAGGAGCCGGTCTCCGTGCTGGTCGCGACCGCGGAGATCCCGGCCGGCACCACGGGCAACGCCGCCCAGTCTGCCGGGCTGCTCGAGAAGAAGACCGTCGCGGCCGATTCGGTGGCCCCGGGGGCCCTCAGCGACATCACCCCGGTCGCTGACCTGGTCGCCCTGACGCCGATCTTCACCGGCCAGCAGATCCTGCAGCAGCAGTTCGGAACGCCGGGAAGCACGGCGGCCGGCGTGATCCCCGAGGGCAAGGTCGCGATCTCGATCCAACTGGGCGACCCGCAGCGCGCGGCGGCCTTCCTGGACAACCAGCCCGGAACCAACGTGGCGATCTTCCTCACCACCGCGCGCCCCGAGGGCCAGCCCAACGCCGGCGAAGACGGCCACCCAGGTGCTGCTGCCCTCCGTCCCGGTCATCGCCACGGGCGGGCACGACCACGCTGACCGAGACGCAGACCAACCCGGATGGGACGCAGGTCGAGTCGACGTACCCGGTCGCGCTGCTGACGCTCGCGGTGGACCAAGCCCAGGCGCAGAAGATCATCTTCGGCCAGACCCAGGGCGAGCTCTACTTCGCGATCCTGACCGACAAGTCCGTGCCGATCGCCCCCGGCGTCGGCGTGGACGCCCGGAACCTCTTCCAGTGACGTCGACGCATAGGAACCGGCATCCCTCACCATGACTCTGATCGTCGATCACGACGCGGCCGCCGCCGAGACCCTGCGCTCCGCGCTGGGCCCGGACTCGCGGCTGGTGGTCTCGCTGGACGCCCTCCAGCGCGAGCTCGACGCGGACCCGGCGGCCGACTTGGCGGTGATCGGCCCGACCATCGACCAGGGATCGGCTCTCGCCCTGGCCGAGCGGATGCGGGTGGCGCGGCCCTGGTTTGGCGTGGTGCTCGTCCGGCGGCGGATCGACACGTCGCTGCTGGCCGAGTCGCTGCGGGCCGGCGTCCGCGAGGTCGTCGAGGAGCGCGACCTCGCGGGGCTCAACGCGGCGGTGGCGCGCTCGCGGGATCTCACCCGGGCCCTGCGCGACCAGGCCGGGGCCCCCGCACCCGAGGAGGACGCGGCCGGCACCGGAATCCTCGTCACGGTCTTCTCGGCCAAGGGCGGCTGCGGCAAGACCACGCTGGCCACCAACCTCGCCGCGGCGCTGGCCGACCACGGCCGACGCGACGTCTGCCTGGTCGACCTCGACCTGGCCTTCGGCGACGTGGCGATCGCCCTGCAGCTCTTCCCCGCCCACACCATCGCCGACGCCGTGCCGCTCGGCCGACAACCTGGACTTGCCCGGCGCTGCAGGCCCTGCTGACCCCGCACTCGCCGGGGCTCACGACGCTGGTCGCCCCGATGGAGCCCGAGGGCGGCGCAGCCGTGACCGCGGCCCTGGTGACCAAGGTCCTGCACCTGCTCAAGCAGGAGTACGACTACGTGGTCGTCGACACCCCGCCGGCCTTCGACGACCAGGTGCTCGCCGCGTTCGACCAGAGCGACGTGGTCGCGCTGATGGCGACCCTGGACATCCCGGCGCTGAAGAACCTCAAGCTCACCCTCGAGACCCTCGACCTGCTCAACTACCCGCGCGAGCGCTGGCGGGTCGTGCTCAACCGGGCCGACTCCAAGGTGGGCCTGACGCTCGCCGAGGTCGAGAAGACGATCAAGTCGCCGATCTCGGCGCAGATCCCCTCGTCGCGCGACGTGCCGGCGACGATCAACCGGGGCGTGCCGATCGTCCTCGACGACGCGCAAGCACCCGGTCTCGCTGGCCATCAAGCAGTTCGCCGAGAGGCAGATCGCCACCCAGACGGCCCGGCCGGACGCCTCGATCCCCACTGAACTGCGCAGCGACCGGCGCGGCTTCATGCGCAGGAAGGCCAAGACCCCATGACCAGCCTTGCCGACCGCCTCGCCCAGGCCAAGAAGTCCCGGGGCGACCTTGAGGCGCCCCCGGTCGAGACCGACAGCCTGTCGACCGGGCCAGCCGCACCACGTTCGCGGCGGATCGACGACCCCTTCGGCGACCTCAAGCGACAGGTGCACCAGTCGCTGCTCGACACCCTCGGGCCCCAAGCTCTACGACTCGCGGCTGACCCAGTCCGAGCTCGAGCAGAAGGTCCGGCTCACCCTGCAGGAGGTGCTGGCCGCCGAGGACACCCCGCTGACGGTCGCCGACCGCGCGCGGATCGCCCAGGAGATCGCCGACGACATCCTCGGCTACGGCCCGCTGGAGCCGTACCTGCGCGACACGGACATCACCGAGGTCATGGTCAACGGGCCGGACTCGCTCTACGTCGAGCGCGGCGGGCAAGATCTACGAGGTCGACGGCGCAGTTCAACGACGAGGCCCACCTGCGGCGCACCATCGACAAGATCGTCGGCCGGGTCGGCCGCCGCGTCGACGAGTCCAGCCCGATGGTCGACGCCCGCCTCCCCGACGGCAGCCGCGTCAACGCGATCATCCCGCCGCTCGCCATCGACGGCTCGCTGCTGACCATCCGCAAGTTCTCCGCCGACCCGTACCTGGTCGACGACCTCGTCGGCTTCGGCACGCTGTCCGCGCTCGGTCGCCGACTTCCTCGAGCGCTGCGTGCGCGGCAAGCTCAACATCCTGGTCTCCGGCGGCACCGGCACCGGCAAGACCACCACGCTCAACGTGCTCTCCTCGTTCATCCCGCACGAGGAGCGCATCATCACCATCGAGGACGCCGCCGAGCTCCAGCTCCACCAGGAGCACGTGCTGCGCCTGGAGGCCCGCCCGCCGAACATCGAGGGCAAGGGCGAGGTCAAGATCCGCGACCTGGTCCGCAACTCGCTGCGCATGCGCCCCGACCGCATCGTCGTCGGCGAGGTCCGCGACGCCGAGGCCCTCGACATGCTCCAGGCGATGAACACCGGCCACGACGGCTCCATCTGCACCGTGCACGCCAACTCGCCGCGCGACGTGCTCTCCCGCATCGAGACGATGGTGCTCATGGCGGGCATCGACCTGCCCGTGCGCGCCATCCGCGAGCAGGTCAGCAGCGCGATCGACCTGATCGTCCACCAGGCCCGGTTCAAGGACGGCACCCGCCACATCACCCACGTCACCGAGGTGGTGGGCATGGAGGGCGACGTGATCACCCTGCAGGACCTCTTCGTGTTCGACCACGCCATGGGCTTCGACGACGAGAACCGCTCGATCGGCCAGCTCAAGTCGACCGGGCTGCGGCCCAAGTTCCTGGACAAGCTGAAGGCCAGCGGCATCGAGGTCGACCCGACCATCTTCGCGTTCGAGAAGTTCGGCGCATGAGGCTCGGCCACGCCCTTCGGGCCGCGGCCGGACCCCTGGCCGCGGCCGGCGCCCTGGTCCTGCTGGCGGCGACGCCCGCGCTCGCCCAGCCCGAGGGACGGATCGCCTCGATCCAGCCGGTGGAGGAGACCCTCGAGATCGTCTTCACCGCGTCCGACCTGCCGCCGGGCGCCTCGCTCGACCCCGCAGTCGGTGACCGTGTCGAGCTCGACGGTGCGCCGCTCCCCTCCACGGCCGAGCCGATCGGCGGCGAGACCGCCCAGGTGGCACGCGCCTCGATGCTCACCATGGACACCAGCGGCTCGATGAACGAGGGCGGCCGGCTCGCGTCGGCGAAGGTCGCCGCCAACGCCTTCCTCGACAGCGTGCCCGCAGACGTGGCCGTGGGCCTGGTGACCTTCGCCGACACCGCCTCCGTGCTGGTCCAGCCGACCACCGACCGAGCCGCCGTGCGAACCGTCGTCGACGGCCTGACCGCGAACGGTGCGACGGCGCTCTACGACGCCACCAAGCTGTCCGTCGAGTCCCTCGGCACGGCGGAGGTGCGCTCGGTCGTGCTGCTCAGCGACGGCCAGAACGAGGGCGGCACCACCACGCTGGAGCAGGCGGTGGCCGCCGTGCAGACGTCAGGGGCGACCGTCGACGCCGTGGCCATCGGCACCGACCCCGCGTTGATCGGCCCGCTCCAGGCCATCGCCGCTGCGGGCAACGGCACGGTGATCACCAGCACCGACACCGCACAGCTGACCGACGCCTTCACCCAGGCGGCCCAGACGATCACGAACCAGCTGATGATCACCGTGACGCCCGAGCCGAGCCCAGGGCGGGCTGTCCGGGCAACATCACGGTCAGCGCGAGCGCCGGCAGCCTCTCGGTCTCCGACAGCGCCTTCGCCACCCTGCCGGCCGTGACCGACCCCGGTGCCGCGGCGACCGACTACGGCCCGCAGCCGGTTGAGGGCGCGACCGGCGTGCAGGCCAACGCAGCGGGTCCTCCCCTGGGCGATCGGCCTGCTCTTCGTCGGCCTGGCGATCCTGCTGGCGATCGCGCTCACCACGGCCGCCCGGGCGCGGCGCAGCACCGTCAAGAGCCGCCTCTCGGTCTACAGCCTGGCGGGCCGCCAGCCGGTCAAGGAGGCGGAGACGTCCACCTCGCTGGGCGACAGCGGCGTCGCACGGTCCGCGGTCGAGTTCGCCGGCCGGGTCGTCGAGAAGCGCGATCTCGAGGGCGTTCTCGGCGTCCAAGCTCGAGGCCGCCGGACTGCCGCTCAAGCCGGCCGAGTGGCTGCTCATCCACCTCGGGTCGCGCGATCGGGCTGGCGCTGCTGCTTGCTGCTGCTCTTCGGCGGTCGGCTCGCCCCGGCTCTTATCGGCCTCGCGATCGGCCTGATCGTCCCGTGGCTGTACCTGTCCCGGAAGGAGCGCAAGCGCACTGCCGCGTTCCTGGCCCAGCTGCCCGGACACCCTGCAGCTCATCGCGGGCAGCCTCTCCGCCGGCTACTCGATGCCGCAGGCCGTCGACACCGTGGTGCGCGAGGGGCAGCAGCCGATGTCCGGCGGAGTTCAACCGGGCCCTCATCGAGACCCGACTCGGGGTGCCCATGGAGGACGCGCTCGAGGGGATCGCCAGCCCGGATGCACAGCGAGGACTTCGCCTGGGTGGTGATGGCGATCCGGATCCAACGCGAGGTGGGCGGCAACCTGGCCGAGGTGCTCGACCACGGTCGCGGCCACGCTCCGCGAGCGCGAGCGGCTGCGCCGCCAGGTGCAGGTGCTGTCCGCCGAGGGGCGGCTGTCGGCCTGGATCCTCGGGCTGCTGCCCGCTCGTCTTCGCCGTCTACCTGGTCCTGGTCCGGCCCGAGTACATCGGCCTGCTGGTCACCGAGCCGCTGGGCTGGGTCATGATCATCGTCGGGGTCATCCTGCTTGATCGCCGGCGTGCTCTGGCTGCGCAAGGCCATCAAGGTGGAGGTGTAGGCGATGAGCGGGACCCTGCTCCTCCTGCTGGGCCTCGGCGCGGTCTTCGCTGGCCATCACCATCGCGCTGGCCACCATGGGCGCCTTCACCACCGAACGCGCCGCGGTGAACCGGTCGCTGGCCGCGGTCGAGGCGATCAACGCCGCACCGGCTTCGATGCGGCGAGAGCTCGACAAGCCGTTCGGTGAGCGAGTGGTCAACCCGACCATGGCTCGCTTCACCGAGCATCGGCCGGCGGTTCACGCCCGACCGAGCGAAGCGGGGCCATCCGTCGCAAGCTGGAGTTGGCGGGCAGCCCGCCCGGGTGGGACGTCGACCGAGTGCTGGCCTTCAAGGTGATCGGCGTCCTCGTCCTGCGCGCTCGTGGCGTTCCTGCTCTCGCTTGCCTTCGGCGCGCCCGCTCATCACCGTGATCGCTGATCACGGCTCTGGCGGCCTCGGCGGCTGGTTCATCGCCCAACCTGGTGCTCTACCAGGCCGCCTACAACCGCAGCGAGCGGATCCGGCGGGAGCTGCCCGATGCCCTGGACCTGCTGAGCATCTCGGTCGAGGCGGGCCTCGGCTTCGACGCCGCGCTTGTCCCAGGTGGCCAGGAACACCGAGGGACCGCTGGCCGAGGAGTTCTTCCGGGTCCTGCAGGAGATGCAGATCGGCACCGGCCGCAGCGATGCCATGCGAGCGCTCGGCGAGCGCACGGACGTGGCCGAGTTGCGGGGTTTCGTCACCGCGATGGTGCAGGCCGACGCCTTCGGCATCCCCATCGCCAACGTGCTGCGCGTGCAGGCCGGGAGATGCGGATCAAGCGCTCCCAGCGGGCCGAGGAGCTGGCACAGAAGGTCCCGGTGAAGATCCTCTTCCCGCTGATCTTCTGCATCCTGCCCGGCGCTGTTCATCGTGATCCTCGGCCCAGCCGCCATCACCGATCATCGACGCCTTCACCGGGACTAGGCGAATCGCCGACTCCGTGCCCGAGCCGGAAGGCGACACTGACCCCATGGCACGCGTCCTGGTCGTCTCGCGCAATCCGGCGATGTCGATGAGCCTGGCCGGCGGCGAGCACGAGGTCGACACCTGCCGCCCTGCCCTGCTCGATCGCTGGACCGAGGGGACCGAGCAGGCCGACGCGTACATCCTCGATCTCGGCGAACCCGACGACGCAATCGCCGCCGTCGAGCACCTGAGGGCCACCGGTCGCAGACGGCCCGGTCCTTCTGGTGGCGGGCAGCACCGGCACCTGGGCGAGACCGAAGGCGACTCCGCCACCCGGGTCGCGCGGTACTTCCCCTCCCGGTGACCCGTCCGCGGCTCATCGCTGCTCTCGAGGGTCTGTTCCAGGCGCCGCCGACCCGAGCGGGACTCCCCCAGCACCCAGTCCGGTCCCACCGCCAGCGCCACCGCCCACCGGACGGCTCGAGCTCGACCCGCCGCCGATGCCACCGGCCGGCTCGCACGGAGCACCGACCCGCTCAGCCGCGCCGGAGCCCTCGCGCCATTCGACGTGTCGACCCTGCCGGACGCCCTCCCGAGCAGGCCTTCCAGTCGGCCGTTCCCGAGCCTGCCGCGGCGACCCGAGCCCGTCGCCTGGAGCCGAGCGCCGTGCCCGAGCCCGTCGCGGTGGAGCCCGAGCCCGTCCGGAGCCCGAGCCCGTCTGGCGGAGCCCGAGCCCGTCCCGGTGGAGCCCGAGCCCGTCCCGGTGGAGCCCGAGCCCGTCCCGGCGGAGCCCGAGCCCGTCGCGGCGGAGCCCGAGCCCGTCCGCGGCGGAGCCCGAGCCGGAGCCGGAGCCACTTCCCGCGTACGTGCCACGCCCGCGGCCGCCCCTGCCTCCGGTGGCCACCCCTCCGCCTCCGGCACCCCCGCCGCCAGCCGGTGGCCACTCCGCGCCGGAGCCGGCACCCGTTCCGGTATCCGTGGGCGCCCGGCCGCCCCTTCTGCCCCGCTACCTGCGCTCTCGCCGCTCGAGCGGGCCCGCCGCACGTGCGGCCAGCATCACGGACGCACGCGCTCGTCGATAGCGCGGCCCCGGCCATGGGGCTGATCAATGCCCTCAGCAGCCAGAGCCGACGACCTCTACGGAGTGCCCGAGACCGCTGAGGCCGTGGTTCTCGACGCACTTGAGCGGACGGGGGCGGCAGCCGTTGCCGTGCTCGTGCCCGATGGGGACGCTGTGGCGAGTGGCCGCAGGATCCGGGCTGAGGACGCTGGAGTCCCGCTGCGAGATGGCCGGCGACACCTGGTTGGTCCAGATGGTCGCCCGCGCCCGCAAGGGGATGCTGGTCGAGGGAAGCGACATCGTCCGGGTCAAGATGTCTGGGGCCCCGCTGGCCAGCTGGCCGCACCTGGCCGCGGCCCCGGTCCCCACGGTCGGGGCCATCCTGCTGGCGGCTCGGGCCGACCACGGATTCTCTGAGGCCGACCTCATCGCCCTGGCCGCCCTCGGAGAGGAGGCGGAGGGGCCGCTCACCGACGCCGCTGGCCGTGCGCGACCTGGCCCGCCGGCTCGATGAGCACCGAAACCCGCGCGACCACGACAGCCCGCGCTAGCCGGCTGGCCGTGGCGCCCTCGGCCACGGCCGCATCGCGCGCGCTACTCCACGAACACCCGCTCGTCCACCAGCTGCTCGGCCACCGGAGTGCCCTCGGGCTCGAATCGCCCCTGCTCGAAGCGCTTGCGGAACTGCAGGTCGATCCGGTCGAGGCCGCTGCGGTTCTTCTCGATCGAGATCGACGGCGTAGTTGCGGAACCGCTCGGCGTTGCCCACGTCGTAGACGAGGTGGTGGCGGGCGACGACGTCGTACTTCTCGTTCATGATCAGGACGACGTCCGCCTCGTAGGCCAGGGCGGTCGAGCCTCGCAGGTGGTTGATCCGCAGCCGCTTGCCGGCGACCAGGCCCTCCTTGTCGGCGGCCACGATCGGCCAGGACGGGCACCTCGGCGTCGAGGGCGAGGTCCTTCAGCCCCTCGACGATGACGGTGACCCGCTCCTCCTCGGTCTCGAGGTTCCCGGGGACGGCGACCTTCTGCAGGTAGTCGACGATCGCCAGGGGCGCCTGGCCGGCCCGCTCGGCGGTCTCGGCCACCACGCGGGCGATCTCCTCACCGGAGGTGGTGGATCCGTTCGAGCGGTGGACGAAGAGCCGATCGGCATAGCCGGCGACCGCCCGCACCGCCTCGGCACCGCCCTGAGTGCCGGCCAGCCGGTCCTCGAGCCCCCCGAGGCGACCGTCGGAGGCCTCCATGGCCTCGCGGATCCGGCGCAGCGAGACCGCCTCCTCGCCAGCGACCTGCAGCGGCTTCGACGGCGATCAGCCGCTCGAGCACGGTGGCGGCATCGTGCTCGTAGGAGAAGTAGAGCCCCGCCTCGCCCGCCACCACGGCGTTGCGCAGCAGCTGCAGGGCCAGCGTGGTCTTGCCCAAGCCCTGGGGGCCGCCCAGCAGGGTCAGCTCGCCCGAGCGCAGGCCGCCCGACAGGTAGGTGTCGAGCGGCTCGAATCCGGTGGGCCACACCCGGGCGGCCGCCGACGCGCCCATCGCCAGCTTCCCGTCGGCTTCGGACATCACGGAACTGAGGTTGCGCAGCAGGTCGGTCACCCCTTGATCGTGGCAGAAACCGGCCCCCCGCGTATCCGATGTCTGGGTGATTCCTGGGCGCGTACGGACGACTTGCGCCGCGGAATGTGCGACCGTCGGCGCATGTCCGCCTCATCGGGGACCCTCGCCCGAGCCGCGGAGCGCTTCCGGCACCGAGGGGCCGCGCGCCTGGCGATCGCGGTTCGGGCCGATCATGCTCGTCCTGGTCGTCGCCCTGGCCGCCCTGTCGGACCCCCAGACGACCCAGCTCGTCTCGCTGCTGGGGCTGGCTGCCGATCGCCGTCGCCGCCAGCCTTCCGTATCCCCAGCGGCTCGCTCCCTGGGTCCCGGTGGCCGAGGCGCTGGCTGCCACCGCTGATCATGGTGGTCAGCCGCCCCTTCGACCCCTCGCTGCTGCCGTACCTGCTCGCCCCCGCATTCGCGGCCGGCGTGTCACGTCGGGCGCCCGGTCGGCGGTGACCGCGATCGGGCTGCCCGCCCTGGTCCTGCTTGGCCGCGCGGGCCATCTCGCTGCGCCGAGGAGCCGATTCGGCCGTACGTCGCCGATGTCGCGACCTGGGTCATCCTGGGACTCGGCGCCGGGACTCGCCGGTGTCGCCCTGCGCCGGGCTGAGGAGGACGCCGATCCCGACCGGGGCTACCTCGAGGCCTACCGCCTGCTGGCCCAGCTGCACGCCGTGTCCCGCCAGCTCTCCGACGGGCTCGATGCGCAGAGCCAGGCCCAGGTGCTGCTGCAGAACCTGCGTGTCGCCGGCCCGCTACCGGCGGGCGGCGGTGTTCGTCCGGGGCGCCGAGGGCGACCTGCTGGTGCCGCTGGCGCACGCAGGGGCCGATCGCGTCCCGTGGGGCCCAGATGACGGGCACCCGGTGTGGGCGTCGGCCCTCGCGACGCTCCGACCGGCCGCCGCCACCGGATCGCTGAGCGACCCGTCGCGTCGGCTACAGCGCCGTCTTCCCGTTCGTCCTCGGCGATCGCGCCATCGGCGTGGTGGGCGTCGAGCGCGACGAGGCCCCGTTCTCCGCCGAGGCCCTGCGCGACGCGCAGCGGCTGGTCGAGGACGCCGCACTGCGGCTCGACACGGCGCTGCTGTTCAGCGAGGTCCGCACCATCGCCACCACCGATGAGCGGCGGCGGCTCGCGCGCGAGATCCACGACGGCATCGCCCAGGAGATCGCCTCGCTCGGCTACGCCGTCGACGACCTGCGGCGCTCGGCCGAGACCCCGGCCCAGCAGCGCGGCCTCGACGAGTTGCGCGGCCGAGCTCTCCCGCGTCGTCTCCGAGCTGCGCCTGTCGATCTTCGACCTGCGCTCCGACCTGCTGGAGGGCGGCGGGCTCGGGGCGGCGCTCAGCGAGTACACGCGCCGGGTGGGGACCGATTGCGGGCCTGACCGTCCACCTGCTCATCGACGAGAGCCCCACCCGGCTGCGGGTCGAGGCCGAGTCCGAGCTCATGCGGATCGCCCAGGAGGCCATCACCAACGCGCGCAAGCACGCCCAGGCCCGCAGGCTGTGGGTGACCTGCGTGGTCGACCCGCCCTCGGCGCTGATGCGGGTCGAGGACGACGGCCGCGGGCTCGCCCCCGGCCGGCGTGACTCGTACGGCCTGGAGATCATGCGCGAGCGGGTCGATCGGCTCGGCGGCTCGCTCGCCATCGAGGACCGGCCCGGCGGCGGCACCCGCATCGAGGTGGTCGTCGGCGAACCCCGGGGGCGCGTGCGCGCGGCCCTGTCCGGCGGAGCGCCAGCGGGCGGGGACTCCGTCGCGGGCACCCGGCGCCGGCTCGGCTGAGTCCGGCCGACAGAATGGGGACCGGCAGGAGGGAGACGCGCGTGCTGACCAGCGTGCTGCTCGTTGACGACCACGAGCTGATCCGGCAGGGGCTGCGGCGCGCCTTCGAGAGCGACGGCGGCTTCGAGGTCGTGGGCGAGGCCGGCTCGGTGACGGAGGCCGCGGAGATGCTCGCGGCCTTGCGCCCGGATGTCGTGATCTTCGATGTGCGCCTCCCCGACGGGTCCGGGCTCGACGCGGCGCGGGAGGCCCGGCAGAACCACCCCGACCTGGGCATCGTGGTGCTCACCATGTACGCCGGGGACGAGCAGCTCTTCGGGGCGCTGGACGCCGGGGCCTCGGCGTTCGTCCCGAAGGACGCCCCCGCCGACGAGGTGGTCGCCGCCGCCCGGCACGCCGCGGCCTCGCCGCGCACCTTCACCGCCGCCGACCTCGCCGAGGCGATGCGGCGGCGGATGACGCCGAGCGGACCGCAGCTCTCCCCGCGCGAGCGGGAGGTGCTCGGGCTGCTGGCCGAGGGCCTGGGCGTCTCGCAGATCAGCCGCCGGCTCTACATCAGCGACTCGACCACCAAGACCCACATCTCCAAGCTCTACGAGAAGCTCGGCGCCGCCAACCGCGCGCAGGCCCTGATGGCGGCGCTTCGGCTCGGCCTGATCCAGACCGGGGCCGCGGAACGGCCCTAGCGGGCCGCGAGCGTGCGCGCCGAGGCGCGCCGATGACCCAGATGGGGTCATCCGTTCGGCCACGCGTTACTGCCTGCCAGGGCGATATCGGACCGGGCGCACCGAGGCATGCTTCCCACGTACGCAGCCGGCGCCCGTCGGCGGCACAGTCCCACGGAGGGGTTCCCCATGCTCCAGCGCATCCGCACCACCGTCCGCAAGGACGAGGGCGCCTCGGCCGTCGAGTACGGCCTGCTCGTGGCCGCGATCGCCGCGCTCATCGTCGTCATCGTGTTCGCCCTCGGCAACATCGTCCAGGAGGCGTTCCAGGACACCTGCGACGGCATCACTAACGGCACCACCACCATCGACGGCACCTGCTAGCCACGCCATGCGAGAGGGGGTGCGGGACTCAGCGAGCTCCGCACCCCCACTCTCATCGGGCATTCGACCACTCTAAGACCAGGAGATCCTGATGAACCAGAAGACCCACCGGGACAACGATTCTGGCGCCTCGGCCGTTGAGTACGGCCTCCTGGTCTCCGCCATTGCCGGGATCATCGCTCTCGTCGTGTTCGCCCTCGGGGTCGTCACCCAAGAGACCTATCAGGACACCTGCGACGCCTTCACCAACGGGTCGACGACGGTCACCGGGCCCTGTTGAGCGCTGAAGACCCCAACCCGCCAGCCAGAGCGCTCCCCCGCCGCTTCGGGGTCGAGCCGTTTCACCTGCTCGCTGCGGTGATGGCGGCGTATCTGATCGTTGGCACCATCGGACCCATCCGCGATATCGACGCGTATTGGCATGTCCGGTTGGGGGACGAGATCCTCAGCGAGCGATCCCTTTCAGGGCCTGGCTCCGACTGGTCCTTCGCGGTCGAGAACGCGGACTGGCGTTCGACCCAGTGGCTTGCCGAGATCATCTTCGCCCAGGCACACCATTGGCTCGGGTGGAACAGGGATCGTCGTCTACCGCGGCCTTCTCACCCTGGTTCTGCTTGTCCTGGTGGCGTGGACCTGTTTGCGCGAGGTACCGGCGCGCATCGGCGGTTGGTGTTCGCCATCACGGGGCTCGCCTGCGTGATCGGCATCCAGGATCGGCCGCTGCTGATCGGACTCTGTGCGCTCCCCCCCTTGCCGTGGCCTGGCAGCGGGCGGTTGATCACGGCCGGTGGCCACGCTGGTGGCTGCTCGTTCCCGCGACGATCGTGTCTGCGCCAACGTCCACGGGATCTGGGTCCTGATCCCCGGCGTGCTCGGGCTCGCCGTGCTCGGCCGGTGGCTGGACCACGGCTGGCGCGACCGGCCGGCCGACGCGGGCTTGCCCTTGCGGCGGCGCACCCTCGCGGCCGGCGCGGTGAGCCCCCTTGGCTTGGCCAACGTCACCTGCCGTGCTCCGGTTCCGGGATGCCGCTCGCCTGATCAACGAGTGGCAGCCCACCACGATCGACTTCTTCCCCGCCTGGGCTCTGCCGGCCCTGGTCGGCGCTGATGGTCCTCGCCTGGGCCCTGTCTTCGGCCAAGGCGCCCCGATCGAGCTGCTGTACGTCGCGGCCCTGGCGGTCTTCGGCATGACAGCGCTTCCGCAACGTGCTTCCCGCTGTTCTCCTGCTGGCCCCGATCGCCGCCACGCGTGCGTCGCTGACCTGGCCCACGCGCCGTACACCGACACGGGCCGGCGTGGAGGGTCGGCTGCTCACTGACCGGCATCGCCGTCCTGGTCGGGCGCCTCGACCGTCGTCGCTGCGGTCATCGTGGTGGTCGCTCGGATCCGCTCCCGACGATGGTTCTCAGCCCTTCGCCATCGCCGACCCGGCTGAGCGAACGAGCCGCTCCCCTGCGGCTCTTCAACGAGTACAACGTCTCAGGGGCCGTGCTGGCCTTCGCTGGACCGAGGTCCTCGTCGGAGTCGATGGGCGCGTCGACTACTACGGCGGAGACTACGTCGAGCGCTACTTCGACACCGGCTTTGGCATCCCCGGCACCTTCGCCAACTTCGAGGACGCTGGACCCCGATGCGGCACTGCTCAACTCCTCATCCACCCCGCTCTACGAGACGCTGATCGGCAAGGGCTGGACGGTCACCGACCGCGAGGGCGACTGGGTGCTGCTGGAGCCACCGACCAACTCGGCCGGCTCGGGCCCGCCTGCCCCGGGCAGCGGCCCCGGGCGGCGCCGAGGGCAGCCCGTCGCACCCGCACCGGTGCTGGCCCACGCGCGGGCCGCCGCGATCCGCTCGGGCGCCGTGGGGTGCGTCCCGAAGAACCACTGCCGCACCGCCCGGCGGATCGAGGTCGGCGAGGTTGGCCAGCGCCAGCCGCCGCTGCACGGCGATGAACGCCTCCGGCTGCTCCGCCAGGTCGAGGGCGTGCCGGTCGGCCCGCGACTCGAGCGATCGGCTGATCGCCGACTCCGCGGGTGTCGCCAGGACCGCGAGCAGGCTCACCGTCGCAAGTGCGAGGGCCGCCGCTCGCGGATCGGCCGCAGACCCGACCCCGGCTCGGCGCAGCGCAGCGGGCCAGGTCAGCACGAGCGCGACCCCGAGCGTCGCCGCGGCGGCAGCGACGGCCGCCAGCAGAGTCCCCAAGGGCACGTCGCCGGCCGAGGCGTGCCCCAGCTCGTGGGCGACGATCGCCCGGACCTGATCGGGGGGCGCCTCATTGAGCAGGGTGTCGTAGACCACGATCCGCCGGGTCCCCCCGAACCCGGAGACGTACGCGTTCAGCGCGGTGCTGCGTCGGCTCGCATCGGCCACCAGGACGTCGCCGACCGCCACCCCGTCGCGCTCGGCCAGGGCGAGCAGGTCATCGCGCAGTGGCCCCGCCGCCATCGGCTCGAAGTCGTTGAAGAGCGGCTCCACGACCACCGGGTACGCGTACGACACCACGGCGACGAGCACGGCAGCGCCGACGCTCGCCACGGCCCACCACCAGCGCGGCAGCCAGCGGGCTAGGCCGAAAAGCGCGCCGAGGGCCGCGGCGGCCAGCAGCG
The DNA here is from genome assembly GCA_963818455.1 of uncultured Actinomycetota bacterium. Lineage (GTDB taxonomy): Bacteria > Actinomycetota > Actinomycetes > CAVWCF01 > CAVWCF01 > CAWFSE01. The sequence goes on from CAWFSE010000003.1 coordinate 460,372, forward strand.
ACTGCAGCGCCCACGATCGCGCCAGGTCCGTCAGGAATCCGTCCCAGCCGCGGGTCGAGAGCCCGGCCTCAGCCGCCAGCGACTCCACCCTGGCCTGGAACGGCAGCCGGACCAGGGCGACCACGAACAGGATGACCGGGCCGCCCACCGCGACGCGAGCCCAGAAGCCGCCGCCCAGGGGCCGCGCCGCCCCTGCCACCAGCCGGGCACCCAGCGACGTCAGGCCGAGCACCACCAGGGCCGCCAGCCCGGCCAGCAGCGCCGCGTCGCTCCACGGCCGCACCGATGACCGGTACGACTGGCCCCGTGCGATCTCGGCCGCCGTGAAGTCCCCCGCCGGGGATGCGCTGCCGGAGTAGACCGAGCCCCAGGGGACGAGGACCCCGGCGAGGAGCCCCACGAGGGCCAGCAGGAGCACAGCGGTGATCGCGATCGTCCGGCGCGAGGGGCCTCGGCCCGTACGGTGCTCAGCGGCGGTTGGAGCGGCGCGGTCCATCAATCCGCCAGCGACGCGACGTCGGAGCGCCAGGCGGCCAGCAGCACGTCGGCCTCGACGCCCAGGACACGAGCGGCGAGGCCGCCGCGACGTTGGCGGCCGGGTCTGCGCCTCCGGCGTCGACCGCCCGGTAGAAGGCGACAAGCGCGTCGCGCCCGTACCGCTCGGCGATCGCCCGGCAGGCGAGATGCCCGAGCGCGTACGCGGCGGGCGCCGCCACGCTGCCGGCCGTGAAGTCGGCATCCGGCGGCCACGCGTCCGGCGTCCCCGACCGCCGCACCGCGTCCAGCCCCTCGGAGGTCGCGATCCGCAGCGCCACCCCGGAGTCGGTGAAGCCGACGTAGTCGGCGAAGCCCTCCTTCAGCCACAGCGGCGAGGCCAGGGAGGTCGGGGCCCCGGTCACCACGTGCGTCAGCTCGTGGGCCAGCACGATGCCGCGGGCCTTGGGCCCCAGCGCATCCAGGGTCGCGGGGTTGAGGTACAGCCGGGCCACCCCGCCCGGGCCACCCGAGGTGAGGGCGGCCACCTCAGACCAGCCCGACGGGTCCATGCCCAGCAGCGCCCCCAGCTGCTCGGAGCGGCCAGGCACGACCATCAGCGCCCCATCGGCGTCGGCCGCGCCCCAGACCGACTCCACCCTGCCCCAGGCGGCGTCCAGCTGCGGCGCGAGCCCACCGACCGGTCCGGCCCCGGCCAGGCCCACCACCACCGAGCGCGAGCCGCGGACCACCTCCAGCGGCCCGTACTGCCAGATCTGCGTGGACCGGGTGAGGCCGTCCGCGGGCTCGTCGCCGGCCAGCCGCCACCCCCCGGGGTCGCGCACCATCGCCATCGGCGCCGCGACGACGGCATCGGAGCGATCGACGCCGCCGATGCGGTAGCTCAGCCTGGCCTGGACCGAGGCCTGCCCCTCGGCGCGTGGCCCCCGTCGCCGGCAGCACGTCCAGCAGGTCGTAGCGAAAGACGCTGGGCCCCAACGCGGTCAGCGCGGCGAACTCGGCGGCCTGCTGCGCCTGCAGCTCCGGGCGGGCGGCGAACACCGACAGGTAGCCCGCTGCATCTCCGGCCAGCACCGCGGCGGCGCGCCGGTCCAGCAGGGCCTTGGCGTCGGCGAGCAGGCGGTCCTCGGCGCGCAGTCCCGGCCGCAGCGCATCCGACTCGCGCTCGCGCGGCGCCGCCGAGGCGCCGAGGTCGGCGGCCGCCCCGGACCGCTCGGCCAGCCAGCGCCCCACGGCCAGGCCGGCCGCCGCGTCGGCCACCAGGACGAGTGCCACCACGGGCACCGCCGCCACGCGGAGCCGGCGCGAGATCACCCGCCCAGGGTAGGCGGCGTGGCCGGGCCGGCCCAAAGCCGCGCGCGCGAAGACCAGGGGCGCCCCCGCAGCGGGAGGCGCCCCTGGTCGTTCGGCTTGCGAAGGGCTGGCTTGCGAAGGGCTACGGACGCACCGCGCCGGAGTACGACATCGAGCCGACCGAAGCCATCCGAACCCCGGTGGAGGGGTTGGCCGCATGCACGATCATGCCGCCGCCGACGTAGATGCCGACGTGCGAGATGGGGCTGTAGTAGAAGACCAGGTCGCCCGGCTGCAGATCGCCGCGCCCGACCTTGGCTCCCCCGCCGGCGTACTGCGCACCGGAGGAACGGGGCAGGCTGACCCCCGCCGACCGCCACGCCGCCCCCGTGAGGCCGGAGCAGTCGTAGGCGTTCGGGCCCGTGGCGCCGTAGACGTAGCGCTTGCCGACCTGGGCCATCGCGAACGAGACGGCCTGCGCTGCGCGCCCGGTGCCCGCCGATGGAGCCGTGGCCGCGGGGCGCGACTGGTCGCGCGAGGGACGGGAGGCCGCGGCGACCCGGGCGGCCTCGGCGGCGGCGGCGCGCTGCGCGGCGATCCGGGCGCCGGCCTCGCGGGCCTTCTGCGCCGCGATCTCGGCCTGGCGCTTGCGCTCGGCCTCGAGGCGCTGGCGCTCTTCCTCCTTGAGGGTGTTGAGCACCCGCTCGGTCTCGGCCAGGCTGCCGTCGATGGCCTTCTTGTTGGCGGCCATCTGCTGCTCAAGGGCGGCCAGCGACTCCTGCTGGGCGGCCGCGGCGATCTTGTCGTTCGACAACTGCTGCTTGGCGACACCGACCCGCCGCAAGACCTCGCCCTGATGGCGGGCCACGCCGTCGAGCGCGGACGCCTGGGACAGGAAGCGCGCCGGGTCATCGGCCAGCAGCAGCTGCATGGTGTTGTCGAGGCCGCCGCTACGGTAGGCGGTCGCGGCCAGGCCGCCGATGCTCGCCTTGAGCTTGGCCAGCTCGGCCTCACGGGCGGCGATCTGGTCGTTCAGCCCGGCCAGCGTGCGCTTGGCCTCATCTGCCTTGCCGCGGGCGTCGAGGTAGGCCTCGTTGGCGACCTCGGCCTTGCGCTCAAGGGCGTCGACCTGCGCCTGGACCTCGGCGATCGAGCGGTTGGGGTCGGCGTGGGCGGCCGACGGCAGCATGGTGACCGCCACCGCGACGGACAGGCTGAACACAAGCGGCGCGACCAAGCGGCGCGCGCGGGTGTGGGACGCCACGAAGGCGGCTCCTGTCTTCCTCGTCCGCCTACCAGGTGAGCTGACGGGTTCGGGCGGGGAAGTCGCCCTACGACTGCGGCGTGCCGCGGTCGATTCACCCCAGGGAAGTGGTTCCCCGGCTCCGGCTCGCGCGCTCGCAGATCGCCGTGCGCGTTCGCCAGACTCGGCGGTGGCACTCGCGCCGGCGGGGGCCGACGGGGACGAGCACCTGGTCCGGGACGGTATCCGAGGGGCCCCGTCCGGGGCAATTCGCCCCGCCGCCGCGTCTCAGGTTCCGGACGATCATCCGGCCCGGCGGGGCCGGCCCTCTCGCCGGGCCTCTCGCCGGGCAGCGGGACCTGCGGCAGACAGCCGTCCGGGCTTCAGCTCGGCGAGGAGCCCACCGGCCCGCAGGACCTCGACGGCTGCCTGCTCCTCGGGCCCGAGGGCGGCGAACGCCACCTCGCGCACCGGTCCGGCCAGCCCGTGGCCGGTCTCGCCGTCGAACCGCTCAAGCGGCGGGCCGCCCAGCAGCGCCGCCACGAAGCACCCTCCGCACGCCGAACCGCGCACGGAGCAGCTGTCGCAGTCGATGAGCACGACCCTCACCTCCCTGGTTCGGACCTGGTGGCCCGCTGCCGAGGACGCTAGGCAGGGCCTCCGACAGTTTCTCCGGGGCGGCCGTCAACCGGCTCGGCCACCCGAGTCGCCAGGGCAGGTCGGAATCGCGGGGATCCCCTCAGCCGCGCCCGAGCAGGCGCAGCAGGGCCACCGAGGCGACCGGGCGGGCGCCGGATCGGGCGACCCCGTCGGCCACCTCCCGATCACTGCTCACGACGACGACCACCCGCCCCTGCGGCTCGGCCGCGGCCAGCCTGCGGATCAGGTCGTCGGCGATCTCCCCCGTCCGGCTGAACAGCACCCGCAGCCCGCGGGCTGCCAGCCCGGGCGCCGCGCCGCCGGCGTCGGCCCCGTCGAAGACGCAGGTCACCTCTGCGCCGGTGCGGGCCGCCAGCGCCGCAAGCCCGGAGACCAGGCGATCGCGCTGCTGCTCGAGGGGCAGCTCGCCGTAGCCGGACTTGGTCACGTTGTATCCGTCGACGATCAGATGGGCCCGCGGCAGTGCCAGCAACTCGTCGAGGCGGGCCGGGTCGTCGGTCGACCGCGCCCGCGCCCCTGGGCCGGTGACGGCCCCCGGCAGGTCCGCGGTGGCGGCGACGACATCCCCGGGTAGGACCGCGGCCGGGGGCAGCCCCAGCTCGCGGCGCAGGCCCAGGGCGGCCCCGGCCACGGTTTCGAGGAGCAGCGCGGCGCGCGCGTCGGCCAGCGCCCGGCCCTCGCGGACCCGGGCCCGCGCGGCGTCCGCCGCTGCCTCGGCCGCGGCCCACGCCGCCGCCTGGCGGCCGAGCTCGGCCCGCACCTCGGCCAACTCGGCGAGCCGATCGGCCGCCTGCTGCTGCGCTGCGGCCACCGCCGTCCTGGCCTCCGCCTCTGTGCGGCCGCCGGCGGCTCGGGCCTCGCGCAGGTCACGACGCACCCGGGCGATCTCGCGGTGAGCCTCGGCCAGCTCGCCCCGGGCCTCCGCCGCCTCCGCGCGCGCCGCGGCGAGCTGGGCCTCGATGCGGGCCCAGCGGGCGTCCTCGGCCCGCTCCCCCTCGACGCGTTCGGAGTCCGCCTGCCGCGCGGCGAGGGATGCGGCTGCGTCGGCGAGACCGGCCTCCCACCCGTCGGGGCGGAGCACCCACATGGCGGCGGCGACCAGGTCTGGCTCGCTGCCTGCCGGCCGGCTGCCCCTCCTCGAGGGCCTGCGCCAGTGCCGGCTGGTCGGCGCGCACCCGCTCGGCCACCTGCTGCCGGAACACCGCGTCGTCGGCCACGGCCTGCCCCAGCTGGGCCCGGGCACGACTCGCCAGGCGCGCGGGGGCGAAGGACGCCACCCGCTTGAGCCGGGGAGGCACGTCCGCGGTCGGCAGAGCCCGGAGCGCGTCAGCCGCCCATCGGACGACCAGGTCGAGGGCGGCGTCGGGCAGCCCGGCCGCCGTCACACCGCCCCCGCGTCGCGGAGCCGTTGCACCTGGACGGCGCCGAGGCCGACCCGCTCGGCGACCGCGTCGAGGTCGGCGCCGAGGCCCGGCGCCTCGCGCCCAGCCGCGGCCGGGGACCCGGGGAGGCGCGGGACGGCCCCCACCCGGGTGAAGGTCGAGCCGTCGGCGAGCGCCACGTCCTCGACGAGCCCGCGGGCCCGCGCCTGCTCGTCGGCGAAGAACTCCCCGACATCGAGCACGGGCGTGACGCAGGTGTCCTCGGCGGCCAGCAGACGCGCCCACCCGTCGCGGGTGTCGCCCAGGAACACGGAGGCCAGGGCGGCCCGCACCTCGCCCTGCCGGTCGGGGACGTACTGCAGCGCGACGAGGTCCTCCCGGCCGATCAGTGCGCAGATGCGTGCGAAGAACTTCGGCTCCAAGGCGCCCACGGCGACGTACTTGCCATCGGCGCAGCGATACGTGCCGTAGCAGGCCAGGGCCCCGGTGAGGTGGTCGACCGGCGAAGGGGCGTCGCCGGAGACGCCGGCCGCCCCTGCCGCCAGGGTCAGCATCGACGCGACGCCGTCGAGCATGGCCACATCGCAGTGCTGCCCGGAACCGGTCGCGTCTCGCACGCGCAGGGCCGCCAGGGCCGCGACGACCGCCTGCAGCCCGGCGGAGAGGTCCCCGACCTGCAGGTACGGGGTCGCCGGACCGGCCTCGCCTGAGCCATCACCCGGCCCGGGGCCGCGGCCCAAGGAGAGGGCCCCCGAGAGGGCCTGCACGTTGAGGTCGTGCGCCGGACGGCCGGAGTACGGCCCCTCCTGCCCGTACGCCGTGATCGACACCAGGACGAGCCGCGGGTTGCGCGCCGACAGCGCCCCCCAGCCCAGCCCGAGCCGGTCCAGCACCCCGGGGCGGAACGACTCGAGCACCACATCGCTGTCGACGGCGAGGTCGGCCACGAGCGCGCGGCCCTCGGGGTGCTTGAGGTCGGCCGTGATCGAGCGCTTGCCGCGGTCGAGGGCGAGGTGGCCGCCGCTCTGCCCCGTGGTCGCAAGCGGCGGCATGTACCGCGTGGGGTCCCCGCCCTGGCGGTCCTCCACCTTGACCACGTCGGCGCCCAGGTCGGCGAGCAGCATCGACGCGTACCCGCCGGGCAGCATCCGGGTCAGGTCCAGCACCCGCAGCCCCCGAAGGGGGGGACCGGCGGAGGCCGGGGCTCCCGGTGAAGGCAGCGGCGATCGGTCGGTCTGCGCGGCGGGGTGCCCGGTCATGGGCCCATGATCGCGCCTCGCGCGCGGGCGGCGTGGGCCGGGAGGGTCACCCCTCGGTCGGAACAGGGCCCGCCCGCCTCCGGGCGCGCCACCAGCTCGACCCGGTCGGTCGCGTCGCACCAGCGGCAGCGGATGGAGACGACCTCCTCCGCCAGCACCTCGCGCTCCTCGACGGTCGGCTCGCCGGACAGGTCGAGGTGGACGTACTCGCGGACCCGGCTGGCCCGGACGACGTCGAAGCGGGTCAGGTTGCCGCACTGCATGCAGCGCCAACGGGTGTCGGCGGTGGGGACGGGGGCGGGCACGGATCCTCCAGGGGCCGACGATGAGGCGGCGCCCAGGCTACGGGCCGCGCGCCTCGCCGATCCGGTCGGACCCCCCGCCTACCTTGGGCGCCATGCCAGCACCGGCCCTGCGCGCACCGGCGGGCGGGGCCCGCGGTCGAGCCCCCCGCCGCGGGCTCGGCTCCGCGCGGGGTCCAGGGGTCCTTCGACGAGCTGGGCGCCCCGTTGCGCGACGTCGTGTTCGTCGTGGTCGACCTCGAGACGACGGGCACCTCGCCCGACGGCGACGCGATCACCGAGATCGGCGCGGTCAAGGTGCGCGCCGGCGAGGTGCTCGGCGAGTTCCAGACGCTGGTCCGGCCATCCGGGGCGATCCCCCCGTTCATCCAGGTGCTCACCGGGATCACCGACGCGATGGTCGCCGACGCGCCCCGGATCGAGGCGGCGCTGCCGGCCTTCCTCGAGTTCGCCCGCGGCGCGGTGCTGGTCGCCCACAACGCCCCCTTCGACGTCGGCTTCCTCAAGGCGGCCGCGGCCCGCCACGGCATCGACTGGCCGCGGCCCGGCGTGGTCGACACCGCCCGGCTCGCCCGCCGCGTGCTGACCCGCGACGAGGCCCCCAACTGCCGGCTGGCCACGTTGGCCCGGCTCTTCCGCTCCACCACCCAGCCGGTGCACCGCGCCCTGGCCGACGCGCGCGCGACGGTCGACGTGCTGCACGGCCTGCTCGAGCGGGTCGGCAACGAGGGGGTGCACTCCCTCGACGAGCTGGAGACCTACTCCTCGCGGGTCTCCCCCGCCGTACGCCGCAAGCGCCACCTCGCCGAGGGGCTGCCCTCCGCGCCCGGCGTCTACCTCTTCCTCGACGCCGACGGCCGCGTGCTCTACATCGGCACCTCGCGCGACCTGCGGTCCCGGGTGCGGTCGTACTTCACCGCCTCGGAGTCCCGCACCCGGATGGCCGAGATGGTCCGGCTGGCCGAGCGGGTCCAGGTCGTGCCGTGCGCCACCGCGCTGGAGGCCGAGGTCCGCGAGCTGCGGCTCATCGCCGAGCACAAGCCGCGCTACAACCGCCGGTCGCGCTTCCCCGAGCGCAGCGTGTGGGTCGCCCTCACCGCCGAGCCCTTCCCGCGGCTGTCGGTGGTGCGCGAGGTGCGCGACGACGGCGGCGCCTACCTCGGCCCGTTCGGGTCCCGGCGGTCGGCCCTCGACGCGGTCGCCGCCCTGCACGAGGCCCTGCCGCTGCGCCAGTGCACCCCCCGGCTGCCGGCCGCCCCCGGCCCGCGCTCCACCCGCCGGCCTGCGCCCTGTACGGCATGGGCCGCTGCGGGGCTCCGTGCGAGGGGCTTGAGGACGTCGCGACGTACGAGGCGCACGTCGACGCCGCCCGCGCGGCCATCACCGACGACGCCCGCGGCGTCCAGCGCTCGCTGGAGGACCGGATCGCCCGGCTCGCCGCCGAGGAGCGGTACGAGGAGGCCGCCGAGCACCGCGACCGGCTGGCCGCCTGGGGCCGGGCGGCCGCCCGGGGCCAGCGGCTGGCCGCGCTGGCCCGCCTCGCCGAGGTCGTCGCCGCCCGGCCAGACGGCGCGGGCTGGGAGTTCGCGGTGGTGCGCCACGGGCGGCTGGCGGCGGCCGGCGCCTCGCCGGCCGGCGCGGACCCGCGCCCCTACGTCGACGCGCTGCGGCTCACCGCCGAGGTCGTCCGGGCGGCTCCTCCCCCGCTGCCGGCCGCCATCCCCGAGGAGGCCGAGCGCGTGCTGCGCTGGCTCGACGCCGGGGGCGTGCGCCTCGTCCACGTCGAGGCGGGCGACGACGGCCCGGACGGCTGGTGCGAGCCGGCCTTCGGGGCGGGCGCCCTGCGGCCCCGCCTGGAGGCGGCGACCGCCCGCGCGGTGGGCGACGAGCGCGATCGGCGGCGGCTGCGGCCGACCCGCTGACGGGCCGCTCGCCGCGCGGACTATCGTCGCCACCATGGTCACCGCGATCGTCTTCGTGTCCGCAGAAGTCGGCCGGATCCCCGAGGTCGCCGAAGCCCTCGCCGATCTCCCCGGGGTGAGCGAGGTCTACTCGGTCACCGGCGACATCGACCTGGTGGCGATGGTGCGCGTCCGCGAGATCGACCAGCTCGCCTCGGTGGTCACCGAGGGGATCGACCGGGTCGAGGGCGTGCAGGGCACCGAGACCCACATCGCCTTCCGGGCGTACTCCCGCCACGACCTGGAGGCGGCCTTCGCCCTCGGCTCCGCGTAGGCCGCCAGCCGCTGCCCGCCAGCCTCTCGCCCGGCGCGGCCCCTCAACCCAGGCGGGCCTGGGTCGCCGACCACCCACCGGTCGAGCGCGGCCGCCGCGGCCCCGCTGTCGACCGCCGCCGGCAGCCCGGTCGAGGGCAGGGGCCAGCAGGTCTTGGACGGAGTCCGGCGAGCCGGGCCCCTCCGACTCGTCGAGGGCCACCAACGCCGCTGCGGCGTTGAGCAGGACGGCGTCACGGACGGCTCCCCGCTCGCCGGCCAGGAACCGCCGGGTCACCTCGGCGTTGAAGGCCGCCGCGCCGCCCCGCAGGGCCTCGCGGGTCGCGGTCGGCAACCCAAGCGCGGCCGGGTCGACGACCTCCTGGGCGACCGTCCCGCCGCGCACCCGCCACAGCGACGACGTGGTCGTCGTGGTGAGCTCATCCAGCCCGTCGTCCCCGCGAAACACCAGGGCGGAGACCCCGCGGCGGGCGAAGACCTCGGCCATCACCCCGGCCATCCTGGGGTCGCCGCAGCCGATCGCCTGGGCCTGCGGCTGCGCCGGGTTGGTCAGCGGCCCCAGGAAGTTGAACGCCGTGGGCACCCCCAGCTCGCGCCGCGGACCCGCGGCGTGGCGCATGGCGGGGTGGAAGACCTGGGCGAAGCAGAACGTGATGCCCGCCTCGACGGCCACCTCGGCGACCTGCTCGGGCGCCGAGGGTGAGCACGACCCCGAGCTCCTCCAGCAGGTCGGCGGCCCCGCAGGCGCTCGACGCCGCCCGGTTGCCGTGCTTGACCACGCGGGCCCCGGTTCCGGCGACGACCAGGGCCGCCATCGTGGAGATGTTCACCGTGTGGGCGCGGTCGCCGCCGGTGCCCACGACGTCGACGAGCGGGCCCGGGACCTGGATCCGGTGCGCCCGACCGAGCATCGCGGCGACCAGGCCGCGCATCTCCTCGGCCGTCTCGCCCTTGGCCCGCAGGGCGATGACGAATCCGGCCACCTGGGCCGGCGTCGCGTCGCCCGCCATGATCTGGTCCATGGCCCACGCGGTCGAGGCGGCGGGCAGCGGCTCACCCCGCAGCAGGGCGGCCAGGACGTCCGGCCACGCGTGGGTCGGGCCCGACTCGGGCCGGGCGGTGGCGGGTCACCTGCCCTGGCGGAGTCACCTGGCCTGGCGGAGCCACGCGGTCAGGCGGGCTGGCGCTCAAGCCGGACCCGCAGCAGAGCCGCGGCGGCCTCGGCCAAGACGACCGGGTCCAGCGGGTGGGCCGCCACGCCGTCGGCGCGCGACCAGGCGGCCAGCCAGGCGTCCTGCGGCCGGCCCACGAGCACGAGCACCGGCGGGCACCGGAAGATCTCGTCCTTGAGCTGGCGGCAGATCCCCATGCCGCCGGCCGGGACCGCCTCGCCGTCGAGGATCGCCAGGTCGATGCCGCCGGCGTCCATGGCCCGGATCACGGCCGGCTCGGTCGCGCACTCGAGGTACTCGACCTTCGGCAGACCGGCCGCCGGGCGGCGGCCGAGGGCGGTGCGCACGGCGGTCGCGCACGTCGACATCGTCGCTGTAGACGAGCACGCGCACCGAGGGCTCGGGGGGCTGGGGGGCAGGGCTGGTGGCCACGCCCGGATCGTACGCCGTCCGCCTCGGTGGCGCGGTTGTGGCCGGATCGTGACAGGGATCTGGGACGGATCGGGGGGTCGTGGTCGATTCGGCGGCCCAACTCCTGCCAGAATGCGGCCTCGTGGCGACAGCATCCGCGGTTCAGGCCGCCCCCTCGCATGGGGTCAACCGGCCCAACATGGTCAGTGTCGGGACCATCGTCTGGTTGGCCTCCGAGCTCATGTTCTTCGCGGCCCTGTTCGCGATGTACTTCACCGTGCGCGCGGTCAACGGCCCCGAGCTCTGGGCGGAGGCGACCGAGCATGCTCAACGTCCCGTTCGCGGCCGTCAACACCACGATCCTGGTGCTGTCCTCGGTGACCTGCCAGCTCGGCGTCTTCGCCGCCGAGCGCGGCGACGTGATCCGGCTGCGCTTCTGGTTCATCGTCACCTTCGTCATGGGCGCGGTCTTCGTCGTCGGCCAGATCTACGAGTACACCAAGCTCGTCGACGAGGGCGTGACGCTGCAGACGACGTACGGCTCGGTGTTCTACCTGACCACCGGCTTCCACGGCCTGCACGTGACGGGCGGCCTGGTCGCCTTCCTGTTCGTGCTCGGCCGCACGTACGCCGCCCGCCGCTTCACCCACGAGCAGGCCACCAGCGCGATCGTCGTGTCGTACTACTGGCACTTCGTCGATGTGGTCTGGATCGCCCTGTTCGCCACGATCTACCTGATCAAGTAGGCCGCCGGAATGCGCCGCCCGGCCGCCGAGCCCACCTCAGACCTGCCCTGCCCGATCGACACCAGGGACCGCCTGTGAACACCCTCGCCGCCCGTCGGCGCCACCCGCTGGCCGCGCTCGCGCTGCTGGCCATCGCCCTGCTCGCGGTGGGCGGGGCGTACGCCCTGGCCACCGGCGCCGCGCAGGCCGAGGCCGCGCCCGCGGCCAGCGCCGCCACCGCGACCCAGATCGAGGAGGGCCGCCAGCTCTACCTCGAGGGCTGCTCGTCCTGCCACGGCCTCAACGCCGAGGGCGTCACGGCCGCCGACAAGGAGAGCGCCAACGGGCCCGGCCTGATCGGCGTCGGCGCCGCCGCCGTCGACTTCCAGGTCGGCACCGGCCGCATGCCGCTGGCCGCGCCCGGCCCGCAGGCGCCCGCCGGCCCGAAGTACGCCGAGCTGCCGTACACCCAGGAGCAGATCGACGCGCTCGCGGCGTACGTCGCCTCGCTCGGCCCCGGCCCGGCGATCCCGACCGCCGAGATGCTCGACTACGAGGACGCCGACCTCGCCCAGGGCGGCGAGCTCTTCCGGGCGAACTGCTCGCAGTGCCACAACTTCGCCGGCAAGGGCGGCGCGCTGACCAACGGCAAGTACGCCCCGCCGCGTGGTCAACTCCGAGCCGGTGCACATCTACGAGGCCATGCTCACCGGCCCGCAGACGATGCCGGTCTTCGGCGAGCGCACGATCCTGCCGGAGCAGAAGCAGGCCATCATCAAGTACATCAAGACCACGGCCGAGGAGCCCAACCCGGGCGGCCTGGCGCTCGGCCGCATCGGCCCGGTCACCGAGGGCCTGTTCGTGTGGATCGTCGGGCTCGGGGCGCTCGCCGCCGTCGCCGTCTGGATCGGGGTCAAGAGCAAGTGAGCACTGACAGCAAGGACCTCGCCACGGCGGAGGGCGGCTCGCACGGGTCCGTCGAGATCCCGCACAAGCCGCGCCGCGCCGACACCGACATCACGGCCGCCCGGCGCGCCGAGCGGCAGGTCTCGGCGCTCTTTCTGATCTCGGCGCTGTCGACGATCGGCTTCGTGGTCGCCTACGTCGCCTTCCCGTCCGACCAGATCATCACGGTGCCGGTCATCGGACCGACGAACGCGTCCAACTTCTTCCTCGGCCTGGCCCTCGGGGATCGCGCTCTTCTGCATCGGCGCCGGCGCGATCCACTGGGCGAAGAAGCTCATGCCCGACGTCGAGGAGGTCGGCGCACGCATCGCCGATCGGCGCCACGCCCGACGAGACGGCCACGGCCGCCGAGCTCTTCGAGGAGGGCGCCGACGCCTCGGGGTTCGTGTCCCGGCCGATCATCCGGCGCAGCCTGCTGACCGCGCCTGGTGCTGCTGCCGATCCCGGCCGTCGTCCTGCTGCGCGACCTCGGCCCGCTGCCCGGCACCAAGCTGCGCGAGACCATCTGGGCCGACGGCGTCCGCGTCGTCAGCGACGTGTCGTACCTGCCGATCCGGCTCTCCGACATCCCGGTCGGCGGCATGGTCTCGGCGGTGCCCGAGAACCTGCCCGAGGTCGAGGAGGAGACCGGCACCCTCAACGCCCGCGCCAAGGCGGCCGTCATCGTGGTCCGGATGCTCCCCTCGGAGATCCGCACCCAGCAGAACGACGACTGGAGCATCGACGGCGTTCGTCGCCTTCAGCAAGATCTGCACCCACGTGGGCTGCCCCATCGGCCTGTACGAGCAGCAGACCCACCACCTGCTGTGCCCGTGCCACCAGTCCACCTTCGACCTCGCCGATTCCGGCAACGTCGTCTTCGGTCCCGCGGCACGCCAACTGCCTCAACTGGCGATCGCGGTGGATGACGAGGGATACTTGGTCGCGCGTGGGGACTTCGCCGAGCCGGTCGGCCCTAGCTTCTGGGAGCGCGGATGAGTATCGCGACTAAGGCCGGCGGTGGCGCGGCCAAGTACCTCGACGAGCGCACCTCGTCGAACAAGTTCCTCAAGAAGAACCTCGGCAAGATCTTCCCCGACCACTGGTCGTTCATGCTGGGCGAGATCGCGCTGTACAGCTTCATCGTCCTGCTGCTGTCGGGGTCGTTCCTGACGCTGTTCTTCAAGCCGTCGATGACCGAGGTCATCTACAACGGCTCGTACGTGCCGCTGAACGGCATCAAGATGTCGGAGGCGTACGCCTCGTCGCTGGACATCAGCTTCGACGTCCGCGGCGGGCTGCTCATGCGCCAGATCCACCACTGGGCGGCGCTGATCTTCGTCGCGTCGATCATGGTCCACCTGATGCGGGTGTTCTTCACCGGCGCCTTCCGCAAGCCCCGCGAGCTCAACTGGCTGATCGGCGTCGTCCTGCTCACCATGGCGCTGCTCGCCGGCTTCTCCGGCTACTCGCTGCCCGACGACCTGCTCTCCGGCACCGGCCTTCGCATCGCCGAGGGCGTCATGCTCTCGATCCCGGTCGTCGGCACCTACCTGTCGATGTTCGTCTTCGGCGGGGAGTTCCCCGGCATCGACTTCATCCCCCGGCTCTACACCGTGCACGTGCTCTTCATCCCGGGCGCGATCCTCGGGCTGGTGACCGTCCACCTGATGCTGGTCTGGTACCAGAAGCACACCCAGTACCCCGGCCCGGGCCGCACCAACGACAACGTGGTGGGCTTCCGGCTCTTCCCGATCTACACCGCCAAGGCCGGCGGCTTCTTCTTCATCGTCTTCGGGGTCATCGCGCTGCTGGGCGCCTTGGCCACCGTCAACCCGATCTGGCTGTACGGGCCCTACATGCCCGACCAGATCACGGCCGGCTCGCAGCCCGACTTCTACATCGGGTTCCTCGAGGGCTCGCTGCGGATGATGCCCGCCTGGGAGACCACGCTGTGGGGCTACACGCTGTCCTGGAACGTCCTGATCCCCGGCGCTGGTCTTGCCCGGCCTCATGTTCACGCTGATGGGGGTCTACCCGTTCCTGGAGAAGTGGATCACCAAGGACAACTCGGTCCACAACCTGCTCGACCGCCCGCGCGACGCCGCCACCCGCACGGCCTTGGGCGTGATGGCCCTCACGTTCTACGGCATCCTGTTCATCGGCGGCGGCAACGACGTCATCGCCACGACGTTCAGCCTGTCGATCAACTCGATCACGCGGTTCCTGCAGGTCCTGCATCATCATCGGCCCGCCGATCGCCTTCGTGATCACCAGGCGGATCTGCCTGGGCCTGCAGCGGCGCGACCGGGACAAGCTGCTGCACGGGCGCGAGAGCGGCGTCATCCGCCGCACTCCCGAGGGCGAGTTCTACGAGGTGCACGCGCCGCTCTCCGTCGAGGAGAAGGCCGTGCTCACCTCACGTCGGGTCATCGAACCGCTGGCCATCCCTGCAGCGGCCGACGAGAACGGCGTCCGCAACCCCGGTGGCCGCACCGAGCGACTGCGGGCCCGGCTGTCGCGGTTCTACTTCGGCGAGCAGATCCCGATGCCCACCGCGGCCGAGATCGCCGCGGCCGACGAGCACCTGGCCCACGACAGCGACCACACCCTCGAGCCGGCCCGCACCACCGAGGTCGCCGAGGGCGAGGTCAGCGAGTTCGGCCAGATCATGCAGAGCGAGGCGCTGCCCCGCGACCGCACCCCAACCGGCTCCTAGCCGCAGGCCCGCCGACCCCACGCTGAGGGGCCGCTCCCCCGCCCGGGAGCGGCCCCTCAGCCGTTCCGTCTGGGCCGGCTGCCTCGGGCACGGCCGGTCGCCGGCGTGGTCCCCCTTGGCCTATCCCGCCGAGGCGCGTCGCTGTCGCAGCGGGCCGTGCGCCTTGGCCTGGCGCCCGGCTCCTTCACGGCCTGCGGAGGAACCACCGCGCGCCCTCGCCCGCTGACAGCGCGTGCCAGCCGGCCGGCAGGGTCCTCCGCAGGCCGGAAGGCCGGGGCGTCGTCCGACGCGACGGCCGTGACGAGCCGCGACGCGCCTCGGCCGGACAGGCCAAGGAGCGATGCTCCGGGCCCGGCCCAGGCGACGGCGCGCGGCGGATAGGCCAAGGGGCAATGCCCCGACCGCAGCCGTCAGGCCGGCTCAGCGGCGAGGTACGGCAGAGCCGCTAGGCGCTGCGCCAGGCGTCGTAGGGGATGTTCCAGTCGGTCCAGCCGTTGCCCGACTCCAGCTTGCGCGAGCCGTTGACGTACTGGACGACGTCGCCGATCTTGGAGACCGAGAACAGCCAGGCGGCGTTCTCCGGTGCTCATCCCGGTGCAGCCGTGGCTGACGTTCTCGACGCCCTGCTTGGCCACCGACCACGGGGCGGCGTGCAGGAACTCACCGGAGTTGGTGAGCCGCATCGCGTACTCGACCGTCCAGCCGGTAGCCCTCGCTGCTGTCCTCGGGGATGTCGACGGTGTCGCTGTCCATGATCCGGGTGCGCTCCTTGGTCATGATGACCTTGGTGCCGCCCCGGGTGTCGAAGCCCGGCTTGCCGGTGGTGATCGGGATGGTGCGCAGGACCGCGCCGTTCTGGGTCACGGTCATGGTGTGGTTGGCGATGTCGACGGTCGAGACCGTCGCCGACCCGATCGAGAAGGTCGACGACGCCTTGCCCTCGCCCCAGACGCCCTCGCCGAGGTCCAGCATGTCGAGGTCGGCCTTGACCGTGACCTCGGTGCCGGGGGCCCAGAACGCCGCGGGCCGCCAGTGCAGCTCGCGCTTGGAGACCCAGCGCCAGGAGCCCTCGACCTGGCGGCGAGGTCGCGACGGAGAGGGCCGCCTCGACCGCCTTGCGATCGCCCGGCGTGGCGGTCAGGGTGACCATCACCGGCATCCCGACACCCACGGTGGCTCCCGCCCTCGGTGAGATCCGGGCGGAGGCTCGCGCGGTGGGCGCGATGGTGGCGAAGGAGCCCTCGGTCCACTTGCCGACGCCGTTGGGGTCGACCGCGGCGGCCCGCACGGTGTACTGGCCGGAGAACTGCGTCGCCGGCCGTCGACGACCCAGGTGCTGCCGTCGGCCGCCAACGACGCCGGGCAGCTCGCCGCCTGCGGCGTCGAGCACGGTGACCCCGGTCAGCTTCCCGACCACGGCCTGGACCCGCACCGGCTGGCCCGGCCGGACCTCGGCGCTGCCGGCCGCCGGCTCGATCGCCACCTGCGCGGTCGACACGGCCTTCACCGCGGCCTGTGCGGCCTTGCTGGCCGTAGCGGGGGCCTCAGCAGACGCTGGGCCGCCGACGGCGTCGTCAGGGCCTCGCAGCGGCCCCCTGGCAGCCCGTCGAGCAGGCCCGCAGAGGCCACCAGGCCGACCGCCAGCGCGGCCCGGATCCCGGGGCGGCGGCGGATGGCGGCAGACATGGACGCGATTGTCACCCAACGGGGCCGATGAGCGCCACTCCGGATGGCAGCGGCGTCGGTGCGGTCGCCGGGGCGACCGGGCCGCTCGCGCCGTGGCGACGGCTGGCCCGGGGTGCGCTAGTGCGCGAAGTCGCCGCGGTAGTGCTCGAACACCAGCCCGATGGAGGACAGGATGATCAAGAAGGCACCCAGCACGATCATCCACCAGCCGAAGACGAAGCCGAGCGCGGCGATGGCGGCCGAGATCCCGAGCGGCAGCGGCCACCACGAGTGCGGGCTGTAGAAGCCGTACTCCCCGGCGATGTCGGCGATCTCGCCCTCCGGGTCGTCCTCGGGCCGCGGGTCGACCCGGCTGCCGGTGAACAGGACGTAGAAGCCGATCAGGGCGGCCATGAAGCCGGTGAAGATCAGCGCCGTGCTGCCCATCGGCTCGGCGGACAGCCACCAGTACACGCCGCCGACGAGGAAGAAGAAGACGGTGATGTACGCGAAGATGAGGCCTTCGACCTTCATGGCGTGCTCAACCCTCCGTGCCGTGCTCGACGTCGGTCGTGTGCGCCCCGCCGGACACCGCCGCAGCGGCCCCCGCGCCGACCGGGACGTTCGGGTGGTCGGACCACTCGGGGTGGTGCAGGTCGAAGGCCGGCGACTCCGAGCGGATCCGCGGGATGCGACGTGAAGTTGTGCCGCGGCGGCGGGCAGGAGGTCGCCCACTCCAGCGACCGGCCCCAGCCCCACGGGTCGTCGACGCCGACCATGCGCGCCGTGCGCGTGGGTCTTCCAGACGTTGTAGAGGAACGGGCAGCGTCGAGATGCCCAGGATCAAGGCGCCCACCGAGCTGACCACGTTGAGGGTCGTGAAGCCGTCGCTGGGCAGGTAGTCGACGTAGCGGCGCGGCATGCCCTCGATCCCCAGCCAGTGCTGCACCAGGAAGGTCATGTGGAAGCCGATGAAGAGCAGCCAGAAGTGCCACTTGGCCCAGCCGCTCGTCGAGCATGCTTGCCCGTCATCTTCGGCCACCAGAAGTAGAAGCCCGGCGAACATCGCGAACACCACGGTGCCGAACACCATGTAGTGGAAGTGCGCCACGACGAAGTAGGTGTCGGACAGGTGGAAGTCGAGCGGCGGCGAGGCCAGGATGATGCCGGTCAGGCCGCCGAAGAGGAACGTCACGAGGAAGCCCGAGGGTCCAGAGCATCGGGGTCTCGAAGGTCAGCGACCCCCGCCACATCGTGCCGATCCAGTTGAAGAACTTCACGCCGGTCGGCACCGCGATGAGCATCGTGAGCAGGGCGAAGAACGGCAGCAGCACGGCGCCGGTGACGTACATGTGGTGGGCCCACACCGCCATCGACAGGCGCGGCGATCGCGATGGTGGCGAAGACCAGGCCCTTGTAGCCGAAGATCGGCTTGCGGCTGAAGACCGGGAGGATCTCCGAGACGATGCCGAAGAACGGCAGCGCGAGGATGTAGACCTCGGGGTGGCCGAAGAACCAGAACAGGTGCTGCCACAGGAGCGCGCCGCCGTTCTCGGGGGCGAAGACCACGCGCGCCGAAGCTTGCGGTCGATCTCGAGCGACGATCAGGGCGGCGGCCAGCACCGGGAACACCATCAGCACCAGCATCGCAGGTGACCAGGATGTTCCAGGTGAAGATCGGCATCCGGAACATCGTCATGCCGGGCGCGCGCATGCGGAAGATCGTCGTGACGAAGTTGACCGAGCCGAGGATCGTGCCCAGGCCACCCATGCGCCAGGCCCATGATCCACAGGTCGGCGCCGACGCCGGGTGAGCGGATCGCGTCGTTGAGCGGGGCGTAGGCGAACCAGCCGAAGTCGGCGGCGCCGCCGGGCGACAGGAAGCCGGCCGCGGCGATCGATGCCGCCGAAGAGGAACAGCCAGTAGCTGAACATGTTGAGCCGCGGGAACGCCACGTCGGGCGAGCCGATCTGCAGCGGCATGATCACGTTGCCGAAGCCGACGAACAGCGGCGTGGCGAACAGGAACAGCATGATCGTGCCGTGCATCGTGAAGAGCTGGTTGTACTGCTCGCGCTGACACGAACTGCAGCCCTGGCTGCGCCAGCTCGGCGCGGATGCGTCAGCGCCATGAGGCCGGCGAGCAGGAAGAACACGAACGAGGTGATCAGGTAGAGGTAGCCGATCACCTTGTGGTCGGTGCAGGTGACCCAGCTGATCACGATCCGGCCCCGCGAGCGTGCGGATCGGATCGGCGGCGGCCGACGTCGGCGACGTCGCGGGCGCCGGCTCGTTGAGGATGGTCATCTCGAGCCCCCGATCCGGGTGCGGCCTTGGCCGTCGGTCGCGTCGGCTGTCGACCTGGTCGGTCTCCGAGCTGACCCGATCTGACCCTTGGCCTTGAGGTCCTGCGATGTGGCCGGTCGTACTCGTCCTGCGCTCACGACCTTGACGCAGAACAGCATCCGGGAGTGGTCGACGCCGCAGAGCTCGGCGCACTTGCCGGCGAAGGTGCCCTGCTTGGTCGGCGTGATCTCGAACTGGTTGAGTCCGGCCGGGGATGACGTCCATCTTGAACAGGAAGGCCGGGCACGTAGAACGAGTGGATGACGTCGGGCGAGGTGAGCTTGAAGCGGACCTTCTCGCCTTCGGGCAGGTAGAGCGTCGGCAGGTTCGCCGTGGGGGTGCCGATGTCGTAGACGTCCTCGTCGACGTAGTTGAACGTCCAGTTCCAGCGGAAGCCGACCACGTTGACGACGTTGTCGGGCTCGTCGGGGACAGCTCGGTGATCTCGCTCTGGTCGCGGGCGGTGAAGACGAAGAAGACCGCGATCATCAGCGAGCGGGGCGATCGTGTAGAAGGTCTCGATCGGCAGGTTGTAGCGGGTCTGGACCGGTACCTCGTCGTCGCGGCGGCGGCGGTAGACGGCGACCGCCCACAGCATGAGGCCCCAGGTGACCACGCCCACCGCGATGAGCGCGATCCAGGAGCCCACCCACAGGTCGACGATCTTGGGGCCGAAGTCGCTGGCGGGCTCGGGCAGGCCGCCGCGCTTCCAGGTCGTCGGCGACCTCGGCCGAGCAGCCGGAGAGGGCGAGGGCGCCGCCCGCGAGGGCCACGGCCATCGCCGGGCGACGCAGGCGGCGGGGGCCACCGGGGGTGCGCGAGGGGCTCACGTACACGCCTTCCGACATCTCATGCCCACGACACCCGGACTGGCCGGGCGCGCAGGCGCCTGCGTGATCGAGCGGCACACTACCGCAGTGCGGAGCCCGATTTGGGCTCGGGCGCGCGCACTGGCGGGCAGGCCTGAAGCGGTCGTGCCCGAACCGTGATTCCAGACCCGGCACCGGGCGCGCCGGTACCGTCGCCGTGTGACCCCGGCCACACAACCCGCGCCGCCTGCCGGCTACCTCGACGCGGCCACCGCCGAGCCCCTGCACCCGGCCGCGCGGGCCGTCCTCGCGGCGGCTCACGAGCAGGGGTGGGCGGACCCCGGCCGCCGGTACGCCGCGGGCCGGCGCGCCCGCGCCCTGCTCGACGGGGCGCGCGAGCAGGTGGCCGCGGTCCTCGGCTGCCGTCCCGACGGGGTGGCCTTCCTCCCGTCCGGGTCGGTCGCGCTCCACGCGGCCGTACGTGGGGTGCTGGCCGCCCCCCGGGCCCAGCCCGCACCTGGTCGCTGAGCGCAGTCGAGCACTCCGCCGTCCTGCATGCCGCCGTCGAGGCCGAGGCCCGCGGACTGGCGGTGGCCCGGGTGCCGGTGGACGGCACCGGGCGGATCGACCTGGAGGCCTGGCGCGGCGCCGTCGGCGGCGAGGGCGCCGATCGGCCGCCGGCCTGGCCTGCCTGCAGACCGCCAACCACGAGGTGGGCACCCGCCAGCCGCTCGCCGAGGCCTACGCCGCCTGCCGCGAGGCCGGGGTGCCGCTGCTCGTCGACGCCGCGCAGACGGTGGGCCGCGAGCCGGTGCCCGTCGACTGGGACCTGCTCGCCGCCAGCGCCCGCAAGTGGGGCGGGCCGCCCGGGGTGGGAGTGCTCGCGGTCCGGCCCGGGGTCCGCTGCGACCCGGTTCTGGCACCGGACGGGCGCGAAGGAGGCCGCTGGCCGGGGGCGGTCGCCCTGCCGGCATCGTGGCCGCCGCCACCGCCCTCGAGGCGGCCCACCGAGAGGCGGCGGTCGAGTCGCCCCGGTTGCGGGCCCTGACGCGACCGGGTCCGGGCGGCCTTCGCCGCGATTCCCGACGCGGTGGTCCTCGGCGACCCCGATGACCGGCTCCCGCACATCGCCGCGGCGTCCCTGCTCTACGCGGACGGCGAATCGCTCGTCGACGCCCTCGACCGCGAGGGCTTCGCGGTGTCCAGCGGGTCGTCGTGCTCCTCGGACGTCCTCGAACCCAGCCATGTGCTCGTGGCCATGGGGGTCCTCACCCACGGCAACCTCCGCGTGTCGCTCCCCCGGGGCGTCGCCGACCACGACCTGGAGCGCTTCTGCGCCGTGCTGCCGGGGGTCGTCGCCGGGGCGCGGGCCGGGCTGGGTGCGGAGGGGTTGTGAGCAGCCCGGACCAGGGTCGCGCGGGCGACGGGAGCCGAGCACCCCGCCCTCGTGGTCGACGCCCGGGGCCAGCGCTGCCCGATGCCGGTGATCGAGCTCGCCCGCCGGATCGGCGAGGTCCCCACCGGCGCGGTGATCGCCGTGCTGGCCGACGACCCGGCGGCCGCGTACGACATCCCGGCGTGGTGCCGGCTGCGCGGGCAGGCCTCGCTCGGCACGCGACGACACCCCGGAGGGACCCCGCTACCTGGTTCGCCGCGTCAGCTGAGCGGCGCCGCCCCAGGCGGCCGGCGGAGGCAGCTCGAGCGCGGCCGCAAGCCGGGCGAGGTAGTCCGATCTCGGCACGTCCACAGCGCCGAGCGACCTCAGGTGCGGCGTGGTCCACTGCACGTCGAGCAACCGCGGGAGCCCGTCGGCGGCGAGCATGCCCACGAGCCCGACGAGCGCGGCCTTCGATGCATCGCGCTCCCGGTGGAACATCGACTCCCCCGCGAAGAGCCCGCCGAGCGAGACCCCGTACAGGCCGCCCGCCAAGCGGCCGTCCGGCGTCCAGGCCTCGACGCTGTGCGCCAGCCCGAGGCGGTGCAGCCGCGCGTACGCCCGGCGGATGTCCGGCCCGATCCAGGCGCCGTGCCTGCCGGGCGCCGCGCACCCGGCCAGGACCCCGGCGAAGTCGGTGTCGACCCGGATCTCGAAGCGACGCAGGGACCGCCGCAGCGAGCGGCTCACCCGCAGGCCGTCGAGGGGCAGCACCCCCCGCGGGTCGGGCGACCACCAGCCGAGCGGGCCGCGGCGCCCGCCGAGCCGCATCGGGAAGAGGCCGCGCTCGTAGGCGGCCACCAGGGTCTCGGGCTCCAGGTCGCCGCCGAGGGCGACGAGGTCGCCGTCCTGGGCCATCAGCCGGGCCGTCGTCGGGTCGCTGCGTGCTCGCGCGATCAGGGCCGCGCGATCACGGCCGCGGGCAGGAGACGTGCGGAGCGATCTCCGCCGCCGCGTCGTCGCCGTACGCGCGCGCGATCCGCTCCAGGAAGTGCTCGCGGGCGAGCTCGTACTCCTGCGTCCCGACCGTCTCGATCACGTACGTCGCGAGCAGCGAGCCCACCTGCGCGCTGCGCTCCGGGGTGAGCCCCCAGGCCACCCCCGCCAGGTAGCCGGCCCGGAAGGCGTCGCCGACCCCGGTCGGATCGGCCTTCTGGTCCTCCTCCGGGCACACCACGGTGATGGTCGGCTCGCCCTGGCGCTCCACCATCGCGCCCTTGGCGCCCAGGGTGGTGATCCGGGTGTCGACCCGGCGCAGGATCTCGTCGCTGGACCACCCGGTCTTGGACTCGGTGAGCGCGGCCTCGTACTCGTTGGTGAACAGGTACGCCGCGCCGTCGATGAGCTGGCGGATCTCCGGGCCCTCCATCCGGGCCAGCTGCTGGCTGGGGTCGGCGGCGAACGGGTAGTCCCTGAACCGGCACTCGTCGGTGTGCCGGACCATGGCCTCCGGGTCGTTGGCGCCGATCAGGACAGGTTGAGGCCGCCCACCCGGTCATCCACGGGGCGCAGCTCGATCTCGCGCGCCTCGCTCATCGCGCCGGGATAGAACGAGGCGATCTGGTTCTGGTCCTGGTCGGTCGTGCACACGAAGCGCGCGGTGTGGGCCACGTCGCTGAGCCGGACCGACCCGATGTCGACGCCATGCCGCTCCAGCCAGGAGCCGTAGTCGGCGAAGTCCGGCCCGACCGCGCCCACCAAGATCGGCCGCAGTCCGAGGCA
Organism: uncultured Actinomycetota bacterium; assembly: GCA_963818455.1. Lineage (GTDB taxonomy): Bacteria > Actinomycetota > Actinomycetes > CAVWCF01 > CAVWCF01 > CAWFSE01. The sequence goes on from CAWFSE010000003.1 coordinate 483,189, forward strand.
ACCCATACCGAAGGCGATGTTGGCCGCCACTCCGCCGCGCCGGATGTCGAGCTCGTCGACAAGGAACGACAGCGACACCTTGTCCAGCTGGTCGGCGATCAACGAGTCGGCGAACCGGCCGGGGAACGTCATCAGGTGGTCGGTGGCGATCGAGCCGGTGACGGCGATGCGCACGGGGTCTCCCTGGAGGCGGGCGGCGGCGGGGTCGCTAGCTGCCGTGGGGTCGTCGCCCCGCGGTCCGGACGAGCAGCACCCTAGCCCGCGGGCCGAACGGGCGATCCGGCCGTGCGGCGGGACGGCTCAGCGGCGGCGGCGAGGCGGGCTCCGTCCCCGGGGCCAGCCAGCACAGCGAGGGACCGTCGATACCCTCGTGGCGGCGCCCCCACTCCCCTGACCGGAGGCGCGCGGGCTGGGGGATGACGATGGATCGCACTGGATTCAAGGTGGGCGCGGCGCTCGCGGCGCTGTTCCTCGCCATCGGGATCGTGGGGGCGATCGTGGCCCTGCAGGGCGGCGGCAACTCCACTCCGCTGCCGCCCAGCCCCGAGCCGGGATCGTCGCAGGCGGCGCCGTCAGACCCGGCAGCACCCTGAGAAGTGCCGAAGGGCCGTCCCCGGCGACGGGGACGGCCCTGCGGATGAGCGGCGTTCGCTCGGCCGCGCGCGGCGGCGGGCGACTCAGTTGAACGAGTCGCCGCAGGCGCAGGAGCCCTGGGCGTTGGGGTTGTCGATGGTGAAGCCCTGCTTCTCGATGGTGTCGACGAAGTCGATCACGGCGCCGGAGAGGTAGGGGGCGCTCATCCGGTCGACCACGACGTTGACCCCGTCGAAGTCGTGCGTGACATCGCCGTCGAGCGAGCGCTCGTCGAAGAAGAGCTGGTAGCGCAGGCCGGAGCAGCCGCCAGGCTGCACCGCGATGCGCAGGGCCAGATCGTCGCGACCCTCCTGCTCGAGGAGGCTCCTGACCTTGGACGCCGCGTGGTCGGAGAGCAGCACACCCGAGGCCGCGGGAGCGGCGGCGTCGGCCGAGGTCTGGTCCTGAACGGTCATGGGCTGGGTCTCCGTGGGGTGCGGGGGCGGTCACTTGCGCCAACGCGTGCGCGCCGGCCGGCTATTCCATGGTGCCACAGCAGGCGGCGTTCAGCCGCGCGACCACTGCCGGGCCACGTCGGCGGCCAGGTCGGCCAGCCGGGCCGCGGGGTCGGCGAACGCGGCCTCCGCGCCGACGAGATCCACGACGGCGTAGGCCGCCTCGACGCCCGCGGCCGCGGCCTCGCGACGGCCGACCTCGACCCGCCCGGCGAGCACCAGGCACGGCCGCCCGGCCGCCTGGGCACGGGTGGCCACCCCGGCTGGCGCCTTGCCGCGCAGGGACTGGAAGTCGAACGAACCCTCACCGGTGATGACGAGGTCGGCGGCCCGTACGCGCCCGTCGAACCCGATCGCGTCCAGGACCGTGTCGATTCCGGGCGCACGGCGGCCCGACAGCGCCATCAGGCCGTAGCCCAGGCCACCCCCCGCACCGGCCCCCGGCAGGTCGGGATCCGTGCCGCAGATCGCCGCCCAGCCGGAGAGGCGGCTCTCCAACTCGGCGACCTGGTCGGCCGTGGCGCCCTTCTGCGGCCCGAACACCGCCGCCGCGCCCAGCGGCCCGAGCAGGGGGGTGTCCACGTCGGTCGCCACGACCAGGTCGACGCCCTCGGGCCAGTCGCGGCCGAGCGCCTCGACGGCTCCGCGCCCGCCGTCGGTGGACGCAGTCCCGCCCACGCCCACCACGACCCGGGTGGCCCCGGACGCCAGGGCCGCCAGCAGCAGCTCCCCCACCCCGCGGGTGGTGGCGCGCAGCGGGTCGCGGGCCTCCGGACTACCAGGTGCAGCCCGCAGGCCTGGGCCGCCTCCACGTACGCCACTCCCCCGTCGACCAGGACGGTCGCCGGAGCGCTGGCCCCCAGGGGGCCCTCGACGTCGATCCGGATCAACCGCCCACCGAGAGCGGTGCGCAGGACGTCGATGAACCCCGGGCCGCCGTCGGACACCGGGGCCAGGTCGAGCACGTCCCCCGGAGCCGACCGTGACCACCCCGCCGCGATGGCCGCGGCGGCCGAGACCGCGGACAGCGTCCCGGCGAACTTGTCCGGGGCCAGCAGCACGCGCATGGGGTCATCGTCGCGTACGGGTCGCGGGCCGCAAGCGCGGGAACGCGTCCAGCCGCCGATCACGGCAGCCGGCCGGGCATGCTGGCCCGGTGACCGCACCCTCCGCGCCGGCTCAGCGCCCTCGACACCGTCAGGCGCAGACCGATCGCCCATGGCCCAGCCGGCAGCCGGATCCCGCACGGCGCAGGAGGCCCACGCGGAGTTCAGCCCCGAGGTCGTCTACTGCAACACCGCCACCCTGGGCCTGCCCCCGCGCCGCACCGTCGAGGCTCTCGCCCGCGCCCTGGAGCAGTGGCGCACCGGCCGGGCCGACGCCGTCGCATTCGATGACGTGGTCGAACGGGCGCGGGCCGGCTACGCGGCACTGGTGGGCGTCGCGCCCTCGGCGGTCGCGGTCGGAAGCCAGGTCAGCCCCCTCGTCGGGCTCGTCGCCGCCTCGCTGCCTTCCGGCAGCGAGGTCCTGTGCGCCGAGGGCGAGTTCACGTCGGTCAGCTTCCCGTTCCTCGCCCAGGCCGGGCGCGGCGTCCGCGTGCGCGAGGCGCCGCTGCACCGGCTCGCCGACGCCATCGACGACGACACGACCCTCGTCGCGGTCTCCGCCGTCCAGTCCGCCGACGGGGCCCTGGCCGACCTCGAGGCGATCCGCGCGGCGGCGGCGGCGCACGGAACCCGGACGCTCGTCGACCTCACCCAGGCGGTCGGCTGGCTCCCGGTCGACGCCGGCGCCTTCGACCTGACGGTGTGCGGCGGCTACAAGTGGTTGCTGGCCCCCCGAGGGACGGCCTTCATGACCCTCAGCGAGGACGCCGCCGGCATGCTCCGACCGCACGCGGCCGGCTGGTACGCCGGCGCCGACCGGTGGACGCAGCATCTACGGCAGTCCCCTGCGACTGGCCGACGACGCGCGCCGCTTCGACACCTCACCGGCCTGGCACTCCTGGGTCGGCCAGGCGGCCTCGCTGGACCTGCTCACCGAGGTGGGACCGCAGGGCCTGCACGCACACTCGGTGGGCCTGGCCCAGCGGTGCCGGACCGGGCTGGGCCTGCCGCCCGGCGACTCCGCCATCGTCAGCCTGTCCGTGCTCCCGGAGGCCGCCCGGCGGCTGTCCGAGGCAGGCGTGGTCGCCAGCATGCGGGCGGGCCGGCTGCGGCTGTCCTTCCATCTGGTGAACGACGAAGCGGACGTGGACACGGTGGTGGGCGCCCTGGCCGGCCTCCTCGCGGATTGAGCGGCGCGGCGAGCGGTCGGCTGACCGAGCGGACGGCGGTCCCCGCGAAGGCGCTATGCGACCATGGGAGGCAGCACGTCACACCGCCGATTCCCGCCCGCCACCCGCCGCCGCCGACCCCCCGAGGTGCCCCGTGTCCGCCGACCTCGACCTGCCCGCCGGCGTGGAGCCCACGCCCCTGGCGCTGCTGCTGCTCGGCCGGGGCAGCGACCCGGCCAGCGAGCGCGGCGTCGAGTGCCCGGGGGACCTGCCCGCCCCGAGCGACCCCGGCCTCGTCGAGCGGGCCCGGCGGGCGAAGGACGCCCTGGGCGAGCGGGTCTTCGTGCTCGGCCACCACTACCAGCGCGACGAGGTCATCGCGTTCGCGGACGTGACGGGCGACTCGTTCAAGCTGGCGCGCGAGGCGGCCGCCCGGCCGGACGCGGAGTACATCGTCTTCTGCGGCGTGCACTTCATGGCCGAGTCCGCCGACATCCTGACCTCCGACGCCCAGCAGGTCGTGCTGCCCGACCTCGCCGCCGGCTGCTCGATGGCCGACATGGCCGCGATCAGCCAGGTCGAGGACGCCTGGGCGGCGCTGGAGCAGGCCGGTGTCGCCGACCGCACGGTGCCCATCACGTACATGAACTCCGCGGCCGTCGATCAAGGCGTTCACCGGCCGCCACGGCGGGGCGGTGTGCACGTCCTCCAACGCGCGGCGGGCGCTGGAGTGGGCGTTCGCCCAGGGCGGCGACGACGCGAAGGTGCTCTTCCTGCCCGACCAGCACCTCGGCCGCAACACCGCCGTGCTCGAGCTCGGGATGTCCCTGGACGACTGCGTCGTCTACAACCCGCACAAGCCCGGCGGCGGGCTCACCGCCGAGCAGCTGCGCGCCGCCCGGATGATCCTGTGGCGCGGGCACTGCTCGGTGCACGGCCGATTCACGGCCGACTCCGTCGCCGACGTGCGCGCGCGGATCCCCGACGTGCAGGTGGTCGTCCACCCCGAGTGCGCGCACGAGGTCGTCCTCGCCGCCGACGCGGTCGGCTCGACGGAGCGGATCATCGAGATCATCTCCGCGGCCCCCGCCGGCAGCGCCTGGGCCGTCGGCACCGAGCTCAACCTGGTCCGCCGGCTGGCGCTGCAGCACCCGGAGCAGCAGATCACCTACCTCGACAAGACCGTCTGCTACTGCTCGACGATGAACCGGATCGACCTGCCCCACCTGGTGTGGGCCTTGGAGTCGCTGGTCGAGGGCCGCGTGGTCAACCGGATCGAGGTCGACCCGGACACCGCGCACTGGGCCCGGGTCGCGCTCGACCGGATGCTGGCGTTGCCAGCAGCGCCGGCCGGCGCGTCGGCGACCGGGCCGGCCGTCGACCCCGCGCAGGACTAAGCCGCCGGCGGATCTACGCGCGGCCCTCCGGGCCCTGCTCAAGCTCGGGCGCGGGGGCGGCCTGGGGCAGCTCGCCCTTGAGCCGCGCCAGCTCGAGCTCCACGTCGTGGGTGCTCGACATCCGCTCCAGCTCGACGGCGATGTCGTCCTTGACCGATCCCGGTGGCGTCGGGAAGCACCCCCGCGGCGAGCAGCTCGTCGAGGGCGCCCGCGCGAGCCTGCAGCTGGGCGGTCTTGTCCTCGGCGCGCTGGATCGCCATCCCGACGTCGCTCAGCTCGTCGGAGATCCCGCTGAACGCCTCGCTGATCCGGGTCTGCGCCTCGGCCGCGGTGTAGGTCGCCTTGATCGTCTCCTTGCGGGTGCGGAAGGACTCGACCTTCGCGGCGAGCTGCTGGGCCGCCGCGGACAGCCGCTCCTCCTCGGCCTGCAGCGCGGCCAGCTGGGCGCCCAGGTCGGCCATCTCGCCCTGCACGCCCGAGCGGCGGGTCAGCGCCTCGCGGGCGAGGTCCTCGCGACCGAGCGCCAGCGCCGCCTTGGCCTGGCCCTCGAGCTTGGCCCCCTGCTGCTCGAGCGCGGCGAGCTGGATCTCCAGCCGCTTGCGCGACGTGGCGACGTCGGCCACGCCCCGTGCGCACCTTCTGCAGCAGCTCGAGCTGCTTCTCGTAGGAGTAGTCGAGCATCTGGCGGGGATCCTCGGCCTTGTCGAGGGCCTTGTTGGCCTTGGACTTGAAGATCGCGGACAACCGCTTGAACAGACCCATGGGCCCAGCCTAGGCCGCGGATACGCTGACCGCGTGTTCCGCCGACGTTCTGAGACCCCGACCGAGCCCGACGCGACCGCCGCCGAGACGGCCGACGCCATCGCGCGAGGCACCGCGACCCCGGGCAAGGGCCGCCCCACGCCCACGCGCAAGGAGGCCGAAGCCGCCCGCAAGGCCGCGGTGAAGCCCTCCGACCGCAAGGCGGCCGCCCGGCTCGACAAGGAGCGCACCCGCGCCGAGCGGGCCAAGGCGCGCGAGGCGATGCTCGCCGGCGACGAGCGCTACCTGCCCAAGCGCGACCAGGGCCCGGTGCGCGCCTACGCCCGCGACTGGGTCGACACCCGCTGGTCGATCGGCGAGCTCTTCATGCCCGGGGCGATCGTCGTGCTCATCTTCGGCGTGCTGCCGTTGCCGGCGCTGCGCAACATCTCGGTGCTGCTCTGGTTCATGCTGACCGCGCTGGTCATCGCCGACACGACCTTCCTGGGCTTCCGGCTGAAGGGGCGCCCTCGCCCGGCGGTTCCCCGACGAGGTGCGCAAGGGGGCGGTGGCGTACGGCGTCCTGCGCAGCCTGCAGCTGCGCGCCCTGCGGATCCCCAAGCCGCGCCTCAAGCGCGGCGCCCCGGTGGTCTGACGGCGCCGCCCGCCCTAGGTTGGCGGGATGGAACACCGCCACCTCGGCCGCAGCGGCCTGCTCGTCAGCGAGATCTCGTACGGCAACTGGGTCACCCACGGCTCGCAGGTCGGCGACGACGCCGCGACCGCCTGCGTGGAGGCCGCCCTCGACGCGGGCATCACCACCTTCGACACCGCCGACGTGTACGCCGGCACCGAGGCGGAGGCCGTCCTCGGCCGGGCCCTGCGCGGCAAGCGCCGCGAGGGGCTGGAGGTCTTCACCAAGGTCTACTGGCCGACCGGGCCGGGCCGCAACGACCGCGGGCTGTCGCGCAAGCACATCATCGAGTCCTGCCACGCCTCGCTGCGCCGGCTGCAGACCGACTACGTCGACCTCTACCAGGCGCACCGGTACGACGTGCGAGACCCCGCTCGAGGAGACCCTGCGGGCCTTCGACGACCTGGTCCGCCAGGGCAAGGTCCTCTACGTGGGCGTGTCGGAGTGGACCGCCGAGCAGATCCGCGAGGCGCACCGCGTCGCCGCCGAGATGGGCTTCGACCGGCTGGTCAGCAACCAGCCGCAGTACTCGATGCTGTGGCGCGTCATCGAGGACGAGGTGGTCCCAGCCTCGCGCGAGCTCGGCATGAGCCAGATCGTGTGGAGCCCGCTGGCGCAAGGGGTGCTCACCGGCAAGTACCTGCCCGGGCAGCCCCCGCCGGAGGGCTCGCGGGCCACCGACCCCAGCGGCGGCAACTTCATCCGCGCGATGCTCAACGACACCCTGCTCGAGCGCGTCCAGGGCCTCAAGCCGATCGCCGCCGACCACGGCCTGACCATGGCGCAGCTGGCGCTGGCCTGGGTCCTCGCCAACGACAACGTCGCCTCGGCGATCATCGGGGCGACCCGGCCCGAGCAGGTGGCAGACAACGTCAAGGCCAGCGGGGTGCGGCTGGAGCCCGAGGTGCTGGCGGCCATCGACGCCGTGCTCGGCGACGTGGTCGTGCGGGACCCGGCCAAGACCGCCGAGATGAGCCCCCGCCAGCGACCGGCCTGAGGTCCGGCCTCCGGGACCGAGCGGTGGCTAGCCGGTCGGCGGGTGCAGGCTCATCGGGCCGTAGACGGTCCGCTGGTCCTCCAGCAGGGTGACGGCGTCGACGCCGGCGGCCAGCAGGTCGCGCCACACCTCGCCCACCCAGGTCTCGGCGTCGCCCTGCGTCGGAAACGACGGCGACGCCGGCTCCACCTCCACCGACGAGCCGTCGGCCTTCTCGTACCGCCACGTCCATGCCATGGCGGCGACGGTACCGCTGCGCCGGGCCTGGGAGTCGCGGGCTTTGACTCCGCCGCGCGCCCCGTGGGAAGGTCGCGGCACAACTGCATTCGCTTGCGTGCAGGGGAAGTCCGGTCCAAGTCCGGCGCTGACCCGCAACCGTAGGCCGGTCCCCGCGGGGACCGGCGAGCCGGGATACCTGCCCGCAGCGAGCGGCTCCTTCACACCGCCGAGGTTTGCGGGGCGGAGCCCGGGTCGAGCCGACCCGTACCCGCCCCCGTTGCGCGCGCCCCAGGGCACGCCGCGGGGGTCCGTCGTTTCGGCGCGCCTCCGGGGTCACCCACGGACCGCTCACACCGGAAAGGCGTCATGTCTTCGCACCGCCGCGCCATCGCCCTCATCGGCGCGCTCCTGCTCGCCGCGCCCTTCGCGATGGCCGCCCCCGCGGCCGCGGCGGCCACGACCACCGACCCGGCGAAGGTCGGCATGTACGGCGCCCCCGACCGGCCGTTCCTTGAGTTCGACGCGGTGTTCGTCCACTCGCTGGCCGTGCTCGGCCTGGTGGCGTCCGGCGGGACGCCCGCCCCGGAGGCGGTGGCCTGGCTGACGGCCCAGCAGTGCCCGGACGGCGGGTTCACGGCCTTCCGCACCCCGGTCGGGGCCCCGTGCCCGGCCACCGACCTGGGCGCGTTCACCGGCGAGGACAGCAACTCCACCGCCGTCGCGGCGATGGCCCTCCGCGCGGTGGGCAAGACGGCCGAGGCCCAGCAGGCCGAGGGGTGGCTGGGCGGCCTGCGGGACGGGACGAACGGCTGGTCGTACCTGCTGGGATCCGGAAGCGACCCCAACTCCACCGCCCTGGTCCTGATGGCCCTCGCCACCGCTGGGACCTGCCCTGCCCCGAGCGTCGACGCGTACGCCGATGCCGTCCGCGTGGGCTGCGCCGGCCCTGCCGCGGATCAGGGCGGCATCACCTCGCCCTTCAGCGGCGGCGCCGCCGACCTGATCGCCACCGTGCAGGCGGTGCCCGGCTTCGGTGGGGCCACGCTGCCGCTCGGGCCGTCGGGGACGTGGGCCGACGACGCCCCGGCGCTGGTGTGCCCCGAGGGGTCGACGCCCGACGCCATCCAGATCGCGGGCCACGCGGCGGCGTGGTTGGAGGCCCAGCAGGCCGCGGGCGCCATCGACGGGGCCAACGCCGGCTGGGCCATCCTCGGCTTCCGCTCGGTGTCCGCCGGGCGACCCGGAGGCCGACGCCCTGTACGCCGCGCTCAAGCCCGCTGCGCTGGGCTCGACCAACCCGGGGCTGGTGGGCCTGCGGCGCCTTGGCAGCCGCACGCGCTGGGCGAGACGGGCGACGCCGCCTCGTACCGCGCCGCCATCGCCGCCTTGCTCACCACGGCGGTCCCGGCGCCCACCCCCGCACCGACTCCCCGCGCGCCACCCCCGCCCCGACCCAGTCGCCCGCGGCCGCCCTCCCGGCGACGCTGCCCGACAGCGGGCCCCCGCCCGCGGTCGCTCGACATGGCCCTGGTCGCGCTCGGCCTGCTCGCCGTCGGCGGTGGCCTGCTCGCCTTGGGCCGCAGGCGCCGCGGCGCCCGGCGTCAGTCCCGGCCAGGCGCCCGACTCGTCGGAGCCGGGCTCGACCGGTGGAGCCCGATCCGCATGACCCGCCTGCCGCGCTCGTGCCACGCGCGCCGCCCGCGCCGCCTCGGCCGCCGCCCTCGGGGTCGCGGCCGGGACGGCGCTGGCCGCCGCGGTCGCGGTGTCGGCCCCCACGGCCGCCCACGCCGACACGTACCGCTACTGGACGTACTGGAAGGCGGCCCCCGGGCAGTCCTCCTGGGGGTTCAGCCCCGCAGGCGCCTCGTCGCGGCCTGCCGACGGCGCCGTCGAGGGCTGGCGGTTCGCGCTGTCCGGGGTGGCCGGCTCGGGCGGCACGCAGCCTCGGACGACGCCCGTCGTTCGACAGCATCTGCGGCAGCACCCCGCCCGTCGCCGGGGGCGTGCGAGTCGCGGTGGTGGTGGACTTCGGGACCCCCGACGCCCAGCCGCCAGGCGAGACGCCGCCGCGCGGCGTCGTGGCCTACTGCGCGACCCGGACGCCCGCCCTCACCGGGCTGGAGGCGCTCGCTGCGGGCCCGTGGGGGCCGGCGGTGCGGACATCCGGCGGGCTGGTGTGCGGGATCGACGGCTACCCCCGCACCGAGTGCGGCGCGCGGGTGGCGGCGCCCGCTCCGACAGCCGGCTCCCGCCCCCGTCGCCCGCTCCGCCGGCGGCCGCTGCACCGAAGCCGCCCGCACCGGCCGCGTCCTCGGCGCGTCCCACCAGCCCCGACCTCGGCCGAGCCCGCGAGCGCGGGGACAACGGCGAGCGCGACCCCGGGCGATCCCCGCGGCCTCCGAGCGCCGCCGAGCCCGGTCGGCACCGATGAGGCCGCGCCAGAGTCGGTGACCGCGACCGCGCCGCCGCCGACGCCGCGGACCTCGCGTGCGGCCGCGTCGGCCAGCACCTCGACCGACGCTCCCGGCGGCCCGCCCGTCGCCGCCCTCGCCGGGTTCGGCCTGGTGGTCGGTCTGGGCGGCGCGGCGTGGTGGCGGATGCGGGGCGAGCGATGAGCGCCTCGGCGGCGTTCGCGCAGAGCCGGCTCCCCCGCGCGCTGCACCCCGGCGCGTGGTGGCTGTGGGCGCTCGGCTTGGCGGCCGCGGCCTCCCGCACGACCAACCCGCTGCTCCTCGGGCTGGTCGTGGCGGTGGCCGCGTGGGTGGTCGCCGCCCGCCGCACCGACGCCCCGTGGGCCCGCTCGTTCCAGGCCTTCCTCCGGCTGGGGCTGGTGTTCATCGCCGTCCGGCTGGCCTTCGAGGTCGTCTTCGGGGCGCCCGGCCCGGGAACGGTCCTGGTCGCCCTCCCCGAGGTCGGCCTGCCCGGAGTGGGCGGCCGGCGTCCGCCTGGGCGGGCCGGTCACGCTGGAGGCCCTCGTCGCGGCCCTGTACGACGGGCTGCGGCTGTTCGCGATCATCGCCTGCCTCGGGGCGGCCAACGCCCTGGCCAACCCCTCCCGCCTCCTCAAGTCGCTGCCCGGCGCGCTGTACGAGGTGGGCGTCGCCGTCGTGGTCACGCTGACGGTGACCCCGCAGCTGGTCATCCACGCGCAGCGGCTCCGCGAGGCGCGACGGCTGCGCGGCCGGGCCGAGTCGGGCCTGCGGGCGTACGCCTCGCTGGCGCTGCCGGTCCTCGAAGGCGCCCTGGACCGCTCGCTCGCCCTCGCCGCCGCGATGGACTCCCGCGGCTTCGGCCGGACGGCCGACCGCCCCTCGCGCGAGCGCCTCGCCACGGGAGCCCTGACGCTGGGCGGGCTGCTCGGCATCTGCGCGGGCGCGTACGGCCTGCTCGACGCCGGCAGCGCGGCCCTCGCCGGGGCGCCGCTTCTGGTCACCGGCGTGACCGCGGCCGCCGCCGGGCTCGCCCTGGGGTCCCGGCGCAGTCCGCGCACCCGCTACCGCCCCGACCCCTGGGCCTGGCCGGAGACGGCGGTCGCGGCCAGCGGGCTCGCCGCCGCGGCGTTGCTCATCGCCATGTCCGTCGCGGGCGGCCCCGCGGCCCAGATCGTGCTGCAGCCGGCGACCAACCCGCTGGAGTGGCCGACGGTCAGCCTGCTGGCGGTCGCCGCGATCCTGCTGGCCGCCCTGCCGTCCGTGGTCGCGCCCGCCCCGCCTGCGGGGGCCCGGGCGCCCCGCACGTCGACCGCTCCCCTGGCCGCCGGGCCCGCCCCGGCCGCGCCCCGGAGTCACCGGGTCCGGCCAGCCCGCGCCGGCCGCGCCCCGGACCGCCGCCGCATCCGGCCGTCGCCGAGGAGGCGGTCGCGTGATCCGGTTCGAGGACGTCACCGTCCGCTACGACGGGGCCGAGCGCCCGGCGCTGGCCGGGGTGAGCCTGGTCGTGCCCGAGGGCGAGCTCTGCCTGGTGGTCGGCCGCACCGGCTCGGGCAAGTCCACCCTGCTGCGCTGCGTGAACGGCCTGGTGCCGCACTTCACGGGCGGGCGGCTCAGCGGCCGCGTGCTGGTCGCCGGCCGGGACACCCGCACCCACCCGCCGCGCGAGCTCGCCGACGTCGTCGGCTTCGTCAGCCAGGACCCGCTGTCCGGCTTCGTCGCCGACCTCGTCGAGGACGAGCTGGCGTACGGCATGGAGTCCATGGGCGTGCCCCCCGATGTGATGCGGCGCCGGGTCGAGGAGACCCTCGACCTGCTCGGCCTCGCCGACCTGCGCAACCGCCCGCTGCGCACCCTGTCCGGGGGCGAGCGGCAGCGGGTGGCCATCGGCGCCGCGCTCACCGCGCACCCCCAGGTGCTCGTCCTCGACGAGCCCACCTCGGCCCTCGACCCGGGCGCCGCCGAGGAGGTGCTCGCCGCCCTCCAGCGGCTGGTCCACGACCTCGGGGTGACGGTGCTGCTGGCCGAGCACCGGCTGGAGCGCGTCGTGCAGTACGCCGACCGCGTCGTGCACGTGCCCGGCGACGGCGCCGCCCTCGAGGTCGGGCTGCCGGCGCAGGTGATGGCGATCTCGCCGGTGGCGCCCCCGGTGGTGGCCCTCGGCCGCGCCGTCGGCTGGGACCCGCTGCCGCTGTCGGTGCGCGACGCGCGCCGCGCGGCCGGCGCCCTGCGCGCGCGCCTCGCCGCCGCGGTCCCCCCGGCGCGCAGCCCGCAGCCCGAGGGAGCGCCGGCCACGTCCGTCGAGCAGGTCGTCGTCCGGTACGGCGGGCAGGTCGCCCTGCGGGGCGCGGACCTGCAGGTGCGGCCCGGCGAGGTGGTGGCGGTCATGGGCCGCAACGGCGCCGGCAAGTCGACCCTGCTGGGGCTGCTCGCCGGCACCCGGCGGCCGGACTCGGGGCAGGTGCGGGTGGCGGGCCGCGACCCGGCGGACCTCTCCGGCGCCGGCCTGCTCGGCGCGGTCGGCCTGGTCCCGCAGGAGGCCGGCGACCTGCTCTGGGCCGAGACCGTCGCGGCCGAGTGCGACGACGCCGACCGCGACTCCGGGGCGGCCCCGGGCGCCGCCCGCGCCCTGCTGGCGGCCATCGACCCGGACACGCCCGGCGACGCGCACCCCCGCGACCTGTCCGAGGGCCAGCGGCTGGCCCTGGCGCTGGCCGTCGTGCTGGTCGCCGACCCGCCGCTGCTGCTCCTCGACGAGCCCACCCGGGGCCTGGACTACGCGGCCAAGGCCCGCCTCGTCGAGGTGCTGCGCGCCCGGGCCGCCGCCGGGCGCGCGGTGGTGGTCGCCACCCACGACGTCGAGCTGGTGGCCGAGGTGGCCACCCGCGCGGTGGTCATCGCCGAGGGCGAGATCGTGGTGGACGGCCCGGTGGCCGACGTCGTGTCCTCCTCGCCCGCGTTCGCGCCGCAGGTCGCCAAGGTGCTCGCGCCGCTGCCCTGGCTGACCGTCGGCGAGGTCGTCGCCGCGCTCCGCGGAGCCGGCATGACCGCCGCCGCTGACCACCTCTGCCGACCGCCGGCCCGGCCAGCCGCCCCCGGGCCATCGCCCTCGGGCCGCGCTCCACCGCCGCGGTGATCCTGGCCAGCGCCTTCGGCCTGATCGCGTACACCTGGCCGTTCTTCGTGGACCCCGGCGCCGGCCTCGGCCACGACCTCGACGCCCCGTACGTGTTCGCGCTGCTGCTGCCCCTGCTGCTCGCCGTGGTGCTGGCCGAGGTGGCCGACGGCGGCATGGACTCCAAGGCGATCGCGATGCTCGGCGTGCTCGCCGCCGCCGGGGCGGTGCTCCGCCCGCTGTCCGGCGGCGTGACCGGCTTCCAGCCGATGTTCGTGGTGATCGTGCTGGGCGGCCGCGCGCTCGGCCCTGGGTTCGGCTTCGCGCTGGGCGCCTCGACGATGTTCGCCTCGGCGCTGTTCACCGGCGGGGTCGGCCCGTGGCTGCCGTTCCAGATGCTGGCCGCCGCCTGGATGGGCCTCGGGGCGGGGCTGCTCCCCCGGGCCACCGGCCGGCGCGAGACGGTGCTGCTCGCCGGCGTACGCCGCGTTCGCCGGGTTCGCGTACGGGCTGCTGCTCAACCTGTGGTTCTGGCCGTTCACCGGGGGGCTGACCGAGCAGCTGGCCTTCGTGGCCGGGGCCCCGCTGGGCGAGAACCTCGGCCGGTTCCTGGCCTTCTCGCTGGCGACCTCGCTCGGGGTCGACCTGCCCCGGGCGATCGGATCGGCCGTGCTGATCCTGGTCTTCGGCGCGCCGCTGCTGCGGGCGCTGCGGCGATCCGCGCGGCGCGCGGCGTTCGACGCCGCCCCCGCCTTCGCGCCCGCCGGGGCCGCGTGATGCAGGTCGTCCTGCTGGGCACGGGCGGGGCGGACGGCCGGCCCAACCCGTTCTGCCGGTGCGTCACCTGCGCGGCGGACCGCGCCGCCGGCCGGCTGCGCGCCCCCACCGCCGCGCTCATCGACGACGTGCTGCTCGTGGACTGCGGCCCGGAGGCCCCGCGGGCCGCCGAGCGCGCCGGCCACCCGCCTCGACCGGGTGCGCACCCTGCTGCTCACCCACAGCCACCCCGACCACGTCGCCCCCGCCGCCCTGCTCTGGCGGCACTGGGCCGGGCGGCCGAGCCGCTCCTCGTCGCCGGTCCCGCCGCCGCGGTCGACGCGTGCCGCGACTGGCTCGCCCCCGACGACCCGGTCGAGCTGCGGGTGCTGGCCGCCGGCGAGACCCTCGACCTCGGCGCCCACCTGGTCCGCGCGCTCGCGGCCGACCACGGGGACGCCTGGAGCGGCGAGGCCCTGCTGTACGACATCGCGCGGGCCGACGGCGGCGGCCGGCTGCTGTACGCCACCGACACCGGCCCCGCGCTGCCCGACCTCGGACGGGGCCCGCTTCGACGCGGTGCTGCTCGAGGAGTCGTTCGGCGACCACCTCGACCACGGCACCCGGCACCTCGACCTCGCGACGCTTCCCCCAGGTGCTCGCGGCGGCTGCGCTCGGCAGGCGCCGTCGACGACGCCACCGAGGTCGTCGCCGTGCACCTCACCCACCACAACCCGCCCGAGGCGTCCCTGTCGCGGAGGCTCGCGGCGTGGGGCGCGCGGCCGGGGCTGGACGGCGACGGTCCTGTCCCTGGGCGCGGCCCCCGAGCGCTCGCCGCTCCCGGCGGCCCCGCGACGCGTCCTGGTGCTGGGCGGGGCCCGCTCCGGCAAGTCCCGCGAGGCCGAGCGCCTGCTCGCGGCCGCGGCCGCGGTGACGTACGTCGCCACCGGGGGCGAGCGGCCCGGCGACCTGGAGTGGGCCGAGCGGGTCGCCGCGCACCGGGCGCGCCGGCCCCCGGGCTGGCGGACGGCCGAGACGCTCGACGTCGCCGCGGCGATCAGCTCGGCCGCCCCCGGGGAGGCGGTGCTGGTCGACTGCCTGGCGCTGTGGCTGGCCGGCCTGCTGGACGCGCACGGGGCCTGGGACGACGCCGGACGGCGGCGGCGTCCCAGAGCAGGCGCGGCGCAGGCCGCCAAGCAGGTGGCCCAGGCGGTGGAGGAGCTGGTCGACGCGCTCCGCCACACCCGCGCCGCCCGGGTCGTGCTGGTCTCCAACGAGGTGGGCCTCGGCGTGGTGCCCGCCACCTGGTCGGGCCGGCTGTACCGCGACCTGCTCGGCCAGGTGAACGCGGCCGTGTCCGCCGCCTGCGATGAGACCGTGCTGATGGTCGCGGGCCGCCCGCTGCCGCTGCCGTGATCCAGCGCGCCGGCGCCCGCCGCGGGCCGATCCACCGAAGGGGAAGCCCCGTGACCACCGCCGACCTGGACGCCCTCGCGGCCGCCGTCGAGGCCCCCAGCGCCGCAGCCCGCGACGAGGCGGCCGCCCGGCAGCGGCAGGCTGACCAAGCCCGCCGGGGCGCTGGGCCGCCTCGAGGAGCTGTCGGTGTGGCTGTGCGGCGTGCAGGGCGGCTGCCCCCCTCGGCCGATCGAGCGGGCGACGGGTCGTGGTCTTCGCCGGCGACCACGGGGTCGCGCAGGTCGGGCGTCTCGGCGTACCCGCCGGAGGTCACCGCGCAGATGGTGCTCAACTTCCTCGCCGGCGGCGCCGGCGTGAACGTCCTGGCCCGGCTGTCCGGCGCGACGGTGCGGGTGGTCGACCTCGCCGTGGACGCCGACTACGCCGCGCTGGGCGCGGAGATCCCGCCGGACGTGGTCGCGGCACAAGGTGCGCCGCGGCTCCGGCGACATCTCGATCGAGGACGCGCTGACCCGCGAGGAGGCCGAGCGCGCCTTCGCCGCCGGCATCGCGATCGCCGACGAGGAGGTCGACGGGGGCGCCGACCTGCTGATCACCGGCGACATGGGCATCGGCAACACCACGCCAGCCGCCACGTTGGTGGCCCTGCTCACCGGCGTCGAGGTGGCCGACGTGGTCGGCCGCGGCACCGGGATCGACGACGCGGGCTGGATGCGCAAGTGCGCCGCCGTGCGCGACGCCGCGCGGCGCGGCCGCGAGCGCAAGGGCGACCCGATCGAGCTGCTCGCCGCGGTCGGCGGGGCCGACCTGGCCGCGATGACCGGCTTCCTGGTGCAGGCGGCCGTGCGACGCACCCCGGTGCTGCTCGACGGCGTCGTCTCCGGGGCCTGCGCGCTGGTCGCGCACCGCATCGCGTACCGGGCGCGCGGCTGGTGGCTCGCCGGGCACCGGTCCACCGAGCCCGCCCACCAGGCCGCGCTCGAGCGGCTCGACCTCGACCCGGTGCTCGACCTCGGGCTGCGGCTGGGCGAGGGGACCGGGGCCTGCTGGCGCTTCCCCTGCTCCGCGCGGCGGGGGCGACGCTGTCCGAGATGGCCACCTTCGACGAGGCCGGGGTCACCGACCGCGAGGACCTTCGCGCAGACCGCGCGACCACCACGCACCGACCCCGAGGGGTGACCGCCGTGCGCGGCGACGGGCTGCGGCTGGCCGTGGGCACGCTGACGGCCGTACGCGTCCCGGCGCCCCGGGTGGTCGACCCCGCGGTGGGCCGCGCGGCGATGCTGTGGGCGCCGTCCGTGGGGGCCCTGCTCGGGGCCGCGGCCGGAGCGGCCGCCTGGGCGGCCGAGGCAGTCTGGGGCTCGCCCTGGCTGGGGGCCGTCGCCGCCGTCGCGCTGCTCGCGGTCGCGACCCGGGGGCTGCATCTGGACGGGCTCGCGGACACCGCCGACGGGCTCGGCTCGGGGCGGCCCTCGGCCCAGGCCCTCGAGGTCATGCGGCGCTCGGACATCGGCCCGTTCGGGGTGGTGGCCGTCCTGCTCGTCCTGCTCGCGCAGGTCGGCCTCGCCGCGCAGGCCGGCCCCTGGGCCTGGGTCGGCGCGGCGGCAGCCGGACGGCTGGCCGCCACCTGGGCGTGCGTCCGCGGGGTGCCGGCCGCGCGGTCGGGCGGGCTCGGGGCCGCCGTCGCCGGGACGGTGCCCCCCGTCGGCGGCGGTGGCGCTGACCGCCGCGGTCGCCGGGGCCTGCCTCGCGTACGGGCCGAGCGGGGCCGCTGGCGGTGCTGGCGGGCCTGGCCTTCGCCGGCCTGCTGCTCGCCCAGTGCGTCCGGCGGCTCGGCGGCATCACCGGCGATGTGCTCGGGGCCTGCGTGGAGACGGCGACGCTGGCGGCACTGGCGGTGCTCGCCCTGCCGTGAGCGGCGGGCGCCCGAGGCCTGGGGCGTCGGGGCCGAGCGTCAGCCGCGGGTGGAGGTGTCCACGAACGGCGGCCGGACCACCTCGAACCGGCTGGCGCGGCCGCGCACATCCACGCCGACCTCGTCGCCCTCGACCACCGAGGCGTCGAGCAGCGCCAGCCCGATGCCCGACCGCAGCGTGGGCGAGAAGGTGCCGCTGGTGACCTCGCCGACCACCGCGCCGTCGCGCCCGAGCACCTGCATGTGCGCCCGCGGGATGCCCCGGTCGAGGGCGCGGAGTCCGCGCAGCAGCCGCGCGGGGCCGGCGGCCTTCTCGGCCAGCAGCGCCTCGCGGCCCCAGAAGGCCGGCTTGTCCCAGCCCACCGCCCAGCCGATCCGCGCCTGCACCGGGGTGATCTCCAGCGACAGGTCCTGGCCGTGCAGCGGGTAGCCCATCTCGGTGCGCAGCGTGTCGCGCGCGCCCAGCCCGACGGGCAGGCCGCCGAACGGCGCGGCCGCCGCCAGCAGGGCGTCCCACAGGGGGCCGGCCGCGTCCCACGTCGGCAGCAGCTCGTAGCCGACCTCGCCGGTGTAGCCGGTGCGGCAGACGACCACGGGAGCGCCGCCCCACTCGGCGTCGGCGAACGACATGTAGCCGTGGGAGGTGGGCAGCCCGAGCGCGTCGAGCACCTCGGCCGAGCGCGGGCCCTGGACGGCGATGACGCCCAGGTCGCGGTGCCGTCGGGAGGACCTCGATCCCGGCGGGCGCCGCGTCGGCCAGGCGGCGCAGCACCTCGGCGGTGTTGGCGGCGTTGGGCACGAGGAAGACGTGGTCGTCGGCGCGCAGGTAGGCGATCAGGTCGTCCACCACGCCGCCGGACTCGTCGCAGCAGCAGCGTGTACTGGGCCTGGCCCGGCTCGATCCGGTCCAGGGAGTTGGTCAGCACCGAGTCGACGAAGGCGCGCGCGCCCGGGCCGCGGACATCGCCCTTGCCGAGGTGGCTGACGTCGAAGACGCCGACCGCCTCGCGGACGGCGGCGTGCTCGCGCAGCACCCCGCCGCCGGGGTACTCGATCGGCATCTCCCAGCCGCCGAAGTCGGCCAGCTTGGCCCCGAGGGCCACGTGCCGGGAGTGCAGGGGCGAGCGGTTCAGATCGGGCACGCGCCGAACGTACCCCGAGCGCCCGCGGCGGCGCGCGGCTTCGCGGCCTCCGTCGCCGGACCCGACGCGACGGGCCTCGCGCTCCCCCGGGGCCGCCGCCGCTAGGCTCGCCCGATGCCCACGATCACGCTCACCGCAGACCCCGCCAGCACGCTCAAGGCCGATGTCCTGGTCGTCGGGGTGGCCCAAGGCCGCCGCGGTCCGGTGCTGGTCCCCGGGGCCGCCTCCGGCGGCAAGTCCGGCCAGGCGCTGCTCGCCCAGCTCGCCGCCGTGGGCGCCACCGGCGCAGCCGACGAGGTGACCAAGACCTCCGCGGCCCGGCTCGGCGCCCCCGTCGTCCTGGCGGTGGGGCTCGGCCCCGAGGCGGCCGCCTATCCGCTGGAGACCCTCCGCCGGGCTGCCGGCGCGGCCGCCCGGGCCCTGGCGGGGACCCGCCGCGCCGGCCTCGCCCTGCCCGCCGCGACCGCCGAGCAGGTCGGCGCCGTCGCGGAGGGCGCCCTGCTCGGGGCGTACGCCTTCCACCAGTTCCGCGGGGCCAGCGCCAAGGGCCAGCCGCAGCCCGTCGCGCGCCTTCACGGTCGCCACCGACCTGGCCAAGGACCGCGGCGCGAAGGCGGCCCTCGCCCGGGCCAAGGCGGTCGCGGGAGCGGTGCGCTGGACCCGCGACCTCGTCAACACCCCGCCCGAACCACCTGCCTCCGGCCGCCTTCGCCGAGGCCGCGCGCGCCGAGGCCGAGGCGACCGGCGTCGCCTTCGAGGTCCTGGACGACAAGGCGCTCGCCCGCGGCGGGTACGGCGGCATCCTCGGCGTCGGCCAGGGCTCGGCCAACCCGCCCCGCCTGGTGCGGCTCGCCTACCGCCCCGCGGGGGCGACCCGCCACCTCGCCCTGGTCGGCAAGGGCATCACGTTCGACAGCGGCGGCATCTCGATCAAGCCCGCCCAGGGCATGCAGACGATGAAGTCGGACATGGCGGGGGCGGCGGCGGTCCTGGCCGCGACCTTCGCCATCGCCCGGCTCGGGCTGCCGGTGTCGATCACCGCCTACGCGCCGATGGCCGAGAACATGCCCAGCGGCAAGGCCCAGCGCCCCTCAGACGTGCTGACGATGTACGGGGGCCGCACCGTCGAGGTGCTCAACACCGACGCCGAGGGCCGGCTGATCCTGGCCGACGCCCTGGTCCGCGCCGGGGAGGACGACCCGGATGCCGTGATCGACTGCGCGACCCTGACCGGCGCCCAGCTCATCGCGCTCGGCACCCGGGTCTGCGCGGTCATGGCCAACGACGACGACCTGCGCGGCGCGGTCCTGGCGGCCGCCGACGCCGCCGGCGAGCTGTTCTGGCCGATGCCGCTGCCCGACGAGCTGCGCAAGGGCCTCGACTCCCCCGTGGCCGACATCGCCAACATCGGCGAGCGCTTCGGCGGGATGCTCTCCGCCGGCGTCTTCTTGCGCGAGTTCGTCAAGGACGGGCTGCCCTGGGCGCACCTGGACATCGCCGGTCCCTCGTACAACGAGGGCTCCCCCCACGGCCACACCCCCAAGGGCGGCACCGGGGTCGCGGTCCGCACGCTGGTCACCTACGCCGAGACGCTGGCCGGCGGCTAGCCCGGAATCGGGCCCGCCGCGCCCCCGCGGTGCCCCATCCGGGTGACTCCCAGGCGGTCCGGAGCATCCCCATCTCAAGGACGACCCCCGCGAGGCGCCGAGTACGATGGGGAGTGGCCGCAACGGAAGGGGCAGTCCCATGCGCGTTCGCCAGTTCACCGCGTCCGCAGCCGGCAAGGCGTTGCCGGCGGTCGTCGCATGCCTGCTGATCGGGGCCGGCACGGCCGGGGCCGCGGTCCTGGCCGCCGACGAGCCGACCGACCCGGTGGTCGAGCAGCCCGCCGACCCGCCGCCGGCCGACGTACCCCCTGCCGACGAGCCGCCCGCAGAGATCCCGCCGGCCGAGCAGCCGCCCGTGGTCCCGCCGCCCGCCGACGACGACGCCGACGACGACGCCGACGAGGCCGCCCCCGGCGCCCCGGTGACCGCGCCGCCGTGTCCGGCCGATGTCCGCAACCACGGCGCGTACGTCTCGTCGGTGGCGCGCGACCCAGCCAACGCCGGACCGCAGCACGGGGCGATCGTGGCCGCCGCCGCCCAGAGCGACTGCGGGAAGAAGCCCGGCGAGGACGCCGACGGCATCGACGACACCGACGCCGACGACACCGACCCAGCCAAGCGCCGCCAAGACCCCGCCCGGCCAGGCCAAGAAGGCCGAGAAGGCCCAGCAGCGGGCGGCCAAGGCGCCGCAAGGGCAAGCCGGCCAAGGGAGTAGACGCCCTCGGCCAGGCGCGCTCAGTCGTCGGCGAGCAGGCGCTTGCGCTCGGCGTTGCGGCGCGACGTCCAGTCCCGCATCCGCTGCGGGTAGCCGACGACCGCGGCGTCGTACGAGGGGATGCCCAGGCTGTTGGCCCACTCATGCAGGACCTGCGGGCTCGGGCACCCGCCGGCGCGTCCACTCCCCGGTGTTGGCCACCAGGACCACCGTGGTGTCGGTGACGGCCGTGCGCGGCTCGACGAAGGCCTCGACCCCGGTGTGCGTGCGCACCCACTCCTCGAGGTGCCGGCGGTCGTCGCTCGACGACGAGCGCAGCGTGCCGGGCTTGTCCTTGCGACGCATGCGGCTGAACCACCCCACGGCGGACCACCTCCATCCCCCAACCGTACGGGGCGCACGGGGCCTCGGCATGACAGGAAACCCGGCTACCCGCCGCACCCCGCGGGGTGTGAGAATGACCCGACCCAGCCGAGGCAGCGCGAGCAGCCGCGGCGCCGGCCGGCCATACGATCCGACGACCGAGAAGGAGCCCAGCGCGGTGACCGAGACCTCAGGAGCTGGCGCACCCGCCTTCGACGTCGTGATCCTCGGCGGTGGGAGCGGCGGCTACGCCTGCGCCCTGCGGGCCGCGCAGCTCGGGCTCCAGGTCGCCCTCGTCGAGAAGGCCAAGCTGGGCGGCACCTGCCTGCACAACGGCTGCATCCCGACCAAGGCCCTGCTGCACGCGGCCGAGGTCGCCGACCTGACCCGCGACAGCGAGCAGTTCGGCGTGCGCGCCACCCTCGACGGCATCGACATGCCGACCGTCAACGCCTACAAGGACGGCGTCGTCGCCAAGCTCTGGAAGGGCCTCCAGGGCCTGGTCAAGAGCCGCGGGATCACGTACGTCGAGGGCGAGGGCCGGCTGGTCTCGCCGACCACGGTGCGGGTCGGCGAGACCGACTACGTCGGCCGCAACGTCGTGCTGGCGACCGGATCGGTCCCCAAGTCCCTGCCCACCCTCGCCATCGACGGCGAGCGGGTCATCACCAGCGACCACGCGCTCACCCTCGACCGGGTGCCGGCCAGCGTCGTGGTCCTCGGCGGCGGCGTCATCGGCGTCGAGTTCGCCAGCGTGTGGCGCTCGTTCGGCGCCCAGGTCACCATCGTCGAGGCCCTGCCGCACCTCGTGCCCGCCGAGGAGGAGTCGTCGTCGAAGCTGCTTGAGCGGGCGTTCCGCAAGCGCGGCATCGGCTACGAGCTCGGGGCCCGGTTCAGCGGGGTCGAGCGCACCGAGCACGGCGTCCGGGTCACCCTCGAGGACGGCAAGACGCTCGAGGCCGAGCTCCTCCTCGTCGCCGTCGGCCGCGGACCGGTCTCGGCCGGCCTCGGGTACGACGAGGTTGGCGTCACGATGGACCGCGGTTTCGTCCTGGTCGACGACTACTGCCGCACCAACGTGCCCGGCGTGTGGGCCGTCGGCGACCTGATCCCGACGCTGCAGCTCGCCCACGTCGGGTTCACCGAGGGCATCCTGGTCGCCGAGACGATCGCCGGCCTGGCCACCCGCCCGCTCGACTACGCCGGGATTCCACGGGTCACCTACTCCGAGCCCGAGGTCGCCTCGGTCGGGCTGACCGAGGCCCAGGCCCGTGCCACGCACGGCGACGACGCGGTGACGACCGTGACGTACGACCTGGCCGGCAACGGCAAGGCGCAGATCCTGAAGACCGCCGGCTCGATCAAGCTGGTCGCGCTCGTCGACGGCCCGGTCGTCGGGGTGCACCTCGTCGGCAGCCGGGTCGGCGAGCTCCTGGCCGAGGGCCAGGTCATCTACAACTGGGAGGCGCACGCCGACGATGTCGCCTCGCTCATCCACGCCCACCCGACCTTGTCCGAGGCGATGGGCGAGGCGCACATGGCCCTGGCCGGCAAGCCGCTGCACGCGCACGGCTGACCGGACAGGATGACCCCGTAGCCCGCAAGGCCAAGCACCGCACCCGCAACGCACCAGCCGAAGGAGCCCCTTAACGCCATGGCCGTCTCCGTCACGATGCCCCAACTCGGCGAGAGCGTCACCGAGGGCACGGTCACCCGGTGGCTCAAGGCCGAGGGTGAGTACGTCAACGCCGACGAGCCGCTGCTCGAGGTCTCCACCGACAAGGTCGACACCGAGATCCCGGCGCCGGCGTCGGGCATCCTGCTGCGCATCACCGCCGGCGAGGACGCCGTGGTGCTGGTGGGCGGCGAGCTCGCCGTGATCGGAGACACCGCCGACGCCACCGATGCGCCTCCGACCGGCCCCGCGGACTACGAGGCTCCGGCACCCGCCCATGCCGCGCCCGGCCCGCGCCTTGGACGAGGCGCCGGCGGCTCCCGAGCCGGCCTTCGCGCCGACCCCTTCGATCATCTTGCCCGCGGCCCACCCCGATCCGGAGCCGGTGCACACCCCCGCCGCCGCTCCGGCCACCGGCACTGCGACGCCGGTCCTGCTCCCCGCCCTGGGCGAGAGCGTCACCGAGGGCACCGTCACCCGCTGGCTCAAGCAGGTCGGCGAGCCGGTGGCCGTGGACGAGCCGCTCGTCGAGGTCTCCACCGACAAGGTCGACACCGAGATCCCGTCGCCGGTCGCGGGTGTGCTGCTGGAGATCACCGTCGCGGCCGACGCCACGATTGCCGTCGGCGGCCAGCTCGGCGTCGTCGGGGCCGCGGGGGCGGCGCCCGCCGCTCCCCCGGCGCCCGCGGCGCCGGCCCCAGCCGCAGTCGAGCCGGCGCCGACGTTCGCCCCGGTCCCGGCCTTCGCACCGGCGCCCCCGGCGACGCCCCCTGCGCCGCCCGCCGCCGCTCCTCCGGCGCCCGCCGCCCCGGTCCCGGCTGCCGCGCCCACCGGGGCCGCCGCCGAGTCCGGCGACGCCTCGTACGTCACCCCGCTGGTCCGCAAGCTCGCCGCCGAGCACGGCGTCGACCTCGCGACGGTGGCCGGCACCGGGGTGGGCGGGCGCATCCGCAAGGCCGACGTGCTGGAGGCTGCGGCCCGCGCCGCCGCGGAGGCCAAGGCCGCGGCCCAACCGGCCCCGCCGCCGCCCGCCGCCGCGGTTGCACCCGCGGGCGGCTCCTGCCGCCAAGCCGGCTGCGGCGCCTTCGCCGCTGCGCGGCCGCACCGAGCCGATGAGCCGGCTGCGCAAGCTGATCGCCACCCGCATGGTCGAGTCCCTGCAGACGACGGCGCAGCTGACCTCGGTGATCGAGGTCGACGTGACCCGGATCGCCCAGCTGCGCGACAAGGTGAAGCGGGACTTCGAGTCCCGCGAGGGGGTCAAGCTCTCCTACCTGCCGTTCTTCGCCAAGGCCTCGGTCGAGGCGCTCAAGCAGCACCCCACGCTGAACGCGAGCATCGACACCGCCGCCGGCACGGTCACCTACCACGAGTCCGAGCACCTCGGGGTCGCCGTCGACACCGAGCGGGGCCTGCTCGTCCCGGTGATCCACGACGCCGGCGACCTGAACATCGCGGGCCTCGCCCGCCGGATCGCCGACCTCGCCGAGCGCACCCGCACCAACCGGATCACCCCGGACGAGCTGTCCGGGGGGACGTTCACGCTCACCAACACCGGCAGCCGCGGGGCGTTGTTCGACACCCCGATCATCAACCAGCCGCAGGCCGCGATCCTCGGCACCGGGGCGGTGGTCAAGCGTCCGGTCGTCGTGTCGGACAACACCGGCACCGACTCGATCGCCGTCCGCTCGATGGTCTACCTGGCCCTCACCTACGACCACCGGCTGGTCGACGGCGCAGATGCCGCGCGCTTCCTGGTCGCGGTCAAGGCCCGCCTCGAGGAGGCCTCGTTCGACGCCGAGCTCGGGATCTGACCGGCTCGGCGCCACACCTGGGAGCGGCGGAGGCTCGCCCCCGCGCCGTCCCACCCCCTGTCGCCCGGTGGCCGGAGCGGTCGGCTAGCGAGACGATGGGCCCATGAAGATCGCGATCACCGGCGCGTCGGGGCTCATCGGCTCGGCGCTGTCGGCCGACCTGTCGCGCGACGGCCATCAGGTGGTCCGCCTGGTCCGCGGCCCGTCGCGGTCTGTCGGCGAGGCGTCCTGGGACCCGGTGGGGGGCCACGTCGACCTGGCCGGGCTGGCCGGCGCCGACGCTGTCGTCCACCTCGCGGGGGCCGGAGTCGGCGACCGCCGCTGGTCCGACGCCTACAAGCGGGAGATCCTGGACAGCCGCGTACGGGGCACCACCGCGATCGCCCACGCTGTGGCCGCGCTGGATCCGGCGCCCGCGGTGCTGGTGTCGGCGTCCGCGGTCGGCTTCTACGGGGACACCGGAGACCAAGCCGTCGACGAGACGGCGCCCCGGGGCGCGGGGTTCCTCGCCGAGGTGGTCGAGGCCTGGGAGGCGGCCGCCGAGCCGGCGCGGGCCGCCGGCATCCGCGTCGTGCACCCGCGCACCGGGTTGGTCGTGGCCCGCGGGGGCGGCGCCTGGAAGCGCATGCTCCCGATCTTCCAGCTGGGGGTCGGCGGGCGCCTCGGCGGCGGCCGGCAGTACTGGTCGTTCATCTCGCTCACCGATGAGATCCGCGCCCTCCGCCATCTGATCGACCACCCCGACCTCGCCGGCCCGGTCAACCTGACGGCCCCCACCCCGGTGACGAACGCCGAGGCGACCCGCGCCTTGGCGCAGGCCCTGCACCGGCCGGCCGCGCTGCCGGTGCCGGCGGCGGCGCTGAAGGCGGTGCTCGGGGAGTTCTCGGTCGAGGTGCTCGGCAGCCAGCGGGTGCTGCCCACCAGGCTGCTGGCCTCGGGCTTCGCCTTCCGGCATCCGTCGATCGAGGCGGCGCTCGCGGCCGAGCTCGCCTCCTGAAGCCAGGGGGGCCCTCCCGGGGGGTCATGCCGGCACCACCTCGGCGATCCGCCAGCCGCCGTCGACCTGCCGGAGGGCCACGCTCCAGGCCACCTCAGCCCGGCCCGGGCGCTCTTCGACGACCACGTCGGTCGAGTCCACGACCTGGTGCGGCGACAGCCGGTCGACGACGCGAAGCCACACCGGACCGCTCGTAGGGCCCCCTGCCGGCGGCTCCGCCGGCACCACCGACACGAGCTCCCGCTCGAGTCCGCGGACGCGCAGCCCAGCCGAGGCAAGCCCCTCGATCCGCGCCTCCTCGGCGGCCGCCGCGGGCGAGCCCGCGGCCACGACCGCGGCCAACAACCGCGGGTCTGCGGCGGCCAGCGCCTGAGCCCGCGCCGCATCGAGGGCCGACAGCACGGCCCTCCAGTCCTGATCCGCCGCCGCCTGGCCGGACGCGATCTCGGCCGACGGCCCCGCCGGGGAGCTGGTGGCCGACGCGGCAGACGCGGGAGCGCTCACGCCGCGCTCGCCCGAGTCGGCGTCCGCCGTGGGGAGCGCGACCCGGCCCGAGGGCCCCCAGCGCTGCGACCGCCAGAAGCGGGACGAGGACCGCCAGCGCCCACCCGCGGCGCCCCCAGCGCAGGACCCTGATCCGGCCGGGGCCTCGACCCGCTGCCGCTGCCCGCCCCTCATGGGCCGCGCGAGCCTGCGCGCGGAGCCCGGCCAACGGCCCGCCTCAGGCCCGGCACGCAGCCGGCGGGCCCAGCCCTCGGCCGTCGCGGGCGGATCGCCCTCGCCGATCACCCCGGCGAGCGGACCGAGAGCCGACTCGGCGAGCGCCCTCAGCCCGGTGACATCGTCCTCGGCCGAACCGACAGCCCCGACCGTGTCCAGCAGCCAGCCGCCGCCGTCGGCCCCGACCAGCACCAGCCGCGGGCCGACCGATCCGTGCGTGCGGCCCGCCCGATGCAGTGCGGCCAGGGCTCGGGCGACGTCGGCGACGCCGGCGGCGCCTGAGCGACCCCGAGCGCCGACCGCCCACGTGCGCCGGACCACTCGCGGGATCGCTCGCGGGATCGTGCGGCCGGCCGTCCACCCGGGTCGTCGTGGACCACCCACGCGCCTCCGTCGGCGTCGACCGCCGCCCGGCCCGGGATCAACCGGGCCTGCGCGGGGCGATCGGGCACTTCGTCGGCGCCCGCCGGGCCGGTGACCGCCGTGGCCCCCGGGTGCCGCTCGGCCGCGGTGCGGGCGCGGACCAGCCGAGGGCCCCCCGACCCGGCCTCAGCGCAGCGCCACAGGTCGGGCCCCAGGGCCCGCCACGACAGGTGGCCGGCCAGGGCCGGGGGCCGCGGCTGCGGGTCGGCCCTGTGGGTCGGCTGACCGGTCGGAACGTGGGTCGGGCCCCGGTCGTCGGGCGGCTCGTCGTCCATGGGCCCAGCGTGCTCGCTTCGGCGACTCCCCCGCGTCGGCCGTCCACAGCCCGCGCCGTCCACAGCGGGCGGCGGGCGCGCGCCGCCAGTACGGTGCCCGGGTGCCGGTCAGCCATGTGGAC
The DNA here is from genome assembly GCA_963818455.1 of uncultured Actinomycetota bacterium. Lineage (GTDB taxonomy): Bacteria > Actinomycetota > Actinomycetes > CAVWCF01 > CAVWCF01 > CAWFSE01. The sequence continues at coordinate 510,084 of CAWFSE010000003.1, forward strand.
GTCGTCATCGTCGGTGCGGGCCTGGCCGGCCTGGCCGCCGCGGTTCGCCTCGTCGGGGCCGGCCTGGAGTGCGCGGTGCTCGAGGCCTCCGACGGGGTCGGCGGCCGGGTGCGCAGCGACCGCGTCGACGGGCTGATCCTCGACCGCGGCTTCCAGGTGCACAACCCCGCCTACCCCGAGGCCGCCCGCGTCCTCGACCACGACGCCCTCCAGCTGAGCCCGCTCGCTCCGGGGGCGGTGGTCTGGGTGCGGGGCCGACCGCATCGGCTGGCCGACCCCCGCCGTCGGCCGAGTTGGGCGTTGGCATCGGCGCTGGCCCCGGTCGGATCTCCGGCCGCGAAGGCGCGGCTGGCCCGGTACGCCCTGGGCGTGGCCCGCGACGGCGGCGCGCGACTCACCAGCCAGCCCGACCAGTCCGCCGCCGACGCCCTTCGCGAGGCCGGCCTCGCCGGCCCGGTCGTGGATCGGCTGCTGCGGCCGTTCCTCTCGGGGGTCTTCCTCGAGGACGACCTGGCCACCTCCCGGCGCTTCCTCGACCTCGTGCTGCGGTCGTTCGTCCGCGGGACCCCGGCGCTGCCTGCCCACGGCATGCAGGCGATCCCCGACCAGCTCGCCGCGAGGCTGCCGGCCGGGACGGTGCGGCTGAACCACCCGGTCACCCAGGTGGCATCCGACGGGGTGGTCTCCGAGGACGGCCTTCTCAAGGCGGCGGCGGTGATCGTAGCGACGGATCCGGGCACGGCTGCCCGGCTGCTCCCAGCGCTTGACGCCCCAGCCATGCGATCCGTCACGACGTGGTACCACGTGGCCGACCAGGCCCCAGCCCGAGCTGAGCCGAGGCGAGCCGGTGCTGGTCCTCGACGGCGACCGCGGCGGTCCCCTCGTCAACACGGTGGTGCTCAGCCAGGCCGCCCCGTCGTACGCGCCCGGACGCGTGCTGGTCTCCTCATCCGCGCTCGGCTGCCACGGCTCCGCGGAGGCCGAGCGCGAGGCGCGCGCCCACGCGGCGCGGCTCCACGGGGTCCGGCCCGGCGGCTGGGAGCACGTCGCGACGTACGTCATCCCGGAGGCCCTGCCGGCCATGCCGCCGCCGCACGACTTCCGCCGGCCGGTCCGGCTGGCGCCTGGGCTGTACGTGGCAGGCGACCACCGCGACTCCGGCTCCATCCAGGGCGCGCTCGTCTCCGGTCGGCGGGCGGCCGACGCCGTGCTGGCCGACCTCGGCCGCGAGTGCCGCGGACGCGCGGACCGGCATAGGTTGGGGCGATGGCCCCCACCCCCCGCATCCTGGCGACCAGCGGCGGATTCGTGACCGCCCCCGACGGCACCATGCGCCCCGGCGCGCTGTTCGCCGAGGCCCTGCGCCTCACCGGCGTCGAGCGCCCCAAGGTGTGCCTGCTGATGACCGCAAGCGGCGACCACCGCGAGTACCTCCTGCAGACGTACGCCGCCCTCAGCGGCTGGTCGGTGGACGTCTCGCACCTGGAGCTGTTCTGGATGCCCAACGCCGTCCCCAGCGAGCGGATCGCCGCCAGCGACCTGATCTGGGTGGGCGGCGGGTCGGTCGCCAACCTGCTCGCGCTCTGGCGGGTGCACGGCATCGACGAGGCGCTGGCCGAGGCCTGGCAGTCCGGCACGGTCCTGGCCGGCACGAGCGCCGGGTCGATCTGCTGGCACGTCGGCGGGCCGACCGACTCCTTCGGCCCCGAGCTCAAGCCGGTCCTCAACGCGCTCGCCTGGCTGCCGTACGGCAACGGGGTGCACTACGACAGCGAGGCCCAGCGCCGGCCGGCGGTCCACCGGCTGGTCGCCGAGGGGGCCATGCCCACCACGTACGCCACCGACGACGGGATCGGCATCCTGTACGAGGGCACCGACCCGGTCGCGGTGCTGGCCGACAGCGACGAGATCGCCGCGAGCGGCTCGGCGGCCTACCGGATCGAGCGGGTCGCCGGCGAGGCGGTCGAGACCCGGCTGCCGGTCGGGCCGCTCACAGCCTGACCGCCTGCCCGGTCTCGGCCGACGTCCGGGCGGCGTCGAGGACGCGCAGCACCGCCACCGCGTCGGCGGGGTCGACCGGCATCGCGCCGCCGCCGACGAGCGCCTCGCGCACGGCGGGGTAGAACGCGTCCCACTGCCCGCGCTCGCTCGGCGTCGGCTCGGCCCGGTCGCCGTGGACGAGGCGGCCCCAGCGCTCCATCGGGACGACCCCCCAGCCCGGCTCACCCGGTCGGCGGCCCTCGCGCAGGGCGTCCTCCTGGCCGTCGAGGTGGTCGGTGACGAAGGCCCCGGCCGTGCCCAGCACGCGCAGCCGCGGGACCGGGCGCGGCGATCACCGCCCCCAGCGAGACGTGGGTGACCGCCCCTGAGGTGTGCCGCAGCACGAGGAAGGCGAGGTCGTCGGCGCCCCCGCGCACGGAGCGGACCTCGGCGTAGACCGACTCCACCGGGCCGAGCAGCTGCACGGCCTGGTCGACCAGGTGCGGGCCGAGGTCGACGAGCTGCCCGCCGCCCTCGTCGACCGGCGCGTGCTCGCGCCACGCGTCGGCCCGCGCCTGCGGGCGCCAGCGCTCGAAGCGGGTCTCCAGCCGCAGCACCTCGCCGAGCGCGCCCTCCTCGACCAGCGTGCGCAGCGTCAGGAACTCGGCGTCCCACCGGCGGTTCTGGAAGACGGTGAGCGGCGCCCCGGTCGACCGGGCGGCGTCGAGCACCTCCTGGGCGGCGTCGGCGGTCGGCGCGAGCGGCTTGTCGACGACGACCGCCTTGCCGGCCCGAAGCGCGGCGATCGCCAGCGGGGCGTGCCACACGTTCGTCGTGGCGACCACGAGCAGGTCCCACTCGTCGGCCGCGGCCAGCAGCGCGTCGCCGTCGGCGACGACCCGGACCGCAGGCAGGTCGGCCCGCACCTGGGCCACCCGCTCGGGCGCCGACGTCGCCACGTGGGTCAGCGCGAGGCCGTCGGCGGCCGAGACCAGGGGGGCGTGGAAGACGCGGCCGGCCAGTCCGTACCCGGCCAGGGCCACGCGCAGCTCGGAGTCCATGCGGGGCAGCGTGCCAGACGCCGCGCCGCCGCGTTAGCCGACCGGGGCCGGCTCGCGCGGGGCGTCCTCGACCTCGGCCGGCGGCGGCGGGTCGCCGCGCCGCGCCAGCGCCGACGGCCACCAGATCGGCGGCCCGAAGTCGTACGACAGGGCCGGCACCAGGATCGAGCGGACGATCAGCGTGTCGACGAGCACGCCGATCGCGACGGCCACCCCGATCTGGGTCGGGCCGACGAGAGGGAGCCGGGTCAGGATCAGGAAGGTCGCGGCCAGCACCACGCCGGCCGAGGTGATCACCCCGCCGGTCACCGCCAGCCCGCGCAGGATGCCTGGCCGGGTGCCGATCCGGACCGACTCCTCCCGCACGCGGGTCATCAGGAAGATGTTGTAGTCGATGCCCAGCGCCACCAGGAAGATGAAGGCGAAGATCGGGAAGGCGCTGTCGGTGCCGGGGAACCCGAGCACGTTCGCGAAGACGAACGCGCAGATCCCGAGCGTCGTGAAGTACGACAGCACGACCGTGGCGATGAGCAGCACCGGCGCCACCAGAGCGATCGCAAGCAGCACGATCAGGATCACCAGCACCACGGCCAGCACGATCGGGATCACCACCAGCCGGTCGCGGGCGTTGGCCGCCTCGACGTCCTTGTCGACGGCCGTCGACCCGCCGACCAGCACCTCGGTGGAGACCTCGTCGAGGTCGGTGCGCAGCCGGTCGACGGCGTCGAACGCCTCCTGGCGAGTCCGGGGGGACCGACAGGGTGCCGAGCACCTCGACGTACTCCCCCTGCACGACCGGCTCGGCGACGGCGGCGATGGCCGGGTCGGCCGCCACGACCGCGGAGATCTCGTCGGCCTGCTCCGCCGGGCCGATGACCACGACCGGGGAGCCGACCCCGCTGGCGAAGTGGTCCTCGATGACCTGCTGCGCCTGGACGCCTTCGGTGGCCGTCTTGAACTGCTCCTCGGTGGACAGCCCGTTGGCGTCGATGTTCACCGCGTTGAGGGCGACCAGGCCAAGCACGAGCGCGGTGCCCACCCAGATCAGGCGCGGCTTGCGCGCGATGCCGCGGCCGATCCGGCCGAAGAACCCGGACTCCTCGTGCGACGGGCTGCCGAAGCGCGGGATGAACGGCCAGAACAGCGGGCGCCCGAAGAGCACGAGCAGGGCGGGCAGCAGGGTGATCATCGCGAAGAGCGCGCAGAGCACGCCCACGGCGCCGGCCGGCCCGAGCCCGCGGGTGGACTCCAGCGAGGCGAAGAGCAGGCAGCTCAGGCCGATCGCCACGGTGGCCGCGGACGCGATCACCGCCGGCCCGGCCTTGTGCAGCGCCTCGGCCATCGCCTCGTGGCGGTCCTCGTGGCGGCGCAGCTCCTCGCGGAACCGGGCGATGAGCAGCAGGGCGTAGTCGGTGCCGGCGCCGAAGACGAGCACCAGCAGGATGCTCTGGGTCTGGCCGTTGACGACGATGAGGCCGGCGTCGGCGAGGAAGTAGTTGATCGCCTGCGCCAGCTGGTCGGCCAGGGCCACCGCGAGCAGCGGGACGATCCAGAGCACCGGGCTGCGATAGGTCACGAGCAGCACCAGGATCACCACCAGGATCGTGCCCAGCAGCAGGGTGCCGTTGATGTCGCCGAACGCCTCGAAGATGTCCCCGCTCAGCCCCGCGGGCCCCCCGACCAGCGCGGTCAGCCCCTCCGGGCTGTCGGCGGTGATGGCGCGCAGGTCGGTGACCGCCTCGCCGAGCTCGAAGCCGTCCTCGAAGGTGATCGGGACGATCACCTGCAGCGCCTGGCCGTCCTCGGACGGGATCGGCCCGACCACGTCCTCCTCGACCAGCGGGAGCGCGGCCATCTCGGCCGCCTGGTCACTTCGCCGCGGCGAAGTCCTGGGGGGTGATCCCCGACGTGCGCTCGTAGACGACGACAGCGGGCACCGTCTCCTGGCCGCCGGTGAACGCGGCCTGCAGCTCGATGACCTGCGTCGACTCCGAGTCGGCGGGCAGGAAGGACGCCGCGTCGTTGACCTGCGCCTCGGTGAGCTTCGGCCCGTAGACGCCGCCGATCCCGGCGAGCACGACCCACAGCGCCAGGACGAGCCACTTGGTGCGCCGTCCGCAAACGAGTGCGGCCAGCCGGCGGGGCGTGCTCATCGTCCATCCAATGCGTGGGAGGCGGTTGCCGCATCGTGGGACGGCGCTGCGGCACCACAGCGTAGTCATGGCCGCCAGGCCGGGCACTTCGGCCGTACGCTCGGGGCGTGCCCTCGATCGACGTGCGCCGCCTCGGCTGGGGCGAGCGCGCCATCCCGTACGCCGAGGGCTGGGACCTCCAGCGCGACCTGCACGCCGAGCGCGTGGCCGACGCGATCCCGGACACCGTGCTGCTGCTGGAGCACGAGGCGGTCTACACCGCAGGCCGCAGGACCGAGGCGTGGGAGCGGCCCTTCGACGGCACCCCGGTCGTCGACGTCGACCGCGGCGGCAAGATCACCTGGCACGGGCCCGGCCAACTGGTCGGCTACCCCATCGTGCGCCTCCCCCAGCCGCTCGACGTGGTCGGGCACGTCCGGCGGATCGAGCGCGCCCTGATCGCCGCCTGCGCCGACCTGGGCCTGGCCACCACGGCCGTCGCGGGGCGCTCGGGCGTGTGGGTCGCCGCCGATGAGCGCGGCCCCGACCGCAAGGTGGCGGCCATCGGCATCCGGGTCTCGCAGGGCGTGGCGATGCACGGGTTCGCGCTCAACGCCGACTGCGACCTGTCGGCGTACGGCCGGATCGTGCCCTGCGGCATCGCCGACGCCGGCGTGACCTCGCTGACCGCCGAGCTCGGCCGCGACGTGACGGTCGCCGAGGCCGCCGACGCCGTCCTGCCGCACCTGCTGGCGGCCCTGTCCAACCCGGGCGTGCTCGCCGGCCGAGGGGGTCGGCCATGGCTGACGGCGCGCTGCTGGGCGACTGGAACGCCGAGCTGCTCGGCCAACCGCGCGGCCGGGATCCGACAGCCGGAGCTGGGCTTCGACGCCGAGGGACGCCTGTACGGGTGCGCCGGCGTCAACCGCGTGATGGGGTCGTACACCGTGTCCGGCGGCGTGCTGACCTGCGGCCAGGTCGCCATGACGATGATGGCCGGGCCGCCCGACGCGATGGCGTACGAGCAGGCCTTCGTCGCCGCGCTCGCCGAGCCGCTCGACATCGTCGAGACCCCCGACGGCCTCGACCTCGCCCGCGCCGGCGAACCCGTGATCCGCCTGACCAGGGCCCCGGCCGCCTGATCCCGCCGCCGTGCGCAGCGGCCGCTAGGTCGCCCGCAGGACCAGCCGTGCGGGGCGGGAGGGGCGGTCCCGCAGGGCGTGAGGAGCGCGCGCGCCACGACCCAGGCGACGGCCCGAGACCACTGGCCCGGCGCGCGGCGGATAGCCCCAGGGGCTGCTCCTCCCGCCCCGGCTCCCGGACGAAGCTCGGCGGGGGAAGGCGGGAGGCTTCTAGACTGCCGGGGTGACGGTCACCCCCGACGGCAGGCGCATGCTGCGCCTCGAGGTGCGCAACGCCGAGGTGCCGATCGAGCGCAAGCCGGAGTGGATCAAGACCCGGCTGCGGACCGGGCCGGAGTTCACCGCGATGCGGCAGCGGGTGCGCGACGGCGGCCTGCACACGGTCTGCGAGGAGGCCGCCTGCCCCAACATCTACGAGTGCTGGGAGGACCGCGAGGCGACGTTCCTCATCGGCGGCGACCAGTGCACGCGTCGCTGCGACTTCTGCCAGATCGACACCGGCAAGCCCGACCCGCTCGACCGCGATGAGCCGCGCCGCGTCGCCGAGAGCGTGCAGACGATGGGCCTGCGCTACGCCACCGTCACCGGGGTCACGCGTGACGACCTCCCGGACGAGGGGGCCTGGCTGTACGCCGAGACGGTGCGCGCCATCCACCGGGTCAACCCGGGCACCGGGGTGGAGCTGCTGGCGCCGGACTTCTCCGGACGCCAGCACCTGCTCGCCGAGGTCTTCGCCGCCGCGCCGGAGGTCTTCGCCCACAACCTGGAGACGGTCCCCCGGCTGTTCAAGCGGATCCGCCCGGCCTTCCGCTACGACCGCTCGCTCGAGGTCATCGCCGCCGCCCGGGCCGCCGGACTGGTGACCAAGTCCAACCTGATCCTCGGCATGGGCGAGGAGGCGGCCGAGGTGGGCCAGGCCCTCGCCGACCTGCGCGACGCGGGCTGCGAGCTCATCACGATCACGCAGTACCTCCGGCCGTCGGCCCGCCACCACCCGGTCACCCGCTGGGTCGAGCCGGCCGAGTTCGACGCGTACGCCGAGCAGGCGCGCGGCCTCGGCTTCGCCGGCGTGATGAGCGGGCCGCTCGTCCGCTCGTCGTACCGCGCGGGGCGGCTCTACCGCGAGGCGCTGGCGGCCCGTGCCTGACCCCACCCTCCCGCCGAGAGCGCTCCGGCGACCGTGGCGGGCACCTTCGTCGGCGCGCCACGATGCCGCGGGCTCGGCGCCGGGTCGACGTGCTGGCGCTCGACTTCGGCGGCGTGATCGGAGACCGGCACCACGGGCTCACCATGCGCTCGACGGTGCGCGAGACGCGGGTGCACCCCAAGGGCACCGAGATCCGCAACAACCGCCAGCTGTCGCTCATCGACGAGGCGGAGCTGGCCGCCATCGCGTCGGCGATGGGTGTCGCCCGCGTGGACGGCGCGTGGGTCGGGGCCAATGTCACGACGGTCGGGCCTGCCGGACTTGACCCACCTGCCCGAGCTGACCCGCCTCGTCTTCTCCGGGGGCGCGGTCATCGCCCTGAACGGCGAGAACCTCCCCTGCACCACCGCCGGCGCCGAGGTCGGCAGGCACGCCGGCACCCGGCCGTCCGACTTCCCCAAGGCCGCCATCGGCCGCCGCGGGGTCACCGGCTGGGTCGAGCGGCCCGCCGCGATCCGCCCCGGCGAGACCATCACGGTCGTCGTCCCCCGCGCCGCCCGGGAGGGCTGACCCCCATGGCCGACCTCGTCTACCCGCCCGTGATCGTCGCCGCCAAGGCCATGTTCGCCCTCGCCGGGCTGCGCTTCACCGTGACCGGCTCGGAGAAGTTCCCGGCGCGGGGCGGCGCGGTCGTCGCCATCAACCACACCGGCCACCTCGACTTCACCTTCGCCGGGATCCCCGCGCATGACAACGGTCGGGTCATCCGGTTCATGGCCAAGGACGCGATCTTCAAGAACCCGGTGGCCGGCCCGCTGATGCGCGGCATGAAGCACATCCCGGTCGACCGCGAGGCCGGCTCGGCCTCGTACCGGGCGGCCTTGGCGGCGCTCAAGGCCGGCGAGCTGGTCGGGGTCTTCCCGGAGGCGACGATCAGCCGCTCGTACGAGATCAAGGAGTTCAAGACCGGCGCCGCCCGGATGGCCGCCGCGGCGGGCGTGCCGATCATCCCGATGGCGATGTGGGGCTCCCAGCGGGTCCTCACCTACGGCCGCCGGCGCCCGGTGTCGCTGGCCACGATCCCGGTCTCCATCGCCGTCGGCGACCCCGTCGCGGTCTCGCGGCAGGACGACGCCGCCGAGGTCACGGCCCGGGTGCGCGAGCAGATGGTGGAGCTGCTGGACGGCATCCAGGCCGTCTACCCCGACCGGCCCTCCTCCCCCGAGGACGCCTGGTGGCTGCCCGCGCGCCTGGGCGGCTCCGCGCCCACCCCCGAGGAGGCCGCGGTCATCGAAGAGCGTGTGCGCGCGGAGCGCGCGGCCAAGCGGGCCGCCAAGCGCGCGGCGGAGGGACCCCCGCCGGACCAGGCGTAGCGGACGGCCCGGCTGGGTCGGCGGCCGGCGCCCCCGTACCCTGCTCCCATGCCCGACGCAGCCCCCAAGCCGAAGAAGCAGCGCTTCGCCCGGACCCGCCAGATCCGCGAGGCGTACGTCGTCACGCGGCGCAACGACCCGAAGATCGGTTGGATCCTCCTCGCGATCATGGTCGGGGTCTTCGGCGCGATGCTGGCGCTGGGGTTCGCGATCGGCCAGCCGCTCTGGCTCGGCCTGCTGGGCTTCTCGGTGGCGCTGCTCGTGACCACCATCGTCTTCGGCCGCCGGGCGGAGGCGGCCGCGATCCACTCCATCGAGGGCCAGCCGGGCGCCGCCGCAGCCGTGCTCAACAGCCTGCGCAAGGGCTACACCGTGACCCCCGCGGTGGCGGTCACCCGCAACCAGGACATCGTGCACCGCGTCACGAGCCGGGCCGGGGTCGTGCTCATCGGCGAGGGCGCGCCCGGCCGGGTCGCCAACCTGATGGCCAACGAGCGGCGCAAGACCCAGCGGGTGATCGGAGATGCCCCGCTCCACGAGCTCATCGTGGGCACCGGGCCCTGGCGAGGTGCCGCTGCGCAAGCTCTCCTCGGCCGTGATGAAGCTGCCGCGCACCCTGCGGCCCAGCGAGGTCACCGACCTCAACTACCGGCTGAAGGCCCTCGGCGCGATGCAGCAGCCGGTGCCGATCCCCAAGGGCCCGCTGCCCAAGGGCGCCAAGCTGCCCAAGATGCCCACCTGACCGTCGCCCCGGGGCGGGCGGCGTCACCGGCCGCGGACGACCACCGAGCCGACCGCCTTGTCGTGCAGGCCGCGGCCGTCCCGGTCCCAGATCAGCGCCGGCATCGCCAGGCACAGCAGCGCCGTCCGCACCACCGACCGCCACAGCCCGAGCGGCGAGCCGTCCAGGCGCGCCACCCGCAGCCCCAGCAGGCGCTGTCCGAACGAGGCGCCGGCCAGCCAGGTGAGCACGGCCACCTCAAGCCCGAAGACGGCCAGGGTGACCAGGCTGCGGTCAGCGGCCGCGGCGGCGCTGTCGGCCCACACCGAGGTGCCCACGATCCAGCCGGCGACGAACAGCGACCCGAACCAGTCGATGAACAGCGCCCCCAGCCGGCGGCCGAATCCGCTGACCGCACCCGGGCCGGCCTGGGGAAGCCCGAGCCGCTCGCCGCGGTAGCCGGCGCCCGCCTCGTCCCCGGCCGCGCCCGGCCCCTCCAGCCAGGAGCCCACCTCGCGGCGGGTCAGCCCGGAGGCCGGCGGCTGCGCCGGCGTCGCGGGTCGGGTGGGTTCGTCGGTCACCCTCGAGGCTAACCCCGAGCGCGGCGACCCGCTTGGCGCGGGCGCAGGGGGCGCGTAACACCCGCGAAACAATCGGGACACGGCCGGGAAACCCCCCCTGCCTAGGGTCCTCCCCAGATGACGGCGGCCGCACCGGGCACGCCGTCCCGAGGGAGGATGGATGTTCACCAACGCCGACGAGGTGCTCCGGTACATCAAGGACGAGGATGTCGCCTTCGTCGACGTCCGGTTCTGCGACCTGCCGGGCGTCATGCAGCACTTCAACGTCCCCGCGCAGACCTTGACCGCTGACTTCTTCACCGACGGCCAGATGTTCGACGGATCCTCGATCCGCGGCTTCCAGGCCATCCACGAGTCGGACATGAAGCTGATCCCGGACCCCACCACGGCGTTCCTCGACCCGTTCCGGGCCGAGAAGACGCTGATCCTGAACTTCTCGATCCGCGACCCGTTCACCGACGAGCCGTACAGCCGCGACCCCCGCAACATCGCGGCGAAGGCCGAGGCCTACCTGCGCGGCACCGGCATCGCCGACACGGCGTTCTTCGGGCCCGAGGCGGAGTTCTACATCTTCGACGACGTGCGCTTCGAGACCAAGCAGAACGCCGGCTACTACTACATCGACTCCATCGAGGGCGCCTGGAACACCGGCCGCGAGGAGGAGGGCGGCAACCGCGGCTACAAGACCCGGTACAAGGGCGGCTACTTCCCCGTCCCGCCGGTCGACCACTACGCCGACCTGCGCGACGAGATGTGCGTCGGCGCTGGGCGAGGCCGGCATCGAGGTCGAGCGCAGCCACCACGAGGTGGGCACCGCCGGCCAGGCCGAGATCAACTACAAGTTCAACACGCTGCTGCACTCCGCCGACAACCTGATGCTGTTCAAGTACATCATCAAGAACGTCGCCTGGGAGGCCGGCAAGACGGTCACCTTCATGCCGAAGCCGCTCTTCGGCGACAACGGCTCGGGCATGCACTGCCACCAGTCGCTGTGGAAGGACGGCGACGCCGCTGTTCTACGACGAGCTCGGCTACGCCGGCCTGTCGGACATCGGCGCGCTGGTACATCGGCGGCCTGCTCAAGCACGCGCCGTCGCTGCTCGCCTTCACCAACCCGACGGTGAACTCCTACCACCGCCTGGTCCCGGGCTTCGAGGCCCCGGTCAACCTGGTCTACTCGCCAGCGCAACCGCTCGGCCTGCATCCGCATCCCGATCACCGGCTCCAACCCGAAGGCCAAGCGCCTCGAGTTCCGCGTGCCGGACCCGTCGAGCAACCCGTACCTCGCGTTCTCGGCGATGCTGATGGCCGGCCTCGACGGCATCCAGAACAAGATCGAGCCGGTCGAGCCGGTCGACAAGGACCTGTACGAGCTGCCGCCGGACGAGGCCGCCAACATCCCGCAGGTGCCCGGCTCGCTCGACGCGACGTGCTCGACGCGCTCGAGGCCGACCACGACTACCTGCTCGAGGGCGGCGTCTTCACCCGCGACCTGATCGAGACCTGGATCGAGTACAAGCGCGACCAACGAGATCGACCCGATCCGGCTGCGCCCGCACCCGCACGAGTTCGAGCTGTACTACGACATCTGATCGGCATCCGAGACACCAGCGAGGGGCTCCCCCAGCAATGGGTGGGGCCCCTCGTCGCATGTCCCGGCCGCTACGCGCCGCGCTGCCCCGCCAAGGACCCTGAGCGCTGGACCCGACACCGCCCGCAGTCGACTTGATCGGCGATCCCGCTGCGGGGGTCGCCGGCCGCTGGGTGCGGGTGCTGGCGTAACCGTTACAGCACCTGGCCAGCGGGCATGATTCACATCATCGGCGTTACGTTCCTCACGCGCACCCGTGAGCGGTGCCTCGCCCCCTCCTGGATCGGAGTTCCACTCATGAGCACCAGCGCCGGCGACCCAACGGCGACGGCGCAGGCGCCGACCTGGCGGGTTGCGCCATCCGTGCCGGTGGCCATCGGAGTGTTCATCGCGTACGTCGTGGTGTTCATCGGGCTCTCGTCGACCTCCGGGATCGACTACGACGACTGGTTCGACAGCGGCGCGAACGCCTTCCGAACCGCGGTGATCCCGCTGATCGGCGGGACCCTGGTCCTCATCGCCTTCCTGGTCTGGGCGCGGTGGGACTGGGTCTTCAAGGACCCGGAGCGGCTCCCCATGTCCGGTGCCCTGCGGGTCCCCTTGGTGCTGTTCGTGCTGGGGGTCGTGGTCCACTTCGCCGTCGCCGACTGGAGCGAGGCTCCCGGCGACCTGATCCTGGCGATCCTCGCGGCGGGCATCCTGGTGGGCTTCGCCGAGGAGACGATGTTCCGCGGCATCATCCTGCGCAGCCTGCGCACCAACCTGCGCCCCGAGTCGTGGGTCATGCTCATCTCGTCACTGTGGTTCGGGTTCTTCCACCTGACCAACCTGCTGAACGGGTCCCCGGCCGCCGGTGGTGCTCAACCAGTGCGTGCAGGCCTCCGCGCTGGGAGTCGTGCTGTACCTGTTCCGGCGGGTGCGCGGTCTGCTGGTCGTCGCCATGGTCGCCCATGGCATCTGGGACATGTCCGTGTTCTTGCCCGCGCCGTCGGGCACCCTCGCGGTCGCGGACCTCGCGGTGCAGGTGGTCGTCTTCCTCAGCGCCCTGGTCGCCGCGGATCATCCTCGCTCCGCCGCGACCGCGAGATCGCGGTGACAAGCACCGGGGTGCAGAGCCTCTAGCCCCAGCGCGGTCGTTCGGCCCAGGAGGGCTCCGACGGTGCGACACGTTTGCCTTTCCGCTCCTCGGGGCGAGCATCGCCCACGTGAAGGGGTCCGCTTCGTCCGTCGGACCCCGACGACTGGGCCGACGACGGACCGCAGTGTCGACCAGGAGCCCGATCCGGTGGCGATCGTCGCTGCTCTGCGACGGATGCTGGACAGCGAGGAGCTCCGGGCTGCCACCAGGTCGCGGGACTTCCTGGCCTACGTGGTGACCGAGTCCCTGGCCGGACGCGGTCATCGTCTCAAGGGGCGCACCGTCGCCCGATACGCCCTGGGGCGAACCGAGGAATTCGATTCGGCGACCGACTCGGCCGCTCGGGTGCAGGCCAACCGCCTCCGCACCGCGTTGGGGCGCTACTACGCCGGCACAGGGGCGGCCGAGCTCACTGGTCATCGAACTGCCCAAGGGAGGCTATGTCCCGAGGTTCACCTACCGGGACCTGACTCCGACTCCCCGCGGGAGCACCGCCCTTGAGCCGGGGATCGTGGTCGTGCAGTTCGCCGACACGCAGGCCGAGGGCGCCGGCGAGCCGATCGCGCTGGCCCTCACCGAGTCACTGATCCACGCGTTGCGGGCCTTCCCGGGGCTTCGCGTGATCGGGCCGGCGGTCAGCGAGCAGGGCGTCGGCATCCAGGTGGACGCGCGGGCGGCAGCACGGGCGCTCGACGCCCAGTACGTGCTGACCGGGGCTGTCCGGACGACCGCGACCCGTTGCGCGTGATGATCCGGCTGTCCGACGGCGAGACAGGCGAGGTGCTGTGGTCGGACGTCAGCGATCAGGAGCGCAGCGCGGTCACCGGATTCCACGACGAGGACGACCTGGTGCGCAGGATCGCCGCCACCGTCGGCGACTTCCGCGGGGTGGTGCTGCGCGACCTCACCGTGCGCCGCGCGGGGACCCGCCTCCCGGCTGCCCACGCGGCGACGCTCTCCTACTACCGCTACCTCGACAGCGGCTCGCGGGAGGACACCGAGGCCGCCGTACGCGATCTGCGCGCAGCATTGGCCACCGACCCCGAGAACGTCGTCCTGCTGACGATGCTCGGCCAGCTCGAGTACGTCAGCGCCATCTTGGCGTGGACGCCGAACCGCGACGAGGCCCTCGCGGACGCTGAGCGAAGGGCGCGCACGGCGCTCACCCTCCACCCCGGGCACGCGTACGCGTGGACGGTGCTCGCGGGCGTGGCGTACGCGCGAGGGCACACCGACCAGTGCCGGCAGCGACGCCAGCCACGCGATCGAGCTGAGCCCGTCCCATCCGACGACCCTGTACGCGTCCGGCGTCCTCCTGGCGCTCAGCGGCGCCTGGGACAAGGGCCTGGCGTGCATCCGCGAGTCGAACCGGCTCAACCCGCACCACCCCGGGTACCAGCACGTCTACCTGGCCCTCGACCGGCTCATGGCCGGCGACCACACCGGCATGCTGGCCGAGGTCTCACCTCCACACCGACCCCTGGGACCTCTGGGGCCCCCTGATCCGCTTCCTGGCCTTCGCCGGGCTGGGCGACGACGACCGGGCCGGGCAGGAACTCGACGACGCCCTGGCCATCGAACCGGACCTCCTCGACGACGACGCCGTCGTTGATCGTCGAGCAGCTCCAGGACGTGCCCCTCGACATCAGGGTCACCATGCGCGAACGCCTGCTCGACTGGCTGGCCCTCCAGCCGCGAAGCAGCGCCGCGGCCGGCGGACGGCTGACGCCACCGAAGGTCCTGGCCCGGGCTCGCAGCCCCTGCCCGCCCGGCGACCCCTGGCCGGTCCTCCCGTCGCCGCAGTACGGTGCCCGCATCCCCCACCTGCAGGAGGCACCCCATGCGACACCCCGATGGCCTGGTCGGCTGGGTCGACCTGATGACGAGCGACGTCGAGGCCGCCCGCGCGTTCTACTCCGACCTCTTCGGCTGGACGTCGCAGGACATGCCCACCCCGATGGGCCCCGCCTACACCCAGTTCTTCAAGGACGGCAAGGTCGTCGCCGGCATGGGCCCGCTGCCCCCGGACATGTCAGCGGCAGGCGTGCCGTCGCAGTGGAGCTCGTACGTGATCGTCGAGGACCTCGACGCGAACCTGGCGAAGGTCGGCCCCGCGGGCGGGCAGGTCGTCATGCCCGCCATGGACGTGATGACGCAGGGCCGGATGGCCATGGTCGCCGACCCCAGCGGCGCGGTGATCGGCCTCTGGCAGCCGCAGGACCACCAGGGCGCCGAGCTGTTCAACGTGCCCGGCGCCCTCGTCTGGAACGAGCTGCAGACGCGGGGCCTCGAGGCGGCCATGCCGTTCTACACCGCGGTGTTCGGGTGGCGCTGGGAGGACTCCGGCCAGCCCGGCTACTGGATCGCGAACCTCGACAGCAAGCCCGGCGACGACAAGAGCAACGCAGGCGCGATGGCGATGCCCGAGGGCGTCCCGGCGGAGGTGCCGAGCTTCTGGGGGGTCTACTTCGCGGTCGCCGACTGCGACGCGACCCTGGCGCGCGCCACCGAGCTGGGCGCCACGGTCTCGTTCCCGGCCATGGACATGGGTCCGATGCGGTTCGCCGGCATCACCGATCCGACCGGGGCTTTCGTGATGTTCGGCGCCAACATGACGGCCTGACCGCGGTCACCCCTCCGGCCACCTGAGGGCGAGCTCGAGGCCGGCAAAGCGCGCGTACTGCGCGGCGGCGGCCTCGAGCGCCTTGGCCCTTCGCGCCGAGAGCGGCGCGAAGGGCTCGGGGCGCACCTCGACCCGGGCGCGTCTTGGCCGTGCGCTTGACCGCGCGCTTCCACACGCCGATCACCCGCCCGTCGAGCACGACGGTCGGCTGGAAGATCCCGTTGTTGCCCGGGATGATCCGGTGCGCACTGGTCGCGCGGCACCGGGATCGACCGGTCCTTGTAGCCGAGCAGGAACTCGTCGAACCCCGGCAGCAGCCGCACCCGCTGGGCGTCGCCGCCCGCGACGACGTCGGCGGCCCGATCGGGCAGGTCGGCCGCCATCCAGACCGACGACCCGTCGTACGCCGCCTCGGCCAGCGCCTCGCCCGCCCCGGCGATCCCGGCCTTGGCCTCCGCCGCGGTGATCCCGGCCCAGCCCGCGAAGTCCTGGCGGGTGGTCGGCCCGTGGCTGCGGAAGTAGCGCAGCGCGAGCTCCGCGAGCGCCTCCTCCCCCTCCAGGGCGCGCTGCTCGGGCGCCCACTCGTCGAGCAGCACGAAGGTCTGCTCCTTGCCCTCGTTCGGGCCCACGCAGGTCACGCCGATCTGCGAGACGTACCAGAGCAGGTGGTAGCGCGTGCTGCCCCGCGGTCTCGATGCCCGCCCGGCCCAGCTCCTCGACCAGCGCGGCGCGCGTCATCCGGCCGCCGCCGGCCAGCCGCTCCCCCACCACGTCGGCGGCCTTCGTCACCGTCTCCAGGTCGAGGCCCGAGGTACGCCCGGCGCGCCGCCGCGCCGGCCAGGGCCCGCACCCCGGTCAGGGCCAGCAGCCAGCGGGCGTCCGACGCCTCGACGAAGTGCAGCGTGCCCCGCATCGGCCAGGTGCGCAGGACCTCGCCCGACTCCACGGCGGCCTCGACGCCGGCGAGATCCAGGTGCGGCAGCCGCACCCCGAACGACCACAGCCCGCTCGCGAGGTCCTGCGCCTGCATCGCGCCGAACCAGTGCGCCACCTCGGCGGGCCGCTCGAAGGCCTGGACCGACAGCAGCAGGCTCGCGGTGCGCAGCCGCGCGACGTCGCGCTCCGACAGCTCGCTCATCCCCGCAGTCTGCCGCCTCGCGCGGGCCGCCGCGGGCGGCGCCCGCCGGCCCCGGGGCTCAGGAGTCGGGCCAGTTCGCCGCGCGGTCGAGCTCCTCTTGGCGCAGCGCCGCCTCGACCGCGGCCAGCTGCTCGTCCGTGCAGGACAGGCCGTACGCGAAGCGCACCGCCCGCGCGAGGTCGGCGCGGTAGTCGTGGCCGCTGGCCACGAACTCCCCGGGCACCACGTTCATGGCGTTCTTCATGTCGATCGCCGTCTGCAGGAAGGTGATCGGGATCGACCAGGCCGCCTGCGGGGGCACCACGGCCGGCCGGTCGGGGCCCAGCCACTCCGGGCTGCGCAGCAGCAGCTCGGGGCTGAAGAGCGCCACGCCGTCGTCGTCGTGGGAGAGCAGGACGTAGCGGGCCGCCTCGGCCACCTCAGGGGCGAGGGTGTCGAGGTCCTCGGCGCGGGTGATCCGCAGCACCTCGCCCGGGCGCACGTCCCCGCGCGCGGCGTCGCGGATCTCGTGCGACCAGCGGCTGCCGTACGGGGTGCCGATCCACAGCGCGCGCTCGATGAAGAGCGCCCGAAGCCCCCGCGTGCCCGTGTGCAGGAACGCGTCCTGGCTGGTGTGGGCGCCCAGGCTCTCGCCGAACAGCACCACCCGCGGGCGGTTCTGCCGGCGCGCGCTGACCGAGGGCCTCGGCCACCGCCAGCCACATCGCGGTGTTCTGCTCGCGGCCCTCGTCCACCCGGTCGAGCGACAGCGGCGAGGGCCGCACCGAGTACTGCAGGGTGAGCGAGGCGCAGTCGCCGCGGGTGAGGTACTCCCACGTCGAGCTGGCCGCGTAGTTGATGTAGCCCGTCCCGGTCGGCGAGCACAGCACGAGCAGGGACCGGTCGAGGGCGCCGGTGCGCTCAAGCTCCGCCATGCGCCAGGGCCACCCGCTCGGAGTACGTGTCGGCGCTGGTGAGTCCGACGTACAGCCGGATCGGGTCCTGCCCCGGCTCGCCCATCACCGCCTCGATCGCGGCGGCCGGGGTGGCGGCGGCCACGTGCCGGCGGGCCTCGCGGGTGAGCGGGCCCCAGGCGACCGCGCTGCCCGGGCCGCCGCTGAGCAGGGGCGACGCCGGCGGGTCGGCCAGGGCGGCGTCGGGGACCGTCTCGGACCGCTCGACCTTGCGGTAGACCTGCGAGCCGACCGCGTACAGCGCCCCGCCGATCGCGGCCAGCGAGATCACGTGGCTCGCCGTCGAGCCCTGGCCGGCCTGCCCGGTGACGCGCTGGATGCCCCGATCGGCGACCGCGGCGATGCCCCGCTCGACCGAGGCGAGGGCGACCGCGCCGGTGGCGGCCAGGGCGCCGACCGCGAAGGACTTCACGCCGGCCGAGGTGCGGTCCCGGTCCAGGTCCGCCCCCGCCGCCTGGGCCCGCCGAATCCGGACGTACTGGCCCGCCACCGCGACCCCCGCGCCGGCGGCCACCACGGCGGGGATCGAGCGCAGGGCCCGCCCCACGGCGCGGTCCGGACCGGCCGGCCCCGGCAGCACATCGAGGGAGCCCGCCACCACGCCGGCCAGCGCGGCCAGCGAGACGCGGCGCGCGGTGGTGCGCGCCAGGGCCCGCCGGTTCGACTCGTCCTCGTGGCGCGGGAGCGCCACCTGCACGCCGATCCCGGCCGCCAGGGCCACCAGGTCGACCGCCAGGGTCGTCCGGGCGGCGCTGCGCACATCGGTGCTGGCCCCGACGGCCCGCAGCACCCCCTGCGACGCGCTCAGGACGAAGTCGTGCATGACGGCGGTGGACGCGTAGTTCATCGCCGACGACAGCCCGGTGATCAGCCCCTGGTCCAGCGGCGAGCGGGGCTTGAGCAGCGGCACCAGGCTGAGCGGCACCGACGCCGAGGCGGCCGCGATGCCGGCCCGCTCGCTGGTTGACAGCCGGACGTACACGTCTCCCCAGCGCATGGGATCCCCTGCTAGCGGTCGGACGCCGCAGTGACGGGCTCGTCCTGCGGGAGCTCCACCGACCGCGGCGACGTCGCCGCGGTCGAGCACGATCGTGGGCTGGTCGTCGGGCGAAGGGACCGGCGAGCACCACGCGCTCCTCGGCCGCCAGCTGCGCCGCCACCTGCTCGCGCAGCGCGGCGCTCTGCTCGCGGAGGGCCTCCTCGGCGTCGCTGGCCGACAGCGCCCCCGCCAGCCGCGCGGCGGGCCAGGCCCGCCAGATCAGCGCGACCGCGAGCATCCCGGCGGCGCCCGCCAGCGAGACCGCCTTGGCCGGGCCGATCAGACCGGCGATCCAGCCGACCAGCACGAAGGCCACCGCCGTCGCGGCGTTGAAGCCGGAGGCGGCCAGACCGAGCACGCGGCCTCGGCGCTCCCGCCGGGTCAGGACGGTGACCAAGGCGATGATCGTGAGCACGAACGCCTGCAGGACGCCGGAGACGAACCACAGCGCCCAGGCGACCGCGGCCGGCGGGTTGATCGAGGTGGCGAACAACGGCAGGCAGGACAGCCCCGCCAACGGAAGCACCAGCTCGGTCTGCCGCTGCAGGGACAGCCGAGGCAGCAGCAGGAGGCCGACCGCCGACCCGGCCGGGACAGCGGCCAGCAGCAGCCCGCCGACCAACGGGCTCTGGTCGTCGGTCCAGCCCAGCGCGACGGCCTCGGGGGCCACCAGGAACACCGCAGACAGCCACCCGAGGATCACCGGCCAGCGCCGCACCGGGTCGCCCAGCAGCTCGCGGATCGCGGTCCGCAGGTCGGTGGCCATCAGCCGGGCGGAGGTGCCGGGGACGTCGGCCGCGGGCCGCGGGGTCACCGCGGTGCGGACGAGGAGGTAGGAGATCAGGAAGGTCAGGGCGTCGAACCACAGCGCGAGGCGGGACCCCACCAGGGCCACCGCCATGCCGCCGATGACGAAGCCGACCACCTGGGCCGACAGCTGGATGGAGCGGCTCATCCCCTGGGCCACGACGAGCCGCTCGCGGTCCGGCAGCACGTCGGCGTACAACGACGCGCGCGCGGTCGCGAACGGCGCGGTGACCGTCTCCGACATCAGCAGGATGAGCAGCGGCACCCACACCGGGATGGCCGGGACCGCCACCAGCGCGAGGATCGCCACGAGCAGCGCGCGGGCGAGGTCGCACCACAGCATGAGGGCGCGCCGCGGCAGCCGGTCGGCGAGCGAGCCGAGCACCGCCATGCCGAAGATCCCCGGGACGTACGCGATGGCCAGCGCCAGCGCCGCGAGCACGAGCTGGTCGGTGCGCTCGAGGACGAGCAGCGCGATGGCGACGCGGGCCACCTGGTCGCCCAGGTCGCTGGTCGCCTGGGCCAGGAGCAGGGCGCGGGCCTCGCGCACGGCGAGGACGACGCGCACCCCCGGCTGCCGTGCCGGTTGGGCCTGCTCAGCTGCGCTCACGCGTAGAACACCTTCTCGACGACGGCCCGGGCGCGCCGCGTGGCGCGGCGGTAGTCCTCCGCCAGATCCCCGGTCTGCCCCGCAGGGTAGCCAACCAGCCGCGCCACACCCGCGAGCTCGCGCACATCGGATGGCAGCGTGTCGGAGGCGCGGCCCCTCACCAAGACGATCGCGTTGCGGACCCGGCTGGCCATCCGCCACGCGTGCCCGAGCACGTGGGCGTCGGCGGGCTCGACCAGCCCGCGCGCCGCGGCGGCCTCGAGGGCGTCGAGCGTGCGCGTGGTGCGCAGGTCGGCGTACGCGTCGGCGTGGCGCAGCTGGAGCAGCTGGACGGTCCACTCGACGTCGGCGAGGCCGCCGCGCCCGAGCTTGGTGTGGGTGCTCGGGTCGGCGCCTCGCGGCAGCCGCTCGGCCTCGACCCGCGCCTTGATCCGCCGGATCTCGCGCACCTGGGCCTCATCGAGGCCGCCCGCGGGGTAGCGCAGCGGGTCGATCAGCAGGAGCAGCGCCGCCGCCACCTCCGGGTCGCCGGCCAGCGGCTCGGCCCGCAGCAGGGCCTGCTGCTCCCAGACCGCGGCGCGGCCCGCGTAGTAGCGCGCGCAGTACGCCAGCGACGGGACCAGCGGGCCCTGCCGGCCCTCCGGGCGCAGGTCGGCGTCGACCTCGAGCGGCGGGTCGGTGGACGGCTCGGCGAGCAGCCGCCGCAGCTCGTTGGCGACCGCCAGGGCCGCCTGCGCGGCGTCGGCCTCGGCGGCCCCGGGCAGCGGGTCGTGGACGAAGAGCACGTCGGCGTCGGAGCCGTAGCCGCACTCGCGGCCGCCGAGCCGGCCCATCGCGACCACCGCGACCCGGGTCGGCAGCGGGCCTCCGCGGGCGGCCTCCACCGCCCGGGTCGCCGCCTCCGCCGCGCCGATCGACCGCTGCCGCGGTGATGTCGCTCACGGCGTCTCCGACGGCCTCGACGGAGCAGCAGGCCGAGCACGTCGGCGGCCGCCACCCGGAAGAGCTCGCGCCGGCGCATCGCCCGAACGCCTGCCACCGCCGCCATGGGGTCGTCCTGGCGGCGCACGGCGGACAGGGCCTCGGCGACCAGCGCCTCGCGCGGCCGCGGGGCGAGCTCGGCGTCGTCGCCGAGCATCGCGACGGCCTCCGGCGCCCGCAGCAGCAGGTCGGTGACGTACCTCGACGACGCCAGCAGCGTGGCCAGCCGCTCGGCGGCCGCGCCCTCGTCGCGCAGCAGCGCGAGGTACCAGTGCGTCGAGCCGAGCGCGTCGCTGACCTTGCGGAACCCGAGCAGCCCGGCGTCTGGGTCCGGGTGCTCGGCGAACCAGCCGAGCAGCACCGGCAGCAGGGTCCGCTGGATCGCCGCCCGCCGGGAGACGCCGGTCGTGAGCGCCTCGAGGTGGCGCAGCGCGCCGGCGGGATCGAGGTAGCCGAGCGCCTCGAGCCGCTCCTGGGCCGCCTCCGGCGCCAGCCGGGCCTCCCCCGGCTCGAGCCGGGCGACGGCATTGAGCAGCGGCCGGTAGAAGAGCTTCTCGTGCAGCCGGCGCACCTCGCGGCCGTGGCGGCGCCACTCGCGTTCGAGCTCCGCGCCGGCGTCGCCGCGGAAGCCCATCGAGCGCCCGATCCGGCGCAGGTCGTCGGGGTCGGTCGGCACCAGGTGGGTGCGCCGCAGCCGGTGCAGCTGGATGCGGTGCTCCAGGGTGCGCAGGAAGCGGTACGCCGCCGCCATGGCTCGCCGCGTCGTCGCGCCCGACGTACCCCCACGTCGCCAGCGACTCAAGGGCGCCGAGCGTGCTGCCGCTGCGCAGGTAGATGTCGGACTGGCCGTGCACGAGCTGCAGCAGCTGCACGGAGAACTCGACGTCGCGCAGGCCGCCGGCGCCCGAGCTTGAGCTGGCGGTCGGCCTCGCGCGCCGGGATGTGCTCCTCGACCCGGCGGCGCATGGCCTGCACGTCCTCGACGAAGCGCGGACGGGTCGGCCGCCTGCCACACCATCGGCGCCAGGGCCTCGACGTACGCGCGCCCGAGGTCGAGGTCGCCGGCGACCGGGCGGGCCTTGAGCAGGGCCTGGAACTCCCAGGTCTTGGCCCAGCGCTCGTAGTAGCCGACGTGGCTGGCCAGCGTGCGCACCAGCGCGCCGGACTTGCCCTCGGGCCGCAGCCCCGCGTCGACCTCCCAGATCGAGCCCTCGGCGGTCTGCGCGGAGCAGGCCCGCTTCAGCCGCTGGCCAACCGGGTCGCGGTGGCCAGCGCCGCGGCCTCGTCCACGCCCTCCGGGCGCGAAAGAGTCGTGGAAAGTCGAGCCCTCAGCGGTCTGCGCCGAGCAGGCCCGCTGGAGTGCCGGTGGCCAGCCGGGTCGCCGACGCGAGCGCGGCCGCCTCGTCGACGCCGTCGGCGCGGCCGCGACGTACACGACGTCCACGTCGGAGATGTAGTTGAGCTCGCGGCCGCCGCACTTGCCCATGGCGATCACGGCGAGCCGCGCGCGGCGCCGCGTCGGCCGGCAGCTCGGCGCGGGCCACCGCGAGCGCCGCCTCGAGGGTGGCGCCGGCGAGGTCGGAGAGGTCCTCGGCCGTCTCGTCCAGCCCGCAGGCGCCGCTCAGGTCGCGGGCCGCGATGCCGAGCAGGACCCGCTTGTGGGCGATCCGCAGCTGGTCGTACGCCTCGTGGCCGGCGCGGCCCGCGACCGGCTCGGCCGCCTCGGGGTCCGCGCCCACCGCGGCCAGCAGGTCGGCGCGGACCCGCAGCGGCGCAAGCCGCTCCCCGCCCCGGTCGCCGGCGAGATCGGGCCACTGGTCCGGGTGGCGGGCCAGGTGCTCGGCCAGCGCGGTGCTCGCGCCCAGCACGCCCGACAGGCGTACCCGCAGCGGCTCGTCGGCCTCAAGCGGACTCGGCCAACTCGGCCGACCCGGCCGCGCCCAAGGCCTGGGCGAGCCGCTGGAGGCCGCGGAGCGCCAGGTCGGGGTCGGGGCAGCCGCCCAGCGCCTCGAGCAGCAGGTCGGAGTCGAGCACGCCGTCCAGCGGCGGCAGCGCGATCAGCGGCCGCGATCCGGCCACGTCGGCGAACCCCCAGCGCGCCAGGCGCGTCTCCACGGAGGCCTCGGGGCGGCTCATACCAGCGACCCTGCCAGACGCGGGCGCCACCACGCAGGCCCCCTCCCCCGGGCGGCCGCCTCACAGCAGCGGCAGGTAGCGGTCGCGCTCGAACGGGGTGACCTGGGCGCGGTACTCCTCCCACTCCGGGCGCTTGTTGCGCAGGAAGAAGTCGAAGACGTGCTCGCCGAGCGTCTCGGCCACGAGCTCGCTGCACTCCATCACCCGGATCGCCTCGTCGAGGTTCTGCGGCAGCGGCTCGATGCCCAGCGCGCGCCGCTCGCCCTCGGTGAGCGACCACACGTCGTCCTCGGCGCCGGGCGGCAGCTCGTAGCCCTGCTCGATGCCCTTGAGGCCGGCCGACGAGCATCAGCGCGTACGCGAGGTACGGGTTGCAGGCGGTGTCGAGCGAGCGGAACTCGATGCGCGTCGACTGCCCCTTCTCCGGCTTGTACATCGGCACGCGCACCAGCGCGGAGCGGTTGTTGTGGCCCCAGCAGACGTACGCCGGCGCCTCGCCGCCGCCGCCGAGCCGCTTGTAGGAGTTGACCCACTGGTTGGTCACCGCGGTGATCTCGGGCGCGTGCGTGAGCAGGCCGGCGATGAAGGAGCGGCCGACCTTGGACAGCTGGTACTCGGCGCCGGCCTCGAAGAACGCGTTGCGGTCGCCCTCGAACAGCGACAGGTGCGTGTGCATGCCCGAGCCGGGGTGCTCGGCGAACGGCTTCGGCATGAACGTGGCGTAGACGCCCTGCTCGAGCGCGACCTCCTTCACCACGAGGCGGAAGGTCATGATGTTGTCGGCGGTGGTGAGCGCGTCGGCGTAGCGCAGGTCGATCTCGTGCTGGCCGGGGGCGCCCTCGTGGTGGCTGAACTCCACCGAGATGCCCATCGCCTCGAGCATCGTGATCGCCTGGCGGCGGAAGTCGTGGCCGGTGGACTGCGGGGTGTGGTCGAAGTAGCCGCCGGAGTCGATCGGCACCGGGGCTGACGCCCGGCTTCGGGCGGCCCTCGAACAGGAAGAACTCGATCTCGGGGTGCGTGTAGAAGGTGAAGCCGAGGTCGGCGGCGCGCTGCAGCGCGCGCTTGAGCACGTAGCGCGGATCGGCGTACGACGGCGTGCCGTCGGGCATCAGGATGTCGCAGAACATCCGGCGCGGACCCGGGCGCCTCGCCGCGCCACGGCAGCACCTGGAAGGTCGACGGGTCGGGCTTGGCGAGCATGTCGGCCTCGTACACCCGGGCGAAGCCCTCGATCGCCGAGCCGTCGAAGCCGATGCCCTCGGCGAAGGCGCCCTCGAGCTCGGCCGGGGCGATGGCCACCGACTTCAGGAAGCCCAGCACGTCGGTGAACCAGAGGCGGACGAAGCGGATGTCGCGCTCCTCGAGCGTGCGCAGCACGAACTCGGTCTGCTTGTCCATGCGGCCATTGTGCTACGCGCGTGTTTCGCCCGCGTTACGCCGGCCTCCGCTCGGACACGGCCCCAGCGGCTGCGCTAGGCTGCCCCGTGCCCCAGCTGCGCCTCGCCCTGGCCCAGGTCAACCCCACCGTCGGCGACCTCGCCGGCAACGCCGACCTCATCGCGTCGTGGACCCGCCACGCGGCCGCCGCGGGGCGCACGTCGTGGCGTTCCCCGAGATGGTGCTCACCGGCTACCCGATCGAGGACCTCGCGCTGCGGCCGTCGTTCCAGGACGCGAGCCGCGGCGACGCTCGCGGGGCTGGCGGCGCGGCTCGCCGAGCAGGAGCTGCGGCGAGCATGGTCGTCGTGGTCGGCTACCTCGACCGCGTCGACGGCGCCGTCGACGGGCTCGGCCGCCCGCGCGGCGGCCCGCAGAACGCCGCCGCGGTCCTGCACGGCGGGCAGGGTGGTCGCCCGCTACGCCAAGCACCACCTGCCCAACTACGGCGTCTTCGACGAGTACCGCTACTTCGTGCCCGGCGACGCGCCGTGCGTCGTGCGGGTGCACGGCGTCGACGTCGCGCTCGCGATCTGCGAGGACCTCTGGCAGGACGGCGGCCCGGTCGCCGCGACCCGCGACAGCCGGCGCCGGGCTGCTGCTGGTCATCAACGGCTCGCCGTACGAGCGCAACAAGGACGACGTGCGCCTCGAGCTGTGCCCGCGCGGCGCGCCGCCGAGGCCGGCTGCGCGCTGGCCTACGTCAACATGGTCGGCGGCCAGGACGAGCTCGTCTTCGACGGCGACTCGATCGTGGTCGACGCCGACGGCGAGCTGCTCGCCCGCGCGCCGCAGTTCGCCGAGGAGCTGCTCGTCGTCGACCTCGACCTGCCCGCGGCCGCCGACGGCGCCCGGCCGACGCCGCGCGTCACGTCGACGGCGGCCGGCGCCGCTGCGCCGCCGTACGTCCCGCTGCGCGGCCGGCGCTGCGCCGACCGGCTGTCCGACGACGGCGGAGGTCTACGCAGGCGCTCGTCACCGGGCTGCGCGACTACGTCCGCAAGAACGGCTTCCGCTCGGTGATCCTCGGGCTCTCCGGCGGCATCGACTCCGCGCTGGTCGCGGCGATCGCCGTCGACGCGCTCGGCGCCGAGCACGTGTACGGCGTGTCGATGCCGAGCGTGCTACTCCTCGCGAGCACTCGCAGGACGACGCCGCCGACCTGGCCGAGCGCACCGGGCTGCCACTGCCGCACGCGTGCCGATCGCGCCGATGGTCGACGCGTTCCAGGCGCAGCTGTCGCCTGACCGGGCTCGCCGAGGAGAACCTGCAGGCGCGGGTGCGCGGCATCACCCTGATGGCGCATCTCGAACGCCGAGGGCCACCTGGTGCTCGCGACCGGCAACAAGAGCGAGCTCGCCGGTCGGCTACTCGACGATCTACGGCGACGCCGTCGGCGGCTTCGCGCCGATCAAGGACGTGCCCAAGATCGACGGTGTGGCGGCTCGCCCGCTGGCGCAACGCGGACGCCGACGGCGCGCGGCGAGGCCGCCGCCGATCCCGGAGAACTCGCATCGACAAGCCGCCGTCGGCCGAGCTGCGGCCCGGGCCAGCTCGACACCGACTCGCTGCCCGACTACGACGTGCTCGACGACGCTGCTCGACGACTACGTCGAGAACGACCGCGGCGCCGCCGAGCTCGTCGCGGACGGCTTCGACCCGGCGCTGGTCGAGCGGGTGCTGCGGCTGATCGACGTCGCGGAGTACAAGCGCCGCCAGTACCCGCCGGGCACCGAAGATCTCGCGCGAAGGCCTTCGGCCGCGACCGCCGGCTGCCGATCACCAACCGCTGGCGCGAAGACGCGCCCTGACGCGACCTCGACCTGGCCAGCGCCGGCCAGGCGAGCCGCCACCAGCCGAGCGGCGTAGCCGCGTCGACGACCGGCGCCGGGCGGGCGCAGGTCAGGGTGTAGACCATGGCGCGACGATCAGGTGACCGCCAGCTCGACGTCGACGTCGGCGCGCAGCTCGCCGGACCGACCCCGTCGCGGAGCACGACGCGGAGCAGCTCGCGCCGCGGCTCGATGACCCGGTCGTAGAAGAGCGAACATCCGCGGGTGGGTGCCGCGTGCGCGCCGCATCGCGGGGAAGAGCCGCCCAGCCGCGCGTGCACTGGGCCCACCAGCCGCACCAGGTCGAGCAGCCGCACCAGCCGCTCGCCCGCCGGGCCGGCCGCGGCGCCAGGCTCGTTGAGCGAGGCGAGCGCGGCGACGACCAGGTCGTCCTTGGTCGCGAAGCGCCGGTAGATCGTGGTCTTGCTGACGCCGGCGCGCGCGGCGACCTCGTCGACGGACAGCCGGCGCGAGCCGACCTCGGCGAGCAGCTCCAGCGTGGCCGGACGATGGCGCGGTCGGCCCCGCCGGAGCGCGGCCGACCGAGTGCGCGCCGGGGCAGCGGCGGTTCGCCACCGGCTAGTGGGCGCCCGGCGGCTGACCCGGCCCGCTCGGAGAGCGTCGTCCGGCGCCTCGGCCACGGCCACGGCCTCGTCGCCGTGCTGCGCCGTCTCGCCGACCACGCCGGCCTGGGCGCGTCGGGGTCGCGTCGGCTGCCCGGGGCGCCGGCCGACCAGGCCACGGCCTCGGCGTTGGCCGGCAGGCCGTCAGGAAGACGACCAGGGCGCGAGGAGCCAGACCAGCGAGATGAAGGCCGCCGGTGCAGCGCGGGCATGAACGCGTCGATGCCGGCCTGGCGCAGCGCCTGCGGCGGCTCCGGCCGGTGCCGGCCTGGTCGATCGCGTCGGCGACGCCGAAGGTCGAGCCCGATGGAGTCGGTCGCGCCGGCCTGCAGGTCGGCCGGCAGCGCGGCGACTTCTCGAGCACCGGGGTGAGGTTTTGGCGTACACGATCGCGACGATCGAGCTGATGATCGCGACGCCGAGCGCGGCGGCCACCTGACGCACGGTGTTCTGCACGGCCGAGCCCGGAGCCGGAGCGCGCCGGCGGCGTCGCGAGCGTCATGCGCGTCGTGGACGGCGCGATCGTGTTGCCGAGCCCGAAGCCGAAGATGAAGCCGGTGAGGATCAGGTACCAGACCGGGGCGTCGACCGGCAGCGTGGCGATGAGCAGCATGCCGACGGGCGGCGATCGAGACGCCGAACGAGATCACCCGGCGGGCACCGAAGCGCCTGACCATCTTCGCGCTGCGCGGTGCGGCGAGCAGCTGGCCCACGGCGAACGGCAGCGTGAGCAGGCCGCTCTGCAGCGGCGACCAGCCGCGCACGATCTGGTAGTAGAACGCGAGGAACAGCAGCGAGCCCTGCAGCGCGGCGAAGGAGAGCGAGACGCCCGTCAGCGGCACGAGGGAACGAGCGGATCTTGAACAGGCTCAGGTCGAGCGAGGGGTGCGTCGTACGCGCGCTCGAAGGCGAAGAAGCCGATGAGGATGCAGCACGCCCGCACCGATCCAGACGTACGTCGACGACCTTGCCCCAGCCGGCCTCCTGGATGCCGTAGACCAGGCGAGCAGACCGGTGATCGAGAGCACGAGACCGATCGGGTCGAGCCGGCGTAGTGCTCGGTTCTTCGTCTCGGGCACGATGCAGCACGATGCCGATGATGCCGGCGATGATGATCGGCACGTTGATGAAGAAGACCGAGCCCCAGTCGTTGCCGGTCAGCCAGTTGAACCACGGGTGCTCGAGCAGGATGCCGCCGACGATCGGGCCGAGGGCCACGGCGCCACCGACCGCGGCCGCCCAGAAGCCGATCGCCTTGCCGCGCTCCTGCGGCGGGAAGATCACCGTGATGATCGACAGCGTCACCGGGAGCACCGAGCGCGCCTCCGATGCCCATGAGCCCGCGGAAGAAGATGAGCTGCGTCGGGGCTGGAGGCGAACGCGGTCAGCGCCGAGGCCAGCGCGAACAGCGTGAGGCCGATGATGAGGATGCGCTTGCGGCCGAACCGGTCGCCGAGCACGCCCCAGGTGAACAGCAGCGCGGCGAAGACCAGCGTGTAGGCGTTGATCGCCCAGATGAGCTGGCTCTGCGTGGCGCCGAGGTCCTCCTGGATCGTCTTGAGCGCGACGTTGAGCACCGTGTTGTCGAGGACCACGACGACGAGGCTCACGACGAGCACGGCGAGGATCGGTCCAGCGGCGCGGGTTGAGCGCTCGGTGCGCTGCAGTCCGAGTGGTGGGGCGGTCGGTGGCCATCGCGGGCTCCAGACAGGGCGGTGGTCGCGTCTCCGGTGGGCGCGACCGGACGCAGGCGACCCTAGACTCCGCCAATACCGAAACGCAACCGTACCGTTTCGATGTTCGGCGCGTCGCCGGCGTGCCGGTCGCCGGCCGACCGCTCGCGTGCCACCATGGATCCCGTCCGGGTACCCCACCTCGGGGACTCGAGTCGATAGGAGGTCTCATGACCAGCACGTCCCCGGCTGGAGCCGGCTACCCGAGCCGCTGTACGGCGGGTGCCAGACCGGCGACGCGTCACCGTCCGCGACCTCGCCGAGCCGCCAAGGAGCGCGGCGAGCAGTGGCCGATGATCACCGCGTACGACGCCCTCACCGCCGGCGTCTTCGACGAGGCCGGCATCCCGGTGCTGCTCGTCGGCGACTCGGCCGCGATGGTCGTCTACGGCTACGACTCCACGACCCTGCCGGTCACCGTCGACGAGCTGGTGCCGCTCGTGCGCGGCCGTCGTGCGCGGCTCGTCGGCGCGCGATGGTCGTGGCCGACCTGCCGTTCGGGTCCTACCAGGCCTCGCCGGCAGCAGGCGCTCGAGACGGCGGCCCGCTTCATGAAGGAGGGCGGCGCCCACGCGGTCAAGCTCGAGGGCGGCGCGCGGGTGCTGCCGCAGGTCGAGCGCTCGTCTCGGCCGGCATCCCGGTGATGGCGCACCTCGGGCTCACCCCGCAGTCGGTGCACGCCTTCGGCGGCTACCGGGTGCAGGGCCGCGGCGAGGACGGCGACGAGCTGCTCGCAGACGCCAAGGCGCTGGAGGCGGCCGGTGCGTTCGCGGTCGTGCTCGAGGTGGTGCCCGCCGATCTCGCCGCGCGGGTCACCGCGTCGCTGTCGAGATCCCGACCATCGGCATCGGCGCCGGCGCCGGGACCGACGCGCAGGTGCTCGTGTGGCAGGACATGGCCGGCCTCACCGCGCGGGCCCCCCGGTTCGTCAAGCAGTACGCCGACGTGCACGGCGCTGCTCGGCGACGCGGTCCGCGACTGGGCCGCCGACGTCGTCGACGGCGCGTACCCCGGCCCGGAGCACACCTACCACTGACCGGCCGGGAGCAGGCCGCGGCGCCTACGGCCGGCCGTCTGGCGGCCGGGCGTCGGTCAGACGTCGGTGACGCGCAGGCCGGCGTGGGCCTTGTAGCGGCGGTTCATGCGAGATGAGGTTCGCGGTCATCGCCTCGACCTGGCGGGCGTTGCGCAGCCGGCCGGCGTAGATGCCGCGCATGCCGGGGATGCGGCGGCGAGCGCCTGCACGAGGTCGGTGGCGTCGCGGTCGTCGCCGACGACGAGCACGTCGGTGTCGACGCGGTCGACCGCGTCGTCGAGCAGCAGCACCGCCGACACGTGGTGGAACGCGCCGACGACCCGCGACTCGGGCAGCACCGCGGCCGCCTGCTGCGCCGCCGAGCCCTCCTCGACCGCGAGCGCGAACGCGCCCTGCTTGTCGAAGCCGAGCGGGTTGACGCAGTCGACGACGACCTTGCCGGTCGAGCTCGGCGCCCAGCGACTCGAGCAGCTCGCGGTGGCCGTCGTACGGCACGGCGACGATGACGACGTCGGCTGGCCGCGGCGCACGCCGGCGTTGTCGGCGCCGCGTGACGCCGTGGCCGAGCTCGGCGGCGGCGGCCTCCGCGCGCTCGGCGGAGCGCGAGCCGATCGACGACGCGCTGACCGGCCAGCGCCAGCGGTGGGCGAGGCCGCGGCCCTGCTCGCCCGTGCCGCCGAGCACGCCCGACGACGAGGTCGGAGACGTCGGGGAGGTCGTACGGCGACGGCGCGGCGGTCTGGGCGGGCGACGGCGCGCGGATCGGTCATGCCCGGCATCCTCGCAGGCGACCCGTGCGGCACGATGCCCCCGTGGACCATCCCGGGTGCACGTGCTGCGCGAGGTGCTCTCGAGCACCGGGTGGGTCGACCGCACGCGCGGCTTCGCGCGCTCCCTGCGGCCTCGACCGACCCCGGCGAGGCCTGCTGCTCGTCGGCACGCCGACCCAGCGAGCCGTGGCACCTCGCCGCGCACCTCGACGACGAGTCGCGCTACGCCGGCATCCCGACGCTGTCGCCGACCCTGGTGCGCTGGTCCCCTCCGCCCGGGCGCACCCGAGCACCTCGCGATCGGGCTCGAGCCGGCTCGAGGCGGCGCGCCGCGGCGAGACGCTGTTCGTCGTCGCCCCCGACGACCCCACCGAGCAGCTGCTCGAGCGCGCGGCCGACGCGCGACGCGCCGGCGCGACGCTGCTGACGATCGACGCCGGCGACAGCCGAGCTGCACTCGGTCGCGCACGAGTCGCTCACGGTCGTCGAGGCCGACCTGGTCGTGCCCGGAGGTCTCGTTCGACACCGTGCAGCACCTGGTCTGCGCGGCCGCGGGCGCGCCCAGCCCCGAGGCGACCGCCGGGGCCCGGGCCCGGCTGGCGCGCGCTGCTCGACGGCATCCAGCGGGCCCGCCGCCCTCCCGGTAAGTCGACTGGACAGCTCGCGTGCGCCCACGCTAGGCTGTCGTGACGTGGCCTCGGGCGCGCTCGGACGCGCATGGCGCGGATCGACCTCACCCCGCTGCGCGGCTCGCGCGACTTCCGGCTGCTCTTCGGCGCGGGCGTCGTCACCTACCTCGGCTCGATGTTCACGCTTCGTCGCGCTTCCCTTCCAGGCGCAGCAGCTCACCGGGTCGTTCGTCGTCGTCGGGCTGCTCGGCGCCGTGGAGCTCGTGCCGCTCGTCGTGTTCGGCCTGTGGGGCGGCGCGCTCGCCGACCACGCGACCGGCGACGCGTGATGATCGGGTGCGAGCTCGCGCTGCTGCTCTGCTCGGCCGCCGCTGCTCGTCAACGCGCTGCTCCCCGAGCCGCAGGCTGTGGGTGCTGTACGTCGTGGCCGCGCTGTTCGCGACGCTCGACTCGCTGCAGCGGCCGTCGCTCGACGCGCTCATCCCGCGCGTCGTGCCCCACGACCAGCTCGCCGCCGCGGCTGCCATCAATGTCGCTGCGGTGGCAGCGGCGAGCCTCCCGGGCCGTCGTTCGCCGGCTTCCTGATCGCCGGCCTCGGCGTCTCGGCGGCCTACGCCATCGACGTCGCGACCTACGTGGTCGTCCCTGGCGCTGCTCGTGGCGGCTGCGAGCCGGTGCCACCTGGCGAGCGCACGGAGCGGCCCTCGCTCGCCGCCATCGCCGAAGGGGTCGCGCTACGCGTGGGGCCGCAAGGACCTGCTCGGCACCTACGCCGTCGACACGGTCGCGATGGTGCTCGCGTTCCCGATGGCGCTCTTCCCCTTCGTCGCTGACGACTTCGACGCGCCGTGGGCGCTCGGGCTGCTCTACACCGCGTCCTTCGTCGGGGTCGCTCGCGTCGCTCACGAGCGGATGGACTCGACGCGTGCACCGACACGGTCGCGCCATCGTCGTCTCGGCGATCGGCGTGGGGACTCGCCATCGCGGGCTTCGGCCTCGCCACGAACATCTGGGTCGCACTCGGTTGCCTCGTCGTCGCCGGTGCCGCCGACATGTCGAGCGGACTGTTCCGCACGCTGATGTGGAACCAGACGATTCCGGATGAGTTGCGCGGTCGCCTCGCCGGCATCGAGCTGCTGTCGTACTCCGTCGGACCGCAGCTCGGACAGGTGCGCGCCAGCACCGTCGCGCAACTCGCCGGCCTTCGGCTCTCCATCGTCAGCGGGGGTGTGCTCTGTGTCGCCGCAACGGGTTTGCTGATCGCAGCGCTGCCATCGCTTTGGCGCTACGACGCGCGAACCGACGTGCATGCGCAACGTCAGCGCGACGCCGCCCGACTGCGCGAGCAGTCGCTCGGGAGATCGGAGCCCGACGCGCCGCACCATCGGCGAGCCGACGCGGTCGCCACGAATGCGCGCCGTATCCGTGCAAGCACGCGCGAGTAGTGCGACCCTGATCCCCGACACGTTTCGGCGACCCTGCCGGAAACACACACCAGGAGGCTTGCGTGGCGGCGACACCCGCAAAGAAGGCTGCGGCAAAGAAGACCGTGGCGAAGAAGGCAGCCCCGGCCAAGAAGGCCGCGGCGAAGAAGGCGGCCCCCGCCAAGAAGGCACCGGCCAAGAAGGTCGTCGCGAAGAAGGCGGCGCCCGGCCAAGAAGGCACCGGCCAAGAAGGTCGTCGCGAAGAAGGCGGCGCCCGCCAAGAAGGCACCGGCCAAGAAGGTCGCGAAGAAGGCGGCGCCCGCCAAGAAGGCACCGGCCAAGAAGGTCGTCGCCAAGAAGGCGGCGCCCGTCCGCAAGAAGGCTCCCGCCAAGAAGGCACCCGCGCGCACGGCTGCCGTCCGCAAGGCGCCTGCCAAGGCGGTCAAGCGGGTGGTCACCGCGGAGAAGGCCGTGGCCAAGCGCGTCGCCTCGGCGGCCAGGACGGTCACTCGACGGGCGCCGGCCAAGAAGGCGCCGGCCAAGAAGGCCGTCGCCAAGCGCGTGGCCCCGCGGCAAGGCCGTCGCCAAGAAGCGGCGCCGGCAAGAAGGCGGCGTCAAGCGGGCGACCACCACCGCAAGGCCGTGGCCAAGAAGGACGGCGACCCGGCCAAGAAGGCTCCGGTCCGCAAGGCGGCGCCGCCAAGAAGGCGTCCGGCCCGCAAGGCGGCGCCCGCCAAGAAGGCCGCACCGGCGAAGAAGGCTCCGGCCAAGAAGGCGCCCGCGAAGAAGGCGGCGCCCGCCAAGAAGGCGCCCGCCAAGAAGGCCTAGACCCCAACCGCACAGCAGCCGTGCCCGCCACCCCACGGGGTGGCGGGCACGGCTGCGTCGTGGGACCCGTCAGTCGTCGTTCCATTCAGGGTCCTTGTCCCAGGCCTCGGTGCGGTCCGCCGCGATCTGCAGGGCCCGCTCGGCCTCCTCGCGGGTCTCGTAGGGACCCAGCCGGTCGGCGTTGGGGTGCCCCTCGTCGGCCCTCTCCACCTGATGGCACCTGAGGCAGAAGTACCACCCTTCGCGACCCGCCTTGATCGCCATGGGCGCTCCCTCCCTCCGGTCCCTCCTAGACTGCCTTCCCGTGCCCCTGCTCGCCCCCGGAACCGTCTCGCCGCCTCGCGCCGTGCCCGCCCACATCGAACGACCGGAGTACGTCGGCCGCAAGGCGCCCACGCCCTACCGCGGGCCCGAGGTCAAGGACCCCGACACCATCGAGCGGATGCGGGTCGCCGGCCGGATCGCCGCGCAGGCGCTCGAGGAGGTCGCGCGCGCACATCGCCCCCGGGGTGACCACCGACGAGCTCGACCGCGTCGGCCACGAGTTCCTGCTGCGACCACGGCGCCTACCCGTCGACCCTCGGCTACCGGGGCTACCCCAAGTCGCTGTGCACCTCGGTCAACGAGGTGATCTGCCACGGCATCCCCGACGACCACGCGCTCAGCGACGGCGACATCGTCAACATCGACATCACCGCCTTCATCGACGGGGTCCACGGCGACACCGACGCCACCTTCCTGGTCGGCGACGTCGACGAGGAGTCGCGGCTGCTGGTCGAGCGCACCAGCGAGGCCACGATGCGGGCGATCAAGGCGGTCGCGCCCGGGCGGCAGCTCAACGTCATCGGCCGGGTGATCGAGTCCTACGCCAAGCGCTTCGGCTACGGCGTCGTGCGCGACTTCACCGGGCACGGCATCGGCACGGCGTTCCACTCCGGCCTCGTCGTGCCGCACTACGACGACCCGCGGGCGACCACCGTCATGGAGCCGGGCATGACGTTCACGATCGAGCCGATGCTCACGCTGGGGACGATCGACTACACGATCTGGCCGGACGGCTGGACGGTCGTCACCCAGGACGGCCGGCGCAGCGCCCAGTTCGAGCACACCGTGCTGGTGACCGACACCGGCGACGAGATCCTCACCCTGCCCTGAGGAGCGAGATGACCCCCGCCGCGCAGAACCCGGTCGAGTGGCCCAGCGACGTCCGCACGCTGGCGATCGACGTCGGCGGCAGCGGCCTCAAGGCGGGACTGCTCGACGCGAGCGGCGCCATGGTGACCGACCGGGTGCGCGTGCCGACGCCTTACCCCTGCTCCCCCGAGCGCCTGGTCGCCGCGCTCGTCGAGCTCACCGCCCCGCTGCCGGAGCCGCACCGGGTCACCGTCGGCTTCCCCGGCCTCGTCCGCCACGGCCGCGTGCTCAACGCCCCCAACCTGGTGCGCACCGGCCCTGGCGGCCCGGTCGACCCGAAGATGTCGAAGGCCTGGAACGGCCACGATCTGGCGACGTCGCTCGCCGAGGCGTTCGGCCTGCCGGTCAAGGTCGCCAACGACGCCGACGTGCAGGGTTGCGCGGTGGTGCGCGGCGAAGGCGTCGAGTTCGTGATGACCCTGGGCACCGGGGTCGGCACCGCGCTATTCGACAACGGCCACCTGCATGCCGCATCTCGAGCTGTCGCACTCGCCGTTCCGCAAGGGCCAGGACTACGACGAGCAGATCGGCGAGGCCGCGCGCCAGCAGATCTCCCCCAAGCGCTGGAACGAGCGGGTGCGCCTGGCGATCGACACGTTCGACTCGTTCCTCTTCTTCGACACCGTGTACGTCGGCGGCGGCAACGCCAAGCGGATCATCGGCGACCTGGGCCCCCGCGCCGTCATCGTGCCCAACGCAGCCGGGATCCTCGGCGGGATCCGGATCTGGGAGCTCGACGCGTAATCGTACGTATTTCAACTACCTGCGGTACGATCTGGTCATGTGCCTCGCATCCACCCGCACGACCGCCGCCCGCACGACCCGCTGGCTGTCGGCCGACGAGCAGCGCCACTGGCGGGCGTTCATCAGCGCCGTGGAGCTCCTCCCCGACCAGCTGCAGCGAGACCTCGTGGCCGAGCACGGCATCACGATGGCCGACTACGAGATCCTGGTCCGGCTCTCCGAGGCCGAGGGGCGCCGGCTGCGGATGAGCGAGCTGGCCGAGCGCTCGCTGTCGTCGCGGTCCCGCCTGTCCCACCAGGTCTCGCGGATGGAGGCGGCCGGCCTGGTCCGGCGCGAGGACTGCGCCGAGGACCGCCGCGGGCAGTGGGCGGTGATGACCGAGCAGGGCTGGGCCGCCATCCAGGCCGCCGCGCCCGACCACGTCGAGTCGGTGCGCGCCCACCTCGTCGACCAGCTGACCGCGGCCGAGTTCGCCGCCCTGGGCCGCGCCTGCGCCAAGGTCGTCGACCACCTGCAGTCCCTCGAGGACTGAGCAGCCCGCAGGCCGGCGGGGTACGACGGACGAGTCGGCCTGTAGGCCGGGTTCTGTCCTCGGGCACCTTGCGGCGGTCCCGATGGGCGGCCATCCATCTCGGCCCGCCGTTGCCGACGGGCTCGTGCGATCTACCCGCAGACTCGGACGGGCCGTCCTCGAACGTCTGCGCAGTCGGGGCGCGAGGCGCGCACGGGTCCCTTCTGATCTAGCTCCAGGTGGGGTTTACCGAGCCGCCCGGGTCACCCCGGACGCTGGTGGTCTCTTACACCACCGTTTCACCCTTACCGCCGTCGAGCCGAAGCCCGCCGGCGGTCTGTTCTCTGTGGCACTGTCCCGCGGGTCACCCCGGGTGGGTGTTACCCACCACCTTGCCCTGTGGAGCCCGGACCTTCCTCGGCGACACCCATCGCTGAGTGCCGCGGCCGCCCGGCCGGCTCGTCCGCCGTACCGCCAGGGTACCGGCCCGTAGGGTGCGCGGGTGCTCGTCCTGCTGCCGCCGTCCGAGGGCAAGTCCTCAGCCGCCAAGGGCGCGCCCCTCGACCTGGCCGCGCTGTCCTTCCCGGCGCTGAACCCGATCCGCGAACGGCTCATCCGGGCCCTGGTCGCGCTGGGCTCGTCCGCGCAACCGGGCCACGGCCCGGGCCGTCCTCGGGCTGCCTCCGGGGCTGGATGGCGAGCTCGACCGCAACGCGGCCCTCCTGACCGCCCCCGCGGCGCCGGCGGCGCACGTCTACACCGGCGTGCTCTACGAGGCCCTGGGCCTGGCCAGCCTCGACCGCGGCGCCCGCACGCGCGCCAACCGGCGCATCGTCACGGTCAGCGCCTTGTGGGGAGCGGTCCGCCCGGGTGACCGCATCCCCGCCTACCGCCTGGCCGCTGACGTTCGGCTGCCACGAGTCGGGGCCCTGCCCGCCGTCTGGCGCGGGCCGCTGGGGTCGGCCCTTGGGGAAGCCGCCGGCAGCGGTCTGCTGCTCGACCTGCGCTCCACGCCGTACGCGGCACTGTGGCGCCCGACCGGCCCGGTGGCCGCACGCACCGTCGGTCGTGCGGGTGGTCGACCCGGCCACCGGCAAGGTGGTCAGCCACTTCAACAAGGCGACCAAGGGCCGGATGGTGCGGGCGCTCCTGGAGGCCAAGGCCGACCCCCGCACCGAGCACGGCCTCGTACGCGCGCTGCGCGATCTCGGGTTCGCCGTCGAGGCGGGCGCGCGGCCAGGCGCCCTCGACGTCGCCCAGGTGGTCTGACCCCGACATCGGGCGAGGTGTGGAAACCAATCAACGCCCTGGTGTGGATTCGTTTCCACGGCCGCCTGCCGCGGCCCGCCTGGGGCGGCTCAGCGCAGGTGCGCGTCGTCGTTGTACGCGTGCAGCGAGGCGCCTCCGTCGGCGAACCACTCCACGGTGCTCAGCGCGCCCGGCAGCACCCGCATCCGGTAGACGGAGGACGCGGGGGCGTCGATGGCCAGCCGGACCAACGTGTTGATCGGGGTCACGTGGCTCACCGTGAGCACGGACCGACCGCCGTGGCGGGCCAGCATCCGGTCGCGCGCCTGCCGCACGCGCACGGTCACCTGGTCGATCGACTCGCCCCCGGGCGGCGCCACCGCCGTCGAGGACAACCACGCCTGCAGGTCGTCGGGCGAGCGCTCCATGACCTGGGCGAAGGTCAGCCCCTCCCATGCGCCGAACGCGGCCTCGACGAAGCCCTCGTCCCACTCGATCTCCAGGCCCAGCGCCGCCGCCGCGATCTCGGCCGTCTGCCGGGTGCGGCGCATCGGTGACGCGACGATCACCTCGACGCCGCGCTCGACCAGCGCCTCGGCGGCCCGGCGCGCCTGCTCGCGGCCCTCGTCGGACAGCCCCGGGTCCTCGCCCCCCATGCCGCTGAACCGGCGGTCCGGCGGTGTGCGGCGTGGCCCCGTGGCGCAGCAGCAGCTGGCGGGTCGGTGGATCCTGCTGCTCCCAGCCGGCGATCCGCAGCATCGTCCGCGACGCGGCGTAGTCCTCGGCCGGTGCGTCCCCGGCCCCGCCCCCGGCGGCCCACGCCTCCTGCTTGCCCACCTGCGCCGTCCGCGCGGCGCCACCGGCTCGCGGCGCCCGGGAGCCGTCGAGGGCCGCGTTCACCAGGCGGTCGGCGGCCTTGTTCTGCTCGCGCGGCACCCAGGTGTAGGTCACGCGCGTCGGCTCGTACGCGGCGAACGCCTGCTTCACCAACGCGAGCATGTCGGGGTGCTTGACCTTCCAGCGGCCGGACATCTGCTCGACGACGAGCTTGGAGTCCATCCGGACCTCGATCTCGGCGGCGCGGGTCGAGCTCCGCCGCCGCCGCGAGCCCGGCGATCAGGCCGCGGTACTCGGCCACGTTGTTGCTGGCGACGCCGATCGCCTCGGACCGCTCGGCCAGCACCTCGCCGGTCTCCGGGTCGCGGACGATCGCGCCGTACGCCGCCGGGCCGGGGTTGCCCCGGGAGCCGCCGTCGGCCTCGACGATGAGCGGCGGGTCACGCGCAGCCCCCCGGCGGCGAGGCTCACAGCCCGGACTCGGGCGTGCGCACCAGGATCCGCTGGCACTGCTCGCAGCGCAGCACCTCGTCCGGGCGCCGCGTCGCGCATCCGGCTCAGCGTCGCTCGCGGTGAGCTCCAGCCGACAGCCCTCGCAGCGCCGCTGGTGAGGGCGGCGGCGCCGACACCGTTCTCGCGGGCGCGGATCTTCTCGTAGAGGGCCATGAGGTCGGCGGGGATGCCGGCGGCCACGGCCGCCCGCGACTCGAGGGCGTACGCGCGGTCGCGGTCCAGGTCGGCCAGCAGCGCGGCGGCCTCCTCGTCGAGGGCCCGGCGGCGGGCCTCCTTCTCGTCGCGCTCGGCGGCGATCGCGGTCAGCGCGGCCTGGGCGGCCTCCAGCCGCTCCATCACCTCGAGCTCGACGTCCTCGAGGTCGGACTGCCGGCGGGCCAGCGAGGCCATCTCGTGCTGCAGCGACTCGAGCTCCTTGGCGGTGCCGACGCCGGCGTCGAGCCGCGCCCGGTCGCGGCGCGGCGCGCTGGCGGACCTGCTCGACGTCGGCCTCGGCCTTGGCCACCTCGCGCTCGATGTCGGAGACCTCGGTCTCGATCACCACGACGCGGTCGCCGATCTGGCCAGCTCGGCGGCGAGTCGGTCGGCCTCGGCGCGCTGCGGCAAGGGTCTCGGCCCGGTGGGCGAGCAGGTCGGCCTGGCGTCGAGCTCCTGGACGTCGAGCAGGCGCAGCTGGTCGGAGGGGTCGGCGTTCAGCGGGGGCTCCTCGCGCTCGGGGCCTGGATCGACCACGGGTCGGTGCACGTCGTCGAGACGCGCGTGCCCACGGTATCCCCGCCCTCGCCGAGCCCGGCCACGAGCAGGGCGGCCGCCTCGGCCAGCCAGGGGCACTCGGTGGCCCAGTGGGTCGCGTCGACCAGGGCCGGGCCACCGTGCAGGGCGGCGTCCTCCAGCGCCTCGCCGGCGCGGTGGTGGCGCAGGTCGGCGGTGACGTACGCGTCGACCCCGCTGGCCGCGACGGCCTCCAGCAGGAAGTCGCCCGCTCCACCGCACACCGCGACCCGCTCGATCGCGCGGTCGGGGTCTCCGGCGGCGCGCACCCCGACCGCGGTCGGCGGCAGCGCCGCGGCGACCTGGGCGGCGAACTCGCGCAGCGGCATGGGCCGCGCCAACCGCCCGATCCGGCCGGCCCCGGCCGGACCCGGGCAGCGCCGCGGTCTCGACGAGGTCGAAGGCCGGCTCCTCGTACGGGTGGGCCGCCAGCAGGGCGCCGACCACCGCGGACCGCAGCCGGCGCGGCAGCACCATCTCGACCCGGGTCTCCTCGACCACCTCGATCCGGCCGACCTGGCCGATCGCCGGGCTCGCGCCGGCCGAGGGGCCGGAAGGTGCCGGTGCCCTCGGTCGCGTACGCGCACCGCTCGTACGTCGCCGACGGCCCCCGCCCCGGCGGCGGCGAGCGCGTCGATCAGCCGCTGCGCGTCGGGCTGCGGCACGAAGACGGTGAGCTTGTCGACCGGCTCGGCGGGCAGCGCCGTGACGGGCTCGAGGTCGGCCAGGCCCAGCGCGCGGCCGAGGGCGTCGCTGACCCCCGGGGCGGCGTGGTCGGCGTTGGTGTGGGCGTTGAAGAGCGCGCAGCCGCCCTCGATCAGGCGGTGGACGACGCCGACCCTTGGCGGTGTCGGCCGCCACGGTGGAGGTGCCGCGCAGGTAGAGGGGATGGTGCGTGACCAGCAGGTCCGCGCCGTACGCCAGCGCCTCGTCGACCACGGCGTCGACGGGTCGACGGCGAAGAGCACCTCCGCACCGCGCCGGCCGGATCGCCGCACACCAGACCCGACGGAGTCCCAGGACTCGGCCAGGGCGCGCGGATAGAGCCGGTCGAAGACGCTGACGATCTCGGCCAGGGTGGGTGTCTCGCTCACAGCGGCGAGGCTAGGCGATCACCTGGCCCCCCGGCGGCCGGACCGGCCCGCCGCTCACCAGGCGGGGCGCCCCGCCGACGGCTCACACGTGGTCGTAGTGGCCGACCTCCCAGTGCCCGAAGTCGCGGTTGACCAGGCAGCCCTTGAGCATCCCGACCACCTTGGCGAGGTACTCGGAGTTCTGCGCGGTCGCCGCCTCGGCCTCCCTGGACTCCCAGAGGCTGACAGTCTGGGCCATGTTCGTGGCGCGGTCGAGGTAGATCGCTGTGCTCACGTACCCCGGCTGCTTGCGGATCTCCGGGACGATCTGGTCGCGGAAGATCCGGATCGCATCATCGGCCTTGCCTGGGACCAGGTAGGCCACGATTGTGCGCGCATACATCGTGGGGCCCCTTTCTCCGGGGGATCCCACCCACCTGGCCGGGACCCCGGCTCTCGTTTCCACCTTCAGGCTAGGACCGGCGGCCGCGAGCGGTCAGTGCCGTAGGTCACCGGGCGCCGGCCAGGCCCGGTGGATGCTCAGCCTCGGGTGGGGGGCGTCCAGGTCGGGGTGAGGGCGCCGCGGTCCCGGAGTGCCAGCAGCTGCTCGACGGCGTGGCCCGCCGCCAGGAGCCGCGCCTCGCTGTCGCGGCCGCCCGATGAGCACGAGCCCCACCGGGAGCCCCGCGACGAGGCCCATCGGCAGGCAGAGCACCGGCCAGCCGGCGATCGAGGGCGCGGCGCTGGCGAGGCCGCCGCCGAGGAAGTGGTCGCCCGCCGCGAGGTCGCTCTTCCACGCCGGCGCGTACGCCGGGGCGAGCAGGAACTCTGGGGCGCCCTCGCCCCCCAATGCGGGCTCAAGCACCTCGTCGACGGCCCAGGCGAGGCAGCGGGCCCTGGCCTCGGCGTACCGCCTCGGCCTGCCTTCCGCCGGACTCCAGGGCCGCCTCGAGGAACTCCTGCCCGAAGTGCGCCAGCTCGGCGTCGGCGTGGGCGCGGTTGAACTCCACGACCTCGGCGACCGACCGCACCCCTTCGCCTGGACGCGCAGACAAGTACGCGTCCAGGTCGTCCTTGAGGTCGCCGACCAGGACGGCGAGCTCGTCGGCCCCGATGCCGGCCACGGGGGTGACCGCCGACTCGACCGAGAAGGGCGCCAGCCGCGGCGAGCGACTCCAGGACCGAGGCGAACACGGCATCGGTCCCCGGGTGCCCGCTCAACCACCCCGCGGCGACGCCGAGGCTGAGCTCGCCGACCGACAACTCCCCGATCCCCGACGAGTACGCCGTCGAGCGCACTCAGCGCATCGAGGAGGAGCGCGGTGTCGCGGACCGTACGGGCCATCGGGCCCGGGGCATCCTGGCTGCTGCTGAGCGGGACGACGCCGCCGGTGGAGAGCAGGCCCACCGTGGGCTTGAGGCCGACCACGCCGTTCAGCGAGCTCGGGCAGGTGATGGAGCCGTCGGTCTCGGTGCCGACGGCGAGCGGCGCCAGCCCCGCGGCCAACGCGGCGCCCGATCCCGACGACGACCCGCCGGCGCTCCGGTCGAGCGCCCACGGGTTGCCGGTGAGGCCGCCGACTCCCGACCAGCCGCTGGCCGACCGCGGCGAGCGCATGTTGGCCCACTCCGAGAGGTTCGTGGCGCCGAGGACCACCAGGCCGGCGTCGCGCAGGGCGGCCACGATCGGGGCGTCGCGGACCACCGGGCGCCCGGCGAGCGCGAGGGAACC
Organism: uncultured Actinomycetota bacterium; assembly: GCA_963818455.1. Classification (GTDB taxonomy): domain Bacteria; phylum Actinomycetota; class Actinomycetes; order CAVWCF01; family CAVWCF01; genus CAWFSE01. The sequence continues at coordinate 552,174 of CAWFSE010000003.1, forward strand.
GGCCGTCCCGGGCAGCCCGACGGCCTCGACGTTGTCCTTCACCAGGGTGGGCACCCCGTGGAGCGGGCCGCGCACCTGCCCGGCGGCCCGCTCGGCGTCGAGCCGGGCCGCCTGCTGGAGGGCGTCGGGGGCAATCGCGAGCACGGCGCGCAGGTGGACCGGCCCCGGGCCGTTGACCACCGCGATTCGGTCCAGCAGAGCCTGGGTCAGCTCCACCGACGTCGTCCGCCCGGCCGCAAGATCTGCGGCGAGGTCGTACGCGGACGCCGCGGCCACCGCGGAGGTAGGCGCGTGCGGGTCATCGGCCATCCCGGGAGTCTTCCGCACGCCCGGCGGCTGTGCCTGGCGAAAGCGCCCGGGGCGCCTTCATGAGTGGGCGGCGGGGGATCCGGTGGGCGCAGAGGGTGTCGAACCCCCGGCCTCCTGCTTGTAAGGCAGGCGCTCTCCCGCTGAGCTATGCGCCCCGATCGGGCGGGGAGCCTACCGGCGGGTTGGGACGGCTGCGGCCGCCGCGGTCTCGGGCCCACGGCGGCCGCAGCCGGTGGGACCAGGGAACCGCCGCCGCGGGCACTGCGCAATTCGAGCGCGCCTCAGCCCTCTCGCTGGTCCCGTTGGGTCTCGAACACGCGATGCAGCGCCACATCGACGTCCGCAGAGAGCGCAGCCGCCGGATCGCCCGCGATCGCGGGCGGCTGCTCAGGGCCGGGCAGCCCCGGCCCCTCGTGACCGCACGAGCGGCAGACCGTCTCGCCCAGCCGGCGCAGCGAGCGCCGTCGACCCGCAGGCGGAGCAGCGGTCGAGCACGTCCGCCCAGGCGGGCGATCGCTGGCAGTCCGGGCAGATCAGGACCAGCCGGCCCCCGGCGACCCCGCGCTTCCACGGGCTGGGCCCGCGCCCGGGATCGGACTGCCGGCGCCCGCAGCGCAGGCAGCCGATCTGGGGGACGGCCCGGTCCGCCATCAAGCGGTCAGGCGGCGCCGGCGAGGCTGGCCAGCGCGTCCTTGTACTCCTGCGGGTCGCGGACGTCGGGGATCGCGTTGACGACCTTCCAGCGCACCACGCCGGCCTTGTCGATGATGAACGTCGCGCGGAGGGCCGCGCCCCGCTCGTCGTTGAAGACGCCGTACGCCTGGGCGGTGGCCCCGTGCGGCCAGTGGTCGGAGAGCAGCTGGAAGGCGTAGCCCTCCTGCTCGGCGAAGATCCGCAGCGAGAACTTGGCGTCGCAGGAGACGGCCAGGGTGACGGTGTCGTCGTTGTCGAAGTCGGCGATCTGGTCGCGGATCGCGCACAGCTCGCCGGTGCAGGGGCCGGTGAACGCCCAGGGGTAGAAGACCAGCACGACGTTCTTCTGGCCGCGGTACTGCGACAGCGTCACGGTCTCGCCGTGCTGGTTGGCGAGCGAGAAGTCGGGGGCCTCGTGGCCGACCTCGGGCATGCGGGGGTCCTCTCGGTTGCGACGGGGGCTGCCGATCGTGGCAGGCTGCCAGCGTGTCACAGCTGCCCGCGCCGCTCATCCCGAGCCCCGGCTCGCGCGGCCTGGCCACCGCCGACCTGGCCGGGCTCGGCGAGCGGGTCATCGCCGGCTGGCAGGCGTTCCTCGACGTCGCGGCCGAGGCGGACCTGGACGCTGCCGTCGCGCAAGCCCGGCTGGAGCGGGCACGACATCGTGGTGCACCTCGGGGCCTGGGACGACGCCCGCACCCTCGACGACATCCTGGACGACGCCCGGCAGGGCCGCGTCCACACCGTCGACCAGTCGGCGCTGGGCCGAGGCCCTCATCGCCCAGCACGCGGACGCCTCGCGCGAGGAGGCGCTCGCACGCCGTGCAGGCGGCCCTCGACACGGCGGTGCAGTGGTTCGGCGACCTCGACGCGGCCGGGGAGGACGCCCTGCTGGTGACGGCGTCACCGCTGGGCGCGCTGCCCGTGGCCACGCTCCTGCACGCGGCCGTCTACCAGCTGGCCTGCAGCGCGCTCGACCTCGAGCCCTGCGGCGTCGAGGTCGGCGACGACCTGCTCGACGCCGGGCTGGTCGCGCTGGTCGACAGCGCCGGGGCCCTGGCCGCGCGCAAGGGGGCGACCGCCTCGCTGTCGGCGTCGACCGACTCGGGGGTATGGGGGTTCGGCGCCACCGCCGGCGACTGGTCCGCGGTCGAGCTCGACGCGCCCGCCGGCCCCTCGGTGCACGCCTCGGCGCGCGCTCATCTTGGACATCACCTCGGGCCGCACCAGCCAGGTGGGCGCGATGTACCGCTCCGGCGACCTGCGCGTGCACGACCTGCCGGGCCTGCTCCGGCTGGCCCCCCTGATCCAGGACGTGCCGGGCATCCCCGGCGGCGCGGCGCTCGGCGCGGCCACGAAGTACCTCGGCGGGCTGAGCCGGATCGCCGACCTGTTCCGCCGCGGCTGACCCACGGGCCCTGCTCGGCCGCGGGCGGCCCGACCTGCGCCGGTCGCCGTCAGACCGCGTCGGGCAGCGGCGCTCGCCGAGGTCGGGCGGCGTACACCGCGCGGGTCCGGGCCGCCAGGGCCGCGGCGTCGAGTCCCTCGAACGACTCCGGCGGGATCGGCTCGAGCACCTGGATCCCGATCGTCTGGTGGCCGCGCAGCACGAAGCCGTGCTTGGGCAGCGCATCGGCGGTGCCGGTGACCACGACCGGCAGGATCGGCAGCGCCAGCCGGATCGCGAGGTCGAACGCGCCCGTCTTGAACGCCTGCAGGTGGCCGTCCGTGGAGCGCGTGCCCTCGGGGAACATCATGATCGACGAGCCCGAGCGCAGCGTCTCCTCGCAGCGCGCCAGCATCTCGATGACGCTCGCCCGGTCGCCGCGCTTGAGCGGGATGTAGCGGTTCAGCCGCATGTTCCAGCCGATGAACGGGACCTTGAAGTTCTCGATCTTCGACACCCACTTGAAGTGCCGGAACAGCCGGAACAGCACCAGGATGTCCAGCAGCGACAGGTGGTTGGCGACCATGACGTACGTCGTCGCGGGTCGATCCGCTCGCGGCCCCGCACGGTGACCGGCCACAGCGGGTTCAGCCAGGTGTACAGCGACGCCCAGAAGCAGGTGAAGCGGTGCAGCGCCACGCCGCGGCGGTCGAACGGCAGCGTCACCAGCCAGAGCAGCAGCGCCAGCGGGAAGAGCAGCACCGAGCTCACCGCGATGAAGCCCCAGAAGGCGAGCGAGGCCAGCCGGTTGAGCACCGGCGGCTAGCGCCGGCCGAGCTTGGGCGCGACCAGTCGGGTGCCCGTCCAGTCCCGAGCGGCGGCGACCGTGCTGGTCGCCGACAGCCCCGCGGTGGGGGCCGCCTCGCCGATGTCGCTCGACTCGACGTGCCCGTCGCGCCCGGACTTCGGCGTGAGCAGCCACACCACGCCTCCGGCCGCCAGCGGGGTGAGGGCGTCCACGAGCGCGTCCACGAGGTCGCCGTCGTCTTCGCGCCACCACAGCAGCACGCCGTCGACGACGTCCTCGTAGTCCTCGTCGACCATGGGCTGCCCGATCACCGCCTCGATCGCCGCCCGCAGGGGCTCGTCGCAGTCGTCGTCCCAGCCGATCTCCAACAGCACCATCCCGGCCCGCAGGCCAAGCCTGGCCGCAGCCGAGCGGTCGGGCTCCGCGGAGTCCGCGGTCGCGCTCACGAGATGACCTCCAGGTACGGGGTGGACGGCGTCGTGTCGAGTAGTTCATCGGAGCCGCCGCGCGGGCGCAAGCACATCGGCACATCGGGGGCGCGGTTCCCTCGACCGGCGGCAGGACGGGGCGGCGCGCCGTAAGGTCGGGGGGTCGGGCCGCCGGGGCCCGGCGGCTGTCTGTCCTGGGCGTCGGGGAGCATCACGTGGCCAAGAAGATGATCAACGGGCGACCCGCCATGACGACCCGGCGCAAGATGACGATCGCCACCTGGCGGCCGTCGAGGGCCGGGGTCATCCACGGCACGATGACCGTCGACGCGACGGCCGCGCTGCGCTACCTCGAGGACCTGCGCGAGCGCACCGGCGAGCGCGTGACGGTGACGGCCCTCGTCGGGGCGGCCGTGGGCCGCGCGCTGGCGGCCGAGCCGACCCTCAACGGGCGCATCGCCTTCGGTCGGTACATCCCCTTCGACGACGTGGTGGTCTCCTTCCTGGTCCAGATGGACGAGGGGGGCGACCTGGCCCAGGTCCGGGTCGAGGACGCCGACCGGAAGTCGGTCGTGGAGGTCAGCCGCGACCTGCACGCGCGCGCCGCGAGGCTGCGGACCGGCCAGGACGAGGCGTACGAGAAGTCCAAGAAGACGATGAAGATCCTGCCGACGTGGGCGCTGCGCCGCGTGCTGTCCTTCTCGGGGTTCGTGACGAGCGGGCTCGGCAAGCCCGCCTTCGGGCAGCCCGCCTTCCCCTTCGGCGCGGCCATCATCACCAGCGTCGGCATGCTGGGCATCGACGAGGCGTTCGTCCCGCCCACCCCGTTCGCCCGGGTGCCGATCTACGTCGCGGTCGGGGCCATCCGCGACATGGTCTTCGTCGAGGAGGGCGCACCCGTGGTGCGGCCCGGGATCACCCTCACGTGCACCCTCGACCACCGCTTCGTGGACGGCTTCCAGGCGGGGGGCCTCGCCCGCGAGATGCGGCGCTCCTTCACCGATCCCACCTCGCTGGGCGCTGTGCCCGAGGGCGGCCCGATCGCGTCCGAGGTGACGGACTCGCCCGCGACGTAGCACGATGGCCCGGTGCCCCTCGGACCCGAACGCGAACGCGAACGCCTGATCCACGCCGGCCTGCCGACCCAGCTGGTCGACGTCGACCCCGACGAGACGGCCGAGTGGCGTGAGTCGCTCGACGACGTCATCGACCGGGCCGGCCCCTACCGCGCGCGCTACCTCATGCTGTCGCTGCTGCAGCGCGCCCGCGAGCGCTCGGTCGGGGTGCCCTCGCTGCGCTCCACCGACTACATCAACACGATCACGCCGGAGCAGGAGCCGTGGTTCCCCGGCGACGAGTGGGTCGAGCGCCGGATCCGCCAGTACATCCGCTGGAACGCCGCCGTCATGGTGCACCGCGCGCAGCGCCCGGGGGTCGGCGTGGGCGGCCACATCTCCACGTACGCCTCGTCGGCCTCGCTGTACGAGGTCGGCTTCAACCACTTCTTCCGCGGCAAGGACCACCCCGGCGGGGGCGACCACCTGTTCTTCCAGGGGCACGCCTCGCCGGGGATGTACGCGCGCGCCTACCTCGAGGGCCGGCTCACCGAGGACCAGCTCGACGGCTTCCGCCAGGAGCTGTCGCACCCGGCGGGCGGGCTGTCCTCGTACCCCCACCCGCGGCTGATGCCGCACTTCTGGGAGTTCCCGACCGTCTCGATGGGCCTCGGCCCGCTGAACGCGATCTACCAGGCGCGCTTCGACAAGTACCTGCACGCCCGCGGCATCAAGGACACCTCCCAGCAGCACACCTGGGCGTTCCTCGGCGACGGCGAGATGGACGAGGTCGAGTCGCTGGGCGCGATCGGCCTCGCCGCGCGCGAGGAGCTCGACAACCTCACGTTCGTCATCAACTGCAACCTGCAGCGCCTCGACGGGCCGGTGCGCGGCAACGGCAAGGTCATCCAGGAGCTCGAGTCGTTCTTCCGCGGCGCCGGCTGGAACGTCATCAAGGTCGTCTGGGGCCGCAAGTGGGACCAGCTGCTGGCCGCCGACAGCGACGGCGCCCTCGTCAACATCATGAACACCACGCCGGACGGCGACTTCCAGACGTACAAGACCGAGGACGGCGGCTTCATCCGCGAGCACTTCTTCGGCCGCGACCCGCGCACCCGCCGGATGGTCGAGTCGTGGTCGGACGAGGAGATCTGGGCGCTGCAGCGCGGCGGGCACGACTACCGCAAGCTCTACGCGGCGTACAAGCTCGCCACCGAGACGACCGGCCAGCCGACCGTGATCCTGGCCAAGACGATCAAGGGCTGGACCCTCGGCTCGCACTTCGAGGGCCGCAACTCCACCCACCAGATGAAGAAGCTCACGCTCGAGGACCTCATCGTCTTCCGCGACCGGCTGGGGATCCCGCTGCCGGACGAGGCGATCGACGCCAAGCTGCCCGCGTACTACCACCCCGGCCAGGACAGCGACATCGCGCGCTACCTGCACGAGCGCCGCCAGGCCCTCGGCGGCTACCTGCCCGAGCGCCGCACCACGGCCAAGCCGCTGGTGCTCCCCGGCGACGCGGTCTACGACGTCGTCAGGCGCGGCTCCGGCAACCAGCCGGTCGCCACCACGATGGCCTTCGTCCGGCTGCTCAGGGACCTCATCAGGGACGAGAACATCGGGGCGCGGTTCGTGCCGATCATCCCCGACGAGGCGCGGACGTTCGGCATGGACTCGCTCTTCCCGACGCTGAAGATCTACAGCCCGCAGGGCCAGCAGTACCTCTCGGTCGACCGCGAGCTGATGCTGTCCTACCAGGAGAGCCAGACCGGCCAGATCCTGCACGAGGGCATCAACGAGGCCGGCTCGGTCGGATCGTTCACCGCCGCGGGCACCGCGTACGCCACCCACGGCGAGCCGATGATCCCCGTCTACATCTTCTACTCGATGTTCGGCTTCCAGCGCACCGGCGACGCCTTCTGGGCCGCCGGGGACCAGATGGCGCGCGGGTTCGTCATCGGCGCGACCGCGGGCCGCACCACGCTGAACGGCGAGGGCCTGCAGCACGAGGACGGCCACTCCCCGCTGCTCGCGTCGACGAACCCGGCGGTCGTGGCGTACGACCCGGCGTTCGCCTTCGAGCTGGGCCACATCGTGCGCGACGGGCTGCGTCGGATGTACGGCGAGCAGCCCGAGGACGTCTTCTACTACCTGACGGTCTACAACGAGCCGTACCTCCAGCCGGCCGAGCCCGAGGGCGTCGACGTCGACGGGATCCTGCGGGGCATGCACCTGTACGCGCCGGCGCCGGCCGACGCGCCGGGCCCGCGGGCCCAGGTGCTCGCCTCGGGCGTCGCCGTGCCGTGGGCGCTGGAGGCGCAACGGCTGCTCGCCGACGACTGGGGCGTGCACGCCGACGTCTGGTCGGTGACGTCGTGGAACGAGCTGCGCCGCGACGCGCTGGCCGCCGACCAGCACAACTTCCTGCACCCCGCCGCAGAGCCGCAGACGCCGTACGTGACGGCGCGGCTCGCCGGTCGGCCCGGTCCGGTGGTGGCGGTGAGCGACTACCTGCGGGCGGTGCAGGACCAGATCATGCCGTGGGTGCCCGCGGACGCGGCCTCGCTCGGCACCGACGGCTGGGGGCTGTCCGACACCCGCGGCGCGCTGCGCCGGCACTTCAAGGTCGACGCGCAGTCGATCGCCGTACGCGCGCTGGAGCTGCTGGCGCGGCGCGCCGAGGTCGACCCGGGGCTGCCCGCGGCCGCGATCGAGCGCTACCGGCTGCTCGACGTGGCGGCCGCCGACCCCGGCGCCGGCATGGGCGACGCCTGACGGCGCCGCCTGCTGCCCACCGGGCCGGGGGGTCAGGGGGCGCCCAGAGAGGCGTGCATCTCCCAGACCAGGACCTCGGCCGGCCCACCCGCGGCGGTGACCCGCGGGCCGTCGCTGCCGGCGATGCGCGCGGCGTCGCCCGTCGCCAGCAGCCCGGCGGACTCGAGCTCGACGGATCCCCGGGCGACGTACAGGTGCACGTACGGCGCCGCGGGCAGCGCGGCCGACTCGCCGTCGCCGAGCCGCGCGGCGTAGAGGGCCGCGTCGCGCTGGCGGATCCGGATCGCCGCCTCGTGCCGGGCCATCCCGCTCGCCACGGGGACGAGCCCGCCGCGATCCAGCTCGGCGGTGATGTCGAGCTGCTCGTACCCGGGGTCGATCCCCCGCTCGTCGGGCGCGACCCACATCTGGATGAAGTGCACGGGGTCGCGGTGCGGCTCGGCCCCGGTCAGCCGCCACGAGTCGTTCTTCTCGCTGTGCCGGATGCCGCGCCCGGCGCTCATCCGCTGGGCGAGGCCGGGGTAGATGACCCCGTGGTGGCCCTCGGAGTCCTGGTGGACGAGCCCGCCGTCGAGCACCCAGGTGACGATCTCCATGTCCCGGTGCGGGTGGGTCTCGAAGCCGGTCCCGGGCTCGACCACATCGTCGTTGGAGACGAGCAGCAGGCCGAAGTGGGTGTTGTCGGGCGCGTAGTGCGGCCCGAACGAGAACGAGTGCCGGCTGTCGAGCCAGCCCGCCCGGGTCTCGAACCGCGCAGCGGACCTCCGCACCTCGATAGCGCCCATCTGCCTGCCTCTCGTTGAACCGTCAACCACCATAGCGCGGGCCACGGAATCCGGCGGAGCCGCTCGATTGTGGGCTGTCCACAATCCGCACGCTCTACGCTGCCTCCCGTGGCCAGACGCGCGCAGACCGCACGACGGCTGGAGCGCGCCACGGCCGACCTCGCCCAGGCCGCTGTGCAGCGGATGGACGAGGACCTGCCCTGGTACCGCGCGATGTCGGCCGAGGACCGCTCGTGGGTCGGCCTCGTCGCGCAGGCGGGCATCGCGGCCTTCGTCGACTGGTACCGCCGGCCGGGCAGCCAGCCGGCGGTCACCGCCGAGGTCTTCGGCACCGCCCCGCGCGAGCTGGCCCGCTCGGTCACCCTGCAGCAGACCGTCGAGATGATCCGGGCCACGATCGGCACCGTCGAGGTCCGGGTCGACCAGCTGGCCCCCAGCCCGGCCGAGGCCGTCGAGCTGCGGGAGGCCGTCCTGCTCTACAGCCGCGAGATCGCCTTCGCGGCGGCCCAGGTGTACGCGCAGGCGGCCGAGTCCCGCGGCGCCTGGGACGCCCGCATCGAGGCCCTCGTGGTGGACGCCGTGCTGCGCGGAGAGGTCGACGACGCGGTGGTGTCGCGCGCGGCCGCCATCGGCTGGTCCGCGGCCCGCGGCGTCTGCGCCGTGCTGGGGCAGGCGCCCGACGCCTCCCCCGACGAGGTGACCGAGGCGGTGCAGCGCTCGGCCCGGCATGCGCGGCTGCAGGTCGTCGCCGGGATCCAGGGCGACCGGCTGGTCGTGCTGGTGGCCGGGGCCGACGACGCGCTGGCGGCCGCCCATGCCGTCTGCGCGGACTTCGGACCCGGGCCGGTCGTCGCCGGGTCGGTCGCCCCCGACCTGGCCGGAGCCTCCCGCTCGGCAGCCGAGGCGCTCGGCGCCCTGCGGGCCGCCGCCGCCTGGCCGGCGCTCCCCCGGCCGGCCTTGGCCGACCTCCTCCTGCCCGAACGGGCGCTGGACGGCGACCCGCTCGCCCGGCGCCGCCTCGTCGACGACGCGTACCGCCCGCTCGCCGCGGCGGGCGGCGACCTGCTGGACACGGTCACCGCGTACCTCGACCAGGGCGGCTCCCTCGAGGGCGCGGCCCGGGCCCTGTTCGTGCACCCCAACACGGTGCGCTACCGCCTGCGGCGGATCGCCGAGGTGTCCGGCTTCGCGCCGACCGATCCCCGCGGGGCGTACGCCCTGCGCATCGCCTGCGGGCTGGGCCGGCTCGCCGATTTGGAGGAAACCTCCAAACTCACGCCCTGAGGTGTGTTCGCGTCGGCACCCGGATCCGCCGCCCGGAGTCGGCACCCTTGGGGGGTGCTCATCGTCGTCGCGCCCGGCCAGGGCGCCCAGTCGCCCGGCTTCCTCGCCCCCTGGCTCGAGCTGCCGCGCTTCGAGGAGCGGCTGCGGTGGCTCTCGGCCTGCGCCGGGCTCGACCTGGTGCGGTACGGCACCGAGGCCGACGCCGACGAGATCCGCGACACCGCGGTGGCCCAGCCGCTGCTCGTCGGGGCCGGCCTGGTCAGCCTGCTGACCCTCTTCCCCCACCCCTCGGACGCGTTCCAGGTCGTGGGCGCCGGAGCCGGCCACTCGGTCGGGGAGATCACGGCGGCCGCCGCCGCCGGGGTGGTCTCCGCCGAGCAGGCGATGGTGCTCGTCCGCGAGCGCGGGCGGGCCATGGCCGCCGCCGCCGCGGTCACCCCCACCGGCATGAGCGCGATCCTCGGCGGAGACCCCGACGAGGTCATCGCGGCCATCGAGCGCCACGGCCTGACCGCCGCCAACCACAACGCCGCCGGGCAGGTGGTCGCCGGAGGCACGCTCGAGCAGCTGGCCGCGCTCGCCGCCGACGCGCCCGCCAAGACCCGGGTGATCCCGCTGCAGGTGGCCGGCGCGTTCCACACCCACCACATGGCCCCGGCCGCCGAGGTGCTCGGCTCGTACGCACGCGCCGTCTCGACGCACGACCCGCGGATCCGGCTGCTGTCGAACCGGGATGGCGGCGTGGTGCAGCAGGGCCACGAGGCGCTCGATCGCATCGTCGGCCAGGTCGCGCGGCCGGTGCGCTGGGACCTCGTCATGCAGACGATGGCCGACCTCGGCGTCACCGCGGTGATCGAGGTGCCCGCCGGCCGGCACCCTCACGGCCCTGGTCAAGCGCGCGCTCCCCGGCGTCGAGGCCGTCGCCCTCAAGACCCCGGCCGACCTCGACGCCGCCCGCGACCTGATCGCCCGGCACGCGTCGCCCGGCACGCTCGACCACGCGCCCTCGTGGCGGCTGGTCGTGGCCCCGGCCAAGGGGACCTTCAAGGCCCACGGCGCCAGCGGCCTCGGCGACAGCCTCGATGTGGGGGCCCGGGTGGGCGCGGTGATCACCCTGCGCGACGAGCACGCGGTCGTCGCGGCGCACGGCGGCACCGTCGTCGAGTGGCTGGTCGAGGACGGCGACCCGGTGTCCCCCGGGCAGCCGCTCGTCCGGCTGCATCCCGAGGCGGTCCCGGCGTGACGGCCATCCGGCCGGCCGAGGGCCACGGCCACGCCAGCATCCTCGGCGTGGGCGGCTACCGCCCCGCGCGCATCGTCACCAACGCCGAGATCTGCGAGCAGATCGACTCCACCGACGAGTGGATCCGGGAGCGCTCGGGGATCGCCGAGCGCCGGCACGCCGCACCCGGCGAGACGGTCGTGGACATGGCCGTGGCGGCCGCGGAGAAGGCCCTGGCCGCCAGCGGCATCACCGCCGACCGGCTGGACGCGGTCGTCGTCGGCACCGTGACCCACCTCTACCAGACCCCCGCGGCCGCCACCCTGATCGCCCACCGGCTGGGGGCGACCTCCGCCGCCGCCTTCGACCTGTCGGCCGCCTGCGCCGGGTTCTGCCACGGCCTGGCCGTCGCCAACGACCTCGTCCGCGGGGGCAGCGCCCGCCACGTCCTGGTGATCGGGGTCGAGCGGCTCACCGACATGATCGACCCGACCGACCGCGGCACCGCGTTCATCTTCGGCGACGGGGCGGGGGCGGCGGTCGTCGGCCCCAGCGCGGAGCCCGGGATCGGCCCCGTCGTGTGGGGCGCCGACGGAGGCCAGGCCGAGGCGATCACCCAGAACGTCTCCTGGGACGCGCTCCGGGAGGACCCGGGCACGCGTTCCCGACCCTGTCGATGAACGGCCAGCAGGTCTTCCGCTGGGCCGTCTTCTCGATGGCCCCGGTGGCCCAGGAGGCGCTCGACCGCGCCGGGGTCGCCGCCGGCGACCTGGCCGCGTTCATCCCGCACCAGGCCAACCTGCGCATCGTCGAGGCCATGACGAAGAAGCTCGGCCTGCCCGAGCACGTCGTCGTCGCCCGCGATGTCGTCGAGACCGGCAACACGTCGGCGGCCTCGATCCCGCTGGCCATGGAGCGCATGCTCGGCCGCGGCGAGATCCCCAGCGGCGGCCTCGCGCTCTTGATCGGCTTCGGCGCCGGACTCGCGTACGCCGCCCAGGTGGTCCGCCTCCCCTGACCCCGCACCGCAGACCCCCGCCGGCGCCGCCGGCGGGATCCCACCCGGAACGACCCAAGGAGCAACCCGCATGACCGAGCAGGACATCCTCGCCGGCCTGGCCGAGATCGTGAACGACGTCGCCGGCACCCCGATCAGCGACATCCAGCCCGACAAGCACTTCACCGACGACCTGGACATCGACTCGCTGTCGATGGTCGAGGTGGTCGTCGCCGCCGAGGAGAAGTTCGGCGTCAAGATCCCCGACGACGACGTGAAGAACCTCGCCACCGTCGGTGACGCGGTCTCCTACATCCAGCAGGCAGGTGTCGCGGCGTGACCTCGCAGCAGGGCGCCCCGACCCGCCGCGTCGTCGTCACCGGGCTGGGCGCGACCACGCCCCTCGGCGGCGACGTCGCGACGACCTGGGACGGCCTGCTCGCCGGACGCTCCGGCGTCCGGACGCTGGAGGGCGACTGGGTCGAGGAGCTCCCGGTGCACATCGGCGCGCCGTGCGCCGTCGATCCCAGCGCCGTCCTCGACCGGGTGGAGGCGCGCCGGCTCGACCGGTCCCAGCAGCTGGCGCTGATCGCCGCCCGCGAGGCGTGGGCCGACGCCGGCGCGCCCGACGCCGACCCGCTGCGCCTCGGCGTCGTGGTGGCGTCGGGCATCGGGGGCGCGGTGTCGCTCATCGAGGCGTACGACACGCTCAAGGAGAAGGGCCCGCGGCGCGTCTCGCCGTTCACCATCCCGATGATCATGCCGAACGGCCCGGCCGCCGTCGTCAGCCTCGAGCTCGGCGCCCGGGCCGGCGTGCACACGCCGGTCTCGGCCTGCGCGTCGGGGGCCGAGGCGGTCGGCCATGGGCGCGCGGATGATCCAGGACGGCCGCGCCGACATCGTCGTGGCGGGCGGCACCGAGGCCTGCATCCACCCGCTGCCGCTGGCCGCGTTCGCCGCGATGATGGCGCTGTCGAAGCGCAACGACGAGCCCGAGCGGGCCTCGCGCCCGTACGACAAGGGCCGCGACGGCTTCGTCTTCGGCGAGGGCGCGGGCATCGTCGTGCTGGAGTCGGCCGAGCACGCGGCGGCCCGCGGGGCGCGCGTCTACGCCGAGTTCGCCGGGGCGGGGATGACCTCCGACGCCCACCACATCGCCCAGCCCGACCCGGTGGGCACGGGCGCCGCCCGCGCCATGGTGGCCGCGCTGGCCGATGCCGGCGCTGTCGGCCGGCGACATCGCCCACGTCAACGCGCACGCCACCTCGACGCCGCAGGGCGATGTGGCCGAGGCGACCGCGATCCACGCGGCCCTCGGCGACGCCGCCGACACGGCGGTGGTCTCGGCGACCAAGTCCATGACGGGCCACCTGCTCGGCGGCCGCGGGCGCGGTCGAGTCGATCGCCGTGCTGCTGGCCCTGCACCACCGGGTCGCGCCGCCGACCATCAACCTCGACGACCCCGATGACGAGGTCCGCCTCGACATCGCCGTCCGGCGAGCCCCGACCCGCTCCCCAGCGGCGCGATCGCGGCGCTGAACAACTCATTCGGCTTCGGCGGCCACAACTCGCCCTGGCCTTCAGGAGCGCCTGAGTGACCGTCATCGCCGACCGCCCGGACCAGGCCGCGCCGACCCTCGCGGTCGAGCGCGACCCCCGCAACCCGCGGGTCCGCCTCGAGGACGCTCTTCGACGGCGGCTCGTGCACGCCGATCACCGCCGAGGACGACTCGGGCATGCTCGCCGCGATCGGCCGCGTCGACGGCAGCCCGGCGGTGGGCTTCGCCTCCGACCCGCGGGTCCAGGGCGGCGCGATGGGCACCGCCGGCTGCAAGGTCATCGTCGCCGCGTACGCCCGCGCGCTCGCCGACGGCATCCCCGTGGTCGGCCTCTGGCACAGCGGCGGCGCCCGCCTGCGCGAGGGCGTCTCGTCGCTGCACGCGGTCGGCGAGGTCTTCGCCATCATGACGCGCGCGTCCGGCCGGATCCCGCAGATCTCGGTGGTGCTGGGGGCGGCGGCCGGCGGCGCCGCGTACGGCCCGGCGCTGACCGACATCGTCATCCTCGGCCCCGAGGGGCGCGTCTTCGTCACCGGGCCCGACGTCGTCCGCTCCGTCACCGGCGAGGACGTCGACATGCTGCGCCTCGGCGGCCCCGAGCCGCACGGCCGGCGCAGCGGCGTCGTGCACATCACGACCGACACCGACGCCGAGGCGGTGGCCTCCGCGCGGGCGGTCGCGGCGCTGCTCGGCGCGCAGGGCTCCCTGGGCGAGGTCGCCGACCTCGATCTGGGCGGCCTGCTGCCCGAGTCGGTCAAGCGCGCGTACGACGTGCATCCGCTGGTCGCCGGCGTGCTGGACGACGGCTCCGCGGTCGAGCTGCACGAGAAGTGGGCGCCGAACATCGTCACCACCCTCGGCCGGCTGGGCGGCCGCACCGTGGGCGTGGTCGCCAACAACCCGATGCGCCTCGGCGGCTGCCTCGACTCGGCGTCGGCGGAGAAGGCGGCGCGGTTCGTGCGCATGTGCGACGCGTTCGGCGTGCCGCTGCTCGTGCTGGTCGACGTGCCCGGCTACCTGCCCGGCGTCGGCCAGGAGTGGGACGGCGTGGTGCGGCGCGGCGCCAAGCTGCTGCACGCGTTCGCCGAGTGCGAGGTGCCCCGCGATCACGCTGGTGACCCGCAAGGCCTACGGCGGCGCCTACATCGCGATGAACGCCCGCGCCCTCGGCGCCACCCGGGTCTTCGCGTGGCCGGGCGCCACGGTCGCGGTGATGGGGTCGGTCGCGGCCGTACGCGTCCTGCACCGCCGCCGGATCGCCGACGCACCCGAGGACCTGCGGGCGCAGCTGGAGCTCGAGCTCGCCGAGGAGCACGAGCTGCTCGCCGGCGGCCTCGACAAGGCCGTCGCGCTCGGCTTCGTCGACGAGGTGGTCGAGCCCGCCGCCACCCGCAGCGCCCTGGCCGCGGCCATCGCCGCCGCCCCCGCCGTCCGCGGCCAGCACGGCAACATCCCGCTCTAGCCAACACGCCCCTCTGGCCAGCATCGCCCCTCTGGCCATGAACCCCCGCAAGCCCCAGCACCCGCTGACGCCCCACCCCCGTGGGTGATCAAGCAGAGATGGTCACGCCATTCTGCTTGATCAACCGCGGGTGTCGGGGCGGGTGTCGGGGCGGGTGTCGGGGCGGGTGTCGGAGCGGGGCGGGTTAGACGACCTGGTGGAGCCAGCGGACGGGGGCGCCGTCGCCGGCGTACCGGAAGGGCTCGAGCTCGTCGTCCCACGGCTGGCCGAGCAGCAGGCTCAGCTCGTCCTCGATGCGGCTCGCCGGTCGAGGCGGCACGGGACACCGCGGCGCGCAGCCGGTCCTCGGGGATCAGCACGTCGCCGTGCACCCCGACGATGCAGTGGAAGATGCCGAGGGTCGGGGTGGCCGAGAACCGCTCGCCCTCGAGCCCCGCGCTGGGCTCCTCGGTGACCTCGTAGCGCGTGTGCGACCAGCCGCGCAGGGCCGAGGCCAGGCGGGCGGCGGTGCCGGGCTCGGCCTGCCAGGACAGCTCGGCCCGGTACGTGCCGGACTGCGCGGGCTGCGGGGTCCACTCCAGCGAGACCCGGGTGCCGAGCACGGCGGAGAGCGCCCACTCGACGTGTGGGCACACAGCCGAGGGCGCGGAATGCACGTAGACGACGCCACGAGTGGTCGCCGTCCGAGTGGGCGCAGGCGTCACGGTCTCTCCTTGATCGATCGGGATTCGCCTTCCCCAGCGTCCCCAGCCGATCAAAGCCCGCGCGTCAGCGCTCGGCTCATTGTGCCCCAGGAGTCCCTGCCGCACCAGACTGCGCGCGCGTGTCGAGGTACGAGAGCGCGGCCTCCTGGACGCCCAGCCAGCCCTTGTACGCGGCGAACGCCGGGTCGGTCGCCCGCAGCGAGGCCGCCAGATTCGCCGCCGACCGCGGATCGGCGGCCAGCTCGGCCAGCGGCCGGACGTACGTGCGGATGCCGAACAGCACGGCGCGGGTGCGCGGCAGCACGCGCATGGTCTGCCGCTCGACCCGGAAGGTGAGCGCCTCGCCGGCGTTCTCGGCCGTGACCCCGGAGCCCCCCGTCTTGCGCCCCTCGGGGGCCGGCTGGAACAGCTCGGGCCGGTCGAGGACCGTCCAGTTGATCCGCCAGACCGGCCGCTCGGGGGTGAACTTGTCGAACATCGCGTCGGTCGGCCGGCCGATCACCTCGGCGTAGCCCGGGACGGGCTCGTGCACGTCCAGCAGGGTGCGGCCCATCTTCTCGGCGAGCGTCCAGCGGCTGGGGGCGCACAGGCTGGCCGCCTCCAGCACCCAGCCCTCCGGCTGGCGCACCATCAGGCACAGGTCCTCCTGGACGAGCCGGCCAGCCGCGTCGACCGGGTGCAGCGCGTCGGGGTCGACCAGCCAGCCGGTCTGCCGGTCGCGGATCGCTCCCCCCTCCCGCTCCACCAGGCCGGGGAAGCGCTCCAGCAGGTGCTCGGCCACCAGCCTCGAACAGCTCGCGGCTCGGCTCCTCCCCCGCCGGGCGGCAGGCGACCACCTCGTCGTGCCGGGTCCGCAGCAGCTCGTCCTTGAGGCGCAGCTCCTCGGCGCGATGGCTGTCGACCTCGATCCAGTCGCGCAGGTCGAGGGAGCGCAGGCCCAGGGTCAGCCGGAAGGGCCGCCCGTCGGCGGGTCGGTAGTCGGGCGCGTTCGGCTCGACCGGCAGGTCCACGGCCATCTGCCGATTGTGCCGCGACGGACCGAATCGTGATCGTCCGGCCCGGATTGTGACCCGCCAGGCCATCCCGGAACCGCGCGAGCGCGCGTAGCGTCTATCGCAAGCACGCCACCACGACAGGAGCCCGCAGTGAGCCAGCAGACCCAGGACACGGTCGTCCTCGACCTCCCCCAGGCCGCGCCGAGCCCCCAGCGGGCCGGTGGCGCGCGCCGCGGCCTCATCGCCCTCGGCCTCGCCGCGGCCCTGGCCGCGGGGGTGGCGCTGGGCGCCGCCTGGAGCCCGCGCGCCGCCGACGCCGATGCCGCCAACGTCCGGCTCGCCGCCGCGCTGCAGGAGGCCGATGTGTCCACCCAGCTGCAGGCGGCGAGCGCCGCCCAGCAGGACGGAGACGCCGCCGAGGCCGCGAGGCTGCTGGCCGATGTCGCCGACCGGCTTGAGGGCGCGGCCACGGCCGGGCCGCAGGACGAGGTCAGCGAGGCGCTCAACCAGGCCGCGAGCCTGCTCCGCGGGCTGTCCCGGGCGGCCGGCGAGCTCGACACCCAGGACGGCGGCTCCTGGACCGACCTGCTCGGCCCGCTGCTCGAGGGCTTGACCGGCGGCGACGGCGGCTCCGGACTGCAGCTCCCCGAGGGCCTCGACTCGCTGCTCTCCGGCCAGGCCTGAGCGGCCGCCCAGACGGCAACCCATCGGCCGCGGACCGCCGGTCGTCGCATATCGCTCGAATCACCTCACAACGGCGCGAACGCCGGCGCGCTCCCGGCCGGAGCGGTGCGAGATGTGCCGAGTGCCTGCTGCGCACGGTCGGAGTCTGGCAGGGTCCGATCCGATCGGTGGGCCGCCGAACGGGTGCCCCCGAGACCGTGAAGGGGCCCAGATGAAGAGATCCGTAGCCGCCGTTGGAGCCGTCGCACTGCTGGCGGCCGATCGTGCCCGCCTGGGCCGCGTCCTCCGCTAGCGCCGCCAGCGACCGCGCCGCCGAGCGGGCCCAGACCACCGACATCCAGCTGCTCGGGTTGAACGACTTCCACGGCAACCTCGAGCCCATCGACCCCGTGAGCTCGTCGGGGCGGATCGGCCAGCATCCCCGCCGGCGGCGTCGAGTACCTCGCCACGCACGTCGACAAGCTCGCGGGCCACGAATCCCAACACGCTCTTCGTGTCGGCCGGCGACCTGATCGGCGCCACGCCGCTCATCTCCGCGGTCTTCCACGACGAGCCGACCATCGAGGCCTTCAACCTGATGGGCCTGGACTACAACGGGGTCGGCAACCACGAGTTCGACGAGGGCGTCGACGAGCTGCTGCGCATGCAGAACGGCGGCTGCCACCCGGTCGACGGCTGCCAGGACGGCGACGGGTTCGCCGGCGCGGACTTCCAGTTCCTGGCCGCCAACGTCGCCTACAAGGACACCGGCAAGACGATCTTCCCGCCGTTCCGCGATCGAGCACTTCAACGGCGTCAAGATCGCCATCATCGGGATGACCCTCGAGGGCACCCCGGAGATCGTGACACCCGGCGGGCATCTCGAACGTCAACTTCGCCGACGAGGCCGCGACCGTCAACGCGCTGGTGCCGGTGCTGCGGCGACAGGGCGTCGAGACCTTCGTCGTGCTGCTGCACGAGGGCGGCTTCACCAGCAGCGCGGGCAACGGCACAGGCGGGTCAGCCACGAAGCCTGAGGACACCTTCGTCAACAAGTGCGAGGCCCCGACCGGCCCGGTCTCCCACCATCGTCGCGCGCGATGGACGACGCCATCGACGTCGTCATGACCGGGCACACCAACTGGGCGGTCAACTGCGTGCTCGACGGCAAGATCGTGACCGGCGCCGGCCAGGGCGGCCGGCTGGTGACCGACATCGACCTCACCGTGAGCCGGGCCACCAAGGACGTCGTGGCGGCCAAGGTCAACAACGTCGATCGTCACCCGCGACGTCGCCAAGGCCCCCGCCCTGACCTCGCTCGTCGACCGGTACCGGACGCTGTCAGCGCCGCTGGCCAACCGGGTCGTCGGCATCGTCTCCGCGACCATCATCCGCACGCGCCAACGCCGCGGGCGAGTCCGCCCTCGGTGACGTCATCGCCGACTCCCAGCTCTTCGCCACGACCCCTGCCGACCTGGGAGGAGCCCAGATCGCCTTCATGAACCCGGGCGGCATCCGCACCGATCTGAACTGCACCGCGTCGCCGGTCAGCCCCCCCTGCGCCGGTCACCTACGGGCAGATCTTCACCGTGCAGCCGTTCGGCAACAGCCTGGTGACGATGACGCTGACCGGCGCCCAGATCGAGCGGGCTCTGGAGCAGCAGTGGCAGGCCGCTGGAATCAACGTCCTGCAGGTCTCCGACGGGTTCACCTACACCTGGAACAGCGCAGGCGCGCTGGGCTCTCGGGTCGACCCGAGCACCGTCAAGCTCAACGGGGTCACGCTGGATCCGGCCGCGTCGTACCGGGTGACGGTGAACAGCTTCCTGGCCACGGGTGGCGACCGCTTCTCCGTCTTCAACGAGGGGACCAACCGCCTCGGCGGCGACGTCGACCTCGACGCGGTCGAGAAGTACTTCCTCGACCAAGGGGTCGTCTCGCCCGGGCCGCAGAACCGGATCACCCGCCTCTAGCGGGGCCACGGGAGTGAACCGCCTGGCGGGCGGGGCCGCTCGGCCCCGCCCGCCAGGCGGTCGCGATTCCCCCGCCGACGCACCGGGTGTCGGCGCGCGGCCAGGGGTCAGCCGAGGGCGAGCGCGATCGAGTGGATGAGGAGGCCGGCTAGCGCACCGACGATGGTGCCGTTCACCCGGATGAACTGCAGGTCGCGGCCGGCCACCAGCTCGATCCGGCGGGCCGTCTCCTCCCCGTCCCACAACTCGACGGTGTCGCGGATGACACTCGTGATCTGGTCGGGGTACGTGACGACGACGTGCTCGACGACGGAGGCGGCCCAGCCGTCGACCTTGTCGCGCATCTCGGGGTCGTACTGCAGCTTGCGGCCGAGCGCGCCGATCGCCTCGGCGGTCGTGAGCCGCAGCACGCTGTTCGGCTCGTCGACGAGCTTGAGCACGGCCAGCCGGGTCGAGCCGACCAGTGAGCCGAGCGCCTCGCGAGTGGCGTCGTGCTGCATCAGCCGCTCGGCGACGTCGCGCACCCGCTGGTCGGTGTCGGGGTCCTCGCGCAGGTCGCGCGAGACGCTCGCCAGGTAGTCGTCCAGCGCCAGGCGCACCGGGTGGCGCGGGTCGGCGGCCACGTCGTCGGCGATCCGCACCAGCTCCGCGTGCAGCTTGCGGGCCAGCGCGCGGTCGACGAACTCCGGCGACCACGGCGGGCGCCTGCCGCTGGACGACGCTGAGCACGGCGTCCTCGTGCAGCCGCAGCCAGTCCGGCCGAGCGGTCGGCCACCACGTCGACCAGCTGCGTGGTGCGAGCCGTCCTCGACGATCTGCCCGAGCAGCCGGCCCAGCACCGGGCCGACCTCGGCATCGCGCAGCCGGGTGCCGATCGCCGACTCCGCGACCTCGCGGATGTCGTCGTCGCTGAGCACCTCGATGGCGCCCCGCACCACGGTGGCGGTCTCGTTGGCCACGATCCGGGCGTTCTCCGGGTCGCCGAGCCAGGCCCCGATCCGCTCGGTGACCCCGACCTGGGCCAGCCGCTCGCGCACGACGGCCGCCGACAGGAAGTTCTCCGACACGAACGACTGCAGGCTCGAGCCGAGGGCGTCCTTGCGGGTGGGGATCAGCGCGGTGTGCGGGATCGGCAGGCCCAGCGGCCGGCGGAACAGGGCCGTCACCGCGAACCAGTCGGCGAGGGCGCCGATCATCGCCGCCTCGGCCGCCGCCTCGACGTACCCCGCCCACACCACGCCCTCGGCGGCGATCGGCCGCACGATCAGGAAGACGACGGCAGCGAAGACCAGCAGCCCGGTGGCGAAGGCCTTGGCGCGCCTCAACCGGGTGCGCCGCTCGAGGTCGGCCGCGGAGAGGTGTTCGACGCGCATCCGGCCATCCTGCCCTGGCGGGGCGACCGGCAGGCGCGCGTGCCGCCGTCAGCCGGGCTTGACCGCCTGGAGCGTGTACGTCAGCGGCAGCCGCTCGGGGTGCTCGGCCAGCACCCACTCGCCGTCGGGCCGCCGCTCCATCTGGCCGGGCAGCGCCTCCCACGGCACGCTGGTGTGCTCGGTGAGCCCGGTGATCGCCAGCCCCTCGTCGAGCAGGGCCGTGACGATCTCGCCGAGGCCGTGGTTCCACGAGTGGGTGCGGTTCTGCTCGAACTCGGCGTCGGTCTCGACGTAGGTGCCGGGCTCCGTCCTCGATGAGCGGGTGCTCGGTCTCGAAGTACGGGTAGCCCGACGGCCAGGTGGTCGGCGACGTGCTCATCGATGGCCCACAGCATCGGGTGGCCCTCGCGGAGGAACAGCCGGCCGCCCGGGCTTGAGGAGCGCCGAGACGACCTCGGCCCATCGGCGGATGTCGGGCAGCCAGCACAGCGCGCCGATGCCGGTGAAGACCAGGTCGAAGCGCTCGCCGCCCAGGGCCGAGGGCGCGTCGTACACGGCGGCCTGGACGAAGTCGACGTCGGCGCCGGCGTCCTGCGCGAGCGCGGCGGGCCTCGGCGCAGGGAGGCCCCCGAGAAGTCCAGCCCGGTCATCCGGGCGCCGAGGCGGGCCAGCGAGACACGGTGTCGGTGCCGATGTGGCACTGCAGGTGGACGCCGCGCAGGCCGGCGATGTCGCCGAGCAGCGGCAGGTCGAAGCGCACGACCTCGCTGAGGTACGCCGGATCCGCGGCGAAGCGGGCGTAGGCGTAGTCGGGCGAGGCCGCGTGCGCCGGCGCCCGCTCATCCCAGTTGGCGAGGTTGTCGGTCAGCCAGTCCGGGCGCGGGTCCTGGATGGGGTCGTCGCCAGCGTTCACGCCGCCACTGTGGCAGAGCCCCCTCGCACCGACCGTGCACCCGCGGCGTCCCAGCCGTAGATTGCCCCTCGGGCCGCACCCCGCGGGTCCACCCCCAGCAACCCGGCAACGGGGAGGTCGCGCGTGCGCCAGCTGCTGCGGCGGTTCCTCACGCCGTACTCCCGCCCGCTGGTGCTCGTCGCCGTGCTGCTGCTCATCCAGGCGATCGGCAACCTCTACCTGCCCGAGCTCAACGCGCGGATCATCAACGAGGGCGTCGCCGTCGGCGACACGGCGTACATCATCCGCGTGGGCGGCGTGATGCTCGCCGTCACGCTCGTGCTCGGGGCGACCGCGATCGTCTCCACCTACTGGAGCGCGCGGGTCTCGATGGGGTTCGGCCGCGACGTCCGCTCGTCGCTGTTCAGCACGGTGCAGACGTTCTCGTCCCGCGAGGTCAACGAGTTCGGGACCCCGTCGCTGATCACCCGCAACACCAACGACGTGCAGCAGCTGCAGATGCTCGTGCTGATGGGCCTCACCGTGATGCTGACGGCGCCCATCATGTGCATCGGCGGGATCGTGATGGCCCTGCGCCAGGACGTCCCGCTGTCCGCCCTGCTGCTGGTCATCGTCCCCGTGATGGCCGTGGTCATCGGGCTGCTGATGTCGCGGGCCATCCCGCTCTTCCGGGTCATGCAGGTCAAGATCGACCGGGTCAACCAGGTGCTGCGCGAGCAGCTGTCCGGCATCCGGGTCATCCGGGCGTTCGTGCGCACCGAGCACGAGGAGCGCCGGTTCGCCGACGCGAACGCCGACCTGACGTCGACCGCGCTGACCGTCAACCGGCTGTTCGCCCTGATGATGCCCAGCCTGATGCTCATCATGAACCTGTCCGGCGTCGCGGTGATCTGGTTCGGCGGCCAGCGCGTCGACGCCGGCGAGATGCCGATCGGCAACCTCACCGCCTTCCTCGCGTACATCATCCAGATCCTGATGTCGGTGATGATGGCGACGATGATGTTCGTCATGGTGCCGCGCGCCGCGGCATCCGCCGAGCGCATCGGCGCGGTCCTGGACGTCGTCCCCACGGTGGCCGACCCCGACTCCCCTCAGGCCCCCACAGTGCGCGGGACGGTCGAGTTCCGCGACGTGGAGTTCCGCTACCCGGGGGCCGAGGAGGCGGTGCTGCGCGGCGTCTCCTTCCTGGCGGCGCCGGGCGAGACGACGGCGATCGTGGGCTCGACCGGATCGGGCAAGACCACGTTGGTGGCGCTGGTGCCGCGGCTTTTCGACGTCACGTCGGGCGCGGTCCTCGTCGACGGCGTCGACGTCCGGGAGCTGGCCCGGGACGACCTCTGGTCGCGGATCGGGCTGGTCCCCCAGCGGGCCTTCCTCTTCCGCGGCACCGTGGGCAGCAACCTGCGCGTCGGCCGGCCCGACGCCACCGACGAGGAGCTGTGGCACGCGCTGACGGTCGCGCAGGCCGCCGATTTCGTCCGGGCCATGCCCGAGGGCCTGGACGCCCCGATCGACCAGGGCGGCGCGAACCTCTCCGGCGGGCAGCGGCAGCGGATCGCCATCGCCCGGGCGCTGGTCCGCCGCCCCGAGGTGTACGTGTTCGACGACAGCTTCTCGGCCCTGGACTTCGCCACCGACGCGCGGCTGCGCGCGGCGCTGCGGCGTGAGACGGGCGACTCGACGGTCCTCGTGGTGGCGCAGCGGGTGAGCACGATCATGCACGCCGACCGCATCGTGGTGCTCGACGAGGGCGCGGTCGCGGGCATCGGGCGGCACGCCGATCTGATGGCGACCTGCCCGACCTACCGCGAGATCGTGCTCTCCCAGGTCACCGAGGAGGACGCGGCGTGAGCATGCCCATGGGCGGCCACGGCCGGCCTCCGGCCGCGGGGATGCGCGGGCCGGGGTTCGGCGGCGGCGGGCCGGGGCGGGGCGGCCCGATGGCCGGGCTCACCGTGCCCGCGGAGAAGTCGAAGGACTTCTCGGGGTCCCTCAAGCGCCTCCTGCGCCGGCTGCGCCCCGAGCGGGTGACGATCGCCGGGGTGATCTCGCTCGGCACGATCAGCGTGGCCCTGTCGGTGCTCGGGCCCTATCTGCTCGGCACCGCCACCACCATGATCTTCGAGGGGGTCGTGGGCAAGCAGCTGCCGCCCGGCCTCACCCAGCAGCAGGCCGAGGACGCGCTGCGCGCGGCCGGCCAGGACCAGCAGGCCGACCTGATCTCAGGGATGACCGTGATCCCGGGGGTCGGCGTCGACTTCGCCCAGCTGGCCCGGCTGCTGGCGCTCATCAGCGTGCTCTACCTGCTCAGCTCGGTGTTCCTGTGGGCCCAGGGCTACCTGATGGCCGGCGTCACCCAGCGCACCGTCTACGCGCTGCGCGGCGAGGTGGAGGGCAAGCTCGGTCGGCTGCCGCTGTCGTACTTCGACACCCACGCCCGCGGCGACCTGCTCAGCCGGGTCACCAACGACATCGACAACATCTCCACCACGTTGCAGCAGGTGCTGACGCAGCTCATCACCTCGCTGCTCACGGTCATCGGCGTCTTGATCATGATGTTCTGGATCTCGCCGCTGCTCGCCGTGATCGCGCTGATCACGGTGCCGCTGTCGTTCGTCATCACGATGCTGATCGCCAAGCGGTCGCAGAAGCACTTCGTCGCCCAGTGGGACTGGACCGGGCAGCTCAACGGCCACGTCGAGGAGATGTACACCGGCCACGAGCTCGTGCAGGTCTTCGGCCGCCGGGGCCAGGCCATCGCCGACTTCGACCGGCTCAACGCGCAGATGTACGAGTCGAGCTACCGGGCGCAGTTCGTGTCCGGGATCATCCAGCCGGCGATGGCGTTCGTCGGCAACCTCAACTACGTCGCGATCTGCGTCATCGGAGGGCTGCAGGTCGCGTCGGGCGCGATGCCGCTGGGCGACGTGCAGGCCTTCATCCAGTACTCGCGGCAGTTCACCATGCCGATCACCCAGATCGCCTCGGTGGTCAACCTCATGCAGTCCGGGGTCGCCAGCGCCGAGCGGGTCTTCGAGCTGCTCGACGCCGACGAGGAGGACGCCGACCCGGCCGAGCCGCAGCGCGTGCCCGCGCCGCGCGGCGCGATCGACCTGGAGCACGTCGCGTTCCGCTACCTGCCCGACGAGCCGCTCATCAACGACCTCAGCCTGCACGTGGCGCCGGGCGAGGCGGTGGCGATCGTCGGGCCCGACGGGCGCCGGCAAGACGACCCTGGTCAACCTGCTCATGCGCTTCTACGAGATCGACCGCGGCCGGATCAGCCTGGACGGCGTCGACACCCGGCACGATGACCCGCGACGACCTCCGAGGCGCGTTCGGCATGGTGCTGCAGGACACCTGGCTCTTCGGCGGCACCATCCGCGAGAACATCGCCTACGGCGCGACGGGCGCCACCGACGAGCAGATCCACGCCGCCGCCCGCGCCGCCAACGCCGACCGCTTCATCCGGACCCTGCCGGACGGCTACGACACGGTGCTGGACGACGACGCCTCAAGCCTGTCGGCCGGCGAGAAGCAGCTGATGACGATCGCGCGGGCCTTCCTGTCCGACCCGGTGATCCTGATCCTCGACGAGGCCACCAGCTCGGTCGACACCCGCACCGAGGTGCTGATCCGGCACGCGATGGAGCGGCTGCGCCAGGGCCGCACGAGCTTCGTCATCGCCCACCGGCTCTCGACCGTGCGCGACGCCGACACGATCCTGGTGATGGACGACGGCGACATCGTCGAGCAGGGCTCGCACGACGAGCTGCTGGCGCGCCGCGGCGTCTACTTCGACCTGTACGAGAGCCAGTTCCTCGGCGGCGAGGAGACCATCGCCTGAGACCCAGCCGCTGGCCCGTGCCTGATCGATCCCAAGGGTTGACCTGTGATTCCCCTTGGAATGATTGGGACTTCTCCCATCTTGCCGTGATCTTTCGGCCTCTGCCCGCTTGGTGCCCGGGTGCGCCGCTTGCCCTGGTGCATCCCCTCGAAACCACGTCGAGGGACTAGTCCCCGTAGTCCTTTCTGAGCCTTGACACCCGTCCTCGCCGCGACCGGATACTCCACCACTAGACCGGGAGGCGACGCCTCCCGCAGCGCACGCCCCACCGCATGAGCGCAGCGGGCAGTTGCTGCCTCCCGATCCCGAAGTCGAGTGCGCTTGGCACCTGCCGCAGGGACATCGGAGGCGTAGGTCATGGCCGATCGGTCCACATCCACTGCGGCAAGAACCCGCGACGCGTCCTACGCGGGACCCGATCCCGCAGAATCTGGACCGCCGCCGCCTTGACGGCGATCGCGACGTTCGCGGCGCAGGCAGCCATGGCGCCCCTTGTCCTCGGCTGATCCGATCAGCCCGCTGACCGTGGTGAAGTCCGCGAACCCGAACCCGGTCTCGTCGGGCGGGCAGCTGACCTACACGATCCAGGTGACCAACACGGGTGGCTCCAAGGTGACCAACGTGGTGCTGACCGACCAGGTCAACGGCGTCGGGGTCACCACGAGCCCGCCGGGGCTGCCTCAGCTGACCATCACCAGCACCAAGGGCAGCTGCACCCAGGGCGGGCCCAACGGCAATCTGGTCGACCTGCGACGTGGGGACGGTCAACGGCGGGCAGTCGTTCACCGTGACCATCCGGGGCCAGGTCACGGCGTCCAACGGAACGACGCTGAACAACACCGCGTCCGTGACCGGAACCAGATCAGCGCAGACCTTCACCACCAGCGGCTCCGTCTCGGTCCCGGTGACGGCCGGCACCGGCGGCGGCGACCTGCCCGACCTGACCCTCAACAAGACCGGCCCGACCAGCGTCGCGCCCAACGCGGCGATGGCCTACACGCTGACCGTGAACAACCTCGGCACGGCCAACACGTCCAACGTGCGGGTCGTCGACACCCTGCCGACCGGCGTCGCCCTCACGTCGACCTCGACGACGAGCCTCTTCACCTGCACCTCCGCCGGCACCCCCGCAACGCACGTGACCGTGACCTGCGACGGCGGCGCCGTCAACCAGGGCCAGAACGCGACCATCACCTTGAACGCGACCTCGCCGGCAGCCACGGGCACGATCACCAACACCGCCGTCGTCGACCCCGACAACGCGATCCAGGAGTCGAACGAGCTGAACAACACGTCGGCGACGGTCAACACCAGCGTCGGCGGACCCCCGCCGACCCCGCTCCTGACGATCGCGAAGACCGACAACAACCCGAACGTGTACCCGTGGTCGACGGGGGCCGGACCGGATCCGGTGAACCCCGGGCAGCAGCTCGTCTACAAGATCCAGGTCAAGAACAACGCCACCAGCAGGGCCGACGACGTCGTCATCTCCGACGGCACCCAGGGCCTCGAGGCGGCCAGCATCACCGCCAGCCAGGTCATCGCCAGCGGCACGGTGGGCAACACCGGCGGCTGCTTCGTGAGCGCGCCGACCGTCACCTGCAAGGTGCGGACGCTGAATGCCGGCGGGACGATCACCGTCACCATCAGCGGCACCGTGGTGTCGACGGCGGGCGCCTCGCTCTTCAACACCGCGACGGT
Organism: uncultured Actinomycetota bacterium; assembly: GCA_963818455.1. Classification (GTDB taxonomy): domain Bacteria; phylum Actinomycetota; class Actinomycetes; order CAVWCF01; family CAVWCF01; genus CAWFSE01. Next base: position 579,110 of record CAWFSE010000003.1, read on the forward strand.
CAACGGCAACATCAAGAACACCGGCGTCACCAACACCGCATCTGAGGTGACCACCGTCCGCCCGGCCATCGACCTCACGATCACCAAGTCCGACAGCCCCGACCCCGCCTGCGCGCGGACCTGGCCGGAGTCCGACCAGGATCTGCCGCTGACCGCGGACGGGCTCAGCGACGCCGCTGGCGACGTGCCCGGGCTGCTCGCCGCCCCGGTGTGCCTCGGCGGCCTGACCTACCGCTTCGTCGTGGGCAACAGCGGCAACAGCGACGCGGCCAACGTGGTCGTCCGCGACCCGCTGCCCGCCGGGGTCATCCTCGACAGCTACGACACCGACGGCGGCTTCACGTGCGCGGTCAACGGGCAGGTCGTGACCTGCTCGGGCGGCCAGATCCCGGCGGCCGAGACCCGCTTCATCGAGTTCCAGACCGTGGCGCCGCCCGGCGTCGGCGTGATCACCAACACCGCCACGGTCGACCCGAACAACGCCATCTTCGAGGCCGACGAGACGAACAACACCGTCTCGGCGACGACCACGATCACCACCGGCGTCGACCTCGCCGTGTGGAAGAGCGACTCCAAGGACCTCGACCCGCCCGGCGACGGGGCGCCCACGCTGGTGCCCGGGACCTCGACCGACCTCGGGGACGGATACGACCCGATCGCCACGCGCGGCACCCAGACGTACACGATCTACGTCGACAACGTGGGCACCCAGGACACCACGGGGATCCGCCTGCGTGACACGCTGCCCGGCCGGACACGCATCTTCCTGTCGGTGGTCGCCGAACGACCCCACCCACCCCGCGGACCCGACCCACGGGTTCACCTGCGCCCACGACGGCTCGCCGACCGGCGGGGTGGTCGAGTGCGTCGGCGGGCACCTGCTCGGCACCGAGTCGGAGTTCTACGACCCGGCCGGCGACAGCGCCCGCCGGACCTGGGGATGACTTCGCCACGATCAAGATCCGGGTGTTCGCCCGCGCCACCGTCGGCACCATGCACAACGAGGTCAGGGTCGACCCGCTGAACGAGATCGCCGAGGTCAACGAGCTCAACAACCTCGTCGACCAACGACACCGTCGTCACCACGGGCGACGCCGACAAGGGCGCCTACCACCAGCTGACCGTGGTCAAGACCAACCAGAGCCCGAGCGCCGGGACCGTGGCCACCAACGGCGTGCTCACCTACAACCTGCGGGTGTCCAACCTCGGCACCGACCCCGTGAGCAACGTCGTGGTGCAGGACACCCTGCCCGCCGGCTCTCGCTACATCTCGGCCAAGGACACCGCCACCGGCAGCGCCGCGTTCTTCTGCTCGCACGACGGGTCGTCCACCGGCGGCGTCGTCACCTGCGTCGGCGGCGACCTCGACGGCAGCATCAACACGATCCCCGTCGGCGGGTTCCGCGACATCCGGGTGAGGGTCTTCGCGCCCAACGCCCCCGGCACGATCACCAACCAGGCCGCGGTCGACCCTGGCAACGCCGTCCCCGAGGGCAACGAGTTCGACAACGACGCCCAGGTCGACACCACCGTCGCTGCATGCGTCGACCTCGCCTCCTGCACCGACACCAACGCCTTCTACGAGCTCACCATCGACAAGACCCAGGAAAGCCCGGCCAACCCGGTCGCGCGCAACGGCATCGTCACCTACCAGCTGAAGGTCTCGAACCTCGGCAGCGACCCGGTCTTCGGCGTCACCGCCTCAGATCGGCTGCCCGAGGGCTTCCGCTTCATCGACGCGCAGGACATCGCCGGGCCGCCCGACCCCAACGCCTTCACCTGCGGCGGACCAGACGCCTCCCGCGTCCTCACCTGCACCGGCGGCTCGCTGAGCGGCACGGTTGCGGCGATCCCCGGCGGCGCGCCCACCGAGCGCACCATCGAGATCCGGGTCTTCGCCCCGGACACCCCGGGCTCGTACCCGAACCTCGCCTTCGTCGACCCCGGCAACGTGGTCCCCGAGGGCAACGAGTTCAACAACCAGGACACGGTCCACACGGTGGTCGCCAATGGCGGCAACGGGCCGTACATCGACCTGAGCGTCGACAAGGAGCAGTGGATCCCGGCGGGCAACGCGAGCGTCGCCCCCGGCGGCCAGCTGGCATACAAGATCGAGGTGAAGAACGGCGGAGCCGGTGACGCCTTCAACGTGACCGTCGCCGACGTGCTGCCCGCCCACACCACGTTCTTCAACGCCGCCGACGCGGCCGGCGGGGCGGGCGCCTTCACCTGCGCCTACGCGTCGGGCGTCGTCACCTGCTCGGGCGGGACCATCCCAGCCGGCGGCAGCCGGACCGTGCAGGTGCTGCTGCTGGCCCCCGCCAGCATCGAGGAGTACGCGAGCAACCTCGCCGACATCTCTATCGGCCTCACCAACCAGGCGTTCGTCGACCCGCTGAACGCCATCCCCGAGGGCGACGAGACCAACAACGCCGACTACGTCGACACCACCGTGAAGTCGAAGATCAACCTGACCGTGACCAAGGAGGGCCCCGACACGGCCCACCAGAACGACACGGCCGACTACGTGATCAAGGTCAAGAACAACAAGGTCGGCCCGGACGGCCAGACCGCCTACGGGGTCCGGATGGTCGACCCGCTGCCGATCGGGCTCATCCCGCTCAGCGTGAAGGCCGAGCCGAGCAACTTCTCCTGCCAGCTGCTGGAGAACCCGGTCAACGTCGTCGACTGCATCGGCGACCTCGCGCCCGACCAGGAGGTCACCATCACGGTCAACGTCTTCGTGACCGCCGACGGCGGGCCGCTCGACAACGAGGCGTGCGTCGACCCCGACCACGTCATCGCCGAGACGGACGAGACCGACAACTGCGTGAACAAGACCACCAGCGTCACCGTGCTGGCCCCGAACCTGCTGATGAACAAGAGCGCCGACGCGACCTCGGTCACGGCGGGGCAGCAGTTCACCTACACCCTGACGGTTTCCAACATCGGCGACGGGCCAACGACCTCCGCCGTGACCGTCACCGACCCGCTGCCGAACCAGGTCACCCTGGTCAACACCAACGCCGACGCCGCGTTCGACTGCACGGCCTCGACAGCGACCAACGTCAGCTGCGAGCTGGCCAGCCTCGACCCGGGCGCAGCCGCATCGATCCAGGTCCTGGTGACGCTCAACGACGGCGTGACCGACCTGTCGTTCCCCAACACCGCAACGGCATCCGGTGGCGGCGACCCCACGCCGAGCAGTGACACGTTCACGACCTTCGTGGGCGGCTCCGGCACCGACCTGGTCCTCACGGACGTCAGCGACCAGCCCGACCCGGTGGCTGCGGGCGCCCTGCTCACCTACACGATCAACGTGCTCAACACCGGCACCGAGGACAGCGGCGCCTTCGAGGTCACCCAGGTCTTCGACAGCCTCGCCGGCCTCACCCTCGTGTCGGCGGTCGGGTCCGAGGGGTTCACCTGCTCTCTCGACATCCCGACCAAGACGGTCACCTGCGGTGGGACGCTGCTCGCCGGCAAGGACACGACCTTGACGATCCGGTTCACCACGGACGCCTCTGCCGTGCCCAGCGTCCAGAGCACCGTCACCGTCGACAGCGGCGAGGTGGTCGCCGAGTCCAACGAGGCGAACAACACCGATATCGAGACCACCACGTCTCCGCGCTCCTGTGCCAGGCCTGCATCGACCTCGTGATGGGACCGATCCTGGCCAACCCGGACCCGGTGGCCAACGGCGATGAGGTGACCTGGAACTTCGACGTCACCAACATCGGCGACCGGGACACGTCCCTCGACGCGGCCCCGAACACCGTGGTCATCGCCGTGAACGTCGACGGCGCCTTCAACGAGTACACCGGGCTCACGGCGTCCGCCCCCGGCTTCACCTGCACGGTCACGCCACGCCTCGCGGGCGACAACGCCCCGGATGTGGAGTGCACCTCGACCAACCTGGCGGCCGGGGCCGGGACCATCGTGTCGGTCACCGCGACCGCGAACACGGCGGTGACGCCGTCGTTCCTGCTCTTCGACGCCGTCGTCGACCCGGGCTTCCAGATCACCGAGTTCAACGAGGCCAACAACACCGGCTCCCGCCAGGTCGATGTGGTCTAGGCACGCACGCTGGAGCCCGGCGGTCTGGCACCCGGCCGCCGGGCCCCTCGGCCCGGCACCCAGTGGAGGCAAGCGATGACGTCAGGAACTTCCTCGGCCGCGAGCCTGCGCAGCCGGCCCACGGCCCGACGGCTGGTGGCTGCCGCGATCGCGTTCGTCGTGCTGGCAGCCCTCGGGGTGGCGCTCGCGGCCACCCAGACCCCTGACGCCGCCGCACTGGCCGGCTGCCGGGTCTTCGTCGCCAGCGGCGACGATGTGGCCAACGGGCGCGATCTCGACGACGACGAGAACCGCTACCCCGAGCAGCTGCTCGCCGACCACCTGAATCGCCCCGGGGTGGTGCCTGTACAACCAGGGCAAGGACGGGCAGACCTCGGCCACCTACATCAGCGCCGGAGGGCTGGCCAGCGCCTACAACATGCGCCCGGACCTGCTCACGCTCCAGCTGGGCGAGCAGAACACGACCATCGTCAAGCTCGTCACCGACTGCTTCGACAAGGTCAAGGACCACGACTTCGCCGGCGCCAACACGTGCGCGGCGCAGGTCCTGGGCAACTCCTCGTTGTGGACCAGCCTCAAGAGCAACTACACGACCATCCTGCAGCAGACCCGGATCATGATGGCCCAGCGGCCCAAGCTCGTCGTGGCCGTCGTCAACTACCCGAACCCGTTCCCGAAGTCGACGGACGCGGCCAGCCAGATCGCGTCGCTGTGCACCCCCCTCATCGACAACGTGCTGCCCTGCACCACCCGGTGGGCGCAGCTGCCGCCCGCACTCGCGCTGATCGACAAGGCGTTCCAGAAGCTCAACTCGACACTCAAGGAGTCCCTGGCACCCTTCAACCAGGGTTCCAGCGGGAACCGATGGGTCTACGTCGACGCCTACCCCAAGCTGCGCGACCACTGCATGAAGATGGAGGTCCTCATGCGGACCACGGTCGAGCACCCGGAGCAGAACGGCGCCGTCCACCAGCACGACGACTTCTCCAAGGTGAACTTCGGCTGCTCTGAGCCGTGGTTCGTGGCCGGCTCCGACGGCACCAAGATCCCCGACTACCTCGACCCGTCCACTCCGGGCGTGCTCGATCAACAAGAGCCAGACCACGTCCGGCATGGGCGTCGTACCCCGACTCCGACGGCCATTCCTGCATCGCCGAGGCGATCTGGGAGGCCGACACCATCGACCCCGGCACCACGCCCCTGAAGTGGAAGCTGGGCTACGGCGAGGCAGCCAACGCGGACATCTGCACATGAGGCAGCGGCCCGCCAGGGAGGTTCGGGATGAAGCGAGGTTCGGCATGAAGCGACTCATCGCCTTGGCGGCGGCGGCCTGCGCCACCCTGGCCTTGGCCGCGCCCGCGACAGCAGCGCCGTTCAGCGGCACGACGACGCTCGCCAACCCGCCTGTCAGCCGGGACCACCCTCACGGTCGAGGCCTCGCTCACGAGCAACGGCCCGGTCGTGGCCTACGAGTACGCGATCCAGAACGAGTGCGCGTTCCCCCAGCGCAGCGGGCGCTCGTACCAGCGCGACGACATCGTCTACTGGACCTTCGAGGTCGGCGGCGTCCCCCACACCACGATGCCGATCTACCTGCAGTCGGTTCCCGCAGGGTCCAAGTGCAAGGTCTTCCTGGTCAAGAACAACACGGTGGTGAAGGGGTCGACCACCGCCTACACCGTCGGCCTGACCGGCGGCCCGGCGTCACCGGTCGCTGGGAGAGTCCTGCCCGCCCGCGACGACCTCGCCGGTGACGACCATCGGGTCGCCTGCCGCCGCCGCGCGGCCGTTCTCCCACAACCGGTACGCCGACGTCGCCCCCACGGCAGACGCGACCAGCCACATCGCGACGGCGGCGTCATCGGCCAGGCCGGGGATCGTCAGCAGCGCCTCGGGCAGCAGGTCGACCGGTGACACGACGTAGACGACGCCGAGCAGCATGAGGAGGAGCCGGCCGCGGCTGAGCCCGTCGTAGCTGCCGCGCAGCACATCTCGCACGAGCCGCGGGATCGACGCCAGCCTTGCGAGGAAGCCACTCGGGCCGTCGGACATCGCCGCCGCGGTCGCAGCGGCAGCCGCCGCCTTGCGTCCCTTGCTCGCCATGCTTCCTCCGCGCTGAGTCTGCTCATCCGGATAGACGCCGGACCTGCTCCGGGGGTTCCCAGTCCGGGCCATGCGCAAACTCGCCCTCGGCCCCGTGCTGGGGCTCTCGCCCCGGCGGCGACTGATCGGCGCTGCACACCGTGGGGCGGGTGGGGATCGAACCCACGACCTGACGGATTATGAGTCCGCTGCTCTGACCAGCTGAGCTACCGCCCCGGCGCCAGCCAGGCTATCCGGGGGCGCCTCGACCCGCGCCCCTCACGCCGGGGGCCGGGGCAAGGGCAGCCGCACCCCGATCGGGGCGGCCGCAGGGATGCGATTCGCGCCGGGATCGCCCCCCCGACCTGCCCGAACGCCCGGCACGTCGTACGGTCTGATCATGAGCCACACCCATGACCTGATCCAGAAGCAGATCGGCAACGAGTTCGCCGCGTCGCAGCAGTACGTCGCGTTCGCGGTCTGGCTGGAGCAGCAGGCGCTGCCGCAGCTGGCCGGGCGCTTCTACGCGCAGGCCGTGGAGGAGCGCAACCACGCCCTGATGCTCGTGCAGTACCTCATGGACCGCGAGGTCGAGGTGACCATCCCGGGCGTCCCCGAGGTGCGAAACGACATCGGCTCCGTCGTCGAGCTGGTCGAGCTCGCGCTGGAGCAAGAGCGCCGGGTCACCGGCCAGTTCGAGCAGATCATCGGGGCCGCCCGCGCCGACGGGGACTACCTCGCCGAGCAGTTCACCCACTGGTTCCTCAAGGAGCAGGTGGAGGAGGTCGCCTCGATGGGCACCCTGCTCCAGGTGGCCAAGCGGGTCGGCGACAATCTCATGCTGCTTGAGGACTACCTGGTCCGCGAGGCCTCGGCCGGCGGACCGGACCCCACCGCGCCCACCGTGGCCGGCGGGCCCCTCTAGGACTCGAGACAGCCTCCTGGCGGGTTCAGGCCCTCGCGAGGAGGATGATTGCGTGACCGCCTCAAGCGCAGGGACTGTTGGCGGCGGCTACCCCAGCATTCAGGAGCGGCTCTACCCCGACTTGGACTGCTTCGGCTGCGGTCCCCGCAACCCTGGGGGCCTGCAGTTGCGCAGCTTCCCCGACGACGGGCGTGTCGTCGCCCGCTTCACCCCGTGGCCGGAGCATGGCAACGGGCTGGGCTACCTCAACGGCGGGATCATCTCCACAGTGCTCGACTGCCACAGCGCGGCCGCGGTGATCCTGGAGGCCGAGCACCGAGGCTGGCCAGCCCTGCCCGGCGCCCGGCTGCCGTATGTGACGGCCGGGTTGACGGTGCGCTATCTGAGGCCAAGCCCGCTGGACCACACCGTCGAGCTGCGCGGGGTGGTCACCTCGGCGACCGAGGACGCCATGACGGCGGAGGTCGAGCTCTGGTGGGACGGCAAGCCCCGCGCCACGGCCACCGCCGACTGGCGCCGGTGGCGCCCGCGGTAGTCGTGCACCTCGTACTCGATCGCCCTGCGGGCCCGACCCATCCAGGCCCAGGATGGGCGGGAGCCGCGGCGGGCTGGGTCTATGAGACCCACCCAACCGGGGGGTCCTCGCCGACCAGCCCGTCCACGGCCTCGCGGAGCAGGTCGGCGTGCCCGGTGTGGCGGCCGTACTCCTCGATCAGGTCGCAGACGCAGGCGGCGAAGGCTGGCGTGGCGGCCGTCGGGCGCGGAGACGTGGACGAGCTGGTCGAGCCCGCCGTCGGCCAAGGCTGCGTCGAGCCTGGCCCGGGACCGTTCGACGGCGCCGTCCCAGAGTCGCGTAGAGCTCCTCGGGGGAGTCGTCGGCCGCGGAGGTGAACACCCAGTCGTGGGACGGGCGGTACGCCGTCGTCCCACGGCGCGCCTAGCCGCTCGCCGCTCAGCTTCGTGACGAAGGTGTAGTCCTCGACGAACGCGAGGTGCTTGAGCAGGCCCCCGAGGGTCAGGGAGGAGCGGCCGATCTGCTTTCCGCAGCCCGGCCGCGTCGAGGTGGCCGGCCTTCCACCGGAAGGTGGTGCGGAGCCGGTCGAGCGCGCCCACGAGGTGCTCGGCCTCGGTGCCGGCGAGGGGAGGCTCCCAGGGTGGATCGCTGTCGGCCATGGCGCCACGGTAGACGTCTCGGTCGCCTCCGGGCTGCTGAGTCGGCTACACCCGCTTGGGGACGACGCCGGTCCAGGTGAGCAGCCGGCACATGAAGCGGTGCCCGCCATCCGACGCGGGGCCGAACATCAGCGGGCAGCCGCCGTCGATCACGGTGATGCCGTGCGCGCGGCCGTACTCGGTCGCGGCGTCGGAGACGCTGCCGGCGCCGAACGCGCGGTGCATCCACACCTGCGTGATCCCGAGCTCGGCGCACTCGCGCATCGTGGCCTCGGCGCGGCTCGGGCCGCGTCGCGATGACGACCGCCTCGACGCCGCCGGGGATCGCGGCCAGGCTCGGGTAGGCGGGGTCGCCCTCGACCTCGGCGGCGTTGGGGTTGACGGCGAACACCTCGTAGCCGCGCTCGCGCAGTCGCTGGTAGACGGCGTTGCTGCCGTGGCCGCCGGCCTCGCGGCTCACGCCGGTGACGGCGATGCGACGGCAGGCGAGGAAGTCGAGCGCGGCCTCCTTCGTCGGGGGTGGTGGGGCCTCCGGTGACCATGACGAGTCCTTCGCGGGCCGACTCCACCGCGACGACGGATGCGCCGCGGGGCGGTCCGTACGCCATCGTCGGACGGGCGGCCTGCCCGTCGGTAGGGGCCGAGGTCCCACTCCGGATCACCCTCCGGGCGGGAACTCCCACCAGGACTCCCCCCGAGAACCGCCGAGGCCCTCCCCGCCGGGGCGGAAAGGGCCTCTGACCTGCTGCGATGGCTCCCGCATCTGGACTCGAACCAGAAACCTGCCGGTTAACAGCCGGCTGCTCTGCCAATTGAGCTATGCGGGATTGGCGCGGCCGAGATTACCAGCGGACCTGGCCAGGTCAGAAACGGCTACTCGACCTGGCCCTTGAGCCGCGCGACCGCGGCGTCGGCCGCCTCGCGCAGCGCGGGGTCACGGGCATCGAGCCCGGCGTCGAAGGTCACCACCCACGTCAGGTCGGCCCCGCCAGGGGCCCGCCGCGCGGTGATCCGCGCGCCCTGCTCCCCCACCAGGTCGACGTGCTCGGAGACCACGATGGTCGCCGTCACCCGCTCGCGCAGGGCCTCGGGCAGCGCGCCCGGCTCGCGCACCTCGAGCACGGTCGTCCGCCGCCCCTGCCCGCCGCCACCGGACTCGACCACCTCGAGCCGCTCGTCCTGCCAGGACGCCTGCGCGACGGATTCCCACCTGACCGCCCGCATGCCGCCGCCCGGCTCGGGGAGCACGAGCGAGCCATCGGCGGCGACCACCAGGGCGCCGTCGCTCGCAGACCCCCCAGGCGAGCAGGCGCTCGCCGGCGGGCACCGCCGCCCGCGCCGCGTCGGGGGGCCGCCCCCGCCGCCAGGCCGTTGAACGGGCTCGGCACCTCAGCCGGCCAGCTGCTCGCGCAGCGCGCGGCGGCGCTGCTCAAGCTCCACGATCTCGGCGAGCACGGCGGTCTGCGCCTCGGCGTCGTCGGCGTCGGTGCGCTGGAGCCGCGAGCGCAGGTCGGCGATGCGGCGCTCGACCTCGCGCTCCTCGACCCCGGCGACCTGCTCGGCGGCGTAGCGGGTCGTGGGGGCTCCTGCGACGAGCAGCGGCTCCACCGCCAGCTCGGCGGCCAGCGACCGGACGACCTCGCTGTCGGCGGCGCCGCGCACCGCCTCGACCCAGGCCGATCCGGACGCGGCGCTCGCGCACCCGCCGGCGCCGGCAACGGCCCGGGCCAGCGCGATGTACGCCGGATGCCAGAACGCCCCCGGGTCGACCTCGTCGAGCCGGTCGCCCACGAGGTCGGGGTGCTGCATCGCGAGCTTGAGGGCCTCGCGCTCGACCGCGAGCCGCGGCTCGCGCGGATTCGGGCGCGGGATCGCGGGCTCTGCGGGCTCGGCCGCGGCGGCGTCGGCCTCGCCCTCGGCCACCGGCGCGTTGACGGGCGCCGACGCCCGCTCGCGGACGGTCGCGGTCTGCGGCCCGCGCCGCTCCGCCGCGGACACCGCCGCCAGCACCGGGGGCGCCTCCATCCCGATCCAGCCGGCGAGCAGCCGCGCGTACTCGGGCCGCAGCGAGCGGTCCTTGATCCGGGCCACGAGCGGGGCCCCGGCCCGCAGCGCGGCGATCCGGCCCTCGGCGTGGTCGAGGTCGTGCGAGCGCACCGCCGACCGGATGGCGAACTCCACGAGCGGCACCCGCGCGTCCACCAGGCCGCGTACGGCCTCGGGGCCCTTCTGCTGGCGCAGCTCGCACGGGTCGAGCCCGCCGGGCTCGACCGCCACGAAGGTCTGCGCGACGAACTTCTGCTCGTCGTCGAAGGCCCGCAGCGCGGCCTTCTGCCCGGCGGCGTCGCCGTCGAAGGTGAAGACCACCTGGCCGGTGAACGCCGAGTCGTCCATCAGCAGCCGGCGCAGCACCTTGATGTGCTCCTCGCCGAACGCCGTGCCGCAGGTCGCGACCGCGGTCTCGACCCCCGACAGGTGGCAGGCCATCACGTCGGTGTAGCCCTCGACGACGACCGCCTGCTGCTGCTTGGCGATCGCGCGCTTGGCGAACTCGATGCCGTACAGCACCTGCGACTTCTTGTAGACCGACGTCTCGGGGGTGTTGAGGTACTTGGGCCCCTCGTCGGTGTCGTACAGGCGGCGGGCCCCGAAGCCGACGGTGTCGCCGCCGATGTCGCGGATCGCCCAGGTCAGCCGGCCGCGGAAGCGGTCGTAGACGCCGCGCTTGCCCTCGACGACGAGCCCGGCGCCGAGCAGCTCCTGGTCGGTGAAGCCCGGCCCCGCGCAGGTGGTCGGTCAGGCCGTTCCACCCCTGCGGGGCGTAGCCCACGCCGAAGCGCTCGGCCGCGTCGCGGTCGAAGCCGCGCTCCTCCAGGAAGCGCCGGCCGATCTGCGCCTCGGGCGACTGCAGCTGCGCGGTGTAGAAGGCCGCGGCCGCCCGGTTGGCCTCGACCAGCCGCGCCCGCAGCCCGCGCTCGCGGTTGTCCGGCGCGGGCGCCCTCGACGTAGCGCAGCTCGAGCCCGGCCCGCGCGGCCAGCCGCTCGACGGCCTCGGCGAACGACAGGTGGTCGATCTTCTGCAGGAAGGTGAGGACGTCGCCGCCCTCGCCGCAGCCGAAGCAGTGGTAGAAGCCGCGGCTCGGGGTGACGTGGAAGGACGGGGAGCGCTCGTCGTGGAACGGGCAGAGCCCCTTCAGCGAGCCGCCGCCGGCGCTGCGCAGCTGGGTGTACTCGCCGACCACCTCGGCGATGTTGGTCCGCGACCGCACCTCGGCGATGTCGTCGTCGCGGATCCGGCCGGCCATGCGGTCACTCTACGGCCGGGGGCCGTCCGTCCCCACGGGCCGCCAGGCCACCCGGTGCGGGATCCCCCCGGCCGTCTCGAAGACCGGCCCGACGGCCCGGAACCCGTGCACCTCGTAGAAGCCGAGCGCGACGACCCGGGCGTTGCACCACACCAGCTCGGCCCCGGCTGCCGCCGCCACCCGCATCCCCTCGAGCAGCAGCGCGGCGCCGTACCCCTGCCCGCGCACGGACGGGTCGGTCGCCATCCCGCGCAGCCGCCACGCCCGGTTTGCGGTGGCAGGAGATGAGAGTTTCACTCCCTGGCACCGCAGATCCGGGGGGCGGGGGCTCGGCGAACCAGGTCGAGCAGCCGACCACCGCCCCCTCGGGCGAGATCGCGGCCAGGTGCACCGTGCTCGCGAGGTGCTCCTCGGGGTAGACCGACGCGGCCAGCGGCTGCCCGGCCCGCAGCACGGCGGAGCGCAGCGGGCGTACGCGCTCGGCGGCCACCCGCTCGATGAGCGCCCCCTCCGGCAGGCTCACGCCCGACCGCCGATCAGCCGCGCGTGCCAGGCCACCGCCGTGGGGTCGGTCAGCGAGGCGACCTGGTCGATGACGACCCGCAGCCGGGCGGCGTCGTCGGCCGCCGAGGTGAAGTACGGCCGCAGCCAGGGGTCGAGCGCGGCCGGCGACCCGAGCCGCAGGGCCGACACCAGCTCGAGCAGCAGCTCGCGCTGGGACGCGTAGACCGCCTCGGCCCCGGCCCGCCCCATCACGTAGACGGCGGCCACCGCCTTGAGCCCGGCGACCTCGAGCCGCGCGGACCGCGGCACCTCGAGGTCGGCGGCGTAGCGGGTGAGCCGGCCGCCGCCGTACGCGTCGCGGGTGGCGCGCTCGGCCGCCTGGCAGAAGCGCCCGATCAGCTGGCTGGTGAGGTTCTTCAGCGAGGCCAGGCCGCGCTGCGAGCCGTCGTACCCGCGCGGCCACCACGGCTGCCCGAGCAGACCCGCGAGGGCCGCGGCCACCTCGTCGGGCTCGGCGTCGCGGGCGTAGCGGTGCGACCGCGAGGTCCGCGACCGCCTTCCGCTCGACCGGGTCGGCCAGCACGGCCAGGTTGACGAGCCCCGCGTGCAGCCCGTCCTCGACGTCGTGGACGGAGTACGCCACGTCGTCGGCCCAGTCCATGACCTGGGCCTCCAGGCAGCGCCGCTCCCCCGGCGCCGCCGCGCCGCGCCCAGTCGAAGACCTCGCGGTCGTCGTCGTACACGCCGAACTTGCGCTGGCCCTCGCGACGCGGCCAGGGGTACTTGGTCGCCGCGTCCAGCGACGCCCGGGTGAGGTTCAGGCCGAGCGAGCGGTCGCCCGCGTACGACTTGGCCTCCAGCCGGGTGAGCACGCGCAGCGACTGGGCGTTGCCCTCGAACCCCCCGCAGGCGCGGGCGGCCTCGTGCAGCGCGTCCTCGCCGTTGTGGCCGAACGGCGGGTGGCCGAGGTCGTGGGCCAGGGCGGCGGTCTCGACCAGGTCGGGGTCGCAGCCCAGCGCCGCGCCGAGCTCGCGGGCGACCTGCGCCACCTCGAGGGTGTGGGTGAGCCGGGTGCGGGGGAAGTCGTCCTCCCACGGCGCGACCACCTGGGTCTTGGCCGCCAGGCGGCGCAGCGCCGACGAGTGCAGGACCCGGGCCCGGTCGCGCTCGAACGCGGTGCGGGTGGCCCGCTTGGGCGGCTCCTCGAGGTAGCGGGCCGTGTCGCCCGCGCCGTAGCCGTCCACGCCCCCGACCCTAGCGACCCGCGGCCCGGGCGCCCGCCGGCTCAGAGCGCCTGCGGGCCGTCCTCCGGGCTGGCCCCGAAGAGCCGGTACCAGGAGTACGCGGCGGTCTCGCGCATCATGTAGCGCGCCTGCACCTCGCGGGTCGCCACGGCCGGCCCGGACCGCGCCGGCGACGTCGCCACCTCGAGGCCCAGATCGCGGGCCATCTGCGCCGAGCGGAACGAGTGCCAGGGATCGGTCACCAGCACGAGCGACCCGATGCCGCGCTCGGCCAGCACCGGGGCGGCCGCCTCCAGGCTGCTGAGGCTGTCGGCGCCCTCGCCCACGACGACGATCGCCTCGGCGGGCACGCCCTGCTTCACGAGGTACGCCGCGCCGGCCTCCGCCTCGGTGAACCGGTCGCCGTCCTGCTTGCCGCCCACGGTGACGACGGCGGGGGCGACGCCCTGGGCGTACAGCGCCGCGGCGTGGTCGAGGCGCGCCGAGAAGACCTTGGAGGGGGTGCCGTCGAACTGCGCCGCCCCCATCACCAGGATCGCGTCGCTGGCCGGGCGCTGGTCCTGCCGGGCGGTCCACCAGATCGCCCCGGCGGTGACCACCGGGATCACCAGCACCAGGGCCAGCAGGGTGCCGACGACGGTGGCCACGGCCCGGCGGAGCCGGCGGCCGCGCCGCGGGCGGCCGCGCGCGCGCGGCAGCGCCGGCCTCCGGCCCCACCGCCACCCGATCGGTCATCGCACCAGTGTCGCCCAGATCGCGGGCGGGCGGCGAACCGCGGACCGACGGGCGGCCGCCCCGGTCCAGCGTTCGACGGCGCGCTAGGAGATCGCCGCGCGGCCGGCCTCGAGCCGCGCCACCGGGACGCGGAACGGCGAGCAGGACACGTAGTCGAGCCCGACGTCGTGGAAGAAGTGCACCGACTCGGGGTCGCCGCCGTGCTCGCCGCAGACCCCGAGCTTGAGGTCCGGGCGCGCCGCCCGGCCCTCCTCCACCGCGATCCGGACCAGGCGGCCGACCCCGTGCGCGTCGAGGGTCTCGAACGGCGACACGGTGAAGATGCCCTTCTCCAGGTACGCGGCGAAGAACGCGGCCTCGACGTCGTCGCGGCTGAAGCCCCACGTCGTCTGGGTGAGGTCGTTGGTGCCGAAGGAGAAGAACTCGGCGGCCTCGGCGATCTGGCCCGCGGTGAGGGCGGCCCGCGGCAGCTCGATCATCGTGCCGATCGGGATGTGCAGGTCGACGCCCTCCCGCTCGGCGACCTCGTCGACGATGCCGTCGGTCTCGTCGCGGATCAGGTGCAGCTCCAGCACCGAGCCGACCAGCGGGACCATGATCTCGACCTTGGGCTCGCCGCCGGCCTTGATCCGCAGCGCCGCCGCCTCGGCGATGGCCCGCACCTGCAGGGCGAAGAGGCCCGGGCACCACCAGGCCGAGCCGCACGCCGCGCAGGCCGAGCATCGGGTTCGACTCGTGCAGCCGCTTGACCGCCGCGAGCAGCACGCAGGTCGGCCTCGTTGGGCTTGCCGCGCTCCTCGGCGAGCGCCACCCGGACGGCGAGCTCGGTCATGTCGGGCAGGAACTCGTGCAGCGGCGGGTCGAGCAGCCGGATCGTGATCGGCAGCCCGTCCATCGCCTCCAGGAGCCGGACGAAGTCGTCGCGCTGCAGCGGCAGCAGCGCCTCGAGCGCCGCCTCGCGCTCGTCGGTCTCCTCGGCGAGGATCACGCCGCTCGACCAGCACGCGCCGGTCGCCGAGGAACATGTGCTCGGTGCGGCACAGGCCGATGCCCTCCGCCCCGAGGCGGCGGGCGCGCTCGGCGTCCTCCTCGGTGTCGGCGTTGGCCCGCACGCCGAGCCGGCGTACGGAGTCGGCGTGCCGGAGGATCCGGTCGACGGCGGCGACCAGCTCGGCGGAGTCCTCGCCGGTCTCGGCGATGGCCTCCTTGAGCCCCTCCTCGAAGTACATCGCCACCGGGGACGGCACGACCGGCATCGCCCGACGAAGACCTCGCCGGTCGTGCCGTCGATGCAGATGACGTCGCCCTCGGCGAACACGATGTCGCCCACGCTCGCGGTGCGCGCGCACGCTGTCGACGTCGATCTCCTCGGCGCCGCAGACGCAGGTCTTGCCCATGCCGCGGGCGACGACGGCCGCGTGCGAGGTCTTGCCGCCGCGGCTGGTGAGGATGCCGACCGCGGCGATCATGCCGCCGAGGTCGTCGGGGTTGGTCTCGCGGCGCACCAGGATGACGTCCTCGCCCCGCGCCGCCCACTCGACCGCGGTCGCCGAGTCGAAGACGGCCTTGCCGACGGCCGCGCCGGGGGAGGCGGCCATCCCCTTGGTGAGCTGGCCGGTCGCGCCGCTCGTGGCGAACTGCGGGAACATCAGCTGGGCCAGCTGCTCGCCGGTCACCCGGAGCAGCGCCTCGTCCATGGTGATCAGGCCCTCGTCGACGAGCTGCGACGGCGATCCGGAAGGCCGCGGCCGCGGTGCGCTTGCCGACGCGGGTCTGCAGCATCCACAGCTTGCCGCGCTCGATGGTGAACTCGATGTCGCACAGGTCGCGGTAGTGCTTCTCGAGCTTGCGCATGATGCTGCAGCAGCTCGTCGTACGAGTCGTTGTCGAGCGCCTCCAGCTCCTCCAGCGGCAACGGTGTTGCGGATGCCCGACGACGACGTCCTCGCCCTGGGCGTTCTGCAGGTAGTCGCCGTAGACGCCCTGCTGGCCGGTGGCCGGGTCGCGGGTGAAGCAGACGCCGGTGCCGGAGTCGTCGCCGAGGTTGCCGAACACCATGGTGCAGACGTTGACCGCGGTGCCCAGGTCGTGCGGGATGCGCTCCTGGCGGCGGTAGAGGTGCGCGCGCTCGGTGTTCCACGAGTCGAAGACGGCGGCGATCGCCAGGTCGAGCTGCTCGCGCGGGTCCTGCGGGAAGTCGCGCCCGGCGTGCTCGCGGACGATCTCCTTGAACGTGTCGACCAGCGCGACGCAGGTCGGCGGCGCTCGAGGTCGGTGTCGAGCTTGACCCCCTTGGCCGCCTTGGCCTCGTCCAGCGCCGCTGCGAAGAGCGTCGCCCTCGACGCCGAGCACGGTCTTGCCGAACATCTGGATCAGCCGGCGGTAGGAGTCCCAGGCGAAGCGCTCGTTGCCGCTGGCCTCGGCCAGGCCGTGGACGCTGGCGTCGTTCAGCCCGATGTTGAGGACGGTCTCCATCATCCCGGGCATCGAGAACTTCGCGCCCGAGCGCACGGAGACGAGCAGCGGGTCGTCGGCGGTCGCCGAGCTGGCGGCCCATCTGCGTCCTCGAGGTGCGCGCAGGTGCGTCGTCGACCTCGCACGCGCAGCTCCGGCGGCTCGTACCCGTCGGCGAGGTAGGACCGGCAGGCCTCGGTCGTGATCGTGAAGCCCGGGCGGGACGGGCAGCCCGAGGCTGGTCATCTCGGCGAGGTTGGCGCCCTTGCCGCCCAGCAGGTCCTTCAGGTCCTTGTCGCCCTCGGTGAAGTCGTAGACGTACTTCGCATGGCCACCTGGAACCCCTTTGACCGGCGACCGCGCCCGATCTCGAAGCCGGGCTCCCTGCGGGCGAGCCTAGACCCCCGGCCGCCGCGTCGGGACCGGCGACCTTCAGCCCCCGAGTGGGCCGTCTCGCCCGCGCTCGGCACCACCCACTCGTCGGGGTCGTCCAGCCAGCCGTCCGGCAGCGCGACCCGCTTGGCGGTGTTCGTGCGGCCGCGCGGGCGCGCCGAGCACGGCCGCGGGGTACGGCTGGTCGAGGTCCAGCGCGCGCGAGCCGCTCGTCGCAGCTCGGCCAGCGTGCGACACGTGGGCCAGCGCCAGCCGGGCCTCGCCGCCGACCGCGAAGCCCTTGAGGTACCAGGCGATGTGCTTGCGGAGGTCGACGCAGCCCGTGTCCTCGCCGAAGGCCTCGACCAGCAGCTCGGCGTGGCGGCGCATCATCGGCGCACGACCTCGCGCAGGCCGGGCGGCTCGGGCTGCGGGCGGCCCGCGAACGCCGCCGCGAGGTCGGCGAACAGCCACGGCCGGCCCAGGCAGCCGCGCCCGACGACGACCCCGTCGCAGCCGGTCTCGGCCATCATCCGCAGCGCGTCGTCGGCCTCCCAGATGTCGCCGTTGCCGAGCACCGGGATGTCGAGGGCGCCCTTGAGCCGGCGATCGCCGCCCAGTCGGCCGTGCCGCCGTAGAACTGCGCCGCCGTGCGCCCGTGCAGGGCCACCCAGGCGACGCCCGCGTCCTGGGCGGCGCGGCCGGCCTCGAGGTAGGTCAGGTGGTCGTCGTCGATGCCCTTGCGCATCTTGACCGTGACCGGCAGGTCGCCGGCGTTGCCGCACGGCCGCGCGCACGACGGCGCGAAACAGCCGCCGCTTGCTACGGCAGCGCCGACCCGCCGCCCTTGCGGGTGACCTTGGGCACCGGGCAGCCGAAGTTGAGGTCGATGTGGTCGGCGAGGTCCTCGTCGCGCACCATCGCGCACCGCCCGCGCCACGACGTGCGGGTCGACGCCGTACAGCTGCAGGCTGCGCGGCGTCTCGTCGGGTCGAAGCGCGATCATCCGCAGCGTCTTCGGCGTCGCGCTCGACCAGCGCCCGCGTGGTGATCATCTCGCAGACGAACAGCCCGGCGCCCGTACTCGCGGCACAGCCGCCGGAAGGCGATGTTGGTGATCCCGGCCATCGGCGCCAGCACCACCGGCACCTCGAGCGTCCAGCGCCCCAGCCTCGCATCCGCCGACCCGCAGCACGGTTGCGGCGGTAGGAGGCATCCACTGCCGTGCACCGCAGCCGGGCCGCAGGTGGGGCGGGTCAGCAGCGGCCGAGGCGGGCGGCAGCGCCGAGCCAGTCCTCGACCGCGTCCAGGCCGATCCGCTCCTGCGCCATCGAGTCGCGCTCGCGCACGGTGACGGCCTGGTCGTCGAGGGTGTCGAAGTCGACGGTGACGCAGTACGGCGTGCCGATCTCGTCCTGGCGGCGGTAGCGGCGGCCGATCGCGCCGGCGTCGTCGAACTCGACGTTCCAGCGCTCGCGCAGCGCGGCGGCCAGGTCGCGGGCCTTCGGCGACAGGTCGGCGTTGCGCGACAGCGGCAGCACCGCCGACCTTGACCGGGGCGAGCCGCTGGTCGAGCCGCAGCACGGTGCGCTTGTCGACGCCGCCCTTGGCGTTGGGCGCCTCGTCCTCGTCGTAGGCGTCGAGCAGGAAGGCCAGCACGGCGCGGGTCAGGCCGGCCGCCGGCTCGATGACGTACGGCGTCCAGCGCTCGCCCTTGTCCTGGTCGAAGTAGGACAGGTCGACGCCGGAGTGCTCGCTGTGCGTCTTGAGGTCGAAGTCGGTGCGGTTGGCGATGCCCTCGAGCTCGGCCCACTCCGAGCCGCCGAAGTGGAAGCGGTACTCGATGTCGACGGTGCGCTTGGAGTAGTGGCGACAGCTTCTCCTGCGGGTGCTCGAAGTAGCGCAGGTTCTCCGGGTTGAGGCCGAGGTCGACGTACCAGTCCCAGCGCTCCTTCATCCAGTACTCGTGCCACTCCTCGTCGGTGCCGGGCTCGACGAAGAACTCCATCTCCATCTGCTCGAACTCGCGGGTGCGGAAGATGAAGTTGCCCGGGGTGATCTCGTTGCGGAAGGTCTTGCCGATCTGGGCGATGCCGAACGGCGGCTTCTTGCGCGCCGGCCGTCGCGACGTTGGCGAAGTTGACGAAGATGCCCTGCGCGGTCTCCGGGCGCAGGTAGTGCAGGCCCTCGTCGCTCTCGACCGGGCCGAGGTAGGTCTTGAGCAGGCCGTTGAACATCCGCGGCTCGGTCCACTGGCCCGGTTGCCGCAGTTGGGGCAGGCGATGTCGGCCAGGCCGTGCCGGCGCGCGGCCGTGCTTCTCCTCGTACGCCTCCTCGCAGGTGGTCGGCGCGGAAGCGCTTGTGGCAGGACTGGCACTCGACCAGCGGGTCGACGAAGGCCTCGACGTGGCCGGAGGCCTCCCACACCTCGCGGGCGAGGATCACCGAGGAGTCGAGGCCGACGATGTCGTCGCGGGTCTGCACCATCGCCCGCCACCACTGGCGGCTGATGTTCTCCTTGAGCTCGACGCCGAGCGGGCCGTAGTCCCACGCCGAGCGGGTGCCGCCGTAGATCTCGCTGCACGGGAAGACGAACCCCCGGCGCTTGCTGAGGCTGACGATCTGGTCGACGCGGTCGACGGCCACTGAGGTGACTCCATCCGGCTGGGTGTCGGCGAGCCTGCGCGTACGCGCGCCAGGCGAGGGGTTGCAGGCTACGCGATCGGCCGGCCGCCGGGCCCGGAGAGGATCGCGCGGATCTCGTCATCGGTCGGCGGGGTGAAGTCGTCGTAGGCCCAGGACACCGCGCGGAACAGCAGCGGGGTGCGGACCGCGACGACCTCGTCGACCTCGCGCCGCAGCGCCGACCGCAGCAGCTCGACGCCCTCGCGCGGGGCGACCGGCAGCCCGACCACGATGGAGCGGGGCGGGGCGTCGGCCTCGAGCAGCGCCAGCAGCGCCGCCCGCATCGTGGCGCCCGTGGCGAGGCCGTCGTCGCACACCACGACATCGCGGCCGGCGACGTCCAGCGGAGGCCGGCCAGGGCGCCACCGCTCCTCCAGGCCGCGGGCGCGGGCGAGCTCCTCGGCCAGGACCTCGGCCACCGCCGCCTCGGGGATCCCCGCGGCCTGGACCACCGAGGGGTTGAGCACGCTGCGGCCGTCGGCCAGCACGGCGCCCATCGCCACCTCCGGCTGCCCGGCACCCCGAGCTTGCGCACGATCAAGGCGTCGAGCTCGGCGCCCAGCGCCTCGGCCACCTCGGCGGCCACCGGGACCCCGCCCCGCGGGATCCCGACGACCAACGGCGCGGGTCGTACGCCCGGCGCCCTGTGATCGCGGCGGCCAGCGCCTGCCCGCCCGCGCGCAGGTCGGCGAACCGGCCGCTCACGCGGGCGGCCCCAGGTCGACCGGCTCCCAGCCGTCGCTGGCCAGCCCGTCGGCGTGCAGCAGCTCGTACGCGGTGGGCTCGTCGAGCGCCTCGCCGAGCACCGGCCAGGCGGCGACCTTGACGTCGTAGCCGGACAGCGCCCGCCGATACGCGCCGACGTGGTCCCACTCGGTCTCCACGACGAAGAGCGACCGGTCGTCGACGGCGCGCCCGATCCGGGCCGAGCGGTAGCCGGGCCGCTCGGCGAGCACCGCGACGGCGGCGCGGGCGCGCTCAAGCCACGCGGCCTCCGAGCCGTGGGGCACCTGGTGCCTGGTGACGACGAGCACGCGGACTCCTGACACGATGGGCGGGCGTCCCGCCATCGTCTCAGGGGCGCGCCCCTCAAGAGCCGGAGCCGACGTGTCCAACTCGCGCCGCCCCCAGAACGCCCCGCGCCCCGAGAACGGGCCCGCCCGCAAGCCCGCGCCCCGGCCGGCCAAGCCGCAGACCGCGGCGCAGAAGCGCGCGGCCCAGGCGCAGGCCGCCCGCACCGCCAACGTCACGCCGTTCCGGCGCTGGCTGGAGCGGACGAGCGGGCCGCTGCTCG
The DNA here is from genome assembly GCA_963818455.1 of uncultured Actinomycetota bacterium. Taxonomy (GTDB): domain Bacteria; phylum Actinomycetota; class Actinomycetes; order CAVWCF01; family CAVWCF01; genus CAWFSE01. Next base: position 599,960 of record CAWFSE010000003.1, read on the forward strand.
CGCGGTTCGCGCAGGCCCCGAAGTGGGCCGTGCTCCTGCTGCTCGTCAGCCTGATGATCGGCGGGCTGACGCTGCCGACCTACCTCGGCGCGGCCCTGCTGCTCACACTCACGCTCTTCCTCGCCTGGATCACGGCGCTCGCCTGGCCGGCGCTCTCCCCCGGGGGCAAGGCGATGCGCTCGCTCGTGGTCGGGATCATGCTCGGGGCGATCTACTTCAAGGCGACCGGCCGGGCCTAGCCGGATCCTCCGATCCCCCCACCGTGGATGGTTTTGACAATCATTATCATTCAAGTCCGAGAATGATTGTCATGTCGCACCCACGCCCTAGGCTGTCCCTCGTGGCCCTCGCCGCTGCATCCGCCCTCGTCCTGACTGCCTGCGGCAGCAGCGATGACACCGCGTCGGAGTCCGACGGCGCCGGCCCCCTGGACGTGGTGGCCGCCTTCTACCCCCTCGAGTTGATGGTCGAGCAGGTCGGCGGCGACCGGGTGTCGGTCTCCAACCTCGCCAAGCCGGGCGCCGAGCCGCACGACCTCGAGCTCACCCCCAGCGACGTGGCCCGGGTCTCCGACGCCGACCTGGTCGTCTACCTCGAGGGCTTCCAGCCCGCCGTCGACGACGCGGTCGCCTCCGAGGCGGCCGACACGTCGTGGAACGCCGGCGAGTACGCCAACCTCGACCTGACGTACACCCCCATCGAGGAGGGCGAGGAGGCGACCGACGAGGCGGGCGCCGTCGACCCGCACTTCTGGCTCGACCCCACCCGTTACGCCGAGGTGGCCACGGCCCTGGCCGCGGGCCTGAGCGACCTCGACCCGGACGGCGCCGCCACGTACGAGGCCAACGCCGAGGCGTTCGCCGACGACCTCGAGACCCTCGACGCCGAGTGGAAGGCCGGGGTCGAGGTCTGCTCCAACCGCAACCTCGTCACCAGCCACAACGCGTTCGGCTACCTCGCCCAGCGCTACGACCTCGAGCAGCGCGGCATCACCGGGCTGACCCCCGAGGACGAGCCGACGCCGCAGGCCCTGGCCGACATCGCGGAGTTCGTGACCGCCAACGACGTCAAGACGATCTACTTCGAGACCCTGGTCAGCCCGGCCATCGCCGAGACCCTGGCCGCCGAGACCGGCGCGAAGACCGCCGTGCTCGACCCGGTCGAGGGGCTCAGCGAGGAGTCCGAGGGGTCCGACTACTTCGAGATCATGCGGGCCAACCTGGCCAACGTGCGCGCCGGGCAGCCCTGCCCGTGACGCCCGAGCCCCTGCTGCGACTCGCCTCGGCGTCCTTCGGGTACGCCGGGGCGGTCGTGGTGGAGGGGCTGTCCCTCACCATCCACCGCGGCGAGGTGATCGCCCTGGTCGGTCCGAACGGGTCGGGCAAGTCCACGGTCGTCAAGGCGGTGCTCGGGCTGGCGGAGACGCTGGAGGGAACCGTCGAGCTCGGGCTGCCCCGGGCGGAGGTCGGCTACGTCCCGCAGCGGGAGGCTACCCACGGGGTCGTCCCGTCGACCGTCGAGGAGTTCGTGGTCTCGGGGCGGCTGGCCCGGATGCCCCGGTTCCGGCCCTTGCGGCCGCGGGACCGGGCCGCCGTGCGTGCGGCCATCGACACCGTGGGTCTGGGCGCCCAGCACCGGACACCGCTCAGCCGGCTGTCGGGCGGCCAGCACCGCCGGGCCCTCATCGCGCGCGCCCTGGCCTCGCAGCCGACCCTGCTGTTCATGGACGAGCCCCTCGCGGGGGTCGACGCCGAGAGCCAGCAGGTGCTCGCGGCGACCCTCACCGGATTGGCCGCCGAGGGCGCCACGCTGGTGCTCGTGCTGCACGAGCTCGGGCCGCTGGAGCCGCTGATCAGCCGGGTGGTCCGCCTGCACGCCGGCGCGATCGTCTACGACGGGCCGCTCACCGCACAGGTGCAGGCCGTCCTAGGCGAGGACGCCCATGCCGACCACGTCCACGACTCCACTCCCGTGCCCGCGCCCGGGCTCGGATTGACGGGCTGAGGGGTCTCGCATGCTCGAGTTCCTCCAGTACGACTTCATGCAGCGGGCCCTGCTCGCGGCCGTCCTGGTCGGCATCGCGGCTCCGTTGGTCGGTGTCTACATCGTCCAGCGACGCCTGGCCCTGATCGGCGACGGGCTGGGGCACGTCGCGCTGACCGGCGTGGCGCTGGGGTTGCTGACCTCCCGCTCGCCGGTGCTGGTGGCTCTCGTCGTGTCCATCCTGGGGGCGGTGGCCATCGAGGTGGTCCGGGCGCGGGCCCGCACCAGCGCGGACATCGCGCTCGCGCTGCTGTTCTACGGAGGCATCGCCGGCGGCGTCGTCCTCATCTCGAAGGCGCCCGGAGGGACCGCGAGCACGCTCAACGCCTACCTGTTCGGGGCGATCACCACCACCAGCGCCCAGGACCTGCTCGTCTTCGGGCTGCTCGCCGTGGTCATCGTCGTGGTCACGGTGGGGCTCGCCCGCGAGCTGTTCGCCGTGGCCAACGACGAGGACTTCGCCCGGGCCAGCGGCATGCCGGTCACCGGCCTCAACATCCTGCTCGCCTCGCTCACCGCGGCCACCGTCGTGCTGTCCATGCGGGTGGTGGGGCTGCTGCTCATCAGCGCGCTCATGGTGGTCCCGGTCGCGACGGCGACCCTGGTGAGCCACTCCTTCCGCGGCACCCTGATCCTGGCCGTCGCCATCGGGCTGGCGGTCGCGGTCTCAGGCGTCGCGCTGTCCTACTCGTGGGACACCCCCTCCGGCGGAACGATCGTGCTCCTCGCGATCGCGCTGTTCGGCGCGACCGCGGTCGGCGCTCCCCTGGTGGGGGCCGCGCGCCGGCGCACCTCGGCGGTGGGGGCATGACGGCCGCGGTCCGGTCGACCCGCCAGCGCGCCGCCGTGTCCGCGCTGCTGGCCGAGACCGACGAGTTCCGCAGCGCGCAAGACCTGCACGACCTGCTGCGCCGGCGCGGCGACTCGGTCGGCCTGACCACGGTCTACCGCACCCTTCAGGCGCTGGCCGAGGCGGGCGAGGTGGACGTGCTGCGCACCGACGACGGCGAGGCCGTCTACCGCCGCTGCAGCACCGGGCACCACCACCACCTGGTCTGCCGCGGCTGCGGCCGCACGGTCGAGGTGGCCGGCCCCACCGTCGAGCGGTGGGCCGACCAGGTCGCCGCCGAGCACGGGTTCACCGAGGTGAGCCACACGCTGGAGATCTTCGGGACCTGCGCCGACTGCCCGCGCGCAGGACTAAGCCGCAGACCGCCCCAGCGATGCAGCGAGGCCGCGCTCACAAGCCCTCGGGGCCCTCGGGGTTGGGGACCGCTCCGCCGTACCGGCGGTCGCGCTGGGCGTAGAGCTCGCAGGCCCGCCAGAGGGTGCGCCGGTCGACGTCGGGCCACAGCACGTCGAGGAAGACCAGCTCGGCGTACGCGGACTGCCAGAGCAGGAAGTTGGAGATCCGCTGCTCGCCGGAGGAGCGCAGGAACAGGTCGACGTCGGGCAGGTCCGGCTCGTCGAGGTAGCGGGCGAACACCGCCTCGTCGACCCGCGTCGGGTCGACCCGGCCGGCCGCCACATCGCGGGCGAGCGCCGCGGCGGCGTCGGCGATCTCGGCCCGCCCGCCGTAGTTGACGCACATGGTCAGGGTGAGGCCGGTGTTGTGGCGGGTCAGCTCCTCGGCCGCCTCGAGCTCGTCGATCACCGACTTCCACAGCCGCCGCCGGCGGCCGGCCCAGCGCACCCGCACGCCCATCGCGTGCATCTCGTCGCGGCGCCGGCGGATCACGTCGCGGTTGAAGCCCATCAGGAAGCGCACCTCGTCGGGCGAGCGCTTCCAGTTCTCGGTGGAGAACGCGTAGGCCGACAGGTGCGGTGACGCCGAGCTCGATGGCGCCCTCGACCACGTCGAACAGCGCGTGCTCGCCGGCCTCGTGGCCCTTGGTGCGCGGCAGGCCGCGCTCCTTGGCCCAGCGGCCGTTGCCGTCCATCACGACGGCCACGTGGCGCGGCACCAGGTCGGCCGGGATCTGCGGCGGCCGGGCTCCGCTGGCGTGCGGCGCCGGCGGCCGGATCTCGCCGCGCGGCGGCGCCGGCTCGCGGCGGCGCGCGCCTCACGCCCGCTCCACGTGCTTGAGCGAGCGCAGGCCGCGCTCGAGGTGCCACTGCAGGTAGGCGGCGACGAGGCCGCTGCCCTCGCGGCGGTGCCCGATCGCCCGCGGCGTCGGCGATCGCCCAGTCGCCGGTGAGCAGGGCGGCCAGCAGGTCGAGCGTCTCCGCGGCCGGGCTCGCCGAGCCGGGCACCCGGCACTCGGCGCACACCGCGCCGCCGGACTGGATCGAGAACGACGCGGTGCGGGCCCTCCGCGCCGCAGCGGGCGCAGTCGTCGAAGCTCGGGGCGTAGCCGGCGACCGCGAGCGACCGCAGCAGGTAGGCGTCGAGCACCAGCCCCGGCGCGTGCTCGCCGTCGGCCAGCGCCCGCAGCCCGCCCACGAGCAGCAGGTACTGCTGGACGGCCGGCTCGCGCTCGACGTCGGTGAGCCGCTCGGCGGTCTCCAGCATCACGCTGTCCCGCGGTGTAGCGCGGGTAGTCGCCGACGATCTCCGCGCCGTACGACCGCAGCGACTCGGCCTGGGTGACGATGTCGAGGCTGCGGCCCTCGTGCAGCTGCACGTCGACGTGGCTGAACGGCTCCAGCCGGCGCCCCGAGCGCGACTGGTCGTCTTGCGCACGCCCTTGGCCACCGCCCGCACCCGGCCGTGCTCGCGGGTCAGCAGGGTGACGATGCGGTCGGCCTCGCCCAGCTTCTGGGTGCGCAGGACGATCGCCTCGTCGCGGTAGAGCGGCACCGAGCCATTCTCCCCTGCGGCCGACCGCCCGGACCGCAACACACAGGGCGGGCTGCCGGCTGGAACCCGGCCTGTCTGGCTCAGCGACGCGCGGGCGCGTCGCTCGAGCCAGACAGGTCGACCAGACAGGTCAGCGCACCGCGCGGTTGACGGCGCTGACGATCGCCTTGAGCGAGGCCGCGACGATGTTCGGGTCGATGCCCGACGCCCCACAGCACCCGCTCGCCGACGGCGCACTCGAGGTAGGCGGCGGCCTTGGCGTCGCCGCCGGCGCTACATCGCGTGCTCGGCGTAGTCGAGCACGCGGACGTCGATGCCGTGCGTGCCGAGCGCCTGGCAGAACGCCGCGATCGGGCCGTTGCCGGTGCCCTCGAGGGTGTGCGCGACGCCGTCGATCGAGCAGCTCGACCGTGATCGTGTCCTCGCCCGTCGGTCGCCGAGGCCTGCGTGATCGCGCCCAGCGCGAAGCGGCCCCAGGGGGCGTCGGGGTTGGGGAGGTACTCGTCGGCGAAGATACGCCCACATCTCGGCCGGCGACACCTCGCCGCCCTCGGAGTCGGTGCGCCGCTGCACCACGCCGCTGAACTCGATCTGCAGCCGGCGCGGCAGGTCGAGGTGGTGCTCGCTCTTCAGGATGTACGCGACGCCGCCCTTGCCGGACTGGCTGTTGACGCGGATGACGGCCTCGTAGGTGCGGCCGACGTCCTTGGGGTCGATCGGCAGGTACGGCACCGCCCAGACCACGTCGTCGACGGTCACGCCCTTGGCGAAGGCGTCGCGCTCGAGGTGCTCGAAGCCCTTCTTGATGGCGTCCTGGTGCGAGCCGCTGAACGCGGTGTAGACCAGGTCGCCGCCGTACGGGTGGCGCTCGTGCACCGGCAGCTGGTTGACGTACTCGACCGTGCGGCGGATGTCGTCGATGTCGCGGAAGTCGATCTCGGGGTCGATGCCCTGCGAGAACAGGTTCAGCCCCAGCGTGACCAGGCAGACGTTGCCGGTGCGCTCGCCGTTGCCGAACAGGCAGCCCTCGATCCGGTCGGCGCCGGCCAGGTAGCCCAGCTCGGCGGCCGCCACGGCGGTGCCGCGGTCGTTGTGCGGGTGCAGCGACAGCAGCACCGAGTCGCGGTAGGCCAGGTGGCGGCTCATCCACTCGATCGAGTCGGCGTAGACGTTGGGGGTGGCCATCTCCACCGTCGCCGGCAGGTTGACGATCGAGCGGCGGTCGGCGGTGGGCTGCCACACGTCGTTGACGGCGTTGCAGACGTCGACGGCGAACTCCAGCTCGGTGCCGGTGTAGGACTCCGGGGAGTACTCGAAGCGGATCTGCGGTCTCGGGCACCGCGTCGGCGAGCTTCATCACCAGCGCGCGCGCCCTGCACCGCGATATCGCGGATGCCGTCGCGGTCCTCGCCGAACACCACGCGCCGCTGCAGGGTCGAGGTGGAGTTGTAGACGTGCACGATCGCGTTGGCCGCGCCGCGGATCGAGTCGTACGTGCGCTCGATCAGGTGCTCGCGGGACTGCGTGAGCACCTGGATCGTCACGTCGTCGGGGATCAGGTCCTTCTCGATCAGCTCGCGCACGAAGTCGAAGTCGGTCTGGCTCGCGGAGGGAAAGCCGACCTCGATCTCCTTGTAGCCCATGCGCACGAGCAGGTCGAACATCCGCCGCTTGCGCTGCGGGCTCATCGGGTCGATCAGGGCCTGGTTGCCGTCGCGCAGGTCGACCGAGCACCACACGCGGGGCCTTGGCCATCCGCAGGCCGGGCCAGGTGCGGTCCGGCAGGTCGATGGGGGTGAACGGGACGTACTTGTGGATGGGCATCGGGCTCGGCGACTGGAGGTGGCCGTTGGTCGTCCGCGCCGGCTCGGTCGGCGGCACCGGCTCGCGGCGCGCTCCGGGGGTCCGGTGGAGCAGCGGCAGCTCGGCGGCGGGGTGGAAGGCGTCGGGATGGGACATCGTCGTGCTCTCAGATCGGGCGATGCGCTCGGCAGTCACGGTGGGGCTCCCTCGAGGATGGGCGGGTCGCTCGGCCGACGAGCACGTCGGGGCACCGCGACGAGGGGGCCGGCCGGTTAGAGGCCCTCGTCGCGGCAGCTAAGAAGGAGGCTGTGCCGCACGGGCGAAGCGTACAGGACACCCCGAATGGCACCATGCGACGTTCGCGCCGCGACACGCCGGGTCTTCGGCCGCCAACGTCGCACTCTGCGCGGGTCAGAAACCCAGCCGGCGCAGCTGCTTGGGGTCGCGCTGCCAGTCCTTGGCGACCTTGACGTGCAGGTCGAGGTAGACCGGCGTCCCCAGCAGCCGCTCGATCCGCCGCCGGGCGACCGTGCCGACGTCGCGCAGCCGCTCACCGCCGCGGCCGATCACGATGGCCTTCTGGCTGTCCCGCTCGACGTACACGAGCACGCGGACGTCCAGCAGCGGGCGGTCGGCGGGCCGGCCCTCCCGCGGGCGCCATCTCGTCGACGACGCACGCCAGCGAGTGCGGCAGCTCGTCGCGGACCCCCTCGAGGGCCGCCTCGCGGACGAGCTCGGCGACCATCACCGCCTCCGGCTCGTCGGTGAGCTCGCCGTCGGGGTAGAGCGCCGGGCCCTCGGGCAGCAGCCCCGCCAGCAGCCCGGCCAGCAGGTCCACCTGCTCGCCCGCCACCGCGGAGACCGGGACCACCTCGGCGAAGTCGCCCAGCTGGGAGACCCGCAGCAGCTGCTCGGCCACCGCCTGCTTGGCGACCCGGTCGATCTTGGTGACGATCGCGACCTTGGGCGTGCGGCGCAGCTCGGCCAGCTCGCGGGCGATGTAGCGGTCGCCCGGCCCGACCAGCTCGTCGGCCGGCACGCACAGGCCGATCACGTCGACCTCGGCGAGGGTCTCGCGCACCAGGTCGTTGAGCCGCTGCCCGAGCAGGGTGCGCGGGCGGTGCAGGCCGGGGGTGTCGACCACCACGAGCTGGGCGTCGGGGCGGTTGACGATGCCGCGGATCGTGTGGCGGGTGGTCTGCGGCCGCGAGGACGTGATGGCGACCTTCTCCCCCACCAGCGCGTTGGTGAGGGTGGACTTGCCGGCGTTGGGGCGGCCGACGAAGCACGCGAAGCCCGAGCGGAAGGTCACGCCGCCGATGGTCCCACGCCCGGCCCGAGACGCCCGGAACGCTCAGACCCCGACCGGCGCCGGGGCCGACCTGGTGGTGTGCCGGGCGAGCATGCCGAGCGCGACCACGACAGGGCGCACCCCGCGGCTCCCGCGGCCCCGAGCGACTCGCCGAGCACCGCGACGCCGAGCAGGGTCGCGACGACCGGCTCGGCGAGCACGAGCGTCGCGACGGTGCCCGAGGGCAGCACGGCCAGACCGCGGCCGTACATCGCGTACGCCAGCGCCGTGGGCACCAGGCCGAGGTAGAGCGCGAGGGCGGCCCCGGAGGGCGTGGCCAGCCAGGCGGTCGGCCCGGCGATCAGGACCGGGAGCAGCAGCACGCCGCCGAGGCCGAAGGAGGCCGCCATCACGTCGAGGGAGGCGTGCCCCTGCCCGATCAACCGCTTGCCGGCCACCGTGTAGGCGGCGTAGCCGAGGCCGGAGGCCAGGCTGAACCACAGGCCAGTCGGGTCGCCGGCGCCCCCGGTGGCCCCGCCGAGGCTCAGCAGCGCCAGCCCGCCGACCGCCACCGCCGTGGCGCCCGCCCACGCCCGCCCGGGCGCGACCCGGTCGACCGCCCAGGCCAGCAGCCCGGTCAGGAAGGGCGCGCTGCCGATGGTCACCAGCGTTCCGGCGGCGACGCCGGCGCGGGCTGTGCCCGCGAAGAAGCACAGCTGGTAGACCGCGACGAAGACCGCGGCGACGAGGCCCCAGCGCGTACGGCAGATCGCCAGCAGCGGCCGCATGGATCGGCTGGCCGCCCACGCCATCAAGACGAGCGCCGCCCCGCCGACCGCCAGCCGGGCCGCCCCCACCGTTGCCGGGGTGGTGCCGTCGGGCCCCAGCGCCTGGGCCGTGCCCGTCGTGCCGAAGAGCACGGCGGCCGCGAGCACCGCCAGCACGCCTCGGGATGCGGTCGACGCCGCGTGCCGGGCCGTGGGATCGGCGCCGCCGCTCACGTGCTGAGGGTGGGGGTGCGCTCGCCCGAAGGGGTGGCGCGCAGCACGAGGATGCCCGCGCCGGACAGGTCGCGAAGGGCCGCAAGGCCCGGGTCGGCGCGCAGGCATCGGAGGGGGGGCCGACGACGGCGGCGGCCTCGATCCCGGTGGCGCCGCTCGCCACCGCCGCGGCCACCGCGGACTGCAGGGCGGTCAGCCCAAGCGAGGGCAGCCCCACCGTGCAGGCCGCGTAGGTGCGACCGGTGGTGTCGCGCACCGCGGCGCCCTCGGCGGCCCCCGTGCGCGCACGGGCCGCGCGGGCCAGCACGATCAGCTTGGCGTCCTCCTCGGACGGGTCCGCGGGCAGCCCTCCCACAGCCGGGTCAGCCATTCGATGCCTCCTTCGAGGCCACCACCGGGGGCTCCGCGGCGGCCGGGGCCTCGGGCTCCTCGGCGAGCGGGCGCACCAAGACCGAGCCGACCCGGTTGCGGCGGCCGGCGAGCGACTCGGCCACCAGCCGCCATCCGCCCAGGTCGACCGAGGACCCCGCGATCGGCACCTTGCCCAGCCGCTTGGCCATCAGGCCGCCCACCGTGTCGACGTCCTCGATCTCGTCCTCGTCGAGGCGCACCCGCACCAGTTCGAGGAAGTCCCAGACGCTCAGCCGCGCGCTGACCCGGTAGGCGCCGTCCGCCAGCGGTTCGACCTCGGGCGCGCCCGTGTCGTACTCGTCGGAGATCTCGCCGACGATCTCCTCCAGGACGTCCTCGATGGTGACGAGCCCGGCGGTGCCGCCGTACTCGTCGACGACGATCGCCACGTGGGTGCGCTGGGCCTGCATCTCCCGCAGCAGCTCGTCGGCGGGCTTGCTGTCCGGCACGAAGACCGCCGGGCGCATGATCGTCTCGACCCGCTCGGAGGTCTCGGCGTCGCGGTGCTCGTAGACGCGCCGCACGAGGTCCTTGAGGTAGACCACGCCGATCACGTCGTCGAGGCCGTCGCCGATCACCGGGATCCGGCTGAACCCGCTGCGCAGCGCCAGCGACATCGCCTGGCGCAGGGTCTTGTGGCGCTCGACGAACACCATGTCCGGGCGCGGCACCATCACCTCGCGGACGAACGTGTCGCCGAGCTCGAAGACCGAGTGGATCATCTGCCGCTCGTCGTCCTCGATCAGGTCGGACTCCTCGGCGAGGTCGACCAGGTCGCGCAGCTCGGCCTCCGACGAGAACGGCCCGTCGCGGAAGCCGCGGCCCGGGGTCACCGCGTTGCCGACCAGGATGAGCAGCCGGGTCAGGGGCGACAGCACCCTGGCCAGGGCGCGCACCGGGCCGGCCGCGGCGCGCGCCACCCGCTCCGCGTGCTGGCGGCCGATCGTGCGGGGCGCCACGCCCACGAGGACGTACGTGACGACGACCATCACGCCGATGGCCGTGAGCAGCCCGATCCACTGCTCGGAGAAGGCGTCGCGCAGCACGCTGGCCACCGCGACGGTCGCGCCGACCTCGCACAGGACCTGCAGGAAGAGCACGACGTTGACGTAGCGGGCCGGATCGGCGACGACCTGCTGCAGCGGCTCCGCGCCTCGCTTGCCCTCGCGGACGGCCGCCTCGACGGCGACCCGGGATACCCGGGAGATCGCCGCGTCGGCGGCCGCGAGCAGGGCGGCCCCCACGACCAGGGTGAGCGCCAGCAGCAGCAGCCAGACGTCGGACGCGGCGATGGTCACGCCGGGCCCCCGCCGCGCCGGTGCGCCCGCCAGCGCTCCAGCAGGGTCTTCTGGAGCGCGAACATCTCGCGCTCCTCGTCCGGCTCGGCGTGGTCGTAGCCGAGCAGGTGCAGGATCCCGTGCGTGCACAGCAGGTGCAGCTCGTCCGCGGTGCTGTGGCCGGCGTCGCGGGCCTGCCGCTCGGCCACCGCGGGGCAGAGCACGACGTCGCCGAGCAGGCCCTCCGGGGGCTCCTCGTCGTCGCTGGGCACCCGCAGCTCGTCCATCGGGAAGGCGAGCACGTCGGTCGGCCCCGGCAGGTCCATCCACTGCACGTGCAGGTGCTCCATCGCCGGCTCGTCGACCAGCAGGAGCGACAGCTCGGCCATCGGGTGGATCCGCAGCTCGGCCAGCACGAAGGCGGCGAGCTCCGACAGCGCCTTGTCGTCGACGTCGACGCCGGACTCGTTGGCGACCTCGACCCCCACGGCCCTCACCGCCGGCCGCGCGGGGCTGGACCGCGGTGCGGCTCGCGGGCCTGCTGCTCGTCGTACACGTGGTAGGCGTCGACGATCTCGCTGACCAGCCGGTGACGCACGACGTCGCCGCTCGTCAGCCGGTTGAAGGAGACGTCGTCCAGGCCGTCGAGGATCGACTCGACCTGGCGCAGGCCGCTCGTGGAGCCGCCGGGCAGGTCGATCTGGGTGACGTCGCCGGTGACCACCATCTGGGAGCCGAAGCCGAGCCGGGTCAGGAACATCTTCATCTGCTCGGGCGTGGTGTTCTGCGCCTCGTCCAGGATGATGAAGGCGTCGTTGAGGGTTCGGCCGCGCATGTACGCCAGGGGGGCGACCTCGATGGTGCCGGCCGTCATCAGCCGCGGGATCGAGTCGGGGTCCATCATGTCGTGCAGGGCGTCGTACAGCGGCCGGAGGTACGGGTCGATCTTCTCGTACAGCGTGCCGGGCAGGAAGCCGAGCCGCTCGCCCGCCTCGACCGCCGGGCGGGTCAGGATGATCCGGTTGACCTGCTTGGCCTGCAGCGCCTGCACGGCCTTGGCCACCGCGAGGTACGTCTTGCCGGTGCCGGCCGGGCCGATGCCGAAGACGACCGTGTGCCGGTCGATCGCGTCGACGTAGCGCTTCTGGTTCAGCGTCTTCGGCCGGATGGTGCGGCCGCGGTTGCTGAGGATGTTGAGGGTGAGGACCTCGGCCGGGCGCTCGGTCGTCCGCGCGCGCAGCATCTGCACGGCGCGCTCGACCGACTCACCGGTGAGCCCCTGGCCGGTGCGCAGCACGGTGACCAGCTCGTCGAAGAGCCGCTCCACCATGGCGACCTCGGAGGCCGGGCCGCTGATCGCGACCTCGTTGCCGCGGGCGATCAGCTCGGCGGCGGGGAACGCGGCCTCGATCAGCCGGAGGAACTCGTCCCCCGGCCCGAGCAGGCTGACCATGCCCACGCTGGCGGGGATCACGATGCGGTGCTCGACGCGCACCGGGCGGGACTCGGCCGCGGCGTCGGCGGTCGACGCCCCGGTGGGGACCGCCGAGCCGCCGCGCGGTGCGCGGGCGCCTCGGCGCTGGGGTGACTCTGACATGGGTCGGCCTCGGGGGCCGCGCGGTCCTTTCGTCGGCGAAGCGGGCCGCACCATCGTACGGCCGGACCGCCCCCGTCGCCCCTCCCCGATTTGCGTGGCAGGGGATGAGGTCTCGCGCCGCGGCGCCGCAAACCGGGGTCAGCCGGGGGGCCAGGCCATCGGGCGGCCGCCGAGGACGTGCACGTGCACGTGGTCGACGGCCTGGCCGCCGTGGGTGCCGGTGTTGAAGACCAGCCGGTAGCCGGAGGCGTCGATCTCCTCGTCGCGGGCGACCTGCGCCGCGGTCTGCAGCACCTCGGCGGCCAGCTCGGGGTCGACGTCGGCCAACGCGCCCGCGTTGGCGTGGTGCTCCTTGGGGATCACCAGGACGTGCACGGGCGCCTGCGGGTCGATATCGCGGAAGGCCAGCACCCGCTCGGCGTCCAGGACGACGGTGGCGGGGATCTCGCCGGCGACGATGCGGCAGAACAGGCAGCTGGGGTCGGCGCTCATACCGCGAGGGTACGACCGGTCAGGCCCATCGCGGGGTGCGCGCGAGCAGCGCCGCCGCGGCCGCGGCGCCCGCGGTCGAGGTGCGCATCACCGTCGGCCCCATCCGCACCGCCCGCCCGCCCGCGGCGGTGAGCGCCTCGAGCTCGGCGGCCGTGATCCCGCCCTCCGGCCCGACCACCAGCAGCACCTCGCCGGCCTCGGGCAGCTCGACGTCCCGCGAGCGGCTCACCCGCCCCCTCGTGCAGGACGAGGGCCAAGGCGGCGCGGCCGGCCCGCTCGGCGAGCTCGTCGGTGGACACCGGGCCCTCGACCAGCGGCCACCACGGGCGCCGCGACTGCTTGGCCGCCTCGCGGGCGGTCGCGCGCCAGCGCTCCAGCGCCTTGCCGGCCCGCTCCCCCGACCACCGGGTGACGCAGCGCTCGGCGGCCCAGGCGATCACCCCGTCCACGCCGACCTCGGTCATCAGCTCGACCGCGAGCTCGCCGCGGTCGCCCTTGGGCAGCGCCTGCGCCGCGACCAGCCGCAGCGCGGGCGCGGGAGACGTGGTGCGCGAGTCGACCAGCACCTCGAGCCGGTCCTTGTGAGCCACCTCGACGACGCAGTGGGCGACCAGGCCCGGCGCCGTCGGCGAGGTCGAGCCGCTCGCCGGCCCGCAGCCGGCGCACCGTCGCCGCGTGGCGGCCCTCGGGGCCGTCCAGCACCAGCCGGTCGGCCGTGGCCAGGTCTGCGCCCGAGTAGCCGAAGACCGGAGCGGTCATCGGCTCAGCGGCCGTTGAAGGCGTCGCGCACGCGGTCGAAGAGCTTCTTGGCCTGCGCGGTGCCCACCTGCGCGCGCGGCTGCTCCTCGCCGCGGAGGGCCGACAGCTCGCGCAGCAGCTCCTCCTGCCGCGCATCGAGCTTGGTCGGGGTCTGCACGTCGATGTGCACGACGAGGTTGCCGCGGCCCGAGCCCCGCAGGTGCCCCACCCCGCGCTGGTCGAGCGACGACCTGGGTGCCCGACTGCGTGCCCGGACGCACGACGATGTCGGCCGGACCGTCGAGGGTGTCGATCTGCGAGGGTCGCGCCGAGGGCGGCGGCCGTCATCGGCACGGTGATCGGGCAGTGCAGGTCGTCGCCGCGGCGGGTGAAGACGGGGTGCGGCAGCACCGAGACCTCGACGTACAGGTCGCCGGCGGGGCCGCCGCCGGGGCCGATCTCGCCCTCGCTCGGCAGGTGGATGCGCATGCCGTCGGCGATCCCCTGCGGCACCTTGATCTCCAGGCTCCGACGGGTGCCGACCCGGCCCTCGCCGGCGCACTCGGGGCACGGGTGCGGGATGACGTTGCCGTAGCCGCGGCACTGCGGGCAGGGGCGGTTGGTGACGACCTGGCCGAGGAACGAGCGCTGCACGGTCTGCACCTCGCCGCGCCCCTTGCACACATCGCAGGTCGTGACGCCGGTGCCCGGGGCCGTGCCGGCCCCCTGGCAGGGCTCGCACAGCACGGCGGTGTCGATCTGCAGCTCGCGGACGCCGCCGAAGGCCGCCTCGGCGAGGTCGACGTCGATCCGGATCAGCGCATCCTGGCCGCGCCGGTGCCGCGGGCGCGGCCCGCGCTGCGAGCCGCCGCCGAAGAACGCGTCGACGATGTCGCCGAAGCCGAAGCCCTCGAACCCGTTGCCGCCGAACGGGCTGCCGCCCCGGTCGTACGCGCTGCGCTTGTCCGGGTCGGAGAGCACGTCGTAGGCGGCGCTGATCTCCTTGAAACGGTGCTGGGTGTCCTCGTCGGGGTTGACGTCGGGGTGCAGCTCGCGGGCGAGGCGGCGGTAGGCCCGCTTGATGTCGTCCGCGCTCGCCTCGCGGGAGACGCCGAGGACTTCGTACAGGTCGGTGGCCACTACTGCTGCTCCGCAAGGATCCGGCTGACGTAGCGGGCGACGGCGCGGACCGCGCCCATCGCCCCGGGGTAGTCCATCCGCGTCGGGCCGAGCACGCCGAGGCGCGCGAGCGTCTCGTCGCCGGGCCCGTACGACGTGGTGACGATCGAGGTGCCGGCCAGCCCGTCGACGGCGGTCTCCGAGCCGATCCGCACCGTGAGCCGCGTGGGCGCGGTGGCCTCGCCGAGCAGCTTGAGCAGCACGACGTGCTCCTCTAGGGCCTCCAGGACCGGCTGCACCGAGGGGGCGAAGTCCTGGCCGAACCGGGTCAGGTTGGCGGTGCCGGCGAGCATGACCCGCTCCTCGCGCTCCTCGAGCAGGGTCTCGGCGAAGACCGAGACCACCGACGCCACCGCGGGGCGGGCGCGCGGCTCGTACGCCTGCGGCACATCGGCCAAGCCGGGTGGGCACGTCGGCCAGCGATCGGCCCGCGGCGGCCGCGTTGAGCCGGGCGCGCAGGTCGGCGGCGTCGTCCTCGGCGAGCGGCACGGGGGTGTCGACCAGCCGCTGCTCGACCCGGCCGGTCGTGGTGATGACGACCAGCATCAGCCGCGTCGGCGCGAGCTGGACGAGCTCGACATGGCGGACCGACGACCGCGTGAGCGAGGGGTACTGGACGACCGCGACCTGGCGGGTCAGCTGGGCGAGCAGCCGCACCGTGCGGCTCACCACGTCGTCGAGGTCGACGGCGCCGTCCAGCAGGGTGTGGATCGCGCGGCGCTCGGCCGGCGACAGCGGCTTGACGCGTCGAGAGGCGGTCGACGAAGAGCCGGTAGCCCTTGTCCGTGGGCACCCGGCCGGCGCTGGTGTGCGGCTGCGCGATGTAGCCCTCGTCCTCGAGCGCGGCCATGTCGTTGCGGATGGTGGCCGGCGAGACCCCGAGGTGGTGGCGCTCGACGAGCGACTTCGAGCCGACCGGCTCGTCGGTGGAGACGTAGTCCTCGACGATGGCGCGCAGCACCTCGAGCTTGCGGTCGTCGAGCACGGGTGCCTCCTTCAGGGTCGCGCGGGGGCGCCGGCCCGGGCCGGGCTGGCACTCAGCGGTATCGAGTGCCAATCGTACGGCCGCCGCGGCGTTTCGGCGCTCACGGCCGCCGTCCCAGGCCGGTCCGCGGGTACGTTCCGACGGGTGCCCCCCTCGTACGACCGCTACGGCGCGGACCCGCTGGCCGGGCCCGCCGATTCGCGTCGCCCCGGCTCCTGGCGGCGGCCGCGCCCCGTGCCGGACGTCGCCGCGGAGACCGGGCTGGTGGTCGAGGACGCCGAGACCGGCTGGTGCGGGGCGGTGGTGTCGGCCGACAAGCAGGCCGTGGTGCTCGAGGACCGGCGCGGCGCGCGCAAGGCGTTCGGGTACGGCGCGGGGTTCCTGATCGACGGCGAGCCGGTGGCCCTCACCCGGCCGGTGGCGGCGGCCGCGGCCGGGCCCAAGGTGTCGGCGTCGGGGTCGATCGCGGTGGAGGGCCTGACGGCGCGGGTCGCCCGGGCCAGCCGGATCTGGGTGGAGGGCGTGCACGACGCCGAGCTCGTCGAGAAGGTGTGGGGCCACGACCTGCGCGTCGAGGGGGTCGTGATCGAGCCGCTGCACGGCATCGACGATCTGCCGGCGGCCGTGCGCGGCTTCGGCCCCGGGCCGGGGCGCCGGCTCGGCGTGCTGGTCGACCACCTGGTCCCGGGGTCGAAGGAGTCGCGGCTCGCGGCCGAGGTCGCCGGCCCGCACGTGCGGGTGCTCGGCCATCCGTACGTCGATGTCTGGCAGGCGGTGCGGCCCTCGGCGCTGGGGATCGCCGCGTGGCCCGAGGTGCCGCGCGGCAGGCCGTGGAAGGAGGGCGTGTGCGCCGGGCTGGGCTGGCCGCACCGCACCCCGGACGACCTCCGCGACGCGTGGCGGCGGATCCTGGGCGCCGTGCGCTCGTACGCCGATCTCGAGCCCGCGCTGCTCGGGCGGGTCGAGGAGCTGATCGACTTCACCACCGCCCCGTAACCCGCGCCGTTCAGGGGTGGGTCAGGGTCCGGTCAGGGCCTTCGACCGATGACCCCAGGGTCGCGGTGCGGCACCCTGGAGGTGCGGTCGACAGCCGGCCGCAGCCAAGGAGTTGACCCGATGTCCGCCAGCACCCCTGCCCCCGAGACCGGCCCCACCGGCAGCCCCACCGAGAACCCGACGGCCTCCCCCGTGGGCGAGCCCCACGGCGCTGAGCACGGTAGCCCGGCCCCGTCCAGCATGAAGCCCGCCGACGAGCGCACCTGGGCCATGCTGGGCCACCTCGGCTCGTTCGTGGCCGCCTACATCGCCCTGGGACTCATCGCGCCGCTCATCGTGCTGCTCGTGAAGGGCAACGAGTCGCCGTACGTCCGCGCGCACGCCGTCGAGTCGCTGAACTTCCAGATCACCGCGCTGATCGCGGCGCTGGTCAGCATCCCGTTCGTCTTCATCCTGATCGGCATCCCGATGCTCATCGTCATCGGCGTGCTCTACCTGATCTGGGTGATCCAGGCGTCGCTCGCGGCCAACCGCGGCGAGTACTACCGCTACCCCGTCAACTGGCGGATCGTGAAGTAGCCGTCAGGGCAGCAGCGCCCGCACCACCCCGTCCGCGAGCAGCCGGCCACGCAGCGTGAGCACCACGCGGTGGCCGGCTGCGGCGTCGGCCGCCACGAGCCCCTCGGCCACCAGCCCCGGCACGGCCGCCCGGCCCGCCTCGTCGAGGGCGTCGAACCCCAGCCCCTCGGCCAGCCGAACCCCGAGCAGCACCGTCTCGGCGCGCCGCGCCTCGGCGGGCAGCACCTCGCGGGCCTGCGCCGGCGAGCGCCCCTCGGCAAGCGCCGTCGCCCACGCGGCGGGGTGGCGCGCGTTCCACCAGCGGGTGCCCCGGATGTGGCTGTGGGCTCCAGGCCCGACCCCCCACCAGTCGTCGCCGCGCCAGTACGCCAGGTTGTGGCGGCACCGCGCCTCGGCCCGCGTCGACCAGTTGCTCACCTCGTACCAGGCGAAGCCGGCCGAGGCGAGCAGGCCCTCGGCCGCCTCGTACCGGTCGGCCAGCGCGTCGTCGTCCGGCGCGGCGACCTCGCCGCGGCGTACCTGCGCGGCGAGCCGGGTGCCCTCCTCGACGACCAGCGCGTAGGCCGAGACGTGGTCGGGCTCGCAGGCGACGGCCGCCGCCACCGAGGACCAGCCAGTCGGCGTCGGACTCCCCCGGGGCTCCATAGATCAGGTCCAGGCTGGTCTGCAGCCCGGCCGCCCGGGCGTCGGCCACCACCCGCGGCACCCGTTCCGGGTCGTGTGTCCGGTCGAGGGCGCGCAGCACGTGCGGGACGGCCGACTGCATCCCGTACGAGATGCGGGTGAACCCGCCCGCGGCCAGCTCCGCCAGCGCGGCGGCGTCCACGCTGTCGGGGTTGGCCTCGGTGGTGACCTCGGCGCCCTCGGCGAGCCCGAAGCAATCGCGGACCGCGTCGAGGGCGCGCACGAGGTCGGCGGGCGGCAGCAGCGTCGGGGTACCCCCGCCGACGAACACCGTCTCGACCGGCAGGTCGGCCTCCCCCAGCACCGAGCGGGCCAGCCGGATCTCGGCGACGGCCGAGTCCGCCCAGGTCGCCCGTGACACGCCCGGCCCGAGCTCGTCGGCGGTGTAGGTGTTGAAGTCGCAGTAGCCGCACCGCGTCGAGCAGTACGGCACGTGCAGGTAGAACGACAGCGGCCGCTCGCCGAGGGCGGCCATGGCCTGGTCGGGGAGGCGCCCGTCCGGCGGGGCCGGGTCGCCGTCGGGCAGCGCGGAGGGCATGGGCCCATCATCCCGCCTGCGCCGTCGGGCCGCCGATGGCCCTAACCTGTGCGGCGGCCCCGACGACAAGGACCTCCATGACAGCGCAGATGCCGGCGCACGCGACCCACCGGGCACGCCGCCCGGGCACCCGGGTGGGAGCTCTGGGCGCCGCGTGAGGCTGTGGTTCCTCGGCGTGCGCGGCTCGACGGCCGCGCCGGGCCGGGACTTCCTCCGCTACGGCGGCCACACCTCGTGCGTGGCGGTCCTGGCCGACGGCGACACGGTCCCGGCCCTCGTGCTGGACGCGGGCACCGGCCTTCGCAGCCTCACCGGTCGGCTCGGCGGGGCCCCGTACCGCGGCGCGATCCTCATCTCTCACCTGCACTGGGATCACGTGTGGGGGCTGCCCTTCTTCGCCGCGGGCGACCGCGAGGGATCGGAGGTCGAGGTCTACCTGCCGGCCCAGGACGGCTTGACCGGCGAAGAGCTCTTCGCCGGGGCCATGTCGCCGCCGAACTTCCCGATCGGCCCGGACGGGCTGCGGGGGCAGTGGGCGTTCCACGCGGCCGACCCCGGCGAGCGGCAGGTGGGCGGCTTCCGGGTGACCGCGGCCCAGGTGCACCACAAGGGCGGGCGCACGTACGGCTACCGGGTCCAGGACGGGTCGGCCTCCATCGCCTACCTGCCCGACCACCGCCTCTCCGCGGGGGTCTCGGCGGAGGCCCGGCAGATGGTCCAGGGGGTAGACCTGCTCGTGCACAACGGCCAGTTCGCCGAGCGCGAGCGCGCGGTCGCCGACGCCTTCGGCCACTCGACGGTGCAGGACGCCATCGACTTCGCCGCTGAGCTCGGGGTCGGCGCCCTCGCCCTCACCCACCACGCCCCCAACCGCACCGACGACGAGCTCGACGCGATGTTGGACGGCCTCGACCTCAAGCTGCCGGTCACGCTCGCCCGCGAGGGCGAGGAGCGCGCCGTGGGCAGCGCCTCCGAGGCGGTCTAGGTTGGCAGAAGGGCAGCCTTGGAGCGAGGAGGCACATCATGTGGCGGAGCAGATCGGCACGCCGGGCCGCGGTGGTCGGCGCAGCAGCGGCCTTCGGGCTGGCGCTCGCCCTGGCCGGATGCGGCAACGCGGCCGAGAACGCAACGGAGAAGGCCATCGAGGCCGAGAACCCAGGCACCGACGTCGAGCTCGACGGCGACGGGGTCAAGGTCACCGACGAGGAGGGCAACACCTCGGAGTTCGGCACTGGGGCCGACCTGCCCGAGGGGTGGCCGGAGGTGGTCCCGGTGCCCGACGGCGACGTGACCTTCTCGACCAAGTCCGGCGAGGACTTCACCGTCGGCCTCACCGTGGACGGCTCGGCCCAAGACGTGTACGAAGCGTGGAAGTCCGATCTCGAGGGCGCCGGGTTCACCGCCAAGGACACCGCCGACTTCGGCGGCAACTACCTAGGCACCTTCACCGGCAACGGCTACGACGTCGGCTACACGATCTCAAGCGACCCGGCCAGCGACGGGAAGGCGGCCGTCATCCTCAACGTCGCCGCCGCCAGCTAGGGGCGTGCCTCGCTCGGCCGAGGCCGAGCCGCCCCCCTAGCCCGACTCGTCCTCGGCGAGGTAGCGGTCCACGACATCCTCGGCGCTGCTGCGGGCCGCCGGCTGACCCGTGACGGCCAGCAGGAAGTCGTCGCGGTCCACCGCGCCGAGCTCGACGTCGGTGACCGCGGTGACGGTGGCCGTGCGCGGGGTGTCGCGCAGCAGCGCGATCTCGCCGAACCCGGCCCCGGCCCCGAGCGTCCTGAGCTCGCGGCCACCCTGGGTGACCCGCAGAGACCCCTGCAGCACGACGTAGAACAGATCCCCGTCGTCCCCCTCGCGGATCACCACCTGCCCAGCCGGAACGCGCACCTCACGCGTCGCCCACGACAGCTGCTCGAGTGCGCGCTGCGGAAGTGCGGCAAACGCCGGGAGGGCGGCGAGCGCGGCGTACTCCGGTCCCGGCTGCAGCGCCCGGGCGTCGAGCCGGCGGATCCAGAACCAGGCCAGCAGCCCCACGGCCGGCAGGAGGACCCCGGCGATCAGGAAGGCCCCGCGCGGGCCGAACGCCGCGACCGCGGCAGGCGCAGCCACGGCTCCGACCGCGATGCCCGCCATCATCACGGCCTCCTGGACCCCGAAGATCCGGGAGAGCACCTCGGCGCGGACGGTGCGCTGGAGCAGGGTGCGGCCGGCCACATCGAAGAACGCCTTGCCTGCCCCCGATATGGCCAGCAGCGCGAACGCCGCCCAGGGGACCTCGACGCCGGCGATCAGCGCGAGCGGCAGCCCCGTCAACGCGATCCCGAGCGCCAACGCTGGGGCCAGCGCGCGCCGGCCGACGAGGGCGAGGCTCGCGCTGGCGCCAAGGACCGCGCCCACTCCCAGCGCGGACGTCAGGAGCCCTGGGCCGGCATCACCGAGCCCGAGCACGTCGAAGGCCAACACCACCGCGAGGATGTCGAGGAGGCCGACCACGACGTACTGGGCCGCGACCATCGCCACCAGGAGCGCGGCCCCTGCGTCTGCGCTGATCTCGCGGAAGCCCGCGATAGCCGCGGGCAGCAGGCGGTCTCGGCCGGAGCGCACCGCCTGGCCCCTCACCACCAGGCCCACCGTGAGCAGCGCCGACGCCGACGACAGGGCGCCGAAGACGAGGAACACCGAGGCGACTCCCCAGGCTGCGAGCATCACGCCGCTCAGCGCGGGCCCCAGGAAGGTCGCGATGCCCTCGACCGTGGTCGACGCGGAGTTGCCGGCCGCCAGTTCCGCGGGGCTGCGGGCGATGTCGGGGACCAGGGCGTGGTGTACGGGACGGGTCAGTGTGATCGCGCAGGCCGCGGTCGCCGCGGCCACGGCGACGACCGAGAACGGCGCGTCCGCG
This sequence comes from uncultured Actinomycetota bacterium, assembly GCA_963818455.1. Lineage (GTDB taxonomy): Bacteria > Actinomycetota > Actinomycetes > CAVWCF01 > CAVWCF01 > CAWFSE01. The sequence continues at coordinate 621,279 of CAWFSE010000003.1, forward strand.
TAGAGCGCGACCGCGGTCGCCAGCATCGCCACCGACTGCAGCGCGTATCCCAAGGCCAGCGCGTGGGTGCGCCGCATCCGGTCGCCGATCACCGACCCCAGCGGGGCGACGAGGGCCGCCGGCACGAGTTGGATCAGGGCGATGGCCCCTGCCGCGCCGGCCCCGCCCTGGTCGAACGCCCACACCAGGAGGGCCACGTACGTCGCCCACTCGGCCGTGTTGAAGACCAGGTACGCAGCGAGGGCCCGGCGGAGCGGTCTGCTGCGTAACGTGCGACGCAGGACCGCACCGACGCCCGGGGTCCCCTCGTCGCGGCTCATTGGGGCCGCACGCTAGCCGCCCTCGGCGTGGGACGCCGGGCGGCAGGGGATTCCCTTGATCGGCTGAATGGGTGGGCCGGATCGGCTAGGCTCCCCCGCATTCGCGCCTTAGGCTCACCTAACTAACGCCCATCAGGGCCGCGCGAGCGCAAGCCGAGGGGACATCGTCATGACCGGTTCGACCCGTGGCAGCAAGCCGATCCGCCTGATCGCAGCCGCCACCGCCAGCCTCCTCGCCTTCGCGCTGGGTGTGACGACCGTGCAGTCGGCGTCAGCGGCCCCGAGCCGCCGCGAGTTCACCGCGACCATCACTCCCGCGGGATCGACGGCCAACCAGGCGGTCACCCCCGTGATCACGCTCACGAACTCCGCGCGCAGCAACAACGACCTGGGCTCGGCGCAGGTGGTGGTGCCGGCCGGGTTCACGGCGGTTCAGGCCACGGCGAGCACGCCAGCAGGGTGGGAGATCCGCTACCCGACGTGCTCGGCCGGCTCGCCGACCGGGTGCGGGGCCCCCGGAACCACCCTGATCGAGGTGGCCACCCCCGCGGTGCAGGGCGCCCAGAAGGTCGCCCCCGGCCAGTCATTGACCCTGTCGCTGTCGGCCAAGGCGCCCAGCACCCCAGGGCCCTATACGTTCAACGTCGCCGCGAAGAACTCCGCTTCCTGGAGCGATGGCCAGGTCTTCACCCTCAGGTCCCCCGCACCCGTCTTCACCGTCGCCGCGGCCCCGGCCACCCAGCTGGCCTTCTCCGCCCAGCCGCCGACCTCGGTCACCGCCGGGGCAGTATTCGGAGCGTCGGTCGCCATCCTGGACGCCGACGGCCAGCCGACCTCGGGCAACCAGCTCGTGACGCTGGCCGGCATCGGCGCGGCCCTCGGCGGGACCACCACGGTGGCCGCCGTCAACGGCGTGGCGACGTTCTCCGGCCTGTCGATCACCACCGCGGGGATCTTCACGCTCAGGGCGACGAGCGGGGGCTTGACCCCTGCCACCTCGACGTCGATCGCGGTCGGGGCAGGCAGCGCCAGCACGCTGTCCTACCTGCAGGCGCCCCAGACCGCCCTCACCGCGGGACAGAACGTCACCGCCCAGGTCGCGCTGCTGGACTCCTACGGCAACCAGACCTCGGGCACCGCGACCGTGACGATCACCGCCACCGGTCCCGCCGGCACGGTGACGGGTTCGGCGGCAGCCGTCGACGGGGTGGCGTCGGTGTCCACCGGCCCGATCACCATTGCGGGGACCTACACCGTCTCCGTCTCCGGCCTCTCTGGCGCACCGGCATCGACCAGCCTCACGGTCAACCCCGCGGGCGCCAGCCAGCTCGTGTTCAACCCCGCGCCGCTGTCGAGCGTCCAGGCCGGCCAGCCGTACGCGGTGTCGGTCGACGTCCGCGACGAGTTCGGCAACGCGACGAACAGCGCCGCCCTGGTAACCGTGGTCATCGGCGAAAGCTCGGTCTCGCAGAACGCGGTGAACGGGACGGCCTCGTTCAGCCTCGACGGCCCCCACCTCGGTCATCCCCGGTGGCTACTACGTCACCGCGACCAGCCCCGGCCTGACGTCGCCCAACGCGGCGCAGCTCGACGTCACCCCCGGGGCCCCCGCCTCCCTGGTGATCAGCGCCCCCTCGGAGGCCGCCGCGGGCTCTACCGTCACCGTCGGCGTCGTCGTCCGCGACCTCTACGGCAACCAGGTCACGGCGCCGGTCGACGTCACGCTCAGCATCGGCGGCCAGCCCGGGACGACGCTGACCACGCAGGCCGGGGCGGTCACCCTGTCCGCGCCCGCCCCCACGACCGTCGGGAGCACGTCGCTGGTGGTCTCCTCTGCCGGACTGCCGTCCGTGACGCAGCCGTTGACCATCACCGCGGGTCCGGCGACGCTGCTCGAGATCACCTCGGTGATCGACGACGCCACCGGGGAGGTCTTCGACCCCATCGCCAATGACCTGGTCGACATCGTCGTCGAGGGCGAACTGTTCACGGTCACCGTGCGGACCCTCGACGCCTTCGGCAACGAGGCCCCGGTCACGGCTGCCACCACGCTCACCCTCGCCCAGACCGGCGGGCCCACCGGCGTCCTGAGCGGCACCGTGACCGGCTCCATCGCCGCCGGAGAGAGCACCGGATCGATCGCGGGCGCGGCCTACTCCCCGTACGGCAACGGCGTCGTGCTCGCCGTCTCGGCCCCCGGGTCCGCCTTGACCGGCGACACGATCACCCTCGACGTGCAGCTCCTCGGGTACGCCAAGACGCTGTCGCCTGGAGTCGGCGACTCGGTGGTCAACCCGGCGTGCGCGGACGCCACCCCCCAGCAGCCGATCTGCGGCAGCCTGCTGCTGCCCAACGGCGCCCTCGGCCGCGTGCTGCTCGCTCAGGGCAAGTGCGCCGGGGTCACCAACTGCCTGGGCTCGCCGGACGCGGCCCTGCTCGTCAACGGCAAGGCCAACCTCCAGCGCGAGGACGGCTCGAAGCTCTACACGAAGAACAACCCCGCCACCCTCGTGCTCAGGTGCGACAAGACCCTCTGCGGTGGCGGCGGCGTCACGTCCTTCAAGCCGTGGATCGACCTGGACGGCGACAACGCTCCGTTCGCCGACGCGCCCCCCTGCCCGGCCAAGGGCAAGGTCGGCGCCAACCAGACGTTCTGCTACGACACCCGGCAGAGCACGCGGGACAACGCCGGCGACCTCATCGGCTACGTCCTCTTCGTCGAGGACATCCGCGGCTCCTACCGCTGATCGGCTTCTCGACCAACGAGCGCCTCGGGTAGGCCCGGCAGCGGGGGCCGGACCACCCCGAGGCCGGCCAGCATCGCCCCGCTCTCGGCGGTGAGCCGCTCGGCTGCCGGATCCTGCTCCAGGCGCGCCAGCTCGGCCTGCCCCGCCAGCAGGAAGGCATGCTCGTGCTGCGTGCCCGGGCTCGACCCGGCGAGCAGCCCCTCGGCGAAGGCCGCCTTGGCCTCCGCCCAGCGTCCGGCCCCGACGAGGGCGACCCCCCGGATCCGCAGCAGGGTGGGCACGAGGGTCGCCGCGCCGATCGCCGACGCTCGCTCCAGGGCCGCCTCCGTCCGCGCCAGCGCCTCGACCCAGTCGCCGTTGAGCAGGTAGGCCTCCGCGACCGCGGCGTCGGCCTCCACGACCTCCGAGGGCTCCCCCAACTCGGTGAGCCGCTGGATCGCGTCGGCCAGCAGCGCCAGGCTCTCGTCGAACCGGCCGGCCCGGGCCGCGCTCTTGCCCGACTCCCGGACGACCAGGGCGACCAGCTCCTCGTCGTCGACCCCTCGGGCAATGCGCAAAGCCTCCCGCAGCAGCGGGTCGGCCTCGTCGGTGCGCCCCTGCCGGATCAGCACATCGGCCTGGTTGTAGATCGCGTTGCCCCGGCTGGCCGCGTCACCGACGGCCCGGAAGATCTCCGCGGCCCCCCGCAGCTTGTCCAGCGCCTCGTCCCAGCGCCCCTCGAGCAGAGCGCGCAATCCGAGGTTGTTCAGCGTGTGGCCCTGGCTCGGCAGGTCGCCCACCTGGCGGTAGAGGTCCAGGGCGATCTGCCCATGGTCGACCTCGGTCGGCTCCGCCGAGTAGAGGGTGACCATCTGCATGAGGTTGTGGGCGTCCGCCCTCGCCAGCGGGTCGCCCGAGCGCTCACCCAGGGCCACCGCGTCCTCGCCCCACCGCAGCGCTTGGGCGTACCGGCCCTCGCTCACCCGGCCGATGCCGTACCGCGTGGCCAGCTGGGAGCGCATGGACAACGCGTCGGGCGCCGCGGAGTCCTTGAGCAAGGTCATCCCGCGGGTGAGCCTTCGCAGCGACTGCGGGAAGTTGCCGAGGCGCTGCTCGACCCGGGCCTCCTTCAGCAGGAGCCCGGCCTGGCGCAGCGGCTCGCCGCGGGCGTCCCGGAGTGCCTGGCGGTAGGTGGCGGCGGCCTCCTGCGGCAGACCGAGGAGGAACCGCACGTCGCCCAGCGCCTCGAGGGCGGCGGCCAGCTCCTGGGGCGGGGCCTGGGCGCGGCGCCCCGACTCGACCGCCCAGCCCAGGTAGTCGGCGGCCTCGGCGTGGGCGTACTGCGCCCGGGCGCGCTCCGCCGCCAGCCGCGCGAAGTGCCAGGCCTCGTGGGCGCGGCCGGCGTGGTGGAAGTGCAGGGCGAGCGGCTCGGGGGTCGCGTCGGGATCCGGCAGGCTCTCCATCAGCAGGGCGCCGACCATGTCGTGGAGCACCCGGCGCCGGCGATAGGGCAGCCCGTCGTACGCGGCGGCGCGGATCAGCGCGTGCCGGAAGCGCAGCCGCCCAGGGCCGGCGGGGGCCATGAAGCCCGACAGCGGCCGGAAGGCGGCCGGCCCCGGCCGAAGCGGGGGGCTCGTCACCAGCCGCCGGAGCACGTCCTCGTCGACGGTCATGCCCAGGACCGCGGCATAGCGCAGCACGGTCCGCTGCGCCGGCGGCAGCCGATCGATGTCGGCCGTGACCAGGCCCTCGACGGTGTCCGGGAGCCGCTCGACGCTGCCCGTGGAGGTGGCGATGCCGATCAGCTCGCGGAGGAACAGCGGGTTGCCGCCGGAGCGCTCCACCAGGAGCTGGGCCGACTGCGGGGGCAGGGGCGCGTCTTCGGTCTGCAGGTGCACCAGCTCGAGGGCCTCCTCCTCGTTGAGCCCGCCCAAGGGACAGCACGCGCTCCGGGGGCGTGGCCTCGGAGCGCAGGCGCACCTCGTCGGTGCGGTCGCTGGTGACGATCAGCCAGGGCCGGTCCGCCAGGTCGGTGAGGATCCGCCCCAGCAGGTCCGCGGAGGCGTCGTCGATGAAGTGGACGTCCTCGACGACGACGAGGGCGGGCGAGGGCAGCGCCTCGTGCAGGAAGGCGGCGGTGACCTCCTCCAGGCGCCCCTTGCGGAACCGCTCCTCCAGCCCGGCGGTTTCGGCACTGTCCGGGATCGGGATCCCCAGGACGATGCCGAGCAGCGCGAGCCACGGGATGAGCTCCGGCGCGTTCGCCGCCACCCGGCCGGCGCAGCCGCTCCTGGGCGGCCTCGGCCGAGGTCCCCTCGCCGATCCCCAGCAGCGAGCGCAGCAGCCGCCGGACCGGCAGGTACGGCGTCCGCGACTCGTACTCGTCGCAGGAGGTGGCGAGCACGGTGACGTCCGTGGCCCCGCGCGCGCACCTCGTGGAGGAGCCGGGTCTTGCCCACCCCGGGGTCTCCCACCAGCCGGATCAGCTCACCCCGGCGCAACCCGATGACCTGGGCGAGGGCGTCCTGGAAGAGCGCCAGCTCCGCGGCCCGGCCGAGCATCGCCCCCGCGATCTCGTCGTCGGCCCCGCCTGCCCGCACCGGGCCGAGGCGCGCCGCGGAGACCGGACGGGACTTGCCCTTGACCAGGAACGGCGGCAGAGGAACGAGGTCGAACGTCGTCCGCGCCCGGTCGAGGACGTCCACGGTGGCCAGCACCTCGCCCGGCTGCGCCTTGCCCATCACGCGGGCCGCGAGGTTGATCGCGTCGCCCTTGACCGAGTAGGTGCGCCGGAAGGCGGGGCCGAAGTCGCCGGAGAAGACCGGCCCGCGGTTGACGCCGATCCGGACCGGCAGCACCCCCGGCCGCTCGATCACCACACGCGCCGCCCGCAGCATGCGGTCCTCCTCGTGGCCGAGGCTGCGCGGCGCACCCGCGGTGAGCATGATCTTGCCGCCGTCGCGGTTGATGTCGGACTCGAAGAAGGTCACCCCGTGGGCCGCCGTGGCGTCCTGCACGTTGCGCACGACCTCGTCGAGGGCGGCGGCCAGCGCCGCCGGCCCCGACCGCTCCAGCAGGGCGTCGGTCCCGGAGAACTGCACGAAGGCGACCGCGATCGAGCGGTGCTCGGCGTCGCCCGGCTGGGCGAGCACGTGCTCACGGATCCCCGACGGGACCACCCTCGTGAGGTCGAGCCCGGTGACGTCCTTGGCCGGCGGCACCCCGATCGGCGCGACGTCCGGCACGGCGCGCAGGACGAAGCCGTCGCCGAGCGCGGCCCCGACGCACCGCCGGTCGAGCAGCGCGGCGGTCGAGGCGCTGATCCCGATCTGCCCGGCCGCCGCGGCGGCCTCCATGACCGCGGTCTCGCTGGCCGCGGGTCCGCTCACCAGCAGCTCGCGGTGGTGCGCCGGGTCACCCACCAAGAAGAAGTGGAAGGTGCCGCTGTGGACCCCCACCGACATCCGCAGGGTCACGCGTCCGGCGCTGGTCTCAAGCCGGCCGATCTCCCGCATCCTGGCCCGCATCCGGTGCGCGGCGCGGCAGGCGCGGGCCGCGTGGTCGGGCCCGTCGAAGAGCAGCAGCACCGCGTCGCCGCCCCACTTGACCAGGCCCGCGCCGTCGTCGTAGGCGACCGCGAGCAGGGAGGCGAAGGTCGCGTTGAGGGTGTCGCTCATCTCCTCCGCGCCGACCTTGCCGCGCCGGGCGAGGCGCTCGGTGAGCTTGGTGAACCCGGAGATGTCCACGAAGGCCAGCGACCCCTCGACCTCGCGGTAGAGGTCGTCCGGGGAGGTGCGCAGCCAGTCGACCAGGAGGCGCGGGACGTACGGACGCAGCAACTCGGACTCAGTCGGCTCCGGCATCCCCACCTCCTCCGGCGACGGCGCTGGGCACAGCCTGCCCGGTCTGCCCGCCATCCTCTCGGGTTTCAGCGACGCGGGCGCGCTCACGATCGCGCTTGGTGGGCTACTTCTTCGCGGTGGCCCCGTCGACGTCGGCGGTCAGCGCGGCGATGAACGCCTCCTGGGGGACCTCGACGCGGCCGACCATCTTCATCCGCTTCTTGCCCTCCTTCTGCTTCTCGAGCAGCTTGCGCTTGCGGGTGATGTCGCCGCCATAGCACTTGGCAAGAACGTCCTTGCGGATCGCGCGGATGTTCTCGCGCGCGATGACGCGCGAGCCGATCGCCGCCTGGATCGGCACCTCGAACTGCTGCCGCGGGATGAGCTCCTTGAGCTTGCCCGTCATCGCGACGCCGTAGCCGTACGCCTTGTCACGGTGCACGATCGAGCTGAACGCGTCGACGGGCTCGCCGTGCAGGAGGATGTCGACCTTGACGAGCTGGGCCGTCTGCTCGCCGGTGGGCTCGTAGTCCAGCGAGGCGTAGCCCCGGGTGCGCGACTTCAGCTGGTCGAAGAAGTCGAAGACGATCTCGGCCAGGGGCATCGTGTAGCGCAGCTCGACGCGGTCCTCGGACAGGTAGTCCATGCCGAGCAGCGCGCCGCGCTTGCCCTGGCAGAGCTCCATGATCGTGCCGACGTACTCACTCGGCGAGAGCACCGTCGCCCGGACGACCGGCTCCCACACCTCGGCGATCTTGCCGCCGGGGAACTCGCTGGGGTTCGTGACGGTGACCTCCGAGCCGTCCTCCATCGCCACCCGGTAGACCACGTTGGGCGCGGTGGAGATCAGGTCGAGCCCGAACTCGCGCTCCAGCCGCTCGCGGACGATCTCGAGGTGCAGCAGGCCCAGGAAGCCGCAGCGGAAGCCGAAGCCGAGCGCGACCGAGGTCTCCGGCTCGTAGACCAGCGAGGCGTCGTTGAGCTGCAGCTTGTCGAGGGCGTCGCGCAGCTCGGGGTAGTCCGAGCCGTCGAGGGGGTAGAGGCCGGAGAACACCATCGGCTTGGGGTCCTTGTAGCCGGCCAGCGCCTGGGTGGTGGGCTTGACCGCGTCGGTGACGGTGTCGCCCACCCGGGACTGGCGGACGTCCTTGACGCCGGTGATCAGGTAGCCGACCTCGCCGACGCCGAGGCCGCGGGCGGCGACCGGCTCGGGCGAGATCACGCCGACCTCGAGCATCTCGTGGACGGCTCCGGTGGAGAACATCCGGATCCGCTCGCGGTGGGTGAGCTCGCCGTCGATGACCCGCACGTACGTGACGACGCCGCGGTAGGTGTCGTAGACCGAGTCGAAGATCAGCGCGCGGGCGGGCGCGTCTGCGTCGCCGACCGGGGCGGGGATCTGCGCGACGATCTGGTCGAGCAGCTCCGGCACCCCGATGCCGGTCTTGCCGGAGACCCGCAGGCAGTCGGCGGGGTCGCCGCCGATGAGGTGCGCCAGCTCGGCGGCGTACTTGTCCGGCTGGGCGGCCGGCAGGTCGATCTTGTTGAGCACCGGGATGACGTGCAGGTCGTTCTCGAGGGCCAGGTAGAGGTTGGCCAGCGTCTGCGCCTCGATGCCCTGCGCGGCGTCGACGAGCAGCACCGCGCCCTCGCAGGCCGCCAGGGACCGCGAGACCTCGTAGGAGAAGTCGACGTGCCCAGGGGTGTCGATCATGTTGAGCACGTGGGTGGCGCCGGCCCCCGCGCCCGTGGTCGGAGCCCACGGCAGCCGGACCGCCTGCGACTTGATCGTGATCCCGCGCTCGCGCTCGATGTCCATCCGGTCGAGGTACTGGGCGCGCATCTGCCGGGCCTCGATGACCCCGGTCACCTCAAGCATCCGGTCGGCGAGCGTCGACTTGCCGTGGTCGATGTGGGCGATGATGCAGAAGTTGCGGATCAGCGACGGGTCGGTGCGACCGGGTTCGGGGGCGGGGGGCACGCGGCCGATGGTCCCACGGAGGGGCCCGCAACGGCTAAACCCCCAGGAGAGGGCTCGAGTCGGGCCGCTACCCTGCGCGCATGTTTCGGCGCCTGCTGTCCGCCCTCTTCCCGTCGCGGAAGGCTCCCGCACCGGGCAAGGCGCCCCGCCCCAGGCCGCCGGCCGGCCGGCGCGCCCCGGGCGGCGGCGAGGACGCGCGGCCGACTCGCGGCGGAGCCCTCGCCCACACCGGCGGCGGCCGAATCGCCTACGCCCCCGAGCGCGACGGCGACCCCGACCCGGGCGAGATCGTCTGGGCCTGGGTGCCGTACGAGGAGGACGCCTCCCGCGGCAAGGACCGGCCGCTGCTCCTGCTGGGGTACGCAGCCGAGAAGCGGTACGCCGGATCGGCGCCCGACCTCCTGCTCGCCGTGATGCTGTCGAGCAAGGACCACTCCGGCCACCGCGGCTGGGTGCCGATCGGCACCGGGGCGTGGGACCGCCAGCAGCGGCCCTCCTCGGTGCGGATCGACCGCCTGTTCGCGGTCCCGTCCAGCGCGGTCCGCCGAGAGGGCGCCGTGCTCGATCGCGCCCGGTTTGAGACCGTGGCCACCGCCGCACGGGCGGCGCACGGCCTGAGCCTGAGGGGGCGGGGCGCCCGGTGGCGCCGTCGGCGGGTTTGGGGCCCCTCCTTGATCGCTGGTAGCGTTGGCCCTTGCGTGCGCGGAAGCGCCGAAGGCCAGCCCGCAGGTGTCGCACCTGCAGGTCACCAAGCGCGCCGCACACCCCGTAGGCCCCAGTCGAGACAAGGCACCCCGTGGCAAACATCAAGTCCCAGATCAAGCGCAACAAGACCAACGAGAAGGCCCGCGAGCGCAACAAGGCCGTCCGGTCGGCGCTCAAGACCTCTGTGCGCAAGTTCCGCGAGGCCACCCAGGCCGGCGACGCCGCCACCGCGACCGAGGCCATGAAGCACGCCTCGCGCCAGCTGGACAAGGCCGCCTCCAAGGGCGTCATCCACAAGAACCAGGCCGCCAACCGCAAGTCGGCGATGGCCAAGAGCCTGGAGAGCCTGGCCAGCTGAGCCAGCCCGCACCGCCTCTGACGGCGCCGACCCGCTGGGGTCCGGCGCCGTCGGCATGTACTGGCCGGTCCTAGCTCAACGACCGGGCGGCCAGGACCTCGGCGACCGCCCGCTCCAGCGCGTATGCGTGGGACTCCTCGCCGCCTTTGACGGCGACGTCGGCGCGGGCCACGGCGACCACCGCGATGGCCAGGCCGCGATGCGACCAGGGATTGGCCTGCCGCCGGATGATGTCGACCTTGAACGGCGGGACGCCCAGCTCCCGGGCCAGGTCGCCGCTGCGCAACCCGGGCACGCTGAACGCCGTCTTCGCCTTGGCCAGGGTGCGCAGCGACGCGGCGAGCGCCCCCACCACGAGCAGCGGGTGGGTGCCGGTGTCGAGTGAGGCCCGCAGGGCGGCGGCGGCCTCCGCGGTGCGGCCCTCGACGACGGCATCGGCGATCTCCCAGCCCTTCACCTCGGCCCGCCCGGCGAAGTAGCGCCCCACCACGCGGGCGTCGATGGCGCCGGTGGTGTCCGCCACGAGCTGCGCGCAGGCGCCCGCCAGCCCGCGCAGGTTCTTCAGGGCGCCCTTGTCGTAGACCGCGACGGCCTCGATCAGGGCGCGCGCGCCGTCGGAGGTGAGCACGCGGTGCTCGGCCTTGACCTGGGCACGCAAGAACGACTCCAACTCGCCCGGCTTCGGGGTGGCCACCGCGACGACCGCGGCCCCGGCGCCCTTGCAGCCCTCCAGCAGCACCTTGCCGCGGTTGGCCGCCCCGCTGTGCACGACGACGAGGCTGACGTGATCGGGGAGGTCGTCTAGCAGGGGGAGCACCCGGGACCGCGCGTACTCGGCGTCAATCCCCTCGGCCCCCTCAAGGACGATGACCGCGCGCTCGCCGAACAGCGAGGGGGCCAGCGCCCCCTCCAGCGTGCCGGGCTCCTCGACCAGGGTCTCGGCGGAGATCCGCAGAACGGTCGTCTCGGGGTCTTCGGCCCGCGCGGCGGCGATCAGGTGGTCAAGCGCCCGGCCGGAGAGGAACTCCTCCGATCCGACCACGAGCGTCAGCGGCGGCGGCCCGCCGCGCGCGGGGGGGTGCGGCGGGGCCGTGGCCGGGCGGCTGGCGTCGTCGGGGGGCATCACGGGCCAGCATGCCAGCCGGCCTCGGCCCCCCGGGCCACCAGGGCGGGAGGGGCCCCCGGCCGGGCGACCACCGCGAGATCGCCGTCCCGGTCGGTGCGCCCCACCGCCGCGCCCAGCCCGCGCAGGGCCTCCAGGGTCATCGCCGCCGGGTGGCCGTAGTCGTTGCCCTCGCCCACGCTGACCAGGGCGACGGCCGGGCGGACGGCCTGGGCGAGCCCCGGGTCTTGGTGCCGCGACCCATGGTGGGCGACCTTGAGCACGTCTGCGCGCACCGTCGGGAGGCGGGCTCGCAAGGCGACCTGCGCGGCCGGCTCCGCGTCGCCGGTCAGCAGCAGCCGGACGCCGCGAAGGCTGACCAGCATCACCACGCTGGCCTGATTCGGGCGCGATCCGATCTCGATGGCACGGGCAGGCCAGACCACCTCGACGGCCGCCTCCCCGACCCGCATCTTCTGGCCGGCGGTCACCGCCTCCAGGGCGAGCCCGGCCTCCGACGCGAGCCGCGCGGCCCGTTCGGCCTGGTCGACCGGCTCGCGCAGCGGGGACACCAGGATCCGCTCGACCGGCCTCCCGGCGAGGATCCCGGCCAGCCCGCCGACGTGGTCGGCGTGGAAGTGGCTCAGCACCAGCACCGGCACCCGCCGCACGCCGAGGTCGTCCAGGCAGGCCGCGACCGGCTCGGGGTCCGGCCCGGTGTCGACCACGAGGGCGGATCCGGCGCCGAGGTTCAGCGCGAGGGCGTCGCCCTGGCCCACCGAGCAGGCCACCGCCACCCAATCGGCGGGCGGCCAGGCCGAGGGCAGCTGCACCCGCGCCGACACCGCGACCACGACGGCGATCGCGCCCACGGCCCGAAGCGGGCGCAGCGCGGCCCCGCGTCCTCCCGCGGCCCGGATCCGCCAGGCCAGCACGCCCAGCGCGCCCACGAGCAGGTAGGCAGCCGCGCCAGTCGGCCCCCGCGGCCAGGGCAGGGAGGCGTACGGGACCTCGGCGCCGCGGCGAGCAACCCAGGCGATCCAGCCGGCCGGGTAGCCGGCCGCCTCGGCGCACAGCCGCGCCGGCCCCTCGGCGAAGGGAGAGGCGAGCGCGGCCGCCACCCCGCCCCAGGTGACCACCGCGACGGCTGGCGCCGCCAGCAGGTTGGCGGGGACGGCCACCCAGCTCAACTCGGGCTGCAGGAGCAGCACGACGGGGGCGACGAACACCTGGGCCACCAGCGTCACGGCCAGGGCCTGGGCGACCGGGGTCGGCAGCCACCGCCCCAGCAGCGCGGCGACGCGCGGCGCCGCCAGCACCAGCCCCAGGGTGGCGAGACTGGACAGCGCGAACCCGTACGAGCGAGCCAGCCACGGGTCGGCGACCACGAGGATCGCCACCGATGCCGACAGTGCCGGCAATGCCGCCGGCCGGGTGCCGCGGCCGAGCGCGGCGAGGGCGACCAGTCCCATCGCGGCCGCCCGGACCACGCTCGGTTGCGGGCGGGCGACCACGACGAAGCCCACCACCGCCACCGCGGCCAGCAGGGGCAGGGCGCGTCCGCGGACGCCGACGAGGCGGCCCAACCAGAGCACCGCCCCGACGATCAAGGTGACATTCGCGCCGCTCACGGCGGTCAGGTGGCCGAGCCCGGTCGCGCGCATGGCGTCCGCCAGGTCTCGGGGCAACCCCACCTCGTCGCCGACGGCCAGCCCCGGCAGGAGCCCGGCGGGATCCGGCGCGAGCGGCGCCGCGGCGGCGCGCAGCCCGGACCGAAGCGCGCCGGCGGCGCGCTGGGCGGCGGACGGCTCGCGGCCGGCCTCCGGCGGGCCCCGCACGGAGAGGAGGGCGGCACGATCGGGGTCGTCCGCCGACGCCAGCGTGCCGGTCGCCGAGACCTCGGCGCCGGGGAGCAGGCCCGGCCCATCCCGCCGCCGGGGCGAGCACCGACACCGGTTGGCCCGGCTCCGCGACCGCGCCGACGGGGAGCGCGCCCTGTCCTGCCGTCGCTCCGCCGCTGGGCGCACCGGTCCAGGCCCGGACCAGCACCGCGTCGACCGCCACCCGGGTGGGCGCCGACGCGCGGCCGAGCGATCGGGACGCGGGTCGGCCTGCAGGCGCAGGACCGCCCGTACGACCCGCTGCTCGGCCGCCCACTCATCCACCGGGCCGCGCTGGACGGAGGCCACCGCCCAGGCCCCCGAGGCGGCGGCCGCGGCGCCGGCAGCCAGGGCGGCGACCGCCGCCCAGTGAAGCCCTCCGCCCCGACGGCGCGCCGCCCCGAGCGACCGCGAGGCCGGCGATCGCCGAGCCGCCCACCGCGACGAGCCCCGCCCGGGGCCAACCGGTGGCCACCCAAGCCCCGACCCAGGCCATCGCCGCGGGGCCGGCCAGCCGTGCGTCGAGCCCGGGCCGAGTCTCGGGCGCCGGCCCATCCCGAGGGGGCGCCGGCTGACCCCGGTGCACGGCGGGTCACACCCGGACCAGAGGGGCCAGCCGCGCGTACGTCCGCTCACCGATCCCGCTGACCTCGCGCAGCTCCTCGACGGAGCGGAAGCGTCCCGCCTTGACCCGGAAGTCCATGATCCGCTGCGCGAGCACCGGCCCCACCCCGGGCAGCCCGTCCAGCTCGGGCAGCGAGGCCCGGTTGAGGTCGACCTTCCCGTCGCCGGCCACCGCGCCCCCCGCCGCGGCCGCGCCGGCGGCCGCCGGGTCCGCAGCCTCGGCGGCGCCCACCACCAACTGCTCTCCGTCGACGAGGACTCGGGCCAGGTTGAGGCCGGGCGCGGCTCCCCCTGCGACCGGCCCCCCGGCCGCGGCGACGGCATCGACGACCCGAGAGCCCGCCGGCAGGCGGTGCACGCCGGGCCGGGCCACCGCGCCCTGCACGTCGACGACGACCTCGGCCGACGCATCGAGGGTCGAGGCGCCGACGTCCGGCGCGGCCGGTGAAGCCGATGCGTCGGGCCACGGCTCGCCCTGGCTCTCCAGGGAGGCCTCGATCGGCGCCGGCTCGGGGCGCAGCGCCGACCAGCCGAACCACCCGACGACGGCGACCGCGACGGCGACCAGCAGCAGCGCCGCAGACGGCTCGATGCGCCACCGTCGCGGCGAGGGCCTCCCCGGACGCGACCAGCCGCCACCCCGGTCGTCGGCGATCCCCCGGTGGGCCGCGCAGCACGCGGCCGCGCCGCCCTGCGGGCGGCGTCGGCGGGACGCCTGCCCCCAGCGGACGGCCCATCCGCTCGCCGAGGCGCGCGGCGGCCTCCGCTGCGGGGTGCGGACGGGTGGGCATGCCCGTCGACGCTAGGAGCCGACGCACCGCGGGGGGAGCGCCCGGGCGCGCTCTGTGGACGAACGGGGTCAGCGGCCCGGCTGGGGACGGTCAGCCGCCGGAGCGGCCGCGCCGCACCCGCGCCCAGCCGTCGCTGAGCGAGTCCCGGTGCCGCCACAGGATCACCGCCGCGATCGCCAGCGAGAACGCCACCAACGCCTCGTCGGTCGACTCCGGGCGCGCCACCGTCGGTCGCGACCGCCGCGACGGCCACCGTCCAGGCCGCCAGCACCGAGGCCAGCGCGATCCAGCGCGTGACGAGCGCCACGAGGACGAAGACCATCAGGGCGGCGACCGCCGTCGGTGGCGCGGCCGCGAGGAGCGCCCCGAACGCGGTGGCCACCCCTCGACCGCCTCGACCGCGCAGCAGCGGCGAGGTGACATGCCCCATCACGGCGGCGAAGCCGGCCACCAGCCCGGCGGCCTCCCCCTGCCAGAGCAGGAAGGCGAGGGTCGGGATGAACCCCTTGAGCAGGTCGAGGACGAAGACCAGGACCCCGAACCTGGCGCCGAGCAACCGGCCGGCGTTGGTCGCGCCCGGGTTGCCGGACCCCTCGTCGGCCAGCTCGACACCGCGAGCCCGGGCGATCCAGGTGGCCGGGCTGAGCGACCCGATCGCGTAGCCGACGACGGCGGCGAGCAGGAGGATCCCGGCGGCGCCCAGGGACACGGCGCCCTCAGCGGGGGGCGACGACGACGGCGAGCATGCCCGGGCCGACATGGGCCCCGACGACGGCGCCCACCTCGCCCACCACGATCTCGCCGGCGCTCGGGCAGCCGCTCGCGCAGCCGCGTCGCCAGCACCCGCGCACGCGCCTCGTTGGCCAGGTGGTGGACGGCGAGGTCGGCCACCTGCCCGGTCGCCCGCTCGACGGCGATCTCCTCCAGCCGGGCGATCGCCTTGGACGTGGTGCGGACCTTCTCGAGCGGCGTGATCCGCCCGTCGACGAGGTGCAGCAGCGGCTTGACCGCGAGCGCCGAACCCAGCAGCTTGGCGGCCGGGCCGATCCGACCGCCGCGGCGGAGGTACTCGAGGGTGTCGACGTAGAAGTAGACGCTGGCCGCGCGCGCCCGCGCCTCGGCCAGCGCGGCGCACTCCTCCAGCGGCAGGCCCCGCTCGGACGCGCGCGCCGCGGTGTCCGCGGCGAAGCCCAGCGCCATCCCGATGCCCCGGCTGTCGACGACCTCGACGGGGATCGGGGACTCCTTGGCCGCGAGCCTGGCCGCCTCGTACGTGCCCGACATGTCGGCGGACAGATGGATGGACACGATGCCCTCGGCGCCGGCCTCGGCCTCGGCGAGGTAGACGTCCAGGAAGGCCTGCGGCGACGGGCGCGACGTGGTGACCGGCACCCACTGGCGAAGCGCCTCGGCCACCTGGTCGCCCGTGACGTCGACGCCCTCGCTGTGCTCGACGCCGCCGAGCACGACGTGGACCGGCACCACGCGGATGCCCCGATCGGCGGCCCGGCCGGGGGGCAGGTACGCCGTGGAGTCGGTGACGACGGCGATCGATCCAGGCATGCGCCGAAGGTTAGCGGTCCCGCCGTCAGGCGGGGACCACGTTCACCAGCCGCGGGGGCCGGACCACGACGGTGCGGACGCCTCGGCCGTCCAGCGCCTTGGCGACCGCGGGGTCGGCCAGGGCCAGCTCGCGCAGCTCGTCCTCGGCGATCGACGGGCTGACCTCCAGCCGGGCCCGCACCTTGCCGGCCACCTGGACGACGCAGGTGACCGACTCCTGGACGAGCAGGGCCGGGTCGACCGCGGGCCACGGGGCGCGGGCGACGGTCGGCTGGTGGCCGAGCCGCGCCCACATCTCCTCGGCGGTGTACGGGGCGACGAGGGACAGCATCACGGCCACCGCCTCGACCGCCTCGCGCACGGCGGGGTCCGTGGGCCCGGCGCCGGTGTCGACCGCCTTGCGGGTGGCGTTCACCAGCTCCATCAGGCGCGCCACCGCGACGTTGAACCGGTGCGACTCGACCGCCCGCTGCACGTCGTCGACGGCCCGGTGGGTCGCGCGGCGCAGCGCCAGGTCGCCCGCCGCAGGGCTCCGTGCCCACGGGCGACCCCACCTCGCCGGACAGCCGCCAGGCGCGCGAGAGGAACTTCGCCGAGCCCGCCGGCGACACGTCGGCCCAGTCGATGTCGTCCTCGGGCGGCCCCGCGAAGACCATGCTCAGCCGCACCGCGTCGACGCCGTGCACCGCCAGCTCGTCGGACAGCCGCACCAGGTTGCCCCGCGACTTGCTCATGGCCGAGCCGTCCATCTGCACCATGCCCTGGTTGAGCAGGCGCGAGAACGGCTCGGTGAAGTCCAGGTAGCCCAGGTCGTGCAGCACCTTCGTGAAGAACCGGCTGTACAGCAGGTGCAGGATCGCGTGCGTGACGCCGCCGACGTACTGGTCGACCGGCATCCACTCGCGCGGCCTGCGCGGGATCGAACGGGCCGTCCTCCTTGGCCGGGTCGAGGTAGCGCAGGAAGTACCAGGACGAGTCGACGAAGGTGTCCATCGTGTCGGTGTCGCGGGTGGCCGCTCCCCCGCAGCGCGGGCACGCGACGTTGACCCAGTCGGTGGCCGCGCCGAGCGGCGAGGTCCCCTTGGGCTTGAGGTCCAGGCCCTCCGCCGACGGCAGCCGCACCGGCAGCTCGGCGTCCGGCACCGGCACCTCGCCGCACGACGGGCAGTGCACGATCGGGATCGGCGTCCCCCAGTACCGCTGCCGCGAGATCAGCCAGTCGCGCAGCCGGTAGTTGACCGCGCCCCGGCCCCGGCCGTCGGCCTCGAGCCGGGCCACGATCGCCTCGATCGCCTCGGCCTTGCGCAGCCCGTCCAGCGGGCCGGAGTTGACGAGGACGCCGTCGCCCGGCGTCGCCACGCCGCTCTCGGCCGGGTCGGGCTCGTCGGAGGCGACCACGACCTGCACGGGCAGCCCGAAGGCGCGCGCGAAGTCCAGGTCCCGCTGGTCGTGGGCCGGCACGGCCATGATCGCGCCGTGGCCGTAGTCGGCCAGCACGTAGTCGGAGGCGTAGATCGGCAGCAGCGCGCCGTTGACCGGGTTGACCGCGTGCAGCCCGAGCGCGACCCCGGTCTTGGGCCGCTCGGTCGACATCCGCTCGATCTCGCTCTCGCCCTTGATCCCCTCGACGTACGCGGCGAACTCCGCCTGCACCTCGGCAGAGGCGGCCGCCGCCAGCTCCGCGGCCAGGTCGCTGTCGGCCGCCACCACGAAGAAGGTCGCGCCGTAGAGCGTGTCCGGGCGGGTCGTGTAGACCGTCACCGGCTCGGCCCTGCCCTCGATCGCGAAGCGCACGTCGGCGCCCGTCGAGCGGCCGATCCAGTTGCGCTGCATCGACAGGACCTTGTCCGGCCAGTGGCCCTCCAGCTGGGCCATGTCGTCGAGCAGCCGGTCGGCGTAGTCGGTGATCTTGAAGTACCACTGGGTGAGCTTCTTCTTGGTCACCGGGGTGTCGCAGCGCTCGCAGAGCCCGCCCACGACCTGCTCGTTGGCCAGCACCGTCTGGTCCTTCGGGCACCAGTTGACCTGCGAGGGCTTGCGGTAGGCCAGGCCCCGCTCGAACAGCCGCAGGAACAGCCACTGGTTCCAGCGGTAGAACTCCGGGTCGCAGGTGTTCAGCACCCGGTCCCAGTCGAACGAGCAGGCGAAGCGGCGCATCGACGCCTTCTGGGTGGCGATGTTCTCGTACGTCCACGCGGCCGGGTCGTTGCCGCGCTTGATCGCGGCGTTCTCGGCGGGCAGGCCGAAGGCGTCCCAGCCGATCGGGTGCATCACGTTGAAGCCGCGCAGCACCCAGTAGCGCGCGATCACATCGCCCAGCGCGTACGCCTCGGCGTGGCCCATGTGCAGGTCGCCCGAGGGGTACGGGAACATGTCGAGGACGTACTTCTTGGGGCGCGGGTCGCCGGGGTCGCCTGAGCGGAACGGCGCCAGCGCGTCCCACACCGGCAGCCACTTCTCCTGCGTGGCCTGCACGTCGTACGCCTCGCGCTCGCCGGGCTCGGCGGCGCGCGCCTCGTGCGTCTCGCTCGTCATCGTCCTTCTCTTCTCCGCTTCGGGCCCAGGCATGAAAAAGCCCCTCGCTCAGGAGGGGTCGCCGCGCCGACAGGGGTGCTGGGTCAGCGCGGCCGGCTAAGGAGCAACCTGCGGGCCACGTGGGTGAGGGTACCCCAGTCAGCCGGCCCACCCCTGGTCCCTCAGCGCCGCGGCCAGGGCCTCCGCCGACTCCCCGGTGGGCGCGCCCACGACCAGTGCATCCCGTCGGGGTTGCCCTCGCCGGAGTCGATCCCCGGTTGCACGATCGGGTCGAGGTCGACGAAGCCGACCCCCTCGCGCTGCGCCCACCGCCGCCCGGCCGCCACCGCCGGCGCGTGGTGGCGCTGCGAGGGGTACGCCCCCGCGGCGTGCGGCGAAGGCCCGAGCAGCGCGATCGGGATGCCCGGCCGGTAGTGCCGGACCCCCTGGACGATGCGGCTGAGGTACTGGTCGGTCGCCGCCTGGGGCAGTTGGCGCACCCGGCCCCCGGTCGCGCGGATCACGTGCGGGCTGGCCACCTGGTACGCCCGGCGGACCTGGCGCCGAAGGGCGCCCGGCCGGACGTAGGCGATGCCCTCGCGGAGGTAGGTGGGCAGGGCAGCCGGCAGGTGGTCCATCTGCCCCACGCCCAACACGAGCGCGTCGGCCCGCGGGATGCAGTACGTCCACACCCGCGGGTCCTTGGTCGCCGCCCACCAGGCGTCGCGGGCCGTCCAGCCGAGCCGCGCGACGACATCGGCCCGCACGTCGTCGCCCAGCGCGGCCGCCATCACGTTCGGGTAGAGCCGCGGGTCGTCCAGCCGCTCCGGCTGCTCGGGCCCGTGGAAGGTCAGCGAGTCGCCGAAGACGAGCACGAACCGGTGCGGCACTCGGCTCACCCGACCGGCAGGGTGAAGGTCTGCTCGACCAGGGTGCGGCCGTCCCAGGTACGGCCCCGCAGGGTGACGGCGAGGGTCGGGCCGCCGTCGTCCTGGACGGCGACTTCTCCGTACTGACCGCCGCCTGGGAAGGCGCCGCCAGAGTACGGGCCGCCCTTCTGGCTGCCCGGCCGATCGAGGGCCGCCGCCTGCAGCACCGGGAAGCCACCCGCCAGTTGCGGTCGAGTAGTCCGAGTGCGTGCCGTCGTCCAAGGCCACCATGTGGGCATCTCCGGCGACGAGCACCAGCCGATTCTGCATCCCAGCGGCCGCGATGAGGTCGGCCGTCCGGCGCCGGGCGTCGGCGTAGCCAGACCAGGCGTCATCGGACGGCTCCGCCGGGCCGATCCACGGGATGCCGCCCGTCCACACGACCACCTGGCCCGCTGCCCGGGCCGCGGCGAGCTCGGCGGCGAACCACTCCTCCTGCTCCGCCCCCATCACCTGCTGGGCCGACCCGGTCGCGGACCCCTTCGGCGTCCGCTGCGAGCGCGTGTCGGTCATGACGACCCGGACCCGCCCGGCGACGAAGGACTGCCCGATCGGCGCCGGTCGGCTGATCGGACACGAGCGGGTGGTGCGGGAACCCAGTCGCGGTAGACCGAGCCGGCCGCCGCGCGGCTCGGCGAGGTCGCGTCGCTGTCGTTCGCGCCGAAGTCGTGGTCGTCCCAGACGTACGCGATCGACGTCGACCGGTACAGCGCGGCCTGCCCGGGCGCCGTGAGCAGCTGCTGGTACGCCTCGCGGAAGCGGCCCGGATCGTTCACCCGGATGTTGGCGTAGTGCAGGTCGCCGATCTGCAGGTACGCCAGCGGGGCCGACTCGCGGATCGAGTCGAACACGCTGCCGTTCGAGCCGGAGCGGGCGCACGCCGCGGCCGCCAGGGTGAAGCTGGCCGGGCCCTCGGGCATCGTCTGGAAGGTGCCCGTGCGCACGCGGTCGAGCACGCCGTCGACCTCGACGGCCCAGTGGTAGCGGGTGCCCGGGCGGAGGCCTCCGACGGTGAGGCGCGCCACCCGCTGCCCGGCCGCTGTGGCGGCGACGGGGGCCGACCAGGTCGGGTCGGCGAGGTCGGGGCCGGTGGACACGGCCAGCCGGACCGGGACCGCGGGCCCCTCGTCGTCGCCGCGCACCTGGGCCACCACGGTCGTGGACCGGGCGGTGGTGCCGCCCGTCCAGGCCCAGACCACCGGGGAGTCGGGGAGCCGGGCCGCGACCGACTCCGGGTGGGTCGGGCCGAAGAAGTGCAGGTAGATCCGATCCGACCCGGTCCACACCCCGAGCAGGAGCAGGGAGGTGAGGGCGGCCACCCGGACCAGGTGGTGGATCCGGTGGTCGCGCTGCCAGGCCAGCCAGTGCAGGAACGCAGGGACGGCGAAGGCCGCGGCCACCAGCACCGCCACCGGGGCGGGGTACTGGATCGAGGACAGCAGCGCCAGCAGGGCCGCGGCCACCGCCAGCGCGACGGCGCCGCCGAGCTCCCACCGGTAGACGGCGACCGCCGCCAACACCACGAGGACGGCCAGGGCGATCCAGGCCGGGGTCGCGATAGCGGCGTCCAGCTCCTCAGGGGTCGCGGGGATCGCGCCCCGCACCGTCAGCCAGCCGAGCACCGCGACCGCCACCAGGGTCCATCCGCTCGCCAGCACGCGGGCGCCGAGCGGCCACCCGGTCAGTGACGTGGTGCGGTCCGAGCGGGCGGACCGGAGCCGGTCGGTGCCGGCGCCGGACGTGGGCCGGGTGGGCGATGACGACCGACTGCACCGACGGCCGGTCGGGGATGCGGCCGAGCGGGGTGCGGGCCAGGACGGGCCGGATCCAGGCGGGTGCGCGGTCCCACCGGGCGGCCAGGGTCAGCGCGGCCACCCCCAGGAACCCGAAGGCGGCGGCGAAGGCGAGGAAGGCCAGCCACAGCCAGGAGACGTTCTCGGCCCAGAAGGTCCAGCCGATGAAGTTCCCGAAGGAGCCGAGCACGAGGTAGCCGCTCAGCGCGCACAGGGCGATGCCCCAGGCCCGGTAGGCGCTCCGGCCACGCCGTCCCTCGAGGTCCTCCCCCACGGCCCCGGCCGGGCCCAGGCGTCCCGCGGCCCAGAGCGCCGAGGCCCGCCCGTCGACCCCGCACCGACGGCTCATCCAGCCCGGGCCGCGGACCCGGTGGTAGGCGTCGCGGAGCAGCGTGGCCAGCGTGAACAGCAGGCCCAGGCCGAGGACCGTGGGGACGATGACCGCCAAGTCGGCCATCACGGCACCTCGGGCTCCGCGACGGCCACGGTGCCGGCGTCCCCGTCCACGGTGACCACCGCGGCGATGTCGGACAGCCGCGCCACCACACCCGGCACGTGGACCACGGCGGGGATCCCCAACTCGCGCGCCACGATCGCGGCGTGCGAGAGCGGCCCACCCTCCTCGACGACGACCGCCGCCGCGACCATGAGCAGCGGGGCCCAGGAGGCGTCGGTCGTGCGGGCCACCAGCACCTCCCCGCGGACCAACCCGCTCTCGTCGCTCGATCTCAGCACGCGCACCGGCCCGGTGATCCGCCCCGGCGAGGCACCCCATCCGCTGAGGACTTGGCCCGGGAGCGCGGGCCCGCTGACGGCCGGCGGTGGCTCGCCCGACCACTCCTCCGGGAGCGGACCGGCCTCCTCGCAGCGCGCCAGCCACCGGCGGCGGCGGGCCAGTTCGGCCTGGGTGGGTGTCGGCCGCGGGTCGGAGGCTGCGCCACCCGAGGCGGCCAACGCGGCTTGCAGCTCGCGCTCCCCCAGCAGCTCCACGTCCTCGGCCTGCTCCACCCGGCCTTGTTCGGCCAGGCGGCGGCCCACCTCGAGGTGCACCCGGCGCAGCACCCCGCCCAGGGCGAGGACCCCGGCCTTGGCCCGCTCCCGGCGCTCCAGCAGGTCGGCCGCGTCCTCGGCCTGCCGTCGGATCAGCGGACGGCGCAGATCGGCGACCTGGAGGGTGAGCAGCCGGGTCTGCCGCCACTCGGGGTTGGCGGCCAGCCCGTCCAGCAGGTCGTCGAGCGCAGTCGCCTGCCCCGGGTCCGGGCGGCTCGGCAGCCGGCCGTCGGCGGCCTGCGCAGCCAGCGCGCGCAGCGGCGGCCACAGCAGCGCCGGGCGCTCATCCCAGGTGGGACCGCCAACCACTGCGGCCGAGCCGGCGCCCCGGATCACCGCCTCGATTCGGTCGATCAGGGCGGGCCCTCCCGCCACCTCCGCCAACGAAGCGCGGGCCGATCCCCAGCCGTCGGCGGCGACCAGCGCGGCCACCGCACCGGCGGGAGCCTTCCGCAGGGCCTCGGCGAGCGCCTGCTGAGGCCAGCCGGCGACCGTCCCTCCGGGCCGCGCGGTCACGCGCGCAGCCCACGACCGGGCCTCCGCTTCCTCCAGGTGGTGGGTGAGGGTCTCCTCGAGCCGCGAGTAGGCCGCGAGCGCCTCGGCCGCCACAGCGACCTCCGCGGCCATCGCCCGTCCGGTCAGGTCGATCACCCGCCGCCGGAACGCCAGCAGGGCCGGGTCCGGGAGAGAGGCCAGCTCTGGGGCCAGGCTGAGCAGCTCCTGGGCGGCGACCGTCGTCGTGCCGGCCTCCCAGAGAGCGCGCCTGCGCGCCACCAGCCCGGCGCCGGCCACCCCGAGGGAGGCCAGGCGCCCCACCCGCCGCTGCGCATTGGCGCTGAGTCGGTCGACCAGGCCTGCGTCCAGGGCCGCCCGCCCGCGCACCCGGCCGAGCAGGTCCCGGCCGGCCAGCGCGTCCACCGGGAGCACCCCGTGCCGGTCCTCCTGCTGCCGGACCGCCTCCTCCAACAGCAGGTGCACCACCTCCCACCGCAGCGGGGGCAGCACGCCCGGCACCATCTCGGCGATGCCGCTCGTCGTCCATCGCCGATCCTCGGCCTTCGCCGTGTCGAAGCCGTCCCCGGCGCCCGAGCCGCCGGTCGCCGGGCGGGCCTGCAGCACCCACAACCCGGCCGCATCCCGGGCCCACTCGACGTCTTGCGGCTCGCCGAAGGCGGACTCGATCCGCAGGGCCAGCGCGGCCACCTCGGCGGCCAGGGGATCGACCTCTGGCTCGGCGCGCATGCCCGTCGCCCGGCGGGGGACCAGGTGCACCGTCGGGGTCACCGCCCCGCTCACCAGGCCCTCGCCGAGACCGGGGACCGTCTCCACCCGCACGAAGCCCGTCGCGCCTGCCGGGTCCACCGTGAACGCCACCCCCGCGCTCTGGGCCGGCACCTGACGCATGACCAAGACCGCCATCGCCAGGCCCTGCTCGTCGATCCCGTGGAACCGTCGGTAGGCGCGGGCCTCCGGATACCACAGCGAGGCCCACACCAAGCGGATGGCCCGCTCCAGGGCCGCGTCGTCGGGCACCCCCAGGTACGAGCGGTACTGGCCGGCGAAGGACGCGCCGGGCAGGTCCTCGGCGGTCGCCGACGACCTGGCGACGAGCAGCCCGCCGGGGTCGCGGAGCGAGGCGGCCGCGGCAACCGCGGAGGCCACGGCGTCGGGGAGCGGGACCCCCAGGAACGCGGCATCGGCGGCGTCGCGCGCCTGCTGGTGGCCCCCCTGGGCGGGGATCGGCCCGGAGGCCACCTCGGCCAGGAACCCCGTCAGGCCGGGCGCGGCGGCCACCAGCCGGTACGCGGCGGTCGTGAGCGACAGGCAGGACGGGACGGCGAAGCCCGCGGCGATGAGCCGGTCGAGCCACTCCCCCTTGCCCCCGACCAGGGATGCCGGGGCGCCAGCACCGGTCAACTCCAGCAGGGTGGGCGGCTCGCTCGACGGGCCCCGTCCCGCCGAGCCGGTCACGGCCGGGTCGCCTCGTCCGGTTCGACCAGCGCACCCAGGTACGTGGCGACGGCGCGATCGGTCACCTGGTCGAGCGGCTCCCCCGTCAGCAGGGAGCGGTCGGCCAGCGCGGCGGCCAGGTCGGCTCGCAGGGTGGTCACCCGCCGACGCCCCCGGGTGCGCAGCAGCAGCACCGATGCCAGCGCAGCGACGACGCCGAAGAGCCCGACGAGCTCCCACTCCCGGCCGATCCCGGCGTCCAGCGCGCCCACGGCGGCCACGACGAGCACCGCAACCAAGAGCACCCGGGTGATGCCCGTCGGCGTCATGCCTCCATTGTGGATCAGCCTGACCCAGCCCGGGCTAGGAATAGCCGCCCCGCCGGGGTGGGTGCGTTCAGCCGACCTCTGCGGTCACGCCGCGGTAGGCGTTGCGGCCCATCGCCAGCCTGGTCTCGCCAAGGTGGCGCTTGGCGATCCGCAGCGCGAGGTCGCCGGCGTCGGAGCCCGATCGGGTCGTGGGGCCCGCGCCTGTTCACCTCTGGCAGGGTGAGGACGTGACCAGGTGGCTGTATTCGCTGGCGCGCCGCTGCGCGAATCGCGGCTGGCTCGTCATCGGCCTGTGGCTGGTGGTGGCCTTCGCCGTCATCGGCCTCAACCGGGCTGTCGGAGGAGCGGTCGCCCAGACGTACCTGCTCCCCGGCACCGACAGCGCCGTCGCGCAGGACCTGCTCAACCGCGCCTTTCCGGGCTCGGCGGCCGAGTCGGTGCCCGTCGTCCTGCAGGATCCCGACGCTGACCTCGCCGAGGGGGCGGGGGCCGACTCGGTGGCCGCCGTGGCAGGAGCCCTGGAGCGGATCGAGACGGTGACGGCGGTGGTGACCCCGGCTGACAACCCGGCTCTCATCTCCGAGGACGGCCACACGGCGCTGCTGCAGGTCACCGTCACCGAGCGATCCGCGGGCGAGCCCGCCGTCGGGCAAGAGCTGCTCGACACGGCCCGGGAGGCGGCGGCGCCGGGGGTGCAGGTCGAGCTGGGCGGCTTCCTCGGTCGGCAGGTGTCGCGCCCCGACACCAGGAGGTCGGAGGCCCTCGGCCTGTTCGCCGCGATCCTCGTGCTCTTCGCGACATTGCGCCGGTTCCCGGCGGTCGTCATCCCTCTCGCCAACGCTGTGCTCTCGGTGGGGATCGGCCTGGCCCTGATCGGCCTGCTCGGCAACCTCGTCTTCATCCCCGAGGTTGCCCCCACCCTGGGCACGATGCTTGGCCTCGGCGTCGGCATCGACTACGCGCTCTTCCTGGTCGTGCGGCATCGCACCCTGCTGCGTCAGGGCTATCCGGTCGACGACGCCGTGGGGCGCACAGCCGGCACGGCCGGCGCCGGCATCATCTTCGCGGGCGGGACCCTGATCGCGGCCGTGTGCGGACTCGCGCTCACCGGGCTGGCCTTCCTGTCCTGGCTGGGGATCGCGGCCGCTCTCGTGGTCGGGGTGGCCGTCATCGCCTCGTTCACGCTGGTGCCGGCCCTGCTCGGGGTCACCGGCAGGCGGGTCCTGCCGAAGGGCATGCGCGAGCAGGTGGGCGACACCGACGAGACGCTCGACCGAAGCCGCTGGGCCGCTCTCGCGCAGGCCGTCACGGGCAAGCCGTGGCGGTACGCCATCGGGTCGACCCTGATCCTGCTGGTGCTGGCGGCCCCGGCGATCACCCTCACCCTGGGGCACACCGACGCAAGCACGTTGCCGCCCGATACCACCGCCCGCAAGGCCGACGACCTGATGCGAGCCGGATTCGGGGCGGGTTCGACCGCGCCCCTGGCCGTGGTGAGCCAGCTCTGGGCGGTCGCGGGAGGCCCCGGCACAGACGACCCCGTCTCGGTAGACTCGGCCGAGGGAGACCCGCGCGCCAAAGACGTGCGCCTCGTCGGCCTCGCGGCGGCGCTTGCCGGCACCCCGGGCGTGGTCGCCGTGGACCCCACGGTCGTCAGCACCGACGGAGGCGTTGCGATCATCCGCGTCATCCCGGAATGGGGGTCTGCAGACCCGCGTACGGAGGAGCTGGTGACGCGCCTGCGCGCGGAGGTGCTGCCGACGACGACGGGCGGCCTCGAGATGTCCTCGCACGTCGGCGGCGTCACAGCCGCCACCGCAGACCTGTCGGAGCTGATCGCCCAACGCACCCTGTGGTTCGTCTTCGGCGTCGTCTCGCTGTCCTTCCTGCTGCTCATGCTCGCGTACCGCTCGCTGCTCATCCCGCTCAAGGCCGCGCTGATGAACCTGCTCTCGATCGCGGCGGCCTACGGCGTGGTGACGATGGTGTTCCAGTGGGGCTGGGGCGCCCACCTCATCGGCCTGGATGGGCCGGTGCCCATCGAGTCGTACGTCCCGATGATGATGTTCGCCGTCCTGTTCGGCCTCTCGATGGACTACGAGGTGTTCCTGCTCACCGCGTTCCGCGAGCACTGGGAGCGCAGCGGCGATATGACCACGGCAGTACGGCGGGGTCTGGCCGACACCGGCCGCGTGGTCACCGCGGCTGCCCTCATTATGGTGGTCGTCTTCGCCAGCTTCGTGCTGTCGACCGACCCGATCGTGAAGATGTTCGGCATCGGGCTCGCGACCGCCGTGGCCATTGACGCGACCATCGTGCGCTGCCTGCTGGTGCCGGCGATCCTCGTGCTGGCGCAACGGGGCACCTGGTGGCTGCCGCGATGGCTCGACGACCTGCTCCCGCAGCTCCACGTTGAAGGCGATCCGCAGGCCCTCGACGCGGCCGCCATGGCCGTGCCAGTGGCTCGGCCCGGCCGGCGACCGCTCGCGCGCCACCGGCCCCTGGCGGTGCTCTCCGCGGTGCTTGGGGTGGGCCTGGCCTGGGCAACCGTCTCGCGGCTGCCCATCCTCCCTCCCGGGAGCGGGGCTACCGTGGCGGCCGCGTCGGTCCTCGGCGGCGTGCTGGCGCTTCTCCCGCCGTCGCTCGGCGGTGCACGGTCCAGCGCGTGGACGCGCCTGCTTGGCTACGTGGGCGGCGCCGTCGTCACCACGCTGGCGCTCGCGACGATCCGCGCCGTGGTCCCGCCGGTGGGCCCGCCGCCCGGCGCCGTCGTGGCCGCGACTTTGATCGTGGTGGCCCTGGCCACCGTTCTGGTTGTGCGCCGCGCGGCCGCGCTGTCGATGATCCTCGGGACCCTGGCGGTCGCTGTGGCCGCGCTCTCGATGCCGCTGGCCCAGGGGGAGTCGGCGCTGCCGCTGATCGCCGCCGTCCTGCTGCCGGCGGTCCTGGCCGTGGTGGTCGCCGAGGCCGCCGGCAGCGTCCTAGGCTCCAGGCGGCCCGACGTCGACTCCGGCCCGGCCGCCAACCCCGACGCGGCGCCGCCGACGGCGGACGGCTCGGAGCCGTACCTCACCTCGTTCGACGCCCTGATGGGCGGCCCCGAGCACCCGCCGGGGAGCGCCTCATGAGGCCGCGCCACGACACGCGATGGCAGGGCCCGGCGATGGCGCTCGCGGTTACCGCGATGCTGGCCGCCGGCGGCTGGCCCGCATCGCCCGCCGCCGCGGACGGGCCGGCGCGGGAGCCCCGACTGGTCAACGAGGAGCTCGTCACCTCCACGCTGGGGCTTTCGGGTCTGCCGCTGAAGTCCGAGCTCGTCAACCGCGTGGTGGCCCGGGACTACCCGGTGACCACCCTGTCCGACCCCACCTCCACCATCGGCTTGCGCTATCTCGACCGACCCGGCGCGCCCCCGGTGAGCAACGGCGCGGCACAGATCACCGTCGGCGGCCCCGGGGAGACCTCGGTGCTGACCGGCGCGACGTTCGGCAAGCCGCTCCCGGTGGCCCTGCACGTGGAGTACTCGAGGGGCGAGCGGGTGCTGGACCCAGACGCCGTCGCGGGCTCCGATGGCGACCTCGCCATCCAATACACCGTGACCAACACAGCCGTCAGCAGAGAAGGCGTCGCCTATCAGGACTCCGCCGGGCGCCGGTACCGGGACGAGGACCCCGTCTTCGTCCCGTTCGCGGGCACCCTCGTGGCCACCTTGGACCGCGGCGTGGCGCTCGTCTCCGCCCCGGGCGCGCTCGTCAGCACCACTCCCGAGGGCGCCACCCAGCTGCTGTGGAACCTCATGATGGCTCCGCCCCTGGGCTCCTACCAGCGCATCGTCACGGCACAGGTGCGCGGTACGGACCTGCAGGTTCCGGCGGTGGTCATGCAGCTGCTGCCCACGACCACCTCAGACGACCCCTCGGCGGCCTTCTCGGCCTCGCTGCTGGACAGCTCGGTCACCGGGAACACCGCCCTCACGGGCGGCCTCACGACCGTGAACGACTCGGCGATCTCCCTGGCCGCCGGGGCTGGTGGCCTGGCGCAGGGATTGGCCGCCCTCGACTCGGCGGCCGCGGCCCTGTCGAGCCAGGTGTCCGGCCCCCTCGTCGACGGGGCGCAGCAGGTCGCCACCGGCACCTCGCAGCTCGCCTCGGGCCAGGCTGCGCTGGCGGCCGGGGTGTCGTCGGAGGCGGCCGGCGCCGCCTCCCTGGATGACGGCCTCACCGCCCTGGTCCGCGGGCTGACGTCCATCGACGAGGGTCTGGCCGGGCTTGCCTCGAGCGCCGGACTGCCAGCCGCCCAGGCGGCCGCGGCGCGGCTGCAGGCGGCGGTCATGGCCATCGCCGACGCGGTCGGGTCACCGAGCGATCCGCCAGTGCCCTTTCCACCCTCCGACGACGTCACCCTCATCCAGGCGCTCCGGGGTGCGCAGGCCGGCACCGTGGGCCTGACCGACGGGTCCACGCAGATCACGGCGAGGCTGGCCAGCGCGACCGCGACCCTGGCAGCCGCCTCGGCCGACATCGCGGCCGCGGCAACTTCGGCCGGGACCGCGGCAGCAGGTGCCGGCTCCCTGTACGCGGCGGTGTGCGGCGCATCGCCAACGCTCACGGTCACGCAGTGCGCGGCGCTGCAGTCGGTGCAGACCTCGGCCGCCTCGGCCGCCGCATCCGCGGCCAAGGCCGGTGCGGAGACCGGCGGCGCCCGGGTCGATGTCGGGCTGGCGAGAGCCGGATCGCAAGGGGTGACCGCGGGACTACTGGTCCTCACCTCGGCGCTCGGGAAGGTCGAGGCCAGCCTGGAGGCCGTGAGCCTGGGGCTGCTCAGCGGTGACCCCGCCGACCCTGGCGTCTACGAGGGCCTCGCGGAGCTGAGTGCCGCTCTTGAGACGTCGGTGATCGCGGTCGCAGCGCTGGCCACCGGCAGCACCGAGGCCCTCGACGCCGCCCGCGCGCTCGATGCGGGGGCGGGAGCGCTCACCGGCGGGCTTGACCGGACCTCGGCCGGGGCCGACGCCCTCGCGGAGCAGGGCGGCGTCCTCGCCGCGGGCGCCACCGCCGAGGCGCAAGGCACGAGCCAGGCGGCCGATTCGCTCGACACCATCGCACGGGGGGTCGGCGACGCAAGCGACGGCGGAGGTGACCTCGCTGCAGCGGCCAACACCCTGCAACGGGACGGCACGGCACGAGTGCGGGCCGAGGTCGTGGAGTCATCGAAGAAGCCCGCGCAAGCGCGGTCCTACCTCGCGGCGACCGATCTGCAGGCAGCCGACGCGATGCCGTACGGACCACCCGAGGGCGCGCTGGGCCGCGTGGCCTACGTCGCCACCCTCACCCCACCCCCGTTACCCGTCGGCGGGCCCGCGACGACGGCCCTCGTCGGAGTGCTTTTCGTCGGCGGGCTGGCGCTGCTCGCGGTGGCCCGCGTGCGCCGGGTTCGGTCCGCGCGCCCTTAGTCGTCAGGACGTCGCATCCCGCGCGCCCTCGCCGGGTGCGTGCCGTCAGCCGGCCTCGGCCAGCGTCGCGTCGAGCTCGCCCACGAACCGCTCGGCGTCGGTGCGCGAGAAGACGAGCGGCGGCCGGACCTTGAGCACGTTGTTGTGCAGTCCCGCCGTCCCGATCAGCACGTGCCGGCGGCGCATCCCGTTGACGGCCCGCAGCGCGAGGTCCTCGTCTGGATCCCGGCCTCCGGGTCGCACCAGCTCGATACCGAGGAAGAGCCCTGCGCCTCGGACGTCCCCGACCGCGGGGTGCCGGGCCGCGAGCTCGGCGAGCATCGCCTTCAGCAGCGTGCCGACCTGGGCCGCGTTGGCCTGCAGGCCCTCGTCCCGGATGACGTCGAGCACCGCCTGCGCCGCCGCGATCGACACGGCGTTGCCGCCGAAGGTGTTGAAGTAGCGAACCTCGCGGCCGAACTCCTCCATCACCTCGGGCCGCATGATGGCGGCGGCGATCGGCATCCCGTTGCCCATCGGCTTGCCGACCGTGACCAGGTCGGGCACGAGCCGATCGGCCGCGGCCCCGTGCCGCTGGAAGCCCCACATCGCCTCGCCGGTGCGCCCGAAGCCGGGCTGGACCTCGTCGGCGATCCAGACCCCGCCCGCGCGGCGCACCACCTCGACGGCGGGGGCGAGGAAGCCGGCCGGATCGGGCAGCACGCCGTCCGAGGCGAAGATCGAGTCGGCGATGAAGGCGGCCAGGCGCACGCCGTGCGACGCGAGGTCGTCGATCGCGGCCTGCACCTGAGCCGCGAACCACTCCCCCAGGCTCGCGAACCCCAGCGCCTCGTGGTCGACCCGGTACGCGTCCGGCGCCTCGACCCAGCGCGCCCAGGGCGCGAGGCTGTCCAACCCGCCGAGCGACGGGGAGATGGCCGCGACCTCCGTGGTCACTCCGTGGTAGGCGTTGCGGGTGACCACCACCCCGGTCCCGCCGGTGTGGTGCTTGGCGATCCGCAGGGCGAGGTCGCCGGCCTCCGAGCCGGTGCAGGTGAACATCACGTGCCCCAGCTCGGCCGGCAGCGTGGCCAGCAGCTCCTCGGAGTAGCGGACGATCCCCTCATGCAGGTAGCGGGTGTGCGTGTTGAGCACCCCTGCCTGCGCCGCGATCGCCGCCGTCACCCGCGGGTGGGCGTGGCCGGCGGAGGCCACGTTGTTGTAGGCGTCGAGGTACTCGCCGCCGTCGGCGTCGTACAGGTGCACCCCCTCGCCCCGCACGATCTGCAGCGGCTGCTCGTAGAACAGCCGGTACGCCGGTCCTAGCACGTCCAGCCGCCTTCGGACCAGGGATGCGGTCTCGGCCTCGAGGGCGCCGATCCGCGCAGGATCGAAGTAGCTGGACGGGCCGACCCGCCGAGGGGTGCTCACGTCAACCCGCCCGCTCCCCACCGGGCGGCGGCGTGCGTGCGAGCCGCGCCAGCGACCGGGCGGCCTGGTCGATCGACCGAAGGGTGTAGGGGGCGTTGCCGGGGTCTGCCGACGCCAGCCACGAGTTGAGGATCAGCCGCTGCGCCAGCCGCGCCCGCACCAAGGAGGGCAGCAGCCGTGCCCTCGTGAGCCGTCAGCGGCCGGACCTCCTCGAAGCCGCGCGCGAGGTCGTACGGCGGATCCCAGACCTCGGCGGCATCGCGCTCGAGGGAGCCGCCCGCGCCGACCGCGTACGACATGGCCACGGCGAGGTCGCCGACGACCGACGAGCGGACGACGTCGCCGAAGTCGAGGATCCCGGTCACGAACCCGTCGGCGGAGGCGTCGACCAGCAGGTTGTCGGCGTTGACGTCTTGGTGCACGACCTGCTGCCGGGTCTCGGCGAGGTCGGCGCCGACGTGCTCGTCGAAGCGGTCCAGCTCGGCTGCGGCGAGGTCGCGCGGCGCGCCGTCAGGGACGTGCGGGAGCAGCGGGCGCAAGGTCCCCAGGCGCTGCAGGTCCCAGGCCAGGACGCGGCCGGCCGAGGGGTGGTCGAAGTCGCGCAGCGCCCACGAGAGCCGGGCGACGGCGGCGCCGATGGCCCGGCGCTGGGAAGGGGTGGTGGCGTCGTAGTCGAGCATGCGGCCGGGCAGGTACGTGAGCAGGCGCGCGACGCGGGGCTCCGACTCCGCCCCCCGCACCACCGGCTGCAGCGCACCGGAGCGCGACGCGACCAGCCGAGGCAGCGGCAGAGCCGGATCGGCCCTGGAGGCGTGGCCGAGGGCGCTGGCACTGCAGGTCGATCACCGCGGGGTCGTCGACGGGGTGTGCGACCTTGAGGACGAAGGCCCCGGAGTGCCCCCGTACGAGGAAGGTGTCGTCGCGCTCGGTGTCGAGCCGCTGCGCGCCGGTGACGTCGACGCCGAACCACTCCCGGGCGATGGCGACCGCCCGCTCCGCGCCGAGCCGGACGAAGGGCGCGGCGAGGGAGCCGTCGCTGGGCAAGGCGGCTGGCACGACGTCTGGCAGGGCCGCTGCGCCGGCCCCTGACTCGATCACCCGGGCACCGTAGTACGCGCGCCGCGGGGCCCGTTGCTCAGCGCTCGGTGTCGGCCGGCGCGGGGCCTTGGGCGGGGCCCGGGGTGGGGCCCGGGGCCGGGCTGGGGCGGCGGCGCAGGATCGTCCGGCGCCGGTACATCTCGCGGTCCGCCCGGGACAGCAGGTCCGTGAGCCCGCCGTCATCCCACGGCGCCAGCACCGAGCCGCCCACGGTGACGGCCGCGTCCCAGATCTCGGCAGGGGTCGGCGGGACGGATCGCACGTGGGCGCTAATGCGCTCCTCCAACTCGGCCGGCGCCATCCCCGGCCCGGGCCCGACCACGCAGAACTCGTCCCCGCCCCAGCGCGCGACCACATCGGTGCCGCGCGTGGTGGACGCCACTGCCTCCGCCACGGCGACGAGGACCTCGTCGCCGGCCGCGTGGCCGAGGGCGT
This sequence comes from uncultured Actinomycetota bacterium, assembly GCA_963818455.1. Lineage (GTDB taxonomy): Bacteria > Actinomycetota > Actinomycetes > CAVWCF01 > CAVWCF01 > CAWFSE01. The sequence continues at coordinate 654,131 of CAWFSE010000003.1, forward strand.
CGTTCACCCGCTTGAGGCCGTCGATGTCGACGAAGAGGCAGTGGATGGCGTCCCCGCGGCGTCGCGCGGCCTCGATGAGCGGCTCGGCGAGCATCTCCAGACCGCGGCGGTTGGCGACATCCGTCAACGGGTCGCGCGTCGCGGCGGCCTCGGCCAGCTCGAGGGCCCGGCCCAGCGCGTCGAGGCTGCGGCGGTGGGCCCGATTCACCGCGAGGCCGACCAGTCCCGCCATCACCATCGCCTGGGCCCACCAGGGGGTCGCGGCGGGATCGGGGCCGAGCCAGATCGCCACGGCGCACCAGCCGAGCCAGAGGCCGCCGATGACCCCGGCCACCCACGGCAGCGACACGAGCAGGGCCCCAGCGACGACGATGGTCAGCATCAGGTCGGTGGAGCGCGTGAGGTCCCCGGTCCCGGCGATCCCGGCCAAGGCCAGCGCGCCGACGGAGAGAGCGCCGCCCGCGGCGACGGGGTGGGCCCACCGAAGGGGCAGCCGCCAGCGCCGCAACCCGATCCGCACGCCCAGGGTCAACCCGGCGGCGGCCGCCAGACCGGCGACGAGCCACGGCGGATCCCCGCCGGCGGCGCGCAGCACCGCAAGCGCCCCGAACACGCAGGCCGACGCGGCCGCCGCCCACGGCAGGGGCGCCGCCACGGCGGCGTCGTACCGCGCAGAGCCCATACCCCTCCACGTCGGCGCGATCGCCCACCCGCCTTGACGCCTGCGGCCCCGGTAGGGCCACTCGGGCGAATCCGCGCCGCCGGCCCGCCCGCGGCGGCCGCACCCGGGATGTCACCGAGATCACACCTCAGATGGCATATCTATGTGTCCCATTGGGTGACTATTGAGTGAGTAGGAGACGAACCACGTCCGACCCGACCGCAGGAGCCCCCCGATGACCCCCAGCTGGACCCTGACCGACCTCGTCGACCCCGCGACGCTCTCCCCCGAGGGCCATGCGCAGGCGGCCGTGATCCTCGACGGCATGGCCAAGGGCCTCGTCAGCCACTACGAGGCGACCGAGATGATCGCGTGCTCCGGCCTGCCGATCGCCTCGTCGATGGTCGCCCACCGGATCGACATCGCCGCCTGATCCACGACTCCCGCCGAGGGCCCCGGATCCAGCAGTTGGGACCGGGGCCCTCGCGCGGCCGCGCGGAGCGAGACCGCCGGCTCAGCGGGGCAGCCGCAGGCCGGTCATCCCGCCGTCAACCGTGAGCGCAGTGCCGGTCGTGGATCCCGAGAGCGGGCTGCCGAGGTAGGCGATGGCGTGGGCCACCTCATCGGCCGAGACCAGGCGGCCCATCGGCTGCCGCTCACGCAGGGCACGTGCGGCCTGCTCCGGGTCGGCGGCCGAGGCGAGCAGCCGACCCACCCAGGGGGTGTCAGCGGTGCCGGGGACGACCGCGTTCACGCGGACGCCGTCGCGCACGTGGTCGGCGGCCATCGCCAGCGTCAGCGCCAGCACCGCGCCCTTGGTCGCCGAGTAGAGCGCGCGGTCCGGGACCCCGACGAGGGCCACCACCGACGAGGTGTTCACCACCGCCGCGCTCGGCGAGCGGCGCAGGTACGGCAGCGCCGCACGGCTCACCCGGGCGACGCCCAGCACGTTCACGTCGAACAACCGCCGCCACTCGTCGTCGCCGTTGGCGGCGACGTCCCCCTGCGCGCCCACCCCGGCGTTGTTGACGACGACGTCGAGCCGGCCGAACCGCTCGGCGACGGCGTCGACCGATGCGGCCACCGCCTCGGCGTCGGTCACGTCGCACGCCAGCGACAGCGCGACAGCGGCGGGGTCGGCCGGCTCGCGGTCGAGCACCGCCACCTGCGCGCCGCGTTCCGCCAGCAGGCGCGCGGTCGCCGCGCCGATGCCGCTGGAGCCGCCCGTCACCAGCGCCACCAGGCCGTCGTAGTCGGTCATCGGAGCACTCCTGCGGGGATCGGTGGTCAGCGGCGGGGGTCGACGTGGATCTTGGGGCCGGCTCCGGCCCCGGGCAGCGGGCGGCCGGCGAGGGCGTCGCCCACCTCGGCGAGCCCGATGGTTCCGGCCACCAGAGGACGCGGGTCGACGCGGCCGTCGGCGTAGCGGTCGATCGTGTCGGCGAGCCCCGGCGAGGCGCTGAGGATCCCGACGGCGGTCACGTCCTTGAGCACCAGGTCGCGGGTGTCGATCGTGCTCGGCGTGCCGGACAACCCGATCAGGACGATCCGGCCCCCCGGCTGGACGCGCGCCAACGCCGCCGCCGGGACCTCTGCCCCGTGGCTGCAGTCGAGCGACCGCGTCGTACGGCAGGTCGGGCAGCTCAGTCGGCGGCCCAGACCGGGCCGATCTCCAGCGAGCGGGCGAACGCGAGGGAGCGCTGCGACCGGCCCGCCAGGTGCACCTCGAGCCCCTCGGCCGCGGCCAGCAGCCCCGCGAGCAGCCCGATCGTCCCCGGCCCGTACACCAGGACCCGGGCCCCCGGCGCGGCCTCCGCCGCCTGCACCGCCCGCCAGGCGTTGCCGCCCGGCTCGACCAGCGCGCCCGCGACCGCGTCGACCGAGTCCGGCAGCGCGTAGAGGGCGTTGGCCGGCACCAGGACCTGCTCGGCCAGCGCGCCCGGCCACCCGCCGCGGATGCCGATCTCGAAGCGGTCGTGGCAGACGTGCTGGCGCCCCCCCAGGCACAGGCGGCAGTGCCCGCACCCGAGCATGGTGTCGCCGGTCACGTGCCGGCCCAACCAGGCCTCGTCGACCCCCGGGCCCACCGCGGCGACCGTGCCCGGCCCACTCGTGGCCGAGCCGCATCGGGTAGCGGGCGTGGCCCTGGTGCAGGTAGGCCATCTCCCCGGTGAAGAACTCGACGTCGGTGCCGCAGATGCCGACCCGGGCGACGTCGACCACGACCTGGCCGGCGGCCGCCAGCCGGCGGCTCGACCTCGAGCACCGCCGACTCGCCGCGGGCCGGTCACCACGAAGGCCCTCACGAGCGCGGGCCGCCCGGTCCTCATGGCGCGGCCGCGACGACCTGGCGCTGGGTCCCGAGGCCCTCGACGCCGAGCTCCATCACGTCGCCCGGCGCGAGGAACACCGGCGGCTTCGCGCCCATGCCCACCCCCGGCGGCGTCCCCGTGTTGATCAGGTCGCCCGGCTCGAGCACCAGGAACTGGCTGAGGTAGTGGACCAGGAAGGTGGGGGAGAACAGCATCGTCGCCGTCGAGCCGTCCTGGCGGCGCACGCCGTTCACGTCCAGCCACATCCGCAGGCCGAGCACATCGCCCACCTCGTCCGGGGTGACGAGGTACGGCCCGCAGGGGTTGAACGTCTCGGCGGACTTCCCCTTCACCCACTGGCCGCCCCGCTCGAGCTGGAAGGCCCGCTCGCTGACGTCGTTGACGAGCACGTAGCCGGCGATGGCGGCGGCGGCCTCGCGCTCGTCGGCGAGGTAGCGGCACCGCGAGCCGATCACGATGCCGAGCTCGACCTCCCAGTCGGTCTTGGTCGAGCCGCGCGGCACCAGCACGGTGTCGTTCGGGCCGACCAGGGTGTTGGGGGCCTTGTTGAAGACGATCGGCTCGGCCGGCACGGGCTGCCCGGTCTCGGCCGCGTGGTCGCTGTAGTTCAGCCCGATGCACAGCAGCTGGTGGGGGCGGGCGATCGGCGCCCCGATCCGGCGGTCACCCACCGGCTCGGCGAGGCCCTGCGCCCGCCCGCTCGGACGACCAGGGCCCGCAGCCGCTCGACGCCCCCCGAGCCGAAGAACGCCTCGTCGAAGTCGCCCACGACATCGGAGACATCGACGACGAGCCCGTCACCGACCACGACGGCGGGGCGCTCCTGGCCGGCGGGTCCGAGGCGCATCAGCTTCACGAGGACTCCTCACGGTGGCGGGCGGCCCGCCCGTTCGGTCGCGCTCGATACGCTGCCGCACAAGGCCGAATCGTATGGCGTGTCCCCTCTCAGCGGATGAAGGCGGCCGTGACCCGACGCAGCCAGCAGTGGTACGCCGGCACCGATCGCAACGCCTACATCCACCGCGCCTGGATGCGCCGCGGGCTGCCGGCCGACGCCTTCGACGGCCGCCCGCACATCGCGATCGCCAACACCGCCTCCGACCTCACCCCCTGCAACACCCACCTCGACGAGGTCGCCGACGAGCGTCAAGCAGGGGGTCTGGGAGGCCGGCGGCGTCCCGCTCAACCTGCCGGTCGATGTCGCTCGGCGAGACCCAGGTGCGGCCGACCGCGATGCTCTGGCGCAACCTCGCCGCGATGGCGATCGAGGAGATGCTGCGGGCCAACCCGATCGACGGCGTGGTGCTGCTCGGCGGCTGCGACAAGACGATCCCGGCGCTGCTCATGGCGGCGGCCTCGGTCGACCTGCCGGCCGTCGTCGTCCCGGGCGGCCCGATGCTGACCGGCCACTTCCGCGGGCGCGCCGCTGGGCTGCGGCACCGACGTGTGGCGGCTCAGCGAGGAGGTGCGCGCCGGGACGCTGTCGGAGGAGGACGTTCCTCCGCTCGGAGTCGTCGATGATCCGCAGCCGCGGCCACTGCAACACGATGGGCACGGCCTCGACGATGGCCGTCATGGCCGAGGCGCTCGGCATGACCCTGCCCGGGCATCGCCGGGACGCCCGCGCCGGACAGCCGGCTGCTCGAGGCGGCCGCACGCCACCGGCCGGCTCGCCGTCGAGATGGTCGCAGCCGACCGCCGGCCGAGCGCGATCCTGACGCCGGGCTCGTTCCACAACGCGATCGTCGCGCTCGCCGCGATCGGCGGCTCCACCAACGCCGTCGTGCACCTGCTGGCGATCGCCGGCCGGCTCGGCGTCGACCTCGACCCTCGACGACTTCGACCGGATCGGCGCGGGCGTGCCCGCTGCTCGTCGACCTGCAGCCGGCCGGCCGCTACCTGATGGACGACCTCTACCGCGCGGGCGGGCTGCTCGCCGTGCTGCGCGAGGTGCGCGGACCTGCTCGACCCGGACGCCGCTCACCGTGACCGGGCGGCCGCTCGTCGAGCACCTCGCCGACGCGCCGGATCTGGGACGACGAGGTCATCCGCGCCGCGGCGAGCGCCGCTGCTCGCCGACGCCGGGATCGCCGTGCTGCGCGGCAACCTGGCCCCCGACGGCGCCGTCATCAAGCCCGCCGCCGCCTCGCCGCACCTGCTGCACGCACCGCGGCCGGGCCGTCGTCTTCGACAGCGATCGAGGACGTGCACGCGCGCATCGACGACCCCGACCTCGACGTCGACGCGGACTCGCGTGCTCGTCCTGCGCGGCTGCGGCCCCAAGGGCTACCCGGGCATGCCCGAGGTCGCCAACATGCCGCTGCCCAAGAAGCTGCTCGCGCAGGGCGTGCGCGACATGGTGCGCATCTGCGACGCGCGGATGAGCGGCACCGCGTACGGCACGGTCGTCCTGCACGTCGCGCCCGGAGGCGGCGGCGGGCGGCCCGCTGGCGCTGGTGCGCGACGGCGACGTCATCGTGCTCGACGTCGCCGGGCCGCCGCCTCGACGCTCGACGTCGCCGGCGACGAGCTGGGCGCGCGCGGACGCCGTCGCGCGGCCACCGCGGCGGCTTACGCGGCGCCCGCGCGCGGCTGGGAGCGGCTCTACGTCGACCACGTGCTGCAGGCCGACCCCGGGGCCGACCTCGACTTCCTGGTCGGGGGCAGCGGCGACCGGGTGTCGCGTGAGTCGCACTGAGCCCGGCCGCCGCTCCACCTGCCCGGCCCCCGGCCCGGGGTGGTGGAGTCGCTGGTGCTCGCGATGGGCGCCGACGGCGGTGTCGCCGCGGGCGCGTCGGACCGGCTGGCCTGGGCCGCCGACGCCTCGCACGTCCTGCTCACCCCGGAGGCCGTGGTCACCCCGCGCAGCGCCGAGGCCGTCGCGCGCCTCCTGCGGTCGGCCGCCGACACCGGGCTGCCGGCTCACCTTCCGCGCCGGCGGGCACGAGCCTCAGCGGCCAGGGCGGTGACCGACGGCGTCCTCGTCGACACCCGCACGGGCTTCCGCCGGATCGAGGTGCTCGACGGCGGCGCCCGCGTCCGGGTGCAGGGCCGGGCGCGACCCTGCGCGCAGGTCAACGCCCGGCTCGCCCCGTACGGCCGCAAGCTCGGGCCGGACCCGGCCAGCGAGATCGCCTGCACGATCGGCGGGGTCGTCGCCAACAACTCCAGCGGCATGGCCTGCGGCACCAGCGACAACACCTACCGCACCCTGGAGTCCCTGGTCCTGGTGCTGCCCAGCGGCACCGTCATCGACACCGGCGCCCCGGATGCCGACGAGCGGCTGCGGGCGCTGGAGCCGCGATCTCTACGCGGGGCTGGCGCGCCTCCGCGACCGCGTCCGCGGCGACGCCGAGTCCGTGCGCGATCATCGAGCACCAGTTCGCGATGAAGAACACCATGGGCTACGGGCTCAACGCGTTCCTCGACCACGACCCGCCCCGTCGACCTGCTCACCCGGCTGGTGGTCGGCAGCGAGGGCACGCTCGCCTTCGTCGCGCGAGGCGACCTTCCGCACCGTCCCGCTGCACGCCCACGCGCTGACCGGGCTGCTGGTCTTCGCCGACCTCGGCCGCGGCCACCGGGGCGCTGCCCGACGCTGCTCGAGTCACGGCCGACGACCGTCGAGCTGCTCGACGCCACCTCGCTGCGGGTCGCCCGCCGCGACCCGCGCGTCGGCGGCGCTGCTGCCGGCTGGCGACCTCGCGCCGCGCACGCGGCCCTGCTCGTGGAGTACCAGGAGCCCAGCGGCCGAGGCGCTGGCGCGAGCGGGCCGGCGGCCATCGGCGCGGCCGTGCACCGCGCCCTGCCCACGGCCGGTCCGGTGCGCGCTCAGCCAGGACGCCGCCCGCCGGCCGCGCTGTGGCGGCATCCGCAAGGGCCTCTACGCCACGGTGGCCGGCCGCCCGCCCGGCCGGGTACCACGCGCCCTGCTCGAGGACGTCGCGGTGCCCGGTGCGGCCGGCTGCTCGACACCTGCGACCGCGCTGACCGGGCTGTTCGACCGCCACGGCTACGACGACAGCGTGATCTTCGGCCACGCCAAGGACGGCAACGTCCACTTCATGCTCACCGACCGCTTCGACCGCCCGGACCGGCTCGAGCGGTACCGGCCGTTCACCGACGACCTCGTCGACCTCGTGCTCGGCGCGGGCGGCACGCTCAAGGCCGAGCACGGCACCGGCCGCATCGATGGCGCCCGTTCGTCCGCCGCCAGTACGGCGACGAGCTGTACGACGGTGATGCGCGAGCTCAAGCGGCTGCTGCGACCCCGACGGCATCCTCAGCCCGGGCGTCATCCTCGACGACGACCCCGAGGCCCACCTGCGGCACCTCAAGACCACCCCGCCGGTCGAGGCCGAGGTGGACCGCTGCGTCGAGTGCGGCTACTGCGAGCCGGTCTGCCCGAGCCAGGACCTGACGACCACCCCGCGCCAGCGCATCGCGCTGCGCCGCGCGCTGGCCGCGGCCCGCCGCGCGGGCGACCACGCCCTGGCCGAGGACCTCGAGGCGGCCGCGCGCTACGACGTGGTCGACACCTGCGCGGTCGACGGCATGTGCGAGACCGCCTGCCCGGTCCACATCAACACCGGCGACCTGGTGAAGCGGCTGCGGCGCGGAGCGCCAGGGCCGCGCGGCGCAGGCGGTCGGACGCACGGCCGCCCGGCATTGGTCGGCGCTGACCCGCACGGCGTCGGCCGGCCTCGACGTGGCGGCGGCGGTGCCCCCCGGGCTGCCCGCGGCGGTCACCCGGGGACTGCGCCGGGTCGCCTCCGACCGACGTCGTGCCCGCTGTGGAGCCCGGAGCTGCCCGGCGGCGGGCCGCCTGCGACCGCGCCCGTCCGCCGACACGGCCGCGCCGCAGGTCGTGCTCTTCGCCGCCTGCGTGGGCACGATGTTCGGCGCCGAGCCGGGCGGCGACCGCGGCCCTGCAGACGCTGTGCGACCGGGCCGGCGTGCAGGTCCGCGTCCCCGAGGGCCTCGCCGGCCTGTGCTGCGGGACCCCCTGGCAGTCCAAGGGCCTCGACGACGGCTACGCCCTGATGCGCGACCGGGTGCTCCGCCGCCGTCCGAGGCGTGGCGCGGCCAGGGCGCCGACGGCCGTGGTCTGCGACGCCTCGTCGTGCACCGAGGGGCTCCGCCGGCTGCTGGCCGGTCAGCCGGAGCGCCCAGGCGGCGCCTGCCCTCCGGGTGCTGGACGCCGTCGACTTCGCCGCCGAGCGAGCTGCTCCCCCGGCTGCGCGGTCACCCGCCGGCTCGGCTCGGTGGCCGTCCACCCCACCTGCTCCTCGGTGCGCGGCGGCCACAGCCGCGCTGGTCGAGGTGGCCGCCGCGTTCGCCGACCGCGGTCGTCGTCCCCGACTCCTGGGGCTGCTGCGGCTTCGCCGGCGACCGCGGCCTGCTGCACCCCGAGCTGACCGCCTCGGCGACCGCGGCCGAGGCGGCCGAGCTCGCCGCCGGGACGTACGACGCGTACGTGTCGGACAACCGCACCTGCGAGCTCGGCCTGAGCCGCGCGACCGGCCGGCCCTACCGCCACGTGCTCGAGCTGCTCGAGGAGTGCACCCGCTGACGCCCAGCCCGCGGGCATCGCCCCGCGAGGGGTGGCGGAGGGCCGGTCGTCGGCGCCAGGCTGCGGAGCAGCGGGCGGACGCGAGTCCGATGCGGCCGTCCGCGCCCGAATCCCTGCCCGCCGCTGATCGCCCGGAGGACCCCATGGACCCGCAGAAGACCGCCGTCGTGCTGGTCGAGTTCCAGAACGACTTCACCTCCGAGGGCGGCGCCCTGCACGGCGCCGTGAAGGACTCGATGGAGGCCACCGGGATGATCCAGCACACCCAGGAGGCCCTCGCCGCGGCCCGCGAGGCCGGCGCCACGATCATCCACGCGCCGATCCAGTTCACCGAGGGCTACAACGAGATCACCGCGCACCCGTACGGGATCCTCAAGGGCGTCGTCGACACCAACGCCTTCGTCAAGGGCAGCTGGGGCGCCGACTTCGTCGAGGACGTCACCCCCGAGGCCGGCGACATCGTGCTCGAGGGCAAGCGCGGCCTCGACGCCTTCGCCAGCACGAACCTGGACTTCATCCTGCGCAGCAAGGGCATCCAGACCGTGGTGCTCGGCGGCTTCCTCACCAACTGCTGCGTCGAGTCCACGATGCGCTCGGCGTACGAGAAGGGCTTCGAGGTCGTCACGCTGACCGACTGCGTCGGCGCCACCAGCGCCGAGGAGCACGCCAACGCGATCACCTACGACTACCCGATGTTCTCCAAGCCGATGACGGCCAAGGAGTTCGCCGACACCCTCGCCACCGGCGGCGGCTCGCAGGACACCTCCCGCGGCTACTGACCGCTCAACTGCGAAGGCGGCGCGCCCTGAGGGCGCGCCGTCTTCGTGCTGCGGGGTGGAGCTACGGGGACTCGAACCCCGGACCTTCTGCATGCCATGCAGACGCGCTACCAACTGCGCCATAGCCCCTTGCGACCCGCCGATAGTACGCGATCGGCGACCCCGGACTCAAAACCGAGCGCCGCGCCCCTAGCCTCACCTGCATGAGCACGCGAAGAGCGTTCGGCGGACCCCCGCCGGATCGGCGTGATGGGCGGCACGTTCGACCCGATCCACCACGGGCATCTCGTCGCGGCCAGCGAGGTGGCCGCCGACCTCGGGCTCGACGAGGTGGTGTTCGTGCCCGTCCGGCCGGCCCTGGCAGAAGCGCGACGACCAGGTCACCGCCTCCGAGGACCGCTACCTGATGACCGTCATCGCCACCGCGGCCGACCCGCGGTTCTCGGTCAGCCGGGCCGACATCGACCGGCCCGGCCCGACGTACACCGTCGACACCCTGCGTGACCTGCGAGCCGACCTCGGGCCCGAGGTCGACCTGTTCTTCATCACCGGCGCCGACGCGCTCGCCCAGATCCTGTCCTGGCGCGACGCCGCGGAGGTCGTCCAGCTCGCCCACTTCGTGGGGGTGACCCGCCCCGGGCACCACCTGGCGGACCCAGGCCTGCCCGAGGGGTCGGTCACGCTCGTCGAGGTGCCCGCGCTGGCGATTTCCAGCACCGATATCCGCTCACGTGTGGGCTCCAACCTGCCGATCACCTATCTGGTACCGGACGGAGTCGTGCAGTACATCGCCAAGCGCGCGCTGTACCGCTGAGAGGAGGGCGCATGGGCCGCCGACGTTTGGGCGACCCCCTCCCGGGTGGCTCCGACGAGGTGCATGAGGCGTTCCTGCCGCGCACCGAGCTGCCCCCGGCCGCCGCCCCGCCGGCGACCCCCGGTTCGGCCGCGCCCGGATTCCGCCACCGACGAGCGACGCGTCAGCCCAGCCGATGGAGCCCCGCGCCGTCCTGCTCGCCGAGCGCGGGCTGGAGACCGCCTCCGTGCTCCCCGCCGGCGCCGTGGCCCCCGCGCCGTCCCGACGGGCCTCCCGCGACGCCGACCGCACGCTCCGCCAGGCACGCCGCGCCCAGCAGCTGCGGTACGGCTGGATGGCCCTGGCCGGCGTGCTCGATGCTCGGCCTGCTCGGCTGGCTGGTCTTCGGCCGCGGCGGCGCACCAGCCGACTCCGGCGGCGCGGCCTCGCCCGACCGGGTCGTGCTGGTCTCCCTCGCCGACTCCACCGGCGCCGGCGCGGCGAGCGCCCTGCTCGCCGCCGCCCCGACGGCGATCGCGCCGCCGGCGTGCTCATCCCCTCGTACCTCCGCGTCGACGTCGCCGGCTTCGGCGCCTCGGCCTTCGGCGACGCCCTGCGCCTCCCCCAGCCCGGCGCGCAGGCCGCCGCGCTCGCCGACCTGCTCGGGGTCCGCGTCCCCGGCCAGCTCGCGTTCACCCCGGCCGGCTTCGCCGCCCTCGTCGACGCCCTGGGCGGGGTCCAGGCCACCGTCGACGTCGATGTCCTGCGCCCCGAGCCCGACGGCCGCTCCACGATCCTGGTCGCCGCCGGCACCCGCACGCTGGACGGGGCGCAGGCCGCGCAGTACGCCGCGTACCTCGCCCCCGGAGAGCCGGAGCAGAAGCGCCTCGCCCGGTTCAAGGAGGTCCTCGACCCGGTCCTGGCCGCCCTGCCCGAGGGCGAGGGCGCGATCCAGTCGCTGCTCGCCGGACTCGGGACCGGCGCGGCATCCGCCCTGGCGCCCCGCGACCTCGCCGAGGCCCTCGGCTCCTTCGCGACGGCCGACCCGCGACGACTCGGCCACCTTCACCGCCCTGCCCGTCCGGGCCATCGACGCCGGGGGCACCCCTGCGTACGGCCTGGACCGCGTCGCCACGGACAAGCTCGATCGCCAGCGCCCTGGCCGGGGCCCGCGGCCCGGCCGGCGCCGCCGCGACCCGGGTGCTCGTCCAGAACGGCGTCGGCACCCCCGGGCTCGGCGAGAGCGCCCGCACGCGACTCGTCGACGGCGGTCTCACGTACGTCGGGGGCGGCAACGCCGACCGGTTCGGATACACCGAATCGGTCGTCCTGATCAGCGAGGGGTCGCCGGCCGCGCGCAGCCGCGCAGACGCCGTGGCGGCCGCGCTCGGCCTGCCGCCCACCTCCGTGCGGCTCACCCCGTACGGGACCTCGCTCGCCGACGTCGTCGTCGTGCTGGGCGCCGACTACAAGGGCTGAGCCGACGCCGCGACCCGCGGCAGGCTCGGCCGTCGCCGACGGCGCGGATGGCCGGGCTCCGCATGGGACCATGGGGTCGCGCCCGATCCGGGCGCCGCCTGCCCCAGACCACCGGAGGACCCCCGCCCGTGACCGCGACCCCCGAGGCCGTCGCCTTGGCCCAGGCCGCCGCAGCCGCCGCAGCCGACAAGCTCGCCGACGACGTGCGCGCCTTCGACGTCTCCGAGCACCTGGCGATCACCGACATCTTCGTGCTCGCCTCGGCCGCCAACGACCGGCAGGTGAAGTCCATCGTCGATGAGGTGGAGCGCCAGCTGCTGGCCCTCGGCTCCAAGCCGGCCCGCCGCGAGGGCGACCGCGACGCCCACTGGGTGCTGCTCGACTACATCGACGTGGTCGTCCACGTCATGCACACCGAGGACCGCGAGTACTACTCCCTGGAGCGGCTCTGGCGGGACTGCCCCGCTGTGCCGCTGCCCGAGCGACCCCTGCCCGAGCCACCACGAGCCGCCGACCCGGCGAGCGCGCGCTGAGCGGCCGCACGCTCGTGCTCTGGCGGCACGGGCGCACCGCCTGGAACGGCGAGAACCGGTTCCAGGGCCACATGGACATCCCTCTCGACGAGGTCGGCCGGGCGCAGGCCGCCCGCGGCGCCGCGCTGCTCGCGGGCCTCGGGCCCCATGCGCTGGCGTCGTCGGACCTCCAGCGCGCCCGCGACACCGCGGCCGAGCTGGCCCGGCTCACCGGGCTCGAGATCGCCGTCGATCGGGGGCTGCGGGAGACCGCCGGCGGGCGCTGGGAGGGGCTGCTGGCCACCGAGATCGCCGCCACCGACGCCGAGGCGTACGCGGCCTGGCGGAGCGGCTCCGATGTCGCGGCCGGAGGCGCGGAGACCCGAAGCCAGGTCGCCGACCGGGCGACCGCGGCGGTCGGCCGCCTCCTGGAGTCGGTCGCCGACGGCCAGACCCTCGTGGTCGCGACCCACGGGGGGACCACACGGGCGCTCATGGGCCGGATGCTCGACCTGCCGACCGACCGCTGGGGGGTGCTCGGCGGGCTGGCGAACTGCCACTGGTCCGTGCTCGAGGAGGGCGGCTCGGGCAGCTGGCGGCTCGCCGAGCACAACGCCGGCTCGCTGCCTGAGCCCGTCGTCGGCGACGACCTGTAGCAGGCGGGGGCACGGCGGGGGCAGATCGGCAAGGATGCGCCCATGCGCGTCGCCTTCTGCGGTCTCGGTCGAATGGGCTCTGCGATGGCGGGCCACGTCCTGGCCGCCGGCCACGAGGTCGCGGTGTGGAACCGCACGCCCGGCAAGTCGGGCGGCCTGCTGGCCGGCGGCGCGCACGAGGCCGGCACGCCGGCCGAGGCGGCCGCCGGGGCCGCCGCCGTCGTCCTCGTGCTGCACGGCCCGGACTCGGTCGCCGAGGTCCTCAGCGGCCCAGACGGGGTCCTGGGCCGGCTCGCCCCGGACGCCCTGGTCGTGGACACCACCACGATCGGGCCCTCCGACGCGAGGCGGTTCGCCGCCGCGGTCCGAGTCCGCCGGCGGCCGCTACCTGGACGCCCCGCTGTTCGGGTCCGTCGCCCCCGCCGCGGCGGGCACCCTGGCGTCCTTCGTCGGAGGCGACGAGGACGCCTTCGCCGAGGCCCGTCCGCTGCTGGAGACCTGGTGCGATCCGGCCGCCCTGGCGTACGCGGGCCCGGTCGGCTCCGGCGCCGCCGTCAAGGTGGTCCGCAACCTCGGCCACGCCGTGGTGGTCGCCGGGCTCGGCGAAGGGCTGCGGCTCGCTGCCGACCTCGGGGTCCCCCGCGACACCGCGCTGGCCGGGTTCGCCGCCGGGCCGTTCTCGTGGACGCTGGCCCATCGCCAGGCGCAGATCGAGGGCCGCGACTTCGCCGACCCGGTGTTCACCGTCGAGCTGATGGCCAAGGACGCCGGCCTGGCCGTGGCCGAGGCCCGGCGACCGCTGCCCGTGGTGGAGGCGGCGCTGGCCGAGGCGCGGGCGGCCATCGCCGACGGCCGGGGCGGCGACGACTACTCCGCGCTGGCCGCCTGGATCGAGGACGCCGGCTGACCGACCGGCCGGCCGGGGCGTCAGCCGCGGATGTGGCCGTCGCCGGTCACGACGTACGTCGTGGAGGTGAGCTCCGGCAGCCCCATCGGTCCGCGCGCGTGCAGCTTCTGCGTGGAGATCCCGATCTCGGCCCCGAACCCGAACTCCCCGCCGTCGGTGAACCGGGTCGAGGCGTTGACCATCACGGCCGCCGAGTCGCAGCCGGCGATGAAGCGGCGGCTCGCCTCGACCGAGTCGGTGACGATGGCCTCGGTGTGGCCGCTGCTCCACCGGCGGATGTGCCGCAGCGCGTCGTCCAGGGAGTCCACGAGGGCGGCCGCGAGGTCGAGTGAGTAGTACTCCTCGGCCCAGTCCACGTCGGTCGCCTCGGCGAACGGGATGCCCGCGGCCTCGGCGTACGGACGCATCCGGGCGTCGCCGTGGATCGTCACCCCGCGCTCCTGGAGCGCGGCGAGCGCGACCGGCAGGAAGGCGTCGGCGATGCCCGCGTGCACGAGCACCGTCTCGGCCGCGTTGCAGACGCTCACCCGCTGGGTCTTGGAGTTGACCAGGATCGCGACGGCCTTGTCGATGTCGGCGGCCGCGTCGATGTAGACGTGGCAGTTGCCGACGCCCGTCTCGATCACCGGGACGGTGGACTCCTCGACGACCGAGCGGATCAGGTCGGCGCCGCCGCGCGGGATGAGCAGGTCGACCAGGCCGCGCGCGGTCATCAGGTGCTTGACCGCCTCGTGCGAGGTCCCGGGGACCAGCTGCACGCCGTCCCGGGGCAGCCCGCTGGCCGCGAGCGCGTCCTGCATGACCGCGACCAGGGCCAGATTGCTGTCGTACGCCGAGGACGACCCGCGCAGCAGCACCGCGTTGCCGGACTTCAGGCACAGCCCGGCGGCGTCCACCGTGACGTTGGGCCGGGCCTCGTACACGATCCCGATCACGCCCATCGGCACCCGGACCTGGCGGATCTCCAGCCCGTTCGGCAGCGTGTAGCCGCGGACGACCTCGCCCACCGGGTCGGGCAGCTCGGCGACCGACCGCAGCGCCTCGGCGATGTCGGCGATCCGGTCGGGCGTCAGCGTGAGCCGGTCGATCAGCGCCTCGGAGGTGCCGCCGGCCCGGGCTCGCGCCAGGTCGAGGGCGTTGGCCGCGACGATCCGGGGCGTCTCGGCCACCAGGGCGTCGGCCATGGCGACCACCGCGGCGTCCTTGGCCGCCCGCGAGGCCGTCGCCAGGGCGACGGCCGCGTCCTTGGCTCGGCGGGCGGTGTCGAGGACGGCGGCGCGGTCGGCGTCGCCCGCGGGGGCGTCGGAGGTGTCGTGGCTCATGCGCGGCAGGGTACCCAGGTCGGCCGCTGGCGCGGACCCGCCGCTCGGCCAGATCGGCCGGATCGGCGGGTTCGTCAGAACGGCCGCACCCCGCCGGCCGGGGCGAGCCGCACGGTGAGCTCGCCGCGCTGGCCGCGGCGGTGGAAGGTCTCCTGGTCGACGACCTCGAGCCCGAGCAGCCCCCAGGCGGGCAGCGAGGCGCTGGCGCGGTGCTCGCCCCACAGGCGCAGCGCGAGGGCGGCGGCGTCCTGGAGGGACTCGGCCTCCTCCCAGTAGCGCACCTCGGCGCGATCCGGCCCGTACCGCCCGCTCAGCAGGAACGGCCGCTCGTGGGCGAGCCGCTCCAGGGCCTCCCGCACCTCGGCGGCGGCCTGCGCGCGCCCCCCGACCGTGAGCGTGACGTGCCACATCTGGCGGGCCTCTGAGCGCGGCACCCCGGACAGCTGGGCGTTGGTGCCCACCGGCCACCTCCTCGGTCGCTCAGGCGCTCCCCGTGCGCGCCGACTCCCTGCGCAGGATCACCAGGTCGTCGCGGTGGACGACCTCCCGCTCGTACGCGGGCCCGAGCTCGGCGGCCAGCTCGCGGGTGGAGCGGCCGAGGAGGCCGGGCAGATCCGACGCATCGAAGTTCACCAGCCCGCGGGCCACCGCGTGGCCGTTTTGGTCGAGGAGGTCGACCGGCTCGCCCGCGCTGAAGTCGCCCTCGACGCGGGTGACGCCCGCGGGGAGCAGCGAGAGCCGGCGCTCGACGACGGCGGCGACCGCCCCGGGGTCGAGCCACAGCCGGCCGGTGGGGGCGCTGGCGTGGGCCAGCCACAGCAGCCGGGTGGCGCGGCGGCCGTCGGTGGGGTGGAACCAGGTGCCGACCGACTCGCCGGCGAACACCTCGGCGGCCTGGGCGGCCGCGGCCAGGACCACCGGCACCCCGGCCGAGGTGGCGATCCGGGCCGCGTCGACCTTGGTGGCCATCCCCCCGGTGCCGACCCCCGCCCGGCCGATGCCGCCCGCGTCGACCCGCGCCAGGTCGGCCTCGCCGTGCACCTCGGCGACCAGGGACGGCGCCCGGGCGGCCCGGGTGCCCGTCGTAGAGCCCGTCGACGTCGGAGAGCAGCACGAGCAGGTCGGCGTGCACCAGGTGCGCGACGAGCGCGGCCAGCCGGTCGTTGTCGCCGACCCGGATCTCGTGGGTGGCGACGGTGTCGTTCTCGTTGACGACCGGCAGCACGCCGAGCTCGAGCAGCCGGTAGAGCGTGCGCTGGGCGTTGCGGAAGTGGGCGCGCCGCGTGACGTCGTCGGCGGTGAGCAGCACCTGGCCGACCACCACGCCGTGGCGGGCGAACGCATCGGTGTAGCGGTGGACGAGGGCGCCCTGGCCCACGCTGGCCGCGGCCTGCTGGGTGGCCAGGTCGCGGGGCCGGCGACGCAGCCCGAGGGGGGCCAGCCCGGCCGCGATCGCACCCGAGGAGACCAGCACGATCTCGCGGCCGGCCGCCCGCATGGCGGCGAGCAGGTCGACCAGGGCGTCGATCCGGTCGCCGTCGATCAGCCCGTCAGGGGTGGTCAGCGAGGACGAGCCGACCTTGACCACCACCCGGCGGGCGGCCTCGACCGCCTCGGCGCGCGCCCAGGTCACCGGCCCTCCGGTCACCGCCCCTCCAACCTCTGGTCACTGCCGCGCGGGCCCATCAGGTGCTCGGCGCCCGCCTCGATCGACGGCTCCCAATCGAACACGACCGCGTTGTCCTCCGGGCCGATCACGACCGTGTCGCCGGGCTGGGCGCCCAGGGCCACCAGCCGGTCCTCGACCCCGAGCCGGGAGAGCCGGTCGGCGAGGTAGCCCACCGCCTCGGCGTTGGAGAAGTCGGTCTGCCGGACCCACCGCTCGGGCTTCTCGCCGCGCACGACGTAGCGGTCCTCGACCTTGCGGACCTCGAAGCCGCTCTCGTTGACGGCCTTCGGCCGCAGCACGATCCGGGTCGGCTCGGCCGGCGGCGCCTCCGCGCGGCGCCGCGCGACGAGCTCGGCCATCGCGAAGGAGAGCGGCCGCAGCCCCTCGTGCGAGACCGCCGACACGATGAACGTCCGAAGCCCGCGCTCCTCGAGGATCGGCTGGACCAGCTCGGCCAGCTCGCGGCCCTCGGGGACGTCGGCCTTGTTGAGGGCGACGATGCGCGGCCGGTCGGCGAGCCCGCCGTACGCGGCCAGCTCCGCCTCGATCATGTCGAGGTCGCTGATCGGATCGCGCCCAGGCTCGAGCGTGGCGCAGTCGAGCACCTGGACGAGGGCGGCGCAGCGCTCGACGTGGCGGAGGAACTCCAGCCCGAGGCCCTTGCCCTCGCTGGCGCCCGGGATCAGGCCGGGGACGTCGGCCACGGTGTAGCGCACGCCGCCGGCGTCGACCACGCCGAGGTTCGGGACCAGGGTGGTGAACGGGTAGTCGGCGATCTTCGGCCGGGCCGAGGACAGGGCCGCGATCAGCGACGACTTGCCCGCGCTGGGGTAGCCGACCAGGCCGATGTCGGCGACGGTCTTGAGCTCGAGCACGACGTCGCCGGACCAGCCGGGCTCACCCAGCAGGGCGAAGCCCGGGGCCTTGCGGCGCGTGCTGGCCAGCGCGGCGTTGCCGAGGCCGCCCCGCCCTCCGGCGGCGATCACGAGCGAGGTGCCGGCGCCCACCAGGTCGGCCAGGGGCTCGCCCTCGGGGGTCAGCACGACGGTGCCGTCGGGGACCGGCAGCACGAGGTCGGCGCCCTGCGCGCCGTCGCGGTCGTCGCCCGCGCCCGGCTTGCCGTTGCCCGCATTGCGGTGCGGCGCGTGGTGGTAGTCGAGCAGCGTGGTCACGTCGGGGTCGACGACGAGGACGACCTCGCCGCCCCGGCCGCCGTTGCCGCCGTCGGGGCCGCCCAGCGGCTTGAACTTCTCCCGCCGGATCGAGGCGCAGCCGTGCCCGCCGTTGCCCCCGGCGACGTGCAGGATGACGCGGTCGACGAAGGTGGTCATCGCCTGGTCACCTCCTGGGTCCGGCGGCAGCCGGGTCGTGCTGCGGGCCGACCATGCTGGCCGACGGTGCGGGCCGATCATGCGACGAGGGCGGCACCGGCATGCGTACCGGTCCGCCCTCGCGCGTGTGCTGGGTGCGGCGGGTGCTACTCCGCCGGGACGACGTCGATCACGCGGCGGCCGCGCCGGGTGCCGAACGCCACCGAGCCCTCGGCCAGCGCGAACAGCGTGTCGTCGCCGCCGCGGCCCACGTTGAGGCCGGGGTGGAAGTGGGTGCCGCGCTGGCGGACCAGGATCTCGCCGGCGTTGACGAGCTGGCCGCCGAAGCGCTTGACGCCCAGGCGCTGGGCGTTGGAGTCGCGGCCGTTGCGCGACGAGGACGCGCCCTTCTTGTGTGCCATGGCGGGTCCTCTACTTCGTCTCGATGCCGGTCACGCGCAGCTCGGTGAGCTTGGAGCGGTGGCCCTGGCGCTTGCGGTAGCCGATCTTGTTCTTGTACTTGAGGATGGTGATCTTCGGGCCCTTGGTGGCGGCCACGATCTCGGCGGTGACGGTGACGCCCGCGAGCGCCGCGGCGTCGGAGGTGACGACGTCGCCGTCGACGAGCAGGAGGGCCGGCAGCTGGACGGTCGAGCCGGCCTCGCCGGCCAGCCGGTCGACGGTCAGGGTGTCGCCGACGGCGACCTTCTCCTGGCGGCCACCGGCGCGGACGATCGCGTACACCGCGGTACTCCTTGATGTTGACGTGCACTGATGTCGAGGTGAACCGGGTTCGATGCGAACCGAGTCCGGTTGAGCGTGGGCCCGGCGGCCACCGACGATCGGGCCACGCGGGATGGCGCGCGCAAGCGCGCCGAAGGTCCAGGGTACGGAGCCGCCCGCGGTCGGGTCAAACCGGGTCGCGCGCGGCGGCCCCGGCCGACGGTCCCTGCGGCGGGCCCGATTGGAGGTCGGCCAGCCGCACCACGCGGTCGGCCACGGCCCGGGCCTCCTCCTCGTCGTGGGTGACGAGGATCGCGGGGGTGCCGACGCGATGGAGCAGGGCGCGCACATCGGCGGCCAGCCGGACCCGAAGGTCGCGGTCCAGGCCGGAGAAGGGCTCGTCCAGCAGGAGCAGCCGCGGCCGGGGGGCCAGGGCCCGGGCCAGGGCCACCCGCTGGGCCTCGCCCCCGGACAGGGTCGCGACCGACCGCCGCTCGAAGCCCGGCAGCTCGACGAGGGCGAGCAGCTCGGCCACCCGGGCGTCCTGCTCGGCACGCGGGATCCGGGCCATCCGCAGCCCGAAGGCGATGTTCCGGCCCACATCGAGGTGCGGGAAGAGCAGCGCGTCCTGGAAGACCAGCCCGAAGCCGCGCCGGTGGGCCGGGGTGGCCACGAGGTCGGCCCCGTCCCAGGACACCCGCCCGGCGTCGGCCGCGAACACCCCGGCGATCACCTCGAGCAGGGTGGTCTTCCCCGATCCGCTGGGGCCGAGCAGGCCCACCACCTCCCGGGGGCCGACGCGCAGGGCCAGGCCGTCGAGCACGGCCCGGCCCTCGTACACGACGCGGACCCCTTCGACGGCGAGCCCGGCGGCCGGGGCGAGGCCGGGCCCGCGGGGATCCGCCGCGCTCACAGCGCCCCCGTCCCCGGGGCGCGCCAGCGCTCGGTGGCCAGCACCACGGCCGCGGTGAGCAGGACGAGCACCATGGCCAGCGCCGCCGCCTGCCCCGCGTTGGCCTCGCCGGGCCGTCCGAGGAGCCGGACCAGCAGCACGGGCACCGTGGGGGCGTCGGCCCGGGCCAGGAAGGCGGTCGCGCCGAACTCGCCCAGCGACACGCCGCAGGCCAACCCGGCGGCGACCGCCGCGGCCCGAGACAGCTGGGCCCCGTCGACGGCCGACCACGCCCGCCACGGCCCCGCGCCCAGCGTCGCCGCCACCTCGCGCAGCCGGGGGTCGACGGCGCGCAGCACAGGCAGGACCGTACGCACGACCAGCGGCGTGGCCACGAGGGCCTGGCCCAGCGGCACGGCGATCCACGCGCCGCGGATGTCCACCGGGCCGGACACCGAGACCAGGAGCAGGCCCAGCCCGAGCGTCACGGCGGACACCCCCAGCGGCAGGGCCACGGCGGTGTCGAGCGCATCGCCGCCACGCCGGGCGTAGGCGATCGCGCAGGCGGCCGACCCGCCCAGCACGAGCGCCAGCACGGTCGCGACGACCGCGTACGTCACCGAGACCCGCAGCGAGTCGGCGAGCGCCACGTCGCGGGTGGTCCCGCCCTGCGGGCTCCAGAGCAACCGGTACCACTCCAGCCCCCAGCCACCCCCGACCCGCAGCGAGCGGACGGCCAGGGCGGCGAGGGGGGCCAGCACGAGCAGCGCCTCGGCTGCCACCAGCGCGACCAGCGCGCGATCGTGGCGCGACCGGGGCCGGCTCATCGCGTCGGGGCGCAGCGGCTGGACGGTGCCCAGCCGGCGCTGCAGCCGGGCCGCGACCGCCAGCGCCGCCGCGACCGCGACCAGCTGCAGCAGCCCCAGGGCCGCCGCCCCGGGCAGGTCGAACAGCTGGATGGCCCGGCGGTAGATCTCGACCTCCAGCGTCGGCTGCGCCGGGTCCCCCACCACGAGGACCACCCCGAAGGAGGTGAACGTGAAGACGAAGACCAGCGCGGCGGCGGCGGCCACGGCCGGGCGCAGCAGCGGCCAGGTCACCGCGCGGAAGGCCTGCCACGGGCGGGCCCCCAGGGTGGCCGCCACCCGGCCGGCCCTCGGGTCGAGGTGCCCCCACAGCCCCCCGACCACGCGGACGACGACACCGATGTTGAAGAAGACGTGCGCCAGCAGCACCGCGGCGGTGGTGCCCGCCAACCCCGGGAGCAGCGCCCGGAAGGCCAGCCCGACCACCACGGTGGGCAGGACGAACGGCACGACCAGCGCGACCACCAGGACCTGCCGCCCCGGGAAGGCGAGCCGGCTGACGACGTACGCGGCGGGCAGCCCGGCCACCAGCGCCAGGACCGTGCTCGCGGCGGCCTGGGCCGCGGTGTAGCCGAGCACCCGCCAGGTGACCGGGTCGACCAGGACGGCAGCCAGGCCTCCGGCGAGGCCCTGGGAGAAGACCGCGACCAGCGGCGCCGCCACGAAGACGGCCAGCATCGCGACCGGGCCCGCCGCCAGCCAGGCGACGGCCCGCGTGGAGATCTCCGCCGGCGGCCGGGCCGTCAGCGGAGCACGAGGTCGGTCCACTCCCGCACCCAGTCCTCGCGGTTGGCGGCGATCTGCGCCGGCGGCACCGTCAGCGGCGCGCCTGGCCGCGGCGCCCATTGGCTGAACACCTCGGGCAGCGCGACGCCGGCCCGCGCCGGGAAGACGAACATCGACAGCGGCACGTCGGCCTGGACCTCCGCCGACAGCAGCCACTCCAGCAGCCGCTGGCCGCCCTCGGGGTTGGCCGCACCGCGCAGCACCCCGGCGTACTCGACCTGCCGGAAGCAGCCATCCAGCAACGCGGAGGTCCCCGGCCGGACGGGCTTGGGGTCGGCGGCGTAGACCAGCTCGGCCGGCGGGCTTGAGGAGTACGACACGACCAGCGGCCTGGTTCCGCCCTGGCCGCCGGCGGTGAACTCCCCCGTGTACGCCTCGGTCCAGCCGGACACGACCGCCACGCCGTTGTCCTTGAGCCGCTGCCAGTAGGCCGGCCAGCCCTCCGGCCCGTACTCGGCCACGGTCGCCATCAGGAAGGCGAGGCCCGGCGACGAGGTGGCCGGGTTCTGGACGACCAGCAGGTCTCGGTAGCGGGGGTCGGCGAGGTCGTCCAGCCGGACGGGCGCCGGGACGCCCCGCGCCGCGAACCACGCGTCGTCGATGTTGACGCAGACATCGCCGTCGTCGACCGGGACGGCCCCCGCCTCGGGGTCGAGCCCGTCGGTGAGCTCGGTCCGCAGGGCGGACAGGTCGGCCTCGGCCGGCACGAACAGCTCGGCGTCGAGGGCGCGCGTGAGCAGCGTGTTGTCGACGCCGAACAGCACGTCGCCCTCGGGCTTGCCCGCTGCGAGCACCGCCTTGTTGACGACCTCGCCGGCGTCGCCCCCCGTGACGATCTTCAGCGTGAGGCCGGTCGCCTTCTCGAAGTCCGACACCAGCGCGTCCGACAGCGCGAACGAGTCGTGGGTCACCAGGACCACCGAGTCAGGCGCGGCGCCGTCGGTGGACCCGCAGGCAGCCAGGGCGACCGAGAGCGCCAGCCCGAGTCCAACGGCCAGGAGCCGGCCGCGGGTGCGGCGGTGAGAAGTCCTGCGGTGATGAGACAGGGGGCGCACGGTGAACCGTCCCTCCGCTGGCATTACCCAGTTCAGGTCGAAGGGTCGGTGGCGGCGGCCACCCTCTCAGCCCGCCGAATCCCGCGAGCTCCCCTGGTTGTCGAGTTGTGGGAGAGAGCCTAGCCCTCCCCCGCCCCCACGCAGAACGCGACGTTGGCGGGGCGACACGCCGCCCGGCGCGCGCCCAACGTCACGCTCTGCGGGCGGGTCAGGCGCTCGGGGCGGCCGGACCGGCGGGACGGACGGCCCGGCGACGCGCCCGCTTGACGGGGGCCGGGGCCTCCGCGGCTGCGGGCTCCGACGGGACCGGCTCCGAGGCGGTCGGCTCCGAGGCGGTCAGCTCCGAGGCGGCGGCAGGGGCCTCGGCCGTGCTCTCGCCACCCTCACCGGCCGCCGCCTCTTCGGCGAGCCGGGCCGCGCGATGGATCTTCTCCATCGCAGCCGCGGCCGCCTCGGCGAGTTGCCGTGCCTTGGCCGCGGCCTCCGGGTCCTCAACCACCGGCTCAGCGGCCGGCTTGGCCGACTTGCGCGACCGGCCGGACTTCTTCGCGCCGCCCTCGCCCTCGTCGCCGCTGTCGCCCTTGCCCCGGCGGGACGGGCGGTCCTCGACGTGCTCGGCCCGGACGCTCTTGGGCTCGACCGGCTCGGAGTGGACGTGCACCCCGCGGCCGCCGCAGGACTGGCAGGTCTCGCTGAACGCCTCCAGCAGGCCGGTGCCGATCCGCTTGCGGGTCATCTGGACGAGCCCGAGCGAGGTGACCTCGGCCACCTGGTGCTTGGTGCGGTCGCGGCCGAGGCACTCGGTCAGCCGGCGCAGCACGAGGTCGCGGTTGCTCTCCAGCACCATGTCGATGAAGTCGACGACGATGATCCCGCCGATGTCGCGCAGCCGCAGCTGGCGCACGACCTCCTCGGCCGCCTCGAGGTTGTTCTTGGTGACCGTCTCCTCGAGGTTGCCGCCCTGCCCGGTGAACTTGCCGGTGTTGACGTCGACGACGGTCATCGCCTCGGTGCGGTCGATCACCAGCGAGCCGCCGGACGGCAGGAAGACCTTGCGGTCCAGCGCCTTGGCGATCTGCTCGTCCACCCGGTGCTCGGCGAAGATGTCGCGATCCCCGGTGTACCGCAGGATGCGGGGCAGCAGGTCCGGGGCGACGCGGGAGACGTACTCCTCGATCGTGGCCCAGGCCTCGTCGCCCTGCGACGACCACCCGGGCGAAGTCCTCGTTGAACAGGTCGCGGACCACCTTGACGGTGAGGTCCGGCTCGCCGTAGAGCAGCGCGGGCGCGGCGACCGACTTGGCCTTGGACTCGATCGACTCCCACTGCTCCTGCAGCCGGGCGACGTCTTGGGCGAGCTCCTCCTCGCTGGCGCCCTCGGCGGCCGTGCGCACGATCACCCCGGCGTCATCGGGGACGACCTTCTTCAGGATCGCCTTGAGGCGGGTGCGCTCCCCCTCGGGCAGCTTGCGGCTGATCCCGGTCATCGAGCCGTCCGGCACGTAGACCAGGAAGCGGCCCGGCAGCGAGATCTGCGCGGTGAGGCGCGATCCCTTGTGCCCGATCGGGTCCTTGGTGACCTGGACGAGTACGGCGGCGCCGGACTTCAGCGCGTGCTCGATCCGACGGGGCTGGCCATCGAGGCCCGCGGCGTCCCAGTTGACCTCGCCGGCGTACAGCACGGCGTTGCGGCCGCGGCCGATGTCGACGAAGGCCGCCTCCATCGAGGGCAGGACGTTCTGGACCTTGCCCAGGAACACGCTGCCGACCATCGAGTTGGAGCCGGCCCGGTCGACGTAGTGCTCCACCAGCACGCCGTCCTCGAGCACGGCGATCTGGGTGCGGTCCGGCGACTGCCGAACGACCATCGCGCGGTCGACCGACTCGCGCCGCGCCAGGAACTCGGCCTCGGTGATGATCGGCGGCCGGCGGCGGCCGGAGTCGCGGCCGTCGCGGCGGCGCTGCTTCTTGGCCTCAAGCCGGGTCGACCCCTTGATGGCCGTGGGCCCGGACTCGGCCCGGGCGCGGGGCTGGCGGACCCTGGTGACCGTGCGATCGGGGTCGTCGGCCGCCGGCTCGCCGTTCCCGCCGCCCCGGCTGCGGCGGCGGCGTCGCCGGCGCGTGGAGCCGCCCTCGCCCTCGCCCTCGCCCTCGTCGTCCGGCCGGTCCGACTCAGCGCCGGCCTCGGCCTCGCCTGCGGCCTCGCCGTGCTCGCGGGCCCTCGCCCTCGGCCGACTCGTCGGCGTCGCCTTCGCCCTCTGCGCGGGTGCGGCCGCGGCGGCCGCGACCGCCGCGGCGGCGGCGGCGGCGTCCGCCCTCGCCCTCGGGGCGGTCGGCCTCACCCGCGGCGCCGGGCTCACCGGCGTCGGTCTCGGTCGCCTCGGCGGTGGCCTCGGCGGCGGTCATGCGCGCCTCGACCACGTCCTCCCCGGACGCGGCCTCGGGGGGCCTCGCGGCGGCGTCGCCTTGCGGGAGCGGCTGCGGGTGCGCACGGGGGCGGCGGGGTCGGGGGCCTGGAAGAGCACGGGAACGGCCACCGGGGCCGAGGCGCCCTCATCCGCCTCGGCGCCGGGCTCTTCGCCTGGCTCCACGGGAGGCTGAGCGGCGGACTTCTTGGTGGCCCGCTTGCGGGCGGGGGCCGCGGCCCGACGGCCTCGTCGGCCGCCTCGTCGGCGGGGGCCGCCTTCTTCGCGGTCGCCTTCTTGGCCGGGCCTTGGCGGCTTCGCCGCGGTCTTCTTCGCGGGGGCCTTCGCGGCCGCCTTCTTCGCGGTCGCCTTCTTGGCCGGGGCCTTCGCGGTCTCGCCGCAGCCTCCGCCGCGGCCGGAGCCTCGGCGGGGGTGTCCGCCGGCGGGCCGGCGGGCCGGCTCGCCGCTCGGCGGCGGGGTCGCGCCGCGGGGGCTTCGGGGGTCTCGGGGGTGGGGTTGGGGCTGGTCTCGTCGAGCATGCGCTCGCATCTCCTCGGCGGCCGCGTCGCCGCCGCCTGCGCCTCGGCCGGCCGGTGGGCCGGGCCATGCGCGGTTCGGGAGCGCCGCGGGCTCGCGGGTTCGGTCGCCGCGACCGCGGTCGCGGCGGAAGCCTGGGTGCGCCGCCTCCGGGGGATCAGCCCCGGTCTGGCGCAAGTGGGTCGTCGATCTCTCCGGTCACCCCGTCGTGTGGCCCCTGCGCCAGCCGTGTCACCTGGACAGGGACGGGAGGCGCGAGGTCGGCCACGCGGTGCAGGGCCTCGAGGACATCGTCGGGTCGAACGGCGGGTGTCGCATGCCGGACGACCATGTGCAGTATCGCACACGGACCCGCACCCGGGGTGGCGGCGAGCCCGGGCGCGCCCGCACGCCGTCGCGACCTCGGCGACGTCGGCCGCGAGCACCGCTGACCGGGCGTCGAACGAGCGCACGCCGTTCTTGGTGAGGCGCTCGACGACCACCTCGTCACGGCCCAGGAAGGCGGCGACCGCGTCCCCCACCACCGCCGCCGACAGGCCGGGCAGGACCACCCGCCAGCGGCTGGCCTCCAGCCGGTCGGCCAGCGACCCCGGACCGGCCTCGACCACCTCGAGGATGTCCAGCCCCGGGGGCAGGGAGGCATCGAGCGCCGCCCGCACCCGCTCCGGGTCGCAGCGCTCGACCACGCCGATCTCGAGGTACTCGGCCTCGCTCGCCACTCCGGTCGGCGCCGCGTTGGCGTACGAGACCTTCGGGTGCGGCGAGAAGCCGGCGCTGAACGCGATCGGCACCCCGGCCCGCCGCACCGCCCGCTCGAACGCGCGGGCGAAGTCGCGGTGCGAGGCGAAGCGCAGCCGCCCGCGCTTGGCGTAGTGGACGCGCAGGCGCTGCACGGCCGGCGCGGGCGCCGGGCCGTCGGGAGTCCGCGCCATCGCTCAGCGGCTCCCGGCGGGGTCTTCGGCCAGCGGGTGGCCGTTGACGGCGGTGAGCGGCAGCAGGGTCGCGCCCGTCGGCCCGATCTGGATCTCGGTGCCCAGCTGGGGGCAGACCCCGCAGTCGTAGCACGGCGACCAGCGGCAGTCCTCGACCTCGTCCTCCGCGAGCGCGGCCTGCCAGTCCTCCCACAGCCACTCCTTGTCGAGCCCGCTGTCGAGGTGGTCCCAGGGCAGCACCTCGGACAGCTCGCGCTCGCGGGTGGTGTACCAGCCGACGTCGACGGGCTCCCCGGCGAAGGCGCGCTCGGCCGCGGCCATCCAGCGCTCGTACGAGAAGTGCTCGCTCCAGCCGTCGAAGCGGCCGCCGTCCTCCCACACGCCGCGGATCACGGCCCCCACCCGGCGGTCGCCGCGGGAGAGCAGTCCCTCGACGATGCCCGGCTTGCCGTCGTGGTAGCGGAAGCCGATCGCCTTGCCGTACTGGCGGTCGGCCCGCACGGTGTCGCGGAGCAGCTTGAGGCGGTGGTCGGTCGTCTCGTGGTCGAGCTGGCGCGGCCCACTGGAACGGCGTGTGCGGCTTCGGGACGAAGCCGCCGATCGAGACCGTGCAGCGGATGTCGCGGCTGCCGCTGGCGGCGCGCCCGGCGGCGATGACCCCCTTGGCCAGCTCGGCGATCTGCAGCACGTCGTCGTCGGTCTCGGTGGGCAGGCCGCACATGAAGTAGAGCTTCACCTGCCGCCAGCCGCCGGCGTACGCCGTGGTGACGGTGCGGATGAGGTCCTCCTCGGTGACCATCTTGTTGATCACCTTGCGCATGCGCTCGCTGCCGCCCTCGGGGGCGAAGGTCAGCCCCGAGCGGCGGCCGTTGCGGCTCAGCTCGTTGGCCAGGTCGACGTTGAAGGCGTCGACGCGCGTGCTCGGCAGCGACAGCGCGGTCTGGCTGCCCTCGTAGCGGTCGGCCAGGCCCTTGGCCACGGCGCCGATCTCGCGAGTGGTCGGCGCTCGACAGCGAGAGCAGGCCGACCTCCTCGTACCCGGTCGCCGCGAGGCCGCGCTCGACCATCGAGCCGATCCCGGTGATGCTGCGCTCGCGGACCGGGCGGGTGATCATGCCGGCCTGGCAGAAGCGGCAGCCGCGCGTGCAGCCGCGGAAGATCTCGACGCTCATCCGCTCGTGCACCGTCTCGGCGAGCGGCACCAGCGGCTGCTTCGGGTACGGCCACTCGTCGAGGTCCATGACCGTGTGCTTGGCCACCCGCCACGGCACGTCGGGCCGGTTCGGCGCGACCCGCTGGATGCGGCCGTCGGGGTGGTAGTCGACGTCGTACAGGCTCGGCACGTAGACGCCGCCGGTCTGGGCCAGCCGCAGCAGCAGCCCGGGCCGGCCGCCGGGCGAGCCCTCGGCCTTCCACGCCCGCACGACCGCGGTGATCTCCAGGACGGCCTGCTCGCCGTCGCCGAGCACGGCCGCGTCGATGAAGTCGGCGATCGGCTCGGGGTTGAAGGCGGCGTGCCCCCCGGCCACGACGACCGGGTGCGACCCGTCGCGGTCGCGGGCCTCGCAGCGGGATCCCGGCGAGGTCGAGGGCGGTGAGCAGGTTGGTGTAGCCGAGCTCGGTGCGAGAAGCTCACGCCCGAACAGGTCGAAGGCGCCGACCGGCCGGTGGGCGTCGACGGTGAACTGCGGCACCCCGTGCTCGCGCATCAGCGCCTCGAGGTCCGGCCAGACGCTGTACGTGCGCTCGGCCAGCACGCCCTCGGCCTCGTTGAGCACCTCGTACAGGATCATCACGCCCTGGTTGGGCAGGCCGACCTCGTACGCGTCGGGGTACATCAGGCACCAGCGGACGTCGCAGGAGTCCCAGTCCTTGACGGCGGCGTTGAGCTCGCCGCCGACGTACTGGATCGGCTTCTGCACGCGGGGCAGCAGCGGCTCGAGCCGGGCGAAGAGCGACTCGACAGGCATGCGGGCCAGGGTAGCCGCCGATCGCCGAAGCGCCCGCCGCGCGCGCGGGCCGCGGCCGAGGGTCAGCGGTCGTACGTGCCGAGGTGGACGTTCATCAGCAGGCCGACGGCCATCATGTTGGCGAACATCGACGACCCGCCGTACGAGACGAACGGCAGCGGCACGCCGGTCACCGGCATGATGCCGAGCGTCATCCCGACGTTCTCGAACGCCTGGAAGGTGAACCAGCAGACCACGCCCGTCGCCACCAGGGTGCCGAACAGGTCGGGGGCGCGCATCGCGATCCGCGTGCCGCGCCACAGCACGAGGCCCAGCAGCACGATCAGCCCCGCTCCCCCGAGGAAGCCGAGCTCCTCGCCGGCCACCGTGAAGATGAAGTCGGTCTGCTGCTCGGGGACGAACTGGCCGTTGGTCTGGGTGCCCTCGAAGAGCCCGGTGCCGGAGACGCCGCCCGAGCCGATCGCGATGCGCGCCTGGCTGGTGTTGTAGCCGACGCCGCGGGGGTCGAGCTCGGGGTTGGCGAAGGCCGCGAAGCGGTTGACCTGGTACTCGTCGAGCACGCCGACCGAGATCGCCAGGCCGGCGGCCACGGCGCCGGCGGCGATCAGGCCGACCAGCCACTTCGTGGGGGTCCCGGACACCGCGAGGATGCCGAGGGTGAGCGCGCCGATCACGATCGTCGTGCCGAGGTCGGGCTGCAGCATGATCAGGCCCACGGGCACGGCCACCGCGGCCAGCGCGAGCAGCACGTCGGACAGGCCGGGCTCGGTCTCCTGGTCGCGCCGCTCGGACAGGATCATCGGCAGGGCCACGCAGAGGGCGACCTTGGCGAACTCCGACGGCTGGATGGAGAAGCCGGCAGGCAGCACGATCCACGAGTTCGAGCCGTTGATCGTGGAGCCCAGCGGCGACAGCACGGCCACCAGGCCCAGCACCGAGGCGACGTAGACGACCGGCGCGTACGCCCGCAGCGCGCGGTAGTCGAAGAGCGCCACGATGCGCGCCGAGCGCCAGCCCGATGGCCAGGTTGAGCAGGTGCTTCTTGAGGTAGGACTGGGGGTCGAGGCCCGCGTCGATCATCCGCGGCCGGGTGGCCGACCAGACCAGGACGGCGCCCAGCAGCGACAGCCCGACCACGGATCCGAGCAGGATCCAGTCCATCCGCCGCAGCGACGAGTCGCGGTCCAGCAGGCGCGAGGCGCCCCGCCGCTTGCTGGCGTACGACGTCGGGTAGCCGAGGGTCACCGGCGATCGCCCCCCCGGTACGAGGCCGGCGACGTGGTGGCGGTCGTGCCGAACGAGGCGGGCGCGGGGGTCACCGGCGCGGGCGCCGGCTGGGCGGGGGCGGGCTGGGCCAGCGTGCCGTCGGCCCGCACGGTCGGCAGGGACGTGGGGAGCTGACCACCCGGGAGCACGGAGGTGTTCGGGTCGACCACGCCGTTGGTGACGCCGAAGAGCGCCTCGTAGATCTTCTTGACGCCCGGCGCCGACGTCCCGGCTCCGGTGCCGCCCTGGCTGATCGTCATGATCACCGCGTACTGCGGATTGGTGCTCGGGGCGTACGAGGCGAACCACGAGGTGTCCTGCTTGCCGGTGACCTGGCCCGACCCGGTCTTGGCCGAGACCTCGACCGGGAAGTTGCCGAACACCCCCGCGGCGGTGCCGTTCTGGGCCACGCCGCGCAGCGACTTCTGCAGGTAGGCGATCGTCGCCGGGTCGGTGGGCAGGGTGCCGGCGACCTTGGGCTGGAACTCCTCCACCACCGTGCCATCGGGGCTGACCACGGCCTTGGCGACCTGGGGCTGCCAGAGGGTGCCGCCGTTGGCGATCGCCGCGTAGACCCGCGCCATCTGCAGCGGGGTCACGAGCGTCTCGCCCTGGCCGATCGCCACGTTGACGGCGTCACCGGCGCGGTACTTGCCGCCGTCGACGCAGTTCTCCTGGCGGACCGCACGGACGTACGCCGACAGGCTCGGGTCCTTGGCGTCGGCGCACCACTGGTCCTTGTTGCTCTCCCACGACTCCTGGCGGTCGGCGCGGGTCACCACCCGGCCGGCCCGCTCGGACGGCAGGTCGACGCCGGTCTTGGCGCCGAGCCCGAAGCCGAGGGCCTCGTTGACGATGAAGTCGTTGGTGCTGGCGTTGGGCCGGTTGCCGCCGTCCTTCAGCCACATGTCGTAGCCGAAGTTGTAGAAGACGGTGTTGCAGGAGACCTCGAGGGCCCGGGCGACGCTGATCTTGCCGAAGCCCTTGGACTCGAAGTTCTTGAACGTGCGGTTGCCGACCTTGTAGTCCGCCGTGCACGGCCAGCCGCCGTCGAGGCGGTAGCCGGCCTTGGCCACCGCCGAGGTGGAGACCACCTTGAACGTCGACGCGGGGGCGAACTCGCCGGCGGTGGCCCGCGAGATCAGCGGGGTGCCCGACTCCTCGCTGGTCAGCGCGGCGTACTCGTCGTTGCTGATCCCGCCGACCCAGACGGCCGGGTCGTAGCTGGGGTACGACGCCATCGCCACGATGCGCCCGGTGCGGACGTCCAGCACCACGACGGCCCCGGAGTCGGCGACGTAGGGCCCCTTGTACGTCTCCCCCGCGCGGGCCGCGGTGATCTGGTCCAGCAGGGCCTTCTCGGCCACGGCCTGGACCTTGGCGTCGATGCTGGTCACCAGGTAGTTGCCGGGGGTGGAGGGCACCTCGGACACCGTCCCGGTGACCACCCCGGAGCGGTCGACGGCGAGCGACTTCACGCCCGGGAGTGCCGCGGAGCACCTGGTCGTACTGCTTCTCCAGTCCGTCGCGGCCGACGAGGTCGCTGCGGCGCAGGATCGAGTCCGTGGCGGCCGAGGCGGCCACCTCGTCGTCGCTCACCGGGCCGAGGTAGCCGAGCAGGTGGGCGGCGTTGGCCCCCTCCGGCGCGCCGTACTGGCGGACGGCCTCGAGGTCGGCGTCGATGCCGGGGAACTCCTCGCGCTGCTCCATGATCCGCAGGGCCAGGTCGGTGGGGACGTCGCGGGCGACCGGCACCGGCTGGAAGGGCGAGCCGTTCCAGCAGACCGGGGGCTTCTGGGCGCCGGGGGTGCCGCACAGGGCGATCCGGTCGCGGATGGACTGCTCGGTGGTCCCGAGCACCGCGGCCAGCCGGCCGAGGACGGCGACGCCCTCGTCGTCCTGCTTGGCCAGGACGTTGCGGTCGACGGTGACCACCAGCGAGGTGCGGTTGCCGACCAACGGTCGGCCCTGGTCGTCCAGGATCAGCCCGCGCACGGCCGGGGTCACGACCTCGCGGACTCGGTTGTCGGTGGCCGCCACCTTGTACTGCTCGCCGGTGACGACCTGGAGGTACCAGAGGCGCCCCAGCAAGGTGACAAGCAGCGCGAGGACGAGCACCTGCAGCACGACCAGGCGGCGGTGCGATCGCTCGCTCACGCGTCACCCTCCGCGGGTCGGAGCCCCGCCGGGGACGGCGTCAGGCGGGTCGTCGGCCGGCCGCGCCTCGGGGATCCGGGCGCAGGCAGCACAGTCATCGCCTGATGGGACGGCCCGAGCCGCCCGCGGGTTCCGCTGGCGGGGCGGTGGCGGACCGTGATCTGGCTCACCGCGGGACCGCCAGCGGGACGGAGTAGCGGCGCTCGCGGGGGTCGACGCGGCGGGCCAAGGCGATCACCGGGGGCACGACGAAGGGGGTCAAGAGGACATCGTAGGCGACCGCCCAGGGCAGCACCGAGCGCAGCGCCTCCCACGAGACCCGGGGGTCGGACAGGAATCCCCCCACCAGCGCGTACGCCACGACGGCCCCCGCCGCGACGCCCGCCACCAAGAGCAGGACCACGAGCGCGGAGCGCTCGACGGCGTCGGCGGCCAGCCCGGCGATCCAGCCGGCCAGGCAGAAGATCAAAGCCCACTGGCCCACCGGGCCGTCCCCCGGCGACACCAGATCCAGGGCCAGCCCGGAGAGGAAGCCGAGGAGGGCCCCCTCCCGAGGGCCCCACACCACGGCCAGCCCCATCATCACGAGCAGCAGCAGGTCTGGGGTGGCGCCGGGCAGCGGCAGCCGCCACAGCAGGACGTTCTGCAGCAACAGGGCCGGGAGCAGCAGCGCGGCCGCCAGCAGGGCGTGACGCGGGCTCATCCTCGGCTCCAGCGGTACGCCACGGGGCTGGGCGTGGGGGTCGCCGCGGGGGCGGGGGCAGGCTCCGGGGCGGGCGCGGGGCTCGGCGCCGGCTTGGGCGGCAGCACGCTGTCGCGGGGGTCCTCCCGCGGGCGCCTCGATCACCACGCCCACCAGGTCGAGGGCGCTGAAGTCGACGTAGGGCTTGACGGTGGCGAGCCGGACCAGCTGGCCGGGCGTGCTCTCCACCCGCGACACGGCGCCGATCGGGACCCCGGGCACGTACGGCGAGCCACCGCTCGATCCGAAGGTCACCACGCGGTCGTCCGCGGCGATCGTCACCTGCGGGTCGAGCACCCGCAGCGCCAGCGTGTCGGTGCCGTCGCCGGTGAGGATCCCGAGGTCCATCGAGCCCTCGAGGCGGGCCCCCACCGACGAGGTGGCGTCCTTCAGAAGCACGACCAGGGCGGTCGTCCGGGTCACGGACTTCACCCGGCCGACCAGTCCGTCGCCGTTGAGGACGGTCATCTCGGGCCGCAGGCCGTCGATCTCCCCGGCGTCGATGGTCGCCGTCGAGGCGAACCCCTGGGCCGGTCCGACCGCGATGACCTGGGCGGGGACGGTGCGGTACTGGCCGGCCCCGGCGATGCGCAGCAGCGCGTCGAGCTCCGCGGCGCGGTTGCGCGCCAGCTCGCTCGTACGCAGCTGGGCGCGCAGCTCGGCGTTCTCCCGCTCCAGCTCGTCGAGCCGGGCCTGCTCGTCGGCGCCGAGCCCGTCGAAGAACTCAACGACCGGCCCGACCACCCCGGAGAAGGCGGTCTGGACGGGGGCCCAGATGCTCTGCGCGGTGGACCGCAGCCAGGCCGCCGGGCCCGACGACGAGCGGGCGTCGAGCATGATCAGCGTCACCGACGCGAGCAAGAGCAGGGCCAGCACCACGCGGGTGCGTCGGGAGTCCCTCATGGGCGCCCCCCGCGCCCGGCGCGAACGATGGCGCCGCCGTGGGGGGCGGCGCCCATGTCAGTGGCGCGGCTCGGAGATGAGCACCTGCTGCAGCGCCTCGAACTCCTCCACGCACTTGCCGGACCCGAGGGCCACGCAGTCGAGGGGGCGCTCGGCGATGTGGATCGGCATGCCGGTCTCGTGCCGCAGCCGCTCGTCGAGGCCCTTGAGCAGCGCGCCGCCGCCGGTGAGCACGATGCCGCGGTCCATGATGTCGCCGGACAGCTCCGGGGGGCACTTGTCGAGGGTCGTCTTGACGGCGTCGATGACGGCGTTGACGGGCTCCTCCAGGGCCTTGCGGATCTCCTCGCTGCTCACGACGATCGTCTTGGGCAGGCCGGAGACCAGGTCGCGGCCGCGGATCTCGGCGTTGGGCTCGTCCGGCATCGGGAACGCGGAGCCGATCTCGCACTTGATCATCTCGGCGGTGCGCTCGCCGAGCATCAGCGAGTACTCCTTCTTGACGTAGTGGATGATCGCGTTGTCCAGCTCGTCGCCGCCGACGCGGATGCTCTGCGCGGTCACGATGCCGCCGAGGGAGATCACGGCCACCTCGGTGGTGCCGCCGCCGATGTCGACGACCATGTTGCCGGTCGGCTCGTGGACGGGCAGGCCCGCGCCGATCGCGGCGGCCATCGGCTCCTCGATGATGAAGACCTTGCGCGCGCCCGCGGCGTAGCCGGCGTCCTTGACGGCGCGCTGCTCGACGCCGGTGATCCCGGAGGGGACGCACACGACGAGGCGCGGCTTGGCCAGGTGGCGGCGCTTGTGCACCTTCTGGATGAAGTAGCGGAGCATCCGCTCCGTGGTGTCGAAGTCGGCGATCACGCCGTCCTTGAGCGGGCGGATCGCCACGATGTTGCCGGGCGTGCGCCCGATCATCCGCTTGGCCTCAGAGCCCACGGCCAGGATGCCGCCGGTGTTCTGGTTGATCGCGACCACGGACGGCTCGTTGAGCACCACGCCGCGTCCGCGGACGTAGACGAGGGTGTTGGCCGTGCCGAGGTCGACAGCCATGTCGCGGCCGACAAATGAGGTGGTGTTCTTCGCCATGAGGCGGGGAGCCTTCCGGGGTGATGCGGACGGCGCGTCACACCAGGCGGGGTACCGCTGGCCTGTCGACACGCACTACGGGATCACTCCATGGTAACGGCGATCCGGCCGGCCCAAACCCGCTTCAGCCTGCCGCTGTGGCCTAAGTCACCCCCGGCCCTCGCGAATCCCCGCAGAGCGACGTTCGCGCCGCGACACGCCGTGTCAGCAGCGCGAACGTCGCGGCGGGGATCAGGCCAGATGGGGGAAGAACAGGGCGATCTCGCGGGCCGCCGAGGCCTCCGAGTCGGAGCCGTGCGTGACGTTGTACTGGGTCTCGGTGGCCAGGTCGCCGCGGATCGTGCCCGGGGCGGCGTTGGCCGGGTTGGTCGCGCCCATCATCGCCCGCCAGGACAAGATCGCCGCGGGGCCCTCGACCACGGCCGCCACGAGCGGGCCGCCGGTGATGAAGTCGACGAGGTCGGCGAAGAAGGGCTTGTCCCGGTGCTCGCCGTAGTGCTCCTCGGCCACCGCGCGCTCCAGGGTCCGCAGCTCCAGGGCGACGAGCCGGAAGCCCTTGCGCTCGATCCGCGACAGCACCTCGCCGACGAGGCCGCGGGCCACGCCGTCGGGCTTGATCAAGACCAGGGTGCGCTCGGACACAGCGATTCCTCTCAGGCGTGCAGCGGGGGCGTACGGGCGGCCGCGCGTCGGTGGGCTGACGGCTCTCGGCGTGCCGATGGGCGAGCCTAGGCGATCGGCCCGCGCTCCCGCGCCTCGACCTCGGCCACCCGCTGGGCGCGGATCCGCTCCGCGCGCGGGCCGAGCCACAGCGCCAGGATCCACAGCGCGCCGAACAGCAGGGCGACGTACCAGAACTCCGGGGCGGCAAAGCCGGCAGCCAGCAACCCCACCTGGACCAGCCACCCCAGCACGTAGCCGACGCGCGACCGGAGGAGGCCGGCGGCGACCAGGCAGAGCACGGCGAGCGCGCCGCCGATCCAGCCGGCGGTCGCGCCCGGGACACCGGAGACCGTGATGGCCACCGGGATCGCCAAGGCGATCACCACCGCCTCGAACAGCAGGACGGCCGAGCACAGCACGCGCATGGGTTAAGCCTCCCCCTCGGCCGCGCTGCCCGCGCGCCGGAGCAGGGCGCGCGCGTCGCCGGCCAGCGTCACCGACCCCGTCACGAGCACCCCGGCCCCGCCCGGCTCGTCGCCGGCGTCGGCCAGGGCGATGGCGCGCTCGACGGCGTCGGGCAGGCTGGCGGCCACCGTCACCCGCTCGGGGCCGAACACCTCGCCGGCCATCGACGCGAGCCGCTCCGGCGCCAGCGCCCGGGGTGAGGCCGAGCGGGTGGCCACCACGTGGTCGAGCACGGGCTCCAAGGCCGCCAGGATCCCCCGGGCGTCCTTGTCTTCGAGCACGCCGACCACCCCGACCAGCCGCTCGAAGCCGAAGGCGTCGGTGACCGCGGCGGCCAGCGCCTGCGCGCCCGCGGGGTTGTGCGCGGCGTCGAGCAGGATCGTCGGCCCGCGGCGGACCACCTCCAGGCGCCCCGGCGAGGCGACCGAGGCGAAGGCGGACGCGCACCACGTCGACGTCGAGCATCCGCGGCTCGCCTTCGGGCCCCGCGCCGGCGCCGAAGAACGCCTCGACGGCCGCCAGCGCCAGGGCGGCGTTGTGCGCCTGGTGCGCGCCGTGCAGCGGCAGGAAGACCTCGTCGTAGACCCCGCCGAGGCCCTGCAGCGCGAGCCGCTGCCCGCCGACGGCCACCTCACGCGAGACGACGCCGAACTCCAGCCCCTCGCGGGCGACCACGGCGCCGACCTCGACCGCGCGCCGCAGGATCGCCTCGGCCGCCTCGACCGGCTGCTGCCCCACGATGACCAGCGAGCCCTCCTTGATGATCCCGGCCTTCTCGGCGGCGATCTGCGCGAGGGTGTCGCCGAGGTAGTCGGCGTGGTCCAGCCCGATCGGGGCGATCACCGCGACGGCGGCGTCGGCGATCGTGGTGGCGTCCCACGCGCCGCCCATGCCCGACCTCCAGCACCGCGACGTCGACCGGGGCGTCGGCGAACGCCGCGAACGCCATGCCGGTCAGCGCCTCGAAGTACGACATCGGCGGCCCGCCCAGCACGGCGCTCTTGGCGTCGACGAGGTCGAGGTACGGCGCGATGTCGTCGTACACCTCGGCGAAGCGCTCGGCCGGCAGACGGGCGCGCCGTCGACCGCGATCCGCTCGCGTCACCGACTCCAGGTGCGGGCTGGTGAAGCGGCCGGTGCGCAGGTCGAAGGCCCGCAGCAGGGCGTCGACCATGCGGGCGGTCGAGGTCTTGCCGTTGGTCCCGGTGATCTGGATGACCGGCGCCGAGTCCTGCGGGTCCCCCAGCAGGTCCACCAGCAGCCGGATCCGGTCGAGGGACGGCTCCAGCCGGGTCTCCGGCCAGCGCTCGGCCAGGGCCGCCTCGACGGCGGCCAGCCGGCCGGCGGCCTCGGTGGTCCGGGGGCGGGGTCACGGCGGGAATCCTAGGTGCGCGCCCCACCTAGACTCTGCGCCCATGAGCCTGCCCCCCGCCGACTCGAGCGCACCCGCCGAGAGCCCTGCCCGGACGGCGGCCCCCCGCCTGCCTGAGAAGCCCTCCCTCGAGGGGGTCGAGGAGCGCTGGGCGGCGGCCTGGGAGGCGCAGGGGACGTACCGCTTCGACCGCACCCGCACCCGCGAGCAGGTCTACTCCATCGACACCCCGCCGCCCGACGGTGAGCGGCTCGCTGCACGTGGGCCACGTGTTCTCGTACACCCACACCGACCTGATCGCGCGCTACCAGCGGATGCGCGGCCTCGAGGTCTTCTACCCGATCGGGCTGGGACGACAACGGGCTGCCGACCGAGCGCCGCGTGCAGAACTACTACGGCGTGCGCTGCGACCCCTCGCTGCCGTACGACCCCGGCTTCGAGCCGCCGGCCGAGCCCGGCAAGCAGCAGCTGCCGATCTCGCGGCGCAACTTCGTCGAGCTGTGCGAGCGGCTCACCCTCGAGGACGAGCAGGCCTTCGAGGAGCTCTGGCGCCGGCTGGGGCTCTCGGTCGACTGGACGCACACCTACCAGACGATCGACGCCAACTCCCGGGCCGCGTCGCAGCGCGCGTTCCTGCGCAACCTCGCGCGCGGGGAGGCCTACCAGGCCGAGGCCCCCACGCTGTGGGACGTCACCTTCCGCACCGCCGTCGCGCAGGCCGAGCTGGAGGACCGCGAGCGGCCGGGCGCCTACCACCAGGTGCGCTTCCACCGCCCCGACGGCGGCGAGATCATCATCGACACCACGCGGCCGGAGCTGCTGCCCGCCTGCGTCGCGCTGGTCGCCCACCCCGACGACGAGCGCTACCAGCCGCTGTTCGGCACCACGGTGCGCACGCCGCTGTTCGGCGTCGAGGTGCCGGTCGTCGCCCACCACCTCGCCGAGCCGGACAAGGGCACCGGCATCGCGATGATCTGCACCTTCGGCGACCTCACCGACGTCATCTGGTGGCGCGAGCTGCGGCTGCCGACGCGGCGCGGTGATCGGCTGGGACGGCCGGCTGGTCCCCGACGCCCCGCACGGCCTGGAGGCCGAGCAGGCCCGCACCGCGTACGCCCGGCTGGCCGGCTCCACGGCCCACACGGCCAAGGAGACCGTCGTCGCGATGCTGCGCGAGACCGGCGACCTCGTCGGCGACCCGCGGCCGATCACCCACCCGGTGAAGTTCTTCGAGAAGGGCGACAAGCCGCTCGAGATCGTCACCACGCGCCAGTGGTACCTCCGCAACGGCGGCCGCGACGACGTTCCTGCGCGAGCGCCTGCTGGCGCGCGGGCGCGAGCTCAACTGGCACCCCGCCCACATGACGGTCCGCTACGACAACTGGGTCGAGGGCCTCAACGGCGACTGGCTGGTCTCGCGGCAGCGCTTCTTCGGCGTGCCGTTCCCGGTCTGGTACCCCCTCGACGCCGACGGCGAGCCGCTCTACGACTCCCCCCTGCTGCCCGATGAGGCCAGCCTGCCGGTCGACCCGAGCAGCGACTGCCCGCCCGGGTACGACGAGTCGCAGCGCGGGGCGCCCGGCGGCTTCATCGGGCGACCCGGATGTGATGGACACCTGGGCGACGTCGTCGCTGACCCCGCAGATCGCCGGCGGCTGGGAGCGCGACCCCGACCTGTTCGCCGCGCATCTTCCCGATGGACCTGCGCCCGCAGGCGCACGAGATCATCCGCACCTGGCTGTTCTCCT
Source organism: uncultured Actinomycetota bacterium (assembly GCA_963818455.1). GTDB lineage: Bacteria > Actinomycetota > Actinomycetes > CAVWCF01 > CAVWCF01 > CAWFSE01. The sequence continues at coordinate 692,698 of CAWFSE010000003.1, forward strand.
CGGTGGTGCGCTCCGACGCCGAGTTCGACTGCCTGCCGTGGCGCGACGCGGCGATCTCGGGGTGGATCCTCGACCCCGACCGCAAGAAGATGGCCAAGTCCAAGGGCAACGTCGTCACGCCGATGGACCTGCTGCAGGAGCACGGCACCGACGCGGTGCGCTACTGGGCGGCCAGCGGCCGCCCCGGCACCGACACCGCCTTCGACGTCGGCCAGATGAAGATCGGCCGACGCCTCGCCATCAAGCTGCTCAACGCCTCGAAGTTCGCGCTCGGCCTTCGGCCCGGACCGGTCCGGCGAGGTGACCGAGCCGCTCGACCGCGCGATGCTCGCCGAGCTCGGCCCGCGTCGTCGAGGCGGCGACCACGGCCTTCGACGGCTACGACTACACCCGCGCGCTCGAGGCGGCCGAGACGTTCTTCTGGACGTTCTGCGACGACTACGTCGAGCTGGTCAAGGACCGCGCGTACGGCGTGCGCGGCGAGGCCGGCGCCGCGTCGGCCAACGCGACGCTGGCCACCGCGCTGTCGGTGCAGCTGCGGCTGTTCGCGCCGTTCCTGCCCTTCGTCACCGAAGAGGTGTGGTCGTGGTGGCAGGAGGGCTCGGTGCACCGCGCGCCGTGGCCGACGGCCGACGAGCTGGCCGCCGGCGCCGGCGGCGACCCCGCCGCTGCTGACTCGGTGGGCTGGCCGCTGTCGGAGCTGCGCAAGGCGAAGTCCGAGCGCAAGGTGTCGATGCGGACCGAGCTGGCCTCCGCGGCGGTCTCCGGTCCCGGGAGTGGCCGCGGCCGGCGCCGCGGCCGACGACCTGCGCGCCGCCGGCACGGGTCGCTGAGCGACCTCGCGCTGACGCGCCGACGGCTCGAGCTCGCGCTCGACGGTGCCGACCTCGGTGACCGGCTCGGCCGGTCGAGCGGCGGAACGCGTCGGCTAGGCGCGTCTTCTCGCGCCGCTCGCGCTTGGGCGCGTCTTCGCTTCTCGCGCGGCACCAGGGTCGGGTTGACGTGCTCGCGCACGACCTCGCCGGTGATGACCACGCGGGCGACGTCCTGGCGGCCGGGCACGTCGTACATCACGTAGAGCAGGACCTCCTCCATGATGGCGCGCAGCCCGCGGGCGCCGGTGCCGCGCAGGATCGCCTGGTCGGCGATCGCCTCGAGGGCGTCCTCGGCGAACTCCAGCTCGACGCCGTCGAGCTCGAACAGCCGCTGGTACTGCTTGACGAGGGCGTTGCGCGGCTCGGTGAGGATCTCGATCGAGCGCCGTCTGGTCGAGGTTGTGCACGCTGGTGATGACCGGGAGCCGGCCGACGAACTCGGGGATCATGCCGAACTTCAGCAGGTCCTCGGGCATGACCTCGGCGAAGGTGTCGCGGGCCTCGATGTCGGCCTTGGAGTGGATCGTCGCGGCGAAGCCGATCCCCTTCTTGCCGACCCGCCGCTCGATGATCGTGTCCAGCCCGGCGAACGCGCCGCCCACGATGAACAGCACGTTGGTGGTGTCGATCTGGATGAACTCCTGGTGCGGGTGCTTGCGCCCGCCCTGCGGCGGCACCGACGCCGTGGTGCCCTCGAGGATCTTCAGCAGCGCCTGCTGCACGCCCTCGCCCGACACGTCGCGGGTGATCGACGGGTTCTCGCTCTTGCGGGCGATCTTGTCGATCTCGTCGATGTAGATGATCCCGGTCTCGGCCTTCTTGACGTCGTAGTCGGCGGCCTGGATCAGCTTGAGCAGGATGTTCTCGACGTCCTCGCCGACGTAGCCGGCCTCGGTGAGCGCGGTGGCGTCGGCGATGGCGAACGGCACGTTGAGCATCCGGGCCAGGGTCTGCGCGAGCAGCGTCTTGCCGCAGCCGGTGGGGCCGAGCAGCAGGATGTTGGACTTGGCGAGCTCGATCGACGTCGTCGGCCTGCGGCCGCTCGCCGCCGGCCTGGATGCGCTTGTAGTGGTTGTAGACGGCGACCGACAGGGCCTTCTTCGCCGGGCTCCTGGCCGACGACGTACTGGTCGAGGAACTCGTAGATCTCGCGCGGCTTGGGCAGCTCGTCCCAGCTGCAGCTCGGACGCTCTCGGCGAGCTCCTCCTCGATGATCTCGTTGCACAGGTCGATGCACTCGTCGCAGATGTAGACGCCAGGGCCGGCGATGAGCTTCTTGACCTGCTTCTGGCTCTTTCCGCAGAACGAGCACTTGAGCAGGTCGCCGCCGTCACCGATGCGTGCCACCGAGGGCGTCTCCTTGTCACTCGGCGGGCGCCGCCCTCGGCGGTGCGCGCATGCGGGATTCGCAGTGGACCGGGTGCGACGCGGCGCAACCGGGTGCCCCGACCGTACCCCGTGCGAGCACGGTCGGCCCGGCGATTACCGGCGAGTCGGCCGCGAAGCGGTACGCCGTGGGCGAACCGGCAAAGCCGCGAAACGGGCGCTCGGGTCAGCCGGCCTTGGCTTCGGGCTGGGTCGTCTTGCGGGACAGGATGACCCGGTCGACCAGGCCGTACTCGACGGCCTCCTCGGCGCGTGAGGATCTTGTCGCGCTCGATGTCCTTGCTGACCTGCTCCTGGGTGCGGCCGCTGTGCCGGGCGATCATCTCCTCGAGCAGCGAGCGCATCCGCAGGATCTCGTTGGCCTGGATCTCGATGTCGCTCGCCTGGCCGCCGCCCTCGCTGTAGGGCTGGTGGATGAGGATCCGGGAGTTCGGCAGGGCGCAGCCGCTTGCCCGGGGTGCCGGCCGCCAGCAGCACGGCCGCGGCCGAGGCCGCCTGGCCCATGCAGACGGTCTGGATGTCGGGCTTGACGAACTGCATGGTGTCGTAGATCGCCGTGAGCGCGGTGAACGAGCCGCCCGGCGAGTTGATGTAGATGAAGATGTCGCGGTCGGGGTCGATGGACTCCAGCGTGAGCAGCTGGGCCATCACGTCGTTGGCCGAGGCGTCGTCGATCGGCACGCCGAGGAAGATGATCCGCTCCTCGAACAGCTTGGTGTACGGGTCGAGCTTCTTGAAGCCGTACGCCGTGCGCTCCTCGAAGGCGGGGAGGATGTAGCGGCCCTGCGGGTCGGACGGGCTCAGGTCGTACGGGGTCATCGCGGTCTCCCTGGAGGCGCCGGCGCGGGCGGTCGGGTCGATCCACATGTCAGGCGACGTGCGCGACGGTGGTGATGACGTGGTCGACGAGGCCGTAGTCCTTCGCCTCCTCGGCGGTGAACCACCGGTCGCGGTCGGCGTCGTCGGCGATCTGCTCGACGGTCTGGCCCGGTGTGCTGCGCGATCAGCTCGACCAGCCGCTTCTTCATGTGGATCATGCTGCTCGGCCTGGATCTTGATGTCGGAGGCGACGCCGCCGATGCCGCCGAGCGGCTGGTGCATCAGGATCTCGGCGTGCGGCAGCGCGTAGCGCTTGCCGGCGGCGCCGGCGGTGAGCAGGAACTGGCCCATCGAGGCGGCCAGGCCCATCGCGTAGGTCGCCACGTCGTTGGGGATGCAGCTGCATGGTGTCGTAGATCGCCATCCCCGCGGTCACCGAGCCGCCGGGGCAGTTGATGTAGAGCGAGATGTCCTTGGCCGGGTCGTCGGCCGACAGCAGCAGCAGCTGGGCGCAGATCGGTTGGCCATGTCGTCGTGGACCTCCGCCCGCAGGAAGATGATCCGGTCGCGCAGCAGGCGCTGGTAGACGGAGTCGTCGAAGGTGCCGGGCATCGAGCCCACCCGGCTGTGCGCAGCGCCCGCTCGGCCATCTCAGCCTCGTGGACAGCCTCGTGCGGCAACGTCATCGTGAGCACCTTTCGAAGGACGGGGACTCCGTCGACGCTCCCCCGCCCGGTGCGGACCAAGGCGGACCAGCGTCGCTCGTCGTTGTTGGACCCTAACGCGGCGACGCCCCCGCGCCTTCCCGGGCACGGGGGTGTTCGCTGACGGGAGAACGCCCCCGCCGCCAGCCGTCAGGCGTGGTCGTGGCCCTCGTGGTCACCGTGGTCGTGGCCCTCGTGGCCCGTCGTGGCCCTCGTGGTCGTCGTGGTCGTCGCCCTCCGGGGCCAGCCCCTCGATGGCGGCGGCCATCTCGGCGTCCAGCGCCTTGAGGTCGACGGGGTTGCCGGAGGCGTCGGTGACCGTCGCGGACTCGAGCACGAGCGCCAGCGCCTTGCCCCGGACCACCTCGGCGACGAGCACCGGGACCTGGCCGGCCTGCACGACCTGCGAGGCGAAGTCGTCGGGGGCCATCCCGTAGCGCTGGGCGGTGCGCACGATGTGCTCGGTGAGCTCGGGCTCGGTCGCGCCGATCTCCTCGCGCTTGACGACCTCGTCGAGGATGAACTGCTGCACGAGCGAGGCGCGCAGGTCGGCGTCCACCTCGTCGCCGTGCGGGTCGTCCTCCTCCTTGCCCTCGCCCTCGAGGTGCTCCTTGACCTGCTGGGCGACGAAGCCCTCGGGCACCGGCACCTCGGCGAGCGCGACGAGCTGCTCCAGCACCTTGTCGCGGGCCTGCACCCCCTGCTCCATCTGCTTGACCCGCTGCAGCTGGGTGCGGATCTCGGCGGTCAGCTCGTCCAGGGTGTCGAACTCGCTGGCCAGGGCGGCGAAGTCGTCGTCCAGCGCCGGCAGCACCCGCTCGCGCACCTGGGTCACGGTGACCGCCAGGTCGACCGGCTGGTCCGCCCACTCGGCCGTTGGTCGGGTTGAACGTCAGGTCCGTCGAGCCGCCCTGGGACAGCCCGATCAGGGCGTCGTCCAGGCCCTCGATGTCGAGCTGCGCCGAGCCGATCTCGTACGACAGGCCGCTGACGGTGGCGTCGTCGACCGGGTCGCCGTCGTGGGTGCCGACGATGTCGAGGACGACGAAGTCGCCGTCGCCGACCGCGCGGTCGACGTCGGTGAGCGTGCCGAAGCGCTCGCGCAGCCGGTCGAGCTCCTCGGTCACGTCGGCCTCGTCGACCTCGGCGTCGTCCACGGTGACCGCGAGGCCGTGGTAGTCGGGCAGGTCGAACTCGGGGCGCACGTCGACCTCGGCGGTGAACGCGAGCTGGCTCGCCGTCGTTGAACTCGGTGACGTCGACCTCGGGCTGGCCGATGGCCTTGACCTCGTGCTCCTCGACCGCCTGGCCGTAGAAGCGCGGCAGCGCCTCGTTGACGGCCTCCTCGAGCACCGCGCCGCGGCCGAACCGCTGGTCGATGAGCCGCGGCGGCACCTTGCCCTTGCGGAAGCCGGGCATGTTGACCTGGCCGGCGATCGTCTTGTAGGCGGCGTCGAGGCTCGGCTTGAGCTCCTCGAACGGCACCTCGACGGTCAGCTTGACCCGGGTCGGGCTGAGGGTCTCGACGGCGCTCTTCACGTGGGGTTCTCCTGTCGGGCTCGGGCGCTCGGGGCCCGACGGTCGTGGTGCGATCGGGATGGTGCGATGGGGATGCGGTGGGACTGGTCGGGGCGGGGAGACTCGAACTCCCGATCTCCTGCCCCCAAAGCAGGCGCGCTAGCCACTACGCCACGCCCCGCGGCTGACCCCTTACTCTAGGCGACAGCGTCGGCCGGTTCGAAACGGCCGCCTCGCGGGTGTAGCTCAATGGCAGAGCCCCAGCCTTCCAAGCTGGCCATGCCGGTTCGATCCCGGTCACCCGCTCCAACGAATCCCGGCCCCCAGGGCCGGGATTCGTTGTGGCCCAATGCATTTGGCGGATGACGCAAACGACAGAAATGTCGACAAAGATTACCAGACAGCCCCAGCCTGAAGAGCTGGGGATGTCTCAGCCTGGCATAGCCGACTCAGCTGGCTTGGAGCTGGCACCGAGCCAGCTCCAAGCAGACCCCGACTTCGCGGGTCCGAACCGGCGATTCCCAATGCGGCTCATGGTGTGCATCGGGCGCGACGTCGCCATGACGCTCTCCTCCCGCAGCGAGCCTGTGCCAGCCCCTGCCGCCGGAAATGGGATCGAGGCACCGGTCGGCTGAGCGGATCAGTGTCGACCGTTCCAGGCCCGTTTCCCACGTGGCTCCCACGAGTCCCGGCTCGCTCTTCGGACTACGTGCTCAGACGAGTTTGGGGAAGGACAGGAGGAGGGCCCCGGCGAAGACGAACAACGCCAGACCTACGCCGAGCAGGACCCATTGGTTGCGGCGAGACTTCATTCGCCCGGAGATCGCCGCGAAGAACAGAACCGAGGCGAAGGCCACGGTCAGGATGGTGTAGTTGTCGCCTCGCTGGTTGGCCTCCAATGCTTGACTGAAGAGTTCATCAGCCCTGCGATTCGCTGCCTCCGCCGCGGTTTGCTCCGGGACCACATATTCGTTCATCACGAACGGTGACGAGGGCGCTCCCGCGTTGGTCGCAGGATCGGTCTTCTGCCACGCGGCGAATGCCGACATCAGTGGTTCAGGGAATCGAGCCGCGAGGTACTCGGCGACTTCCGTGTTCCCACTGGCGCTCGCTTGTAGCCACTGGGTGAAGAGGGAGACTTGGACGGAGATCTTCCTGTTCGCGTCGCCATCGAGGCCGACGGCCTCGATCCTGGCCGCGGAGGCCTGGCTGAAGGAGATGGACATGACGCCGCCCCACTTGCTCGACTGAAAACCTGACCAGGCGGTGAGGATGGTCGTGACCGAGAGCAGGATCACCGCGGTGAGCTCCCGCCAGTCGGTTCCCGGTGCCGCGGTCCGACCGCGAGACATTGCCGGAGCCTCGTCGATGCCCTCGTCCAACGAGTCCGGCGGGCTCGACTCCGGCGGCGAGTCCGCTTCGGCGTCGTCTTGCATCGTTCCTTACCCTTCGTCGTGGTGCCGGGCCCGACGCCTTGTCGTCCCGCGGTCGTGGGGCTAAGTCGTGAATGTCCTAGGAGAAGACGGCGTCGCGGTACTCCTCGCGCTGCTCGCATGCGGTCTTGATCCGCACCAGCTGCTCGTCGGTGCAGTCGAGCTCGAAGACGTCGCGGATGAAGTCCGCCAGGTCCGGGCGGTAGTCGTGTGCCCATGCCCGGTAGGCACCGGGGATCTGGGCGTTCTTCATGTCGACGAGCGACTGGAAGAACGTGGTCACCGGACGCCAGCGCATGGATGCCGGGATCCCTCGCGGGGAGCGGCCCGGGACCTCCTCGAGCGTGGGGCGCTCGGGTCCCAGCCACGCCGGTTGGCGTGTCAGGAGGTCGGAGTTGAACTTTGTCACGCCGTCGTTGTCGTGGCTGAGCAGGACGAACCGGACCCGTCGGCGCGCCTGCTCACCGAGTGCCTGGAACTGCTCGTAGTCGTTGACGACCGCGACCAGGCTCTTGTCGACGTCGATCCGGGTCGGTCCGGTGATCTCGTTCTTCCACGCGCTGCTGGCCGGTGTCCCGATCCACAGCGCTCGGTCGATGCCGAGCGCTTCGGGGCCAAGCGTGCCCCAGCCCTGGAAGGGGGCCTGGCTGGTGTGTGCACCGAGGGACTCACCGAAGACGACCACCTTCGGCCGCTGGTCCGGCGGCATGAGGCGGACCCGTTCCAGGACGGTCAGCCACAGCTGTCGGTTCTGCTCCTTGGCCTGGCCGATCTTGCCCAGGGACAGTGGCGAGGGTCGCTTGGAGTACTGCAGCGTCACCGTCGCGATGTCGCCGCGTGTCATGTAGTGCGCTGCCGAGGTGGCGACGTAGTTGACGTAACCGGTGCCGGTCGGGGAGATCAGCATGATCAACGAGCGCGACCATGCGTCGGTGCGATCCATCTCGGCCAGCGCGAGTGCGACCCGCTCTTCAGGGCTGGCTGCGCTGTCGAGGCCGATGAAGATCGCGATGGGTGTGGCCTTGGCCTTCTCCTGCATGACTGTCGCGATCGACAGCTCGGGCCGGACCTTGCCGAGGACCTCGGACGGTCGGTCGACAAGCGGTTCCGGGCGGACGATCGCCACGACGTGACGGCGGCCCTCGCGTCCCATCGTGTCCCAGGCGACAAGGCTGCTCGGGTCGCCGCTCACGGTCGGACCCGTCCACAACCCGGGGGCCGCGTCGTCCAGCCCCTCGTCGAACTTCGATGTGCCCGACTCGATGCCGCGCATCCCCTTGGCCCATGCGGCGTGCGTGCCCAAGGCCACGGCTCCCAGGGAGAGGACATGGCCAGCGCGTCGCCACGTTGTCTCGGAGCCGGGAAGGACCCGGCTCCCAACCGATCCAAGAGCTCGGGCGAGACGGCTCTCCCCGATGGTCAGGGCGCTGAGCGCGAGCACGACGCCCGCTCCCGCAGCGAGGCCGAGGATCGGGTTGGATCGTGCTGGGTCCGACAGGTGCTCGGGGGGAGTGTCGCGTTGCCGGATCCGCTCGATCACGACCGACGTCGCAAGCCCGACCGGGATCGCGACAGGGATGCGCTCGATCCGTCCGCGCGCGCCCAGCCGCCTGTCCAGAACCCCCTGGGTCGCAAGCGCAACGGAGAGAACACTGGCGCCGAGCCCGGTCGACCCGAGCCGCCAGCCGGCCTGGCGAACCAGAGCCCGAAATGTCGGTTCGTGGTCGCGGTTGCCGACCAGCGCGACGACCCCGAGCCCCACAGGAACGACGGCGACATCGAGGAGGAGCGTGGCGGCCCGTTGCCGCTGCTCGGTCGTCCAAGTCTCCGGGAGCGGCAGCACTGTGGACATGGCCGTCCCGGCCGTGTCGATGAGGTCTTGAGCCATCACCGTGAGTAGGAAATGCGTGCCTGTCGCCAGGCCCGTGATGAGGCCCTGGTCCTTCCAGGAACGCTCGGAGAGTGAGCGGGTGAAGGTGGTGGGCACGATGCCAGCAGCGATGACGATCCCCACCTGCTGTCCGCGTCCGATGATCTCGGGTCTGGGCATGCGTCCTCCGCCGTCTCAGCCTTGTTACGCGCCCCGTTCAGGCCGCGCGTTCCGCGAGCGTCCCCCCTCCTCGCGTCGTGGGAATCAACCGATCGGGATGAGATCCACCCGGACCCCGGCCTTGTCCGCGCCGTCACGGGCTCGGGAGACAGTCGCCGCTCGTCCAAGCGGCATGCCAGGATGTCGGGGCACACCGGCCCGGGAGCTGATGGAAAGGGGGCCCGTGACCATCTCGCCGAGCGCCGAAGGCGCCCCTGACGTCCTCGACGCCACTCAGGCCGGTCTCTCAGTGTCACGCACAGCCCTCACCGACAGGCTCAGCACGGCAGACTGGGCCACCGTCGTCCTCCTGAGCGGCCCCGCAGGCGCGGGGAAGTCCACCCTGGCGCATCAGTGGGCAACCATCGAGGGTCGTCCACACGCTCGCCTGCGCCTCGCCGCACACCTAGACGAGCCGGCAGCACTGGCCGAAGCGGTCGTCGGTGCGCTCGAGGCCGTCGGGCCGTCTGAACCCCTGGCACGCGCTGTGTTGACGGGTCAGGAGCCGACGTTCTCCTCGGTGGTGCTCCCAGGGCTGGCAGCGATCGCATCTACTCGAGCGACCTCCTACGTCCTGGTGCTCGACGACCTCCACCTGCTGCGCCACCCAGACTGCATTCGCCTCGTGCGGACGCTGGCCGACTCCGTCCCGAGAGGATCAATGCTGGCGCTCCTGTCCCGGGAGGCGGCACCCAGCTGGCTGGCTCGGCTGCGGGCCGAGCAGCGACTGCTCGAGCTCACCGCTGATGATCTGGCATTCGACGCCGAGGAGCTCGACGGCCTGCTCGACCTTCTCGGCATCAGCCTGCGCCCTGTCGACCGGGAGGCCCTGCTCGATCGCACCGAGGGGTGGGCTGTGGCCCTCTACCTCGAAGCACTCGCCCTGCGGAAGTCCCGACGGATCGTGCCGCGGCAGGGTGAACCTCGGATGTCGAGCGACGTGTCCTTCGTCGGTGACTACATCCAGACAGAGATCCTCGACGCAGTCCCCCGGGAGACCCGCGAGTTCCTGCTGCGGACCTCAATCCTGGATGACATCGAACCCGAGGCGTGTGACGCCCTGCTCGACCGAACCGACTCGAGGCAAGTCCTCGAGGCGTTGCGGCGCAGTACCCCGCTGGTCACCCCGTCTGACGCCGAGTGCAGTTCGTACCGCTATCACCACCTTCTGCACGACACGCTCCGCTCACTCATGGCGAACACCTCCGACACCGCGCTCGTGGCCACCTTGCACAGCCGTGCGGCCGACTGGACGAGCGGACGGGTGACATCGACTCGGCGGTGCGTCACTCCCGCGACGCCGGTGACCTTGACTCGACCGCCGCGCTCATCTGGCCTCACGTGGTGTTCTCGGTCGCCTCGGGCCGGCCCGATCGCCTCGCTCGTTGGCTCGACGAAGCGACCCCCGACGAGGTGTCGTCGAACCGCTGGCTGTCCATGGCGGCCGCTTGGTCTGCGCTGCAGTCCGCCGACCGCGACACGATGCGCCGCTGGATCCTGCGGTCGGAGGTACACGCCGGGCGCGACTGGCCGAGCCGGGTAGCGATGGACGATTATGCCGCCTCACTCGCGACCCTCGAGGCCATCGAGGGCCAGCTGAGCCAGGACGGTGCGCGCTTGGGCATGGGGGCCCTGGGCGGGCTGAACGCGGACGATCCGTGGCGCTGCGTCGCGGCCTTCATCAGCGCCGTGTGCCTCACCCTGCTCCGCGATCCGCGCGGAATGCCGCTGTTGCTCGAGGCCCAAAGCCTCGCTCGGGCGCTGGGGGTGCATCTGCTCGAGGCAGACGCGCTGGCCTGGCGCGGTGTTCTCGCCCTGCTGGCGGGGGACGTCACCTCGGGGACGCTGCTCGTCGCCGAGTCCACCGCCCTCGTCCAGAGGCAAACCTCGAGCGGTTCGTGACGTCGGCGAACTCGTTCACCGCGCAGGCCCTGGCCGACTCCGTGCGACCGGACCGTGACCGCGCCACCCTGGCACTGGCGACCGCTCGACGACTCACCGTGGCCGCAAACGGGATCGCGCCGTGGTTCCAGGTCTGCGGGCGCCTGGTGCAGGCGCGAGCGGCGCTGAACCTCGGCGACTCGGGGGCGCTCGCGCGGCTGCTGCTCTCCGAGGCGAGGGCCCAGATGACGCCCGACCTGGCCGGCTCCGCTGCCCAGGACATGCTGGAGGCCGCGGAGGCGGCACTCCAGGTCACGATCAACCAGGGCGGATCAGTAGCCGCGATCACGGCGGCCGAGATGCGCGTGCTGCAGTTCCTGCCCAGCCACCTCACCCTCCCGCAGATCGGTGAGCGTGTGTTCCTGTCGGGAAACACGGTGAAGACGCACGCCCTATCGATTTACCGCAAGCTCGGTGCCACCTCACGCGACGAGGCCGTCACCCGCGCCCGGCTGCTCGGGCTGGTCGAGGCTCCGATGCGCACCTGACGAACGGGATTGCCTCACCCGGAGGCCGGAACCTGCATGGGGGGCACCGCGGACGTCGCGGACCACTTCCCGCCGGTCTTCGCGAGCTGCTTGCCGAACGCGGTCTGACAAGCCCCCGAGAGGAAGTCCTTGATGGTGCAGTTCTCGGCCCGGGGGCGCGCTCAGGCCCATGCCGTTGAACTGGGTGACCTGGGCGCTGGGGGGGATCTTGGGGCAGCGGCAGTGACGCGTTAGTCCACTGGGGGCAGGGAGCCCCTTGAGTGACCGAGTTCGCGCTGAGGGCGTTCTTCCAGTTCTTGTTCTGCACCTTCTCGCGCACGACGAGGAGGTTCGGCGCGATCGCAGTCTGGATGCCGCTCTTGAGCAGGTTCCACCCGTCGGCCTTCGCCACGGCCGCGATCTTGTCGACCTGCTGTGACGACGCCGACTGGGGCCAGAGCACGACCGTGGCGCTGCCGTCGGCGGCGACCGTGAACTGCTTGTTCCCGATCTGGGAGTTGTCGTTGCTGCCGTACGCGTCGAGCTGCTTCGTCGCTTGGTGTAGACGACGACGCTGTAGAACTGCACCTGGTAGTTCGTCGACTCGTTCACGGTGCTGGCCGTGGCTCCCGAGTAGTCG
>CAWFSE010000004.1:0-195789 GCA_963818455.1 uncultured Actinomycetota bacterium
CAGAGCGCGATCCCGGCCAGCAGGACCACGGTGGTGATCCCGGCCACCAGCCACCAGTTGTTCGTCTGCTCGTTGCGGCTGTTGACGATGACCCAGATGAGCACCCAGGAGCCCGACGAGGCCGCCATCGTGGTGAAGCCGTGCAGCGTCTGCCGGCTGGTCTTGAGCAGCGCGTGGAAGAAGTACATCGTCGCGGCCACAAGCAGCAGCTGCAGGAAGATCACCGGGTCGCCGAAGGTGCTGAAGGCCAGGTAGATCGTCACCAGGCTGGCGACGGTGAGCGGCCCGAAGTACGGCAGGTCGTAGAAGTACAGCGGCGGCAGGGCGATCAGGCACAGCGCGCTCACGACCCACACCCAGGCCTGGTCGCCTCCGATGGCCAGGGCGGCGGCCGCGCTGCCGGACGTGATCATCCAGTAGAACATGAAGTCCAGCAGCCCCACCCCGTTGGCGCTGGGGGAGTCCTCGGTGAGGTACCAGCGGTCCATGGTGTTCTGGGCCGCCTCGAAGGCGCCACCCGCTGCCATCAGCACGGCGGCGACGAAGAACAGGAAGGGGCTGTAGGTCGTCTCGAGCAGGAAGTCCCAGTTGGCCCAGACGGCGAACACGAAGAAGAGCGGGACGAGCAGGGCGTAGACGTGGGCCGAGAGGACCCAGACGGCCTCGGGCCCAGTGATGTCGACTTGGGACCAGATCTTCTTCGTCGTGGGTCTCATGGCCGGGGCTCCGGTTCTCGGTCGAGGCCTACGCGACGCGGTGCTGGGCGCCGCACGTGCACTGTCAGTGTGAGCCCCAGGCCGCGGAACGGGAAGGGTCTGACGGCCGTTCCGCGGCCCGGGCAGGGATCAGGACTTGGTGGGGACCAGCTTGGCGGCCGACCCGGCGGCGTCCTTGAGGTAGTCGCCTGAGGAGTGCGCGATACCGGCGACGCCGTCGCCGATGGATCCGAGGCCGCCGTACACCCCGCGTACGAGCGAGCGGTTGCCGTCGCGCACGGCCGTGGTGGTGTCGTCGCCGACGCCGAGCCGGGAGGCGACGGACAGCGGGATCTCCACGGCCGCCACCACCGAGTTCTCCAGGACGTCGAGTCCCTTGCGGTAGGTGCCGAGGAAGAAGCCGTCGGGCTGGGTCTTCGTGGTGCTCATCTCAAATCCCCCCTGCGGGATCGGGGACCTCTGGGCGAGGTCCCTAGGGCTTGTGTACACCTTCAGTGCACGAGTGTCCACCGTCGGAAGTCCCGCCACGCCGTGCGCCCCCGTTGCCCGGGCCGCACGGCGTGGCCACCCCCGTGGCTTCTCGGCGGACGTGCCGTGGAGCGGTCAGGCCTTCTTCGCCGGCCGCTTGCTGGCCTGCTTGGCTGGCCTGCTTGGTGGCCTTGCCGACCACGTCGGCGACCAACGCGGTCTCCTGGGCGACGGCGTCGGCGATCTGCGTGACGATCGTGTCGATGGTGCCGTGGATGCCCTTGGCGAGGTCGCGGTTGGCCTTGCGGGCCGACCCGGCGGTCTCGGCCGACATGCCGAAGCCGCTGAGCACGCTGAGCGGGATCTCGGCGGCGGACACGACGGTGCTCTCGATGGCGTCGAGGCCGGAGCGGACGGCGATCAGGAAGAAGCGCTCCTCGCTGGCCGCCGCCTTGGCGGGCGCCTTCTTCGCGGGGGCGGCCTTCTTGGCGGGCGCCTTCTTCGCGGCGGTCCTCTTCGCGGGGGCGGCCTTCTTGGCGGGCGCCTTCTTCGCGGCGGTCGTCTTGGCGGTGGTCACGTCGTCACCTCTCTGCGTGATGCGGCGATCGAACCGATCGGCCGTCTCTCATGGACTGGTATACGCCCTTCGGTGAACACTTGTCCACCGAAATGGTGAAGGTCTTCCCCACCACGAGGCGCCCCCCATGCACGGAACGTAACCGAGGGGGCGCTTGCGACGGCAGGGTCCGAAAGTCCCTAGCCGCCGATGGGACGGCTTCTAGACTCAGCCTGTGGCTTTGTGTTCTCATGCCACGGAACGCCCCAGGGGGGACGCTCGGGCCCGGCGATGAGCCGGGCCGTCACACAGGGAGACGGCGCAATGGGCACCATGGTGGGGAACGAGCTCAATTCGGAGGGCCAGGATCGCCAGCGGGCGCGGCTGCACTCGGTGGACAGCGGGGACGTCGGCACGGCCGAGTGCCACGGCATCGAGCGCACCCCGATCTGGCCGGACTACTTCGCCCGGCTGGGCCAGCCGGACGCCGCGAACTGGCAGTACCAGGGCTACTGGAAGGACACCGCCCGGGTCTGGCGGGCCTACTACAACCTGATGCTCGGCCACCCCAAGGTCGCCTACTTCGGGATGCGGCACTTCTACCAGAGCCTGACCTACCGCATCTCCAATGAGGAGACCGGCGACGCGCTCAAGCCGCTGATGACGTTCCTCACCCCGGTCGGCATGATCACCACCCCCTTCGTCTCGGTGCTGGCGGTGGCCACGATCCCGCCCTTCCTGAAGTACGTGAAGGAGATCGAGATCCCGCCGCTGTTCCGGCCGTTCAACCTCCGGGGCTGGGCCAACTACAACGTGATGCTCGTGACGATGTTCACGATGCACTCCTACAAGCAGTACAAGATGGGCTGGAGCCCCGCCCACGCGCTGCGGCACTCCTCCAAGGTCTTCTGGCACGACTTCTTCGAGCAGAACCTCCCCGAGGGCCACCACGCCACCCGGCAGTACGGGATCATGAAGGACGGCGTCCTCAAGGGCGAGATCCCCGAGGACTCCTTCGTGATCAAGCCCACCAAGGGCGGCGCCGGCCAGTACCTCCGCACCTGGGAGTGGAGCCCGGAGGAGCGGCTCTACCGCTGCAACGACAAGGAGCGGCACGAGGACGAGCCGGCCGTCTGCACGCCGGAGGAGCTCCGCGCCTGGATCGACTCGATGTACGTCAACGCGGTCATCGAGAAGCTCGAGCGCATGCGCGCGCCGTTCCCGATCAGCAGCTTCCGGGTGATGACGCTGAACGTCGAGACCGAGGCCGAGCTCATCGCCGCGGTGTTCCTGCCCGCCGACGAGGGCTCGAACTCCACGGCGTACTTCGACCTCGACACGCACCTGATCAACTACGAGGACTCCTCGGTCGGGATGCCGATCCGCCCGCAGAGCGAGGGCAAGTGGACCGGCATCCCGGTGCCGGAGCTCAACGACGTGGTCGAGACCTGCATCGGGCTGCACAACAAGCTGCCGGCCCACGTCGAGGTCAGCTGGGACGTCCTGCTCACCGACGACGGACCGGTCTACCTCGAGGGCAACATCTTCCCGCCCGGGTGCGACTACAAGCTGACGATCTTCAAGAAGTGGGAGAACTTCCGCTACCTGAAGAACCGGCTGCTTGGTCTCGCGCACTAGACCGGCGGCCACGCCGTACAGTCGCAGCCATGGCGAGCAGAGCGGAGCAGAAGGCGCGCACGCGCCACCTGTTGATCGACTCGTGGCTGCAGATCATCGGCAGCGGCACCAACTTCGCCGCGATCAGCCTGCGCGAGGTCGCCAAGACCGCGGGGGTCGTCCCGACCTCGTTCTACCGGCACTTCGACGACATGGACGAGCTCGGGCTGGCCGCCGTGGACGAGCTCGGGCTGGACCTGCGCCGGCTGATGCGGGCGCCCCTCGACGCCAGCCAGCCGGTGGAGGGGATCGTCCGCGAGTGGGTCGCGGCCTACCAGGACTACGTGCTCAAGCACACCGACCTGGTGCAGTTCGTCAACCAGGCCCGCACCGGCGGGACGCCCTCGCTGCGTGAGGCCATCGACCACGAGCTGGCCTTCTTCCGCACCCGGCTGGCCGGAGCCCTGGCCGAGGCCATGCCGACGCTCAAGGCGGCCGACCGCGAGACGGTCGCCGAGGTGATCCTCGCCGTGCTCGTGGAGAACACCAACGCGCTGCTCGCGCTGCCGACCCGCAGCTCGGCCCGCCGGGCCGAGCTCGAGGAGGGGCTGGAGCGCAAGCTGCGGGTCGTCCTGCTGGGCGCGGCCGAGTTGGCCGGCTCGTCCGGGGATCGCGGCGCGTCCACGGGGGCCGGCGCTGCAGCCGGCTCGCCGTCCAAGCCGGTCACCCGGCTCAAGCCGACGAGAAGGGCCAGCGCGTCATGACCACGCTCGAGCAGCACGTGACGGCGTACCGCGACCTCATCGTCGCGTCCTTCGACAACGCCATGAACACCGTCGAGCTGATCCACCAGACGTTCGCCGAGATGAGCGTCGACGTCCTCCAGGAGCTGGGGCTGCCCGAGGGGCCGGCCGACGCCATCAAGGACAAGCACCACCGGCTCATCCACATCTGGTACGACGGCATCAGCACCGCCAACCACGCCCTCGGCGAGCTGGTGATCCAGCAGTGGAGCCAGATCAACGAGTTCGCCGAGCCGGTCACCGAGACGTTCCTCGGCTACGTCGCCCGGGTGATGCCCGAGCCGCCCGCGGCGCCCGCCCCCGAGGTGCCCCGGGCCCGCCCGTCCGCGTCCGCCAGCCGGGCGACGCCGAGCGGCCCTCGGCCGGTGGGCTGACCGCCGGACGGTTTGACCGCGCCGCGCACGCCTAGCCTGCGGCGCCCAGCGAAGCCAGCAGCGCCACCGTCGCCTCGACGATCTGCGCCTGGGCGTCCTCGCGGCTGATCGTGGGCGTCCCGTCGCCGGGCTGGTCGCCGTAGTCGCCGAAGAACGCGTGGATGGCGCCCTCGATCTCGGTGTACGCGGTGTCGGCGGGCAGCAGGTCGCGGGCATCGGCGATGTCCTGCGGGGTGCTGAGGCCGTCCTCGGAGCCGGAGATCGACGCGACCGCCAGGTCGTCGCGGTCGGAGAGGTCGGAGATGGGGTAGGCGGCCCAGAGGACCAGCCCGTCGACGGCGTCGTGCGCGTCGGCGTACGTCGAGGCGGCCACGCCCCCAAGGCTGTGGCCGCCCACGGCCCACGGGATGTCGTCGGTGACGTACTCGTCGGCGGCGTTGATGCAGAGCAGCTCGAGGTCGAGCGGGCACTTGGGCACCACGACGAGGTAGCCCTGCTCGGCCACGGCCGTGGCCAGCACGGCGTACGCGCGCGGGTCGACGCGGGCGCCCGGGTACATCACGATCCCCGCGGTCGGCGGCTGCGCCGGCTCGTACGTCGTCTCGCTGCGGGTGTCCGTGACCGCCACCGGCCCGTCGGCGTTGAGCGCGTCGAGCGCGACGGGGGTGGCGACGAAGGGCTTGAGCCAGAAGAGCGTCGCGGCAAGCCCGATCGCGCCGGCGGCGGCGGCCCACCGCAGAGTCGTGCGGATCGCGCCGGGCTTGGGAGCGGCGGCGGCTCGCACCCCGCTGACCACCAGCCAGGCGCCGACGAGCAGCGCGGCGAGCAGCAGCAGCGGGTAGAGCGGGTGGTTGGCGACCAGGGCGCTCCACGTCGTGGCCGCGACGACGAGAGGCACCAGCACCAGGACCGCCCCGGGGACCACTCGCAGCCAGCGCACGGGGGCGATGATCCCCTACCCAGGCCCACGGCCGTACGCCCGGGCAGTTGTGCGATCCCGCGGCGGGTGAGGTTCGATGTCCTCTCGAGGGAGGACCCATGCCGAGCCAAGAGACGGCCCCGCGGGTGTCGGCGTACGCCGACGACGCGCTGGGATCCGATGACGTGACCGGTCTGCTGGCTCGGCTGGCCCGGCGCGAGGTGTCGGCGGCCGAGCTGCGTGCGGCGGCGGTCGAGCGGGCGCGTACGGCCAACGAGGCCCTCAACGCGGTCACCACCTGGGTGGACGAGCCGGTGGCCCCCGAGGGCGCCGTCGACTCAGACGCCCCCTTCGGCGGCATCCCGACGCTGGTCAAGGACAACGAGGACCTCGCCGGCTACGCCACCAGCCACGGGTCGCAGGCTGTCGAGGACCGCCCGGCGGCCAGCCACTCGCCCTGGGTCGACCAGTACGTGCGCCTCGGGTTCGCGCCCATCGCCAAGACCGCGCTGCCGGAGTTCGGGCTGACCGCGAGCACCGAGTCGAGCCGGTTCGGCGCGACGCGCAACCCCTGGGACACCGGTCGGTCGGCGGGCGGCTCGAGCGGCGGGTCCGCGGCGCTGCTTGCGGCGGGCGTGGTGCCGATCGCGCACGCCAACGACGGCGGCGGCTCGATCCGGATCCCGGCGTCCTGCTGCGGGCTGGTCGGCCTGAAGCCGAGCCGCGGCCGCCTGGTCGACCGCCCCGAGCTGGCCAAGCTGCCCGTCGCGCTCACCACCCAGGGTGTGCTCACCCGCAGCGTGCGCGACACCGCGCGCTACTACGCCGAGGCCGAGCGGCTGCACGCCGCGCCCGGGCTCCCGGCGATCGGCCACGTCGAGGGCCCAAGCCGCGAGCGGCTGCGGGTCGGCGCTGGTGCTGGACGGGCTGCGGGGGCTGCCCGTCGAGGCGGCCACCGCGGCGTCCGTACGCGAGACGGGGATGCTGCTCGAGGGCCTCGGCCACCACGTCGAGGAGGCCGCCCTGCCCGTCGACGACCGCTTCGGCACCGACTTCCTGCGCTACTGGGCGTTCCTGTCGTTCGCCCTGCAGAACGCCGGCGGCTACGTCCTCGGCGCCGGCTTCGATCGATCACGCACGGAGGCGCTCACCAAGGAGCTCAGCGCGATGTTCGGCCGCGGCGCCGTCGCCCACCCGGGCTCGCTGCGCCGGCTGCGGCGGATGGCCCGCGATCACACGGCCGCGTTCGACACCTACGACCTGGTCGTGTCGCCGGTCACCGGGCACCCGGCGCCGCCGATCGGCCACCTCGGACCGGACGTCGAGGGGCGCGCCCACCTGGTGCGCCTGCTGCGCTTCGCCTCGTTCACGGCCGTGCAGAACATCTCCGGCGCGCCGGCGATCTCGCTGCCCCTGGGGCGCACCGACGACGGCCGCCCGATCGGCGTGCAGCTCGCCGCGCCGTACGGCCTGGAGCGCCGGCTGCTGGAGGTCGCGTACGAGGTGGAGGCCGCCGCCCCCTGGCCGACGGACCCCGCGCGGGCCACCGCCGGAGGCTGATCGTGATGGCGGACGTCGTCGTCGTCGAGGGCCTGCGCAAGGCGTACGGCGGGGTGGCGGCCGTCGATGGCATCGACCTGCGCGTCTCCCAGGGGGAGATCTTCGGGATCCTCGGGCCGAACGGCGCCGGCAAGACCACGACGGTCGAGTGCGTCGAGGGGCTCCGCCGGGCCGACTCGGGATCCATCCGCGTGCTCGGGCTCGACCCGGTGACCCGCGGCGGCGAGCTGCGGCAGCGCATCGGCGCCCAGCTGCAGAGCAGCGCGCTGCCCGACCGGCTGCGGGTCGACGAGGCGCTGGCGCTCTTCCACGCGCTGTCGCCCGGAGCCCCGCCCTGGGAGCCGCTGCTCGACCAATGGGGCCTCGGCGACCACCGCAAGTCCTCGTTCGGCAGCCTGTCGGGCGGCCAGCGGCAGCGGCTCTTGATCGCCCTGGCCCTCGTCAACCGGCCCGAGCTGGTCTTCCTCGACGAGCTGACCACCGGACTCGACCCGCAGGCCCGCCGAACGGCCTGGACGCTCGTCGAGCAGATCCGCGAAGCGGGCGCGACGGTCGTGCTGGTCACCCACTTCATGGACGAGGCCGAGCGGTTGTGCGACCGCCTGGCCGTCGTGGTCGGCGGCCGGATCGTGGCCACCGGCACCCCGGCTGGCCTGGTCGAGCAGGTGGCCCCGGGGGTGCGGGTGCGCTTCTCCGCCGAGGCGCCGGATCTCGCCTTCCTGTCGGGCGTGCCAGGGGTCGACCGGGTCGACCGCGCGGGGAGCCAGGTCACCGTCGAGGGCCGCGGCCCCTTGCTCGCCCGGGTGGCCCACGCGCTGGTCCAGCGCGGGCTCGAGCCCGCCGACCTGCGGGTCGAGCGGCCCTCGCTCGAGGACGCCTACCTGGCGCTGACCGGGGATGCCCAGTGACCGGCCTGCGGGTGGTGGCGGCCACCGAGGTGCGGCTCTCGCTGCGGGACCCCGCCGCGGCGTTCTTCTCGCTGGTGCTGCCGCTCGTGGTCCTCGTGGTGCTCATGCAGGTCTTCGGCAACACCCCCGACCCCGACGGGACGGTCTTCGGCGGGTACGGCCCGACCGACTTCTACGTGCCCGGCTACCTGGCGCTGACCCTGGCGGCGGTCGGGCTCTTCGCGCTGCCGGTGCGGCTGACCTCGTACGACGAGACGGGCGTGCTGCGCCGGTTCGCCGCCTCCGGCATGACCATCGGCACGCTCTTCGCCGCCGAGGCCGCGGTGGCCCTGCTCATCGGAGTCCTCGGCGCGGCCCTGATGCTCGCGGTGGCGGTGCTGGGCTACGACCTGGAGGCGCCGGCCGACGCCGTCGGGGTCGCGGCGGCGTTCCTCGCGGTGGCCGTGCTGTTCCTCGGGATCGGCCTGCTGCTCGGGTCGGCCCTGCGGACGCCGCGCGCCGCCCAGGCGGTCGGTCTCGTGCTGTTCTTCCTCGGGTTGTTCCTGTCCGGGACCGGGCCGCCGCCGGAGCTGCTGGGGTCGGGGCTGGGCTTCGTGAGCGACCTGCTGCCGCTCACGTACGCGGTCGAGGTGATCCAGGCGCCGTGGCTGGGCGAGGGCTGGGACTGGGCGCGGCTGGCCCTCTGCCTGGGTCTCGGCGCGGCCTGCACCCTGGTCGCGCACCGGGTGATCCGCTGGGGGGCGCGGTAGGGCCGGCTGGCGGGCATCCATGCCTCGTGGCCGCCGCGGACCTTCGCCCCTGCCGGCGGCCACCCGCCCGGTCGTACGGTGCTGGCAGGTGCGCAGATGACGGGAGGCCGCCATGGCTTCGCTCACCGAGTCCAGCACCCCCTCGCGGGTCGGCCGCCGGGTCGGCTACGCCATCGGGGCGCTGGTCAACGTCGCCCTGCTGGTCGCCTTCAACGTGTGGCCGGGCTGGGACGCGGTGCCGTTCCTGACCGCCGACTTCGCGCAGGTGCTGGGGCTGATCAACCTGTCCCTGGCGGTGGGGTTCCTCACCAGCGTGGCCAACTTCGCGCTGGACAGCTTCGGGGCCAAGGCGCTGGGCGACCTGGCCACCAACGTCATCGGGTTGGCCGTGTCGGTCCGGCTGCTGCAGGTCTTCCCGTTCGACTTCTCCGGCGGCTTCGACTGGTCGTGGATCGTGCGGTTCCTGCTGGTGCTCGGCGTGGTCGGGTCGTTCTTCGGGGCCGGGGCCGCCGTGGTGCGGCTGCTGCGCGGACCGCGGGACGAAGCCGCCCGCGCCCGGCTGGTCCCCGACCCCTCCGGGCTAGGCGTGGGCGGCCACCCTCGGCGAGCGGAGCCCGGCGGCCAGTTGCTCGAGGACGGCCGGGCCGCGCGTGCGCGTGAACCACTCCGTCCCGTACACCTCGCCGAACGTACCCGGGTCGAGCAGGGCCGGGTCGATCTGGCTGGCGTGCGCGGCCATGGCGGCGGACTTGGCGGCCAGCTCGGCCCCGCTGCCCTCGAGGGCCAGCCCGATCTCGTCGCGGGTGCGGCCGACCCCGTCGTACCCGGCGCCCGCGGCGCGGGAGACCACGTGCCGGTCGACGCGGTTGAGGTGGTCGCGGTCCACGGTCGTCTCGTACGAGGAGACGCCGGCGAGCACGGCCGCGGCCGCGCCGATGCGGTGCGCGGCGAGGTGGTCGGGGTGGCCGTAGATCCCGCCCGGGTCGTCGTGCACGACGGCCGAGGCGCCCTCCGCCGCGACGATGCCGGCGACCCGCCGAGACAGCGCGGCGACGTCGCTGCGGTGCAGGGCGCGCCGGTGCCCGTTGGCCGACCAGCCCGCCATGCCGGAGTCGCGGCGGCCGAGCAGGACCAGCCGGTCGACGTCCAGCTCGCGGCAGGAGCGCTCAAGCTCGTCGAGCCGCCAGGCCCCGACGGTCGTCCCGCGGGGGAGCGGGATCCGCGGCCGGCCCTCCTCGCCCGCGGTCGCGGTGACGAGGATGACCCGGCCGCCGCGGTCGGCGACGCGGCGCATCGTGAGCCCGGTGAAGATGGCCTCGTCGTCGGGGTGCGCGTGCACGAAGACGACGGTGGGTGCGGTGGTGCTGGGGGACATGGCAGTGGGCCGTTCTCGCGTCAGAGGCGGTGCGGCGGGACGCCGCGGGACTCAGCACTCAGCGACAGCGACAACAGTCGGCCGGACGCACGACAGCACGGCTCGGGGTGACCCGAGCGGCGGTCGGGCGGCCTTCTGCGCGCGTAATGAGCAGCAACGGCCGGGGCCGTGCGCACGGGGTGTGCCTCCCCGGCCCCGGCCGTGACACGATGGGCCCACCTACGCGCCCGCGGGCCCTCGTCCCGCGCGACCGCCGCGTCCCCCCAAGCCCGCCGTGCCAGCCAGGCGGGCGCCCAGACTTGGAGCGCCGATGAGCCACCCCCACCCCGAGCTAGGCCCGCCCCCGCCCCTGCCGAAGGGCGGGCTTCGCGTTGTCGGGCTCGGCGGCCTGGGCGAGATCGGCCGCAACATGACGGTCTTCGAGTACGGCGGCAAGCTGCTCATCGTCGACTGCGGCGTGCTCTTCCCCGAGGAGCACCAGCCCGGCGTCGACCTCGTGCTCGCCGACTTCACCTCGATCGAGGACCGCATCGACCAGGTGCTCGCCGTCGTGCTGACCCACGGCCACGAGGACCACATCGGCGGCCTGCCCTACCTGCTGCGGCTGCGCCAGGACATCCCGCTCGTCGGCTCGAAGCTGACCTTGGCCTTCATCGCGTCGAAGATGAAGGAGCACCGGATCAAGCCGACCACCGTCGAGGTGGCCGAGGGGGACCGGCAGTCGTTCGGCCCGTTCGACTGCGAGTTCGCTGCCGTGAACCACTCGATCCCGGACGGGCTGGCGGTGGCGATCCGCACCGGCGCGGGGATGGTGCTGCACACCGGCGACTTCAAGATGGACCAGTTCCCGCTGGACAACCGGATCACCGACCTGCGGGCCTTCGCGCGGTTCGGCGAGGAGGGGGTCGACCTCTTCCTCACCGACTCGACGAACGCCGAGGTGCCCGGCTTCACGACGTCCGAGCGCGACCTCGCGCCGGCGATCGACGAGGTGTTCCGGACGGCCCCGCGGCGGGTGATCGTGTCGAGCTTCGCCAGCCACGTGCACCGGATCCAGCAGGTGCTCGACTCCGCCCACTCGCACGGGCGCAAGGTCGCCTTCGTCGGCCGGTCGATGGTGCGCAACATGGGCATCGCGCGCGACCTGGGCTACCTCACCGTGCCCGCGGGCCTGGTCGTCGACATGAAGGAGCTGGAGAAGCTCCCCGACGAGCGGGTCGCGCTGGTGTGCACCGGGTCGCAGGGCGAGCCGATGGCGGCGCTGGCCCGGATGGCCAACCGCGACCACCCGATCCGGATCGGCCCCGGCGACACCGTGCTGATGGCCTCGTCGCTGATCCCCGGCAACGAGAACGCCATCTACGGGGTCATCAACGCGCTCACCCGGTGGGGCGCCAACGTCGTGCACAAGGGCAACGCCAAGGTGCACGTCTCCGGCCACGCCAGCGCCGGCGAGCTCGCGTACTGCTACAACGTCGTGCGCCCCGCCAACGTGATGCCCGTGCACGGCGAGTGGCGGCACCTGCAGGCCAACGCCGCGATCGCGATCCGCACCGGTGTGCCGGCCGACCGGGTGGTCATCGCCGACGACGGCGTGGTCGTGGACCTCGTCGACGGGCGCGCGTCGATCACCGGCAAGGTCGCCGCCGGCTACGTGTACGTCGAGGGCGGCAACGTCGGCGACGTCACCGAGGCCTCGCTCAAGGACCGCCGCACGCTGGCCGCCGAGGGCGTCATCACCGTCGTGGCGATTGTGGACGCCGACACCGGCAAGCTGGTGGAGCCGCCGGACTTCCTGGCCCGCGGGTTCACCCACGACGCGCACACCTTCGACCCGGTCGTGCCGCTCATCGAGAAGGCGCTGGAGACAGCCGCGCGCGAGGGCATCGGCGACGTCCGGCGGCTGGAGCAGCTGATCCAGCAGACGGTCAGCAAGTGGGCGCACCGCACGTACCGAAGCAGCCCGATCGTCATCCCGGTGATCGTCGACGCGTAGGTTCCCGCTCTCCCCCTCGCCCCACTGCGCGATGCGGACACGCCACGATCGGGGCCGCTTGCACGTCCGGGCGGTGCGGGCTGCGCCGAGGGTGGGCGCAATACGGTGGGCCGGTGTCTGTGACCGACGTGCTGGGGTGGGCGGGCGCCCTCGGGATCCTCGTGGCCTACGGCCTGCTGACGATCGGCCGCTGGGCCTCGGAGTCGCTGCGCTACCAGGGGGCGAACGCGGTCTTCGCCGCCGCGCTGCTGGTGTGGGCGGTGTCGATCCAGGCCTGGCAGTCGGCGCTGCTCAACGCCGTGTGGGCGCTGGTCGGCGTGGTGGGGGTGGCCCGCGCGCTCAAGCACGTGCCAGGCAGCCCCGCCGCCGCACCTCGGCGACTGACGCCGGGTGTCCGGCCAGCTACCTCGCGACGGTCACCGAGGCGGGCGCGCCGTTCCAGGTCGTCCCCGACTTGACCACGTTGGTCACGGTGAACGTCACCGAGGCGGCCACGTTCTTCAGCGTCACCGAGACGGTGCAGGTGCCGGCGGTGCTGGTGGTGCAGGTCTTGGTGCCGCTGGCGCCCCGGACAGCTGCACGGTCACCGTCGCGCCCGAGACGTCCGCACCGCCGTCGACGGCGATGACCTTCGTGGTGCCGGTCGCGGTCCAGTTCCGCTTCGCGACCGTCCGCGAGCCGGTGATCGTGGCGGTGGTGGCCGTGGTGGTCGGGGGTGGCGGAGCGACGAGCCGGGTGTGGAGCAGGCGGTTCGGCGAGCCAGCGCCCGGGCTGGCCACGACGTTCGGCGTGCTGTTGTCCACCAGCCACTGGCCGACCTGCGCAGGCGTCGCGGCCGGCGTGCCCTGCAGGTACAGCGCGGCCGCTCCGGCGACGTGCGGCGCCGCCATCGAGGTGCCGCTCTTGGTGGCCGACCCGGTGTCGGAGGAGTACGGAGGCCGAGACGATGCCGCTGAACAGCGCGTCTCCTCCGGGCGCGAACAGGTCGAGGCAGTCGCCGTAGTTCGAGAACGACGAGCGGGAGTCGGTGCTTGGTGGTGGCCCCGACGGTGACGCCCTCGCGGACCCGGGCGGGGAGTAGGTCGAGCACCCGTTGACGTTGTCGTTGCCGGCGGCGAAGACGTACGTCACGCCCTTGGCGATCGAGTTGCGGATCGCGGCGTCGAACGACCGTGCCGTTGTCCGCGCCGCCGAGGCTCATGTTGGCGACCGCGGGCGCGGTCGGGTTCGCCTGGCGCTGCCCGGTCACCCAGTCGACCCCGGCGATGACCTGGGCGTCGGTGCCGTAGCCGGCGCAGTCGAGCACCCGGACGGCCTTGCAGCGTCACGCCCTTGGCGACGCCGTACGTCGTACCGCCGATCGTGCCGGCGACGTGGGTGCCGTGGCCGTGGCAGTCGGCGGCCGTGCCGCCGGCGGTGATGGCGTCGTAGCCGGTCGAGGCCCGCCCGCCGAAGTCGACGTGGCTGAAGCGGATGCCGGTGTCGAGGACGTAGACGGTCACGCCGGCGCCGGTCGCGTCGTAGCGGTAGGCCGAGTCGAGCGGCAGGGCGCGCTGGTCGACGCGGTCCAGGCCCCAGGAAGGTGGACTGGGCTGGGTGGTCTCGGCGACGCTGCGGGTGCCGCTGAGCTCGACGGCGGCGACGTTCGGGTTGCGGCGGATGCCGTCGGCGGCTGCGGCTGACGCGGTGATCGAGAAGCCCTGCAGGGCGTGGCGGTACGTGAAGCCGACCTGGCCGCCATGGGCCCGGGCGAGGCCGGCCGCGGCGGCGTCGACGCCGCTGGCGGGCGCGCCCTTGAAGGTGACGATGTAGGTGTCGTGCGTCGCCGCTGCGGAGGCGGGGAGCGTCAGCCCCCAGGCCCCCAGCGCCACCACGGCGCCGGCGACAACCCGCCGCGACCAACGCGACGTGCTCGTCTTCGCATCCATGACTGTCCCCTCGGCGGGTCGCCGCCCGTAAGCCGCTCAGGCTAGACCTCGATCACCAGTCCGGACAGGCCGCCCGTGCGTGCGTTCGGCCCGTCGGCTACAGCGGGGTGAGGCCGGGGCGCTTGGCCTCGACCCCGTCGCCGGAGGAGCGGCCCACCAGCCGGCGCCCGAGCCAGGGGCCGAGGTGCGTGGCGGTCCAGTGCGCGTGCTCGCGCAGGTTCGCGGTGCGGGCGGGCTCCGGCTGCGGGGGCAGCGGCTCGCGCCAGCTGCCGTCGCCGCGCCCCAGCGACTCCAGCACCGCGCCGGCGACGCGCGCGTGGCCCTCGGGGGACAGGTGCAACCGGTCCTCGGCCCACAGCCGCGGGTCGTCGAAGACGTGCACGCCGAACAGGTCGGTGGTCAGGCAGTCGTACTCGGCGGCGACCCGCGCGACCAGGGCGTTCAGCGCCTCGATCCGCGGCATCATCCGCCGCAGCAGGGTCGACCGGCGGGACGGGTCGACGCCGACGAAGAGCAGCACGTCGGAACCGCCCGCCCGCAGCCGGCGCACGGCGTCCTCGAAGAGCAGCGACATCGTCTCGATGTCCCAGGAGGGGCGCATGAGGTCGTTGACGCCGCCGGCCATGCTCACCAGGTCGGGGCGCAGGTCGAGGGCCGCGGGCACCTGCTGGGCCGTGATCTGCCGCAGCAGCTTGCCTCGGACGGCCAGGTTGCCGTACCGGAAGCCGGGCTGGTCTGCGGCCAGGCGCTCGGCCACTCGGTCGGCCCAGCCGCGGTAGGAGCCGTCGGGCGCGAGATCGTCCAGGCCCTCGGTGAACGAGTCACCGAGCGCGAGGTATGAGTTCCACTGCCGGGCCACGCCGGGGATTCTGCCCCGTCCCGCTCAGCCGACGAGCATCGCCCGCATCTGGCCGGCGGTGTCGGCGCCGACCAGGCGGTCGAGCAGCGTCCACACCGGGTTGGTGCGCGGCGAGAACATCGCCTCGCGGCTGCGCCGGTCGCGCTGCGGCACGTCCTGCCAGGCGACCGACTCGGCCACGTCGGCGGGCAGGCCGGCGGCCATGAGCGACAGCCACTGGTCGACGTACGCGTCGACGACCGCGCCTAGCCGCTTGAGGTCCTCTGGCGCGACGATCGCCGCGGCCATCCACGGCGAGCGCAGCGTCCACTGCAGCGGGCCGAGCGACGGCACCGGCATCACGCCGGGCTGCGAGAGGGCCGCGGCGCGCGGCTCGTCGAGCGGGCCGTAGACGGCCAGGGCGTAGTCGAGGTTCGCCCCGAGGTCGACTCGCGGCGCGAGGTCGAGGCCGAAGTGGAAGGTGCCCTCGGTGTTCGGCGAGATCGCCGTGTCGAGGAAGAGGTGCGGGATCGCGCTGCCGGACGCCGTGAACCCGTACACCTGGTGGGTGTCCATGCCGAAGTCGTCGATCGACAGCCGGCTGTAGACGACGCGGGTGCCGTCGGCGCGCGGTGAAGACGCGGAACTCCCCGATCCGCTGGCCGTCGAGCGGGCCGCCGACCGCGTGCAGCGGCAGCGCCGCGTCGCCGTCCGCGCCGGTCTCCTCGGCGAGGCCGAGGGCGGCGTTGATGCGCTCCAGCGCCGCCGTGACGAGCTCGCTGACCGGTGCGGTCGACCTCGGGGGTCTCGCGCGGGCGCGGCGACCGCGTCGGCCTCCGGCATCTGCTCCACCTCGGTGTGGGTGAACGCGAAGCCGGTCGCCAGCAGCGCGTCGACCGACACCGGCACGGTCGGGGCGCGCAGCTCGTTGCGGTACGTGCAGCGGCGGCAGGCCGTCGAGCGCGCTCAGCGCGTCGAAGTACGGCTGCATGCGCGGCGGCACCTCGGCGTGGGTGAGGTTGAACGTGCCGAAGACGTCGTGGTCGAGGGCGTACTTCACCGCGTCGACGACGTCGAGCATGTGCACGCGGTAGAAGAGCGCCTCGTCGTGGAAGGGCACCGAGCCGCCGAGCACCTGGTGGGCCATCCGCACCTTGTCGGCGATGGGCGGGTCGTCGCCGCCGGTGATGTCGGCGCAGCGGAAGATCGTCAGCCGGTCGCCGGCGGCGGCCCGGTACGTGCGCTCGGCCTCCTGGAAGCGCGCCGGGCTGGGGTCGTCGCTGGTCGGTCAGCGGCGCGCGACTCGTCGATGCGGTCGAGGTGGTTGGCGGCGTCGCCGTAGACCGACAGCGACGACAGCATCACCAGGTGCGGCTCGCCGGGCACGCTGGCCACCGACTCGGCGGTGTCGACGAGCACCTGGCGGTACGTGCGCTGCCGCTGCTCGATCGTCATCGCCTGCGCGGCCGCCGGGCCGGCGGTGACGACGATCGCGTCGGCCCCCTCGGCCGCGGCGCGGACCTTGTCGGACTCCGCCCCGGTGAGCACCGCGACCTCGTCGCAGACCTCGCTCAGCGCGGCGACCTTGGCCGGCGTGGTGGTCGTGCCGGTGACGTGGTGGCCGTCCGCGCGCAGCTGGCGGGCGAGCTCCTTGCCGACGAGGCCGCAGCCCACGATGAGTACGCGCATGCGCGGGACCCTATCGGCGGCACTCCGCCTGCTGGCATGGGTCTGCCGAACGGGTGCGGGGTGGCCTAGCGTCGGCGCCATGGAGCATCCCGCCGAGGTCGTGGTCATCGGCAACGCCGGCGTCGACACCAACGCGTACCTGAGCGGCCCCCTCGACCTCGCGCAGGAGACCGAGTACCCCGAGGTCCTCGACACGGTCGGGCAGTCCGGCGGCTACTCCGCGCGCGGCTTCGCCCGACTCGGCCGACGCACCGCGTACCTCGGGTACGTCGGCGACGACGCCCTCGGGCGCTTCCTGCTCGCCGAGCTGGCCGCCGACGGGGTGGACGTCTCGCACGCCCTCGTCGACCCGGCAGGGACCGGCCGCAGCGTCAACCTGATGAGCCCCGACGGGCGGCGGCACGGGTTCTACGACGGCAAGTCGCACCTGTCGCTCGTGCCCGACACTGGACTCCTGGCGGCCCGTCCTGGCCGGCGCGCGGCTGGCGCACTTCGGGATCCCGGACTGGGGCCGCGCGGTGCTCGGCGCCGGCGCGCGAGGCCGGCGCCGTGGTGTCGGTGGACCTACAGGATGTGCGCGACCTCGCCGACCCGTACCGCGCCGACTTCATCGCCGCCGCCGACGTGATCTTCCTGTCCGGCGCCCAGCTGGCCGACCCGCAGGCCGCAGTGGCCGCCCTCGGCCGGCCCGGCCGCGTCGTGGTCTGCGGGCTGGGCGCCGGCGGCTGCCTGCTGGGCGACGAGGGGGCGTGCGCGCCTTCGGCCCGGTCGACCTGGAGGCGCCCGTGGTGGACACCAACGGCGCCGGCGACTCGCTCGCGGTCGGGTTCCTCACCGCGTACGTGCTGGAGGGCCGCCCGCTCGACGAGGCTGTGCGGCGCGGTCAGCTGGCGGCCCGCTGGTGCTGCACCCTGCGCGGCACCTCGCGCGGCCTGATCACCGCGCCCGAGCTGGACCGCCTCGCCGGCTCCGCCCCCTGACCCGCCCCGATCCCCCACCCGCCCCGGTTTGCGGTGGCAGGAGAGTGGATTGCGTTCCCTGCCACCGCAAACCGGGTCATGTGGAGGTCAGGCGGGGACCACTCCGAACGTGGCCAGCCAGTCCTGCGCGATCTTGATGTCGACGCGCTGCAGCCCGCCGAGGTAGCGGCAGTTGCTGGTGTAGCCGTAGCTCGTCACGGTCGTCAGGTAGCCGTCCTTGAACGACGGGCCGCCCGAGTCGCCGAAGCAGGTGCCGCCGCCGCCGCGGGGGTCCTTGTCGTTGCCGTTGGTCTGCAGGACCTGCGGGGTGAGCTTCTGGCCCACCTCATCGGTGAACCTGCGGACGATCGGGTAGCTCTGCGGGGTCGGCTTGCGCGGCCCCTCGGCCGCCTGGCGGACCTCGGTGCCGTAGCCGACGAGGGTGAACAGCTCGTGGTTGAGCCGGGGCTGGGCGAACTGGTTCAGGTAGCCCAACGGGGCCAGCTCAGCCGGCTCGATCCCCACGACGGGCTCGTCGAGCACGACCACCCCGACGTCGTTCCAGTTCTTGAGGTCGGTGAACCCGGAGTACTCCGGGTGCGGGTAGGCGGTGCCGGTGAAGTAGCCCGGGACCGGCGACTGGTAGCCGATGGTGGACGTGCCGTTCCCGGGGTCGTCGGTGGCCCGGGGCAGGTCGGACGGCGGCGGCGTCGTCGACGAACCACTCGAAGGTCACGATGGTCTTGCCGAGGGTGCCCTCGGTGCAGTGCGCGGCGGTGAGCAGCACGGTCGGGCGTCACGAGGGTGGCGGTGCAGCGGTAGCGCCCGCCGGCATCGTAGAAGGCGATCATCCCGACGTTGTCGTACGTGTTCGCCGTGTCCTCGAGTCCCGCCGGTGATCGCGGCCGCTGGGATCGCGGCGGTCACCGCGCAGGTGAGGGCGACGAGGGCGATGAGGGCAGTCCGTAGCGGTCTGCGCATAACGGGGATCCTCTCCGGGGGCCGGCATGCTGAAGAACGGCAGCCGCCCCACCACATGGTGCGGACGCACCCAGTCAAGGGTCGGGCGGCAGCCGGCGACAGGGCCGAAGTGCCCGCCGTCGTGCGGCCCCCACACGGGACGTCCCGGTTGGCCGTGGCAGGAGATGAAACGCGTTGCCCTGCCACCGCACATCGGGGCGGGCGGCTACCCGTCGATGACCACGTAGCCGTCCTCGAGGCGGGCCTCGTACGTGGTCAGCGGGCTGGGCTTGCGCCCCATGCCGATCAGCTTGGTCGACCAGCCCGGGGTCTTGACCCCGGCGACGCCCGACACCCAGTCGAGGTTCTCGCCGCCGCAGACCGTGAAGCGCGAGTTGTGCCACGGGCACTGGACGACGCCGTCGGCGTAGTGGATGCCGCCGCGGCCCTTGCTCAGCGGCAGCCCGAGGTGCGGGCACTTGTCGCGGACGACGCAGACCTCGTCGCCGTCGCGGGCCACCAGGTACGAGCCGCCGCCGACCTCGACCGGCACGAGAGCGCCGTCAGCGAAGTCCTCGAGCTTGCCGAGCCGCACGGTCGCCATCAGGCGCCGGCCGGGTGGACCCGGGCGTCCGGCCCGGGGAACACGAGCGTCTCGTGGCCGTTGTCGGACCACCGGACGAGGAAGGGCGGGCCCCCGTCGGCTCCGTGCGCCTCGAGGATCTCGCCGTCGCGGGCGGGCTCGTCGACATGGGTGCTGGCCACCACGAGCCGGTCACCAGGGGCTGCCTTCATTGCGTCCTCCTCGACAGTGCGTTGCATGGCGGGCAGCGCCAATCGCTGGCGGTGCCGCTGACCTCCATCCTCTGGCAGCCCGGCCCGCGCGCAAGGGACCTCCGTCCCGCCCGCGCCCCGGGTCAGGGCTGCGGGCGCAGCCGGAACATCCGCGGGGGCAGGTCGGGGCGGCGGGTGAGGTAGTTGGCGTACCCCGGGTACGCGTCGACGAACTGCGGCCACAGCCGGTCGAACACCGCCTGGTCCTGCGATCAGGTCGGCGCGCACCCGCAGGTGCTCTCCCCCGATGACCACCGCGACGTCGGGGTGGGCGATCAGGTTGAACGTCCACGCGGGGTGCTTGGCCTGCCCGAAGTTCGTGCCGACCAGGGCGAAGTCGTCGCCGTCGCGGACGTACACCAGCGGGGAGACCCGCTGCTGGCCGGACTTCGCGCCGATGTGGTGGAGCATCAGGATCGGGAAGCCGTAGACCGTGGCCAGGTAGCGGCCGTCCTTGATCGCCCCGATCTTGGGGTCGATCTTCGGGCCGACGACGCGGTAGACCCGCGCGAACGCGGCGGTCTGGCCGAGCCGCCGCGTGATTCGGTTGACCAGGCCGCTGCGCCGCGTGCGCTCGTACGCAGCCACCCGGTCGAGCTGGGCCCGCAGCGACGCGGGCATCGGCTCGGGCGCGGGCGTGGGCTCGGGCGCGGGGTCGTGCGTCGGCTCGGCACGGGGGGACTCGGTCACGTCGCGCAGGCTAGCCGCGCCCGAGCGAGGGCGAACGCGCGGTGGGCATCCAGGGCCCTCCCAGCATCCGCACAGGTTGGCTCCGCCACGGTGGGGCCATGGCATTCCCCGACCTCGCCACGCCCCCCCAAGTTGTTGATCAAGCAGGGTTGGCGACCACGCCGGCGGTCGCCCCCCAGCCGCGCCGCCCGCCGCCCGCGCCCGCCGCGGCGTCAGCCCCGCGGTCGTGCTCACGCTCGTCTGGTCGGGGGCCGCGCTGGTGCTGGCCCAGTGGTGGCTCACCACGAGCAGCGTCACCGGCGCCGCCGGCTGGCTCACCGAGGCCGGGCGCATCACCGGGCTGCTCGCGGGCTACGGCGCCGCGCCTGCTCGTCCTGCTGATGGCCCGCATCCCCGCGATCGAGCGCGGCGCCGGCGCCGACCGGCTGGCCCGCTGGCACGCCATGGGTGGGCGCTACACGGTCTCGCTGGCCCTGGCGCACGCCGCGC
Organism: uncultured Actinomycetota bacterium; assembly: GCA_963818455.1. Taxonomy (GTDB): domain Bacteria; phylum Actinomycetota; class Actinomycetes; order CAVWCF01; family CAVWCF01; genus CAWFSE01. Next base: position 20,429 of record CAWFSE010000004.1, read on the forward strand.
TGATCACCCTGGGGTACGCCGCCGCGACCAACAGCGCGCTGCTCGCCCAGATCGGGTCGTTCCTCACCTCGTACCCCGACATGCTGAAGGCGACGGCCGCCCTGGCGCTCTTCGTCGCGCTCGCCGTCACCTCCGCGCGCGCCGCGCGCCGCCGGCTGCCGTACGAGGCGTGGCACCTCATGCACCTGAGCGCCTACCTGGCCGTCTACCTCGGCTTCGGCCACCAGATCGCCAACGGCGCGCAGTTCGTCGCCGACCCGGTCGCGCGGTGGGCCTGGACCGCCCTGTACGCCGCCGCCGGCCTGGCCGCGCTGTGGTACCGCTTCGCCACCCCCCTCGTGCAGTCCTGGGCGCACGACCTGCGGGTGGCGCGGGTCGTCCGCGAGGGCCCCGACGCGGTGTCGGTGCTCGTCTCCGGCCGCCACCTCGACCGCCTCGGCGCGGAGTCCGGGCAGTTCTTCCGCTGGCGCTTCCTCACCGGCCCGCTGGTGTGGTCGGCCAACCCGTACTCGCTGTCGGCGCCGCCGACCCCGGGCCTGCTGCGCTTCACCGCCAAGGACCTCGGCGACCACAGCCGCGCGCTGGCGGCCCTCAAGCCGGGCACCAGGGTCATCGCCGAGGGGCCGTACGGCGCGATGACGGCGGCCCGCCGCCGCCGCGAGCCGGTGCTGCTGGTCGGCGGCGGCGTGGGGATCACCCCGATGCGGGCCCTGCTCGAGTCGCTGCCGGCGCGCCCCGGCGCGATCACCCTGGTCTACCGCGCCTCGTCCGAGCGCGACGTGATCCTGCGCCGCGAGCTGGACGTCTTGGCGGCCGCCCGAGGTGCGCGCGTGCACTACGTGATCGGCCGCCGCCGCGACCTGGGCGGCGACCCGCTCGGCGGCGACGCCCTCGCCCGCCTCGTCCCCGACCTGCGGCGGCACGAGGTCTTCGTGTGCGGCCCGGACGGGCTGCGCGAGGCCGTCGAGGCGGCCTGCCGCAGGGCGCGGCGTGCCGCGCCGCCGGATCCATTCCGAGGACTTCGCCTTCTAGGAGGGCCGCGCCATGCGCCGCATCGTCATCACCACCGTGAGCACGGTCGCCGGGGTCGTCGCCCTGCTCGGCCTCAAGCCGGACACGCGCGGACCTCACCTCGGCGGCCGAGCGCCGCGGCGACGTCGCGCTCCGGCGCGGGTCGACGTCGACCTCGACGGCGGGACGCCGCCGCCGCAGACCATCACCGGCGACGCGATCAACACGCGGTTCGGCCCGGTGCAGGTCGAGGTCACGGTCACCGACGGCCGGATCACCGATGTCCAGGTCCTGCAGTACCCCAACAGCGACCGCCGCGACGCAGGAGATCAACGGCTACGCGCTGCCGCTGCTCGTCCAGGCCACCCTGGACGCCAACAGCGCCGACCATCGACATGGTGAGCGGCGCGACGTACACCTCCGACGGCTACGTCCGCTCCCTGCAGTCCGCGCTCGACCAGGCCGGGTGGTGACGATGGCGATCGCCGCCACGGCCGAGGGGCTGCGGACCCGCCACGTCGAGCACGTGATGGGCACGGCCTTCTCCTTCGACGTGCGCTGGCCGGAGGCGACCGACCGCGTCGCCGCCGCCGACTCGGTGGCCGCGGCGGTCGGCTGGCTGCACTGGGTCGACGCGACGTTCTCGACGTACCGGCACGACTCGGCGATCAGCCGGCTGGCCCGCGGCGAGACGGGGCTCGACGCGACGCCGGCGGAGGTCGCCGAGGTGCTCGACCGCCTGCGCGGAGCTCGAGCTGGCCAGCCGCGGCGCCTTCTCGGCCACCGCCGCCGGCGCCCTCGACCCGAGCGGGTACGTCAAGGGCTGGGCCATCGAGCGGGCCGCCGCGCACCTGCGGCTGGCCGGCGCGCAGGCCGCGGCGGTCAACGGCGGCGGCGACATCCGGGCCTTCGGGCCGGCCCCCTGGCGGATCGGGGTCGCCGACCCGCGCGACCGCGGCCGCCTGCTCGCGGCCGTCGAGGTGGCCGACGGCGCCGTGGCCACCTCGGGCCTCGCTGAGCGCGGCCAGCACGTCGTCGACCCCCGCACCGGCCGCCCCGCCGAGCGGCTGCTCTCGGTGACGCTGCTCGGTCCCGACCTGGCGCTGGCCGACGCGTACGCGACCGCCGCGCTCGTCCTCGGCGCGGAGGCGCCGGAGTGGGTCTGCGGGCTTGACGGCTACGAGGCGCTGGGCGTGCGCCTCGACGGCTCGGCGTGGACCACGCCGGGCTGGCCGCAGGCGTGAACGCTCACAGCGGGCTCACAGCAAGATCCCAGCCTGAGGGCGGGGGCATCGAGCATGCTTCGGCCATGAGCACCGCCGGAACGGGCACCGCCAGCGCGACCACCGAGGCCGAGGCCCGCCTGCTCGTCGTCGACGACGAGCCCAACATCCTCGAGCTGCTGGCCGCCAGCCTGCGCTTCGCCGGCTTCGAGGTCGCCACCGCCAAGAGCGGGCGCGAGGCCGTCGACCGGGCGGCGGAGTTCCGCCCCGACCTGCTGGTGCTCGACGTGATGATGCCCGGCATGGACGGCTTCGCGGTCGTCCGGCACCTGCGCGGCCAGGGCTCGCAGACGCCCGTGCTCTTCCTCACCGCGCGCGACTCCGCCGAGGACAAGGTCACCGGGCTGACCCTCGGCGGCGACGACTACGTCACCAAGCCGTTCAGCCTCGAGGAGGTCGTCGCGCGCATCCGCGCGGTGCTGCGGCGCACCCAGGGCGCCTCGGCCGCGGCGCCGCCCGCCCGCGTCGCCTTCGCCGACATCGAGCTCGACGACGACTCCCACGAGGTGTGGAAGGCCGGCGAGGAGGTCGCCCTGTCGCCGACGGAGTTCAAGCTGCTGCGCTACTTCATGCAGAACCCGGGCCGGGTGCTCAGCAAGGCGCAGATCCTCGACCACGTCTGGGCGTACGACTTCGGCGGCGACGCCAACGTCGTCGAGTCGTACGTGTCGTACCTGCGGCGCAAGGTCGACACCACCGAGCCCCGCCTGCTGCACACCATCCGCGGCGTGGGGTACGTGCTGCGGGTGCCGCGCGGCGCGGCGTGATCACCCGCCTGCCGCTGCGGACCTCGCTGGTCGCGACGGTCCTGCTGCTCGCCGGCGCTCGCGGTCGCCGCGACGTCGGCGGCCGCCACTCTGGTGCTGCGCGGCTACCTGCTGGACCGCGTCGACCAGCAGCTGGCCGACTCGCTGCGCCCGGCCGCCGAGGCGCTGGTCCGCGGCCAGGCGCCCGGGGCGACGGCCGGGGAGCGCCAGGACCGGCTCGTCGGCGCCGGGGACTTCTATCGCCGGGCTGTACGACGCCTCGGGCGAGCTGCTGCGCTCGATCGAGCCGGTTGCCGGTCGGCGAGTCGTCGCTCCCGGACCTGCCCGACGCTCGACTCCGAGGCGGCCGCCGAGCTGGCCGGGGAGCCGTTCACGACCGGCTCCGACGAGGGCCGGGAGCGCTGGCGGGTGCTGGTCGCGCCCCTCGGCGGCGGGCTGTCGGTGGCCGTCGCGCAGTCGCTGGAGGGCATCGACGAGACGGTCGGCCGGCTGATCCTGATCGAGCTCGTCGTGGGCGCGATCGCCCTGGCCGTGCTCGCCGCCGCGGCCTGGTGGACCGTGCGCCGCTCGCTGCGGCCCCTGGTCGAGGTCGAGCGGACCGCCGACGCGATCGCCCGGGGCGACCTGTCCCAGCGGGTGCCCGAGTCCGATCCCGCGCACCGAGGTCGGGCAGCCTGTCGGCGTCGCTCAACACGATGCTCGGCCAGATCGAGGAGTCGTTCCGAGCGCAGGAGGTCTCCGAGGCCGAGGCGCGCGCGTCCGAGGAGCGGATGCGCCGCTTCGTCGCCGACGCCAGCCACGAGCTGCGTACGCCGCTGACCTCGATCCGCGGCTTCGCCGAGCTCTACCGGCAGGGGGCGGTGCCGGTCGGGGCCGACCTGGATCGGGCGATGGGCCGCATCGAGGGCGAGGCCGTGCGGATGGGCCTGCTCGTCGAGGACCTGCTCCTGCTGGCCCGGATGGACCAGCAGCGGCCCGCTGCGCAGCGAGCCGGTCGACCTGCTTCGCGCTCGCCGCCGACACGGTGGCCGACGCGGGGGCCGCGGCGCCCGACCACGCGGTCGCCCTGCGCGCCGACGAGGGCCTGGACGAGCTGCTCGTGCTCGGCGACGAGGACCGCCTGCGGCAGGTGCTCGCGAACCTGGTGTCCAACGCGACCAGCCACACCCCGCCGGGGACCCCGGTCGAGCTGGCGGTCGCGGCCGAGGGCGGCGAGGCCGTCCTCGCGGTGCGCGATGAGGGCCCGGGCATGGACGACGAGTCGGCCGCGCGCGCCTTCGAGCGGTTCTACCGCTCCGACCCGTCCCGGACCCGCGAGCCGGGGCGCGGCGGCGCCGGGCTCGGCCTGTCGATCGTGGCGGCGCTGGTCGCGGCGCACGGCGGCCGGGTCGAGCTGGCCACCGCGCCCGGCGAGGGCGCGACCTTCACCGTGCGGCTGCCGCTGGCCGGCGCGGGCGATGAGCCTGGGGACGCAGGGGGCGAGCCGGAGGCCGCGGAGGTCGGGCCCGAGGCTCAGTAGGTCGGGATCCGGCGGGCGATCAGGTCGTCGGCCCGGCTGCTGACCTCGCTGTTGCCGGTCACGGCGTTGAGGAAGTCGTCGCGCTCCAGGGCCAGCAGCACAGAAGGCTCGTCGGCGACCACGGTGGCGGTGCGCGGCACGTCGCGCAGCAGCGCGATCTCGCCAAACGGGTCGCCCGGGCCGGCCGTGGACAGCAACTCGCCTTGGAAGGACGCCGAGACGCGACCGGTCTCGACCACGTAGAAGCGGTCGCCCGCCTCTCCCTCGCGGATGACCGTCTCGCCGGCGGGGACCTCGATGCGGATCAGCTGCTGCGCGACCCGCTCGAGGGACTTGGGCTCCAACGGGGCGAAGAGCGGGATCTGGCGCAGCATCAGGAAGCTCTCGGGGTCGCGCAGCTCGGCGTCCAGCCGGCGCAGGCGGCCCATCGCCGGCAGCACCACAGCGGTGATGGCCACCCCCATCACGACGAGGGACCAGCGCAGCCCGATCCCGGTGATGAGCAGCGGCATGGCGATCGAGCCCAGCGCCATCGCCGAGATGAGCCCGGTCTCCAGGGCCCCGAAGACACGGCCCAGCACGGCGTCGGGGGTCAGCCGCTGCAGGATGGTCGAGGCGTTGACGTCGACGATCGGGTTGGCCGCGCCGATGATGAAGAGCGAGGCGAAGGCGGGCAGCGTCTGCGGGATCGCTGCGACCAAGAGCAGCGGCAGCGCCCAGAAGATCACACCGATGCCGAAGTCCGAGGCCAGCCGCTGGCGGGAGGCCCGGGAGATCGCCACCAGGCCGCCCACCAGCGCGCCGACCCCGAAGACGCTGTCGAGGTAGCCGACCCCGCGGGAGCCGAAGTCGGTCATCTCCACCGCGATGGCCACCCCGAAGGCGATCGAGGCGCCTGCGACCACGGTCTGGGCGCAGTAGACGCCGGAGACGAGCCGCAGGTCGCGGTGGCCCCAGATGGTGCGGAACCCGTCCATCGACTCGCTGACGAACCCGCGCGCGGGCTCCGCGTCACCACCGTCGTCTTCGCCCTCGTCGGAGTCGGTCGCGGCAGCCGTCTTGGGGACCCGGATCGCGGAGACCAGGGCGGCCGACCACAGGAACGTGACCGCGTTGAGCACGATCACCAGCGGGACCTCGGCGAAGCCCAGCAGGATGCCGCCGATCGCCGGACCGACGAAGAACGCCAGGCTCTCGATGGTGCTGAAGGTGCCGTTGGCCGCGGTGAGCTCCTCGGGCCGGGTCACCAGGCGGGGCAGCAGGGCCGACACGGCCGGGCCGGAACGGGGTGCCCGCCACGGCAGCGAGGGTGGCGAGGACGTACACCGTGAGTGGCGGCGCGTCGGTCCAGATCAACGCGGCGGCCCCCAGCACCAGGCCGGCCCGGACCAGGTCGGTGGTGATCATGACGCCCTTGCGCGAGACCTTGTCCACGATGGCGGAGGCGAACGGCGTCACCACCGCCATCAGCAGCAGGCGGACCGTGCCCCAGAGGCCGACCGCCGTGATCCCGCCGGCGTCGTAGGCCCACACCACGATCGCCGTGGCGTACGCCCAGTCGCCGATGGCCGACCCGGCGAAGGCGAGATTCAGCCGCCGCAGCGCGGGGTTGCCGAAGACGGTGCCCAGCGAGGCGCCCGTCTCCCGCACGGCGTCGCCGATCCGCCCCATCAGCGGGCCTCCTCGGTGACCCTGGTGAGTCCGAGCTCGCGCAGCCACGCGGTGGCCGCCAGCCGCTCGTAGGTGGCCCGGGCAAGCTCCAGCCACGGCTCCGCCTGGTCCGCCCGACCCTGGTCGGCCAGCCACTGCCCGAGCACGTGCTGGGCGCGGGCGGCGTACGGCGCCGCTCCGTACGCCGCCATCAGCTCGGCGCCCTGGCGCAGATCGGCCTCCACGGTCCGCGGGTCGTCACCGCGGACCGCGCCGAGCAGGCCGCGCAGGCGGGGCAGGTGGGCCGACAGGGCGGGGGTGAGCAGCGCGGGAGGCTCGTCGGCGACGTGCGCGAGCAGCTCGGTGGCGAGGTCGAGCTCCCGCGCCTGGATCGCCGCCTCGACGGCCGGCGGCCAGAGGTGCATGAAGTCGTCGCCCAGACCCTGCCAGCCGAGCGCGTAGCGCACCGAGTCGGCGCCGCGGGCCGCCGCCTCGCGCAGGTCCTCGGCCTCGCGGGCCACGAGCAGGGAGTCGTGGGCCGCCCAGGACAGGTCCGACAGGCTGTCTCCGACCTCGTGCAGGGTGTCCGTGGACGGGGGCGCGGACCCGCGGGCGCCGGCCAGCCAGGCCCGCAGCGCGAAGCGGATCGGCGCGAGCGTGGGGTCGAGGGAGAAGTCCTCTCCCTCGACGAGCAGGGGCGCGAGGTCGTCCCACTCCCCGCTGGTCCACAGGGCCAGCGCGAGGTTCGCCGCGGCGACGGCGCTGTTGGCGACCACGCCCGACTTGCGCGCGACCTCCAGCGCCTCTCGGTTCAGGGCGACTCCGCGATCGACATCGCGGGCGAGCTCCTCGAGGGCGAGGTTCATCAGGGCGCGGGCCATCGAGCGCGGCGAGCCGGTGCGGCGGCTCACGTCGGCGGCGGCCTGCAGCAACAGGTGGCCCGTGAAGGGCGCCTGCCGTCCGGTGAACTGCCGCGCGAGGCCGTTGAGCGCGTCGGCCATCTCACCGGGATCCCCCGTGCGCTCGGCCAGGGCGAGCACCCGGTCCAGGTAGCCGCGGGCCTCGTCGAGCTCCCCGCGGTCCTGGTGGGCGGCGGACAGCTGCTGGCCGATCCGCAGCAGCGCCTCGGGGTCGACGTGTGGATCCCCGACCAGGCGGCGCCAGTGGGTCCCGAGCATCTCGATGGCCGGCTGCATGTCACCGCTGGCGCGGTAGCACCGAGCGGTCTCGGCTGCGGCCAGGCCGGCCTCGGAGGCGGCGCCGAGGTCTTCGTACAGGGCGACCGCGGCGGTCCCGTGCTCGATCCCGCGGGCCGGTTGGGCGGCGTCGTTGGCGGCCTGGCAGGCGGCGGTGTGCAGCCGCGCCGTGGACGTCGGATCTGGCCCGAGGGTGAGCGCGGACTCGATCAGGCGCAACGCCTCGCGCGGGGCGCCCAGCGACTGGGCCCGCTTCGCCGCCCGCTCGAGCATCACCGAGGCCTGGGCGATCAGCTCGCCGCGGTCGGGGTCGGACTCCGCGGAGGCCTTGAGCGCGTCGAGGTAGTGCTGGGCCAGCACGGGCGCGTTGTCGTCGCCAGGGTCCTCCTCGGCGGAGATGTGCGCGGCGACCGTGAGGTGCCGGGCCTTGCGATCGCGGTGGGACAGCGTGTCGTACGCGACCTGGCGCACCACCGACTGGACGAAGCGGTACTGGCCGCGTTCGGAGCTGAAGCGGTCGGTCTCCACCGAGATGATCTGCTTGCGCGCCAGGCTGCGCAGCACGTCGTCCAGGTCGGCGACGTCCGAGGCGAGCGCGTGGATCCCGCTCTGGGTGAAGGTCATCCCCAGGACGCTGGCGTCGGCGACCACGCGCCGCTCGGCCGGGGCCAGGGAGTCCAGCCGCGCGGCCACCAGGGCCTGCAGCGAGGCGGGCGCGGACACCTTGGCCAGCTCGCCGGCGGCGCCCTCGGCCAGCACGTAGCGGCCGCCGACCGGCAGCACGAGGTCGAGGTCGATGAGCGCCCGCACGGTCTCGACCGCGTACAAGGGGATCCCCTCGGCCCGATCGACGAGGACGGCGCGCGCCTCCTCGGGCAGGCCCGCCACGAGCCCGTCGAGCAGCCGCTCCATCTGGGCCGGCTCGAGGGGCTCGAGGTGGAGCAGCGTCGTGCGCCGGTTGGCCGCGAGGTCGGGGCGCCGGGCCATCAGGCCGGTGCGGGCCAGCGCGAGGACGAAGATCGGGAACCGGGCGGCGCCGAGCACGTGGTCCAGGAAGTCCAGCAGCCCGTCGTCGGCGTGATGGGCGTCATCGAGGACGAGGACGACGACGTTGCCCTCGCCCACCCGCTCCAAGAACGCCGCCCACGCGGCAAACAGCTCCTCGCGGGGCATCGTGCCCGGGGTGGCGACCCCCAGCAGCACGGCGAGCCGCGGCCGCAGCCAGGCGCGCTCCTCGGCCTCGGGTACGTACCGCTCCAGCGACTCATCCAGTCGCTCCACGACGGCGTCGCCGGTCTCCGACTCGGTGAGGCCGAGCCGCCCGCGCACCGCCTCGGCCAGCGCCCAGAAGGCCACGCCGTCGCCGTACGCGATGCAGCGGCCGCGATGCCAGCGCACGGACGCGGTGAGGCCGTCGATGTACTTCTCGAACTCCCAGGCCACCCGCGACTTGCCGACCCCGGCCTCGCCCTCGAGGACGACGAAGGCCGGCCGACCGGTCTCCTCGGTGGTGTGGAAGAGCTCCTTGAGCAGCCGGATCTCCCGGTCGCGGCCGGTGACCGGGGCCTCCAGGCCGTCCACCCGCTCGGTCCCGCGCACCGAGCCCACCACGGCTCGGGCGGCGAAGAGCCGCATCGGCCGGGTCTTGCCCTTGAGCTCGTGCTCGCCGGCGTCCTCGTAGGCGATCGCCGCCGACGTGAGCGAGCGCGTGGTGTCGTCGACGTAGACGTGCCCCGGGGGCGCGGCCGCCTGGACCCGGGCGGCGGTGTTGACGGCGTCGCCGGCCACCATGCCCTCGCCGGTGGCGCCCAGGGTGACGGCGACCTCGCCGGTCACGAGCCCCACCCGCATCGTCAGTCCCGGCACGCCAAGGTCCTCGGCCTGCGCCTGGGTCGCCGCGATGAGCTCGAGCCCGGCTCGCACCGCCCGCTCCGCGTCGTCCTCCTTGGCCGTCGGCACCCCCCACACGGCCATCACCGCGTCGCCGATGAACTTCTCGACCGTGCCGCCGTAGCGCTCGATCACCGTGCGGGTGGCCGCGAACCAGCCGGACAGCAGCTCGCGGACCTCTTCGTGGTCGCGTGCCTCCGAGATGGTGGTGAATCCCACCAGGTCGGCGAATAGCACCGTGGTGAGCCGCCGCTCGGCGACCGGCTCCAGCCGCGCCGGCTGGCTGGCGGCGGGTGGCGCACTTGGGCCGGACCCGCCCAGCGGAGCGCCGCACTCGGCGCAGAACCGCCCCCCGGCCGACGGGGCGCCGCACGAGCCGCAGGCGCGCGGGGCGATGGGCGCCCCGCACTCGACGCAGAACTTGGCGCCATCGGAGGCGACCATTCCGCAGTGAGTGCAGGTGGCGGCCATTGGCGGAACTTAGCGCGGAGGCGCGTGCGGTGTCCCACGGCTGGGTGGGATTCCGGCGCGCCGCTGACAGGCGGGCGGCATGCCGCTCCCAGGGTCTTCCCAGGGAGCGGGGGCACGCTCAGGGCATGAACGAGAACCCTTCCTCCGCACCTGTCCCCGAGGGCCACGATCCCTCGATGCAGCCCAGCGGCCCCTGGTGGGCCGACGAGGCCACCGCGCCGCAGGCCGAGACGCCCTCGGCCCCGGCCAGCCAGTCCCGGACCCGCCGCAGCTTCGGCGCGAAGTCCGCGGCCGCGGTCGTCGCCGTGGGCGCCCTCGCGGTCGGCGGCCTGGCCGTCACCGCCGCGGCGGCCGACGACGCCACTCCCTCGCCCTCGGCCTCCGACGGCGCCACCGAGCTCGGGCGCCGAGGCCGGGGACCGTCCCGGGCGCGGCCCGGGCGGGCACGGCGGCCCCGGCATGGGCGGCCCCGGCATGGGCGGCCCCGGTGGGCCGGCCGTGCACGGCGAGCTGGTCGTGGAGACCGAGGACGGCGTGTACACGACCGTGCTCGTCCAGCAGGGCGACGTGACCGCTGTCAGCGCCACCTCGATCACGGTCAAGTCGGCCGACGGCTTCAGCAAGACGTACGCCGTCAGCGCGGACTCCGAGATCCACGTGGACGGGGCCGACGCGGCCATCGGGGACGTGAAGGTCGGCGACACCGTCGGACTGCGCGCCACCGTGAGCGGGTCGACGGCGACCATCGACCACCTGATGGCCGGCGACCCGCCGGCGCGCGGCGAGGGCCGCGGCCCCCGTGGCCCTGCCGCCGAGAGCGATGCCTCGCCCTCGGCCACGGCGACCACCAGCACGTCCGCCTGAGCCACCACTCCGACTGGCCGGGTCCACCCCTCCACCGGCCCTTCCCCTGCCGCCGGCCCCGCCCGCCTCCCCCGCGGGCGCGGCCGGCGGCTCCGTGCCCGCCCCGCCCCTGCGCGCCGAGGGGCGGGGCGGGCTAGCCTCGGCTGGGCCCGCCAGGGCCGATCGGAGCGCACGGGCTCGGATCTGACATGCAGGGGGACCAGTGAACGCAGGGCAGCCCGAGGGCTCCGTCAAGGTGGCCGTGGTGGGAGCGGGGCCGGCGGCCTGCTTCTTCGTCGAGGCGCTGCTGGCGGGGGCGCCCGCGGAGGGCCCCGCGATCGCGGTCGACGTCATCGAGCGGCTGCCCACCCCGTACGGGCTGCTTCGCTACGGCGTCGCCCCCGACCACGGCAAGATCAAGTCGGTCGAGAAGGGCCTCGCCCGGGCCCTGGAGCGCCCCGGGGTGCGCTTCGTCGGCGATGTCGAGCTCGGCCGCACGGTGACCCGCGAGCAGCTGCTGGACGCGTACGACGCCGTCGTCTACGCGATCGGCGCCGACGAGCCGCGGCTGATGGGCGTGCCCGGAGAGGACCTGCCGGGCTCGGTCTCGGCCGCCGGCTTCGTGTCCTGGTACAGCGGGCACCCCGATGCCACCGCGCCGCTCGACCTGACCCAGGAGTCGGTGGCCGTCATGGGCGCCGGCAACGTGGCCATCGACGTCGCGCGCACCCTGCTCGCCGGGCGCGAGCACTTCGAGCCGACCGACGTGCCGACCGCGGTCCTCGACGTGCTCGGCGCGAGCGCGGTGCGCACGGTCTACGTCTGCGTGCGCCGGGGGCCGCACGAGCACAAGTTCACCTTCAAGGAGTTCAAGGAGCTCGTCGCGCTGCCCGGCGTCGAGGTGTCGGTGCGTCCCCAGTGGACCGGCCCCCTCGGGCCGGAGCGCGAGGGCCTGCACAAGGACTCCGTGCTCGAGCTGCTTGAGACGCTGCCCCCCGCGCCGGAGCCGGGGGCGCCGCTGGCCGAGGGATGCACGCGCCGGCTGGTCTTCTCGTTCTGGTCGCGCCCGGCCCGCATCGAGGGCGACGGGTCCGTCGAGCGCCTGGTGGTGCTGGACGTCAGCCCCGGCGCGGCCCCGGGCGCGGAGCTGACGCTGCCCGTGCAGGCCGTGCTCAGCGCCACCGGCTACCTGCCGCAGCCGCCCGCGGGGATCCCCGGCGCGGTCGACGGCGAGCCGCTGCCGCACGAGGCCGGGCGGGTGCTCGGGCCGGACGGCCCGCTGCCCGGCGAGTACGCCGTGGGCTGGGTCAAGCGCGGCGCGACAGGCGTGATCGGCAGCAACAAGTCCGACGCGGCCGAGACCGCCCGCTCGGTGCTGGCCGACATCGAGGCCGGGGCGCTGCCGCGCGACCGGCCGGCGGACTGCTGGCAGCCGCCGGCCGCGGCGGTCGACTACGCCGGCTGGCAGCGCATCGACGCCGGCGAGCGCGCGCTGGGCGAGGCCTCCGGCCGGGCCCGCGAGAAGGTCGCCGACTGGGACCAGCTGCGGGCGCTCGCGCGCGGCTGAGTCAGCTGCCGGCCAGCAGCCGGGGGAGGTCGCCGTGGACCTCCAGGCCGGCGCACTGCCCGGTGTCGTCCAGCACCACCGTGCCGTCGGCATCGGTGAGGCGCACATGGACCCGCGCGTCGAGGGTCTCCTCGACCCGGCGGTGCATCTCGGTGCGGATCGGCGCGTGGAGCAGCGCGCCCCCTCGCCGCTCGGCCACCAGGTCGAGCACGGCGCCGCGCTTCGAGCGCAGCGTCCAGCGCACGTGCTCGTCGTCGATCGACAGGCTCTGAGTCTGCGCGCCGGTGTACGTCGTGAACCGCCACAGCCGGCCCTCGTGCAGCAGCCCGACGATGTGGCCACGGAACGTGCCGGTCACCCAGGGGATCAACGCGGTGGAGGCCGTCAGGCAGATGCCCTCCGCGCCGAAGTGGTTGGTCTGCATCCAGACGTACGCCGTGGGGAACGCGGCGCCCCAGTCCTTCTCCACGTAGCCGCGGCCGCCGGCCAGCTCGACCGGCTCGCCGAGGTGCGTGAGCGATCCGGCCAGCCCGTGGTCGAGGGAGACCACGCCGTGCTTGCACTCCATCTTGGGCGTCCAGGCGTACCAGCCCATGACGCCGGGCGAGGTCCGCGTCACCGGCCACGGGCGCAGCGGGGTCGTGAACGTGGCGTCGCCGGACAGCGTGCCGTCGGGGAGCTCCAGGTGGACGCCCTGCGGGGTGAACGTGTTGGGCCCGACGCGCACCTCGTACCGGTCCGAGGCGGCCTCGAAGTCGGCGAGGTCGTAGCGGTGGTACCAGGATCGGCCGGCGATGCCGTCGAGCAGCTGGACGAACGCCTCGCCCTGCCCGTCCGGGCCGAGGAAGACGCCGGGGATCACCGCGAAGCGCTGCCCCAGGTCGGCGGAGACGAGCTTGACGTACCAGCCCTCGAAGTAGCCGCTCGTGCCGGCCGTCGCCGGCTGCGGGCCGTGGTAGGCCTCGGGGTGCAGCACCCCCTCGACGTGCGCGCGCAGTCCCATGCGCAGCGACGCTAGCCGCTCGAGGTGCCTCCGGCCCATTGGGCGGCCGGCTCGTCCTCAGGCGTCGCGGTCGCCGCGCGCCGCGGCCTCCTCCTCGGCGGCGACCTCCTCCGGGAGCGGGGCGCCGCCGCCCCACCGCCGCGGGAGCCACCAGCGCTTGGCCTGGCGGCCCCAGCCGAGGTCGGGGTACGAGCCGATCGCCTCGTCGAGCAGCGCCGTCATGGCGGCGCGCAGGGCCTCGGTCACCTCGCGCGGGTCGTCGCCGGGCCCCGGCTCGAGCGGCGCGCCCACGAGGGTCGTGACCGCCTTGAACGGGGTGAGGTCGGCCCGCTCGAGGGAGTGCAGGATCCGCTGCGGCCCGAACATCACCACCGGCACGAGGGGAGCCTCGCCCTCGATCGCCATCCGGGCCGCGCCGCTGCGCAGCGGCCGCACCTCGAACGACAGGCTGAACGTTCCCTCCGGGAAGAGCCCGACCGCCTCGCCGTCGCGCAAGGCGCCGACCGCCTGCTCGTACGCGTCGCCGCCGGCCCGCCGGTCCACCGGGACCTGGCGCATCCCGCGCATCAGCCGCCCCGCGACGGGGTTGCTGAACGCGTCCTGCTTGGCCAGGAACCGCACCTTGCGCCCCCGCGCCGCGGCCGCCATCCCCAGGAAGGCGAAGTCGACGTACGAGACGTGGTTGCCGGCCAGCACGACCGGGCCGGACCGCGGGATGTGCCCGGCGCCCTCGGTGCGCAGCCGCAGCCCGAGCGCCAGCGTCGCCAGCTGCGCGCTGGCGACCGCGGGCGGGTAGAGCACGTCGGGCATGCGCTGACGGTAGGGGTTGGCTAGGTACGGTCGGGGGATGCCTGTCGACAAGAACACCTCGACCGTCGTGATCGCGGCAACGTTCGACACCGTGATGGAGACCATCCGCGACGTGGAGGGCCAGGCCGACTGGGTCAAGGAGATCCACTCCGCGACCCTGCTGGAGGAGTACGAGGACGGGCTGCCCGCCACGGCGCGCTTCGACGCCAAGACCGGCATCGGCGAGGACGTCTACACCCTCGAGTACGAGCACGAGGACGACGCGATGACGTGGACGCTGGTCGAGAGCAAGCTGATGAAGCGCCAGGACGGCGGCTACCGCGTACGCGACCTCGGCGACGGCACCACCGAGGTGGCGCTCACCCTCGAGATCGACCACTCGCTGCACGCGCCGGGCTTCGTCCGGTCGCGCGTCTTCAAGAAGTTCGTGGGCGGCACCGTCAACGCCCTCAAGGCCCACCTCGAGGCCTGACCGCCGCAGGTCAGCGGAGGATCGAGCGGCCCAGGCCGAAGAAGGCGGCCGCCCCGACCACGAGGTGCATGAGGACGAGCAGGACCTTGCCGCCCCAGCCGATCTCGAGCATGAGCGGGGCGGCCAGCGACAGCAGGCAGAGCCCCACCGCGGTGAGGTTGAAGTACAGGACCCCGCGCGGTCCGAAGACCTTCAGCAGCAACGAGAGCAGCAGCGTCGCCAGGACCAGCGCCGCGACCGTGACGACGAGCACCGGCACGATCGACAGGTCCTGCAGTTGGTCGCTGCCCGCCGAGGCGGGGATCTGCAGATCCGCGCCGGCGAGCGTGCCGACACCCCACAGCAGCGGCGTTGGCGGCCGCCGCCCCGGCGGCCACCGGGAGGAGCCGCCGCCACACCATGGCGGCGGGGATCGGGCCGCTCTGCATCAGGTCCACGCCGTGAGGCTAGCCACCTGAAGGCCGCCCGGGCTTCGCCGGCATCGACAACGAGCTGCTCTACAACACCAACACCACGCTGCTCTTCGGCGACGCGAAGGACTCCCTCACCAAGGTCGTGGCGGCCCTCAAGGCGCTCTGACCGCCGGCCCTGCCCCTCGATGTGGCGGCTGCCCCCACCGAATTCGGTGGGGGCAGCCGCCACATCGCTGGGCTCGCGGCGCCGCCCGTTCGGGGGAATCTCCGGAACGCTCTTCCTTCTGGTGGAACGCTGTGGCAGGGTCTGCGGCTACGCACTCGGAGGGGACCGGGTGACCACCGTCCGCCACTTGACCTGGAGGGTCAGTCAATGCGACAAGTCCACACGAAGGGCCGTGGGCGTCGGGGCCGCCACGGCCTGCGCGCTCGCGAGCATCGGGATCGGCCAGGCGCTCGCCGCCACGCGATCCGGCGACGCCGGCCCACGTTCACCAAGCACGAGGTCGCCGAGCCTGGTCGGCGCGTCGTTCGTCGTCGTCCGGCGACGTCAACGGCGACGTGCGACCGGAGCTGGTCGCCTCGTCCTTCGGCCCGTACGCCGGCCCGGCTCCGGCCGGGCCCGGCACGGTGCACGCTGTACAACAACGCAGCACGAACTCGCAGGCCGGCGACATCGACCGTGGGCCCAGACCACGATCGTGCCGACCAGCGACGGGCATCTTCGGCCCGAACCAGCCGACGCTCGTCCGACGTCGACGGCGACGGCGACATCGACGTCATCGTCCCCGGCGGCAACTTCTTCCAGTCGCTACCTCAAGCGTTCGCCCGACCTCGGCAGCGGCACCCTGACCTGGTGGGAGCAGCGCGCCAACGGCGCACCTGGATCCGCCACGACATCATCGCCGACGCACGTTCACCGGCCCGCCGACGCGCCGTCAACACCCCGCCGATCCGCCGGCACCACGACCCGCAACTACTCCTTCCACGGCGTGCAGCACGTCGACCTCGACGGTGACGGCATCAAGGACCTGGTCACGGTCGGCGAGGACGGCGGCAACCCGCGCCCAGCGGCCGCACGGTCGACGACATGGTCGCGCACGCTAGTTCCTCAAGGGCCTCGGCGGCGGCGAGCTTCGCCGCCCCGGTGAAGCTCGCCGACGGCGGCGGCTCGCTGCCGGTCGTCTCCGACGTCAACGGCGACGGCCGGCTGCGACGTCGTCTCGGCGCAGTTCTTCGGCACGGTCGCCGGCCAGCCGTTCGTCGCCGTCCTTCGCGCCGTGGCACCGGCGGTGTCGTCGTTCGTCTGGCTCCAGCAGGGCGACGACGGCGGTCGCCGGCCTGACGGCCGCCGACTTCACCAAGCGCAAGATCAGCGCCGCGGCAGGGCCCGTCGTTCCAGATCATCCCGGTGCCGAACTTCCGCGGCGACGGCGTGACCCGCTGGATCGGCACCAACCACACCAACAAGAACATCGCCGCTTCCCGCCGTTCTCGCTCTACCCGGAGCCGGCGGTCTACGAGCTCACGCCGGGCGCCGACCCGACGCAGCCCTGGACGGTCGTCAAGCTGACCGGCACGGCGGCCTTCACGGTGACCGGCGGCGCCGGCCAGGCCGCACCCGGCGGCGTCGGCGCCGGCGACCTCGACGGCGACGGCGACATCGACCTGGCGGTCTCCGGCGACGGCGACCGCGAGCGTCTACTGGCTGGAGCAGAAGGGCGACGGCTCCTTCGCGCTCGAACCAGACTGCCCGGCTCGGCGACCGGCTACGGCCAGGCCGGCGGGCAACCTCGTCGCCGACCTGAACCGGGACGGCGATCAACGAGGCGGTCTGGGGCTCCTTCGACGCCGGCCAGGTCTCGATCTGGAAGCGCTGACCACGCGCTGAGCGCGTCATCACTGCGGCCCCCCGGCTTCGGCCGGGGGGCCGCAGTGCGTGTCGGCTACTCGAAGTGGCCGGCGCTGCCGTACAGCCGGTCGCCGGCGTCGCCGAGGCCCGGGACGATGTAGCCGTGCTCGTTGAGCCGCTCGTCGAGCCCGGCGGTCACCACGGCGACCGAGCGGCCGGAGTCGCCGAAGGCCTCCTCCATCCGGGCCAGCCCCTCCGGCGACGAGAGCAGGCAGATGCAGGTGACGTCGTCGGCCCCGCGGTCGAAGAGCAGCTGCACCGCCGCGACCAGCGTGCCGCCGGTGGCGAGCATCGGGTCGAGCACGTAGCACTGCCGCCCGGTCAGGTCGTCGGGCAGCCGGGTCGCGTACGTGGTCGCCAGCAGCGTCCCCTCGTCGCGCACCATGCCGAGGAAGCCCACCTCGGCGGTCGGCAGCAGCCGCTGCATGCCGTCCAGCATCCCGAGCCCGGCCCGCAGGATCGGCACCACCAGCGGCCGCGGCATCGCCAGCCGCACCCCGCGCGCCATCGCCACCGGCGTCTGCACGTCGACCGGCGCCGTGCGCACCGAGCGGGTGGCCTCGTACGCGA
Organism: uncultured Actinomycetota bacterium; assembly: GCA_963818455.1. GTDB lineage: Bacteria > Actinomycetota > Actinomycetes > CAVWCF01 > CAVWCF01 > CAWFSE01. Next base: position 37,806 of record CAWFSE010000004.1, read on the forward strand.
GCAGCGTGACGAGCTCGTCGGCCAGCCGGCGGAACGTCGGGGTGTCGGTGCGGGCGTCGCGCAGGGCGGTCAGCTTGTGGGCGATGAGCGGGTGGTCGGCGACGTGGGTGCGCATGGCTCGCAGGCTAGCGGGGCCGGATCCGCCCGACCGTACGCAGGCGGCGGCGATCTCTGCGACGATGCGGGGGCGGGACTCCGCCGGAGTCCATGCGCAGCAGTCCAGGAGAGAGGAGGGGCGACGATGCCGGACAGCGTGGGACAGGCGCTCGACGACGCCGACGACCTCGCCGAGGATCTGGACGACGACCTCGCCGACGACCTGGCTGATGACCTGGAAGACGAGGACGACGACGAGGACGACGACGACAGACGAAGACGAGCGCCGAAGAGGCCGTCGACCCGGACTTCGCCGTCTTCGCCTACCGCGAGGAGGGCCGCTGGTCGGCCTCGGCGCTGCCCCCCTCGGCCGCGCACTCGCTGGAGTCGCTGCGGCATGCGCTGCGCCAGCAGCCCGGCGAGGGCTTCACGCTCGCCTTGGTCGGCGCGCTCGAGGAGTACGTGCTGATCGTCCGCTCCGGCGGCGGCGAGGTCCGCCTGCTGCTGAACGACGTGGCCGCCGCGACCGAGTGGCCGCTGGCCCTCGACGTGCTCGACCACCTCGGCCTGCCCGAGCCCGAGGAGGAGGACCTCGAGCACGTGCAGCCCGTGGGCGACCTGTCGCTGCTGTCCGACCTCGGCCTCGACGCGATGGAGCTCGGCCTGCTCTGCGAGAACCTCGACCTGTACGCCGACGAGGTGGCCGCCTCCGTCGCCGCCCGGCTGGGCTTCGGCGAGGAGTTCGAGGCCGCCGTCGACGTCGCCCTCGGCTGAGCGCCGCGGCCGCGTACCGGATGCCCGCGCAACGGCAGTGAAGGCAAGGTGATCGCCGGATGACCGCCGACGCGGCAGCCGCCCGCCGTACGGCCGGCAGCCCCCCCGCGAGGACGACCTGGCCGCGATGCGGCTGGCCCTCGAGGAGGCGCGGCTGGCGCCGGAGTCGGGCGACGTGCCGGTCGGGGCCGTCGTGGTCGGCCTGGACGGGGTGGTGCTCGGGCGCGGCCGCAACGCGCGCGAGGCCCTCGCCGACCCGACCGCCCACGCCGAGGTGCTCGCGCTGCGCGAGGCCGCGGCCGCCCGCCGCACCTGGCGGCTGGATGGCTGCACCCTGGTGGTGACCCTGGAGCCGTGCACGATGTGCGCCGGCGCCGCCGTCCTCGCGCGCGTCGACCGCGTCGTCTTCGGGGCGTGGAACGAGGAGCAGGGCGCCGCCGGATCGCTGTGGGACGTGCTGCGCGACCGCCGGCTCAACCACCGCCCCGAGGTGGTCGCGGGCGTCCTCGCCGAGGAGTCCGCGGCGCTGCTGGCGGGCTTCTTCGCGGGCCATCGCGGTTACGAGGCGTAGCCCGCGCTCGGGTACCCTGCTCGGCGGTGGCGTGTCCGAGCGGCCTAAGGAGCACGCCTCGAAAGCGTGTGAGGGGGCAACTCCTCCGTGGGTTCAAATCCCACCGCCACCGCCAGACGCAGCGACGACCCCCCATGCTCCTCCGGGGGGTCGTCGCTGCGTCTATTGGGTGCAGCGGGATTTGGGAGGAGCCGCGAGGCACGAGCGGCGACGGGTCCCACCGCCACCGCCACACGAAGGGGCGACCCCCATGGTTTTCGGGGGTCGCCCCTTCGCGTCACCGAGTTGTGGCGCCTGGATCGCGGTTCTTCCTCGCGGTGGGGTGACCACAACCGCGATTCGGCGCCAGGTATGGGCCGTAGTCCCCTACCGGCGACCGGGCGGCCGGGCGATGATCAAAGTGCGGCGGCAGGCGCACGCGTCGTTCGCCTGGCCGTGCCGCACCGCGGAGGTGAGGGTCATGTCAACCGCACACGAGCCAGCCGCCCGTCCGCGTGGAGGTGATCCCGAGCAGGCGCGCAGCGCTGACCATGTGGGCGTGGATCATGCTGGCGGTGGCCGTGGCCTCGACCTGGTTGCGGGCGTGCTCGGGCTACGCTGTTCATGGCGTTGCTCGATGTGGCCGAGGGCGAGTTGCTCACCTCGGCCGGACCCGCTCGGCTGGGCGGCCATGTTCGTCGTGATCGCCGTGATGGCCACGCCGTTGGCGATCGGGACCCTGCTCGGCGGCCGCGCCATGAAGGCGGGCGGCGGCGGCTCGGCGGCGGCGGCGCGCATCGTCAACGCGCTGCTGCTCCTCTTCGTCCTGTTCACCGCTGCGGTCGCCGTGCTGGCCGCCTGACGTCCCGCGGGACTCCAGAGCGGGCATGCTGGGGCCGATGCTCTGGGTGAGCAGTCGCCGCGCCCCCGCGGCGCGAGCCCACGGGAGACGCGTGATCGGGTCGGTGCGGGTCGCAGCGGTCGCGGCGTGCGCCGCGCTGCTGTCGTCGTGCGCGTACGCGGCGGCGACACCGGCCGCGGCGCCCCAGCCGCCCGCGGCCCCCTCGCGCGTGGAGCTCGTCGGCGAGGAGCACCTCGCTGAGCGGGTGCGCGGAATCGAGGCGGCCCGCGCTCGAGGCGGAGGCCGCGGCCGCCCTCGCCCTGCAGGAGGCGGCCACCCGCGCGGCGGAGGCCCAGGCCGCTGCCGACCTGGCGGCGGCGCAGGCTGCGGCCGCCGAGGCAGCCGCCCGAGCCGCCGCGGCGAGCGCCAAGCCCGCACCGGCTCCCGCGCGCAGCCCGCGCCCAAGCCCGCCGCGCCTCCCGCGCCCGCTCCGCCCCCGGGCGGGATCAGCCCGGCCGAGATCCCCTCCCTCGCCCCCGCCGGCAAGGCGCTCGTCGTCACCGCCACCCGGTACGGCACCTCGTACGCCACCGCCACCGCCTGGCAGCGGGACGCCTCGGGCGGCTGGCAGGTCGCGTACGGGCCGGTGCCCGCGCGTCTCGGCTGGAACGGCTTCGCGGAGAACCGCGTGCGCAACAGCGGCACGACGCCCGTGGGGGTCTTCAGCCTCGGCACGGCGTTCGGCCCGGGCGGCAATCCCGGCACGAGCCTGCCGTGGCGGCAGTTCGACGCAGAGGACTGGTGGGTGTACGACCCGGCCGACCCCGCCACGTTCAACACCTGGCAGCGCGGCCGGGCCCCGGATGCCTTGTGGAGCGTCGACGAGGCCGAGCACCTGGTGGACTACGGCGCCCAGTACGCCTACGCCGCGGTGATCAACTTCAACATCCCGGTGGTCTCCACGCGGTCGGGCGGCGGGATCTTCCTGCACGTCAACGGCAAGGGCGCGACGGCCGGCTGCGTCTCGCTGCGCGCGGCCGACATGCTCAACGTGCTGCGCTGGCTGGACGGTTCGGCGCGGGTGGCGATGGGCCCGGTGGCCGCGCTGCGCGGGCGGTGAGCCGCTGCCGTACGGCTCAGGCGGTCGGCGCCGGGGACGCCGCGGGCGCCGCCGGAGACGGAGTGGGGCAGCCAGGCGGAGGCTTGGGGGCGAGGGTCGCGGCGGCGACGTCGGGCGCCACCAGCGCGGTGTAGCCGTCGCCCAGCGCGAGGTCGACGCTGCCGTCGGTGCGGGTGTCGGCGACGACGACGGCCCCGGACACCTGGGCGGCCACCACGGCCGCGGCCGGCTCGCCGCCCGGACCGTGCCTGACCTCGGCCGGGGCCGCGATCGGCTGCTTCTTCGGGTCGTTGGACACGGCGCCGATGATGAAGCCCCGCGCCTGCATCTCCGCGGAGACCCCCTTGGCGAGGCCGGAACGCGTGGTGGCGTTGTAGACGTTGACCGTGATCGTGGCGGGGGCCGGGTAGGCGGAGACCAGCTCGGTCGGGCAGTTGCTGGGGCTCGGGCTGGCTGTGGACCCGGCCGACCCGCTGGTGTCGCGCCCGGCCCACCACCACCCGGCGGCGACGCCGATCACCAAGGCGACGACGGCGGCGATGATCAGGGGCAGCAGGGACCGGCCGCCTCCGCGTGCCGAGGTCGGGCTCAGGCTGGTCACGGTCGGCCTCCAGGGTCGGCGCCCGCGGCGGGCGGCTCGTCGAGGTCAAGGATGCGCGCATGGATGGCCGCGCGCTGGCGCAACGCCGCACGCAGCGCGCGGTGGAGTCCGTCCTCAAGGTAGAGCTCGCCCTGCCAGAGCACGACGTGGGCGAACAGGTCGCCGTAGAACGTGGAGTCCTCGGCCAGCAGGGCGTCGAGGTCGAGGGTGCGCTTGACGGTGACCAGCTCGTCGAGGCGGACCTGGCGGGGCGACAGGGCACTCCAGCCCTTGGAGGTCAGGTCGTGGTCGGGGTACGGCTTGCGGTCGCCGACCCGCTTGAAGATCACGGCGGCCAGTCTAGATGTCGGGCCTGGGCGGGGACGCCGACGGCGCCGCGGTCCCGTACACCTGCACGGGATCCGCGGCGCCGTCTGGATGGCGGAGGATGCGGGATTTGAACCCGCGAAGGGTTGCCCCTTACACGCTTTCCAAGCGTGCGCACTCGGCCACTATGCGAATCCTCCGTGGGCGAGGGTACCGGCGGCGCCGGGCCATGCCGAAATCCGTCCCGCCTCCGGGAGTGCGTACGATGGAGGGCGACCCCTCGTGCGGCGTCACCTCGCTCAACCCCCCAGGGCCGGAAGGCAGCAAGGGTCGGCGGGCTCTGGCGGGTGCGCGAGGGGTCGCCTTCGTCCCGAGGCCCCGACGCGGGGGTCGGCGGGCGCCGTTAGGGTCCGGGGGTGGCCCTCGCCCTGTACCGGAAGTACCGCCCCGCGCGGTTCGCCGACGTCATCGGCCAGGAGCACGTCACCGACCCCCTGCAGCAGGCGCTGCGCAACGACCGGGTCAACCACGCCTACCTCTTCAGCGGCCCCCGCGGCTGCGGCAAGACCTCGTCGGCGCGCATCCTCGCCCGGTCGCTCAACTGCGAGCAGGGCCCCACGCCCGATCCGTGCGGGGTCTGCGAGTCGTGCGTCGGGCTGGCCGCCAACGGCCCCGGCACCCTCGACGTGATCGAGCTCGACGCCGCGAGCCACGGCGGCGTCGACGACACCCGCGAGCTGCGCGAGCGCGCGATGTACGCGCCGGTGCAGTCCCGCTACAAGATCTACATCATCGACGAGGCCCACATGGTCACCACGCAGGGCTTCAACGCCCTGCTCAAGCTGGTCGAGGAGCCGCCGGACTACATCCGGTTCATCTTCGCCACGACCGAGCCGGACAAGGTGCTGCAGACGATCCGGTCGCGCACCCACCACTACCCGTTCCGCCTGGTGCCGCCAGCGACGCTGCTGGCCCACCTCGAGCGGATCAGCGCCGAGGAGGGCATCGCCGTCGAGCCCGGGGTCCTGCCGCTGGTGGTGCGCGCCGGCCAGGGCTCGGTGCGCGACGCGTTGTCGGTGCTCGACCAGCTGGCCGGCAGCGCCGGGACGGCCGGCCTCACGTACGAGCGGGCCGCCTCGCTGCTCGGCTACACCCCCTCCGAGCTGCTGCACCAGGTGGTCGAGGCGGTCGCCGCCCAGGATGCCCCGTCGCTGTTCGCGGCGATCGACGCGGCGCTCGACCGCGGGTTGGAGCCGTGGCGGTTCAGCGGCGACCTGCTCGACCGGCTGCGCGACCTGCTGCTGCTGGCGCAGGTCGACGATGCCGCGGAGCGCGGCCTGGTGCACGTGCCCGCCGACGAGCTGCCGGCCATGCGCGCGCAGGCCGCCGCCCTGGGTGTCGCCGGGCTGGTGCGGGCCGCCGACCTCGTCGCGGCCACGATGAACGAGCGGCGTACGACGTCCGCCCCGCCTCGGCTGCTGCTGGAGCTGCTGGCCGCCCGGCTCGTCCTCCCGCGGGCCTCCGACGACCCGGTGGCCCTCGCCGCCCGGCTGGCCCGGCTGGAGAGCGGGCTCGCCGCCGGCGGCCCGGCGATGACCGCCTCGCCGGTCCGGCCCGTTGCGCCTCCAGGCGGGACGCGCCCGGCCGCACCGGCTCCGACGCCCGCCGAGCCCACCGCTCCGGCTCAACCGCCGCCGGCCGCCGCCACGCCTGAGCCCCCGGCTGCCCCGACCGACGACGCCGAGGGCGCGCCGCCGGCGCCGCACGAGCAGCCGCAGGCCGAGCCGCCCGCGCCCGAGCCGGCGGCCCCCGTGCCCGTCGCGGCCCCCGCGGTCTCCGGGGCGCCCGACGTCGCCTCCGTCCGCCAGCTGTGGCCGCACGTGCTCGAGTCGATCAAGGCGAAGCGGCGGGTCACCTGGATGCTGCTGTACGAGAAGGCCTCGGTGCTGTCGCTGGAGTCCGGCGTGCTGACCCTGGGCCTGCCCGATGCCGGCACCGCGCGCGGGTTCTCGGCCGGCGACCACCCCGAGGTCGTCCGCGCCGCGCTGCTCGACGTCGTGGGCGTCGAGGCGCGGGTCGACGCGGTGCCGCACGGCGCGGCGCCCACGCCCTCGGGGGGAGGCGCCGCCGCGGCGCCTCCGGCCGCCGCGCCCGCGCCCCCCGCGGACGCGCCTCCCGCGCCGCCTGAGGCCCCCGCCGACGCCGCGCCGTCCAAGGCGGCCGAGGCGCGTCAGCGCGCCGAGGCGCTCGCCCGCGAGGAGGCCGAGCGCACGGCGACCCCCGATGAGCCAGACCTCGCCGACGCCGACGCCGACGACTCCGGCAAGTCCGGGGGGGCCCTGATCGCCGATGTGCTGGGGGGACGCCAGATCGGCTCGGCGGACGCCTGAGCGGGGCTCAGCGCGGCCGAGCGGGGCTGAGCGCAGGCCCCGCCGCGGCCGCCGCGGTCCCGGTCGCGGTCGGCGCCGCCCCGTAGGCTGCCCACATGCCCCCCGCCGGCCCGCCCCCCTCCATGCAGCAGCTGCTGCAGCAGGCCCAGCGCATGCAGGCGCAGCTGGCCGAGGCCCAGGCCGAGATCGCCGCCGCGCGCCTCACCGGCAGCGCGGGCGGCGGCCTGGTGACCGCCACGGTGGGCGGCTCCCTCGAGCTCGGCGGCCTCACCATCGACCCCTCGGTCGTCGACCCGGCCGACGTCGACACGCTCGTCGACCTGGTGCTGGCGGCGGTCCGCGACGCCCAGCGGCAGGCCCACGAGCTCCAGCAGGACAAGCTCGCTCCCTTCCAGCAGGCCTCCGGGCCGGGCGTGCCGGGGCTCTGACGTGTACGAGGGCATCGTCCAGGACCTCATCGACGAGCTCGGCCGGCTGCCGGGCGTCGGCCCGAAGAGCGCCCAGCGCATCGCGTTCCACCTGCTCGCCGCCGACCCCGTCGACGTCCGTCGGCTCGCCGACGTGCTCATCGCGGTCAAGGACCAGGTGCGGTTCTGCCGCGTCTGCGGCAACGTCGCCTCGGCCGACGAGTGCCGGGTGTGCGCCGACCCCCGCCGCGACCTCACGGTGATCTGCGTGGTCGAGGAGCCCAAGGACGTCGTCGCGATCGAGCGCACCCGCGAGTTCCGCGGCCGCTACCACGTCCTGGGCGGCGCCATCAGCCCGATCGACGGCATCGGCCCGGACGACCTGCGGCTGCGCGAGCTCATGGTGCGCCTCGCCGACGGGACGGTGACCGAGCTGATCTTGGCCACCGACCCGAACCTCGAGGGCGAGGCCACCGCCACCTACCTCGCCCGGCTGGTCAAGCCGATGGGGCTGCGGGTCACGCGGCTGGCGAGCGGTCTGCCCGTCGGGGGCGACCTGGAGTACGCCGACGAGGTCACCCTCGGTCGGGCGTTTGAGGGCCGGAGGTTGCTCGATGTCTAGTGGCCGCACCACGCAGGGTGGGCGAGGGACCGGCGGTCCGGCCGGCTCGGAGGCCCGCGAGGGCGGGCCCGGCCTCGCGCCGGCGCCCGACATCACCCCGGAGGGGCTGACCGCCGCCCTGGCCCAGGCCGACGACGCGGCCTTCGCCGCCGAGTTCGCCGCCGAGATCGCCGCCCAGGCGCGCGGGTTCGTCGACGGGATCGGTGAGATCGCCGCCGGCGGCGCGCCCGACACGGCCATCGCCGAGCTGCTCGTGCTGCTCGCGCAGGTCAACCTCGCGGGCGCGATGCTCGGCGCGGTGGCCGATGTCGTGCCGCAGGCCAAGTTCGAGCCCGACGCCGGCCTGGACCCCGATGCCGACCCGCTGCGCGAGGGCCTGGCGAGCCTGCTCGAGGGCCTCGACGACTACGCGTACGTCTTCGACCCGCTGCTGCCCGAGCAGCCGACCACCGGCCGGGTCTCCGACGACGTGGCCGACATCTGCCTGCGACCTCGCCCACGGGCTGCGCCACTACGACGCGGGCGCCACCGACGAGGCCCTGTGGTGGTGGCAGTTCTCGTACCTGTCCACCTGGGGCGACCACGCGCTGTCTGCGCAGCGCGCGCTGCTGTCGGTGGTGGCCCACCAGCGGCTGGACGCCGACGAGATCGACGCGCAGGCCGCCGAGGCCGACGCGCTGCTGTCCGACTGACCGGTGCGGGGACGCCCGGGGTGTTGTCTCGCTATCCGGGACGCGCCATCCGAGGGACGGACCGCGGGTAGGCTCGTGCCCCGTTCCGGCCGGATCACCGGCCCCCGCCGATGGCCAGAAGGAGGCGCCCCGTGGGCCTCGTCGTCCAGAAGTACGGAGGCTCCTCCGTCGCCGACGCCGACTGCGTCAAGCGCGTCGCGCGGCGCATCGTGGAGACCAAGCGGGCCGGCCACGACGTCGTCGTCGTGGTCTCCGCCATGGGCGACACCACCGACGAGCTGATCGACCTCGCCCAGCAGGTGAGCCCGCTGCCCTCCGGGCGCGAGCTGGACATGCTGCTCACCGCCGGCGAGCGGATCTCGATGGCGGTCCTCGCGATGGCCATCGGCGACCTCGGGGTCGAGGCGATGAGCTTCACCGGGAGCCAGGCCGGGGTGATCACCGACGGCGCCCACGGCCGCGCCCGGATCATCGACGTGACCCCGGGCCGGATCCAGGGCGCGCTGGCCCAGGGCGCGATCGCGATCGTCGCCGGCTTCCAGGGCGTCAGCCAGAACACCAAGGACATCACCACGCTGGGCCGCGGCGGCTCCGACACCACCGCCGTCGCGCTCGCCGCCGCGCTCGACGCGGAGGTGTGCGAGATCTACACCGACGTCGACGGCGTCTTCACCGCCGACCCGCGCATCGTCGCCGCTGGCGCGGCAGAACTCCCACGTCACGTACGAGGAGATGCTCGAGCTGGCCGCCGCCGGCGCGAAGGTCCTCCACCTGCGCTGCGTGGAGTACGCGCGGCGCTACGGCATCCCCATCCACGTGCGCTCGTCGTTCTCCCCACGCGAGGGCACCTGGATCACCCACGAGAGGGACGACATGGAGCAGGCGATCATCTCGGGCGTGGCGCACGACCGCTCGGAGGCGAAGATCACCATCGTCGCCGTCCCGGACGAGCCGGGCGAGGCGGCGATCATCTTCCGCACGATCGCCGAGGCCGAGGTCAACATCGACATGATCGTGCAGAACGTGTCGGGGGCGGCCGGCCGCACCGACATCTCGTTCACCCTGCCCAAGGCCGAGGGGCAGAAGGCGCTCGCGGCGCTGGAGAGGAACCGCGCCGCCATCGGCTTCGAGTCGCTGCAGTACGACGACCAGATCGGCAAGGTCTCGCTGGTCGGCGCGGGCATGCGGTCGCACCCGGGGGTCTCGGCGTCGTTCTTCGAGGCGCTCGCCGACGGCCGGCGTCAACGTCGAGCTGATCTCGACGTCGGAGATCCGGATCTCGGTGGTCTGCCGCGCCGACGCGGTCGACGCCGCGGTGCGGGCGGTGCACACCGCGTTCGGCCTCGACGCCGAGGAGGGCGCCGTCGTCTACGGCGGGACCGGCCGATGAGCGTGGGGTCAGATCGCGGCGGCTTGACCGTCGCGGTCGTGGGCGCCACCGGCCAGGTGGGCGCGGTGATGCGCCGGCTGCTGGCCGAGCGCGACTTCCCGCTCGCGCGCGTGCGCTACTTCGCCTCGGCCCGCTCGGCCGGCAGCACCCTGCCGTGGCGGGGCGAGGACGTGCTCGTCGAGGACGCCGCCACCGCCGACCTCGCGGGCATCGACATCGCCCTGTTCTCCGCGGGCGGCGCCACCTCCAAGGCGCTGGCCCCGGCGTTCGCCGCGGCGGGCGCCGTCGTCGTCGACAACTCCAGCGCCTGGCGGATGGACCCCGAGGTGCCGCTGGTCGTCAGCGAGGTCAACCCGCAGGACGCCGCCCGCCGGCCCAAGGGGATCATCGCCAACCCCAACTGCACGACGATGGCCGCGATGCCGGTGCTGATGCCGCTGCACGCCGAGGCCGGCCTGCGCCGCCTGGTGGTGAGCAGCTACCAGGCGGTGTCGGGCAGCGGCCTCGCCGGCGTCGAGGAGCTCGAGTCGCAGCTGCGCGCCGGCCTGGCCCAGGACGTCACCGCGCTGGTCCACGACGGCCGCGGCGTCCGGCTGCCCGAGCCGCACAAGTACGTGCGGCCGATCGCCTTCGACGTGGTCCCGCTGGCCGGCTCGATCGTCGACGACGGGTCGTACGAGACCGACGAGGAGCAGAAGCTCCGCAACGAGAGCCGCAAGATCCTCGGCATCCCCGACCTCGCGGTGTCCGGGCACCTGCGTGCGGGTGCCGGTCTTCACCGGCCACTCGCTGTCGATCAACGCCGAGTTCGAGCGGCCGCTGTCCGTCGAGCGCGCGACCGAGCTGCTGCGCGGCGCGGCCGGCGTCGAGCTGTCCGAGGTGCCGACGCCGCTGCAGGCCGCCGGCCGCGACCCCTCGTACGTCGGCCGGATCCGCCAGGACCCGGGCGTGCCGGAGGGCCGCGGGCTGGCGCTGTTCGTCAGCAACGACAACCTGCGCAAGGGCGCCGCCCTCAACACCATCCAGATCGCCGAGCTCGTCGCCGCCTCGCTCTAGCAGCCCGCCCGAGCCCCTCGATCTCGATGGCAAGAAGGCTGGCCGCTACGTCCAGGCGGCGAGCACCAGCAGGACGACCTGGGCCAGCAGGATCTTGAGCAGGATCGCCATCGGCGCCACGGCCGCGTACGACTGCTCGGGCTGCTCGGACCCGCTCTGCCCGGTGGAGAACGCGAGCGCCGCCGGCTGGGTGAAGGTGCCGGCGAGCAGCCCGGCCGCGGCCCAGAACGGCATCCGCAGCACGCGCAGGGCCAGCGCGAGGGTGACCACGGCCAGCGCCGCCGAGAGCGCGAAGCCGACGGCGATCAGCTCGATCCCCTCCGGTGTGGCCACCGTGGCCGCGAACTGCTCGCCGGCCCGGGTGCCGATCCCGGCGAAGAAGAGCACCAGGCCGAACTGCCGCAGGGTGACCCCTGCGGTGTAGGGCAGCGTCCAGACGAACGGGCCGGTGCGGCGCGCGATCCCGAGCAGCAGCCCGACCACGAGCGGGCCGCCGGCGAAGCCGAGCGACACCGAGCCGCCGCCGGGGAGCGGGAAGGGCACGACCCCCAGCAGCAGCCCCAGGGCCAGGCCGATCGAGAAGGTCGCCACGTCGACCTCGCCGAGGGCGCGGTACGAGTCGCCGAACAGCGCGGTGAGCTCCTTCATCCGGGCGGGCGGCGCCACCACCCGGACCCGGTCGCCGAGCTCGAGGCGCAGCGATGGCCGGCCGACGAGGTCGACGTCGCCGCGACGCACCCGCGTCACCAGGGCGCCGTACGTCTCGGGCAAGGCGAGCTCGCCGATCGTCCGTCCCACCAGCGCCCGGTCGGAGACGAAGATCCGGCGGAAGTCGAGGAACGACCGGTCCCGGGTCAGCCGGCTGCTGGTGAGCTCGCCGATCACCGGGATCACGGCCTCGACGGCGTGCGCCGGCCCCACCAGGCCGACCTGGTCGCCGGGGGCCAGCGACTCCCCGCGGTCGGCGACGTGCTGCTGCTCGCCGTGCTGGATGCGGGCCACGACGACCGATCGCCGCGACGCCTTGTCGATGTCGGCCACGGTCATGGCGTGGTCGACGAGCACCACCCGGTTGATGATCCGCTGGGCCTCGTCGTCGACCTCGACGATGGCGAGGGCGTCGGGGTACGAGGCGGCGAGCCGGCGCAGGAGCGTGATGGCGAGGATGGCCGCGATCACGCTGCCCGGGTAGGCCAGCGAGAAGGCGACGACCGGCTCGGCGGGGTCGCCGCGGGACGGATCGGCCCCCATCGACTCGACGACGCCGGCGAGCGCCGGTGTGTTGGTCAGCACGCCGGTGAACAGGCCGGCCCCGGTGCCGGCGGTCAGCGAGAGCGCCAACGCGGCCCCGGTCACCGCCAGCGCCCCGACCGTGATGACCACGGCGCCGAGCAGCGAGCGGCGGGCGCCGCCGCCACGCAGGCTGGCCGCGAACTCGGGGCCAGCCGACAGCCCGAGGCTGTAGACGAAGACCGCCAGCCCGAGCTCGACGATCAGGCTGGGCAGCTTCAGCTGCGGGTCGAGGGCGCCGGCCGCGATCCCGGCGAACAGCACGCCGGCCACGCCGAGGGAGAACGAGCCGATCCGGATCGACCCGACGAGCATGCCGACGGCGGCCACCAGGAAGAGCAGCAGCAGCGGCTGCTCGGCCAGGAACTCGACCACGGTCTCCATCGGGGCACAGCCTTCCAGTACACGGGGGCCGGCGCAGGCATGCGACAGGGGGCTGACCCTGGCGGGCCAGCCCCCTGCGTGTGGTCGGGGTGGCGGGAACCGTCGGCCCTTCGGGCCTCCTCCCAAATCCGAGCGCCCGACATGCGGCAGGGGGCTGACCCTGGCGGGCCAGCCCCCTGCGTGTGGTCGGGGTGGCGGGATTTGAACCCACGACCTCTTCGTCCCGAACGAAGCGCGCTACCAAGCTGCGCCACACCCCGAAGCAGGCCCTGACTGTAGCCGAGCGCGGCGAGCCGTCCCAAACCGCCGCCAGGTGGCTCGCGGCCGGACGCCTCCTGGATCAGTGCGGGGCAGCAGGGTGAGCAGCGTGGCCTCGGGCGGGCAGGCGAACCGGATCGGCGCGTAGGGCGACGTGCCCAGCCCCGCCGACACGTGCAGCCAGGTCGCCACCGAGCCCTCCGCGTCGAAGGCGTGGGGGGACAGGCCCTTGGCCCGGCGCCGGCGCGAGGTCGCAGTTGGTGACCAGCGCGCCCCAGCCGGGCACGCACAGCTGGCCGCCGTGGGTGTGGCCGGCGAGGACGAGCGAGCACGCCGTCGGCGGCCATGGCGTCGAGCACCCGGTGGTACGGGGCGTGGGTCACGCCGAGCACGAGGTCGGGGCGCGGCCGTCGACCGGGTCGGCCGGTCCGGCCACGTCGGCGTACACGGTCGCGGTTGATGTGCGGGTCATCGACGCCGCGGGCCTCGATGCGCAGGCCGCCTGACCTCAAGGGCGGCGCGCTGGTTGTCCGAGGTCGCCCCAGCCCTCGGCCTCCAGGCCGGCCACGAGGTCCTTCCACGGCAGGTCCGGTGCCGTGCACCCGGCGCTGGTCGCCGGGCGATCAGGTAGCGGGCCGGGTTCTTGGCCCGCGGGCCGAAGTAGTCGTTCGAGCCGAGCACGAACAGCGCCCGGGCCGCTCCAGCAGCGGGCCGAGGGCGTCCAGGACGTACGGGACCGCGTCCGGGTGGGCGAGGTTGTCGCCGGTGTCGACGACCAGGTCGGGCTCCAGGGCAGCCAGCGCGCGCACCCAGTCGCGCTTGGCCCGCTGGCCGGGCAGCAGGTGCAGGTCGGACAGGTGCAGGATGCGCAGCGGATCGGCCCCCGCCGGCAGGGCGCCGGGCACCTCGACGCGCCGCAGCCGGTACGAGCGGACCTCGTACCCCGCGCCGTACGCGACACACGCGGCGCCGAGCACACCGATGGCGGCGGCGGCGCGCAGCGCGGGGGAGGACGGCAGCGGCATCGGGCCAGTGTCTCCCATCTGGCGAGGGCACGGGCGGGGGCTCGGCCCCTCCGGGGCGAAGAGCCACCCAACCCCGGCGGGACCCGCCCCCCGCCCGCTCGGCTGGTGCTGGCCCGGGCGGTGGGCCCGATGCGGGAGACTGGGCCTATGAGCAGCCTCAAGGACCGCCTGCACGACGACCTGACCGCAGCCATGAAGGCCCGCGACGAGCTGGTGACCGCGACGCTGCGGATGGCGCTGACCGCGATCACCAACGAGGAGGTCGCCGGCAAGTCGGTCCGGGTGCTCACCGACGACGACGTGGTCGGGGTCCTCAGCCGCGAGGCCAAGCGCCGCCGGGAGGCCGCCGAGGCCTACGACGCGGCCGACCGCCCCGAGCTGGCGGAGCGCGAGCGGGCGGAGGAGTCCGTGATCGCCCGCTACCTGCCGGCGCAGCTGGACGCCGAGGCCCTCGACGGCCTGGTCCAGGCCGCGGTCGCCGACGCCCGCGGTGCGGGGCTCGAGGGCGGCCGGGCGATGGGCGCGGTGATGAAGGCGCTGCAACCGCAGGTGGCCGGCCGCGCCGACGGCTCGGCGGTGGCCGCGGCGGTGAAGCAGGCTGCTCGGCCTGGGCTAGGCCGGGGCGCGGGTCAGCGGGGCGGCGGCGTGCCGTCGCCCGGCTTGGTCGGCTGCGGGGCGGGCGCGGGCGCGGGCGCCGGGGCGAGGCTCGGCGCCGTGGTGGTCAGCGGGGCAGGGACGGCGGTTGCGGGATCGGTCGGCAGCGGCGTCGGGGTCGGAACCCGGCTGCCGTCGGAGAGGTACACCTGGATCACGTCGCCCGAGGCCACGAAAGCCCCGCCGCCCGGTGACGTGTAGGCCACGGTGCCGGCCGGAGCCGCCGACGCGACCGGGAGGAGCTCCAGCTGCGCAACCAGCCCGAGCTCGGACAGCCGGCTCGACGCGACCTCCGGGGACTCGCCGAAGAGGTTCGGCACCTCGACATCGAGGCCCTTGATCCGGCGCGGGTCGAGCCCGGCGAACTCCGACGGCGGCAGCGACGTCAGCGCGGTGGTCATCGCCTCCTTCCAGATCGGACCGGGCAGGGTGCCGCCGAAGACGTTCTTGTAGTAGGTGCCGTTGATCACCACGTTGGTGAGCGGGTAGCGGGTGCCGCCCCGCGGGTCGCCGACCCAGACGGCCGCGGCGAGGTCAGGGGTGAAGCCCACGAACCACACGGCGGCGTTGCCGTTGGTGGTGCCGGTCTTGCCGGCGGCGGGGCGGCCGAGTGACATCGCCTCGCCGGTGCGCCCGCGCACCGGGCCGTCGATGACCCCGACCAGCAGCTTGGTCACGCCGTCTGCCACCGCCCGGTCGAGCACCTGGCTGCATGAGCCCCCGGGCACCGGCAGCTGCTTGCCCTCGCGGTCGGAGATCGACACGATGGCCCGCGCGTCGCAGTGCAGCCCGCGCGCGGCGAACGTGGCGTACGCCTCGGCCATCGACAGCGGCGACACGGTCTGCGACCCGAGCGTGAACGAGGGCACCCGCTCCAGCGCGGTTCCCTTGCCCGTGGTCACGCCGAGCGCCTCGGCGATCTCGGCCGGACGGCACTGGCCGGTGCGCTGCTGCAGCTCGACGAAGTAGGTGTTGACCGACAGCGCCGTGCCGGTGGCCATGTCGAAGCTGCCGGAGCCGGTGGAGTTCTTCACGGTGTACGGGGGGTAGGAGATCCCGGTCTGGCAGTTCTTGTAGCCGGTGAACGTCTTCACCGCCGGGGCGGAGATCCGCTCGCGCAGCGAGAAGCCCTGCTCGAGCGCGGCGGCGAGGGTGAAGACCTTGAAGGTCGAGCCGGCCTGCATGCCGATGGTGCCGCCGAGCTCGCGGTCGACGGCGTAGTTGTACGTGGTCGCCCCGGCGCCCTCGGTGCCCCAGCGGCGGTTCTGCGCCATCGCCTTGATCGCCCCGGTGCCGGGCTCGACCATGGCGATCGCGGCGGCCTTGCCGCTGGGGTCGTCGACGGGGATCCGGCGCTCGACGGCGGCCTGCGCCCCGGCCTGGGCCACCGGGTCGAGGGTCGTGCGGATGGTGAGCCCGCCGCGGCTCAGCAGCGCCTCGCGGTCGTCGGCGGTGGCGCCGAAGACCGGGTCGGTGCGCACGGTGTTGACGACGTAGTCGCAGAAGAACGGCGCCGGCGAGGTGGAGCAGCCGTTCGGCGTCGCGGAGGGGGCCAGCGTGGCCTCGATCGGGACGGCGATCGCGGCGTCGGCGTCGGCCGGGGCGATGAAGCCGACCTCGGCCATCCGACGCAGGACGACGTCGCGCCGCTCCTGGGACAGGGCCGGGTTGCGGAGCGGGTCAAAGGCCCCGGGCTGCTGCAGGATCCCGGCCAGCGTCGCCGAGCGGACCAGATCGAGGTCGGCGGCCGAGGCGGAGAAGTAACGCCGGGCGGCCGCCTCGACCCCGTACGCCCCGGCGCCGAAGTACGAGATGTTGAGGTAGCCCTCGAGGATCTGGTCCTTGCTGTAGCGCTTCTCCAGCCCGATCGCGTAGCGGACCTCCTGCAGCTTGCGGGCCACCGTGCGCTCGCGGGCCGCGGCGCGGTCCTCGTCGGTGGTGGCCTCGGTGAGCAGCAGGTTCTTGACGTACTGCTGGGTCAGCGTCGACCCGCCCTGCTGGACGTCGCCGGTGGAGGTGTTGGTCGCCAGCGCGCGCAGGGTGCCGCGCAGGTCGAAGCCGCGGTGCTCGTAGAAGCGCGAGTCCTCGATCGCCACGATGGCCTGGCGCATCGCCGGCGAGACCTGGGAGAGCGGGACGACGACGCGGTTCTCCGAGAAGAAGGTCGCGAGCACGCTGCCGTCGCTGGCCAGGATCTGCGACTGCTGCGGGAGCGGCGGCGTCTTCAGCACGCTGGGGAGCGCCTCGAAGTCGCTCACCGCGCTGCGGGCGGCCACCCCGACCGAACCGGCGAAGGGCAGCGCGAGACCCGCGGCGAGCACGCCCGCGAGGACGCTCACCGCGACGAAGAGCCCGATCCGGCCCAGACTGCCCTGTCCGCCGGCCGGGCGAGGCCGCGCCATGGCCCCAGGGTACGTGACCCCGGCGGATCGACCTCACCCCGATGATCACACCGGGATCACGTTCGGGTGGTGTCCATAGTCATAAATGACTAGATGATCATGGGCCTTATGGGCCTGTTTCCGGTTACGCCCCATTCCATACGTTCCGTTCCATGGTGTGGGTCAACGATTGGGCCGTCGACGCGGCCTGCCGCGGGGCGGACCCCGACAGCCTCTTCGTTCAGGGCGCGGCGCAGAACCGCGCCAAGGCCGTGTGCCTGGGCTGCCCGGTGCGCACCGAATGCCTCGCCGACGCCCTCGACCATCGCATCGAGTTCGGCGTGTGGGGCGGCCTCACCGAGCGCGAGCGCCGGGCCCTGCTGCGCCGGCGCCCCAACGTCACCTCCTGGCGCGGGCTGCTGCAGACCGCGCTGGCCGACTACGAGCGCAGCCACCCCTGCTCCGACCTGGTGGCCCGCCTCGACCACGCCGCGGCAGGCTGACCGCCCCTTCGCTCGACCGCTACCCCGCCGCACCCTTCGCCCCGCCCAGCGCGGCGCCGATCTCGCGCAGCCCCTCAAGATCGTGCACGTCGGTCGACAGCGCCCGCACCGAGGCGACCGCGACGTGCGGGTGGGCGGCGCTGAAACGCCGGGCCATCCGCCGTTCGCGTTCGATCACCTGCATGCGCTCGGCGTGGACCAGCAGCAGCCCAGCGGCGAGCCGGTGCTCGCCGCGCCCCTGGTGGCCGACGCCGGCGCCGAGCTCCTCGGCGGCCGCGAGGGCCCGCTCGGCGCTGAGCTCGAGGGCGGGGCTGCCGTGCACCCGGTTGAGCACGAGCCCGGCCAGCGGCATCGCGTCGGCCTCCAGCCGCTCCACGAAGTACGACGCCTCGCGCAGCGCATCGGGCTCCGGCGCCGCGACCACGATGAACGACGTCCCGGGCTCCTTGAGCAGCGCGTACGTCACCTCGGCCCGCTCCCGGAAGCCGCCGAAGGTGCTGTCGATCGCGGAGACGAAGGTCGAGACGTCGTTGAGCAGCTGCGCGCCGATCAGCCGGCTCAGCACGTTGGTGACGGCGGCCGAGCCCCAGCGAGACCACACGCAGCGCGCCGCGGCCCGCCCACCCGGGCCGGCGCGGTGAAGACGCGGATCAGCCGGCCGTCCAGGAACGAGCCCATCCGCTGGGGGGCGTCGAGGAAGTCCAGGGCCGACCGCGAGGGCGGCGTGTCGACGATGATGAGGTCCCAGGAGCCGTCGGCGTCGGCCTGGGCGCGCAGCTGGCCGAGCTTCTCCATCGCCATGTACTCCTGCGTGCCCGCGAAGGACGACGACATCGATTGGTAGAAGGGGTTGGCCAGGATCTGGGCGGCCCGCTCGGGATCGGCGTGGGCCTCGACGATCTCGTCGAAGGTCCGCTTCATGTCGAGCATCATCGCCTCGAGCCGGCCCCCCTTCGCCGGGTCGACGCCGTGCACCGGACGGGGGGTGTTGTCCAGCTGGCTCAGCCCCATCGACTGGGCCAGCCGGCGGGCCGGGTCGATGGTGAGCACGCAGACGGTGCGACCCTGCTCGGCGGCTCGCAGCCCCAGGGCGGCCGCGGTCGTCGTCTTGCCGACGCCGCCGGACCCGCAGCAGACCAGGGTGCGCACCTCCGGATTGGCGAGAATCCGGTCGAGGTCCAAGACCGGCGCCGGCGTGGTCATGGCGTCGCCTTCCCGGTGAGGGCCGACGCGGCGACGAGCCGCTCGGCCAGCTCGTACAGGCCGCCGAGGTCGATACCGTCCGGCAGCATCGGCAGCTCGACCACCGGGTGCCCGGAGGCGGCCAGCCGGCGCCGCTCGCGCCGCTCAAGCGCGACCCGCTCGGCCAGTTGGGCGGCCTCTTCGGCGAGTTCGGCGGCGAGCTCCTCCGGCGGGTGCGTGGGGGCCTCCAGGCCGCCGGCCCGCAGGCCGGCGGCGATGGCCGACGTTGTCCAGGGTCCGCTTGGCGGCGGAGGCCAGCTCGGCCTGGCTGAGCGGCGCCCGGCGCACCCGGTTGACGAAGATGGTGCCGACCCGAAGGCCGAGCCCGGCGAGCTCGGCGGTGGCGTCCAAAGTCTCCTGCGTCGGCATCTCCTCAAGAAGCGTGACCAGGTGCACCAGCGTCCGCGGGGAGTGCAGCAGAGTCATGATCGAGTCGGCCTGGTTGCGGATCGGGCCGACCTTGGCCAGGCCGGAGACCTCGGAGTTCACGTTGAGGAAGCGGCCGATCCGTCCGGTCGGCGGTGCGTCCATCACCACGGCGTCGTAGCGGCGCCGCCCGCCGCGCCGGGCCCCCACCGATTCGTACACCTTGCCGGTGAGCAGCACGTCGCGGAGCCCGGGCGCGATGGTGGTGGCGAAGTCGATCGCGCCGGCCTTCTCCAGCAGCCGGCCGGCGCGGCCCAGCCGGTAGAACATCTCGAGGTACTCGAGCATCGCGCCCTTGGTGTCGACGGCCAGGGCGTAGACGTCGCCGCCGCCGGGGGCGATCGCGACCTTGCGCTCCTCGTACGGCAGCGGCGGCTCGTCGAAGAGCTGGGCGATGCCTTGGCGTCCCTCCACCTCGCAGAGCAGCGTGGTGCGGCCCCCCGCGGCGAGCGCGAGGGCCAGCGCGGCCGCGACGGTGGTCTTGCCGGTGCCGCCCTTGCCGGTGATCACGTGCAGTTCGACACCCGGCCAAGAGGCCGCGAGTCCCGTCCGCGCGGGGGCGCCGTACTCGCTCACGCCTCGACCCTAGATCGACGGAGGCCGCCATGGGTCCTAAGGTGCCCGCATGGCCACCTGGGAGTACGCGACCGTGCCGCTGCTGGTGCATGCGACCAAGCAGATCCTCGACACCTGGGGGCAGGACGGCTGGGAGCTCGTCCAGGTCGTCCCGGGCCCGAACTCCGAGCAACTCGTCGCCTACCTGAAGCGGGAGCGGACGTGAGCACCCCCGAGGAGCGCCTCGCCGCGCTCGGCCTGTCGGTCCCGCACCCGGCCGCGCCGGTCGCGGCGTACGTCCCGGCGGTACGCACCGGGACCCTCGTCTGGACCTCCGGCCAGCTGCCGATGGTCGACGGCAAGCTCGCCGCCACCGGCAAGGTCGGGGCCGAGGTGACCCCGGAGCGGGCCAAGGAGCTCGCCCAGATCTGCGCGCTCAACGCGATCGCCGCGGTCAAGGCCGAGATCGGCGACCTGGCGCGGGTCACCCGGGTGGTCAAGGTGGTGGGCTTCGTCGCCAGCGTTCCGTCCTTCACCGGCCAGCCGGGCGTCGTCAACGGGGCGAGCGAGTTGATCGGCGAGGTGTTCGGGGCCTTCGGGGTGCACGCCCGCAGCGCGGTCGGCGTGGCGGTGCTGCCGCTCGACGCCCCGGTCGAGGTCGAGATGGTGGTCGAGGTCGCGGACTAGCGCCTCGGCGCCGGTCGGCCCTGGCCGTCGGGTCCGGCGCCCTCGTCACCGAGCAGGCGCGCCACCTCCTCTTGGAACGTTCGGACCAGGGCCACCTCGAACATCATGGTGCAGAAGGCCGTGGCGAGGGTCGACTGCTCCTCGATCTGCTGGCGGGCCTCGTGGGCCGATGAGGTGTCGGCCCGGGCGAGGGCGACCAGCTCGCCCGCCAGCAGCCTCGCGGTGCTCGCGCCGGCGAAGCCCACATCCGCCACGGGGGTGTCCAGCCGGGCCCAGTCGACCCCGCGGTCCCAGAGGGCGGCCGCCAGCGCCGCAAGCCCGGCGCTGACCATCCAGGCGCCGTCCGGTCGCTGGCTCATCAGGGCGGCGGACTCCAGGCGCTCCGGCAGGTCGGGGCGCGCCAGGCGCAGGGCGTCGATCGCCTCGGGGGCGACCGTCACATCGTCGTCCACACGCAGCGAGGCCCGCGCCGGTCGGCCTCGGCGCCGCAGCATCAGCTCGGCGATGTCGCCATCCTCGGCGAGCATCCGCTCGATGGCCGCGAGGTTGAAGCCCCGCCGCTGCAGGGCCGTGATCGTGCGGAGCCGCGCCAGGTGCGAGGCGCTGTACCAGGCCTGGCGCCCGTCGGTGTCGGGCGGGGCGAGCAGCCCGCGCGTCTGATGGGCCCGGATGTTGCGCGCGCTCAGGCCGGATCGGCTCGCGAGATCCTCGAGGGAGAACCGGACCCTGGCCATGGGGGCGGGCTCGGCCTGCTCCGGCTTGGCGCCGGGTTCCGCCGCGATGTCGCCCATCTGCCCCCCCGTGCCAGCCAGCAGGCCCGCACCCCCGTGCGCGCGGCACTCACGCTACCCGCGCCTCCGTACGATCGTGGCTATGTCCAGCCAGCCGGGCGCAACCGGCCCGAAGCCACGCGCCTCGGCGCCACGCGACGCGGCGACCCTCGTGCTGCTGCGGGACGGCGACGCGGGGCTCGAGGTCTGGCTCATGCGCCGCGCCGCGACGATGGCCTTCGCGGCTGGCTTCGTGGTGTTCCCCGGTGGCCGCGCCGAGCCGGGCGACACCAGCCTGGAGCACACCGCGGCGCGCGAGGCGGCCGAGGAGTGCGGGGTCGAGGTCGAGCCGGGGGCGCTGCTGCCGTGGGCGCGTTGGATCACGCCGGAGGGCGAGCCGCGGCGGTACGACACCCGCTTCTACGTGGCCGGGCTGCCGGCCGGGCAGGACGCCGAGGCGCGCGGGACCGAGGCGGTGGAGGCCTGGTGGTCGACGCCCGCGCGGGCGGTGGCGGACTGGGAGGCGCGGGCGCACCTGCTGATGCCCCCGACGGCGGTGACCCTGCGCCAGCTGGCCCGGCACGCCACCGTGGCGTCCGTGCTCGCGGCGGCGCCCCCCGAGATGCCGGGGCCGCTTGAGCCGGAGCTGGTGGTGGAGGGCGACCGGGTGCGGATCGTGCTGCCGGGCGGGGTCGAGGTGGTCTGGTGACCGGTCCGGGGAGCCGCCTGGGGGGCGGGCTTGGCGGCGGCGGGATCGGCGGCTGGGCGGAGCCTTGGGCCGGGGGAGCCGTCGGCGGCCACGCGACCTGCGTGCTGGCGCCGAACCCCGGACCGCTGACCCTCGACGGCACCAACACGTGGGTGCTCGCCGCCGCGGGCGGGCGAGCGGTGGTCGTCGACCCCGGGCCCGCGGACGCCGCGCACCTCGACCGGGTGCTCGCGGCGGCCACCGAGGGCGGCCGACGGCTGGCGATGGTGCTGCTCACGCACGGACACGCCGACCATGCGGAGGGCGCGCGCGACCTGGCCGAGCGGGCCGCCGCCCCCGTACGGGCCCTGGACCCCGCCTGCCGGCTCGGCGACGAGGGGCTGGCCGGCGGCGATGTCGTCGAGGTCGACGGCCTGGAGGTGCGCGTGGTCGCGACTCCCGGCCACAGCGGCGACTCGCTGTCGTTCGTGCTGCCGGCGGACGGGGCGCTGCTGACCGGCGACACCGTCCTGGGCCGCGGCACCTCGGTGGTCGCCCACCCCGAGGGCCGGCTCGGCGACTACCTCGACTCGCTGCGCCGGCTGCAGGATGAGTCGGCCGCGCTCGGGCTGCGCCTCCTGCTGCCCGGGCACGGGCCGGCGCTCGGCGATCTGCCGGGTGTGCTCGCGGCGTACCTCGCCCATCGGGAGGAGCGGCTGGCGCAGGTCGCGGCCGCGGTGGCGGCGGGGCACACCTCGGTCGAGTCCGTGGTGGCCTCGGTGTACGCCGAGGTGGACCGCGCGCTGTGGCCGGCGGCCGCCCTCAGCGTCGCCGCCCAGCTGGCCTACCTGGGGACCGCCCCAGGGTGAGCGGCTTGGGCGCCGGGCCTGCTCAGGTCCGTTGGCTGTACCGGGTGAATGCGCTCAGGTGGTTCTGGCTGGCGGCCTCGAGCTGCTCGAGCACCGTGCGCACGTCGGCCGGCGGCCCGGACGCGAGAGCCTCGCGGAGGTCGGCGATGTCGGTCTCCTCGACAAGGATTCCCACCAAGGCCGCCTCGGCCTCAGACGTCCTCACGCGCGTGGCCAGTGTGTCGTAGAGCGCCTGCAGCCCTGGATCGGCGAAGACCCCTTCGGCCGTGCCCTGGCTCGGGTCGGGGATGTCGTAGGCCGCGAGCAGCTCGCGGACGGACGCCTGGTGCTTGGTCTCCGAGCGAGAGATGTTGGCGAACGTCCGATCGCCGTAGAGCGACTCGCCCAGCACATAGAGGTCGTGCGCGAGCTTCTCCTCCTCGGCGAGGTAGGCGAGCAGCGCGGAGAGCTCGTGCGGACGCGGTCCCGCCGGCGACGGGCAGGGCCACGGTCGCATCCGGGGACTGGGTCGAGCGGCCACCGAGGAGGACGCCGGCGCCGAAGGCCAGCGCCGCAGCGAGCGCGCCGACGACGACCGCCACCGCGATCCGCCGCCCTGCGAGACTCCGGGGCTTGCCCCCAGCGGCAGTCGGTGCGAGGCCAGTCTCGGCGGGGCTGCCCGTCATGGTGTCGCCGATCGCTTCGCTCATGGCCGCCATCTCCCTACGTGGGTCCTGCCCTGGTCTGTCTCTGATCTCATTCTCGGCATATACCCCATGGGGTATATCTCCGAATCACGTCAGAGTTGCGTAAGGGCGCACGCGGGCAAGAGGGCAGCGACCGTCCGCCGGTGCGAGACGGCGCGTCCCGCAGGCGCGTCCGTGCGCCCGCGGCCGAAGCGCTTGGGGCTCGGCGCCGGCCGGGTCAGCGGGCGCGGCGCTGCAGGCGGTCGACGTCGAGCAGCAGCACGGAGCGCGGCTCGAGGGTCAGCCAGCCGCGGCTGGCGAAGTCGGCCAGCGCCTTGTTGACCGTCTCGCGGGAGGCTCCGACGAGCTGCGCGAGCTCCTCCTGGGTCATGTCGTGGGTGACCCGCAGCCCGTCGCCCTCGACCTCGCCGAACTTCTCGCCGAGGTCGAGCAGCGCCTTGGCGACCCGCCCGGGCACGTCGGAGAAGACGAGGTCGCTCATCGCCTCGTTGGTGCGCCGGAGCCGCTGCGCGAGCGCCTTGAGGAGGGCCTGCGCGACCTCCGGCCGGCCGGTCAGCCAGGCGACGAGGTCCTGGTGGCCGAGCCCGGCCAGGGTCGCGTCGGTGAGGGCGGTCGCCGTCGCCGTCCGCGGGCCGGGGTCGAACAGCGACAGCTCGCCGAACATCTCGCTCGGGCCCAGCACCGCCAGCAGGTTCTCGCGGCCGTCGGTGGACGTCACGCCCAGCTTGATCTTGCCGTCGACCACGACGTAGAGCCGGTCGCCCTCCTCGCCCTCGAGGAACACGACGTCGCCTCGGGCGACGGTCACCGGGCCCATCGTCGAGCGGAGGGCCGCCGCAGCCTCGTCGTCGAGCCCGGCGAAGAGCGGGGCCTGCGACAGCACGTCGTCAGGACCGTCTTGCACGTCGTCCCCCGCCTGCAGGTCGTCGGCGTCGGCCACGTGATCCCTCCCGGCTGCTTCTGCGCCCGATCCCGGGCCGGGTCGGCCGCGGTGCGCTTCAGACCGGCGCGGGGTCAGTCTGGCATGCGGGCGGCCCGCGCCGGGCTCAGCTGGCGCGCCTGCCGGGATCGGCGAGGGGGAGCGCGCAGAGGCAGAGCAGGGGGTCCTCGTGGTAGCGCGCGATCAGCTCGCCCGTGGCCAGCTCGAGGCGGCGGTGCAGGGCGTTGCGGTACGCGGACAGCTGCAGCTCGGCGAAGGCGAGGTCCTTGCCGAGGTTGGCCGCGTCGGCCGGGTCGGCCGGGAGCGGCTGGCGGGCCCACAGCCGATCGAGGTCCGGCAGCGGGGGCGCGGCGTCCGGGGGCAGCAGGTCCTGGTGGGAGGTGCGCCCGCCCAGCGGCCGCACCTCGGTCAACGCGGCCCGCAGCGACTCGACCCGGCCGTCCGTCGACCCCGACCGGGCGGCCTCGCGGAGCAGGTCCAGCCGCGCCTGAACGAGGCGCCGCCAGTACGAGACGCGGGCCTCCTCGTCGCTGAGCGACCGGCGGTGCGCGCGTAGGGCCTCGAGGGTCAGGTGGGCGAACTCCGCCGAGCGCTGCGGCTGCGGCCGGGGCGCCGGCTTGACCCTGGTCCCGGTGGGCGTCATCGCCATCGCCGCGCCACACCTCCTCGGTTGTGGTCCCGGTCGCTCCGGGGCCCTTCGGCGGCCCCGCATGGGCCCACCGTCAGAAGCGGCGTCGTCGGGGTCCGGCCAGCCCTTGAGCCGTGCGCGGCCGTCTCACCCTTACGGGCCACCGGAGCGGCCTCCCACGCGGCTGCGCTTACGCTGGCCGGGTGACGGCAGCCCCTCGACGCGCGGCCCGGCCGCCCCGAGGCCCGGAGTCGCGCACGGCGCTGGTCCGCCGCGCCCGCCGCACGTACCGCGTGCTTGCCGAGACCTACCCGGACGCGCACTGCGAGCTCGATTTCGCCGACCCGCTGCAACTGCTGGTGGCGACCGTGCTGTCGGCGCAGTGCACGGATGTGCGGGTGAACGCCGTGACGCCGGCGCTCTTCGCGCGCTACCCCACCGCCGCGGCGTACGCGGCCGCCGACCGCGCCGAGCTGGAGGCGCTGATCCGGCCGACCGGCTTCTACCGCAACAAGGCGACCAGCATCCTGGGCCTCGGGCAGGCGCTCTGCGAGCGGTTCGACGGCGAGGTGCCGAGGCGGCTGCGCGACCTGGTGACGCTGCCCGGCGTCGGCCGCAAGACCGCGAACGTGGTGCTGGGCAACGCCTTCGGGGTGCCGGGGATCACGGTGGACACCCACGTGGGCCGGCTCGCGCGGAGGCTCGGCTGGACCCAGGAGGTCGACCCGGTGCGCGCCGAGGCCGAGATCGGGGCCCTCATCCCGCGCCGGGACTGGACCCAGCTGTCGCACACGCTGATCTGGCACGGCCGGCGCCGCTGCTTCGCCCGGCGACCGGCCTGCGGCGCCTGCCCGGTGGCGGCCTGGTGCCCGGCGTACGGCGAGGGCGAGACCGACCCGGTCAAGGCGGCCCGACTCGTGAAGTCCGGTCCGGCGGCCGCCCTCGAGGTCGAGGACCTCGCCGACCTCGGGGAGGCCCTCGGCCCTCCCGGGGCGGGCGCGGGGCCGGGGGCGGCCCGGTGAGCGGCCCGGCTCCGGCGCTGGCCGCGATCGGTGGCCTGCCCGACTGGCTGCGCCCGCTGGCGCAGGCGGCGGCCCGCGTGCGTCCCGAGGAGATCTCGCGGTTCCTGCCGCCCGCGACGGGCGGCCGGCCGGGCGCCGTGCTGATCCTGCTCGGGGAGGGCGAGGCCGGCCCGGACCTGCTGCTCATCGAGCGCGCCCCGGACATGCGCTCGCACGCCGGGCAGCCGGCCTTTCCCGGCGGCGCGGTTGACCCGGAGGACGACGGGCCGGTGGCCGCCGCCCTGCGCGAGGCGCACGAGGAGACGGGCGTTGACCCCTCCGGCGTCGAGGTCTTCGCCGCCCTGCCCCAGCTGTGGCTGCCCCCGAGCGGCTTCGTGGTCACCCCCGTGCTCGGCTGGTGGCGGGAGCCCTCGCCGGTGTGGGCGCGCGACCCGGCCGAGGTCGCGGCCGTGCACCGGGTGCCGCTGGAGGAGCTGCTCGAGCCCGCCCACCGGTTCCAGGTGCGGCACCCCTCGGGGTACGTCGGGCCCGCGTTCGGGGTGCGCGGCATGGTGGTCTGGGGCTTCACCGCGGGGCTGCTCGACCGGATGCTGTGGCTCGCCGGGTGGGAGCGCCCGTGGGACCGCGACCGGACCGAGGACCTGCCCCCCGACGTGGCGGGACGGCTCTAGATGGGCGCGCTGTCCGATCTCGGCGGACTCGACATCGTCCTGATCGTCGGGATCGTCCTGGTGGCGATCACCGGCTACCGGCAAGGGCTCATCGTCGGGGCCGCGGGGCTGGTCGGCTTCATCGTCGGCGGCATCGCCGGGCTGTGGGCGGCCCCGCGGGTGCTGGAGGGGTGGGACGCAGGGGCTCGGCACGACGGCCGCGGGCATCGGCATCGTGCTGGGCTCGGCGCTGCTCGCCCAGGTGATCGCCGGGGTCGCCGCGGGCAGGCTGCGCGAGCGGGTGACCTGGCGCCCGGCGCGGGTGGCCGACGCCGCGGGCGGCTCGCTCGCGTCGGTCGCCGGCCTGCTCGTCGGGGTCTGGCTGCTGGCCAGCATCCTGGTGCAGTCCTTCGGGCCGCCGGTGAGCGGCTGGGTCGAGCGCTCGCGGCTGCTGGCGGCCGTCGACGCCGCCATCCCCGCCGACGCCGGCCAGCTCCTCGACGGGGTCGAGGGGCTGCTGGACTCCAGCGGCTTCCCGCGGGTGTTCCAGCCGTTCGCCGGCGAGCTGATCACGCCGGTCGACGCGCCCGACCCGGCCGTGGCCGACCCCGTCGTCGCCCGGTCGAGGACCAGCCTGGTCAAGGTCGAGGGCGTCGCGCCGTCCTGCCGCGCGGGGCTGGAGGGCAGCGGCTTCGTCTACGCCGACGGGCTGGTGATGACCAACGCGCACGTGGTGGCCGGCGTCACCGAGCCGACCGTCAGCGTCGCCGGCACCGGTCCGGCGGTGCGCGCGACGGTCGTCGTGTTCGACCCGTCGCTGGACGTCGCCGTGCTGCGGATCCCGCGCCTCAACGCGCCCTCGCTCGGCTTCGCCACCGCGCCCGCCGAGCGGGGCCAGGACGCGGTGGTGGCGGGCTTCCCGGAGGACGGCCCGCTGACGGCCACGCCCGCCCGCGTCCGCGGTTCGGTGCGCGCCGTCGGTGAGGACATCTACGGCGAGCGAGCCGCGGCGCGCGAGGTGTACGCGTTGCGGGCCGAGGTGCGTCCGGGCAACTCCGGCGGCCCGCTGCTGGACGCCGCCGGGGCCGTGCTCGGTGTGGTCTTCGCCGCCTCCACCGAGGACGCCGAGACCGGCTACGCCCTCACCGCCGCGGCCGTGCAGGAGGCCGCGCGCGCCGGGCTGTCGGCCCGGTCCGAGGTGTCGACCGGGCCCTGCGCCTGAGGGTGGGGCGGGCTACCGGGCCTGGGTCGCGTCGGCCCAGGTGCGCTGGGCAGAGGCGGGCTTCAGGGCGGCCATCGTGGCGGCGTTCGCGGCGATGGCGCGCTCCGGGCCCTTGACGCGCTTGAAGTGGCGGTAGGCGAGGAAGCCGAGGATGGCCGCCACCAGCACGTAGACGCCGGCGACGATCAGGAACGACGCCCACACCGGGAACACCTGGTTCAGCCCGTACACCGCGGCGAACGACGCCAGCAGCCCGGCCATGCCGAGCAGGCCCACCGCGACGGCCGGCCATACCGCCGCCGGTGGCGCCTTGGCGGGCGCTCTCCTTCAGCTCCGCCTTGGCCAGCTCCATCTCGGTGCGGACGAGGGTGGACAGGTCGCGGCTCGCGCCGGCGACCAACTCGCCGAGCGTGGGCTCGCCGCTCGTGGGCTGGCTGCTCATGGGTCCTCCTGGTCGGGGGGTCGGACTGATCGTG
This sequence comes from uncultured Actinomycetota bacterium, assembly GCA_963818455.1. Lineage (GTDB taxonomy): Bacteria > Actinomycetota > Actinomycetes > CAVWCF01 > CAVWCF01 > CAWFSE01. Next base: position 66,007 of record CAWFSE010000004.1, read on the forward strand.
CCGCACCGCAGGTCTCAGTGGGGGCCATCCTGCCCGGCCGCCTCACGGCCGCGTCGGGGGTGGGCCCGATCCGGCGGCCTCGGCGGCCTCCGCCGCGGCGTCCTCGGCCTCGATGCGCTGGTAGGCGCGGCCGCGCGCGTACAGGACGACCGACGCGAGCAAGGCGGCGATCACCGAGGCGACGAGCACGGCGGTCGTGGCCTGCTCGAGCGCGGCCTCGTCGCCCTCGAAGGCGAGCTCGGTGATGAGCAGCGACACGGTGAACCCGACCCCGGCGACCAGCGCGACCGCGCCGACGTCGAGCCAGGAGAGGTCCTTGCTGAGGGTCGCCCGGGTCAGCCGCGCGGTGAGGTACGCGCCGAGGAAGACGCCGATGAGCTTGCCCCCCACCAGCCCCACGACGATGCCCTGCCCGATCGGCTCGGTGAAGACCGCGGAGACCTTGGCCGCCGACAGCGGCACCCCGGCGGCGAGGAACGCGAAGGCCGGCACGGCGAACCCCGCCGACCACGGGCGCAGCCGGTGCTCGACGCGCTCGGCGGGGGAGTCGGCCTCGCCCGGGTCGGGCTTGACCCGCATGAGCAGGCCCAGGACGACGCCCGCGATGGTCGCGTGCACCCCGCTGTCGTGCACCAGCGCCCAGACGACGAAGGCCAGGGGGGCGTAGATCCACCACGAGGTGACGCGGCGGCGCTGCAGGAGCCACCACACCCCGCACAGCGCCGCCGCCGCGACCAGCGGCCAGACCAGCAGGGCGTCGGTGTAGAAGACCGCGATCACCGTGATCGCGCCCATGTCGTCGACGATGGCCAGGGTGAGCAGGAACGCCCGCAACGCCGGCGGCAGGTGCCGCCCGGCCACCGCCAGCACGCCCAGGGCGAAGGCGATGTCGGTGGCCATCGGGATGGCCCAGCCCTCGGCTGGCCCCGGGCGTTCCGGCGGTCAGGGCGAGGTAGAGGCCGGCCGGGACGACCATGCCGCCGAACGCCGCGACGATGGGCAGCGCGGCGGCGGCGGGGCTGCGCAGCGAGCCGACCACGAGCTCGCGCTTGAGCTCGAGCCCCGCGATGAAGAAGAAGATGGCCAGCAGGCCGTCGGCGGCCCAGGTCTGCACCGACAGGTCGAGGTTGAGCGCCGCCGGCCCGATCACGAAGTCCTGCAGGCTCTCGTACGCCTCGGCGACCCCCGAGTTCGCGGCGAGCACCCCGAGGACCGCGGCGACGAGCAGGATGCCGCCGCCGACGGCCTCCTGGTGCAGGGCCCGCGCCAGGAACCGCCGCTCGGGCAGCGGCAGCCGGCCGAACAGCGTCGTCCGGCCGGGCGCGGGGGTGCTCACGCGGGCGATCCTACGGAGCGCCGCGGAGTGCCGGCCGCGGCTACTCGCTGCCGCCGTCGGCGGGCAGCTGCTGGCCGATCAGGTTCATCACGGTGGGGTCGGCGAGGGTGGTGACGTCGCCGAGGTGGCGGTGCTCGGCGACGTCGCGCAGCAGCCGGCGCATGATCTTGCCGCTGCGCGTCTTGGGCAGCTCCGACACCACCAGGATCTGGCGCGGCTTGGCGATCGGCCCGATCTCATGGGCCACGTGGGCGCGCAGCGCCTGCACGAAGGCCTCGCCGGCCGCTCCCTCGGAGGTCGCCTCGGCGTGGCCGCCGCGCAGGATCACGAACGCGACGATGCCCTGGCCGGTCGTCTCGTCCGTGGCGCCGACGACCGCCGCCTCGGCGACGGCGGGGTGCGAGACGAGCGCCGACTCGACCTCGGTGGTCGAGATCCGGTGGCCGGACACGTTCATCACGTCGTCCACGCGGCCGAGCAGCCAGAGGTCGCCGTCCTCGTCCTTCTTGGCCCCGTCGCCGGCGAAGTAGTACCCCTCGTAGCGCGACCAGTAGGTGTCCTTGTAGCGCTGCTCGTCGCCCCAGATGCCGCGCAGCATCGACGGCCACGGCTCGCTGAGCACGAGGTAGCCGCCGCCGCCGTCGGGCACCGGGTGGCCGTGGTCGTCGACGACGTCGGCGCCGATGCCGGGCAGCGCGCGCATCGCCGAGCCGGGCTTCGTCGCCGTCACCCCGGGCAGCGGGCTGATCATGATGGCCCCGGTCTCGGTCTGCCACCAGGTGTCGACGATCGGGCAGCGGTCGCCGCCGATCACCCGGCGGTACCACATCCACGCCTCCGGGTTGATCGGCTCGCCCACCGATCCGAGCAGCCGCAGCGAGGTCAGGTCGAACGCGTCCGGCAGGTCGTCGCCCCACTTCATGAAGGTGCGGATGGCGGTCGGCGCGGTGTAGAGGATCGTCACGCCGTACTTCTCGACCAGCTCCCAGAAGCGGCCCTTGTGCGGGGTGTCCGGGGTGCCCTCGTACATCACCTGGGTGGCGCCGTTGGCGAGCGGGCCGTAGACGATGTAGGAGTGCCCGGTGACCCAGCCGACGTCGGCGGTGCACCAGTAGACGTCGGTCTCCGGCTTGAGGTCGAAGACGGCGCGGTGGGTGTAGGCGGCCTGGGTGAGGTAGCCGCCCGAGGTGTGCAGGATGCCCTTGGGCTTCCCGGTGGTGCCCGACGTGTAGAGGATGAAGAGCGGGTGCTCGGCGTCGAAGGCCTCGGCCTCGTGCGTCTCCGGCTGGCGGTCGACGATCTCGTGCCACCACACGTCGCGCGCGTCGTTCCAGGCGACCTCCTGGCCGGTGCGGCGCACCACCAGCACCTTCTCGACGACCGGCGCCATGTCGGCGGCCTCGTCCACGGCCGGCTTGAGGGCCGCCGGCGCCCCGCGCCGGTAGCCGCCGTCGGAGGTGATGACGACCTTGGCCTGCGCGTCGTCGATCCGGCTGCGCAGGGCCTCGGCCGAGAAGCCGCCGAAGACCACGCTGTGCGGGGCGCCGAGGCGGGCGCAGGCGAGCATCGCGATCGCCGCCTCGGGGATCATCGGCAGGTAGATCGCGACCCGGTCGCCGGCCCGCACGCCCAGCTCGGTGAGGGCGTGCGCCGCCTGCGCGACCTGGCGGCGCAGGTCCTCGTACGTGATCGTGCGGGTGTCGCCGGGCTCGCCCTCCCAGTGCAGGGCGACCCGGTCGCCGTGGCCGGCCTCGACGTGGCGGTCGACGCAGTTGACGGCGACGTTGAGCCGGCCGCCGTCGAACCAGCGCGCGAACGGCGCGGCCGACCAGTCGAGCACGGTGTCCCAGCGGCGGTCCCAGGCCAGCCCGTCGGCCTGCCGCTCCCAGAACGCGAGCCGATCGGCGGCCGCCTCGTCGTACAGATCGGGCTGGGCGTTGGCCGCCGCGGCGAACTCCGGCGGCGGCGGGAAGCGCCGCTGCTCGTGCATCAGGTTGGCCAGCGTCTCGTCGGTCACGGAGTCTCCAGCGCAGGGGGCGGGTGGTGCCGCTACCTCAGCAGGTGGCGCGCCCGCGGGCAAGGGCGTGCGGGGGCGGGCCCGGCAGAGCCCGCGGCGGGCGCCGGCCGCCGTCTAGCCTGGCGCGCGGTGCCCGGCGGCACCGGTGCAGGTGGTGCCCCGGTGGATGCGCTGGCCCAGACGGGCAGCGGGTGGTGGACGCACGAGGGCGGCGCGGACCCGCTGGGCGAGCTGGTCCGGCTGCCCGACGTCTTCGAGGCGGTGGAGGCGGCGCGGGGGGCGGTGGACGCGCTGCTGCGCGAGCCCCGGCTGAGGCGGCGCCACGACCCCAGGTGAGCGCCGCCGCGCTGCGGCGCGGGGCCTGGGCGTCGGCCGCGTTGGACGGCTGGCCCGGCCCGTTCGAGTCCTTCGCGCCCCCGTTCCCCGACGACGAGTTCGGCCGGCTGGCCGCCGCGTCGCTGCGCACCTCCTCCGAGGTCGCCGACGTGGCCGCCGTGTGGCGGCGCTCGCCGCTGCAGGCGCTGGCGCGCCTGCACGTGCTCGCCGCATCCGGCCGTGTCTCCGACGAGGCGCTCGGGCGCCCGAGCGGCTCGGCCGCGGCGGCTCGGCTCGACGGGCTGGCGGCCACGCTGGCGGCCGGCACCGAGGCGCCAGCGGTCGTCGTGGCGGCGGTGGCGCACGGCGAGGTGCTCGGCCTCGACGCCTTCGGCGTCGGCAGCGGTCTGGTGGCGCGGGCGGCCGCGCGGGCCGTGCTCATCGACCGCGCCCTGGACCCGAGGGCGGTGACCGCCCCCGAGGCCGGCCACCTCGAGTTGGGGGCCCTGGAGTACGCCGCCGCCTTGGCGGGCTACCGGTCCGGGACGCCCGACGGCGTCGCCCGGTGGCTGGTGCACTGCGCCCAGGCGCTCGCGATCGGCGCCCGGCTGGGGCGGGAGGCCTGCGCGGCGCTGGACGCCGCCGACGCGTCCTGAGCGCCTGGTGTCCCTGTCGGGCCTGGTGTCCTGCGCCTGGCTTCGGTCGGGGCGCCGCGGACAGGCAGCGGCGCCCGCGGTTCTAGGGTCCGCGAGCGCCGCCATACGTCCGACTCGGGCGACCAAGCTGCTTCAGTGCCTGCGGCGAGGGGCGAGCCCCGGCGCCGTGACCCGTTACGAGGGTGGGCCGCCGCGTGGGTACCCGAGGTCGGGCGATGGGCCTGTTCTAGCGTCCGCGGGCGGGCGACGGAACCCCCTCACGGCGTGTCGCGGGAGGACTCGCGGGCGGGGTCAGGCTCCGGGGCGCTGCCGGCGCGCGGCGTACCAGACCAGCCCGGCCGCGGCGGCCCCGACCGTGGCGGCGGCGGCCGCCTTGTGGCGCGGCGGCAGCTCCTGGACGCGGTCCTGCACATCGCTCACCCGCTCTTGGAGCCTGGCCTGGACCTCGGCGAGCCCGGGGGTCGCCAGGCGCGGCCAGCGCCGCGCCGACACGGGGGTGGCGAAGTCCAGCACCGGCCAGCCGTGCTCGCCGGCGGCGGCGCGCAGGGCCTTGTCCGGGTTGACGGCGAACGGGTGGCCGACGGCCAGCAGCATCGGCAGGTCGGTCGCCGAGTCGCTGTAGGCGTAGCAGTCGGCGAGGTCCCAGCCCTCCTCGGCCGCCATCGCGCGCATCGCGTCGGCCTTGCCCTCGGCGTACGCGTAGAACTCGATCTCGCGGGTGTAGCGGCCGTCGGGGCCGACCACGATCCGGGTCGCGACCACGCGGTCGATGCCGAGCATCTCGGCGATGGGCTCCACGACCTCGGAGCCCGACGAGGAGACGATGACCACGGCGTGCCCGGCCTGCCGGTGCTCGGAGATCAGCGCCGCCGCCTCGGCGTAGACCACGGGCTCGATCAGGTCGTGGAGCGTCTCGCCGACGATCTCGCGCACCTGGGCGGCGTCCCAGCCCTCCACCATCTCGGAGAGGTACTCGCGCATCTGCTCCATCTGGTCGTGGTTGGCGCCGCCGGCGAGGAAGACGAACTGCGCGTACGCGCTGCGCAGCACCGCGCGGCGGTTCATCAGGCCGGCCTTGGAGAACGGCCGCGCGAAGGCGAGGCTGCTCGACTTGGCGATGATCGTCTTGTCGAGGTCGAAGAAGGCGGCCGCCGTGGTCGGGGTCGGGCGCGGCGGCTCGGGAGGTCCGGAGGGCTCGGGTGCTCGGGGTGCTCGGGGTGCTCGGGCGCCAACGCATCGGGTGCCATGGCGCGAGCATAGGGCGACCGGTCGGCGCGCTCCGGGCGCGCGCAGCCTGGGGTGCGCCGGTGATTTCGGTCACGTGCGAAGGCCCGGATCGCGCTGCGAACCGGCCAGTCGGGCGAATCGCGGCGCCTGTTGGGGCCGAGGGGTTTGCCGAACCGCCCGCCGAGGGGCACGATGGGCGCAAGTCGCCGCCCTGTGCGGCGCCGGGGCCCGGCCTATCCCCCCCAGGCCGGACCCACGAGACGACCCCCGCCATCCCCCCGGCGGGGGTCGTCGATCGTTTGGGCCGCCCGACGGCCGCTGGGCGGCCCGCGCCGGCTCGGCCGGATCAGCCCCCGGCTTCGTCCACAGCCCGCCCTCGGCCGCGATCTATCCACAGCGCGCGGGCCTGCTCTGGCGGCGGGGTGCGGGGCGCGGGCAGCCTCTCGGCCATCCAGCCCCACTTGGAGGACGCCGTGCCCCGCCCCCCATCCGCCCGCCCGACACCCGCCGGCCGCACCCCCCGATCCGACCGCGCCGTGGACCACCCCGACGAGGCCCGCGCGCCCTCGGCGCTCCTCGTCGGCGAGCCTGGTCCGCTGGCCGACGCGGTCGCCGAGGTGGCCGCCTCGGTGGGCTGCCCCTTGGTCGTGTTGGGTCCGGGGGCGCCCGGCCCCTCCCTTCGTGAGGCGTGGGATGCCGCGGCCTGCGTGGTGGTCACCTCGGCGGCCGCGCCAGCGGTGGGCGCCCTGATCGAGGGCGGCCGGCTGCCGCGCCGGCACCAGGTCCTCCTGGCCGACGAGGGCACCGCGCCCGACTTCGCGGCCGCGGTGGCCACCGGGGCCGAGCACCTGGTCGCCCTCCCCGAGGGCGCCGACTGGCTGTCCGTACGGCTGGCCGATGCCGCCAGTCCGCTGGCCGGGCTCGGCCGCGTGGTCGGGGTGATCGGTGGACGCGGGGGCTCGGGGGCGACCACGCTCGCCGCCGCGCTTGCGGCGCGGGCGGCCTTCACCGGGTGGCGGGCCGCGCTGATCGACGCCGATCCCCTGGGCGGCGGCGCCGACCTCGCGATCGGCGCCGAGCTGGCCGACGGGCTGCGGTGGCGGGCGCTGGCCGACGCCGACGGGCCGATCGCCGCCGACTCGCTGGCCGAGGCGCTGCCCGCGGTCGAGGGGGTGTCCGTCCTCGCCCACGAGCGGGGCCCCGGGGCGCCCGCGGTCGGGCCGGCGGCGATGCGCGCGGTGGTCGGCAGCGCCGCGCGCGCGTACGACTTGGTGGTGGTCGATCTGCCGCGGGCGCTCGACCCGGCCGCCGAGGAGGCCGTCCTGCGGGCCGACGAGGTCCTCGTGGTGGTGCCCGCCGAGGTGCGCGCCACCGCGTCCGCCGCGCAGGTGGCCGAGCGACTGGAGGCGTTGTGCCGCTCGGTCTCGCTGGTCGCCGTGCTGCCGTCGCCGTCCGGCCTCGACGAGGAGCACCTGGCGGATGCCCTTGGGCTGCCCGTCTCGGCCGTCCTGCGGCGCGAGGCCTCGGTGGCCGAGGCCGTCGAGCGGGGCGAGGCGGCGACCTTGCGCCGGGGGTCGCTCGTGCGCGCCGCCGACCGCCTGCTCTCCCGCTGGCGGGACGCCGCATGACGGTGCGGGTGATCCCGGCCGAGGCCTCGGCGCCCGGGGTCCGCGATCGGCTGGTCGCGGGGCCGGCGCGCCCCGGCGGCCCCGGTCCGTTCGCGGTGGACGTGGCCGCCGCGCTGCGCGCTGAGCACCCCCTGTGGGGCGGCGGCGCCGTCCGCGGCCGCCTGCCGGGGCTGGCGGCCGAGCTCGCCGGATGCGGCCCCCTGCAGCCGCTCCTCGACGACCCCGAGGTCACCGATGTGCTGGTGAACCGGCCGGACGAGGTCTGGCTCGACCGTGGGCGCGGCCTGGAGCGTGCCGGGGCGGCCTTTCCCGACGACGCCTCGGTGCGGCGGTTGGCCCAGCGGCTCGCCGGCCAGGCCGGCAGGCGTCTCGATGACGCCAGCCCGTACGTCGACGCCCGCCTGCGCGACGGGGTCCGGCTGCACGCCGTCCTCCCGCCCCTGTCGGGCGCCCACACGGTGCTGTCGCTTCGGGTGCCGGCTCGCCGGCCCTTCACACTGGCCGGGCTCGTCCAGGCCGGCTCCGCCGAGCGAGGGCTCGCCGACTGGCTCGCGGTGCTGGTCGAGGCCCGCCTCTCGTTCCTGGTCACCGGCGGGACAGGCACCGGCAAGACGACGCTGCTGTCCAGCCTGCTCTCGCTGGTGCCCGCCGACGAGCGGATCCTCATCGTCGAGGACTCCGCCGAACTCGCCCCGGACCACCCGCACGTGGTGCGGCTCGAGGCGCGTCCGGCCAACGTCGAGGGACAAGGGGCGGTCAGCGTCCGCGACCTGGTGCGCCAGGCGCTGCGGATGCGGCCCGACCGGCTGGTGGTCGGGGAGGTGCGCGGGGCCGAGGTGGTCGACCTCCTCGCCGCGCTCAACACCGGGCATGAGGGCGGCTGCGGCACGGTCCACGCCAACGGTCCCGACGAGCTGCCGGCCCGCCTGGAGGCGCTCGGGATCGCGGCCGGTCTCCCGCGCGACGCGGTCCATGCCCAGGCGGCCGCGGGGCTGCAGGCCGTGGTCCATGTCGATCGCGCCTCGGACGGGCGGCGGCGGGTCGCCTCGGTGTCCGTGGTCACGGCCGACGGACGCGGTCGGCTCGCGATCGATCCGGCGGCGGGCGCCGGCGCCACCGCCCAGGGGTCGGCCCGGCTGGCCGCCCTGGTTCGGGGCCGCGGGCTGGCGCCGCCGAGGCCGTGAGCGCTCTCGCCTGGGCCGCGGCCGCTGGCGCGGCCGCGTGGGTGGGCTGGCCGGTCCGCCGCCCACCTGCCGCCCGCTGGTCGCAGGCGCGCGCCGCGCGCGGGGTGGCGCCGCCGCCGCACGGCCGGCTGGCGATCCGGGCGCCGGGCCGGGGCTGGCCGGCGACCCGGGCGGCGTCGGCGGGGATCGGCGCGGTGGCCGGCCTGCTCGTCCTGGGTGGGTGGGGGACCGCCGCGGGAGCCGTGGCCGGGCTGGCGGCCTGGACGGCGGTGTCCCGCCGCCGCGCCCGCGCCCGGGCCCGGCAGGCCGACGAGGCGGTGGCCGGGTTGCTCGCCTCGCTGGCGGCCGCCCTGCGCTCGGGCCAGCAGCCGCGCGCGGCGCTGTCCGGCTGCCTGCCGGTGGATGCGCCCGCACCCCTCGCGGAAGACCTGCAGGCCATCTCCTCGGCCTGCGCGTCGGGTGGGCCGGTCGCCGACCTGCTGCGCGCCGCGGCAACGCAGCCTGGGGCGGAGCCCCTGGGCTGGCTGGCGGCGGTCTGGGCCGCGGCCGAGGACAGCGGGGCCCCGATGGGCCAGGCGGTGGGCCGGCTGGCCCAGGCCGCCCGGGCGGCGCGGGCCCGCCGCGGGGAGGCGGCGGCCGAGCTAGCCGGCCCGGTGGCCTCGGCCCGGCTGCTGGCCGCTCTGCCGGTGCTCGGGCTGGTCTTGGGGGCCGGGCTTGGGGCCCGGCCCCTCGCGTTCCTCGCCGGACCTGGTTGGGGCCGGGTCGTGCTGGCGGCCGGGGTGGCCTTGGACGCCCTCGGGCTGTGGTGGGTGGGGCGCCTCGCGCGCGGGGCCGAGCGGTGAGCGCAGGCGCCGGCCCGCTGCCCGCCGCGCTGATCGCCGCGGTGCTGGCCGGCCTGGCGGCGGCCCTCGTGCTCCCGGGCCCGCCGGCCGGCCGGCTGGCCGCGTCAGCGGCGGGACCTCGGTTGGCGTCCCGCAGTCCGGTCGCGGTGCGCGGCCGGCGCTGGGCCGCGGGCAGCGCCGGCCTCGCCCTGGCCTTGCTCCTGGGGTGGCCCTGGGGGGTCATCGCCGGCCCGTTCGGGGCGCTCGCGGTCTACGTCGGGGTGGGGCGGCTGGAACCAGGCGCGGCCCAGGCCCGCCGCGGTCGAGAGGTCGCCGACCTACCGCTGGCCTGCGACCTGCTCGCCGGGTGCCTCGCCAGCGGGGCGACCCTGCGAGCGGCGGTGGAGGCCTCGGCGCCAGCCCTGGGCGGGCCGCTCGCCGACCGGCTGGCCGAGGTGTCCGCACGGCTCGGGCTGGGCGCGCCGCCGGCCGAGGCCTGGGCGGCCTTCGCCCGGGTGCCGGGGCGAGGGGCGGCCGCCCGCGAGCACCGGCGGGCGCTCGCAGACGTGTCCCGCGCGGTGTCCGCCGCGGCCGAGTCGGGGGCGCCGCTCTCCGACGTCTTGGCGGGTCTCGCCGAGGACGCCCGGGCCCGGGCGCTGCTGGCGGCCCGCCTGCGCGCCCGGGCCGTGGGCGTGCGTGCCGTGCTGCCGTTGGGGCTGTGCTTCCTGCCCGCCTTCGTCTTGCTCGGCGTTGTTCCGCTCGTCGCCGGGATGGCCAGCCAGGTCTTCGGCTGAGCCGTGATGGGCGGAGCCCGGGCGCCGCCGGCCCGGGGTCGTTGGTCCACAGCCCGGCAATTCCGTCAGCCGCCCACAGATGGCCCGCGGCCGCTCCCGCCGGCCCCCCGCCTGCCGCGATCTTGGGTTCGCACCCGGATCGTCCGGGCCTGTCGGCCCCGCCGGCCTCGCCAGAAGGAGTCCCATGACCCAGACCCACCTCAGCCCCGTCCGGCGCCGCCCTCGGGCTGGCGGTCCGCGCCACCACCCGAGTCCGCGAGGACTCGGGCATGACCTCGGCGGAGTACGCCGTCGGCACCGTCGCCGCCTGCGGCGCCGGCGGCGTGCTCTACAAGGTCGTCACGAGCCCCGAGATCGTCTCGCTCTTCGCCTCGCTCATCCGCAAGGCCCTGTCGTTCATGTTCTAGCCCGCCGTCCGCGCCGCCCCAGGCCCGCCCGCTGACCGGGCCTGGGGCACGCGGACCAACCCACGGAGGTCGCGATGGATCTGGTCGGGGTCACCCCGAGCGGCGACGGCGCCGCGGCCCGCGGCCGCCGTCGGACGGCCGGTGACGCCGGGATGGCCACGGCCGAGCTGGCGGTGGCCCTGCCGGCCCTGGCCCTGGTCGTCGGCGCCCTGCTCTGGAGCATCCAGCTGGCGGGCGTCCACCTCGCCTGCGGCGCGGCCGCGCGCGAGGCAGCCCGGGCGCTGGCCCGGGGCGAGTCCGCGGCATCCCTCGTGGACCGGTCGGGTGCGCTGCCGAGGGGAGCCCGGTTGGTGGTCCAGGAGCGGCCGGAGTCGTGGCAGGTCAGCGTCCGGCTGCCGGTGCGCGGCCAGGCTGGCCTGGCGACCCTGCTGCCGCCGATCGAGATCCGCGGCGAGGCGTACGCCGCCAAGGAGCCCTCCGCCGAGGAGCCACGCTGGTGAGCGGGCTGCAGGCGCGAACGGGGGCTCGGCGAGCGTCCTGGTGGCCGGGGCCTGCGCGGCGCTGCTGCTGGCCACCGCCTCGATCTGGGCGGTGGCCGCCGCGCTCGCCGCCCGGGCCCAGGCCGTCACCGCCGCTGACCTGTCGGCGCTGGCCGCGGCCGACCGGTGGACCGACCCGGGCGGGGCCTGCGCCGCAGCGCGGCGGATCGCGGCGCTGCACGGCGCGGAGCTCACGCGCTGCTCCTGGGCCTGGTCGTCGGATTACCCCGTGGTCGAGGTCGAGGCGATCGCGGTGCGCGCCAGCTCACGGCTCGCCTCCGGGCCCTCGGGCGCGGCCCTGCGCGGGCTGGTGTCGGCCACGGCGCGGGCGACCCCCTTCGCCGGCTCAGCAGGGCAGCAGGGCGCCGAGCAGGGCGAGGGCCCCGGCCTTGTCCAGGGGGTCGTTGCCGTTACCGCACTTAGGCGACTGCACGCACGACGGGCATCCGCGTTCGCACCCGCACCCGGCGATCGCCTCGCGGGTGGCGCGCCACCACTCCTCGGCCCGCTCGTAGCCGCGCTGGCTGAAGCCCGCGCCGCCGGGTTGGCCGTCGTAGACGAACACCGTGGCCAGGCCGGTGTCGGCGTGCCACGCGGTCGACAGCCCGCCGATGTCCCAGCGATCGCAGGTCGCCAGCAGCGGCAGCAGCCCGATGGCGGCGTGCTCGGCGGCGTGCGCGGCCCCCGGCACGTCAGACGGCGCGAGCCCCGCCGCTGCCAGCACCTCCGGCCCGGCCGTCCACCACACCGCGACCGTCCGCAGCCTGCGCTCCGGGAGGTCGAGCGGCTCCTCGCCGAGCACCTCGCCGGTGGCCAGCCGGCGGCGCAGGTAGCCCACCACCCGCCGGGTCACCTCGACCTCGCCCACCGCCACGCGGCCCGCCCCGAACTCCCGCGCCGCGCGCTCCCCGACCACGCGCAGGTCCGACACCTCGCGCGCGGTGGTCGTCCAGTCCGGGCGGTCGGCCCGCAGCAGGGCCACGGCCTCGCCGAGGTCGAGGGCCTCCACCACGTACGTCCGCCCCTGGTGCACGTACACCGCCCCGGCATGCACCATCCGGTCGGCCGAGCCGTCGTCCACCGTGCCCAGCAGCCGCCCGGTTCCGGACTCCACCAGGCTCACCGGCCGCCCCCCGATGCCGCGCAGGTCGGCGAGGTCGGCGGCCCGGTCCCGCCGGGTCCAGTACCACCCGTCCCGCCTGGCCCGCAGCAGCCCCTCGGCGGCGAGGGTCTCGACCACGGCGCGAGCCTCCGGCCCGAAGTCGCCGAGCTCGGCCTCGCGCAACGGCAGCTCGGCGGCGGCCGCGGCGAGGTGGGGGCCCAGCACGTACGGGTTGTCCGGGTCGAACACCGAGGCCTCGACCGGCTGGCCGAAGACCGCCTCCGGGTGGCCGACGAGGTAGGTGTCGAGCGGGTCGTCGCGGGCGACGAGCACCGCCAGCGCCTCTTGGCCGGCCCGGCCCGCGCGGCCGGCCTGCTGCCACATCGACGCGCGGGTCCCCGGCCACCCCGCCATGACGACCGCGTCGAGGCCGCCCACGTCCACCCCGAGCTCGAGGGCCGTGGTCGCCGCGACCCCGAGCAGGTCGCCGGACTGCAGCCGCGCCTCGACGTCGCGGCGCTCCTCCGGCAGGTAGCCCGAGCGGTACGCCGCGACCCGGCGGCCGAGCCCTGGCTCGACCTCCTCCAGCGCCCCGGCGGCGATCTGCGCGGCCGCCTCGGCCCCCCGCCGGGACCGGGCGAAGCACAGGACGTGGGCCCCGGCGGCGACCAGGTCGGCCATCAGGTCGGCCGACTCCGCGAGCGCGCCCCGCCGCACGGGCGCGCCGCTGCTCGCCGACGAGGTCGGTGAGCGGCGGCTCCCAGAAGGCGAAGACCGAGGCCGAGCGCGGCCCCCCGTCGGCAGCCACCGCCGCGACGGGGGCCCCGACGAGCCGGCCCGCGGCCTCACCCGGCTCGGACACCGTGGCCGACGCGAGCACGAAGACCGGCTCGGCGCCGTACCACCGGGCCACCCGGCGCACCCGGCGCAGCACGCACGAGACGTGCGCGCCGAACACCCCCCGGTAGGCGTGCATCTCGTCCACCACGACGTACGACAGCGCGCGCCAGAAGCCCGCCCACCGCCGGTGGCCGGGCAGCATCGACCGGTGCACCATGTCGGGGTTGGTCAGCACGTAGTGGCCGTGCCGGCGGACCCAGTCGCGGTCCTCGGCGCCGGTGTCGCCGTCGTACGGCCCCACGCGCACGCCGGGCACGTCCAGCGCGCGCAGCGCCCGCAGCTGGTCGGCGGCGAGCGCCTTCGTGGGCGCCAGGTAGAGCGCGGTGGCGCCGCGGCCGGGGGTGCGCGGGTCGGTGGAGGCGGCCCCCTCGAGCAGGCCCGTGAGCACGGGCAGCAGGTAGCCGAGCGACTTGCCCGAGGCGGTCCCGGTCGCCACCACCGCGTGCCGCCCGGCGCGGACGTGCTCGGCGACCTCGGCCTGGTGCGACCACGGCCGGTCGAATCCCCTGGCCGGCGAAGGCCGCGACCACCGCCGGGGTCGGCCCAGGACGGCCAGTCCACCTCGCGGGCCGAGCCGCGCGGGGATCCGCTCGACGTGGGTGAGCCGTGCGCGACGGCCGTCGGTGGGGGCGATCGCCTGCAGCCAGCGGTCGGCGCCGCCGATCGCCCGGTCGGAGGCGCCACGGCCGGACGCGTCGCCGCGGCGCCGGACCGGTCGCGCTCGCGCTCCTGCGTCATCGGGGCCAGTCTGGCGCCGGAGTGGTTAGATCGCCGCTGTGGAGTTGACCCTGCGCCGGCGGGATGAGGGTGAGCACACGGTGGTCGAGGCCGCCGGTGAGCTCGACCTCTACACCGCGCCGCGGCTGCGCGAGCTGCTGGTCGCGCTCGACGCCGAGGGACGCCACCGGGTGGTGGTCGACCTGGAGCGGCTTGTCCTTCATCGACTCCACCGGGCTGGGCGTGCTGGTGGGCGGCCTCAGCCGGACCCGCGAGGCCGGCGGCGACCTGGCCCTCGTCTGCGCCAGCGAGCGCGTCCTGCGCCCCTTCCAGATCACCGGGCTGACCGAGGTCTTCGCCGTGCACGCCACCGTCGAGGCGGCCCTCGCCGCCACCCGCCCGCCGGCACGGGCTGACGGCCGCGCCGTGGCCACGATCACCGTCCACCTGCCCGCCGACGCGTCCCTCGTCCGGGTGGCCCGCCTGGTCGCCGCCTCGGCCGCCCGGCGCGCGGGGCTGGGCGAGGAGGCCGTCGACGACGTCCGGCTGGCCGTGGGCGAGGCCTGCGCCTGGGCCGTCGTGCGCCACCAGCGGGTCGCCGCCGAGGCCCCGGTCGAGCTCACCCTCGACGACTCGACCCCCGCCCGGCTGACGCTCGAGGTCCTCGACCACGGCGGGCCGGGGCGGGCCGAGGACTCCGATGACCTCGGGCTGGCCCTGCTCCGGGGCCTCGCCGGCGAGGTCGGGCTGGAGCCCACGGCCGACGGCGCCCGGCTGCGCTTCTCGCTGCCCGGCCCCGGCCTGACCGCACCGCGTCCCGGACCTCCCGCGGGGCCCCCGGAGGGCCCTGCGTAGACTCCGCGCGGCCCGGTTCCGCACCGGCCGTCCCTTGAGCCCGAACCCCGCGTGACCCGAACCCCGCGTGACCCCAACCCCGCGCGCGCCCCCGTCTCGGGGCCAGGCGCGGGAGCGCCCCGCCGCCCGCGCGGGGAGCACCCCGAACTGGAGGCCCGATGTTGGAATCCCGTCTCGCTCAGGCGTCTGGCGGCGGACTGGTCCTCGACGGCAGCAACTTCACGTACGTCGTCGTCGTCGCCGTCGTCGCCCTGGCCGCCCTCGGCGTGGCCGGCTACCTCGTCCGCGAGGTCCTGGCGGCCGACGAGGGCACGGCGAAGATGCAGGAGATCGCCAAGGCCGTGCAGGAGGGCGCCGCCGCGTACCTCGGCCGGCAGTTCCGCACGCTCAGCGTGTTCGCCGTGGTCGTCTTCTTCCTGCTCTTCCTGCTGCCGGCCGACACCACGTCCGAGAAGGTCGGCCGCTCGATCTTCTTCCTCGTCGGGCGCGGTCTTCTCGGCGACCACCGGGTACATGGGCATGTGGCTGGCGGTGCGCGGCAACGTGCGCGTCGCCGCGGCGGCGCAGGCGGCCGGCGAGCGCCCGGCGATGCGGATCGCGTTCCGCACCGGCGGTGTCGCGGGCATGTTCACCGTCGGCCTCGGCCTCTTCGGCGCCGCCCTCGTGGTCATCATCTACAAGGCCGACGCGCCCGTCGTGCTCGAGGGCTTCGGCTTCGGCGCGGCCATGCTCGCCATGTTCATGCGTGTCGGCGGCGGCATCTTCACCAAGGCGGCCGACGTCGGCGCCGACCTGGTGGGCAAGGTCGAGCAGGGCATCCCCGAGGACGACCCCCGCAACGCGGCCACCATCGCCGACAACGTGGGCGACAACGTCGGCGACTGCGCGGGCATGGCGGCCGACCTGTTCGAGTCGTACGCCGTCACCCTGGTCGCGGCGCTGATCCTCGGCACGGCGGCCTTCGGCGTCGAGGGCCTGGTCTTCCCGCTGATCGTGCCGGCCATCGGCGTGCTCACCGCGGTCATCGGCATCTTCGCGGTCTCCCCGCGCGCCAACGACCGCTCCGGCATGAGCGCGATCAACCGCGGCTTCTTCATCTCGGCGGCCGTGTCGGCCGTGCTGGTCGCGATCGCCGCGTTCCTGTACCTGCCGGACAACTTCGCCGACCTCACCGGCTCGCAGCTCAGCGACAACGACGCCAACCCGCGGATCATCGCGATCGTCGCGGTGCTCATCGGCATCATGCTCGCCGCGCTCATCCAGCAGCTGACGGCGTACTTCACCGAGACCAACCGCCGCCCGGTCGACGACGTCTCGAAGACCTCGCTCACCGGCCCGGCCACGGTCATCCTGGCCGGCATCTCGCTCGGCCTGGAGTCGGCGGTCTACTCCGCGCTGCTCATCGGCGCCGCCGTCTACGCGACCTTCCTGCTCGGCGGCGGCTCGATCCTGCTGTCGCTGTTCGCGGTCGCGCTGGCCGGCACCGGCCTGCTCACCACCGTCGGCGTCATCGTCTCGATGGACACCTTCGGCCCGGTCTCCGACAACGCCCAGGGCATCGCGGAGATGTCCGGCGACGTGCACGGCGAGGGCGCCGCGGTGCTCACCCGCCTCGACGCGGTCGGCAACAGCACCAAGGCCATCACCAAGGGCATCGCGATCGCCACGGCGGTGCTGGCGGCGACGGCGCTGTTCGGCTCGTACACCGAGGCCTGGCAGGGCGCCCTCGAGGACGCCGACCTCACCCTGGGCGACCTGAACGCGTCCACCCTGCAGCGCTTCTCGCTGGACATCGCCCAGCCGAACAACCTGGTCGGCCTGATCATCGGCGCGGCCGTGGTGTTCCTCTTCTCCGGGCTGGCCATCAACGCGGTGTCCCGCGCGGCCGGCGCGATCATCTTCGAGGTGCGCCGCCAGTTCCGCGACATCCCCGGGATCATGGAGGGCACCACCCGCCCGGACTACGCCCGCGTGGTCGACATCTGCACCCGCGACTCGCTGCGCGAGCTGGCCACCCCCGGCCTGCTCGCCGTGCTCACCCCGATCGCGGTGGGCTTCGGCCTGGGCATCGGTCCGCTGGCGGCCTACCTCGCCGGCGCCATCGGCGCGGGTGTGCTGATGGCGGTCTTCCTGTCGAACTCCGGCGGCGCGTGGGACAACGCCAAGAAGTTCGTCGAGGACGGCAACTACGGCGGCAAGGGCTCCCAGGCCCATGAGGCGACCGTCATCGGCGACACCGTCGGCGACCCGTTCAAGGACACCGCCGGCCCGGCCATCAACCCGCTGATCAAGGTGATGAACCTGGTGGCGCTGCTCATCGCGCCCGCGGTCGTGGGCCTGTCGGTGGGCACCGACGCCAACGACGGCCTCCGGTACGGCATCGCGGCCCTCGCCGTCGTGGTGATCGTCGGCGCGGTCTGGAACAGCAAGCGCCGCTCGATCGCGGTCGGCGACGAGGCCCCGGCGGCTCCGGCCGTCGCGTAGCCGAGAGCCGATATCGAGCCGGCCGGCCGGGCGGATCCCCGCGGGATCCGCCCGGCCGGCGCCGGTTCCGGGGTCTGCCCACGTGGCTCTCGCGGGCGGTCGGCTGCCGCAAGACGTCCCGTCTTTCGCTCGATCGGGTCACGATTTGGCGGTGCGGGACGAACTCGCCCAAGGCCCTTCTGGACAGTGGACCGAATGGGGCAGGGTGTCCCCGGCGCCGCCGGACCCAGGCGCGCTCTCCCATGACGAAGGGACCACCGATGGCCTTGTCCATCACCGCCACGGCCGCCGGCCGCCGGACCGCCCTGGCCGCCGTGGCCGCGGCATCCGTCGCCGCGCTCGCCGCGGTCAGCCTGACCGGCTCGGGCGCCTCGCCCTCGCTGCCCAAGAACGCCCTGGAACGGGTCGCGCCGGTCCAGGGGGAGCCGGGCGAGGAGGCCTTCGAGGCCCGCACCGCGGCCGAGCAGTTCGCGCAGGCGCGCACCGCCCCGGGGATCGTGCAGCCGGGCGCCTACAGCCAGGCGTTCGACTCGCTGTCCGGCCTGCCCGAGTCCGGCGGCGACTGGACGAGCGTGACCGGCGCGCCGGGGCTGACGTACAACAGCGACGACCCGCGCTACCGCGACTGGAACTCCAACACCGGCGCCGGGCTCGGCCTGACCACCGGCCGGGTGACCGGCCTGGCGGCCGACGGCGACGGGACGGTCTACGCGGGCGGCGCCGACGGCGGCGTGTTCCGCTCGACGACGGGCGGCGGCAACTGGACCCCGATCTCCGACGACATCCCCTCGCTGTCCACCGGCGACCTGCAGCTCGGCCCGGACGGCTGCGCTGTGGTTCGCCACCGGTGAGTCCAACACCGGGGCCACGTCCTACGTCGGCACCGGCGTCTACGCCCTCGGCAGCCCCCGCACGGAGGCCTTCGACCAGGGCGACCGGGTCGGCGGGACCGAGCTGGAGTCGACCACGATCTCCGCCCTGCGCTTCGCGGGCGACACGGTCTGGGCCGCCACCAGCAGCGGCATCTGGACGCACTCGGCGACCACCAGCGACGGGGCCTGGACGCAGGTCTTCGCGCCCAACCCCGACTACCTGGCCGGCGGCAGCCAAGGCCGATGCGGCGCAACGCGCCGTACAAGAACATCGTCAACAGCATCCAGATCGACCCGAAGAACGCCACGCACGTGATCGCCGGCGTCGGCTGGCGCGGCGGCGACGCCTACAACGGCTTCTACGAGACCCTGCGACGGCGGCGCGACCTGGGCCAAGGTCAACCTCAAGGGCGGCGTCGACTCGATCGACTCCACCGACATCGGCCAGACCTCGCTGGCGTACTCGCAGGACGGCACCAAGCTCTACGCCTTGGTGCAGTCGATGAAGCTGCTACAACAAGTTCACCGGCAACGTGAGCAGCTACCTCAAGGGCGTCTACGTCTCCAACTCCGGCTCGGTGGCCGGCCCGTGGACGCGCATCGCCGACTCGCGCAAGCTCGCCAACAGCGGCTCGGCGCTCAAGCAGTCGGTGGGCGGCAAGGGCTACGGCCCCGGCATCCAGTCCTGGTACAACCAGTTCCTCGCCGTCGACCCGGCCGACCCCAACCACGTCTACGTCGGCCTCGAGGAGGTCTACGAGACGCGCAACGGCGGCTCCACCTGGAAGACCGTCGGCCCGTACTGGAACTTCTACTTCGGCTGCTGGGGCACCGACCTGTCGGACGGACCAGCTGGGCTGCAACCTCACCACCCACCCCGACCAGCACGCGATCGCCTTCGGCACAGCGCGGCGGCAAGCCGCGCGGTGTTCGTCGGCAACGACGGCGGCGTCTACGCCCGCCCGGTGGCCGGCCAGGAGGACCGCGAGGGGCACGCCACGGACTGGGCGTCGCTCAACGACGGGACGATGGACGTCCTGCAGTACTACGCGGTCGACGCCGGGCGTCGACCCCGACGCGACGCCGGCGACGCCGTCAGCGGCGGCCTGCAGGACAACGGCGGCTCGATCCTGCGCGCCGACGACACCGTGATGGGCTCGAACTTCGGCGGCGACGGCGGCGACGTCCTCGTCAACCCGGACAACGGCTGCGAGATCGTCCAGGAGTACGTCTACCTGTCGCTGTCGGTGACCCGGAACTGCAAGTACCAGGACCCGTCCGACGACGCCTCGGTCGACCCGTTCGACCCGGCCACCAGCGGCAGCATCGACATCGCGCCGCCCGACCCGGGCCCGCGGTTCATCGCCCCGTTCGCGGCCGACGACGCCGACATCGACACCTGGGTCGCCGGCGGCAACATCGTCTGGGCCCAGACCGAGGGCTTCGACATCACCAGCTCGGCGGCGTGGAAGCCGCTGTTCAACCTCGGCGCCGGCCACTCGTCGACGGCGGTGGCCGCCCGCGAGGGCCAGGCCTACGTCGGCTGGTGCGGCCCCTGCAACAACAGCGGCTTCACCCGCGGGATCGCCGCCGGCACGACCGGACGACCCGGCGACGCTGGAAGCAGCTGGACGTGAGCTCGGCTGCCCAACCGCTACATCGGCGGGATCGGCATCGACCCGACCGACAGCGACCACGCCTTCGTGGCCATGGGCGGCTTCAGCCGCCAGTGGACCGAGGGCCCCGGCGCGGGCGAGGGCCACGTGTTCGAGACCACCGACGGCGGCGCCACCTGGACCAACGTCGACGGCAACCTGCCCGACGTGCCGGCCAACAGCATCAAGGTGACCGACGACGGCGCCCTGGTGCTCGGCACCGACCTCGGCGTGCTCTACCGGGCGCCGGGATCGGCGAACTGGACGCGGCTGGGCGGCAACCTGCCGTACTGCCGCGGTGACCGACGTCGAGCTCAGCCCCGACCGCGAGTCGGTCTACGCCGCGACCCACGGCCGCGGCATCTGGAAGATCGCGCTGCCGTAGCAGCAGGCGTGCGGGGCCCGGACCGGCCGGTCCGGGCCCCGCGACGGTTCGACGGATCAGCCGGTCAGCCCGCTCACGGCGAGGTCGACCAAGGTCCGTCCCTGGCACCTGGGGTCGATCTTGATCTGCACCGACCCGGCCTGGGTCGAGCCGCGGGACAGGTACAGCTCGGCCTCGATGCCCTCGTCGTCGCGCCGCAGCACGGTGAAGCCGGCGCCCTCGGCGTCGTCTTGAAGGCGATCGGCCAGCTCCGTCACGTCGAGGTCGCTGACCCCGGCGGCGGTGACGAACTCGCCTTGCCGCTCGGCCCGGGTCACCACCGCGTACGGCCGCAGATCCAGGCCCGCGGGCACGGCCGCTGGGTCGCCGCCCGGCGTGGGCGACGGCGCAGGCGGCCGAGCCGCCGTCCGACCCGCAGGCCGGCACCAGCGCGACCGCGCAGGCGACCGCGCACGCGGCGGCTAGCCTGCGGGTCCGGTGGGCCGTCACCTGCCGGAGGGTACGCGGGCAGACCGAGCATCGAGGAGGAGGGGCGACGTGCCGAGCACCAGCCGCACGCGCTCGGCGCTGATGGCGCTGGTCGCCGCGGTCTTCCTGCTGCCGCTCGTGTTCCTCGCGCTCGGGTCGCTGCGGACCCCGGGGCTGCCCGCCGGCGCCGGGGCTGGAGGTGTGGCCGGACCCCCTGCGGCCGCAGAACTACGCCGACGCCGCCCGCGCGGTCGACCTGCCCCGGCTCTTCGCGAACTCCGCCGCCGTGGCCCTGGTCGCGGTCCCGGTGACCGTGCTGGTGGCCTCGTGGGCGGGGTTCGCGGCCACCGTCGGCTCGCGCCGGACCCGGCGGGCGGTGCTGGGGGTCGCGCTGGTCGCGTTCACCGTGCCCGCCGGCGGCGCTGTGGGTGCCGCAGGTCGTGCTGCTCGAGCGGGCGGGGCTCACCGACCGGCTTCTGGTCGTGGCCTATCCGGCGCTGATGGCCACCAGCCCGGTGTTCGTGCTGCTGTTCTGGCTGGCCTACCGGCGGATCCCGCGCTCGCTGTACGACGCCGCGGCGGTGGAGGGCCTGTCCGGGTGGCGGACCTGGTGGACGGTGGCCTGGCCGCTGGGGAGAAGCACCACGTTCGCGGTGGCGGTCCTGGCGTTCATCTGGCACTGGTCCAACCTGGTCTCGCCCCTGCTGCTGCTGCCCCGCGAGGAGACCTGGCCGGTCGCCCTCGGCCTGCGGCCGCTCGCCAGCGCGGAGCCGACCTTCTACCCGCTGGTGCTCGCCGCCTGCCTGCTGGCCACCGTGCCGGTGGCCGCGGCGTTCCTCCTCGCCCAGCGCTCGCTCTTCGTCGACGCCCTGGCAGGCCGCCGTGCCTCGTAGCGGTTCGATCCGCTGCGTCGCGGGCGCGGCCGCGGCCGCGGTCCTGCTGCTGGCCGGCTGCGGCGGCGCGGCCGACCCCGCCGACGCCCCGCTTCGCGTCCAGGTCGCCGGCGAGCCCGACGAGGTCAACGCCTTCGAGGCGATCGCCGCGGCGTACGAGCAGGCGGAGCCGGGCGCGCGGGTCGACGTCGTTTCCGTGCCGAAGAAGTCCGACCACCTGGCCCGGCTGTCGACGGCGTTCGCCGCCGGCGACCCGCCGGACGTCTTCGTCGTCAACTACCGCGAGTTCGCCCAGTTCGCCGCCCGCGGCGCGCTTGAGCCGGTCGGCCCGCTGCTGGACCAGCGCGGGGTGCGGCTCGACGACTACTTCCCCGAGCCCGTCACGGCGTTCACCTACGACGGCGCGCTGCAGTGCATGCCGCAGAACGTCTCCTCGCTGGTCGTCTACCCAACCTCACGGCCTTCGCCGAGCGGGGTGTCCCGCTGCCCCAGCCTGGCTGGACCTTGGCCGATCTCGCGACGACGGCTGCCGCCCTTTCGGGGGACGGGGACTTCGGGGTGGGGTTCGAGCCCACGCTCGCCCGGCTGGCGCCGTTCGTCTGGACGCTCGGCGGGGAGGTCGTCGACGACCAGGAGGCGCCCACCGACCCTGACGGTGGACAGCCCCGGAGGGCGTGCAGGCCGTCGAGTACCTGCGCGGCCTGGTGGCGTCGGGCTCCGCGCCCGGCGAGGTCGAGGTGGCCGCGCAGGGGCTCGAGGAGCGGTTCGCGGCCGGCTCGCTGGCGATGCTGCTCAGCTCGCGGCGCGAGACGTCCGGGCTTCCGGGAGGTCGCCGGGCTCGACTTCGACGTCGCCGCCTTCCCGGTCGCCGCCGAGCCGGCGACCCTGCTGCACTCCGACGCCTTCTGCATCGCCCGCGGGGCGAGACCAGGTGGCTGCGGCGGCGGACTTCGTGGCGTTCGCCACCGGCACGCAGGGGCAGACGCTGGCCGCGCTGGCCGGGCGCAGCGTGCCGGCCTTGACGTCGGTGGCCGAGTCCCCGGCCTTCCTCAGCCCGGGGCGGCCGCCGGCCTCCTCCCAGGTCTTCCTGGACGCCATCCCCGCCATCCGCGCGTTCCCGTCCTGGCCCACCTGGACCGAGGTCGAGGACCTCGCGGAGGTGTCGCTGCAGCAGGTCATCTGGCAGGGGGCGCCCGCGGCGGCGACCCTGGCAGCGCTCGACGCCGCGTCGCGGCCGGTCCTGGAGCGAGGCGCCGGATGACGGCCGTCGCTGTCGAGGCCGCCCGGCGGGTCTTCCCCGGCGGGCGCCGGCGCGCGCCGGTGGTGGCCCTTGAGGACGTGTCGATCGCGGTCGAGGAGGCCTCGTCCTGGTCGTGCTCGGGCCCTCCGGCTCGGGCAAGAGCACCCTGCTGCGGGCCGTGGCCGGGCTGGAGCGGCTCGACTCGGGCCGGATCACCCTGCGCGGCCGCGATGTCACGGACGAGCCGCCCGGGCGCCGCGACGTCGGCATGGTGTTCCAGGACCAGGCGCTGCTGCCGCACCTCAGCGTGCTGGGAGAACATCGCCTTCGGCGAGGTGGCCCGGGGGACTCCGCGCGCCGACGCCAGCGCCCGCGCAGCCGAGGCAGCCGAGACCGTCGGGGTGTCGGGCCTGCTCGCCCGGTGGCCGGGGCAGCTGTCCGGCGGGGAGGCCCAGCGGGTCGCGTTGGCGCGGGCGCTGGTGCGCCGGCCGGCGGCGTTCCTGCTGGATGAGCCGCTGTCGGCGCTCGACCCGGTGCTGCGGGTTCGGTTGCGCGAGGAGCTGCGCGACCTCCAGCGCGCCACGGGGACCGCGGTGCTCCACGTCACGCACGACCAGCAGGAGGCGTTGACGCTGGCCGACCGGATCGCGGTGCTGCGGGAGGGCCGGGTCGTGCAGGTCGGCACGCCCGAAGAGCTGCACCGTGCCCCGGCGACGTCTTCGTCGCGGAGTTCGTCGCCGCGCTGCCACTCAACCTGCTGGCAGGCGCCGCGGTGGGAGGCGCTGCGCCCACGGTCGGGATCCGGCCAGAGCGGTGCCTGCTGGCGGCGCCTGGGGCCGGGCGCATCGACGGCCGGGTCACCGACGTCGCCGCGTTGGGTGAGGAGCGGCTGGTCCGGGTCGAGACGGCAGCGGGCCGGGTGCATGCGCGGGTCGGCGGCTCGGGACCCGCCCTCGGGGCCGAGGTGGCCGTCGATTGGGCGGTCGACGGCCGAGCTCCGCTTCGGGGTCGACGGGAGGCTGCTGCCGTGAGCGGCCGGCGCTCTCGATGGGCCTCGGGGGACGCCCTGGCGCTGCCGTTCGTGGTGGGGGCCGTGCTGATCGTGGGCGTCCCGGTGCTGGGAGCGGTCGCCCTGGGCTTCACCGAGTACTACGGCTTCGAGGCGCCGCGCTGGACGGGGCTGGAGAACGTCGACGCGCGCCCTCAGGGACGCCGCATTCGGCCGGTCGCTCGTGGTCGGGGTGATCGTGGCGCTGCTCGTCGTGCCGCTGCGCACGGCGCTCGCCTTCGGCTGCGCCCTGCTTCTCGTGCGCCCGGGGCGGGGCGTGGGGGCGACGCGCACGGCCGTGTTCCTGCCCAGCGTGGTGCCCGACGCGGCCTGGGCGCTGCTGTGGCTGTGGCTGCTGAACCCGCTCTACGGCCCGTTCGCCGCCGTCTTGCGCGCGTTGGGCCTGCCCGGGACCGGCTGGCTCACCGAGGCGGCTCCGACGCTGCTGGGCCTGGCGACCTTGCTGGCCTTCCAGGTGGGGGAGTCCTTCGTGGTGGCGGTCGCGGCCATGCGCGCCATCCCCGAGCGGTACTTCGAGGTCGCCCGCGTGGAAGGCGCCTCGCCCGCGCACACGGTGCGGCGCCTGGTGCTCCCGCTGATGGCCCCGGTGCTCGGGGTGCTGGCGCTGCGGGACGCCATCCTGGTGGTGCAGGCCACCTTCGTCCCGGTGCTGCTGGTCACCGAGGGCGGCCCGCAGGGCGCCACGACGACCCCGCCGCTCTACCTGTACCGGCGGGCGTTCGAGTACGGCGAGCTCGGCTACGCGTCGATGCTGTCGATCGTGCTGCTGCTGCTCACCCTGCCCGTCGTGCTGCTGCAGGTGGGGCTGGCCCGCCGGGCCGGCCTGCTGAGGAGCGCGGGATGAGCGGCGTGCGGCGCGGCGCCGGTCCTCGGCGTGGACGCCATGGCGCGGCTGCGCGAGGCGCTGGCCGCCGCCGGCTACACCCACGACGGCGTGCTCGACCTGCTCGGCCCGGCGGCCACGTCCGCGCTGTCCCGCGAGGAGGTCGTGCCGGCCGAGCGGGCCACCCGCGGCGGCAGCGCGCTCGAGACGCTGGTCCGGCTCTTCGCGCTGCAGCTGTCCGGTCGCCGAGGCGGCCGCCCGGGCCGCGCTGCCGCTCGACGACTGCCTGGCGGCGGGGATCGCGGACGCGGCGGGCGGCGAGGTGCGCGCCCTGCTCGACCTGCGTCCGTACGCCGTCCGACGACGCCGACTGGTGGGTGGCCTCGGACCTGATGCCGGGCCTCGGGGGCGGCGCACCCACCGGTCCGCTGCCGGCCGACCACGTCCTCGGCGTGGGCGGGCGCCTCCACGACGCTCGCCGGGATCACCGTGCGCCCGCCGGTGGGCGACGCCCTCGACCTCGGCACCGGCTGCGGGGTGCAGGCCCTGCACCTGGCCGCCCACGCCGGCCGCGTGGTCGCCACGGACGCCAACCCCCGCGCCGCTGGCGATGGCCCGGCTCACCGCGGGGCTGTCCGGCGCCGACCTCGACCTGCGCGAGGGCTCGCTGTTCGAGCCGGTCGCGGGGGAGGCCTACGACCTGGTCGTCAGCAACCCGCCGTTCGTGGTCTCGCCGCGCGGGCGCTTCACGTACCGCGACGCCGGGCTGGCCGGAGACGCGCTCGCCCCGCTGCTCATCGGCCAGGCCCCCGCGCACCTGCGCCCCGGCGGCTGGTGCCAGCTGCTGGCCAACTGGCTGCACGTCGACGGCGAGGACTGGCGCGAGCGGGTGGCCGGCTGGATCGCCCCGACCGGCTGCGACGCCTGGGTGGTCCAGCGCGAGGTGCTGCCGCCCGAGGAGTACGTCGAGACCTGGCTGCGCGACTCCGGCGACGACCGCGGCCCGCGCTACCAGGCGTTGTACGGCGACTGGCTGGACGAGTTCGACCGGCTCGGGGCCCGCGCCGTCGGCTTCGGCTGGATCACCCTGCGCGCGGGCGGCGCCGACCGGCCGCACCTGCGGCTCGAGGACGTCCGGCGCGCGGTCGACCAGCCGCTGGGCGCCGAGGTCGAGCGGTGGTTCGCCCGCCAGGACTGGCTGGCGGCCGCGACGACCGCGCCCTGCTCGCGGCCCGCGCTGCGCGCCCACCCGCGCCTCGTCCTCGACCGCGAGGCGCGGATCGGCGGCGGCTGGACGGAGACCGCGCAGGCCGTCCGGGTCGACGCGGGCCTTCGGGAGGGCGGCCCGATCGACGACTTCGGCGCCGCCGTGCTGGCCGCCAGCGACGGCCTCCGGCCGCTGGCCGAGGTGCTCGACGCGGCCGCCGAGGCGTACGGAATGGACCGGCTCGGGGTGCGCGAGGGGGCCCTCGGGGCCGTCCGCGCGCTGGTCGAGCGGGGGCTGCTCGAGCCCCCCGGAATCGGCGGCGACCCGCCGTGGTGCGGGCCGGACGGCGTTTGACAAGGGCCCCGTGGGTAGCGTCACACTCCGGCCCGTACCCCGGCAGACAAGGAACTTCGTGGCAACCAGCACCACCAGCGGCAGCGCGTCCGGGCCATCCGGGCTGCGCCGGCTCGTCATTGTCGAGTCCCCGGCCAAGGCCAAGACGATCAAGGGCTACCTCGGCCCGGGGTACGACGTGGCGGCCTCGGTCGGCCACATCCGCGACCTGCCCAACCGGGAGAACCCCGCCCCGGCCGACTCCGGTGACGCCGCCACCCGGCGGCTCGGGCATCGACATCGCCGAGGGCTTCCAGCCGATCTACGTGGTGTCGGCCGACCGCACCAAGCTGGTCCGCGAGCTGAAGGCGAAGCTGAAGGACGCCGACGAGCTGCTGCTGGCGACGGACGAGGACCGCGAGGGCGAGGCGATCGCCTGGCACCTGCTGGAGGTGCTGCAGCCCAAGGTGCCGGTGCGCCGGATGGTCTTCCACGAGATCACCCGCGACGCGATCCAGCGGGCCGCCGAGGAGACCCGCGCGATCGACGACCGGCTGGTCGACGCGCAGGAGGCGCGGCGGATCATCGACCGGCTGTACGGCTACGGCGTGAGCCCGGTGCTGTGGCGCAAGATCGCGTCGGGCCTGTCGGCCGGCCGGGTGCAGTCGGTGGCGACCCGGCTGGTCGTGGAGCGGGAGCGCGAGCGGATCGCGTTCACCCGGGCCGGCTACTGGGACCTCGAGGGCGTCTTCGACCCGGGCTCGTTCAAGGCGCGGCTGCACGCCGTCGACGGGGCGCGGGTCGCCAGCGGCAAGGACTTCGGCAGCGACGGCCGGCTCAAGGCCGCCGCGGTCGCCCTGGACGAGGCCGAGGCGCGGTCGCTGGCCGCGGCGCTGGAGGGCGCGGCGTTCACGGTGCGCAGCGTCGACACCAAGCCGTACCGCCGCTCGCCGGCGGCGCCGTTCATGACCTCCACGCTGCAGCAGGAGGCCAGCCGCAAGCTGCGGATGAGCAGCAAGGCGGCGATGCGCACCGCGCAGGCGCTGTACGAGAACGGCTACATCACCTACATGCGCACCGACTCCACGACGCTGTCGGCGTCGGCGCTGTCGGCGGCGCGCGACGCGGTGGTCGCAGGTCTTCGGCCGCGAGTTCCTCGCCGAGTCGCCGCGGCAGTACGCCCGCAAGGTGAAGAACGCCCAGGAGGCCCACGAGGCGATCCGCCCGGCCGGCGAGGTGTTCCGCACCCCCGGCGAGGTCGCCGGCGAGCTGACCCCCGACCAGCTCGCGCTGTACGACCTGATCTGGAAGCGCACCGTCGCCTCGCAGATGGCCGACGCCCGCGGGCAGACGGTGTCGATGCGCCTCGGGGCACGGGCCGCCGACGGCCGCGACGCGGAGTTCGCGCGCCAGCGGCACGGTCATCACCGAGCGCGGCTTCCTGGCCGCCTACGAGGAGGGCCGCGACGACGACGCCGACGAGTCCGAGCGGCGGCTGCCGCCGCTGGCCGAGGGCGACGTCGTGACCGCGGTCGAGATGTCCGCCGAGGGCCACGAGACCCAGCCGCCGGCCCGCTACACCGAGGCGAGCCTGGTCAAGGCGCTCGAGGAGCGCGGCATCGGCCGGCCCTCGACGTACGCCTCGATCATGGGCACGATCCTCGACCGCGGCTACGTCTGGAAGAAGGGCACCGCCCTGGTGCCCGCCTGGATCGCGTTCTCGGTGGTCAAGCTGCTCGAGGACCACTTCGGCCCGCTGGTCGACTACGACTTCACCGCCCAGATGGAGGAGGTCCTCGACTCCGTGGCCGAGGGGTCGGTCGACCGGCTCGGCGTGCTCACCGGCTTCTACTACGGCGACAAGGGCCGCGAGTTCGCCGGCCTCAACCCGATGCTCGAGGGGTTCGGCGACATCGACGCCCGCGAGGTCAACACCATCGACGTCGGCGACGGCATCGTGCTGCGGGTCGGCAAGTTCGGCCCGTACGTCGAGCGCCCGGCGGCCCCGGGCGCCGAGGGCCCCGACGGGGGCGAGCCGGCGCCGCAGCGCGCCAGCGTGCCCGAGGACCTGCCGCCGGACGAGCTCACCGTCGCCAAGGCCGAGGAGCTGCTGGCCGCGCCCAGCGGCGACCGCGAGCTGGGCGTCGACCCCGACACCGGGCACGACCATCGTGGCCAAGGCCGGCCGCTACGGGCCGTACGTCACCGAGGTCCTCCCGGACGACGCGCCCAAGGGGGCCAAGCCGCGCACCGGCTCGCTGTTCAAGGACATGAGCCTCGACACCGTCGACCTGGCCACGGCGCTGCGGCTGCTCAGCCTGCCGCGCGTGGTCGGCGCCGACGAGTCCGGCGAGGAGATCACCGCGCAGAACGGCCGCTACGGCCCGTACCTGAAGAAGGGCGCGGACTCCCGCTCGCTGGAGTCCGAGGACCAGCTCTTCGAGATCACCCTGGAGCAGGCGCTGGCGATCTACGCCCAGCCCAAGACGTACGGGCGGCGCGCCGCGCGCCGGCCCGCTGCGCGAGCTCGGCACCGACCCCGTCTCGGGCAAGCCGATCGTGGTCAAGGACGGCCGGTTCGGCGCGTACGTCACCGACGGCGAGACCAACGCGACGCTGCGCAAGGCCGACGCGGTCGAGACCGTGACCGTCGAGCGGGCCGCCGAGCTGCTGGCCGAGAAGCGGGCCAAGGGCCCGGCCCCGAAGAAGCGGGCCGCCAAGAAGGCCCCGGCGAAGAAGGCGGCGGCCAAGAAGACCGCCGCGAAGAAGGCGCCCGCGAAGAAGGCCGCGGCCAAGCCCTGACCGCCAGGGCGGACGGACCCCGCCGTTAGGGTCTGCGCCATGGCTGCCGGGCTCTTCGTCGCGTTCGAGGGCGGCGAGGGCGCGGGCAAGACCGAGCCAGATCCGGCTGCTCGCCGAGCGGCTGCGTGCGGCGGGCCGCGAGGCGGTCGTGACGCGCGAGCCAGGCGAGGGCGAGATCGGGGCGGCGATCCGCGCGATCCTGCTCTCCCGCGAGACGGTCGGGCTCACCGCGCGCGCCGAGGCGCTCCTCTACGCCGCCGACCGCGCGCAGCACGTCGAGGCCTTCGTGCGCCCGGCCCTGACGCGTGGGGCGGTCGTGCTGTGCGACCGCTACCTGGATTCCTCGATCGCCTACCAGGGCGAGGGCCGCGCGCTCGACCCCGGCGAGATCGAGCGCATCTCGCGCTGGGCGGTGCAGGACCTGCTGCCCGACCTCACCGTGGTGCTCGACCTCGACCCGCGCGACGGGCTGGCCCGGGCCGGCGGACCGCAGGCCGCAGACCGGATCGAGGCCGAGCCGCTGGACTTCCACGAGCGGGTGCGCTCGCGCTTCCTCGCGCTGGCCGCCCGCGAGCCGGGGCGCTACGCCGTGCTGGACGCCGCGCGGCCGCGCGAGGTGGTCCACGACGAGGTCTGGGCCGCCGTCTCGGTCCGCCTGGGGGTGCCGGCGTGAGCGTCTGGGACGACCTCGTCGGCCAGGAGGCCGCGGTCGAGGTGCTGTCCGGCGCCGCGCGCGCTGCCGCCGACCAGCTCGCGGGCGGTCCGGGCGCGGGCATGACCCACGCCTGGCTGCTGACCGGCCCGGCCGGCTCGGGCCGCACCAACGCCGCGCGCGCGTTCGCCGCCGCGCTGCAGTGCGAGGAGGCCGGCTGCGGCCGCTGCCTCGACTGCCTGACCACGGTGGCCGGCAGCCACTCGGACCTCATCGTCTTGAGCACCGAGGGCCAGGCGATCGACATCGACACCGTCCGCAAGCTGGTGCGCCGCTCCTCCGAGCACCCGTCGCAGGGCCGCTGGCTGGTCGTGGTCGTCGAGGACGCCGACCGGATCGCCGAGCGCTCCTGGAATGTCCTGCTCAAGGCCCTTGAGGAGCCGACGGCGCGCACGGTCTGGGTGCTCTGCGCCCCGAGCGTCGACGATCTGCTCGTGACGGTCCGCAGCCGCTGCCGGCTGGTCGCCCTGCGCACGCCGCCGGCGCCTGCCATCGCCGCGTTGCTCGAGCGCCGGGACGGCGTGGACGCCTCGATGGCCTCGTTCGCGGCGCGCGCCTCGCAGGGCCACATCGGCCGGGCCCGGCTGCTGGCCCGCGATGAGCAGGTCCGGCTGCGCCGGGCCGAGGTGCTCGAGCTGCCGATGCGGCTCGACGCCATCGGCTCCAGCCTGGTCGCGGCCGCCAACCTCGTCGAGGCCGCGAACGAGGAGGCCGAGCGGCGCGCCGGCGAGATCGAGAAGGCCGAGCTGCGCGACCTACGCTCGTCGATGGGGGTCGACGTCGAGACCGGGCTGCCGCCCCGCGGACTCAAGATCCGCGACGTCAAGGCGCAGGAGGAGGCCCTGGCCAAGGCGCAGAAGGCCCGCCGCAAGCGGATCGTGGCCGACACCCTCGGCCTCGCGCTGGTCGACGTGCTCGCGTTCTACCGCGACGTGCTGCTGCTGCAGGTGGGCTCGCCGCTCGACCCGGTGCACAGCGACCTCGGCCGCGAGGCCGCCCGCGAGGCCGGGCGCACGACGCCCGAGCAGACCCTGCGCCGGATCGCGGTCATCGACGACACCCACCGCTTGGTGACCGACCCGCACGCGCAGGCCAACACCCTGCTCGCGGTCGAGGCGATGGCGGTCGCGCTCGGCTCCGGGGTTCCGCTGCTGCCGCGCTGAGCCAGGGCCTCGGCCTTGCGCCGTCAGGCCCGGTCGAGCCGCTCGGCGACGGTGGCCATCCCGTGGGTGTAGGCCTGCATCCCGGCGATCGCCGGATCGACGATCGAGGCCACGCTGCGTCCGGCATCGGGGGCGGCGAGCAGCGCGCCCGCCGCGGCGATCAGCCGCTCGTACGCGGTGACGCCGCCCGCCAACCGGACCCGCAGCTCCTCGCCGGCCGCCCGCGCGGTGGCGACCGCCTCGGGGTCCTGCAGCTGGCTGCCGAGGCCGGCGAGCAGGGCGAGCCGGTCGGCCTGCTGGCGCAGGATCGGGGCTGCGGAGTCGGCGGCCTGGGCCAGCTCGCGGGCGGCGCCGTCGTGCACGGTGGCGACGGCGGGCAGGACCCCGGCCAGCTGCACCTCGGCGCGGCCGAGCCGGATGACCTCGGCGTACCCCGTGTCCTGCTTGCGCAGCTGCGGCAGCGCGGGCGGCGGGGGCGCCGGGGCCTGCGGGGCCGGCCCGACCTGGTGGAGCCGTAGCTGCCCGGTGCGCGCCCACCACGCCGAGATCGCCGCCGGCGCCAGCAGCACCAGGCTCGCGCCCCCGGTGGGCGCCGCCGCCGCGACGCCAACCCCGCCGAGCCCGGCGGCCCCGATCCAGCCGACCTGCACGCGGGCCTTGAGGTTCGCCACGTGGCTTTGGTGCCGCACGACGGCCGCCCGGTAGGCGCGGTCGGCCTCGCGGGCCCGCTTCGCCAGCCGGTCGTCCCCGCGCCGGGAGTCCATCGCGGCCAGCGCCGCCTGGGCGGCCCCGGCCCCGGCCGCCAGGGCGCGCAGCAGCCCCTGGACGTCCTTGGGCTTGGGGCTGGCCACCCCCTAACGGTACGACGGCGCGCCGCCCGGCCGCTCGGGCCGTTAGCCTCGCCGGGTGGGCATGGTGATGGCCGTCTCGTTCAACCGGCACGGCCGGCTGTACTACCTCGACCCGTCCGGGGTCGAGCCGGCGCCTCGCGTCGGCGACCAGGTGCTCGTGCCGACGACGACCGCGCCCGAGGTGGCCGAGGTCGTGTGGGCCGGGGAGTGGGTGGACGGGGTCGAGGGCCTGCCCGTGTGCGCGGGGCACGCCGGGCCGGGGCACCTCGCCCGCGATGAGCGCTCCCGCCGCAAGCGGGCCGAGATCCTCAGCGCCTCGCGTCGCAGCATCGGCGAGGCGGGGCTGCCGATGAAGGTGACCGCCGTGGACTGGGTCGAGGAGCAGACCTCGGCCACGGTCTACTTCACCGCACCGCACCGCGTCGACTTCCGCCAGCTCGTCCGCGACCTCAACAAGACGCTGGCCTGCCGGGTCGAGCTGCGCCAGCTGGGGCCCGCGCGACGAGGCCCGCGTGCAGGGCAGCCTCGGCCCGTGCGGGCGCGACACCTGCTGCTCGACCTTCCTCAAGGACTTCGAGCCGGTCAGCGTGCGGATGGCCAAGGACCAGGACCTCCCGCTCAACCCGCTGAAGATCTCCGGCGCGTGCGGGCGGCTGATGTGCTGCCTGAAGTACGAGCACCCGCTCTACCTCGACTTCAAGGCCGACGCCCCCGCGTACGGCGACCCGGCGTACACCGCCGAGGGCGCGGGCACCGTCGTCGGGATGAACGTCCCGGCCGGCACGATCAGCATCCGGCTGGCCGAGACCGGCAAGCGGACCTCGTGCCCGAGGGCCGAGGTCTGCGGCTCGCGGCGGGAGTACGAGGAGCGGCAGGCCGCGCGCGGCTGAGCGGCGCCGCGCCGGGCGGAACGCGGAGGGCCGGCGGTGCGTCAGCAAGGATGTGCCCGTGACCCACCGCTTCCCGCCCGGATCTCCCCCGCTCGCAGGGCGCTCGCCGCGGCCGCGCTGGCGACCGCCACCGCGCTGGCGCTCGCCTCCTGCTCGTCGTCGGAGCCGGCCGCGGCCCCGTCGACGAGCCCGTCCGCCGAGGCCCCCACCCCGATCCCCAGCGCGACAGAGGCCCCGGCCGTGGACCTGCAGCCGTACTACACGCAGCAGGTGCGCTGGGAGGGCTGCGGCGGCGACTTCCAGTGCGCCACGGTGAAGGTCCCCCTCGACTACGCCAACCCCGCGTCCGGAGATGTCTCGCTCGCGGTGATCCGGCTGCCCGCCTCCGACCCGGGCGCCCGGGTCGGCTCGCTGCTCATCAACCCCGGCGGCCCCGGGGCGTCCGGCGTCGACTACGCCCGCGCGGCGCGCGTCGCAGTTCACCGCGCCGGTGCGTCAGGCGTTCGACATCGTCGGCTTCGACCCGCGCGGCGTGGCCGGCAGCGAGCCGGTCGAGTGCCTGTCCGACAAGGACCTCGACGCGTGGTTCGCCTACGACCCGTCACCGGACACCGCGGCGGAGGAGCAGGGCTACCTCGCGATCAACCAGAAGTTCGCCGCCGGCTGTGAGGCGTCCAGCGGCCGGCTGCTGCCGCACATCGGCACGCCCAATGCCGCCCGCGACATGGACGTCATCCGCGCGGTCGTCGGCGACGCGAAGCTGAACTACCTCGGCGCGTCGTACGGCACGCTGCTCGGCGCGACGTACGCCAACCTCTTCCCGGACAAGGTCGGCCGGCTCGTCCTCGACGGCGCCATCGACCCGACCGTCCCCTCCGACGAGTTCGCCAAGGCCCAGGGCGCGGGCTTCGAGGTGGCGCTCGCCGCGTTCGTCGACGACTGCCTGACCAAGCGCGACTGCCCGCTGCCGAGGTCGTCGCAGGCGGCCGGCATCGCGCGCATCCAGCAGATGCTCGATGAGACCGACGCCAAGCCGCTGAAGGGCGACCGGCCGGTGACGCAGGCCCTCACGACGTACGGGCTGATCACCGCGCTCTACGACAACACCAACGGCTGGCCGGTGCTGCGCCAGGCGCTGGCCCAGGCCTTCAAGGGCGATGGCTCGACCCTGCTCTATCTGGCCGACCTCTACGCCGACCGGGACTCCGGCGGCACCTACACCTCGAACTCCACCGAGGTGTTCCCGGCGATCTCCTGCCTGGACCGCCCGGACGCCTCGACAATCGAGTCGTCGCGGGCCTCGGTGGCCGAGTTCGAGGCTGCGTCGCCCACCTTCGGCAGCTTCATCGCGTGGGGCGGCGTGATCTGCGGGGCCTGGCCGGTCGCCTCGACCAACGACCTGTCGCCGCTGACCGCCCCCGGCGCGGCGCCGATCCTGGTGATCGGCACGCTCCGCGACCCGGCGACGCCGTACGCCTGGGCACAGGGGCTGGCCAGCCAGCTCGAGTCGGGCGTGCTGCTGACCTGGGACGGCGACGGCCACACCGCGTACAACCGCGGCTCGACGTGCATCGACCGCGCCGTCGAGGCGTACCTCGTGCAGGGCACGCCGCCTGCCGACGGCACCACCTGCTGAGACCGCAGGTCCCGCCTAGGGTCGCCCCGGCCCGATCGGCGCGGCGGGGGCCCCGCCTCGCTCGGGTACCATCGCCTTCGCGCTCGGCGGGTCCGGGCGCATCGCCGCCTTAGCTCAGTTGGCCAGAGCGACGCACTCGTAATGCGTAGGTCTGGGGTTCGATTCCCCAAGGCGGCTCGGAGGGCCCCAGGTCTCGCCACCTGGGGCTTTTCCCTTTCGGCCGGCGGGTTCGCGGAAGTGCTCGCGCCCCCGGTGACCGTGGAGTTGACTACTCACCGCGCGGGCGTTGGGCCCAGCGGCGGCTAGGGGAGTGGGCTTGTGGACTGGAGCATCGGCAATCTGATCTGGATCGTCCTCGGCGGCGCGATCGTCGGCGTCCTCGCCCGATTGGTCCTGCCGGGCAGGCAGAACATCCCGTGGTGGTCGGTGATCATCGCGGGCATCGTGGGCATGCTGGCCGGCGACTGGCTCGCGGGGATCCTCGGCGTCGAGGAGACCGGCGGCTTCGACTGGATCCGGCACGGGCTTCAGCTCGCGGTCGGCGCCGGGGCCGTGGCGGCCGTCGCCTCGCTGATGGGCCGGTCCAACTCGTCGACCTGACCCGCTCGCGGTGTCGTAGCGTCGGAGCATGTCGGCCTGGGGCGAGCTCGTCGTCGCGCTGGTCTGCGTCGTCGGCATCGCGGGGACGATCGTGCCGGTGCTGCCCGGTGCGCTGCTGGTCCTCGGCGCGATCCTGGTGTGGGCCGTGGTCGAGGGTGGCGCGACCGCGTGGGCGGTGGCCTTGGTCGCGGCGCTGCTGATCGGGATCGGCCAGGTGGTCAAGTTCCTGTGGCCCGGCCGGCGGATGAAGGCCGCAGGCGTGCCCGGCTCCACGCTGATCTGGGGCGGCGTCCTCGGCATTGTTGGTTTCTTCGTCGTTCCCGTGCTCGGCCTGGTGCTGGGCTTCGTGCTCGGGGTGTGGCTCGCCGAGGTCGTCCGGCTCGGCGGCACGGCGGACGCCTGGCCCTCGACGGTGCACGCGCTCAAGGCGGCCGGGCTGTCCATGCTCATCGAGCTCGCGTCGACGCTGGTGGCCACCTCGGTCTGGGCGACCGCCGCGGTCCTGACCTGACCGGCCAGCCCTCGGCCCTGCCGGTCGGACCGATGGGGCACGCTGGCCGGTGATGGACACCCCTGGCTGGTCGCTGGCCCACCTCGACTCCGTGCTCGCCGCGATGGCGGGGCCCGCAGCGGTCGCGCGCGCGGATCAGGCCGCCGCGGTCGAGGCGCTCGTCGAGCAGCGCCGGCGGGTGCTCGTCGTCCAGGCCACCGGGTGGGGCAAGTCGGCGGTCTACTGGGGCGCGACCTCGGCGCTGCGGGCCCAGGGCGCCGGGCCGACCATCGTGATCTCCCCGCTGCTCGCGCTGATGCGCGACCAGATCGCCGCGGCGTCCGCGGCCGGGCTGAGGGCGGCGACGGTCAACTCGACGAACTTCGACGACTGGCAGCGGGTCTTCGACGCCCTCGCGGCCGACGCCCTCGACCTGCTGCTGGTCTCGCCTGAGCGCCTCGCCAACCCCCGCTTCGAGCGGGTCGCCCTGCCGCTGCTGGCGCGGGCCGGCCTGCTGGTCATCGACGAGGCGCACTGCATCTCCGACTGGGGCTTCGACTTCCGCCCCGACTACCAGCGGATCTCCGGGCTGCTCCTGCGCCTGGCGCCGCAGACCCCGGTGCTGGCGACCACGGCGACGGCCAACGCCCGCGTCACCGACGACGTCGCGCGCCAGCTGGGCAGCGAGACCCTGGTCCTGCGCGGGCCGCTGGCGCGCTCGTCGCTGCGCCTGTCGGTGGTCCCAGGACTCGACGGGGTCGCGCGAGCGGCATGGGTGTCGGAGGCCCTCGCCGGTCTCCCCGGCTCGGGCATCGTCTACAGCCTCACCGTCGACGCCGCGCACACCCTCGCCGACTTCCTGCGCGCCCAGGGCCACGCGGTCGCCGCGTACACCGGGCGCACCCCCGCCGATGAGCGAGAACGGATCGAGGCGGGCCTCAAGGCCAACGAGCTCAAGGCCGTCGTCGCCACCTCCGCGCTGGGCATGGGCTACGACAAGCCCGACCTGGGGTTCTGCGTCCACGTCGGCTCGCCCGACTCGCCGATCGCGTACTACCAGCAGGTCGGCCGCGCGGGCCGCGCGCTTGACACGGCCGTGGGCGTCCTGCTCCAGGCCGCCGACGTCGAGGCCGGGATCTGGGAGTACTTCGCCACGGCGGCCATCCCCGACCCGCGCGCCGCCGACCGGCTGCTGGCGGCGCTGGCCGAGGCGGACGGGCCGATGACGGTGCCCGCGCTTGAGTCGGCGAGCGGGCTGCGCCGCGGCCGGCTCGAGGCGCTGCTCAAGACCCTGCGGGTCGACGGCGCCGTCGACCGGCAGGACGACGGCTGGGTCGCCACCGGGGTGCCTTGGCGCTACGACCAGGAGAAGTACGAGGGCGTCGTCGAGGCCCGTCGGCGCGAGCACGCGCTGATGCGCGACTACGCCCGAGGCGCGCGATGCCTGATGCAGATCCTCACCGAGGCCCTTGACGACCCCGAGGCCGGCCGCTGCGGGCGGTGCTCGGTCTGCACGGGCGAGCTGCCCGACCCCGGGATGCGACCCGGCCGGGCCGCGCTTGAGGCGGCCCGGGCGCACCTGCGCGGCCGGGATGTGGTGGTCGAGCCGCGCAAGCTGTGGCCCACCGGCGCCGCCGCGCGCCGCGGTCGGATCACGGGCGCCGCCGAGGGGCGGGCGGTCTGCTTCGCCCAGGACGCGGCCTGGCCCGAGCTCGTCGCCGAGCTGTCCGGGCCCGACGCCCCCGCCTCGCCGCAGCTGCGCCAAGCCCTCATCGAGGTGCTCGCCCGGTTCGCGCCCTCGTGGGCCGAGCGCCCGGTCGCCGTGGTCGCCATGCCGGGGGGCTGCCCCGTGCGGACGGGCTCGATGGCCGAGCACGTGGCCGCGGCCGGCCGGCTGCCGCTCGCCCGGTGCCTGGCCCCCGGCCCCCTTCCGGCCGAGGACCGCGAGTCCTCGGCGCGGGCGAGGGTCGAGGCGCTCGACGCCGCGATCCGACTGGCCGAGCCGCCCCCGGCCGGACCCGTGCTCCTGGTGGCCGACACCTCGCGGACCGGCTGGGCGGTCACCGTGGCGGCCGCGCGGCTGCGGGAGGCGGGCGCGACCGCGGTGATCCCGCTGGTCGGCCACCTGCTGCCCTAAACACGCCACGAGCGAGCCCGGCGGCTCAGCCAAGATCAGAGCCGTGAGTGGGTTCGCAATCGAGGTGCGCGATCTGCGCGTCGACCGCGGCCATCAACCCGTCCTGCGCGGCGTCTCTTTCACGGTTGCGGCCGGCTCGCTGGTCGGGCTGCTCGGCCCGAGCGGGTCGGGCAAGACCACGCTGATGCGCAGCCTCGTCGGCGTGCAGATCGTCCAGGGCGGCACGATCGAGGTGCTGGGCCTGCCCGCCGGGCACGAGCGGCTGCGCCACCAGGTCGCGTACCTCACCCAGGACCCGTCGGTCTACGGCGACCTGACGGTGCGCGAGAACCTCGCCTACTTCGCCACCATCCTCGGCGTGGCGCGCGACGACGTGGACCGCGTGATCGGCGAGGTCGACCTCGGCTCGTGCGCCGACCAGCGCACCGACCGGCTGTCCGGCGGCCAGCGGGCCCGGGTCTCGCTGGCGACCGCGCTGCTGGGCGACCCGCGGGTCCTCGTCTTGGACGAGCCCACGGTGGGGCTCGACCCGGTGCTCCGGCGCGACCTGTGGGCGCTGTTCGCGCGGCTGGCCCACGCCGGCGCGACCCTGCTGGTCTCCAGCCACGTGATGGACGAGGCGACCCGCTGCGAGCGCCTCATGCTCATGCGCGAGGGGCGGCTCATCGCCGACGGCACGCTGGACGAGCTGCTGGCGCAGACCGGCACGACCGACGCCGAGTCGGCCTTCCTGGCCTTGGCCGAGGGGCCCGAGGGGGGCGCGGCATGACCGCCCGCCGCACCCTGGCGACCTCCCGGCGGGTGGCCGAGCAGCT
The DNA here is from genome assembly GCA_963818455.1 of uncultured Actinomycetota bacterium. Taxonomy (GTDB): domain Bacteria; phylum Actinomycetota; class Actinomycetes; order CAVWCF01; family CAVWCF01; genus CAWFSE01. The sequence goes on from CAWFSE010000004.1 coordinate 104,030, forward strand.
GCGCCACGACCGCCGGACCGTCGCCCTGCTGATGGTGATGCCGCTGATCCTGCTCGGCCTGCTCGCCTGGATGCTGGAGGAGGCGGCCTTCGACCAGTCCGGGCCGATCCTGCTCGGGCTCTTCCCGCTGCTCGTGATGTTCTTGGTGACCAGCGTGGCGACGCTGCGGGAGCGCACCAGCGGAACCCTCGAGCGGCTGCTCACCATGCCGCTGGCCAAGGCCGACTTCGTGCTGGGCTACGCGCTGACCTTCGGGCTCGTCGCCGTCGTGCAGTCGCTGCTGCTGTGCACCGTGTCGTTCTCCCTGTACGGCCTCGACGTGCGCGCGCCCACCTGGGCGTTCGTGCTGGTGGCCGTCGCCGACGGGCTGCTGGGGACCTCGCTCGGCCTGTTCGTCAGCGCTTTCGCCCGCACCGAGTTCCAGGCCGTGCAGATGCTTCCGGTGGTGCTGCTGCCGCAGTTCCTGCTGTGCGGGTTCATCGTCCCGCGCGAGGAGCTGCCGGACTTCCTGCGCTGGGTGTCCGACCTGCTGCCGCTGTCGTACGCGGTCGACGCCACCAAGGCGCTGACGGCCACCGGAGAGACGGGGGCCGACTTCTGGCGGCCGCTGGCGATCGTCGCGGCCTTCGTCGTCGGCCTGCTCATCCTGGGGTCGGCCACACTGCGCCGCCGCACGCCGTAGCCGCGAAGGCGGCCGGGTGACTCACCCCATGCGGGTGAGGGGCGGCGGGCCAGCAGAGGATTAGAATGCGAGATGGCGCGAGATCGCGCCCCCGTCGTTGGCGCCGCACCGGCGCCCGGTAACCAAAGGACACGCATGGACAGCTTCTGGGACTTCTTCTGGCTGATGCTCTGGGCCTTCTTCATCGTGATCTGGATCATGATCCTGTGGCAGATCTTCACGGATCTGTTCCGCGACCACGAGACGGGCGGCTTCGCCAAGGCCCTGTGGGTCATCTTCCTGATCTTCTTCACGCCGATCACCGCCCTGATCTACCTGATCGTCAAGGGCAAGGGGATGGCCGAGCGCAACATGAAGGCCGCCCAGCGGATGCAGGAGCAGCAGGCCGAGTACATCCGCTCGGTGAGCGGCGGCACCGACCCGGCCGAGCAGATCGCCAAGGCCAAGGGCCTGCTCGACTCCGGCGCGATCACCCAGGCCGAGTTCGACTCGATCAAGACCAAGGCACTCGCCTGAGCTAGCCCCGCTACGAAGCACCGAAGGCCTGGCGGTCCCACGACCGCCAGGCCTTCGCGTGTAGTCCCCTCGGCTTCGCGCCCGCTGTGGCCCGCTCGACGGCAGCCAGCCACCTCGCCTCGGCGGCGTCGATCTGCGCGAGTGCGTCGCGTGAGCACTCGGCCCGGTCCTCGGCGCCGCCGACCGCTGCGTGCTCGGCCTGCTCGACCAGGGTGCGCTGCAGGTCGTCTCGCTCGTCGGCGTACAACGCCATGGCGTGCGGGTAGTCGGCGAGCGTGGCCCGGTGCAACCGCTCGTGGCGCCACCAGCGCGAGGCCTCGTCGCGCCGGCCAGTCGGCCCCGGCCCCTGGTCGGGGAGGCCCGCGTCGAACCAGACTGGCGCGAACACCGCGGTGCACGGCGCCGAGGCGCCGGTCAGCCAGTGGGTCGCAGGCCCGGCCGCGGGCAGCCGCGACACCATCGACGCCACCGACTGGCTGCCCCGGATCGGACCGAAGCCGGCGTGCATGCAGACCTGCACGCCCGTCAGCCCGGCCGCCGGGGTCCAGGTCGAGGGGTTCCCGTGCCCGCCGCCCGGGCCGTGATCGCGCAGAACGCCCATTGCGTCGAGCGGCCCGGCGCCGCCAGGGACGGAGCCGGCCAGCTCGGCCGTCCGGCACTGCCGCTCAAACCCGCGGCCGAAGCGCGTGTAGACGCGGTCGGAGTACTGCCTGGCGAAGTCGAAGTCCTCGGGCCCCCGGCACCAGCCGCGCCCGACCGCGTACTGCACCAGGCCGTCGCTCGACCGGTCGAAAGACCCGTGCAGGCTCAATGCGTTCGAGATCGACCGCACCCCCGCGGTCACCCGCTGGGCCGCCCACTCCGGGCCTGCGGTCTCGAGCACCCACGCCTCGCCCCTGTCGGCGACGAGGAAGCTGTTGTCGTACTCCAGGTGCTTGGTGTGGCCGGCCTGGCCACCCTGGCCGTGGGCCGCGAGCAGCGCACAGATCACCTCGACGGCCTCCTCGGCTGACGTCGCCCGCTCGAGGGCGAGGCGCAGCAGGTCCATGCCGAGTAGCGCGGGGTCCTTGGCGTGCGGCACCCGCGTGAAGACCGCCTCGTTGCCGATGACCACACCGTGCTCGTTCGCCCCCATCTCCGCGCCCCACATCCAGTACGGCTGGGAGAGCAGGACGGCGTGGGTGCGGGCGACCTGGGGGATGGCGAGGTAGGTGCAGCGGACGACCTCGTCCGCCGGGTGGCCGGCGGCAGGGATTAGCACGACCTGCTGGGCCTCGTTCGGCTCGCGGTCGCTGTTCTTGGCGAGCAGCACCTCGCCGGTCGCCGTGGCGTCGGGCAAGACCACGAACGTGTCGCACATGCCTCGCATGCTGCCCCACCGAGGGGCGCCCCGGGGCACGCACGCCAAGACCGCCCGGCGCTGCGGCCGACCGCAATACGCTCGGCCGCATGGCTGAGCTCCTCCTGGGCGGCGGCGTCGACGCCGCGACCCACGCCCGCACCGACGCGCCCACCCGGCTGCCGTCCTCCGACCTGACCACGCACGGCGTGATCGTCGGGATGACCGGCTCCGGCAAGACCGGCCTCGGGATCGTGCTGATCGAGGAGTGCCTGCAGGCGGGCGTGCCGGCGATCCTGATCGACCCCAAGGGCGATCTGGCGAACCTGTGCCTGACCTTCCCCGCGCTGGCGCCGGCGGACTTCGCCCCCTGGGTCGACCCCGGGCAGGCCCAGCAGGCGGGACTGACGGTGGAGGAGTTCGCCGCGCAGCAGGCGGCGCTGTGGAAGGACGGGCTGGCCGGCTGGGGGATCGGCCCGGAGCGGATCCAGGCCCTGCGCGACACCGTCGACTTCGCCGTGTACACGCCGGGCTCGTCGGCGGGGATCCCGCTCAACATCCTCGGCTCGCTGCAGCCCCCGACCGACCTCACCGACACCGAGTCGGTCAACGATGAGATCGACGGCTACATCGCCGGGCTGCTGGGGCTCATCGGCATCGAGGCCGACCCGCTCTCCTCACGCGAGCACATCCTGCTCGCCAACCTCGTCCACGACGCGTGGTCGCGGGGCGAGACGCTCGACCTCGGCACCCTGGTCGGGCGCGTCCAGCAGCCGCCGATCCGCAAGCTCGGGGTGCTCGACCTCGACACGTTCTACCCCCCGGCCGACCGCACCGCGTTCGCCATGCGGCTCAACGGGGTGCTCGCGGCGCCCAGCTTCGCCCAGTGGATGCAGGGCGACCCCGTGGACGCCGGGGCGCTGCTGCGCTCGCCGTCCGGCAAGCCGCGCTGCGCGATCGTCTCGACGGCCCACCTGTCCGACGAGGAGCGGCAGTCGGTCACTGCCCTCGTGCTGAGCAAGCTGGTCACCTGGATGCGCCGACAGAGCGGCTCGACCGACCTGCGCGCCCTGCTCTACATGGACGAGGTCGCCGGCTACCTGCCGCCGGTGGCCAACCCGCCCACCAAGAAGCCGATCATGCTGCTGCTCAAGCAGGCGCGCGCCTTCGGCCTCGGGGTGGTGCTCTCCACCCAGAACCCCGTCGACATCGACTACAAGGCGCTGTCCAACGCCGGCACCTGGATGATCGGCCGGCTGCAGACCGAGCGCGACAAGGCGCGCCTGCTTGAGGGCATGGCGAGCGCGGCCGGCAGCGTCGACGTCGGCGCGGTCGGCGACCTGATCTCCGGCCTCGGCAAGCGCGAGTTCCTGCTGCGCCGTGCCAGCCAGGACGCCCCGCAGGTCTTCACCACGCGCTGGGCCATGTCGTACCTGCGGGGGCCGCTCACCAGGGACCAGCTCAGCGGGCTCAAGGCCGCGGCCGCCCCGGCCGCTCCGGCTGCCCCCTCACCTTCGGCCACGGCGACTACCGCGCCCGTCCCCGCGGCGCCGGCAGCCCCTGAGGCGCCGGTCGCCGCCGCGCCTGCCGCGCCGTCCCGCGCCTCGCGGCCGGTGGAGCCGAGACGACCCCCGTCGCCCCGGCGGCCGCCGCCGGGGTGCTCGTCGCCCACCTCGATCCCGCCGCCCCCTGGTCCAGCCGGATCGGCGCGGTCCCCGGCCGCGTCCACCGGGCCGCGGCCGTCGCGCGGGTGCAGTTGCGCTACGACGACACGTTGGCCGACCTCATCCACGACGAGGAGTACGAGGCCGTGCTGATGCCGCTGCCCCTGGCGGCTGACGCGAGCGGGTTCGTCGCGGTGGACTACGACGACCGCGACCTGCTCGCCGCCCCGGCGAGCGGCCCGGCCGCGTACGAGCTCACCGACGCGGCCATCGGCACCAAGGCTTGGTGGGCCGAGTTGAAGCGCGCTCTCACCGACCACCTGGTCCGCACCCGGACGGCCGAGATCCTGGTCAACCGCGAGCTGGGGGTCTACGGACGGGTCGGGGAGACCAGTGAGGAGTTCGGCGACCGCTGCGTGGCGGCGGCCGACGCCAAGGCCGACGCCGCGACGGCTGCGCTGCGAACCAAGTACGAGGCCCGCCTGACCAAGATGCGCGACCGGATCGGGGCCGCGGCCGAGGACGCCGCCATGGCCGAAGCCGACCACCAGGCGCAGTTCCAGGCCTCGGTGGCCGGTGCCGTCGGCGGGCTGCTGGGCGGGCTGCTGGGCGGCCGGCGGTCGCGCACCTCCATCGCGACCGAGGCGCGCCAGCATGCGAAGTCCTCGGCGCGGGTCGGCGCGGCCGAGGGCAAGGTCAACGTGCTGCAGGGCGACCTCGCGGTGCTGGAGTCCGACCTGGCGGCCGAGGTGGCCGCCCTGGACACGGCGTGGATGGCCAAGGCGGCCGCGGTGGAGGCGATGGCGGTCCCGCTGGAGAAGACCGACGTGCGGGTGGCCGACCTGCGCCTGCTCTGGGTGCCAATCGGCTGAATCGGGCCCTTCGTCCCGCCTGGGACGTAAGTCCCGTCCAGGTGGGTTCGCTGGACCGTTCACGTAGCGTTCATCGGGCGTACAGAATGCGCACGTGGACACCCTGCTGATCGGCGTCGTCGCCGTCGTCGCCCTCGCGCTGCTCTTCGACTTCACCAACGGTTTCCACGACGCGGCGAACTCGGTGTCCACCGTCGTGGCCACGCGTGCGCTCCCCGCGAAGTGGGCCGTGTGGTTCTCCGCGTTCTTCAACTTCCTGGCCTACTTCTTCGTCGGGACCGCGGTCGCCAACACGGTCGCGAAGGTCGTCGACCCCGACGTGTCTGGACTGGCGGTCGTCTTCTCCGCCCTGGTGGCCGCGATCGTCTGGAACTACGCGACCTGGTGGGTCGGGATGCCCTCGTCGTCGAGCCACGCGCTCATCGGCGGGCTTGTGGGGGCCGGCCTGTCGGCAGGCGGGATCGACGCCATCGACTGGTCGTCGGTGCAGAAGACCGCCGTGGCGATCATCGCCTCGCCGTTGGTGGCGTTCACGGTCGCCTTCCTCGCGATGTACCTCGTGGCGGGGTCGCAGAAGCTGTTCAAGCTGCCGGACAACGCGCGGCCGTTCAAGGTGCTGCAACTGGTGTCCGCCGGCGCGGTGTCGTTCGGCCACGGGGCCAACGACGCCCAGAAGACGATGGGTGTGATCGCGGCGCTGCTCGTCGGCACCGGCTACCTCACCGCTCCGGCCGGCAGCGACGAGATCGCGGTCCCCGAATGGGTCGCGATCTCGGCGTACGCGGCCATCGCACTGGGCACCGTGTGGGGCGGCTGGAAGATCATCGAGACGATGGGGCTGCGGATCACGACGCTGCACGCCGCCTCGGGGCTGGCCGCCAACCTCGGCGCGATCACAGCGATCTTCGGGGCGACTGGCTACGGCATCCCGATCTCGACCACCCACGCCGCCGGGTCGTCGGTCATGGGCGCCGGGGTGTCGTCCGGCCGCGGGCTCAACCTCAAGGTCGTCGGCGAGATGGTGGCCGCCTGGGTCGTCACGATCCCGGCCACCACGACCATCGCGTGGCTGGTCTACAAGCTGACCCAGCTGCCCGGGGCGGCCGCCTGGGTGGCGGTGGGCAGCCTCATCTTCGTGACCGGCGGCGCGATCGTGTACGCGATGACGCACAGCATCGACGCCGACGACGTCGAAGCGGAGATCCCGTCGGAGGAGGAGCTGGCCGTTCACGTCCCGCCGGTGCCGCACATCGAGGGCGAAGGCCCCGTCCACTAGGTCGCGGGGAGCCGGGCGGAGCGTCGGGGGCCGGTGAGGGGCCGGTATCCCTTTCCGGGGTTGGTGCGTCTATGACGTGTCAGATACCAACCACCCACAGACCCACCGAAGAGGACACCGTGACCAAGAACGAAGGCCCCGCCGACCGCATCATCCGCGTTGTCATCGCCGCCGCATCGGTGGTCGGCGCCTTGGCCGCCGGACCGACCACCGTGCTCGGCATCATCCTGTTTGTCGTCGCCGGCGTCCTGCTCGTCACGGCCGCCGTGGGCGTCTGCCCGCTGTACCGGGTGTTCGGCATGAGCACCTGCCCGGTCGAGCCGGCCGCCAAGGCACGCAGCGGCGCCGCTCGCTAGCGTCGGGGCGTGGACGCCCGCCAACTCGGCCCTCTGCTCGCCGATGAGATCCCCGGACTGCTCAGGTTCGCGCGCACCGTCACCCGCGACCCGCAGCAGTCCGAGGATCTCGTGCAGGAGACCGTGGTGCGCGCGCTGGAGCGCGCCGACTCCTACCGCGGCGACGCCGCCCTGGCGACCTGGCTGCACCGGATCCTGCACAACCTGGCCGTCGACCGGGCGCGGCGCGACCGGGAGATCCCGGTCGAGGACCTCGCCGAGGCCGTCGAGGAGCGGTGGCGCGACGACTCGTACACCGTCGACGCCTCGGCCGTGGTGCTGCGCGCGGAGACCCGGGAGGAGCTGGAGGACGCCTTGCTCCGACTCCCGGTGATCTACCGGACGGCCGTCGTGCTGCACGACGCCGAGGGCTGGACCGTGCGGGCGATCGCCGAGCTGCACGAGATCGGCCTGCCGGCGGCCAAGCAGCGGCTGCGCCGGGGCCGGATGATGCTGGTCTCGGCGCTGGCCCGCGGGCAGGAGCGCCGAGAGGCGCTGCGCGGGGTGCCGCTGCGCTGTTGGGATGCCCGCAGCCAGGTCAGCGACTACCTCGACGGCGATCTGGACCCCGGTCAGGCCGGGTTGGTCGAGCGGCACCTCGAGACCTGCCCGACTTGCCCGCCGCTGTACGCCTCGCTGGTGGGCGCAACCGCGGCGCTCGCCGGGCTGCAGGACCCCGACAGCGTGGTGCCCGACCGGCTGGCCGACCGGATCGAGGGACTGCTGGCCGGGCGGGCCTGAGGCCTCCGGCCAGCCAAACCTGCTTGATCAACCCCATGGGGTGGGGTGGGGCGCCAGGGTGGGCGGGTGCCCGAACTCATCACGCGCCCCGCCCTCGTCGAGGTCCCCGGCGACAAGCTCATCCGCGAGTACCTCGGCCGGCTGGCCACCGGCACCGACGCCGCCAGCCTGGCCTGGATGGTCGCCCCGGCCGGCTGGTCGGAGCCCGCGCAGACCCCCGAGTTCGACGAGGTCACCCTGGTGCTGCGGGGACGGCTGCGCGTCGAGCACGACGGCGGCAGCACCGATGTGGTGGCCGGCGCGGCGATCGTGACCCGAGCCGGCGAGCGGGTCCGCTACCTGGTGCCGGAGGGCGGAGACGGCGCGGAGTACATCGCGCTGTGCCTGCCGGCCTTCGCCCCGGAGCTGGCGCACCGCGAGGAGTGAGCCTCCGGGGCGCCTCGCCAGACTGCGGGGGCGAATAACAGCCTTGTAAGACCGGCGTGTCAACGCGACACGCCGATGGGACCCCTGTGACTTGTGGGATTCCTGTTCCCTCTGCCCGTTTCACCTCCTACGGTCCAAGGCATCCGCCATCCGCCGTTGGGAGTCCGCGTGCCCCCTCGCCACTCCGCTCGAGGCCATGCCTCCTCGCGGTCGTGGGCCGCGCGCGCCCTCGCGTCGGTGGCCGCCGTGGCCCTGCTGGGCGCGCTCGCGCCCGCGGCCGCCGCCGATCCGACGAACCCCAGCGAACAGGAGCTCGCGGCCAGCCGCCAGGCCATCGACACCGCCGCCGGCAAGGTCGGCCGGGCGCAGGCCCAGCTGGCGCTGGCCGGCGCGCAGCTGGAGGCGGCCGGCGTCGCGATGGCCCAGGCCGTGACGGCGTACGAGGGCGCGCTCTACCAGCTGCAGCAGGCCGAGCAGACCGCCGCCGCCGCCCGCGCTCAGGCGGAGGCGGCGGAGGCCGACCTCGGGACGCAGCGCGCGGCCGTCGGCCGCTTCGCCGCAGCCTCCTACCGATCGGGTGGGGATCTCGCGGGGGTCGCGTCGATGCTGGGGGCCAACGGCGTCCAGGCGCTGGTCGACCGCACCACGACCCTCGACCAGGTGTCGCAGCAGCAGTCGTCCGCGCTGGACAAGGTCCGCGTGGCCGAGGTGGTCTCCCGGGTGCTGCGGGCCCAGGCCGACGCTGCGCTGGAGAGCCAGCGCGCGGCTGCCGAGCAGGTCCGCCAGAAGAAGGTCGAGGCCGAGGCCCAGGTCGCGGCCCAGCAGATCATGGTGGCCCAGGTGGCGGCCGCCCGCGATCAGGCCACCGCCGACCTCGCCAGCGCCAAGACCACGAACAAGGCCCTCGAGCAGGCCCGCCGCGATGCCCTCGCCGCCGAGGCCGCCCGCCAGGCGGCCGAGGCCGCGGCAGCGAAGCGCGCCGCCGAGCAAGCCGCGGCCCGGGCGCGCACGTCGACACCCGCGCCGACAGGCTCGGGCGTCTACGGCGGCAACGGCGAGCGCCCGACCCCGGCGCCCGCGTGGTCCCCGTCGCTCACCGGCGGGGTCTCGACGGGCACCGAGGAGGGCGCCGCCGCGGCCATCGCCTTCGCCCGCGCCCAGCTGGGCAAGCCATACGTGTGGGCCGCGGACGGCCCCGATTCCTTCGACTGCTCCGGGCTGACGATGCGCGCCTGGGAGGCCGGCGGCGTGGCCCTGCCGCACTACTCGGTCGCGCAGTTCGCGCAGGCGAAGAAGATCCCGGCCACCCAGGCCCGCCCGGGCGACCTGGTCTTCTTCGGATCAGACCCGACCGACGCCGGCACGATCTACCACGTGGGGCTCTACCTGGGCGCGGGCCTGATGATCGAGGCTCCCTACACCGGCTCCTGGGTCAAGGAGTCGAGCATCAACCGCCCGAGCCTGTTCGGGTTCGCCCGCCCCTGACCCGCCCCTGAACGAGCGTGCGCCTGCGGCGCGCGAGCTCAGTGCTTGTCGTCCCAGTACCCGGTGTCCTGGGCCCGCTTCAGCGACCGGACGATCTCCTCCTCGGCCTCGGTGCGGCCGGCCCAGGTGGCGCCCTCGACGCTCTTGCCCGGCTCGAGGTCCTTGTAGACCGAGAAGAAGTGCTGGATCTCCAGCCGGTCGAACTCCGCCACGTGGTGGATGTCGCGCAGGTGGTCCAGGCGCGGGTCGGCCACCGGGACGCAGAGCACCTTGTCGTCGCCGCCGGCCTCGTCGGTCATCCGGAACATCCCGACCGCGCGGCACTTGATCAGGCACCCCGGGAAGGTCGGCTCGTCGAGCAGCACGAGCGCGTCGAGCGGGTCGCCGTCCTCGCCGAGGGTGCTGCTCGATGAACCCGTAGTCGGCCGGGTAGCGCGTCGCGGTGAACAGCATCCGGTCCAGCCGGATCCGCCCGGTCGAGTGGTCGACCTCGTACTTGTTGCGCTGGCCCTTGGGGATCTCGATCGTGACGTCGAACTCCACGGCGGGGCGCTCCTCGAGGTCGGCGCCGGTGCGGCGCGGTTGGTGGCGGCACAGGGGCCGCCGGGGTCGCCGCCGAGTCTCGCCTGCATCCGCCACGGCGGACGACCCGATCCGACGACCCGATCCGCGCGCCCCCGGGAGGACGACGTGCTGCCCCGATCACGAGCCGCCCGCTGGGGGGCGGGGGTCGCCGCGCTCGCCGTGGCGGCGGCAGCCGTGGGCGCCATCGCGTGGGGAGTCCGCTGATCGGTCGGCCGAGGTCGAGGCGGCCGAGCCCCTGCCCGGCTCCTCGCCGGTGGCCAGCGCCGGTCCGGCGCTGCCGCCACCGGATCCGGCCGCCCCGCTGCCCACGTCGGCCGGCGTGGACGCGGCGCTCGCCGGCCCGCTCTCCGATCCGGCGCTGGGCGGCGATGTGCACGTCGTCGGTGCTGGACGCGGCCACCGGTGAGCCGCTGGCGGCGCGCCAGGCCCAGGCCGGCGCCACCCCTGCGTCCACCGCCAAGCTGCTCACCGCGGTCACCGCGCTCATCGCGCTCGGCCCCGAGACCCGGCTGCGCACCGGCGTCGCCCGGGCGCGGCCGCCGGCGAGCACGTGCTGGTCGGCGGCGGCGACGCGACGCTCACCACGACGCCGACAGGGCGCCGGCTCGTACCCGGCCGGAGCCTCCCTGGCCGAGCTGGCCCAGCGCACCGCGGCCGCCCTCGCGCCGCAAGGGCTCAGCCAGATCACCCTGCGCTACGACGACGCGCTGTTCGCGCCGCCGACCGCCGCGCCGAGCTGGCCCCCCGGCTACGTCGCGAGCGGCGTCGTCTGGCCGGTGACCGCGCTGTCGGCCGACCAGGGCCGGGTGGCGCCCGATCGCGACGCTCGGGTCGCCGACCCCTCGCTCGAGGCCGCACGGAGGTTCGCCCAGGCGCTCACCGCCGCGGGGGTCGCGGTGGCGGGCGAGCCGACGGCGCGTGGACGCGGCGGCCCCGGCGGCCAAGCCGCGGCCTTCGTCGCGGCGTAGAGTCGCGCCGATGTCGGCGCTCGTCGAGCGGATGCTCACCAACTCCGACAACGACCTCGCCGAGGCGCTCGCCCACCTGGCCGGCGGCGGCCACCGGCGAGCCGGCGGACTTCGCCGGGGGCAGCCGCGGACGACGGCGACGGCCCTGGCCGGCCTGGGCCTCGACGTCACCGGGCTCTCGCTGCTCGACGGCAGCGGGCTGCGCGCGACCGGCTCGCGGCGCCGCGCCGGGGCTGATCACCGCGTCGCTCGCCCAGGCGTACGGCCGCAACTCGCCGCTGCTGCGGCCCGTCCTCACCGGGCTGCCCGTCGCCGGCGTCACCGGCACCCTCGCCGAGCGCTTCGACACGGCCGACACCGGGCCGGCCGCGGCGTCGTGCGCGGCCAAGACCGGCACGCTCACCGGCGTCACCGCGCTGGCCGGGCTCGGTCGACGACCGCCGACGGCCGGACTGCTGCGTGTTCGCCTTCCTCGCCGACCGGTCGCCGGCCGGCTGGTCACGCGCAGCGGCGCCCGGGCCGCGCATCGACCGGGCCGCGGCCGCGCTCGGCGCGGGTGCGGCTGCCCGCTGACCGCCGTGACGCGTAGGGTCACCGCGTGGAGGTCGTCGACTGGGACCTGGCGGCCGACCGCGGCGCCCGGCTGGTCCGCCCGCGGTCCCGGTCGGCCGCCCGAGGAGGCGCGCGCGCCGCCGTGGCGGCTGTACGCCGCCGCCGCGGTACGCCGTCGGCCCGGTGCGCGAGCGCACCGGGCTCGACGCCGGCGACGCTCGCCGCCGGTCGATCGTGGTCGACCGCGCCGCCTGGGTCGACAGCAACGTCGACGGCTTCCGCGTCGTGCTCGCCCCGCGCTCGAGGAGCGGCTGGCCACCCGCGCGCCGGGCCCGGCGGTCGTCACGGCGGTCGGCTCGCGCGCTCACCGCGCTGCAGCTCGGCGGCGTGCTCGGCGTACCTGTCCGGGCAAGGTGCTCGGCCAGTACGAGTCGTTCACGACGCGCCTCGGCGCGCAGCCCAGGGCCGGCTGCTCCTCGTCGCGCCCAACATCGTGCGCGCCGAGCGGCACCTCGGCGTCGACGCCGCCGACTTCCGGCTCTGGGTCTGCCTGCACGAGGAGACCCACCGGGTGCAGTTCGGCGCGGTGCCGTGGCTGCGCGACCACCTCCTCGGCGAGATCCACGACTTCCTCGGCTCGCCGGCGACCGAGCCGGCGCCAGTGGCGTCGAGCGGCTGGCGGCGGTCGTCGGCGCGATCGGCTCGGCGCTGATCGGCCGCGAGGCCGGCGCGCTCGCTCGTCGACGCCGTGCAGACGCCGGAGCAGCGGGAGGTGCTCGACCGGCTCACCGCGCTCATGACCTGCTCGAGGGCCACGCCGACTACGTGATGGACGACGGTCGGCCCGGAGGTCGTGCCCACGGTGGCGCTGATCCGGCGAGCGCTTCGACGCAGCGCCGCGGCGAGCGCGGGCGCCGGTCGACGGCCTCGCTGCGCCGCCTGCTCGGGCTCGACGCGAAGATGCGCGCAGTACTCCGAGGGGCGCGCGTTCGTCCGCGGCGTCGTCGACGCAGGTGGGGCTCGACGGCTTCAACCGCGGTGTGGACCGTCGCCGGAGACCCTGCCCACCGCGCGACGAGATCGCCGACCCCGGCGCGCTGGGTGCGCCCGGGTGCACGGCCCGCGGCCGTGCTGGCGCTGGCGGACGCGGGCTCCGTGCGCTCGCCGACAGCCGAGCGGCCGCCAGCGGTGTCCGCCGCGCGGTCGGGCCGCCCTGCGCCGGCCTCGCCGCCGGCGGGCCTCGTGCCTCGTCGCCTGCTCCGGCGGCGCCGACTCGCTCGCGCTCGCCGCCGCCGCGGCGCTCGCGGCGGCCGCGACCCGGCGCCTGCGCGCCGGCGCCGTCGCGTCGACCACGGGCTGCAGGCCGGGTCGGCCGACCGCGCCGAGGCGCGCCGCCGCCCTGGCCGCGGCGGCTGGGCCTCGACCCGGTCGGTGGTCGTCGGCCGACGGTCGTCCGGGCGGCGGCGGCCCCGAGGCCGCGGCGCGCGAGGCCCGCTACGACGCGCTCTGCCGCGGCCGCCCGGACGCCGGCGCGGCGGCGGTCCTGCTCGGCCACACCCTCGACGACCAGGCCGAGACCGTGCTGCTCGGCCTGGCCCGCGGCTCGGGCGCGCGGTCGCCTGGCCGGCATGCCGCCGCCGGTCGCGCGGCGTCTACCGCGCGTCCGCTGCTCGACCTGCGCCGCGCGCGACGCGTGCGCCGCCGTGCGTGGCCGAGGGCCTCGACGCCGTGGGACGACCCGCACAACGCCGACCCGCGCTTCACCCGCGGTCCCGGGTGCGCCACGGAGTCGCTGCCGGTGCTCGAGGCGCGACGCTCGGCCCGGGCATCGCCGCGGCGCTGGCCCGCACCGCCGACCTGCTGCGCGCCGACGCCGACGCCCTCGACGCGCTGGCCGACGGAGGCCGCTGACGCCGTCGGCGGCGACGCGGCGACGGCACGCTGCGACGTCGGCGGCGCTCGGCCGCTCTCCCGCAGGCGGTCCGCCCCCGGGTGCTGCGCCGGCGGCTGCTCGCGGCGGGCTGCCCGGCCGGGTCGGCTCGGCGCCGGGCACGTCGGCGCGTCGACGCGCTCGTGACCGCCTGGCGCGGGCAGGGCGCCGGTCGCGCCTGCCGGGCGGTGTCGAGGCCGCGCCGCGACTGTGGCAGGCTCGGCGCGCTGCCCCGGCGGCCGACGACCCGCGCGACCCTCGGACAGGCAGCGTGCATGGACGCGCTCGGACCTCGGATCCGACCTCGCGCAGGTGCTCGCTCACCGAGGACGCAGATCAGCCGCAGGCTCGCCGAGCTCGCCGGCGCAGATCGACGCCGACTACGCGGGCGACGACCTGCTGCTGGTCGGGCGTGCTCAAGGGCGCCGTGATGGTCATGGCCGACCTCGTCCCGCGCGCTGCACCGGCCCGGTCGAGATGGACTGGATGGCGGTGTCGTCGTACGGCTCGGGCACCAAGTCGCTCGGGCGTCGTGCGCATCCTCAAGGACCTCGACCGCGACATCACCGGCCGGCACGTGCTCGTCGTCGAGGACATCATCGACTCCGGCCTCACGCTGTCCTGGCTGCTGCGCAACCTGCAGCTCGCGCGGCCCGGCCTCGGTCGAGGTGCTGCACGCTGCTGCGCAAGCCCGACGCCGCCAAGGTCGACGTGCCGCGTGAAGTACGTCGGCTTCGACATCCCCAACGAGTTCGTCGTCGGCTACGGCCTCGACTACGCCGAGCAGTACCGCAACCTGCCCGTTCGTCGGCACCCTCGCCCCGCACGTCTACGGCGGGCTAGCGGAACAACCGGCGTGCGGACGTGCCGGGCGACGTCCCGGCGTGCGCTCCCGCCGTGCACCGGGGCGCGCGTCGGGCCGCCGGCTGTAGCCGGTCGTACCGCGGCACCCGGCCAGCGGCCGTTCATCGCCGCCGATCTGGAGCTCAGGAGGGACGGGGCCGCCGCGCCCCGCGTTCGATGGAACATCAAGCGCTTCTTCCGCGGCCCGTTCCTCTGGATCGTGCTCGGCCGCTGGTCGCTCGTGCTGCTCGTCAGCGCAGCCTGCTCGCCAACGCCGGCGGCTCCCAAGGAGGTCGACACCTCCAGGTCGTCGCCGCGATCCAGGACGGCAAGGTCGACCGAGGCCACGATCGTCGACCGCGACCAGCGCGATCGAGGTCGACCCTCGACGACGGCGACGCAAGCAGCGCGGCGCCAGTACGTCGAGCGGCCAGGGCGTCAGAGCTGCCAGAGCTGCTGCAGGCGAAGGTCGACGCCGGGCCGCTCAAGGACGGCTACAACGTCGAGGTGCCGCAGCACGAGCCTGCTGCGTGACCCTGCTGTTCAGCTTGCTGCCCGATCGTGCTGATCATCTTCCTGCTGCTTCTTCTTCATGAACCAGATGCAGGGCGGCGGCTCGCGGGTCATGAACTTCGGCAAGTCCAAGGCCAAGCTGGTCACCAAGGACACTGCCGAAGACGACCTTCGCCGACGTCGCCGGCGCCGACGAGGCGGTCGAGGAGCTCGAGGAGATCAAGGAGTTCCTCGCAGGACCCGGCCAAGTTCCAGGCCGTCGGCGCCAAGATCCCCAAGGGCGTGCTGCTCTACGGCCCGCCCGGCACCGGCAAGACGCTGCTCGCGCGCGCGGTCGCCGGCGAGGCCGGCGTGCCGTTCTTCTCGATCTCCGGCTCGGACTTCGTCGAGATGTTCGTCGGCGTCGGCGCCAGCCGCGTGCGCGACCTGTTCGAGCAGGCCAAGGCCAACGCGCCGGCGATCATCTTCGTCGACGAGATCGACGCCGTCGGCCGCCACCGCGGCGCCGGCCTCGGCGGCGGTCACGACGAGCGCGAGCAGACGCTCAACCAGCTGCTCGTCGAGATGGACGGCTTCGACGTCACCGGCGGCGTCATCCTGATCGCCGCCACCAACCGGCCCGACATCCTCGACCCGGCGCTGCTGCGCCCGGGCCGCTTCGACCGGCAGATCGCCGTCGAGCGCGCCCGACCTGGAGGGCCGCGAGGAGATCCTCAGGGTGCACGCCAAGGGCAAGCCGCTCGCGCCCGACGTCGACCTGCGCGACGTCGCCCGGCGCACGCCGGGCTTCACCGGCGCCGACCTGGCCAACGTGCTCAACGAGGCCGCGCTGCTCACCGCCCGCCACGGCGAGCAGCTGATCGACCACGGACGTCGCTCGACGAGGCGATCGACCGCGTCATCGCCGGACCGCAGAAGCGCAGCCGGCTCATGAGCGAGCAGGAGAAGAAGATCACCGCCTACCACGAGGGCGGTCACGCGCTCGTGGCCGCGGCGCTGCCCAACACCGACCCGGTGCACAAGATCACGATCCTGTCCGCGCGGCCGCGCCCTCGGCTACACGATGGTGCTGCCCGACGAGGACAAGTACTCCACCACGCGCACCGAGATGCTCGACCAGCTCGCCTACATGCTCGGCGGCCGCGCCGCCGAGGAGCTCGTCTTCCACGACCCCACCACCGGCGCCGCCAACGACATCGAGAAGGCCACCGCGATCGCCCGCGCGATGGTCACCGCAGTACGGCATGACCGAGCGGCTCGGTGCGATCAAGCTCGGCCAGGAGCAGGGCGAGGTCTTCCTCGGCCGCGACTATCGGCCACCCGCGCGACTACTCCGAGGAGCGTCGCCGCGGCGATCGACGAGGAGGTCCGCCGGCTCATCGAGGCCGCGCACGACGAGGCCTGCGAGATCCTCGTCGAGAACCGCGACGTGCTCGACGCCCTGGTGCGTCGAGCTGCTCGAGAAGGAGACGCTCGACAAGGAGGAGGTCGCGCGAGATCTTCGAGCCGCTCGCGCAAGCGCCCGAGCGCCCGGCGTGGACCGGCTCGTCGCGCAGCGCCCGCCGTCCGACCGCCGCCGGTCGCTGACGGCCCGAGCGAGATCGCCGCGGCCGAACGGCGCGCTCCGCAACGGACTCGGCGCGACCGGCGCGAGTCGAGCGGACGTGCAGATCGGGCCCGGACGGCTCGCGCACCGGCGGCCGCGTCCCCGCGGGCGGCGTCGAGCCCGCATGGCTGGACCCGATCACGCTGCCCGAGCGCGACCAGGTGGTCCCGGCGCCGACTTCGACCACGCCCGCGCCGAGGCGGCCGTGCGCGAGCTGCTCCTCGCGATCGGCGAGGACCCCGACCGCGACGGCCTGCGCGACACCCCGGCCCGGGTCGCCCGGGCGTACGCCGAGATGTTCGCCGGGCTGCGCCAGGCGCCCGGAGGACGTGCTCACGACCACCTTCGACCTCGGCCACGACGAGATGGTGCTGGTGAAGGACATCGAGGTCTACTCCACGTGCGAGCACCACCTCGTGCCGTTCCACGGGGTCGCCCACGTCGGCTACATCCCCAGCGACGACGGCCGCATCACCGGGCTGTCGAAGCTGGCCCGCCTCGTCGACGTCTACGCCAAGCGCCCGCAGGTGCAGGAGCGGCTCACCACGCAGGTCGCCGACGCGCTGGTGCGGATCCTGCGAGCCGCGCGGCGTCATCGTGGTGATCGAGTGCGAGCACCTGTGCATGTCGATGCGCGGCGTCCGCAAGCCCGGCGCCCGGACCATCACCCGCGCGGTGCGCGGCCAGCTGCGCGACCCCGCCACCCGCGCCGAGGCGATGAGCCTCATCGCGGGCCGGTAGCCCGCTCGTGAGCCAGCCGTGAGCGGGCGACCCGGGCCCGCGGGGCTGCCGCCGAGGCTCGCCGCCCTCGGCCGCTGCCTGGTGATGGGCGTCCTCAACGTCACGCCCGACTCGTTCTCCGACGGCGGCCGCTTCCTCGACGCGCGCGGCCGCGGTCGACGCACGGGCTCGCGCTGGCGGCCGCACGGCGCCGACCTCGTCGACGTCGGCGGCGAGTCGACCCGGCCCGGCGCCGAGCGGGTCGACGCGGCGACCGAGCTCGCGCGGGTGCTCCCCGTCGTGCGCGCCCTCGCGGCGCGGGCGTTGCGGTGAGCATCGACACGATGCGGGCCGAGACGGCCGCCGCCGCCTCGACGCCGGGGCGGTGCTGGTCAACGACGTCAGCGGCGGCCTGGCCGACCCGCAGATGCTGCCCGTGGCTCGCCACCGTCGACGCCCCGTACGTCGCGATGCACTGGCGGGGCCCCTCGGCCGACATGGCGGCGCTGGCCTCGTACGACGACGTCGTGGCCGACGTGACCGCCGAGCTCGCCAGTCGGCTGGCCGCCTGCGCGGCCGCCGGCATCGACCCGGCCCGCGTCGTCCTCGACCCCGGGCTCGGCTTCGCCAAGGAGGCCGAGCACAACTGGGCGCTGCTGGCCGCGCTCGACGGGCTGCCGCGCGCTCGGGCGACCCGTGCTCGTCGGCGCCTCCCGCAAGCGGTTCCTCGGCGAGCTGCTCGCCGGACGCGGCAGCCGCGCCGCGCCCGGTGGACGACCGCGACGGGCCACCGACGCGATCACGGCACTGGCGGCGGCCGCCGGGGCCTGGTGCGTGCGGGTGCACGACGCCCGGCAGCGCCGACGCGGTGCGCGTGGCCGCGCGCTGGTCGGCGTCGCGCGCCCGCGCCCGCACGGTGGGGCCCCCGCGATGACCGACCGCATCACGGTGACGGGGATCCGCGGGTTCGGCCACCACGGGGTTCGCGTTCGAGACCGAGCAGGGGCAGGAGTTCGTCGTCGACGTCGTGCTCGACGTCGACCACACCGCGGCCGCGGCCAGCGACGACCTCGCCGACACCGTCGACTACGGCGGGCTGGGCGAGCGCGTGGTCGCCCTGATCGAGGGCGGCCCGCTCGACCTGATCGAGACGCTCGCGCCACGGATCGCCGAGGCCTGCCTGGAGGATCCGCGCGTGGCGCGCGTCGAGGTCACCGTGCACAAGCCGGAGGCGCCGATGCCGGTGCCCTTCGGCGACGTGACGGTGACCGTGGAGCGGGGGCGCCCATGACCGCCGCGCTGCGCCCCGCCGTGCTCGCCCTGGGGGCCAACCTGCCGTCGCCGGCGGGCGACCCGTTCGCGACGCTCTGCTCGGCCGTGGACCACCTGGCCCGCGAGCTGTGGGTGTCGGCCGTGTCGCCGGTGTACGAGACCGACCCGGTCGGGGGGCCGGCCGAGCAGCCCGCCTACCTCAACGCCGTCGTGCTCGTGGAGACCCAGCTGTCGCCGCATGCCCTGCTCGACCTGGCGCACCGGGTCGAGGCGGCGCACGGGCGGGTCCGCGCCGAGCGGTGGGGGGCGCGCACCCTCGACGTCGACCTGATCGACCACGCGGAGTCTCCCGTCGACGACCAGGTCCTCACGCTGCCGCACCCGCGTGCGCACGAGCGGGCCTTCGTGCTGGTCCCCTGGGCGGATGTCGATCCGGGCGCGTCCGTGGGCGACCTGGGGACCGTCGCCGACCTGCTCGCGCGGGCCGATCGGACGGGACTCCGGCGCCGTGACGACCTCGTCCTCCCGCGTCCGGGGCGGTTGGAGTGAGGCCCACCGAGATCCGCCACCTGCTGGCCTGGGCCGCGGGCACGGGGGTGCTGGTGTGGGCCCTGGTCCGCGTCCTGGCCGCGCGGGCGGCGCTGCCGGAGATCGGCTGGGCGGCGGTCGTCGTGCTCGTCGCCTCGGCCGTCGGCGTCCTGGCGACGGCGTTGGTCCTGCGGCCGCGGATCCGGCGCGACAAGGGGGCGACCCCGGTCTCGCCCTTCACCGCCGCGCGCGCGGCGATGCTCGGCCTGGCGGCCTCACGCGCGGGGGCGATCGTGGCCGGCGGCTACCTCGGCTACCTGCTCGTCGCCGTCGGCAACTGGGACTCCGCCTTCTACCGCCGGGCGGCCCTGGTCTCCGGGGTCGCCGCGTTGGCGGCGGTGGGGCTCGCGGCGGCGGGGCTCGTCTTGGAGCGGGTGTGCCGCATCCCGCCCGACGCCGACGGAGACGTCCCGCCGGCCGGCGCCGAGCCGACCCAGGCCGGCTAGCCCGGCTTCGCGGGGGAGGCGGCCGCGCCGCGGCGGACGGCCGCGTGCACCGAGTCGGCGGTGAGGCTGCCCACCACCGCGCCGGTGGCCGGGTCGACGACGTCCACCCAGGTCGCGTCCAGGCGGAGCAGGACCCCGAGCGCGTCGCGCAGGGTGTCTCCCAGGGCCACCTGCCCGGGGCGGGCAGACGGCTCGTCGCGCGGCGGATCGAGGTCGGCGGCCTCGATGGCCGTGACCGCCAGCCGCTTGATGCCGCGGTCGCCGCCGACGAAGCCGGCCACGACCTCGGTGGCGGGCGCGCCCAGCACCTCGGCCGGAGGCGCGTGCTGCTCCAGCCGCCCGCCCTCGGAGAGCACCGCGATCCGGTCGCCGAGCCGCACCGCCTCCTCGACGTCGTGGGTGACCAGGACGACGGTCTTGCCGATCGCCCGCTGCAGCCGCAGGAACTCCTGCTGCAGCCGGTCGCGGGCCAGCGGGTCGACCGCGCCGAACGGCTCGTCCATGAGCAGGACCGGGGGATCGGCCGCCAGCGCCCGGGCCACGCCGACCCGTTGCCGCTGACCGCCGGACAGCGACTGCGGGTATCGCCCGGCGTACACCTCGTGGCTCAGCCCGACCAGGTCCAGCAGTTCCGCGGTGCGGTCGCGCACCCGGGCGCGGTCCCAGCCGAGCAGCTCGGGCACGGTGGCGATGTTCTGCGCCACCGTGCGGTGGGGGAAGAGGCCGACGTGCTGGATCACGTACCCCATCCGCCGCCGCAAGGCGACCGGGTCGGCGTGGGTGACGTCCTCGCCGTCGAGCAGGATCCGCCCGCTGGTCGGCTCGATCAGCCGGTTGATCATCTTGAGGGTCGTCGTCTTGCCGCACCCGGACGGGCCGACCAGCACGCACACCTCTCCCGGCGACACGTCGAGGGTGAGCGCGTCCACGGCGACGGTCCCGTCGGCGTACGTCTTGCCGACCGCCTCCAGCCGGATCGCGGCCGCGGCGCCGGTACCGTCCACGGGTGCTCCTCCTCGTCCCCGCCGCCGACGAGGGCTGCCTGGTCCGCAACGACTGGATCTGCGGCGAGTACGTCACCAGCCGCGCGGACGACATCCTGGCGGCCACGGCCCAGCATGTCGCGCTGGCCTCCGTGTCGCTGGTCATCGCCGTCGTGGTGGCGTTCCCGCTGGCCCTGCTCGCGCGCCGCTCGGCCTGGGCCAAGGGCTTCGTGCTGGGGGCGTCGACGGTGGTCTACACGATCCCGTCGCTGGCGCTCTTCGCGCTGCTGCTGCCGATCACCGGCATCACCCCCACCACGGTCGTCGTCGGGCTGGTGCTGTACTCCCTCACCATCCTGGTCCGCGCCTTGGTCGAGGGCCTCGAGTCGGTGCCGGCCGATGCCGTCGAGGCGGCCCGCGGGATGGGGATGGCGCCGCGGCGGGTGTTCTGGCGCGTGCAGCTGCCGCTCGCGCAGCCGACCGCGTTCGCCGGGCTGCGGGTGGCGGCCGTGTCGACGGTCGCGCTGGTCACGGTGGGGTTCGTGGTCGGCTACGGCGGCCTGGGCAACCTGATCGACGACGGCCTGGACACCTTCTTTCGGCCCCAAGTGCTCACCGCCACGGTGCTCTGCGTGCTGCTGGCGGTGCTGTTCGACCTCGTGGTGCTCGGGATTGAGCGGCTGGCGACCCCCTGGCGGCGCGGGCGGGCGGGGGGCTCCTGATGGTGCTGATCGAGGCGCTGCAGTGGCTCGCCGACCCGGCGAACTGGTCCGGGCCGACCGGGGTGTGGGCGCGGCTCGTCGAGCACGTGGGCCTCACCGCGGCCGCCGTGGGGATTGCGTGCGCCGTCGCGCTGCCGCTGGCGCTGTGGCTCGGCCATGTCGACCGGGGACGGGTGCTCGTCGTCAACGTCGCCAATGCCGGCCGGGCCGTCCCGACGTACGCCCTGCTCGTGCTGTTGGCCCTCGGGCCCCTCGGGCTCGGGGCGGCGGCGACGGTCACCGCACTGGTCTTCTTCGCGATCCCGCCGATCCTCACCAGCGCCCACACCGGCGTGCGCGAGGTCGACCCGGACGTCGTCGAGGCGGCCCGGGGGATGGGGATGGCCGGCCCGGCCGTGCTGCGCCGGGTCGAGCTGCCGCTGGCGGCCCCGCACGTGCTGTCGGGGGTCCGGCTGGCGACCGTGCAGGTGGTGGCCACGGCCACCATCGCGGCGCTGGTGGCCGGCGGCGGGCTCGGCCGGATCATCACGGCGGGCTTCGGCCGGCAGGACCCCGCGCAGCTCATCGCCGGCGCGCTGCTCGTGGCGGGGCTGGCGCTGGCCGTCGAGGGCGGCTTCGGCCTGGTCGCGAAACGGCTTCGATCGCCCGCCTCGAGGTGACAACGCGCCCGTGCGCTGGTGGGATTGTCGCGCGGGCCACCACGGCGCCCGCCCGACACGCGTGGCCGATCCATCGGCCACGGGACACAGAAGGCGGTCTCGCGATGCGTCGCCCCCGTACCCTCCTCGCCGCCGCCGGCCTCGCCGCCGGTGCGCTCCTGCTCTCCGCGTGCGGCTCGTCGGACTCCGAGTCCTCCGACGGCGACGCCGCGTCCAAGGGCGCCGTCGTCGTCGGCTCGGCCGGCTTCACCGAGATCGAGCTGATGGCCGAGATGTACGCCGCGCTGCTCAACGACGCCGGCTACGAGGCCTCCGTCACGGTGCTGGAGAACCGCGAGCTGTACGAGCCCGCCCTTGAGGACGGCCAGCTCGACGTGGTGCCCGACTACCTGGCGACGATGACGGAGTTCCTCAACCGCAAGGTCAACGGCCCCGACGCCAAGCCGGTCGCCTCCAGCGACCCCGAGGCGACCGCGGCCGCCCTGAATGAGCTGGCCGGCCCCCTGGGTCTCACCCCGCTGGAGCCGGCGAAGGCCGCCAACCAGAACGCGTTCTTCGTCACCCAGGACTTCGCCGAGGCCAAGTCGCTGAAGACGTTGAGCGACCTCGGGGCGCTCGGCCAGCCGATCACCCTGGCCGCGACCGAGGAGTGCCCCGAGCGCCCGTTCTGCGGGCTGGGCCTCATCGGGACGTACGGCCTGACCCTGACCGAGGTGCTCCCCACCGGCTTCGGGTCGGCGCAGACCAAGGACGCGGTGGTCAAGGGCACCGCCCAGCTCGGGCTGTCGGGCACCACCGACGCGACCCTCGGCCCGCTGGGGCTCGTCGTGCTCACCGACGACAAGGGCCTGCAGCTGGCCGACAACCTGATCCCGATCGTGGGGGAGAAGTACGGCGACGACGCCGACCTCGCGGCGGTGCTGAACGCCCTGTCGCGGGTCCTCACCACCGAGGACCTCGCGACGCTCAATGACCGGGTGGACGCCCAGCGCGAGAAGGCCGCCGACGTGGCCCTCGACTACCTCACCAGCAAGGGCCTCCTCTAACCCCTTTCCTCAACCGTTTGTGGACGGGTCACACGTTCTAACGTGTGACCCGCGCCTCAACCGTTGAGGGAGGGTGACGGGGTGTGAGAGGAGGGTCGCTGTGGGTGACGGCACGTGACACCGGCGGGTGATGCTGCGGGGCTTCCGGCCCCGGCGGCCCTACCGTGGGGGGCATGAGCGGACGACACTCACGCCCGGTCCCCGTCAGCGACGCGGTGCCCCTCGTCGTCGCGGCGCTGCTGATCGGGGCCGGCGGCGCCGCCGTCGTCCTCGCGCCCAGCGAGGCCAGCCTCCGGGTGGTCGCGGTGCTCGCCGTGCTCGCCGCCGTGATCCCGCTGCTGCTCCTGGCCCGCAGCGACCGCCGCGTGGATCGCACGCTGGCCCGCCGCGAGGACTCGCTGCACCGAACGGTGGCGGCCCTCGTCGACGCCGTGCACGAGCAGCGCTCGTCCGGCGCGTCGCTCAGCGTCGAGCTCGACCGGCTCGCCGGCGAGGTGCTGCGGCTGCGCGACCAGTTGGCGCGCCCGCCGGTCCCCGCTGCGGCTCCCGCCCGCGCTACCCGACCTACCTGCCGCAGTTCATCCAGCTGCCCCAGCCCGCCGCCCCGGTCCCTGCCGCGGCCCAGGCGCCGGTGGTCGTCAACCTGCCGGCGAGCGCCCCCGTGGTCGTCGAGCGGCCGGAGCCGGTCTACCTCGACCGGCCCACCTCGACCGTGGACCTGCCGCTGCTGCGCGACGCCCTGCGCGCCCCCGAGCCGGCCGCCGCGTCGCTGCGGCTGGTCGACCTCACGGCGTACGAGCAGCGGGCCACCCGCGGCTGAGCGGCTCGACGCCCGCCCGGCGGCGCCGTCACTTGTCGACGTCGCCCAGCACGAAGAACATCGAGGCGACGATCCCGGTCAGGTCGGCGAGCCGCTGGCCGGCCAACACGGCCGGCAGCGCCTGCAGGTTGTTGAAGCTCGCGGTCCGCAGCTTCAGCCGCCACGGTGTCTTGTCGCCGCGCGACACCAGGTAGTAGCCGTTGAGCCCCAACGGGTTCTCCGTCGCCAGGTAGCACTGCCCCTCGGGCAGCCGCAGCACCTTCGGCAGCCGGGTGTCGACTGGCCCCGGGCCGAGCGCGTCGAGCCGCGCAGAGCACGCCTCGACGAGGTCGAGCGACACCGCGAGCTGCTCGGCCAGGCACTCGAGCCGGGCCCGGCAGTCGCCGTCGGTTCGCGTCACCACGCGGAGCGCGTCGCCGAGCTCTCCGTACGCGAGGGACGGCTCGTCGCGGCGCAGGTCGCGGTCCAGGCCGCTGGCCCGCGCGATCGGCCCGCTCACCCCGTACGCCAGGACGGCGTCCAGCGGCAGGGCCCCCACGCCGTGGCCGGGCAGGCCGGGCGAGGCCAGCACGGCCGCGGTCAGGTCGGGCAGCCCGCCGCGTACGAGGGCCGTGGCCGCCGCCACCCGGTCCAGCCAGCCCTCCGGCAGATCCGCGGCCAGCCCGCCGATCCGCGCGGCCATGAAGTGCACGCGCCCGCCGGTCATCTCCTCCATCACGGCGAGCAGCCGCTCGCGGGCCGCGAACGCGGCCGCCTGCGCCTCGGTGGCCACCCCCGGGTAGGCCCCGAGGAAGACCAGGTGGCTGAGCGCGCGGTTGAGCTCGGCCAGCAGCGTGCGCAGCCAGGTCGCCCGGGGCGGCGGCTCCAGGCCGAGCATCCGCTCGATGACCAGCGCCGCCCCGACCTCGCTGCCGAACGCGCCCAGCCAGTCATGGCGGTTGGCCAGCATCAGGATCTGGCGGTAGTCGCGGACCTCGAAGAGCTTCTCGGCGCCGCGGTGGAGGTGCCCGATCCGCGGCTCGGCCGACACGATCCGGTCGCCGTCGACGACCAGCGCGAGCCGCAGCACGCCATGGCTGGAGGGGTGGTGCGGGCCCAGGCCGAGGACGAGGTCGGCGTGGGCCAGGTCCGAGGTCGCGACCACGACCTCACGACCCGCCACGTCGGCATCCTGGCACGGCCGCGACGCCGCCGGCGGAAACCGGGTCGGGGGAGGCGGAAGGGCCGACCCGAGGGGGCCGGCCCTTCCGTCGGAGGGGTGTTGCGGGGGTGGACTTCGGTCAGCCGGTCACGGGGTCGGCTTGTCGGGCTCGTGGGCCTGCTCGTCGTGCATGTGGGTGCGCTCGTCGTGCTCGTGCGTGAGGTAGCCCTCGTGGACGTGCTCGAGCGCGATCTCGT
This sequence comes from uncultured Actinomycetota bacterium, assembly GCA_963818455.1. Classification (GTDB taxonomy): domain Bacteria; phylum Actinomycetota; class Actinomycetes; order CAVWCF01; family CAVWCF01; genus CAWFSE01. Next base: position 129,077 of record CAWFSE010000004.1, read on the forward strand.
CGGCCGCCGAGACCTCGGGCGGCAGCTCGATGGTGCGCTTCGGCCCGGTGAACCACTTCTTGGCCGACAGGTGCCAGCCGATCCACAGCAGCAGCAGGGCGCCGCCGGTGACGATCGGCGTGTAGTTGACGAACTTCCAGTCGAACGGCACCTCCTCGGCGCTTGGCGCGCCCAGCAGCCCGCGCATGAACGCGGGGGCGCCGGCCGGGGTGAACGGCAGGATGAAGTAGATGCTCGTGATGACGATCTCGAGGATCGCCAGTGGCGCCATCCACTTCCACTTGTTGCCGAGGTTCCACTCGCCCTGTTTGAAGGCGTCGCCCATCCGCCAGCGCAGCCAGATCGGGATCGCGAACGCGAGGTAGAGGCCGATGACGCCGATCGACACGACGGCCGCGAAGGCGTAGTTGACGATGATCGGCTCCTCCTCGGTGCCGATGTTGATCTCGATCAGGGCCGGCAGGGTGAGGATCAGGGCGACCACGGCGGAGGCGATCACCGCGTTGACCGGAACCTTGTTGTGGTTGAGCTTGGCCCAGTACTGCGCTCCGGGGACCGCGCCGTCGCGGCTGAAGGCGTACATCATCCGGGTCGTCGAGGTCAGGCAGGCGGTGGTGCAGTAGAACTGCCCGCTCGCCGCGATCAGCAGCACGATGCCGGCCCAGTTCGACCCCAGCGCCTGGTCGAAGATCGTGCCGACCCCGCCGCCGGCGGCCGTGACCCCGTCGGGGTCCTGCACCGCGAAGACGAACGACAGCAGCAGCACGTAGCCGCCGATGGCGCTGTAGAAGATCGACTGCCAGATGCCCTTGGCGGCGGCGTTGGCCGCGCCGTGGGTCTCCTCGGACAAGTGGGCCGAGGCGTCGTAGCCGGTGATCGTGTACTGGGTCAGCAGGAATCCCAGCGGCAGGACGTACAGCCAGAACCCGATCCCGCCGGTCTCGCCGTCGAAGAGCCCGCCGGTGTTGTTGACCTCTCCGGTGAACACGTAGTTCGCGCTCTGGTGGTCGTCCGGGATGATCCACAGGATCGCCACGACCGCGACGGCGCCGATGACGTGCCACCACACCGAGACGTTGTTGATGATGGCCAGCAGGTGGCTGCTGAAGACGTTGACCAGTGCGACGAGCAGCAGCACGACGGCGAACATGATGAACACCCGCTGCAGCGAGTAGCCCTCGGCCCAGCTCGTCGAGAAGCGCGAGAACGCCTGGTCGAAGAACGCCGCGCAGCCGTACGCCACCGAGGCGACGATCGCCAGCAGGCCGATCAGGTTGAGCCAGCCGGTGTAGTAGCCGGCCTTGACCCCGCCCAGGGTGGAGGCCCACCAGTAGATGCCGCCCGAGGTCGGGTAGGCCGAGACCAGCTCGGACATGCAGAAGCCGATGAGCAGGATGAAGGCCGAGATGATCGGCCAGCCCCACGAGATCGCGATCGGCCCGCCGTTGTTCCACGCCTGGAAGAAGGTCGTGAAGCAGCCCGCGAGGATCGAGATGATCGAGAACGAGATGGCGAAGTTGCTGAAGCCGGACCAGGTGCGGCTCAGCTCCTGCTTGTAGCCGAGTTCGGCGAGCCGTTTCTCGTCGGCGTCCAACTGGGTCTGATCGCTCACCAGGATCCTTCCCCTTGCCTCCGGCGCCAGGGCAGAGATGCGCGGCGCTCCACGGCCCTCTTATAGCGGATTCCGGGGGCCCGAGTGTGATCTACGCCACATGCCGTACGCATTGATCGCCAACCGTGACCGGGGCCGTGGGTAGCCTGACGGGGTGGCCCTCCCCTCGTCCTCCCCGTACGCCGCCCCCGCCGAGGGATGGCGGCGCGTCTCCGAGCGGCTGATCACCGCCCGACGGCTGAGCGCGGGGCTCCCGCTGCTCGTCGTCGGCCTGGGGTTCGCGGTGGCCGTCGCCGTTGAGCGGCATCGGCTGGCTGGTGCTCGGCGCTGTGGCCGCCCTGCTGCTGATCGGCTGGGTGTGGTGGCTGACCGCCCGCCAGGTGCGCGCGATCGGGTACGCCCAGCGCTCCGAGGACCTGCTGGTGACCAGCGGGATCATGTTCAAGCGGCTCGTCGTCGTGCCCGTACGGGCGGATGCAGACCGTCGACGTGGTCGCCGGGCCGATCGACCAGCGTTTCGGCATCGCCCGGCTGCAGTTGCACACGGCGTCGGCCACCACCGACGCGAGCATCCCCGGCCTGCCGGCGGACGAGGCCCGCCGGCTGCGCGACGAGCTCGCCGCCCTCGGCGAGGCGCGGTCGGCCGGGCTGTGACCGGGGTCCCGCCCGAGGGGCCACGCCCCTGGCGCCCGCCGGGTCGCGGGCCACCGCGCCGCAGCGGCTGCATCCGCTCACGCCGGTCGCCAAGGGCGGGCAGATCGCCACCGCCGGGCTGTTCGCCGCGATCGCCTTCGGGGATCGTCCGCGGAGGGCTTCGCGTTTCGGATCGGGATCTTCGCTCGTCATCACCCTGGTCGGCGGGCTCTTCGCGGCCTGGGCGTGGTCGCGCACGACGTACTGGTTCGATGACGACGGCGACCTGCGCATCGCGCGCGGCATCCTGACCCGCTCCGAGACGCGGGTGCAGCTGTCGCGGCTGCAGGCCGTCGAGGTGACCCGGCCGATCATCGCCCGGCTGGTCGGCCTGGCCGATGTCCGCCCGCAGGTCTCCGGCGACGGCTCCACGACCAAGCTGGAGTTCCTCTCCGAGCGGGACGCCCACGCGCTGCGCAATGAGCTGCTGGCCCGCGCGGCCGGCATCTCGTACGACCACGCCGCGCCCGCCCCCGAGGCTCCCGAGCAGGTGCTCGTCAAGGTGCCCTTCGCCGATCTGCTGACCGGGTCGATCCTCGACATCGGATTGATCGTGGGCCTGGTCATCGGCGCGGTGGTGCTCGTGGCGGCCGTGGTCTTCCAGCCGGAGATGCTGCTCTTCCTGGTCTTCGCGATCGGCGGGCCGGCGGTGGCCGTCGGGACCCGGATCCTGGCGCTGTTCGACTTCACGGTGGCCGAGTCGCCGGACGGCCTGCGGCTGCGCAGCGGCCTGCTGTCCACCCAGCACCAGACCGTCCCGCCGGGTCGCGTGCAGGCCGTGCGCATCTCGCAGCCGGTGCTGTGGCGGGGCCGCGACTGGGTGCGGCTGGAGGTCAACGTGCTCGGCAACACCACAGCTGATCAGGGCGGCGGCGCGGGCACCGGCATCCTGCTTCCCGTCGCCCCCCGGCTGGTGGCCCGCGCACGTGCTGTCGCGGGTGCTGCCGGGCGTCGACGTGGAGGCCCTCGACTGGCGGCCGGCCCCCGAGCGGTCGCGCCGGCGAGCCCCGTTGCAGCACCGCCGGCTCGCGTACGCCGATGACGGCCAGGTCTTCGCCGCCCGCGGCGGCTGGCTGACCCCGCGCATCGACCTGGTGCCGCACGCGCGGACCCAGAGCGTGCGGGTGACCCAGGGCCCCTGGCAGCGGGCGCTCCGCCTGGCGAGCGTCGAGGTGGACTCGACGCCTGGCCCGGTCGTGCCGGCCGCGCTGTACCGCGACATGCAGGACGCCCGGGCCATCGCCGAGGTGCAGGCCGAGCGCGCCCGCGCGGCCCGCTCCTCGGCCACCCCCGACCGCTGGCTCGCCCCGCCCGCCCCCGCACCCGCCCCCCCGCCCTCCCCCCTCCCTGGTGTTGATCAAGCAGATTTGGCGAGCGATGCGGATCGGCCCGCCGACACCCGCCCGGTGGCCTACCCCGCCGAGGATGTGCTGCCCGATGAGCGCTGACCCCGCCGCTCGCTTCGGCCCGGGCGCCTTCGACCCGGCCGGCTTCGACCTCGCCGACCCGCAGTTCGTGCGCGACCCGTACCCCGTCTTCGCCGACCTGCGCGCCGAGGGCCGACCGATCTGGCACGACGGGCTGCAGCTGTGGCTGGCGGCGCGGCACGAGGACTGCAACGCGGTGCTGCGGCACCGCTCGCTCGGCCGGATCTTCCATGAGCGTCAGCCGGCGGAGACCTGGGAGACGTTCAACTGGCTGCACGCCGACTCGATCCTGGACAGCGAGCCGCCCAAGCACACCCGGCTGCGCGCCCTGGTGGCCAAGGCGTTCGCACGCGGCCACGTCGAGCGGCTGCGGCCGCGGGTGCGCGAGCTGGCCGGCGCGCTGCTCGACGAGGCGGTGGCCCGAGACGGCGGGGCAGGTGTTGACCTGGTCGCCGACTACGCCGAGCCGCTTCCCGTCATGGTGATCGCCGAGCTGCTCGGGGTGCCCGAGGCCGACCGCCACCTGCTGCGTCCGTGGTCGCAGGCGATCGTCGCGATGTACGAGTACGACCGCACGCCCGAGCAGGAGGCCGCCGCCCAGCAGGCGTGCGCCGAGTTCGCCGCGTACGTCGTCGAGCTGGCCGCCGCCCGACGCACGGCGCCCGGCGACGACCTGGTCACCCACCTCGCCCAGGTCGAGGAGGCCGGCGAGCGGCTGTCCGAGCGCGAGCTCGTCGCCACCGCGGTGCTGCTGCTGAACGCCGGCCACGAGGCCAGCGTCAACGGCTTCGGCAACGGCATCGTGGCGTTGCTGAACGACGAGGACCAGCTCGAGCGGATGCGTCGCGACCCCTGGGGGCTGGCGGCCACGGCAGTCGAGGAGTTCCTCCGGTACGACGCGCCGCTGCACCTGTTCGAGCGCACCGCGACGGCCGACGCCGACGTCGCGGGCGTCACGGTGCGCGAGGGCCAGAAGGTCGCGGCGCTGCTCGGGTCGGCCAACCGCGACGAGGCGGCGTTCGACCAGCCGGACCGCTTCGACGTCGGCCGCGACCCCAACCCGCACATCGCGTTCGGGGCGGGGATCCACTTCTGCCTGGGCGCCCCGCTGGCCCGACTTGAACTGCAGACCTCACTGCCGCTGCTCATCGAGCGCTACCCGGGGTGGCCCTCGACGCCGAGCCGGTGCTCCGCGGCACCTTCGTGCTGCGCGGCTACCACTCGGTGCCGGTGCGGCTCCGCTAGCGTCGCGGGGTGACCCGAGCCGTGCGCGCCGCCGTGGCGCGGCCGACGGTGGCGGAGTTCTTCGCGGGCGCCGGGCTGGCCCGGCTGGGTCTGGAGCAGGCCGGCCTCGCGGTGGTGTGGGCCAACGACGTCGACGCCGACAAGGCCGCGCTCTACCGGCGCCGCTTCGGCGGGGACCACCTCGTCGAGGGGTCCATCGACGACGTCGCGGGCGCCGACCTGCCCGAGGTCGACGTCGCCTGGGCGTCGTTCCCCTGCACCGACCTCTCCCTGGCGGGCGGCCGGCTCGGCCTGGGGGGCTCGCGGTCGGGGCTGCTGTGGTCCTTCGCGCGGGTGCTGGACGAGTGGGGCGCGAGCCGTCCGCCGGTCGTGGTGCTCGAGAACGTGGTCGGCTTCGCCACCTCGCGCGGCGGACGCGATCTGGCCGAGGCGGTGGCGGCGCTGAACGGCCTCGGGTACGCCGTCGACGCCGTGGTCCTGGACGCCCGCCACTTCGTCCCGCAGTCACGGCCGCGGCTCTTCCTCCTCGGCGTCTCCGGTTTGCGGTGGCAGGAGCCGAAGTACGGTGCCCTGCCACCGCAAACCGGGGCGGGGCTGCGGCCGGCGCTGCTCGACGGCCTGTGGGCGAACCCCGGGCTGCGCACCTTCACGGCGCCGCTGCCGCCGCCTCCGGCGGCAGGCGCCGGCCTCGCCGAGGCCGTCGTCGCGTACGCCGATGACGACCCGGCCTGGTGGCCGACCGAGCGGGTGGCCGCGCTCACCGGCTCGCTGTCGCCGCTGCAGGCGGAGCGGCTGCGCCTGCTCGCCGCGGCCCCCGCCACCACGTACCGCACCGCCTGCCGCCGCACGCGCGCCGGCCGGGCGGTCTGGGAGATCCGCCCCGACTCGCTGGCCGGCTGCCTTCGCGCCGTGAGAGGTGGCTCGTCTCGCCAGGCGATCGTCGCGGCAGGCGGCGGCCGGGTGCGCGCGCGGTGGCTGGCCCCGCGCGAGGCGGCCCGGCTGATGGGCGCCGATGACTACCCGCTCGACGGGGTGCGGGCGAACCAGGCGCTGTTCGCCTTCGGCGACGCGGTCTGCGTCCCGGCCGTGGCGTGGTTGGCCGAGCACTGGATCGCCCCCGCCCTCGCGGAGAGCGCCGCCGAGCGCACCGCCTAACCCAGCGCCCGCGGGGCTCGTACGCTCGGGGCTGTGGCGAAGCCGTACGAGTCGTGGGCGTCGTCGGAGGCCAACCGGGCCTCGATGCTGGGCAACCGCTCCCGCGACACCGCCCCCGAGCTGGCGCTGCGCCGCGCCGTGCACGCGATGGGCCTGCGGTACCGGGTCGCGACCCGGCCGCTGAAGGATCTGCGGCGGACCGCCGACCTCGTCTTCCCGACCGAGCGGGTCGCCGTCGAGGTGCTGGGCTGCTTCTGGCACGGGTGCCCTGAGCACTTCCGGCTGCCCGCCACCAACCGCGACTACTGGGAGCCGAAGATCGCCCGCAACCGCGAGCGCGACACCGAGCTGGCCGAGCGGCTGGCGGCGGAGGGCTGGGACCTGGTCGTCGTCTGGGAGCACGATGACGTGACCGAGTCCGCCGAACGCGTACGCGCGGCCGTCCTCGCCCGTCGCCCGGCGCGCTAACCCGCGAGGTGTGGAAACAAATCGTCGCTGGGGCGTGGATTCGTTTCCACGCCTCGCAGGCGCCGGGCCGATCGCCGATCAGCCGAACGCCGCGGGCAGCGGGCAGCCGACCGCCTGCGCCAGCCAGCCGAAGCCGCCCAGCCCCGCCGGGTCGAGCAGCTCGCCTGCGTACGCGGCCTCCTGCAGGGCCAGCAGGTACGCGCGCGGATCGGCATCGGCCAGTGCGGTCGGCCGGCCGGGAGCCGGTGATCCCCAGCCGCCGCAAGGCTTCCCGCTGTGTGAGCAGGGCGGTGCGCGTCGCCCCCGCCTCCTCCCCGGCGGCCGCGCAGGCATCGAGGGCGACGTGGGCGGTCAGGTCGCTGCGGCCGTCCGGAACGGGCGGGACGGCGCGGCCGAGCCGGTACGCGGCCAGCGTCCCGTCGGCGTACGAGCCCGCGGCGCGCTCGGCGCGGGAGTGCGCGTAGTCCACCGCGAGCGCCACGCCCTGGCGAAGCGCGGACACCACGCCGGCCCAGGCCTCGTCCCGCGGCCGGCCGACCTCGGCGCGCTCGCCCGGCTCGGTCGCCGGCCACCAGCGGTCCAGCCAGCGCCGGTCGGCGGCGTCGAGATCCGCGCCCAGCCGCTCCCGGCCGTCGCGCGGGTCGACCTCCAGGAGGCGGACGCCGCCTGCGGGATCGACCTCGGCGAGGGGGCACGGCACGGTGTCGAGCCACTCGTGGGCGATGAGCAGCCCGGAGACGTCGTCGGGCACGCGGTCGGTCCACGCCACGGCGGGGTCGAGGCTCTCGGGGCGGCCGCCGACCTCGACGGCGGTGAGCGCGACCCGCGCGCGGAGCTCCGGAGGGAGGGCGGCAGCCAGGGCCAGCAGCAGCTCGGCGCGGCCCGCGCCCACGTCGACGACGTCCAGCCGCGCCGGCCGGCCGAGGTGGGCGTCGACCTCCACGGCGACCTGCGCGAGGGCGCGGCCGAGCAGCGACGAGGCGTGCGCGGAGGTGCGGAAGTGGTCGGCCGGCGACTCGCGGCGGTAGAAGCCGGCCGGCCCGTACAGCGCCTCGGCCCACGCCTGCTGCCAGGGCTGCCAGGGGGAGACGGCGTCGTCGGCGCGGGGGCCCTCCACGGTCGCCGACCCTAGGGGAACGCGCGCACGCTCCGGACCGGGCTACCCTTGAGATCGCAGAGCCCGACCGGTACCGCCCCAGGACTGGAACGAGAGCGCCGTGAACCCCAGCGAGCCCGCTGTGCCCGCGTCACCCACGCCCCCGGCGCGCCTCCGCGTCGGCATCGTGGGGGCCGGCCGGGTCGGCGCCGTCCTCGGCTCCGCGCTCGCCCGGGCCGGCCATTCGGTGGTGGCCGCCGCCGCCGTCTCCGACGCCAGCCGCGGCCGCGCCGAGATGCTGCTGCCCGGCGCCGAGATCGCACCCCCCGACGCCGTGCTCGCCGCCGCCGACCTCGTCCTGCTCACCGTGCCCGACGACGCGCTGGCCGACCTCGTCGCCGGGCTGGCCGCGACCGGCGCGGTGCGCCCGGGGCAGTTCCTGGCGCACACCTCGGGACGCCACGGCTTGGAGGTGCTCGCCCCGGCGGTCCGCTGCGGCGCGCACCCCCTCGCTCTGCACCCGGCGATGACGTTCACCGGGACGTCCCTGGACCTCGGCCGGCTCACCGGAGCGGTGTTCGGCGTGACCGCGCCGACGGTGCTGCGCCCGATCGCCGAGGCGCTGGTCGTCGAGATGGGCGGCGAGCCGGTCTGGGTCGAGGACGAGGCCCGCCCGCTCTACCACGCGGCCTTGGCGCACGGGGCCAACCACCTGGTGACCCTCGTCGCCGAGGCCCAGGACCTGCTCCGCGCGGCCGGCGTCGACGACCCCTCGCGCGCGCTGGCGCCCCTGCTGGGCGCCGCCCTCGACAACGCGCTGCGGATCGGCGACCAGGCGCTGACCGGCCCGGTCGCCCGCGGCGACGCCGGCACCGTCGGCGCCCACCTGCGCGCGATGGCCCAGGCCGGTGAACGGCTCGGCCCGGACGTCGCCCCGGCCTACCGCGCGATGGCGCGGGCCACCGCCGACCGCGCCTTGGCCGACGGACGGCTGCGCCCGCAGGACGCCGAGGCCTTGCTGGTCCTGCTCGCCGAGCCGGGGGCCCGCCCATGACCGGCCGCCGGCCGACGGCGCGGCCCGTCTCCCGTACGCAGGGGCTGGCGACCGCCGCGACGCGGCCCCTGGTCGCGCGCAGCCGCGGCGAGCTGGCCCGCGGGCTGGCCTCGCTGCGCTCGGGCGACCAGCGGTCCACGGTGGCCTTCGTCCCCACGATGGGCGCCCTGCACGACGGCCACCACTCCCTGTTGGCGCGGGCGCGCGAGCTCGCCGACGTGGTGGTGGCCAGCATCTACGTCAACCCCCTGCAGTTCGGGCCGGCCGAGGACCTCGACCGCTACCCCCGCACGTGGGACGCCGACCTGGAGCGGTGCGCCGCCGAGGGGGTCGCCCTCGTCTTCGCGCCGACCGACGAGGTGATGTACCCCGGCGGGCGGGAGGGCCAGCACGTCACGGTGAGCGCCGGCCGCATGGGCGAGGGGTACGAGGGGGCGCACCGCCCCGGGCACTTCGACGGCGTGCTCACCGTGGTGCTCAAGCTCTTCCAGCTGGTGCAGCCCGACGTGGCGGTCTTCGGGGAGAAGGACGCCCAGCAGCTGGCGCTGATCCGCCGGATGGTCGGCGACCTCGACCTGCCGGTGCACATCGTCGGCGCGCCCACGATCCGCGAGGCCGACGGCCTCGCGCTGTCCTCGCGCAACCGCTACCTCGCGCCGACCGAGCGCGAGGCCGCGCTCGCCCTCTCCCGGGGGCTGCGGTCGGGGGCCGCCGCCGCGGGCGACGGGCCCGACGCCGTACGGGCGGCCGCGCGGGCCGTGCTCGCCGAGGAGCCGGCCGCGGTCGTCGACTACCTCGCGCTCGTCGACCCGTCGACGTTCACCCGCGCGGGCTCCGAGCACATCGGCCCGGCCCTGCTCGTGGTCGCGGCGCGGGTGGGCACCACCCGGCTGATCGACAACGTCGCGGTCTCGCTGTGAGCGCTGCTCGCTTGTCGGCACGGCCGCCGGCTCGGCCGTCGGCCCGGCTGCCCAACCGGCTGCTGGCCGCGCCGCCCGGCTGGTCGCTGTCGGCCGATGTCGTCGTGGTCGGCTCCGGCGTCGCCGGCCTGACCGCGGCCCTGCACGCCCGCCGCGCCGGCACGCGTGCTGCTCGTCACCAAGGCGCTGCTCGAGGCCGGCTCGACCCGGTGGGCGCAGGGCGGCATCGCCGCGGCCCTCGGCCCCGGGGACACCCCCGGCCAGCACGAGCGCGACACCCTGGTCGCCGGCGCCGGGCTCTGCGACACCGAGGCCGTCCGCGTCCTGGTGACCGAGGGCCCGGGCGCCGTGCGCCGGCTGATCGCCCTCGGCGCCGCCTTCGACCGCGACCCCGACGGCACCCTCGCGCTCACCCGCGAGGGCGGCCACCTCCGCGATCGCATCGCCCACGCCGGCGGCGACGCCACGGGCGCGGAGATCTCCCGCGCCCTGGTCGCGGCCGTCCAGGCCGACCCCGGCATCGAGGTGATCGAGCACGCGCTCGTCCTCGACCTGCTGCGGTCCGCCGACGGGGCCGTGGCCGGGGCCACCCTGCACGTGATGGGCGAGGGCCAGAGCGGACGGCGTCGGCGCGGTGCTCGCGCGCGCCGTCGTCCTGGCGACCGGCGGCATGGGCCAGGTCTTCGCGCAGACGACCAACCCGGCGGTCTCGACCGGCGACGGCGTGGCCCTGGCGCTGCGCGCGGGGGCGCGGGTCGCCGACCTCGAGTTCGTGCAGTTCCACCCCACCGTGATGTACCTCGGGCCGGCCGCCCGCGGCCAGCAGCCGCTGATCTCCGAGGCGGTGCGCGGCGAGGGCGCCTTCCTCGTCGACGACGCCGGGGTGCGCTTCATGCAGGGGCAGCACGAGCTGGCCGACCTCGCGCCGCGCGACGTGGTCGCCAAGGCGATCATGCGGCGCATGCGCGAGACGGGCGCCGCGCACGTGTGGCTCGACGGCCGGCACCTGGGCCGCGACCGCTGGGAGCACCGCTTCCCGACCATCCTGGAGTCCTGCGAGGCCCGCGGCCTCGACCCGGCGGTCGACCTGATCCCGGTCGCGCCCGCCTGCCACTACGCCAGCGGCGGGGTCCGCACCGACCTCGATGGCCGCACCGAGCGTTCCCGGCCTGTACGCCTGCGGCGAGGTCGCCTGCACCGGCGTGCACGGCGCCAACCGGCTCGCGTCGAACTCCCTGCTCGAGGGCCTCGTCTTCGCCGAGCGGATCGGGCGGGCGCTCGAGGCCGACCGGCCCGCCGAGCCGAGCCGGCGGTGGAGCCGGCCGGCCGACTCCGGCCTGGTGGCCGCCGAGGCCCGCCGCGCGGTGGCCGGCACGATGGCCGCGGGCGCCGGGGTGCTGCGGTCGCAGGACTCGCTGCAGGCCACGCCTCGGCGTCCTGGCCGACGTCGCCGGGCAGGCCAGCGCCGACCCCTGCACCGACTGCTGGGAGGCCACCAACGTGCTCACGGTCGCGACCGCCCTGGCGACCAGCGCCTTGGCGCGGCAGGAGACCCGCGGATCGCACTGGCGCGAGGACTTCCCCGAGCGCGACGACGCGCGCTGGCAGGTACGGCTCAACGCGGCCCTCGTGGACGGCGAGGTCCGGCTCTCCGAGGAGGACGTGAGATGAGCAGCCTGCACGGGATCCCGCCGGACGCTGGCGGCGCGGCTGGCGGCGGCGGGCCTCGACCCGGACGCCATCGCCGCGCTGGTCCGGTCGGCCGTCGCGGAGGACCTCGCCGGCGGCGTCGACGTGACCTCGGCGGCGACCGTGCCCGCCGACCAGGTCGCGGTGGGCGACTTCACCGCGCGCGACGCCGGCGTGGTGGCCGGGCTGCCCGTCGCCGAGGCCGTGGTCGAGGTGGTGTGCGGGGGCGCCGCGCAGGTCGTGGCGCCCGTGTCCGACGGCGCCCGGGTGCGGGCCGGGCGACGTGCTCCTCACCGTGACCGCCCCGACCCGGGCGCTGCTCACCGCCGAGCGCACCGCGCTCAACCTGCTGTGCCACCTGTCCGGGGTCGCGACCCTGACCGCGCGCTGGGCCGACGCGATCGCCGGCACCGGCGCCGCGGTCCGCGACACCCGCAAGACCACGCCCGGGCTGCGCGCCCTGGAGAAGTACGCCGTGCGGTGCGGCGGCGGCGTCAACCACCGGATGTCGCTGTCCGACGCCGCCCTGGTCAAGGACAACCACGTGGTCGCCGCAGGCGGGGTGCGCGAGGCGTTCGACGCGGTGCGCGCGATGTGGCCGGGGCTGCCGGTCGAGGTCGAGGTCGACTCCCTCGACCAGCTGGACGCGGTGCTCGACGCCGGCGCCGACCTCGTCCTGCTCGACAACTTCGACGTCGCGCAGACGCGGGCGGCGGTCGCTGCGTACGGCGGGCCGGGCCCGGCTGGAGTCGAGCGGCGGGCTCACCCTCGACGTCGCCCGCGCGTACGCCGAGACCGGCGTCGACTACCTCGCCGTCGGCGCCCTCACCCACTCCGCGCCGGTGCTCGACATCGGCCTCGACCTGCGTCCCCTCGGGAGCGCCTGATGCTGCTCGCCATCGACGTCGGCAACACCAACACCGTCCTCGGCCTGTTCGACGGCGAGCGGCTGCATCGGTCCTGGCGGATCAAGACCGACGCCCGCAACACCGCCGACGAGATGGTGCTCACCTTCGCCGGGCTGCTCGCGCGACGAGGCCGAGGTGACCGGCGATCGCGCTGTGCTCGACGGTGCCCTCGGTGCTGCGCGAGATGCGGGTGATGCTCGACCGCTACTGCGGCCGACCGTCCCGCGCGTGATCGTCGAGCCCGGGGTGCGCACCGGGGTGCCGGTGCTCACCGACAACCCCAAGGAGGTCGGCGCCGACCGCATCGTCAACACGCTGGCGGCCCACCACCTCTTCGGCGGGCCCGTGCATCGTCGTCGACTTCGGCACCTCGACCAACCTCGACGTGGTCAGCGCCCGCGGCGAGTTCCTCGGCGGCGCGCTCGCCCCCGGCATCGAGATCTCGCTCGACGCGCTGGCCGCCCGCGCCGCCCAGCTGCGCAAGGTCGAGCTGGTGCGCCCGCGCTCGGTGATCGGCAAGAACACCGTCGAGGCGCTGCAGTCCGGTGCGCTGTACGGCTTCGCCGGCCAGGTCGACGGACTGGTCGACCGGATCACCGACGAGCTCGGGGGCGCCGTGACGGCGGTCGTGGCCACCGGCGGGCCTGGCCCCGATCGTGGTCAGCGTCTCGCGCACGATCACCCACCACGAGCCCGACCTGACCCTGCTCGGCCTGCGCCTGGTCTACGAGCGCAATCCGCAGCCCTGACCCGCGCTGGGTAGCCTTGCCCGCCATGACCGAGTCGCCGACGCCCGCATCCGCCGCAGCCGGGCCCGGCGCCGACGACCTGCCCGAGCAGATGCGGATCCGCCGCGAGAAGCTCGACCGGCTCCGCGCCGAGGGCGTCGACCCGTACCCGGTCGGCTTCCCGCGGACGACCTCGCTGGCCGACCTGCGCGAGGCGCACGCCGACCTCGGCGCCGACGTCAGCCACCGGCGAGCGGGTGGGCGTCACCGGCCGGGTCATCCTCAAGCGCGACGGCGGCAAGCTCTGCTTCGCCACCGCTGCGCGACGGCGCGGGTCGACCTGCAGGTCATGCTGTCGCTCGACCCGATCGGCGAGGAGTCGCTCGCCGCGTGGAAGGCCGACGTCGACCTCGGCGACCACGTCGGCATCGAGGGCGAGGTGATCACCAGCCGGCGCGGCGAGCTGAGCGTGCTGGCCGACCGCTGGGCGATCACCGCCAAGTGCCTGCGCCCGCTGCCCGACAAGCACAAGGGCCTCACCGACCCCGAGCCGCGGGTGCGCCAGCGCTACGTCGACCTGATCGTCAACCCGGCCGCCCGCGACATGCTGCGCACCCGGGCCACCGCGGTGCGCAGCGTGCGCGAGTCGCTGCAGCGGCGCGGGTTCATCGAGGTCGAGACGCCGATGCTGCAGGTGCTGCACGGCGGCGCGAACGCGCGGCCGTTCACCACGCACATCAACGCGTACGACATCCAGCTGTACCTGCGCATCGCCCCCGAGCTGTATCTCAAGCGGCTGCTCGTCGGCGGCATCGACAAGGTCTTCGAGATCAACCGCAACTTCCGCAACGAGGGCGCGGATTCCACGCACAACCCCGAGTTCACGATGCTCGAGATGTACGAGGCGTACGGCGACTACTCGACCATGCGGCTGCTGACCCAGGCGCTGATCCAGGAGGCCGCCGAGGCGGTCTACGGCGCCCAGGTCGCCCGCCACGTCGACGACGACGGCAACGTCGTCGAGTTCGACCTCGCGGGCGACTGGCCGGTGGTCGAGGTCAACGCCGGCCTCGTCGGCCAAGCTCGGCGAGGAGGTCACGCCCGCGACCACGCCGGAGCGGCTGCGCGCGCTGTGCGACGCGGCGCGGCATCCCGTACGACCCCGCGTGGGGCCACGGGCATGCTCGATCCTCGAGATGTACGAGCACCTGCTCGAGCACCCCACGGTCGAGCCGGCCTTCTACACCGACTTCCCGACCGAGGTCAGCCCGCTGACCCGCCAGCACCGCGTCGACCCGCGGCTGGCCGAGCGGTGGGACCTCGTGGCGTTCGGCGCCGAGGTCGGCACGGCGTACTCCGAGCTGATCGACCCGGTCGAGCAGCGCGCCCGGCTCACGGCGCAGTCGCTGCTGGCGGCGGGCGGCGACGCCGAGGCGATGCAGCTCGACGAGGACTTCCTGCGGGCGCTGGAGTACGGCATGCCGCCGGCCGGCGGGCAGGGCATGGGCATCGACCGCATGCTCATGATGCTGACCGGCCGCGGCATCCGCGACACGGTGCTCTTCCCGCTGGTGAAGCCCGAATGACGCCGGTGGCCGGGGCGCTGGTGGTGCGCGAGGCCCGCACCGCCGACGTCCGCGCGATCCGCTCGCTCGTCGACACCTACACCGTCGACCGGCGGCTGCTGTCCAAGGCGACGGTCACGCTGTACGAGGACGTCCAGGAGTTCTACGTCGCCGAGGTCGACGGCCGGGTCGTCGGCTGCGGCGCGCTGCACGTGATCTGGGAGGACCTCGGCGAGGTGCGCACGCTGGCCGTGGACCCGCAGTGGCGCGGGCACGGCATCGGCGACGCGCTGCTCGTCCGGCTGCTCGCAGCAGGCCCGGCATGTCGGCGTGAAGAAGGTCTTCTGCCTCACCTTCGAGACGACGTTCTTCACCCGCCACGGGTTCGACGAGATCGAGGGCACGCCGGTCGACCACGACGTCTACGAGCAATTGCTGCAGTCGTACGACGAGGGTGTCGCCGAATTCCTCGACTTGGAGCGGGTGAAGCCCAACACGCTGGGCAATCACCGCATGCTGCTCGTCCTCTGAGCGCCATTCGCCACCACGCGAACACACAATCGCCCGCCGCAATGCGGGTTCCGGCGGTATTCGCCCGCGTCGCCGGAATGGGAATGCGCGCGATTGTGTGTTGAAATGGCGCCATGGCCCAGAAAGTGCAGATCACCCTGGTCGACGACCTCGACGGCTCCGCCGCCGACGAGACCGTGTCCTTCGCCCTCGACGGCTCGGCGTACGAGATCGACCTGTCCGCCGCCCACGCCGCGCAGCTGCGCGACGCGCTGGCCGGCTACGTCGGCGCGGCCCGCCGGGTGGGCGGCCGCCGGGCGGCGAGCCCCAGGCGCGCCGCCGCGCGGTCGTCTGAGACCGCCGAGATCCGCGCCTGGGCCAAGGCCAACGGCCACCAGGTCAGCGAGCGCGGGCGGGTCTCCGCCGAGGTCAAGGCCGCCTACGACCAGGCCCACTGACCGGCCGCTGACAGCCCGCTGACCGCCCGCTCACCGCGTGGCGCTAGGCCGGCCCGCCGGTGAAGTCGACCTCCGCCGCCCACTCGCCCCGCGGCTGGGTGTGCAGGCCCCAGAACGCCTCGGCGATCAGGTCGGGGGCGTACGGCGTGGCCGGCGCGATCATCCCGTGGACGGTGACCGTGCCCGCGTGGACGCCCAGGGGCGCCAGCTCGTCGTGCGAGCGCCAGCGCGTAGTTGCGCAGGGCGGCCTTCTGCAATCCGATCGCGGTGCCCGCGGCCCACGGCTTGAGCGCGGTGCCGCCCGCCGGTGAACAGCAGCGAGCCGCCTCCCGCCGCGCGCATGGCCGGCGCGCAGCTCCTGCGCGCACACCACGCCGGCCACCACCCCCACCGCGAGCGCGGCGGCCACCGCGTCGGGGTCGACCTCGGTCGGCTGGCCCATCACGGTGGCCGACGCGTTGAACAGCAGCACCTCGGGGTCTCCGTGGCGGTCGCGCACGTCGGCGAGGGCGGCGACCAGCGCCGGGCGGTCGGCCAGGTCGACCGGCATGGGTGGTCGCGCCCGCGCAGGCCGGCCAGGTCCAGCCGCTCGGGCGCGCGGGCGAGCAGCGCGAGCGCGTACCCCTCGCGGGCGAATCGGCGGGCCAGGGCCAGGCCGAGGCCGGGCCCGGCCCCGACGACGACGGCGGTACGGGTCAGGGGCACCCGCCGATCATGGCGCAGGCCACCGGCCGCCGCCCGGCCGGGCGTTCGCCGTGGGCGTACGGCGCCGGGAACAGCCCGAGTGCCGCACCCGTTGTGGAGGGAACACGGGAGGCCATCCGGGCGATCCGGCGCTCGGCCAACAGGAGACTGTGGCCCCCCGCGGCTAGCATGACCTGATCGGCACCCCGCGCCCGCGGGGCCGTCACCCGCAGGGAGCGATCGCGATGTTCGAGAGGTTCACCGACCGCGCCCGTCGGGTCGTCGTCCTGGCCCAGGAAGAGGCCCGGATGCTCAACCACAACTACATCGGCACCGAGCACATCCTGCTCGGCCTGATCCACGAGGGCGAGGGCGTCGCCGCCAAGGCGCTGGAGTCCCTCGGCATCTCGCCTGGAGGCCGTGCGCCAGCAGGTCGAGGAGATCATCGGCCAGGGCCAGCAGGCGCCGACCGGGCACATCCCGTTCACGCCGCGCGCCAAGAAGGTCCTCGAGCTGTCGCTGCGCGAGGCGCTGCAGCTCGGCCACAACTACATCGGCACCGAGCACATCCTGCTCGGCCTGATCCGCGAGGGCGAGGGCGTCGCCGCCCAGGTGCTGGTCAAGCTCGGCGCCGACCTCAACCGGGTCCGCCAGCAGGTCATCCAGCTGCTCTCCGGCTACCAGGGCAAGGAGCCGGCCGCCGCCGGCGGGCCCGCCGCCGAGGGCACCCCGTCGACCTCGCTGGTGCTCGACCAGTTCGGCCGCAACCTCACCCAGGCCGCCCGCGAGGGCAAGCTCGACCCGGTGATCGGGCGCGAGAAGGAGATCGAGCGGGTCATGCAGGTGCTCTCCCGCCGCACCAAGAACAACCCGGTGCTGATCGGCGAGCCCGGCGTCGGCAAGACCGCCGTCGTCGAGGGCCTGGCCCAGGCGATCGTCAAGGGCGAGGTGCCCGAGACGCTCAAGGACAAGCAGCTCTACACGCTCGACCTCGGCGCGCTGGTCGCCGGCTCGCCGCTACCGCGGCGACTTCGAGGAGCGGCTGAAGAAGGTCCTCAAGGAGATCCGCACCCGCGGCGACATCATCCTGTTCATCGACGAGATGCACACGCTGGTCGGTGCGGGTGCCGCCGAGGGCGCGATCGACGCCGCCAGCATCCTCAAGCCGATGCTGGCCCGCGGCGAGCTGCAGACGATCGGCGCGACGACGCTCGACGAGTACCGCAAGCACCTGGAGAAGGACGCCGCGCTGGAGCGCCGCTTCCAGCCGATCCAGGTCGCACGAGCCGTCGCTCGCCCACACCATCGAGATCCTCAAGGGCCTGCGCGACCGGTACGAGGCGCACCACCGGGTCTCGATCACCGACGGCGCGCTGGTCGCGGCCGCGCCAGCTGGCCGACCGCTACATCACCGACCGGTTCCTGCCGGACAAGGCGATCGACCTGATCGACGAGGCCGGCTCGCGGCTGCGCATCCGCCGGATGACCGCCCCGCCGGACCTGCGCGAGTTCGACGAGCAGATCGCCGACGTGCGCCGCGAGAAGGAGTCCGCGATCGACGCGCAGGACTTCGAGAAGGCCGCCGTCGCTGCGCGACAAGGAGAAGCAGCTGCTCGGCGAGAAGGCCACCCGCGAGAAGCGAGTGGAAGGCCGGCGACATGGACGTCGTCGCCGAGGTCGACGAGGAGCTGATCGCCGAGGTGCTCGCCACGGCCACCGGCATCCCGGTCTTCAAGCTCACCGAGGAGGAGTCCGCGCGGCTGCTGCGCATGGAGGACGAGCTGCACAAGCGCGTCATCGGCCAGGAGGAGGCCATCAAGGCGCTCTCGCAGGCGATCCGCCGCACCCGCGCCGGCCTGAAGGACCCGAAGCGCCCCGGCGGCTCGTTCATCTTCGCCGGCCCGTCCGGCGTCGGTAAGACCGAGCTGTCCAAGACGCTCGCCGAGTTCCTGTTCGGCGACGAGGACGCGCTGATCCAGCTCGACATGAGCGAGTACTCCGAGAAGCACACCGTCTCGCGGCTGTTCGGCTCGCCTCCCGGCTACGTCGGCTACGAGGAGGGCGGCCAGCTCACCGAGAAGGTGCGCCGCAAGCCGTTCTCGGTGGTGCTCTTCGACGAGGTCGAGAAGGCCCACCCGGACATCTTCAACTCGCTGCTGCAGATCCTCGAGGACGGTCGCCTGACCGACGGCCAGGGCCGGGTCGTCGACTTCAAGAACACCGTCATCATCATGACCACCAACCTCGGCACCCGGGACATCTCCAAGGGCGTCAACCTCGGCTTCGCGATGGCCGACGACACGGTGACCGGCTACGAGCGGATGAAGGACAAGGTCAACGACGAGCTGAAGCAGCACTTCCGGCCGGAGTTCCTCAACCGCGTCGACGACATCGATCGTCTTCCACCAGCTCACCGAGGACGAGATCGTCCAGATCGTCGACCTGATGATCGCCAAGGTCGACGAGCGGCTCGACGGACAAGGACATGGGCATCGAGCTGCACCCAGGCGGCCAAGGAGCTGCTGGCCGCAGCGCGGCTACGACCCGGTGCTCGGCGCCCGGCCGCTGCGCCGCGACGATCCAGCGCGAGATCGAGGACCAGCTGTCCGAGAAGATCCTCTTCGGCGAGCTCGACGGCCGGCTCAGATCGTCGTGGTCGACGTCGAGGGCGAGGGCACCGACGCGGTCTTCACCTTCCGCTCGGAGCCCAAGACCAAGCTGCCCGACGTGCCCCCGGTCGAGACGGCCGGCTCCGCCGAGTAGTCCCCGGTTTGCGGTGGCAGGAACGCGGACTTCGCCGCTCCTGCCACCGCAAACCGGGTCAGGTCAGCGGCAGGCGGTAGCGGCCGCGGGCCAGCGGCTCCACCAGCCCGTCGGCGACGAGTGAGTCCAGCGCCCGCTCGCGCTGGGTGGGATCGGCCGGCCACGCGGCCTCCAGCGCCGCCCGCGGCACCGAGCCGGTGGCGTCGCGCAGCACGGCGAGCAGCGCGCCCCGGGCCTGGCGGTCGGTGCCCGCGTACGACTGGCCGCGGCGCGGCGGGCCGTGCCAGGCGGGCTGCCCGGCGGCCAGCCAGGCGCAGTCGCCGGCGACCGGGCAGGCGGCGCACGACGGCGACCGGGCTGCGCAGACCACCGCGCCGAGCTCCATCACCGCGACCGAGACCTCGGCGGCGGCCGCGGGCTCGGCGGGCAGCAGCGCCTCCGGCGCGGTCGCGCTCGGCGCGGGTCGGGGCGCCGGCGGGCTCGAACGCGTGGCCGCCGAGCAGCCGTGCGTGCACCCGCCGCACGTTGGTGTCCAGGACGACGGCCCGCTGCCCGTACGCGAAGGCGAGCACGGCCGCCGCGGTGTAGTCGCCGACGCCCGGCAGCGCCCGCAGCCCGGCGTACGTGTCCGGCACGCGCCCCTCGTACGACTCCACGCAGGCGCACGGCGGCGGCGTGCAGGCGCAGCGCCCGCCGCGGGTAGCCCAGCCGCCCCCAGGCGCGGACGGCCTCGCCAGGCGCGTCGGCGGCCAGGTCGGCCGGCTCGGGCCAGCGCTCCAGCCAGGCCGACCAGGCGGGGGCCACCCGCGGCACGGGGGTCTGCTGGAGCATCACCTCGCTGACCAGGACGCCCCAGGCGGAGACCCCCGGCGCCCGCCAGGGGAGCGGGCGCGCGGCGGCGCGGTACCAGGCGGCGAGCCGCTCGGTGATCGCTTGTGGGTCGATCCATACCGCCCCCATCGTGGCGCCCGGATCCGTACGCTGGCCCCGTGAGCGGCCTGCTCCGCCCGGTGGGTCCCCAACCGGCGCGGGTCTACTGGGTGCGGCGACTGCTGGTGGCGGTCGTCGTCCTCGGCCTGCTCGCCGTCGTGTGGGCCTGGTGGGGCGGCCGGTCCTCCGGCGACGACGTCGTCGCCGAGCCGAAGCCGAGCGACTCCGCGGCCCCGACCCCCTCGGGGGCCGGCTCACCCACCGCGAGCGCGGATCCGAGCGGCGCCCCCTCGGACTCCGGCTCGCCCAGCGCGCCCGCGTCCAAGGAGTGCGCCGACTCCGAGATCGCGGTGACGGTCCGCACCGACCGGCCGACCTACACGCCCGAGCAGAACCCGAACTTCGCGATCATCGTCACCAACACCGGCACGCGCTCCTGCGAGCGCAACGTCGGGCAGGACGCCCTCGAGCTGGCGGTGCAAGCACCGCCAAGGGCGACGCGGTGTGGTCGAGCGACGACTGCAGCCCGGGGGGCGACCCGCAGGTGAAGGCGCTGGCCCCGGGCGAGGCCGTCGACGAGGTCGTCAACTGGCCGCGCCGCACCTCGGAGCCGGGCTGCCCGAGCCCCGCCGGCACGGCCAAGCCCGGCCAGTACCAGCTCACCGGGCGCGCCGGCACCGCGAGCAGCACCCCGGTCGACTTCACCCTGCAGTAGTCGCCCCGGACCTCTGCGGCGCCGGACCTGGGCCCAGCCCGGCAAGTCCAGAGCCGGCGCGGGGTCAAGGCGAGGCCCCAATCCGACGACACCACCCGAGAGGGGCGCGGTCCGCGCGCGCCCGGATGGCCGAGGAGGTGGGGTGACCGCAGCCATGGACGCGCGCCCGCCGGCTGCCGCCCCCATCGGGGTCGTGATGGTGGCGGGCACCCGCACGCGCCAGGCCGCCCTCGAGCGGCTGGTCGCCGGGCCGGGCTTCATCGTCCAGGGCGGCGCCCGCGACGCCGCCGAGGCGCGGGCGCTGGTCGCCCGGTACGGCCCCTCGGTCGTGCTGCTCGATCTTGAGTTGTTCGGCGGGGGCCTGGATGTCATCGAGCAGCTGATGGCCTCCTGTCCGCTGCCGATCGTGGTCTGCGGCGCGGCGGCCGAGCACCCCGAGGCCGCCCTCGCCGCCGGCGCGGTCGACGTGGTCGGGGCGCTCGACGCGTCGCCGGGCACCGTCGCGTACGCCGATGCGGTCCGCCGCCACCTGCGGATCGCCTCGCGCGTCCCGGTGATCACCCACCCCCGCGGCCGCCTGCGGTCGCGGCTGGACGGCCCGGCGACGAGCCCGGCCGGGGCCCCTCGCTCCGCCTGGTGGCGATCGGGGCGTCCACCGGCGGGCCGCCCGCCCTCGCCACGGTGCTCGGCGCGCTGCCCGCCGACCTGCCGGCGGCGGTCGTGGTGGTCCAGCACATGGCCGCGGGCTTCGTCGAGGGCCTGGCGCGCTGGCTCGACACGGTCGGCCCGCTGCCCGTGGTGGTGGCCGCCGACGGCGAGCGGCTCGCGCCCGGCGCGGTCTACCTGGCCCCCGCGGGGGTGAACCTGCTGCTCCGCGGCGGCGGACGGGTGGCCCTGCAGCAGCCGCCGGCCCAGCAGTTCCACGTGCCGGGCATCGACGTCACCTTCACCAGCGCCGCCGCGCTGTACGGCCCGCGGGCCGTCGGCGTGCTGCTCACCGGGATGGGCCGCGACGGGGCCATGGGGCTGCGTGCGCTGCGCCAGGCCGGCGCGTTCACCCTCGGCCAGGACGAGGCCACCAGCGTCGTGTGGGGGATGCCCGGAGCGGCCCAGGCCCTGGATGCGGTGGACGTCGAGGCGCCGCTGTCGGACCTGGCGGCGGCGATCGCCCAGGCGGTCGGCCGGATCGACACCGGGCTGGGGGCCCGCCGATGAGCACGCCCGTCGCGGTCGCCGGCCCCGCGGGGACGGCGGCGGGCGCGGGTCGCGGCGGCGGACCAGCGCGCCGAGTTGTCGCCGCGCGACGTCGCCGACCTCGCGGCCTGGGTGGAGCGCGCCGCCGGCCTGGTCTTCGAGGAGGGTCGCCGGGCGGGGCTCGCCACCCTGGTGGGGACCCGGATCCACGCCCTCGGCGCGCCGGACGCCCAGGCGTACCTGGCCTTCCTGGATCGGCCCGAGGGGGCCGCCGAGCGCCAACTGGTCTTCGACCGCGCGACGATCCAGGAGACCCACTTCCACCGGGCCCGCCCGCAGATCGAGGCGCTGCGCGACCACGTGCTGCCGGACGTGCTCGCCCGGGCCGCCCGCGAGGGCCGCCCCGCCCTGATCTGGAGCGCCGGCTGCTCGACGGGCGAGGAGCCGTACACGCTGGCGATGCTCGCCCTCGAGGTGGCCGAGCGCCTCGGCCTCGGCGGGGCCCCTGCCCCTCGGATCCTGGGGACCGACGTCTCCGCCGCCGCGCTGGCGGTGGCCGAGGGCGCGGTCTACGCCGGCCGCACGGTCGAGCTCGCCGACCCGAGGGCGGTGGCCCGCTGGCTGCGGCCCGTGCCGGGGTCTGCGGCGTACGCGGTCGCGCCCGCCGTGCGGGGGCTCGTCGAATGGCGCCCGCACAACCTGGTCGCCGACCCGCTGCCCTTGCCGGGGGGCTCGGTCGACCTGGTGGTCTGCCGCAACGTGACGATCTACTTCGCGCGGGCGACCACGCGCGCGCTGGTCGGGCGGTTCCACGAGGTGCTCGCCGACCGCGGCTGGCTGCTGCTGGGCCACGCCGAGACGCTGTGGCAGGTCAGCGACGAGTTCGCACTGGCCCCGGTGGGGGACGCCTTCGCCTACCGCAAGGAGGCCCGCCGCTCGGCCGCGCTCGGCGCGGTGCCGGCCCCCGAGATCACACCGGCGGTGGCTGCTGCTGCCGCGGCCGCCCCGCTCGCCGCGGCTGCCTCGGCCGGGCCGCCACCGCGGGCACCCGGCGGAGCGCGCAGCCGCGTCGCCCGCTGCCCGCCGCCCGTCCCGCGCCGGCCCCCGCGACCTCGGCGGCGCCCGAAGCCGGTGGCCGCCGTGGCCGCGGCGGCCGCGCCCCCGGCGGCCGCTCGCCCGCGAGGCGCTCGCCGACGGCCGCTACGCGGCCGCCGCGGAGCTGGCCGCCGCCGCGATCGACGCCGATCCGCTGGACCCGGACGCGTACGTGGTGCGCGGCCAGGCGCTGTCCACGCTCGGCGACGACGAGGCGGCGCTGGAGCCGCTGCGCAAGGCGCTCTACCTCGCCCCGGCCGCCGGGCACGCGCACTTCCTGCTGGCCGCGGCGCTCAACCGGCTGGGCGATCGGGCCGCGGCGGTCAAGGCCTTCCGGGCGGCGGCCGAGACACTCCCTAGGGTGCCGCCGGCCGTTCTGCAGCCCCTGCTCGATGGCCGGCCGGTGGCCGAGCTGGTCGAGCTGTGCCGGCAGCTGGGCGCCGAGGGATTGGACGGGAGGGCGACGTGAGCGGGTACCTCACCGTGGCCGTCGGCGGCCGCGAGATGGCGGCGCCGCTGGACCAGGTGCGCGAGGTGGTCCGCGCCGTCGGCATCGAGGCGCTGCCCGGATCGCGGGCGCCGATCACCGGGCTGGTCCAGCTGCGCGGCGAGCCGCTGCCGGTCGTGGACCTGCGCACCGCGCCGTACCCGGGCGGGACCGGGCGACCTGGTGGTCCTGGTGGGGCGGCCGGGCTCGGCGAATCCGGGGCGCTGGCGCTGGCCGTCGACCGGGTCCTCGCCGTGGTGACCGCCGCGGAGTACGAGCTGTCCGACGTCGCGGTGCCGCCGGGGCTGCCGGCGTACGTCACCGCGCTGCTGCGGCCGACCGGGTCGGGCGAGCAGCCGCGGACGGTCTTCGAGGTCGACCTGTGGGCCCTGGCGGGTGTGGCGGCCTGAGCCGCGGGTCGGTCGCAGGGATGCGCGCCTAGACGTAGCGCTCGAGGATGCTGGACTCGGCCAGCCGGGACAGCCCCTCGCGGACGGTGCGGGCCCGGGCTCTCGCCGACGCCCTCGACGGTCTGCAGGTCGTCGACGCTGGCGGCCAGCAGCTTCTGCAGGCCGCCGAAGTGCTCGACGAGCCGCTCGACGATCGGCGCCGGGCAGCCGCGGGCACCTTGGCCAGCAGCCGGTAGCCGCGCGGGCTGACGGCCTGCTCGAGGGCGTCCACGCCGCCGGGGTAGCCGAGGGCCCGGGCCACCGTGCCGAGGTCGAGCAGGTCGACGCCGGTGAGCGCGTCGAGGTCGGCCAGCACGCCGGCGGCGGTGCGGAGCTTGCGCGGCTTCTCCTGCGGCAGGTAGTCGCGCACCACCAGCTCGCGGTCGGCGTCGACGCCGGCCATCAGCTCGTCGAGCTGCAGCGAGAGCAGCCGGCCGTCGGTGCCGAGCTCGACGACGTACCCCTCGATCTCGCTGGCGATCCGGCGGACCATCTCCAGCCGCTGCGCCACCGCGGCCACGTCGCGGACGGTGACGAGGTCCTCGATCTCCAGGGCCGACAGCGTGCCGCTGACCTCGTCGAGGCGCAGCTTGTAGCGCTCCAGGGTGGCCAGCGCCTGGTTGGCGCGGCGACAGGATCGCCGCGGAGTCCTCGAGGACGTAGCGGCGGCCGTCGACGTACAGGGCGATGATGTGCATCGACTGGCTGACCGAGATGACCGGGTAGCCGGTCTGCTTGGCGACCCGCTCGGCGGTGCGGTGGCGGGTGCCGGACTCCTCGGTGGCGATCGTCGAGTCGGGCATCAGCTGCACGTCGGCCCGCACGATCCGGGTCAGGTCGCCGTCGAGCGACGAGCGCGCCGTCCATCTTGGCGAGCTCGCGCAGCCGGGTCGCGGAGAACTCGACGTCGAGGGCGAAGCCGCCGGTGCACAGCGCCTCGACCGACCTTGTCGTAGCCGAGCACGATCAGCGCGCCGGTGCGGCCGCGCAGGATCCGCTCCAGGCCGTCGCGCAGCGCGGTGCCCGGCGCGACCGCGGCGAGGGCTGCGCGCAGCAGCGCGTCGCGGTCGGTCTTGTCCGGGCGCTCGGCCGCCACGGCGCCCTCGCCGCTCGGAGCGTCGCGACCGCGCCGCACCTACGAGGGCGGCGCGGTGATCTCGGTCAGGACGTCTAGCGATCGACCGGCGGCGGCTGCCGATCCGGTCGCCGCGGCGGCGGCCACGGTCGGCGCAGCAGGGCCGACCGCCGTGGCGACGTCGGGCGGACCTCGCAGCAGCCGCAGGCCCGCGGGCGCCTGGACCGGGCCGGGCGGCACCATCGCGCAGGGTGAAGCCGAGCCGCGCGGCCTCGGCCAGCCGCCGCTCGACGCCGGGCACCCGGCGGACCTCGCCGGCCAGCCCCACCTCGCCGATCGCGACGGTGCCCTGGCGGCAGCGGCCAGGTCGCCGGCGGCCGCCGGCCACCGCCAGCGCCACCGCGAGGTCGGCGGCCGGCTCGCCGAGGCGCACGCCGCCGACGGTGGCGGCGTAGACGTCGCGCTCGCCCAGGCCGACGCCGGCCGCGGCGCTCGAGCACCGCGAGCACCATCGCGACCCGGGAGGAGTCGAGCCCGCTGGTCGCCCGCCGCGGGGACGGCGAGCGCGGTCGCCGCGACGAGCGCCTGCACCTCGGCCACCAGCGGCCGGCGCCCCTCGAGGGTGACCGTGACGCAGGTGCCGGCGACCGGCTCGGCGCGCCGGGAGAGGAACAGCCCGCTCGGGTCGGGCAGCCCGGTGATGCCCGTCGTCGCCGAGGTCGAAGCAGCCGACCTCGTCGGTGGGGCCGTAGCGGTTCTTGACGGCGCGGACCATGCGCAGCCGGTGCGTGCCGCTCGCCCTCGAAGTGCAGCACGACGTCGACGAGGTGCTCGAGCAGCGCGCGGCCCGGCGATCGAGCCGTCCTTGGTGACGTGGCCGACCAGGACGGTGGCCAGGCCGCGGTCCTTGGCGACCCGGATGAGCGCGCCGGCGACCTCGCGCACCTGGGTCACGCCGCCCGGCGCGCCCTCGACCTCGGCGCGTGGCGACGGTCTGCACCGAGTCGACCACCAGCAGCGTCGGGCGCGACCGCCTCGATGTGCCCGAGCACGGCCGACAGGTCGGTCTCGGCGGCGAGGTAGAGCTCGTCGGCCAGCGCGCCGATCCGCTCGGCGCGCAGCCGCACCTGGGCCGCCGACTCCTCGCCGGTGACGTAGAGCGCCGCGCTGCCCGGCGCGGGCGCACGGACGCCGCGACCTCGAGCAGCAGGGTCGACTTGCCGACGCCGGGCTCGCCGGCCAGCAGCACGACGGCCCCGGCCACCAGCCCGCCGCCGAGCACGCGGTCGAGCTCGTCCACGCCGGTCGGGCGCGACCGGGCCGCCGCCGGCCTCGACCTCGCCGATCGGCCGCGCGGGGGCGGTGACCGGCCCCGGCGCGATCGAGCGGACGACCGGGCGCGCCCGCCTCCTCGACCGTGCCCCAGGCCTGGCACTCGCCGCAGCGGCCGACCCACTTGGCCGTGGTCCAGCCGCACTCGGCGCAGCGGTACGCGGGACGAGGCGCGCGGGTGGACGTTGCCTTGGCCATGCCGCCGACCCTAGGCCCGCCGACCGACAACCCGACCCAGGCCGAGCGGAGTCAGTCGGCGGGGTGCGGCGCGACCCGGCGCTTGGCCGCCAGGTGCTTCTTGCAGTGGCGGACGAGCTCGGCGTACGCCAGCGGGCCCATCAGCGCCTCGAGCTCCGGGCCGTTGGAGACGTACACCGGCTCGGCGCCGACATGGGCCTCGGTGGCCCCGGAGCAGTACCAGTGCAGGTCGTGGCCGCCCGCGCCCCAGCCGCGGCGGTCGTACTCGCCGATGCCGACGACGAGGATCTCGCTGCCGTCGGTGCGGGTCACCCGGTCGAAGGTGCGGCGGATGGGCAGCTGCCAGCACACGTCCGGCTTGGTCTCCAGGAAGTGCACGCCCTCGGCCAGCGCCAGCGCGTGCAGCGCGCAGCCGGCGCCCCCGGCGAATCCCGGCCGGTTGAGGAAGACGCAGGCGCCCTTGACCACGCGGGTCTTACGGGCGCCCTCCTCGTCCTTCTCGGTGAGCTTCTTGGCGCCATGGTTCTGCCACTGCTCGGGCGTGAGCCGGGCCGCGGCCTTGAGGGTGCGCTTCTCATCGTCCTTGTCCGCGAAGTGCGCCCCGAACGTGCAGCAGCCGTCGTCCGGCCGGCCGCCCACGATGCCCTCGCAGCCGGAGCCGAAGATGCAGGTCCAGCGCGAGGTCAGCCAGGTCAGGTCGCAGCGGAACACCTGCCGGGCGTCGGCTGGGTCGGCGAACTCGATGTAGGCGCGGGGGAAATCCAGCGAGACCTCAGGCACCCGCACAGGGTAGGGCGGGCGCGGCCTCAGCCCGCCGGGACCCCGTCGGTACGCTCGCCCCGTGCGCCTGGGTGTCCTCGATGTCGGCTCCAACACCGTGCATCTGCTGGTCGTCGATGCGCACTACGGCGCCGCCCCCGCGCCGGCCTACTCCCACAAGATCGAGCTGCGGCTCGCCGAGCTGCTCGACGCCAAGGGGGCGATCACCAAGGCCGGCGCCGACCGCCTGGTCGCCTTCGTGCGCGAGGCGCAGGGCGTGGCCGAAGACAAGGGCGCCGAGGACCTGCTGGCGTTCGCCACGTCCGCCGTCCGCGAGGCGGCCAACGGCGAGGCCGTGCTGGGCCGGGTGCGCGCCGAGGCCGGCGTCGACCTGCAGGTGCTGTCCGGACCGGACGAGGCGCGGTTGACCTTCCTCGCGGTGCGGCGCTGGTACGGCTGGTCGTCCGGGCGGCTGCTCGTGCTCGACATCGGGGGCGGGTCGCTTGAGGTGGCGTCCGGGCGCGACGAGGAGCCGGACGCCGCCTTCTCCGTGCCCCTCGGCGCCGGCCGGCTGACCCGCGACTGGCTGCCGGGCGACCCGCCGTCGGGCGCCGACGTCAAGGCGCTGCGCAAGTACGTCCGCGCGACGTTCGCCCGCGACCTCGGCACCGTGATGCGGGCGGGCGAGCCGGACCGCGTGGTGGGCACGTCCAAGACCTTTCGCTCGCTGGCGCGGGTCGCGGGCGCGGCGCCGTCGGGGGAGGGGCCGTACGCCCGCCGGCAGCTGCGCCGCGACGATGTCTCCGCCTGGCTGCCGCGGCTGGCCAAGATGAGCGCCGCGGCGCGCTCCGACCTGCCCGGGGTCTCGGCCAGCCGGGCCCGCCAGCTGCTCGCCGGCGCGCTGGTCGCCGACGCCGCGATGGACCTGCTCGAGGCTGACACCATGGAGATCTGCCCATGGGCGCTGCGTGAGGGCGTCATCCTGCGCCGACTCGACCAGCTCTAGGCCGGGCCGGCCCTTGCGGGGCCGCTTGCTGCTGCGAGGCCGCCGGGTTCGACGCGTACCCTCGGTGCGTGCCCGCTGACCGACCCAGGCGCCGACCCTCGCGCGAGGTGCGCGTGCCGGACGCCAAGGTCGCGCTGTCGACCGCCTCGGTCTACCCCGAGTCCACCGCCGCCGCCTTCGAGCTGGCGGCGCGGCTGGGCTACGACGGCATCGAGCTCATGGTCTGGACCGACGCGATCAGCCAGGACGTCAACGCGGTGCGCCGGCTGTCCGACCACTACGGCGTGCCGGTGCTGGCCGTGCACGCCCCCTGCCTGCTGATCACCCAGCGGGTCTGGGGCACCGACCCCTGGGCCAAGCTCGTCCGGGCGCGTGCCGCGGCCGACGCGTTCGGCGCGTCGACGGTGGTCGTGCACCCGCCGTTTCGGTGGCAGCGCGACTACGTCAAGTCGTTCGTCGACGGGATCAACCGGATGGGCGACGAGACCGACGTGCGGTTCGCCGTCGAGAACATGTACCCCTGGCGGGCCGGCACGCGCGAGCTGCAGGCGTACGCCCCGGCCTGGGACCCGGTCGACGAGGACTACCCCCACGTGACGCTCGACCTGTCGCACACGGCGACCTCGGGCTCGGACGCCGTGGCGATGGCCAAGGCGCTGGGCGACCGGCTGAGCCATCTGCACCTCGCCGACGGCTCGGGCTCCAGCCGGGACGAGCACCTGGTGCCCGGCCGCGGCGGCCAGCCGTGCGCGGCGGTGCTCGAGGGGCTGGCCGCGCGCGGCTTCAGCGGCACCGTCGTGGTGGAGATCTCCACCCGACGGGCGGCCAACCACGCCGAGCGCGAGTCCGACCTGGCCGCGGCGCTGGCCTTCGCCCGGCTCCACCTGGCCGCCCCGGCCCGCTGACCGGTCCGTCCCAACCCGCCCGGCCGCCCGCTCGGCTGCCCCGCTTGCCCGCCCGTACCGGTGCTTGCCCGGCGCTGTGGGGGCGGGGAAGCCGGCAGGACACGGGCGGGGAAGGCGGCGCAAAGTCGCGCTCGGTGCGGAATGCTGGCCCTCGGGTGCCCGTACCCCCCGATTCGAGGAGGCCGCTGTGATCCGCCGCGTGCTGCTCAGCCTGTCCCGCAGCGAGCAGGCCCGCGACGTCGTGGCCGCCGCCCCGATCTCTCGGTCGGTGGTGCGCCGGTTCATCGCCGGCGAGAGCGCGGCCGACGCCGTGCTCGCGACCGCCGACGCTGATCGCGTCCGGCCGGCTGGTCACCATCGACCACCTCGGCGAGGACGTGTACGACCTCGGGCAGGCGCAGGCGACGCGCGACGCGTACGTCACGCTGCTCGGCCTGCTCGACGAGGCGGGCCTCACGCAGGGCGCCGAGGTCAGCGTCAAGCTCTCCGCGGTCGGCCAGGCGCTGCCCGGCGACGGCGAGAAGATCGCCCTCGACCACGCGCGCGAGATCTGCCAGGCCGCCGACGCCGCGGGCACGACCGTGACCCTCGACATGGAGGACCACACCACCACCGACTCGACGCTGGGCATCCTGCGCGAGCTGCGCGCCGACTTCCCGCGGACTGGAGCCGTGCTGCAGGCGTACCTCTACCGCACCGAGGCGGACTGCCGCGACCTGGCGCACGCCGGCTCTCGGGTGCGGCTGTGCAAGGGGGCGTACAAGGAGCCGCCGGCGGTGGCCTTCCAGGACAAGGCCGATGTCGACAAGGCGTACGTGCGGTGCCTGAAGGTGCTGATGGCCGGCGAGGGATACCCGATGGTCGCCTCGCACGACCCGCGCCTGATCGACATCGCCGGCGCGCTGGCCGTCCGCCATGATCGCGCCAAGGGGACGTACGAGTACCAGATGCTCCACGGCGTCCGCCCGGACGAGCAGAGGCGGCTGGCGGCCGACGGCGAGAAGATGCGCGTGTACGTTCCGTACGGCGACGACTGGTGGGGCTACATGGTGCGGCGGATGGCGGAGAAGCCGGCCAACCTGGCGCTCTTCCTGAAGTCGCTGTCATCGACGAGCTGATCCCCCGCGGCCAGGCCGCGCGCAGAGAGGAACGCATGGGCGCCGAGGAGCACACGGCCGACACGGCCGACGTGGCCGCGACCGGTGGCGTGGTGGCGATTGTCGGCGCAGGGGTCATGGGCGAGACGCTGCTGTCCGGGCTGCTGCGCGCCGGCCGCCCGCCCGCGAGCCTGCTGATCACCGAGAAGCGCGCCGAGCGCGCGGCCGAGCTGGCCGAGCGGTACGGCGTGCGAGGTGGTCGACAACGTCGACGCCGCGCAGCGCTGCGACCACCCTCGTGCTCGTGGTGAAGCCGCAGGACATGGGCGGGGTGCTCGAGGAGCTCGCCCCCCACGTCCACTCGGGGCAGACCGTCGTGTCGCTGGCGGCGGGCATCACCACGCAGTTCATCGAGTCGCGGCTGGCCGCCGGCGTGCCGGTCGTGCGGGTCATGCCCAACACCCCCGCGCTCGTCGACGAGGGGATGGCCGCGATCTCGCCCGGAGCGCACTGCGACGACGAGCACCTCGGCGGTGGCCGAGGGGATGCTGCGCTCGGTCGGCAAGGTCGTGCGGCTGCCGGAGAAGCACCAGGACGCGGTCACCGCGATCAGCGGCTCCGGGCCCGCGTACATCTTCTACGTGGTCGAGGCGATGATCGAGGCCGGCGTCCTGCTCGGGCTGCCGCGGGCGACCGCCACGGAGCTGGTCGTCCAGACGCTGGTCGGCGCGGGCAAGATGCTCAAGGAGACCGGGGAGCACCCGACGGTGCTGCGCGAGAACGTGTCCGTCCCCGGCGGGCACGACGGTGGCCGCTCTGCGGGCGCTGGAGGATCACAAGGTGCGGGCTGCGTTCCTCACCGCGATGGAGGCCGCGCGCGACCGTTCGCGCGAGCTGGCCTCGGGACAGGGCTGACGGCGATGGCAGGCGACGAGATGTCGGGCGCGGACGACCGGCGGCCGGCTACCCGCCCGGACGGCTCGGAGGGGATCGACCTGGAGATCCGGGTGCTCGGCCCGGACGACTGGGAGCGGCTGCGGGCGATCCGGCTGGAGGCGCTGGCGGAGTCGCCGCTGTCGTACAGCTCGACGCTCGAGCGCGAGCAGGCGTTCAGCGAGGCGGACTGGCGCGAGCGGCTCGGGGCCGGCTTCTTCGCCGTCGCCGAGGTCGGCCAGCGCGACGACGCGCTGGTGGCCGCGTACTTCCCCGGCGGGGTGACGATCGAGGCCGAGATGGTGTCGCTGTGGGTGCGGCCCGAGGCGCGGGGGCTGGGCTACGGCGGCTCGCTCGTCGAGACGGTGGCGCTGTGGGCGTCGACCGCGGGCGCCGAGTCGGTGCACACCTGGATGACCGAGCCGAACGAGCAGGCCCGGCTGCTGTACGACAACCACGGCTTCGTCCCGACCGGCGAGCGCCAGCCGCTGCCGCACGCCCCCGAGGTCCACGAGATCGCCCTCCGCCGCCTCCTCTAACACAACGGTTGAGGCGGGGGTCACACGTTCTGCCGTGACGTAGAGCGCCGTTAAGGTGTGACCCGTCCCGCTCAACGTGACGTACGCCCCTCAACGGTTGGTGGACGGGTCACACGTTCTGACGTGACGTAAGCGCCTCAACCGTTGGGGTTGGGGGTCAGGGGAGGCGGGCGAAGGCCTCGATCTTCACGATCTTGCCGGAGACGACCAGCACGTCGCCGGGGTGGACGACGGTGTCGGCGGTCGCGTACGTGAAGTCCTCGCCCGGGCGCTTGATGCCCACCACGGTGACGTCGTACTTGCGCCGCAGCTCGGACTCGCCCAGCGTGCGGTTGTACGCCTCAACGGGCGCCGAGGTCTTGGACACGGCGAAGCCGTCGTCGAACTCGATGTAGTCGAGCATCCGGTGCCCGTGGACGAGGTGGGCCACCCGGGTGCCCATCTCGCGCTCGGGGAACACCACGTGCGTGGCGCCGACCCGCTCCAGGATGCGGCCGTGCTCGGTGGTCAGCGCCTTGGCCCAGATGTCCTCGACCCCGAGGTCGTGCAGCAGCGAGGTGGTGAGGATGCTCGCCTCCACGTTCGAGCCGATCGCCACCACGGCCCGGGTGAAGTCGGGGGCCCCGAGTTGGCGCAGCACCGCCTCATCGGTCGAGTCGGCCTGGACGGTGTGGGTGAGCGCGTCGGCCCAGCGCTGCACCAGGTGCGCGTCGTTGTCGATGCCCAGCACCTCGATGTCGAGGTGCAGCAGGGTCTGGGCGACGGCCGAGCCGAATCGGCCCAGGCCGATGACGAGGACCGGGCCTTCGTCGGTTTGCTGCGGCACGGGGGCGTCCCTTTCGCTGGGTGGGGCGGGTCGGCGGGTGGCGGCGCGTGCGGTCAGCCGATGATCGGCCGCTCGACCGGCCAGCGGTAGAGCTGGCGGTGCTGGCGCAGGGCGATGGCCGAGGCGAGGGTGAGCGGCCCGAGCCGGCCGATGAACATCAGCGACGGCCAGCAGCACCTGCGCGTCGGCGGGCAGCGACGGGGTGATCCCGGTCGACAGGCCGACCGTCGCCAGCGCGCTGCCGGTCTCGAACAGCGCCGAGCTGCAGGTCGACCTCGGGGGCCACGATGAGCAGGGCGAGGGTGCCGGCCATCAGCAGCACGCAGTACGCGAACGACACCGCGAGGGCCTGCCGGGTGGCCGCCGACCGGCATCCGCCGACGGAACGCGTTGACGTCGGCGTCCCCGCGCAGCTCGGCGCGCAGCGCCAGGACGAGGACGGCCAGCGTGGTGACCTTGATGCCGCCGGCGCTCGAGGCGGACCCGCCGCCCACGAACATGAGCAGGTTCGTGGTCAGCAGCGAGGTGTTCTCCATCTCGCCGTAGTTGAGCGTGTTGAAGCCGGCGGTGCGCGGCTGCACCGACTGGAAGATCGAGGCCAGCACCCGGGTCGGGACGTCGAGGCCGGCGAGGGTCTGCGGGTTGTTCCACTCGAACGCGAGGATGAGCGCGAAGCCGCCCACGAGCAGCACCGCCGTCGTCACCAGGGTGAGCCGCACCTGCGCCGACCAGGCGCGCGTCGAGCGCCGCTCGCGGATCAGCTCGAACAGCACCGGGAAGCCCAGCCCGCCGATGATCACGCCCACGCAGATCGGGATGCAGATCCACCAGTCGCTGACGAAGCCGACCAGGTTGTCGCTGAACAGCGCGAATCCCGCGTTGTTGTACGACGTGATCGAGTGGAAGGTGCCGTACCACAGCGCCTTGGGCAGGGAGTAGTCGTACGCCAGCCAGAACCGCAGGGTGAGGACGAGGGCGATGGCCGACTCGACCACGGCGGTGATGAGCGCGACCCCGAGCAGGACGCGCTTGATGTCGCCGAGGTCGAGGGCGCGCGACTCGGCCTGCGCCATCAGCCGGGTGCGCAGCCCGAGCCGACGCGAGATCAGCAGCGCGACGAGCGAGGCGAGCGTGGTGATCCCGAAGCCGCCGACCTGCACGAGGGCGGCGATGACGACGTGGCCGAAGGGGGACCAGTACGTGGCGGTGTCGACGGTGGTGAGGCCGACGACGCAGACGGCGGAGGTGGAGGTGAAGAGCGCGGTGAGCAGCGGGGCGCCGCCGTCGCCCGACGCGCGCCACCGGCAGCAGGAGCAGCAGCGTGCCGACGAGGACGAGCAGCCCGAAGAGCGATCGACAGCGCCACCGCGGGGCGCTGGAAGCGGCCCAGCTGCAGGCCGCGCTCGATGCGCTGGCCCAGCCGGGTGCGGGGCTCGTCCGTGGGCACCCGGCTCCCTCCCGTCCGCCGGCGGGCCGTCCGGTGAGCCGGCCCGCGGGGGCCAACCTACGATGAGTTGGTGATCCCCTCGGCGCGTATCCCCGTGCTTGCCCGTGACGCGCCGACGCGGGGCCGCCCTCGTGGTCGCCTCCGCCGCGGTCCTCGCGCTCGCGGGCTGCTCCGGGGAGGAGGCGTCCGGCGTCGAGACCGGCGAGGTCGGCCGGGCCACGGTGGTCGAGGTGGTCGAGGCGGCGGGCACGGTCACGGCGCGCGCCACGTCGGCGATCACGTCTCCGGCGGGCGGCACGATCGCCTCGATCGAGGTGGCCGACGGCGCGACGGTGGCGGCCGGCCAGGTGCTCGTACGCATCTCGTCGCCGGCGGCCGAGGCGACGCTCGCCCGCGCGCAGGAGGCGGACCGCCAAGCGGCCGCGGCCGCGCCGGGGGCCTTCCAGGGGCTGGACCTGTCCCAGCAAGGGGCGCAGGCCGACGCCGCGGCGGCCCAGGCCTTCGCGGCGGCCCGGCAGGCCGCCGAGGCGATCCAGGACCCGGCGGCGAAGGCGCAGGCGCTGGCCCAGGTGGCCCAGGCGGAGGCGCAGTACGCCTCGGCGCGCGCCTCGACGGAGCAGGCCGTGGACACCGTGAACGCCGCCCTGCGCTCGGCGCAGCGGGCGCTGTCCTCGTTGGCCCAGGCCCAGCGCAGCCAGACCCAGGCCGCCGTCGCGGTCGCCCAGGCCGCCGTCGACGCGCTGGTGGTCAAGGCCCCGATCGCCGGGGTCGCGTCCTTCGGCGCCGGGACCGCGTCCGGTGGCGGATCGGATGTCTCCGGCCTGTTGTCGCAGCTGCCCGAGTCGGTGCAGGGGGCGGCGTCGTCCTTCCTCGGCGGGTCCTCGTCCTCGTCGTCGACGAGCGGCCCGATCGAGGTCGGCCGGCCGGTCGCCACGGGCGACCAGCTGCTGAGCGTCACCGATGTCTCGGCGCTGTCGCTGGCCGCCTCGGTCGACGAGACCGACATCCTGCTCGTGCAGCCCGGGATCCAGGCCGAGGTGGAGCTCGACGCGGTGCCCGGGGCGCGCTACCCGGCGACGGTCACCGCGATCGATGTGGCGCCCACGACCTCGTCGCGCGGCGGGGTCGCCTACACCGTGCGGCTCGCGCTGTCGGCCGGCACCGACGAGACCGGCGCCGCGGCGCCCGCCCCGCGCCCGGGGATGTCGGCGGTGGCCCGGCTGCAGGTGCGCACCGCGCACGGACGCCGTCGCGGTGCCGGTGGCCGCGGTCTTCCGCGACCAGGGCCGCGACGCGGTGTGGGTGGTCGACAACGGCCGGGCCGAGCGCCGCGAGGTCGGTGCTGGGGGCCCAGGGCACCGACGAGGTCCAGGTCACCGAGGGGCTGACGGTCGGCGAGGTCATCGTGGTGCGCGGCGCCGACCGCGTGGTCGAGGGCCAGCAGATCCCGTGACCGGTCCCCGACTCGCAGCGGCGCCGGCGGTCGAGGCCGTCGACGTCCGCCGGACGTACCAGCTCGAGGGCGTCGAGGTCGTCGCGCTGCGCGGGGTGAGCCTGCGGGTCGAGGCGGGCGAGTTCGCCGCGATCATCGGCCCGTCCGGCTCCGGCAAGTCGACGCTGATGCACCTGATGGGCTGCCTGGACCGGCCCACGTCAGGGCGTCCTGCGCATCGACGGCCGCGACATCTCGACGCTGTCGGACACCGAGCTGGCCGAGCTGCGCAACAGCGCCATCGGGTTCGTCTTCCAGTCCTTCCAGCTGCTGTCGCGTACGAGCGCGGTCGACAACGTCGCGCTGCCGCTGGCGTACCGGGGCGTCGGCCGCCGCGAGCGGCGCGACCGCGCGGTCGCCGCCCTGACGTCGGTCGGGCTGGAGCACCGGCTCGGGCACCGGCCCGCGCAGATGTCCGGCGGCGAGCAGCAGCGGGTGGCGATCGCCCGGGCCCTGGTCGGCGAGCCGCGGATCCTGCTGGCCGACGAGCCGACCGGCAACCTCGACACCGCCAACGGCGCCGAGGTGATGGGCATCCTCGAGCGGCTCAACGCCGAGCGCGGGCGTCGCCGTCGTGCTCGTCACCCACGACCACGAGGTCGCCGCCCGGGCCCGCCGCCAGATCCATGTCCGCGACGGGCTCATCGTCGAGGACACCGCGGCCGCGTCGGTCGCCGGCGGCTGAGATGGGCCTCATCGAGTCGTTCCGCGTCGCCGTCGACGCGCTGCGCGCCAACCGGCTGCGCAGCCTGCTCACCATGCTCGGCGTGATCATCGGCGTCGGCGCCGTGGTGATGCTCGTGGCGATCGGCAGCGGCGCCAAGCGCGAGGTCGAGCAGCAGGTGCAGGGCCTCGGCTCCAACCTGATCCTGATCGTGCCCGGGGAGTTCGACTTCGGCTCGGCGCGGACCGTGTCGAGCCTGCAGTTCGAGGACGTCGACTACGTCGGCCGGGTGATCGGCAACCCGCGCGCCGTGGCCACCACGGTGTCGTCCGGCGAGGAGGTGCGGGTCGGCTCGAAGTCGGCGTTCGTCAGCGTCAACGGCACCAACGAGGCCGTCACCGACCGTCTTCGACCGGCCGCTGGCCAAGGGGCGCTACATCTCCGCGTCGGACGTCGACACCCGCCGCCGGGTCGCCGTGCTCGGCGACAGCGTCGCCGACCAGCTGTTCGGGGACGTCGACCCGCTCGGCCGCCAGCTGACGGTGGCCGGGGTGCGGTACCGCGTGATCGGGGTC
Organism: uncultured Actinomycetota bacterium; assembly: GCA_963818455.1. Classification (GTDB taxonomy): domain Bacteria; phylum Actinomycetota; class Actinomycetes; order CAVWCF01; family CAVWCF01; genus CAWFSE01. The sequence continues at coordinate 165,770 of CAWFSE010000004.1, forward strand.
TTCGAGGAGGTCGGGTCCACCTTCGGGGTCTCCCGCGACGAGGAGATCCACATCCCGGTGACGGCCGCGCAGCGGCTGTTCGGGATCGACACGGTCAACGCGCTGGCGGTCAAGGCGCCGACGATCGAGTCCATCCCGGACCTGCAGGAGGAGATCGTCGCGGCCCTGGAGGAGAAGTACCCCGGCGACGAGTTCAGCGCCGTCACCCAGACGCAGATCCTCGGCACGATCGGCACGATCCTCGGCCTGCTCACGCTGGTGCTCGCCGCGATCGCCGGCATCTCGCTGCTCGTCGGCGGCGTCGGCGTCTCCAACATCATGCTGGTGTCGGTGCGCGAGCGGACCCGCGAGATCGGCCTGCGCAAGGCGCTGGGCGCCCGGCAGCGCGACATCCTGCGGCAGTTCCTGGTCGAGGCGGTGCTGCTGACGACGGTGGGCGGGCTGATCGGGATCGCCATCGGCGTCGGCTCCTCGCTGGCGGCCGACGCGTTCACCCCGCTGCCGGCCGATGTGACCTGGTGGTCGGTGGCGCTGGCGTTCGGGGTGTCGGCGGGGGTGGGGGTGTTCTTCGGGGTGTTCCCGGCTCGGCGGGCCGGGACGAGCTTGATCCCGGTCGTCGCGTTGCGGACCGAGTGAGCGAGCGTGCGAGTGAACGAGGGACGAGAGCGACCAGGCGTCGTCGCGTTGCGGACCGAATGACCTTGAGCACTGATTGGCGCGGTCGCGGCTCGATAGCGTGAGGGTATGAGCGAGCGCGTGGCCGTCGTCTGGGATGACGCCTTGGCCGCGTACGACTTCGGGCCGAGCCATCCGCTGGCGCCGGTGCGCGTCGAGCTGGCCTACCGCCTGGCCGGCGACCTAGGGCTGCTGCAGGGCCCGCACTGCGAGGTCGTGCCGCCCGGCGGCTGCGACGACCCACTGCTGCAGCTGGTGCACACCCCCGAACTACATCGCGGCGGTCCGGCGCGCCGGCGCCGACCCGATGGGCGCCGCGGACCCCGCGCACGGCCTCGGCAGCGAGGACAACCCGGTGTTCCTCGGGCATGCACGAGGCGTCGGCCGCGGTCGTGGGCGCCACGGTCGAGGGGATGCGCCGGGTGTGGACCGGCGTCAACGACCACGCCGTCAACATCGCCGGCGGGCTGCACCACGCGATGCCCGGCCACGCGTCGGGGTTCTGCGTCTACAACGACGTGTCGGTCGCGATCGCGTGGGCGCTGGCCCAGGGCGCCGAGCGGATCGCGTACGTCGATGTCGACGTGCACCACGGCGACGGCGTCGAGCGGGCGTTCTGGGACGACCCGCGGGTGCTCACGATCTCGCTGCACGAGACGCCGCGCACGCTCTTCCCGATGACCGGCTACCCCGAGGAGATCGGCGGCCCGGCCGCCGAGGGCTACGCCGTCAACGTCGCGCTGCCGCCGGGCACCGAGGACGAGGGCTGGCTGCGCGCCTTCGACGCGATCGTGCCGCCGCTGCTCGCCGAGTTCCGCCCGCAGGTGCTGGTCACCCAGCAGGGGGCCGACGGCCACTTCCTCGACCCGCTGGCGCACCTCGCGCTGTCGATCGACGGCCAGCGCGCCGCGTACGCCGCCCTGCACGACCTCGCGCACGAGCACGCGGGCGGGCGCTGGCTGGCCGTCGGCGGCGGCGGGTACGAGATCGTCGACGTCGTCCCGCGGGCCTGGGCGCACCTGATCGGCATCGCGGTCGGCAAGCCGGTGCCGCCGTTCACGGCGCTGCCCGAGACGTGGCGCGAGTACGTCCGCTCCCGGCTGGGCCGGGTGGCCCCCGTCCACATGACCGACGGCCGGCAGCCGCGGCCGCGCCCCTGGTCGGCCGGGTACGACCCCGCCAACTGGCTCGACCGCGCGATCCTGTCCACCCGCCGGGCGGTCTTCCCGCACCACGGCCTCGATCCGCACTTCGGCTGACTGCTTCCCCGCCCTGATCGGTGCCTGCCCGGCGCTGTGGCGGCGGGGAGGCGCGCGCAAGGGCGGGGAAGCCGGGCGTACGGGTGACCTCGTGCGGCGGGAGGGTGACAATTTGGGCGAAGGGGGTGCGCACAGGCCCCATTCGTCACTACTCTCCCTGCAGCGCCACGGTTCACGCGCCTGGTGGGGAAGCCGGGCGGCCCGCGCGCACGAAACGCGGTGCCTGATGTCCAACCCCGAGCGACCCGAGCCCAGCGTCGAGCGAGCCCGATGGCGAGGCCGCCGCGCCGACGCCGCCCGCGCCGTCCCGGCCCGCCCGCGGCCCTTCGGCGAGGTGCGCTTCCTCACCGTCGCGGAGGTCGCCGCCGCGATGCGGGTGTCCAAGATGACCGTGTACCGCCTCGTGCACAGCGGCGAGCTGCCCGCCGTACGCGTGGGCCGCTCCTTCCGGGTGCCCGAGCAGGCCGTGACCGAGTACCTGCAGAAGGCGTACTTCGAGGCCGGCTGACCCGATCCGCCCGCCGTGCGGGCTCCTGGCGGCACGACCCTCATCCGCGGGTAGGCTGGCGATTCTTCGGACCGCCTCCCGCGGGACCGACCCCGACAGCGAAGAGGCACCGACGTGGGCTCCGTCATCAAGAAGCGCCGCAAGCGCATGGCGAAGAAGAAGCACCGCAAGCTGCTGAAGAAGACGCGCATCCAGCGCCGCAACAAGAAGTAGCGGCACCCCGCCTCAGATCAGGACGCCACAGCAGGGAGGTCCGCACGCCCATGGCCGCTAAGTCCGCGGGTTCGCCCCCCAGCCGGGTGGTGCTCGTGACGGGTGTCAGCCGGCACCTGGGCGGCCGGCTGGCGCGCGAGCTCGTCGGGGCTCCCGGCGTCGAGCGGGTCATCGGCGTCGACGTGATCCCGCCGCCGGGCGACCTGGGCGGCGCCGAGTTCGTGCGCGCCGACATCCGCAACCCGATCATCGCCAAGGTGATCACCGCGGCCGGCGTCGACACCGTCGTGCACATGTCCGTCATCGCGACCCCCGTCTCCGCAGGCGGGCGGACGTCGATGAAGGAGATCAACGTCATCGGCACGATGCAGCTGCTCGCCGCCTGCCAGAAGGCCGACAGCATCCGCAAGCTCGTGGTGAAGTCCTCGACCGCGGTCTACGGCGCCTCGCCCAAGGACCCGGCGATGTTCACCGAGGACATGGAGCCCAAGGCGATGCCCCGCTCGGGGTTCGGCAAGGACTCCGTCGAGGTCGAGGGCTACGTCCGCGGCTTCGCCCGCCGGCGCCCCGACGTCACGGTGACGCATGGCCGCGGTTCGCCAACTTCCTCGGCCCGCGCATCGACACCCCGTTCACGTCGTACTTCCAGCTGCCGGTGATCCCCACGGTGCTCGGCTTCGACCCGCGCATGCAGTTCGTGCACGAGGACGACGGCATCGACCTGCTGCGCCGGCTCACCCTCGAGGACCACCCCGGCACCTTCAACGCCGCGGGCGAGGGCGCGCTGCTGCTGTCGCAGGCGGCCCATCGCGCCGGCCGGCCGACCCTGCCGCTGCCCTCGCCGCTGGTGAGCGCGTTCGGCGACTGGATCCGCCGCTCGCGGATCGTCGACTTCTCCCCGGAGCAGATCCGCTTCCTGTCGTACGGGCGGATGGTCGACACCTCGCGCGCCGAGCGCCGGATCGGCTGGACGCCGAAGTACTCCACCCGCGAGACGTTCGACGAGTTCGTCGCCGTCCGCGGGATCAACCGCCACTTGCCGGCCGAGCGCGTGGAGGCGCTCGAGCACCTGGTCGCCGGCGCGCTCAGCAGGGGAGGCGGTGCGTGACCGAGGCCCGGATCATCCCGATCGACGGCGAGCGCCCGCGGCGGCCGGTGAAGAAGGCCGTGGCGCCGCACGCGCCGTCGGCGCCCGGCCCGCGCGCCGCGGCAGCCTCCCGTGCAGCGCGGCCGCCAACGCGGCGGCCGAGCCGGCCGGCAGGCCGTCGCCGGCGCTGGACATCAAGCCCCGCAAGCGGCCGGTCAAGCGCCCGGTCGCGGCCCCCGTCTCTCGGCTGAGGCTGCGCCCGCTGGCCGCGACGCCGGACGACGCCCGCGTCGACGAGGCGCTCCAGCGAGGTCCTCGGCGGGCACCCGGACGGCATGGACTGGGACACCCGGGTCGCCCGCACGCTGGACTTCCTGCGCCGTCGGGTGACCGGCGACTTCGAGGTCGACGACTTCGGCTTCGACCCCGAGCTCACCGACCGCGTGCTCCTGGCGGCCGTGCGCCCGCTGTACTCCAAGTGGTTCCGCGTCGAGACGCGCGGGCTGGAGAACATCCCCGACGCCGCGGGCGCCCTGCTCGTCGCCAACCACTCCGGCACCATCGCGATCGACTCGGTGATGACCCAGCTCGCGATCCACGACCACCACCCGACGCACCGCAACCTGCGGATGCTCGGGGCCAACCTGGTCTTCCAGCTGCCGGTCGTCGGCGAGGTCGCCCGCAAGTCCGGCGCGACGCTGGCCTGCAACGCCGACGCCGAGCGGCTGCTGGGCTCCGGCGAGCTCGTCGGCGTCTGGCCCGAGGGCTTCAAGGGGATCGGCAAGCCGTTCTCCGACCGCTACAAGCTGCAGCGCTTCGGCCGCGGCGGCTTCGTCGCCGCGGCGCTGCGGGCCAAGGTGCCGATCGTCCCGTGCTCCATCGTGGGGGCCGAGGAGATCTACCCGATGATCGGCAACGTCAAGTCGCTGGCCCGGCTGCTGGGCCTGCCGTACGTCCCGATCACGCCGACGTTCCCGTTGCTGGGCCCGCTCGGGCTGGTGCCGCTGCCCAGCAAGTGGATCATCGAGTTCGGCGAGCCGATCCCGACCGACATCTACCCCGAGGGCGCCGCCGACGACCCGATGCTGGTCTTCAACCTCACCGACCAGGTGCGCGAGACGATCCAGCACACGCTCTACAAGCTGCTGATGCAGCGCCGCAGCGTCTTCTTCTAGACCAGTCGCCGGCGGCGGTCGACGGCGATGGCGCCGGCCGCGATCCCGGCGACCAGGCCGATGCCGGCCAGCGGTCGGGCAGGCCGATCTTGGCGGCCTTGCGCCCGGTGCGGTAGTCGCGGATGTCCCAGCCCATGTCGCGGGCGTGGCTGCGCAGCTTGGAGTCCGGGTTGATCGCGCACGGCTGGCCGACGGCGGAGAGCATCGGGATGTCGTTGGCGGAGTCGGAGTACGCCGCGCAGCGCGACAGGTCGAGCCCCTCTCGGGCGGCCAGGGCCCGGATCGCCTCGGCCTTCGCCGGGCCGTGCAGGGGCTTGCCGACCAGCTTGCCGGTGTAGACCCCGCCCTGGATCTCCGAGACGGTGCCGAGGGCGCCGGTGAGCCCGAGCCGCTTGGCGATGATCGTCGCGAGCTCGACGGGGGCGGCCGACACCAGCCAGACCCGCTGGCCGGCGTCGAGGTGCGCCCGCGCCAGGGCGAGGGTCTGGCCGTACACCTTGCCGGCGATCTTGTCGTCGAAGACCTCGCGGCCGATCAGCACGACCTCGTTGACCTCGTGCCCGGCCACGAAGCTGAGCGCCACCTCGGTGGCGTCGGCCATGTCGGCCATGTCCTCGGTGCCGGCGAGCCGGAACTTCAGCTGGCCCTTCGCGAAGCCGATCACGTCGCGCTTCTTGAAGAAGCCGCGCTGGGCCAGGCCGAGGGCCAGGTAGAAGATCGACGCCCCGCGTACGACGGTGTTGTCGATGTCGAAGAACGCCGCGGCCGTGGGGTCGGGGGTGGCGAGCAGCACCGCCTCGACCTCGGCCGCCGCCGCGGCGGCGCGGCCGGCCAGGACGGCCGGGGCCTCCTGGACCTCCGCGGCCGCCGGCCTCGGGTCAGCGGGTGCCGTCGAGGGCGGGGATTGGGGCTCGGGCGCCATGCCCGGAGCCTAGCGGCGTGGGAGGATCGAAGACGTGCCCGATCAACCCGCTGACCCCCCCGCCGACCCACCCCGCACGGTCGCCGAGTTGGTGCGCGCGGCTGCCCGTACGCGGCCGGAGCACCCGGCCATCGTCGCGGGCGCGCGCACGCTGACCTGGGCAGCGCTGGACCGCGAGGTCGACGCCGTCGTGGCGGGTCTGGTCGAGGCCGGCCTGCGCCCCGGCGCCCCCGGCGAGCCGGGTGATCGGGTGGCCGTGCTCTTCGGCAACACGCCGGAGTTCGTCGCGACGTACTTCGGAGTCCTGCGCGCCGGGCTGGTGGCCGTCCCGCTGAACCCGGCCTACACCGCCCCCGAGCTCTCGACGCTGCTGGGGGAGGCCCAGGCCCGGCTCGTCGTCCGAACCGAGGCCGCCACCGCCGTCGTCCTCGCCGCCTCCGAGGGGATCGAGGGGCTGCGGATCACCTCGTACGACGGGCTGGTCGGCGGCCACGTCGGCATCCCGCTCGCGGCCGGGCAGGAGCCCGAGATCGAGCCGGAGACGTTGGCGCTGCTGCTGTTCACCTCGGGCACCAGCGGAGAGCCCAAGGGGGCGATGCTCACCCACCGCGCGCTGCTGGCCAACGTCGAGCAGGTCGCCGCCGCCGGCACCGAGTCGGTCGCGCGCCGATGACGTCGTGCTCGCGGTGCTGCCGCTGTCGCACGTCTACTCGCTCAACGGCACGCTCGCGATGGCCGCGCGGGCCGGCGCCACGGTGGTGCTCGTCGACCGCTTCGACACCGAGGGCGCGCTGCGGGCGATCGAGGAGCTCGGCGTGACCAACGTCCCCGGCGCCCCGCCGATGTTCGCCGCGTGGTCGCAGTCGCCGAACCTCGCCGAGCGGATGGCCGGCGTGCGCCTGATGTTCACCGGCGCGGCGCCGATGCCCGCGGCCGTCGCCGAGCAGGTCATGACGCTGACCGGCAAGCCGCTGTACGAGGGGTACGGCCTGACCGAGGCGGCGCCCGGCGTGAGCTCCACGCTCGTCGGGGGCGCCCCGAAGCCGGGCTCGGTCGGCAGGCCCTTCCCCGGGGTCGAGGTGCGGCTGCTCGACGAGGCCGGCGACCCCGTCGACGAGGGCGACCCGGGGGAGATCTCGATCCGCGGCGCCAACCTGTTCTCCGGCTACTGGCCGGACGGCTCCGAGGGGCCCGACGACGACGGCTGGTTCAGCACCGGCGACGTCGCCTACCTCGACGACGACGGCGACCTGCACCTCGTCGACCGCCGCAAGGAGCTCGTCATCGTCAGCGGGTTCAACGTCTACCCGCGTGAGATCGAGGACGTCCTGCAGCTCATCCCCGAGGTGGCCGAGGCCGCCGTGGTCGGGGTGCCGCACCCGTACACCGGCGAGGCGGTCAAGGCGTTCGTGGTCGCGACGGAGGGCTCCGGGCTGACGGCCGACGACGTGGTCGCCTTCTGCCAGACCCGGCTGGCGCGGTTCAAGTGCCCCACGATCGTGGCGATGGTCGACACGCTGCCGCACTCGGCGGTCGGCAAGGTGGCCAAGGGCCGGCTGCGCGAGGCCACCCCGTGAGGGGGCGCACGTGACCGAGGCCGGGCCCCGCGGGTCACCCTGCTCGGCAAGCCGGGCTGCCACCTGTGCGATGACGCCCGCGTGGTGATCGCGGCGGTCACCGCCGAGCTGGGCGAGGCGTACGCCGAGGTCGACATCACCACCGACCCGGACCTGCACACGCGGTACTGGGAGCAGATCCCGGTGACGCTGGTCGACGGCGAGCAGCACGACTTCTGGCGGGTCGACGCCGACCGCCTGCGCGCCGCCCTCACCCGCTGATCCGCTAGAGGGTTCGCGGCGCTCTTGTCAATTTTGTTCACGCGTTCACAAGCACCTACCCTCCCGAGGCAGGAGAGGAGGCGTCCTTAGCAGGTCGCCTCACCCGCCGCGACACCGGTCCTGCGGATCGGCGCGCGGCCGGTCACCAGGGAGCCGCTGTGAGCCCGGAACGCCCCGCGATCGCGCGTCGCGCCGCGGCGCGACGCGTGCGCCGCGGCATCCCGGACGCCACCGTCGCGCGGCTCCCCGTCTACCACCGCGCGCTGCGTGGCCCTGGCCGAGCGCGGCGTCGCCACGGTCTCCAGCGAGGACCTCGCCGACGCCGTGGGCGTCTCCAGCGCCAAGCTGCGCAAGGACCTCAGCCACCTCGGCTCGTACGGCACGCGGGGCGTCGGGTACGACGTGGAGTTCCTCGTCTACCAGATCGCCCGCGAGCTCGGCCTCACCCATGACTGGCCGGTCGTCATCGTCGGCGTCGGCAACCTCGGGCACGCCCTGGCCAACTACGGCGGCTTCGCCAGCCGCGGCTTCCGCGTCGTCGGGCTGATCGACGTCGACCCGGCGGCCGCCGGCGGGCGGGTCGGCGACCTGCCGATCGCCTCGCTCGACGACCTCGAGCGGGTGGTGGCCGAGCACGGGGTCGCGATCGGCGTGGTGGCGACCCCGGCCGACGCCGCGCAGGCGGTCTGCGACCGGCTGGTGGCCTGCGGCGTCACCAGCATCCTGACCTTCGCGCCGACCGCGCTCGTGGTGCCCCCCGGCGTCGACCTGCGCAAGGTCGACCTGGCCGTCGAGCTGCAGATCCTGGCCTTCCACGAGCAGCGCAAGGCGGCCGACGCGGCCCCGGCCGACCTGGTGGAGGCCGCCCGGTGAGCCTCCTCGTCGTGGGCCTGTCGCACCGCACCGCCGGCGTGCCGATGCTCGAGCGCGCGACCCTGGCCGCCGACGGCCGGGGCAAGCTGCTCCAGGACCTCGCGGGCTCCGCGCACGTCGACGAGGCCGCGGTGCTGTCGACCTGCAACCGGGTCGAGGTCTACGCCGATGTGGCGAAGTTCCACGGCGGCGTGGCCGAGGTCAGCGACCTGCTGGCCCGCCACACCGGCTTGGCGCTCGACGAGATCGCCCCGCACCTGTACGTGCACTACGAGGACCGGGCGGTGCAGCACCTCTTCGAGGTGGCCGCGGGCCTGGACTCGATGGTCGTGGGCGAGGCGCAGATCCTCGGCCAGGTCCGCGAGGCGCTGCGCGAGGCGCAGGAGCACGCCACCGCCGGCCGCGCCCTCAACGACCTGCTGCAGCGGGCGCTGCGGGCCGGCAAGCGCGCGCACGCCGAGACCGACATCGACCGCACCGGCGCCTCCCTGATCTCGGTGGCCCTGCACCTGGCCGAGGGGCACCTCGGCGGGCTGGCCGGCCGCTCGGCCGTGGTGATCGGCGCCGGGTCGATGGCCGCGCTGTCGGCGCAATCGCTGCGCCGGGCGGGCGTCGGCCCGATCGCGATCGCCAACCGCACCCCCGAGCACGCCGTACGCGTGGCGGCGGCGGTCGACGGCACGGCGCACCCGCTGGACGCGCTGCCCGGGCTGCTCGACGACGCCGACCTGGTGGTGGCCTGCGTGGGCGCGACCGGCTACCTGCTGCACGCCGACGCGGTGGCCGCGGCGCAGGAGCGCCGGGGCGCCCGCCCGCTCTACCTGGTCGACCTGGCCCTGCCGCGCGACATCGACCCCGAGGTGCTGGGGGTGGCCGGGCGCGAGCCTGGTCTCGCTCGAGGACCTCGCCGAGCTGCTGCGCGACGCCGTGCTGCCCGGCGCCCCCGACCCCGAGGCCGAGGTCGAGGCGGTCCGGCGGATCGTCGCCGACGAGGTCGCCGCCCACCTGGCCGCCCGCCACGCCGACGCGGTGGCGCCCGTCGTCGTCGCGCTGCGGGCCCGCGCCGACTCCGTGCTGGCCGCCGAGCTGGCCCGCCTCGACGGCCGGCTCGACCTCGACCCCGCCGCCCGCGCCGAGGTCGAGCAGAGCCTGCGCCGCGCGGTCGCGACGCTGCTGCACACCCCCACGGTCCGGGTGAAGGAGCTCGCCGCCGAGTCGGCCGCGGGGTCGTACGCCGAGGCGCTGCACGTGCTCTTCGACCTCGACCCGGCCGTCGTCGGCCGGATCACCCAGGCCGACCTGGACCCCGCGGACCGACCGGCGCCCCAGGCGCCGGAGCAGCCGTGAGCGCGCTGCGGCTCGGCACCCGGCGCAGCGCGCTGGCCCGCGCCCAGAGCCAGCAGGTCGCCGACGCCATCACCGCCGCATCCGGCCGGGCGGTCGAGCTCGTCGAGATCACGACCCAGGGCGACGTGGACCGCGGCGACCTCGCCTCGATGGGCGGCGCCGGGGTCTTCGTGGGCGCGCTGCGCGAGGCGCTGCTCGCCGGCGACGTCGATGTCGCCGTGCACTCGCTCAAGGACCTGCCGACGGCCCCCGCCGACGGGCTGCTGCTCGCCGCCGTGCCGCGGCGCGAGGACCCCCGCGACGCGCTCGTCGCCCGCGACGGCCTCACCCTCGGCGAGCTGCCCGCCGGCTCGCGGATCGGCACCGGGTCGCCGCGCCGCGCCGCGCAGCTGCGGGCGCTCGGCCTCGGCCTCGACGTCGTCGCCGTCCGCGGCAACGTCGACACCCGGCTGGGCCTGGTCGCCGACGGCTCGTCGACGCCGTGGTGCTCGCCCGCGCCGGCCTGCTGCGCCTCGGGCGCGCCGACGAGGCCACCGAGGTCCTCGACCCGCTGCAGCTGCTCCCGGCCCCCGGCCAGGGGGCCCTCGCCGTCGAGTGCCGGGCCGCAGACGCGGCCGCCCTCGACGCCCTGACCCCGCTCGACGACGCCGCGGCCCGCGCCGCCACCGTCGCCGAGCGGTCCTTGCTCGCCGCCCTCGAGGCGGGGTGCTCGGCGCCCGTCGGCGCATTGGCCGACATCGCCGAGGACGGGTTCTCCGAACCCGAGCTGTATCTGCGCGCCGTGGTCGCCGCCCTTGACGGGTCGGCCACGGTGCGCTTGTCCACCACCGGTTCACCGCTGCACGCAGAGGAGGTCGGCCGACGGCTGGCCGCCGACCTGCTGGCCGCGGGGGCCGACGGTTTGATGGGGGAACGCGTCCCGTGACCACACGTACGCACAAGCGCCCGACCGCCTTGAGGGGCACGGTGTCGTTCGTCGGCTCCGGGCCCGGCGACCCGGGCCTGCTCACGCTGCGCGCCGCCGCGCTGCTCGCCGAGGCTGACATCGTCATCCTCGACCGGGTCCTGCGCGGGCCGGCGCTCACCGGCCTCGTACGCCCCGGCGCCGAGGTCGTCGAGGGCAGCCTGGCCGACGACGGCACGCCGCTGAGCCAGTCGGCGCGGTCCAAGCGGCTCGTCGACGCCGCCAAGCACGCCGCCCGGGTCGTGCGCCTGATGGACGGCGACCCGGCGACGTTCACCGGGTTGGTCGAGGAGGCCGCGGCCTGCCGCAAGGCCGGCATCGCGTACGAGATCGTGCCCGGCGTCTCGGCGGTGAGCGCCGTCCCGGCGTACGCGGGGATCCCGCTCACCGACGCGCGCTCGCGCTCGGTGCACGTGGTCAAGGGGCACATGGCGCACGTCGACTGGGCGTCGCACGCGCAGCCGGACGCGACCGTCGTGGTCGTGGGCGACGCCGACGCGGTGGCCGACGCGGCCCAGTCGCTGGTCGGCGCCGGGCGGGATGCCGAGACCCCGATCGCGGTCACCTCGCAGGGCACCACGACGGCGCAGCGCACCGTGGTCTCGACCCTCGGCGACATCAACCGCGCCCTGCGCAGCCGCGCGGCTGCCCGAGCCGGTGCTCGCCGTCGTCGGCGAGGTCGTGGCCCACCGCGAGGGCCTGTCGTGGTTCGAGTCCAAGCCGCTCTTCGGCTGGCAGGTGCTGGTGCCGCGCACCAAGGAGCAGGCCGGCGCGCTGTCGGCCGAGCTGCGCCGCCACGGCGCCGTGCCGCACGAGGTGCCGACGATCTCGGTCGAGCCGCCGCGCACGCCCCAGCAGATGGAGCGCGCGATCAAGACCCTCTTCGAGGGCGACTACCAGTGGATCGCGTTCACCTCGGTCAACGCGCTGCGGGCCGTACGCGAGAAGCTCGAGGAGTTCGGGCTGGACGCGCGGGTCTTCGCCGGCGTCAAGGTCGCCGCGGTCGGCGAGCAGACGGCCGCCGCGCTGCGCGCGTTCGGCGTCGTGCCCGACCTGGTGCCGTGCGGCGAGCAGTCCGGCGCCGGGCTGCTGGAGGACTGGCCGGAGTTCGACGACGACCACGAGGGCGGCCGCCCGCGCAACCGGGTCTTCCTGCCGCGCGCCGACATCGCCACCGAGACGCTGGCCGCCGGCCTGGTCGAGCTCGGCTGGGAGATCGACGACGTCACGGCCTACCGCACGGTGCGCGCGGCGCCGCCGCCGGCCGAGACCCGCGAGGCGATCAAGACGGGCGGCTTCGACGCGGTCGTCTTCACGTCGTCGTCGACGGTGCGCAACCTGGTCGGCATCGCCGGCAAGCCGCACGCGTCGACCGCGATCGTGTGCATCGGCCCGCAGACGGCCAAGACCGCCGAGGAGCACGGCCTGCGCGTCGACGTGCTGGCGCCGGCGCCGTCCGTGGCGGCGCTGACCGACGCGCTGGCCGAGTACGGCGCCTCGCTGCGGCTGGCGGCGCTGGAGCACGGCGAGGCCGTCTGGCGGCCGAGCCAGCGCAAGGGCGCTCGGCGCAGCAAGGCCAAGTAGCGATGGGACCGCGTTGAGCGGGGACGGGCCGCTCGACCGCCCGCGCCGGCTGCGTACGACCGCGGCGATGCGCGGGCTGGTGGCCGAGACCCGGGTGGCGCCGTCCGACCTCGTCCTGCCGCTGTTCGTCAAGCAGGGGCTGGCCGAGCCGGCCCCGGTGGCCTCGATGCCCGGCGTGCAGCAGCACACGCGCGACTCGCTGCGGCGGGCCGCCGTCGAGGCGGTCGAGGCCGGGGTCGGCGGGCTGATCCTCTTCGGCATCCCCGCGGTGAAGGACGCCCTCGGCTCGCAGGCCGACGCCGCCGACGGCATCGTGCAGCTGGCGCTGGCCGACCTGCGCGCCGAGGTCGGCGACGCCGCGGTGCTGATGGGCGATGTGTGCCTGTGCGAGTACACCGACCACGGGCACTGCGGGCCGCTGCTGGCCGACGGCACGGTCGACAACGACGCGGCGGTCTCCCGCTACGCCGCGACGGCCGTGGCCCAGGCGCGGGCGGGGGCGCACGTGGTGGCCCCGAGCGGGATGCAGGACGGCCAGGTGGCGGCGATCCGCGCCGCGCTGGACGCCGCCGGCTTCCTGGACGTCGCGGTGCTCGCGTACGCGGTGAAGTACGCCTCGGCGTTCTACGGCCCCTTCCGCGACGCGGCGGAGTCGGCGCCGGCGTTCGGCGACCGCCGCTCGTACCAGATGGACCCGGCGAACTCCGACGAGGCGCTGCGCGAGGCGGCGCTCGATCTGGCCGAGGGCGCCGACCTGGTGATGGTCAAGCCCGCGCTGCCGTACCTCGATGTGGTGCGCCGGGTGCGCGACGCCTTCGACGTGCCGGTGGGGGCGTACCAGGTGTCGGGGGAGTACGCGATGGTCGAGGCGGCCGCGCGGCAGGGGTGGATCGACCGCGAGCGGGTGATCCTCGAGCAGCTGACCTCGATCCGGCGGGCCGGCGCGTCGTTCGTGCTGACGTATTGGGCGACCGAGGCCGCCCGGCTGCTCACCCGCTGACCCACCCGCCCACTCCCCACCTGGGGGTGCTCGACCACCACGCGAGATCCGGCTGGGGGGACCAGCACATCGCTGCGGGATCAGGGGGTGGGGGCCTCGGCCGGGAGCAGCGTCTCGGTCGGCGTCGGATCCGCGGTGGGCGTCTCCGTGGGCGTCGGCGTCTCCGTGGGCGTGGGCTCGTCGGTCGGCGTCGGCGTCTCGGTCGGCGTGGGCTCGTCGGTGGGCGTCGGGCTCTCGGTGGGCGTCGGCTCGTCGCTCGGCGACGGGCTCGGCGTCGGGCTCGGGGATCCCCCGGGTCTGCGGACTGGATCGGCGTCGGCTCGCCAGGCACCGGTGGGACGTCTGCGGGGGCGGGGCGGCGCCGGCGCGGGGGCGGGCACGCCGTTGGGCACGGCGACGACGCCCTGCCCGGCGTACTCGGCCGCCTTGGTCACCACGAAGTCGACGTAGGGGTCCGAGCGGTTGTAGCGGAAGACCGCCGCGCGCTGGCCCTCGATCGTGGACAGGTCGCCGGGGCCGGCGCACAGGTAGACCGCCGCCGCGAGGGCCGCGTCATCGATGTCGTGGGGGTCCTTGACGCCGTCCTTGTCGCCGTCGCGGCCGTTGGTGCGCCAGGTGCCGGGCAGGAACTGCATCGGCCCGATCGCGCGGTCGTACACGGCGTCGCCGTCCCACGCCCCGCCCTCGCTGTCGAGGATGAGCGCGACCGGTCCGCGGCCGTCGAGGGCGATGCCGATGATCGGCGGCGTCGCCTTGCCGCTGGCGGTCATCACCGACCCGCCGTAGCGGCCGTGGTTGGACTCGGCGCGGCCGACCGCGGCCAGCAGCTGCCAGGGGATCCGGCAGCCGGGGTCGGTGCGGTTGATCGCCTGGGCGGCCCGCTGGTACGCGCGCAGCGCGGCGAGCGGGATGCCCTGCGGCCCGGACCTGCTGGCCGGCTCGACCGGGACGGCGACCGTGGAGATGGTCGCGGGCGCCTCGGGCGCCACCGCGAGGGCCTCGACGGCCGCTGCGTCGGGGACGGGCAGGGGGTCGGGCTCGTCGAGCTCATCGAGGTCGGCCAGCGAGACCGACTCGTACGTGGCGTCGAGGACGCGGACGTCGGCCGGGGGCCCTTCGGCTCCGCCCGCGGGGGTCAGCCCGGTGCCCGCCAGGGACGCCGTGACGCCGAGCAGCGGCACCAAGATGCCGGCGGCGACGAACGGGCGCATGGAAGCGGTCCCCCGGGGAAGGAGGCGTCCGACAGCGGTCGGACGACGATGGGCACCCCCAGAGTGGCGCCGATGGGCATGCCGCGGCGACCGGTTCGGGGGGATCTGTGCATGTCTGCCCATTCGTCCCCTCCCGTTCGTCCGATGCCCCATTCGGCCTAGCCCAAGCGGACTAGTGCCGGACACCCTGCGCGAAGACGGCGATCGACGCCAGCCCCGTCCGCCAGGCGGGACGCCGTTCCACCTGCTGGACCGCCGGCGGGGGTCGGCGGTGTCGATGGCGGCGCGGGCGCCTGCCCGCGCGTACGGGCGGGCAAGCGGCGATCGGGGCGCCGGGGTCGGCCGATTCGCCCGCACCCGACCCGGGCTGGGAGACTCGGTGCGATGAACGCCCCCACCCCCGCGCCGGCCAGCGAGGCGCTGTTTGCCCGCGCGCTGGCCGTCACCCCCGGCGGCGTGAACTCCCCCGTCCGGGCCTTCCGCGCGGTCGGCGGCACGCCGCGCTTCATGGTCGAGGGGCACGGCGCGTACGTCCGCGACGCCGACGGCCGCGAGTACGTCGACCTGGTCGGCTCGTGGGGGCCGATGATCCTGGGCCACGCCCACCCCCAGGTCGTCGAGGCGATCCAGCAGGCGGCCGCCCGCGGCACGTCGTTCGGCGCCCCCGGCCCGTACGAGGTCGAGCTGGCCGAGGAGATGGTGGCCCGGGTCGAGCCGCTCGAGCAGGTGCGGCTGGTCTCCAGCGGCACCGAGGCGACGATGAGCGCGATCCGGCTGGCCCGCGGCTACACCGGCCGCAGCAAGGTCGTGAAGTTCGCCGGCTGCTACCACGGCCACGTCGACGCGCTGCTGGCCGCGGCCGGCTCCGGCGTCGCGACCTTCGGCCTGCCCGACACCCCCGGGGTCACCGGCGCCGCCGCCGCCGACACCCTCGTGCTGCCGTACAACGACCTGGCCGCCGTCGAGGCCGCCTTCGCCGCCCACCGCGGCCAGATCGCGTGCGTCATCACCGAGGCGTGCCCGGCCAACATGGGCGTGGTGCCGCCGGCCGACGGCTTCAACGCCGCGCTGCTGCGGCTCGCCCACGCCCACGGCGCCCTGCTGATCTCCGACGAGGTGATGACCGGCTTCCGGGTCAGCCGCTCCGGCTGGTACGGCCTCGACGGCGTCGCCGCCGACCTGATGACGTTCGGCAAGGTCATGGGCGGCGGGCTGCCGGCGGCGGGCTTCGGCGGCCGCGCCGACGTGATGGCGCTGCTCGCCCCGGCCGGCCCGGTCTACCAAGCCGGCACGCTCAGCGGCAATCCGCTCGCCACCCTCGCCGGCGTCACCACGCTGCGGCTGCTCGACGACGCCGTCTACGCCCACCTCGACGCCACCGCCGCGCGCGTCGCCGCCCTCGTCGACGACGCGCTCGACGCCGCCGGCGTCCCGCACACCACCCAGCACGGCGGCTCGCTGTTCAGCTTCTTCTGGGGCGTCGACGGCCCGGTGCGCGACTTCGCCGCCGCCCAGCGCCAGCACGCCGGCGCGTACGCCGCCTTCTTCCACGCCATGCTGGACCGCGGGGTGTCGCTGCCGCCGAGCGCGTACGAGGCGTGGTTCGTCTCGGCCGCGCACGACGACGCGGCCCTCGACCGGATCGCCGAGGCCGTCCCGCACGCCGCGCGTGCGGCCGCCGCAGGCGCTCGGCGCCGCCGCAGCCACTCGAAGCAGGGAGAGCCGACCGTGACGACCGTCCACGTGGTGCGCCACGGCGAGGTGCACAACCCCGCGAAGATCCTGTACGGCCGGCTGCCCGGCTACCACCTGTCCGACCTCGGCCGCGAGATGGCCGAGGTCGTGGGCGAGGCGCTGCGCCCGCGCCCGGTCGGCCTCGTCGTGTCGTCGCCGCTGGAGCGCGCGCAGGAGACCGCCGAGCCGATCGCCGCCGCGCACGGGCTCGAGATCCAGACCGACCAGCGGCTGATCGAGGCGGGCAACCACTTCCAGGGCCTGGAGTTCGGCGTGGGCGACGGCTCGCTCAAGCACCCCCAGCACTGGCGCTACCTCACCAACCCGTTCAAGCCGTCGTGGGGCGAGCCGTACGCCCAGATCGTCCGGCGGATGCTGGGCGCCCTGGCCGACGCCCGCGACGACGTGCGCGCCCTCGGCGACCCGGCGCGGTCCGAGGCCGTGCTCGTCTCCCACCAGCTGCCGGTGTGGACCGTGCGCTCCGCCGTCGAGGGCAAGAAGCTGTGGCACGACCCGCGCAGGCGCCAGTGCACGCTCGCCTCGGTGACGTCGTTCACGTACGACGACGCCGACGAGATCGTCGCGGTCACCTACACCGAGCCGGCCAAGGCGCTGCTGCCCGTGGACGTCGGCGGCGTGCCGAAGTTCTCGGCCGGAGCCTGAAACCCCAGCGGCCCGCCGACCGTCGAAGACTTGATGCCCATGCGCACCCCCTCGCCGACCCGCCGCGCCGCGACGCTCGCCGCCGCGGCGCTGGCCGGCGTCGCGCTGCTGAGCGGGTGCTCGGCCGACACCGCCGGCGACCCGGTCAACTCCGGCGGGGGCAACGACCAGGGGTACGTCGCGGGCGACGGCCGGGTCACGGTCGTGCCGGCCGCCGAGCGCGAGGACGCGCCCGAGCTGTCGGGCCCGACCCTCGACGGCGGCGCCTGGTCGCTGGCCGACCAGCAGGGCAAGACCGTCGTGCTCAACGTGTGGGCCTCGTGGTGCCCGCCCTGCCGCGCGGAGATGCCGGGCCTGCAGCGGCTGTCGGAGCGGTACGCCGAGCAGGGCGTGGTCTTCGCCGGGCTCGACACCCGCGACACCGACGCCGCGGCCTCGGCGTTCATCGAGAACATCGGGGTGACGTACCCGCAGGTCGTCGACCCCGACGGCCGGCTGCTGCTGGCGTTCCGCGACACGCTGCCGCCGCAGGCGATCCCGAGCACGCTGATCGTCGACGACGAGGGGCGGATCGCCGCCCGGGTGATCGGGCCGATCACCGAGCCGCGGCTGGCGGCGCTGCTCGACGACGTGCTGGCGTCCTGACGTGCTGGCCTCCTGACGTGCTGCTCGCCGACCCGGCCGGCGCGATCCTCACCGGCTCGCTGGTGCTGGCGATCCCGATCGCGTTCGCCGCGGGCGTGCTGTCGTTCCTGTCGCCGTGCGTGCTGCCCCTCGTGCCGGGCTATCTCGCGTACACCACCGGCCTCGTCGGCGAGGACCTCGCCGAGGCGCGCCGCGGCCGGATGGTGACGGGGGCGCTGCTCTTCGTCGCCGGCTTCTCGGTGGTGTTCGTGTCGTTCGGGGCGCTGTTCGGCGGGCTCGGCGCGACGCTGGTCGAGTACGCCGACGTCATCACCCGCGTGCTCGGCGTGGCCACGATCGTGTTCGGGCTGGCGTTCATGGGGCTGCTGCCGGGGATGCAGCGCGACCTGCGCTTCCACCGCGCGCCCACGATGGGGCTCGCGGGCGCGCCGCTGCTCGGCGTGCTGTTCGGCCTGGGCTGGACCCCGTGCCTCGGCCCGACCCTCGCGGCGGTGCAGACGCTGGCGTACGACCAGGCGTCGGCGGCGCGCGGGGCGCTCCTCACGGCGGTCTACTGCCTCGGGCTCGGGCTGCCGTTCGTGCTGGTCGCGGTCGCGTACCGCCGGGCGTTCGGCGCGATGGCGTGGGCGAAGAAGCACTACGCGCTGATCATCCGGCTCGGCGGCTCGATGCTGGTGGTGCTCGGCGTGCTCATGGTCACCGGCGTGTGGACCGAGCTGACCCGGTCGATGGCCGGCTGGATCAGCGGATTTGAGACGCTGCTGTGATGGGCGAGGACGGGCACGGCGGGCGGCTTGGGCGTCACCGGCTGGCTGCGGTGGGCGTGGCGCTCGCTGACGTCCATGCGCACCGCGCTGATCCTGCTGTTCCTGCTCGCGCTCGGCGCGGTGCCGGGGTCGCTCGTGCCGCAGCGCACGTCGGCGCCGCTGGAGGTCACCCAGTTCATCCGCGACAACCCGGGCCTCGCGGTCTGGTACGAGCGGCTGTCGCTGTTCGACGTCTACGGCTCGCCGTGGTTCGCGGCGATCTACCTGCTGCTCATGGTGTCGCTGGTCGGCTGCGTGCTGCCGCGCGCCCGCCAGCACTGGAAGGCGATGCGGGCCCGCCCGCCGCTCACCCCGCGCAACCTGCGCCGGCTGCCCGAGTCGCGGTCGTACGTGACCGCGGCGGCGCCCGACGCGGTGCTGGCGGCGGCCGGGGAGTCGTTGCGGGGCAAGCGGTTCCGGGTGGACATGCGCCCCGGCGACGCTGGCCAGGGCGGCTCGGTGGCCGCCGAGAAGGGCTACCTGCGCGAGACCGGCAACCTGGTCTTCCACCTCGCGCTGATCGGCATCCTGGTCGGGGTCGCGGTCGGCTCGCTGTTCGGCACCCAGGGCACCGTGCTGCTGCGCGAGGGCGCGGGCTTCTCCAACACGGTCACGCAGTACGACGGCTTCTCGTCGGGGCCGCTGGCCGACGTCGAGGGGCTGCCCCCGGTGTCGTTCACGCTTGACGACTTCCGCGTGGAGTTCCAGCGCGGCGGCCAGCAGAACGGCGCGCCGCGGCTCTTCGAGGCCGACCTCACGGTGGTCGACGAGCCGGGCGCCGAGCCGCGGGCCGTGACGGTGCGCGTCAACGAGCCGCTCGACGTGGGCGGGTCCAAGGCGTTCCTGCTCGGCCACGGCTACAGCGCGAAGGTCGTGGTGCGCGACGGCTCCGGCCGGGTGGTGCTCGACGACTTCGTGCCGTTCCTGCCGCAGGACGGCAACTTCACGTCCACCGGCGTCATCAAGGCGCCCGACGCCCGGCCGGACCAGCTGGGCTTCCAGGGGATCCTGCTGCCGACGGCGTCGGTCGACGAGGTGCGCGGGCCGATCTCGACGTTCCCGGCGCTGGACTACCCCGCGCTCTTCCTGTCGGCGTGGTACGGCGACCTCGGCCTCGACACGGGCGCCGCGCAGTCGGTCTACCGGCTCGACACCGAGGACATGACGAAGGTCGAGGAGCTGGAGGCGCTGCTGCCGGGCGAGACGTGGGTGCTGCCCGAAGGCCGCGGCTCGATCACGTTCGAGGCGGTCGGCCAGTGGGCCAACTTCCGGGTCGCCCGCGACCCCGGCCGCGGCCTGGCGCTGGCGGCCGCGGTGCTCACGTTCGTCGGGCTGCTCGGCTCGCTGATGGTCCGCCGCCGCCGGCTGTGGGTCCGCGCGACCCCGCTGCCCGAGGGCGGCTCGCTGGTCGAGGTCGGCGCGCTGGCCCGCGCCGAGACGTACGACCTGGCGCCCGAGGTCGACGAGGTGCTGGCGGCCCTGCACTCCGCCGCCCCGCCCTCCGCCGCCCCGCCCTCCGCCGCCCCGCCTTCCGAGCACGCCCCCCAAGGGGTTGATCAAGCAGGTTTGGCGTCCTCCCTGGCGGGGGCGGCGGCCGGCGGCGACGCGGTTTTCGCCGAGCGCGTCGGCAGGGTGGATGATGTGCCGGTCCCGTTCGCCGGGGACGCCCTGACCGCGGAGGAGCACCGCCCGTGATCAACGCCCAGCTCGCCGAGCTGTCCAACGACCTGGTGTACGCGGCCATGGGCTTCTACCTGGCCGCGCTGATCGTCTTCTCCCTCGAGCTGGCCGCCACCCGAGTGCCGGCCCCCCGCCGCGTGAAGGCCCGCGACGCCGCCCTCGTGGGCGCCGCGGGCACTCCGGTCGACGTGGTCGACCTGGACGAGGCGCTGGAGTCCGCCGACCTCGCCGCTCGCCGACGAGCTCACGCCGACCGGCCCCCAGGGCCGCGCGACGCTCGAGGAGTCGTCGGCCTCGTACGACACCACCGCGCCCGAGCGCGGCTCGCGCGCCGACAAGCTCGGCCGGGTCGGCGTCGCGCTGACGGCGGCTGCGTTCCTGCTCCACCTGGGCGCCGTCGTGGCCCGCGCGGCCTCGGCTGAGCGGGCGCCCTGGGGCAACATGTACGAGTTCACCGTCGTGGGCTCGCTGGCGATCACCGGCACCTGGCTGGTGCTGCAGTGGCGCCGCGACGTGCGGTGGCTTGGGCTGTACGTCGACATGGCCGTGCTGCTGTCCCTGGGCCTGGCCGTGACCGTGCTCTACACCGAGAGCGCGCAGCTCGTACCGGCGCTGAAGTCGTACTGGCTGGTGATCCACGTCTCGGCGGCGATCGTCTGCTCGGGGGTCTTCGCGATCGGGGCGGGGCTGTCGGCGCTGTACCTGCTGAAGGCGCGGGCCGAGGCCCGCGGCTCGTCCGGGGTGCTGACCCGGCGGCTGCCGGAGTCGGGCGTGCTCGACCGGATGGCCTACCGGGTGATCGCGTTCGGCTTCCCGCTGTGGACGTTCGCGGTGATCGCCGGCGCGATCTGGGCCGAGCAGGCGTGGGGCCGCTACTGGGGCTGGGACCCGAAGGAGACCTGGGCGTTCATCACCTGGGTGGTCTACGCCGGCTACCTGCACGCGCGTACGACGGCCGGCTGGCGCGGCAAGCGGGCCGCGTGGATCGCCCTGATCGGGTTCTCGACGTTCGTCTTCAACTACCTGGGCGTCAACCTGCTGCTCCCCGGGCTGCACTCGTACTCGGGCCTGTGAGCCTGCGCGCCTGTCTGGCCCACCTGTCTGGCGTACCGCCGCGCCGGCGCGTCGCTGCGCCAGACACCAGGGCGGGCGCGGAGAGGTGGGGTCGGCCGATGCCGCCTACGCTGAGCACATGGGTCGCGTGCTCTTGCTGCTGATCCCGATCGTGCTGGCGATCTGGGCGGTGATCGACTGCGCCCAGTCGCCGCGCGACACCGTGCGCGCGCTGCCCAAGTGGGCGTGGATCGCGCTGATCATCCTGACCACGCCGATCGGCCCGCTGGCGTGGATCGGCTTCGGCCGGCCGCGGCGCGCGCAGGGCGGCGGCGGCCCCGGCGGCGGCGAGGGGTACGGCGGCGGCGGGCGCCCCCCGCGCGGCCCGATCGCCCCCGACGACGACCCGGACTTCCTGCGCAAGCTCGACCGCGAGCGCTGGGAGATCGAGCAGGCCAAGAAGCGGATGCGCGGCGAAGACTGGCCGCCGCCCGCCGCCCCGGCCTGACCCCCCGCCCCGCTTGAGTCTGGCTGAGCGACGCGCCCGCGCGTCGTCTGGCCAGACAGGTCGGCGGGGGCGGCGTGCAGGCGGCGCATAGGGTGGACGGGCTATGAAGGCGTTCCTGCTCTACACGTCGCTGCGGCTCGCGCTCTTCGTCGGGGTCGCCGGGATCCTCTTCCTGCTGGGGATGCGCGACCTGCTGCTCCTGGCGGTGGCCCTGCTGGTGTCCGGGCTGGTCTCGTTCGCCCTGCTCTCCGGCCAGCGCGACCAGATGAGCGCGGCGCTGGCCTCGCGCAAGGCGGCCTTCGACCAGCGCAACGCCGAGCGCACCGCCGCCGAGGACGCCGCCAACGACGCGATGCGCGAGGCCCAGGAGGCCCGCCTGGCGGGTACGGCAGCCGCCGATCCCGCTGGGCCGGCCGCCACCGAGCCGGAGGCCGAGCCGAGCCGCTGAGCCGCCCGCCGAGCCGGCGAGGCGAGCCCCGACGCGTTGAGCGCCGCCGAGCCCGAGACGTCCGGCCCCGACCCCGCCGAGCCAGAGCCCCCGCGGGACGCGTAGGGCCCGTACCGGCGGCCCGTTCTTCCTCCGGATCGCGGTTCTTCCCCCGTACGAGGGCGCCACAACCGCGATTCAGGCGCCACTCGGCGCAGAGCCGGCGGGGTACAGGCAGCGGCTGAGGCGCGCGGGCGGCGGGGGAGTACGCTCCGGCCGGACTGAAACGGCGTTCCACGCAAGGGCGGCCCGCACGCAGCCGCCCCGCGGGGCGCCGCGCCAGCCACCCGCCCAGCCCCGCACCGCGTACGAGAGGCCGGCCCGCATGACCGTGCTCGAGCTGCTGATCCTGCTGCACCTGCTGCTGCTCACCTACTGGCTGGGCGCGGACCTCGGCGTCTTCTACTCCAGCCGTTACGTGCTCAAGACCGAGCTGGGCACCCAGGCGCGGATGACCTCGCTGAAGATCATGGTGTGGCTCGACATGGCGCCGCGGATCTGCCTGGTGCTGTTCCTGCCGAGCGGGGTGAGCCTGATGGCGGCCAGCGAGTACGGCGAGCAGTTCCGGTGGTGGCCGCTGGTGGCGATCTGGGTGTTCAGCCTCGGCTGGCTCGGCCTGGTGCTCGCCGACCACCACTACACCGGCACCCCCACGGGCGCGCGCATCAAGAACCTCGACCTCTTGGTGAGGTTCGGGGTGATGGCCGGCGTGATCGGGGCGGGGCTGTTCACGATGCTCGTCGACGAGCCGTTCGGCGTGACCACGAACCCGAAGTGGCTGGGCGCCAAGGTCGCGCTGTACGGCGTGGCGATCCTGTGCGGCGTGCTGATCCGGTTCCGGCTCAAGCCGTTCGGCCCGGCGCTCGGCCCAGCTCGCGACGACCGGCTCGACGCCGGAGGTCGAGCGCGACCTGCAGCGCTCGATCAAGGGCTCGGTGCCGTTCGTGCTGGGCATCTGGGTGCTGGTCTTCGTGATCGCCGCCCTCGGCGTGATCAAGCCCGGCGCCGCGGTCTGACCTGCCCGCTAGGCAGCTCGGCGGACCAGGATGCGCGTACGCGCATGGAAGTGCCGATCGGCCGCTGATTCACAGCTAGGCATGAGGTTTCCATGCATCAGAGCGCATGGGAATGGTTGACGCAGCACTCCAGGCGGGCGTAGCGTCACTCTCATGCAAGGACGTGCAGGAGAACGACCGGTGGTGAGGCCGCGGGTGTCGCCGGTGCTGGCCGCCGAGGAGCGCCCGCGCTTAGCGGACCTCGCGCTGGCCGTGCGCGCCCGCCGCGAGGACCTCGGGCTGCGGCAGGCCGAGCTGCGCCGACCTCGCGGGGGTGGCCGCCCGCACGGTGCACGCGATCGAGGCGGCCAAGCCGACGGTCCAGCTCGACAAGCTGCTCGACGTGCTGGCCGCCCTGGGCCTGCACCTCGAGCTGGCCAGAGGGGCCCGCGGGGACGTCGCGGCCGATCCCGCCGCGCGGACCCAGCCGTGACCGCCGGCCCGGACCAAGGACGCCAGGACGCGGCCGACCTCGGGCGGCTCAAGGACGTCGAGCGCGCGGTCGTGCTCAAGAAGGGCCAGCCCGCCGCGACCCTGACCCGCACCGAGGACGGCGTCGAGTTCGCGTACGACGAGGCGTGGCTCGACGAGGGCAAGCAGCCGGTGGCCGACCACGCTGCCGCTCACCGCTGACCCGGTACGGACCCCGGGCGGCTCGCTGCCGGCGTACTTCGCGGGGCTCCTGCCCGAGGGCCGGCGGCTCGGCGCGCTCCGGCGGGCGGTGAAGACGTCGGCCGACGACGAGCTGTCGCTGCTGCTGGCGGTGGGGGCCGACGCGATCGGCGATGTCGCGGTCGTGCCCGAGGGGGACGCGTGGGCCGCGACCGCGCCGGCCCTCGAGGTCGACGACTTCGCCCGGGTGTCGTTCGCCGAGATCCTCGCCGGGCTCGGCGTGCGCGTCGACCGGGTGGGCCTGCCGGGCGTGCAGGACAAGGTCAGCGCGGCCATGCTCAACCTGCCGGTGCGGCAGCGCCACCAACGGTTCCTGCTCAAGCTGGACCCGCCGGAGTTCGCCCACCTGGTGGCCAACGAGGCGTTCTTCCTCGCCGCCGCCCGCGCGAGCGGCCTGCCCGCCGTCGACGCCCGCGTGGTCGAGGACGGCGAGGGCCGCCAGGGGCTGCTGGTCACGCGGTTCGACCGCCCCGGCCCGGAGCCCGCCGAGTGGCTCGCCGTCGAGGACGGCTGCCAGCGCCTCGGGCTGCCGCCCGCGGACAAGTACCGCACCGGCGCCGATCGCGCACTCGCCGCCCTCGTCGAGGTGTGCGAGGCGCCCGCGGTGGCCGCCCGCGCCCTGCTCATGCAGCTGGCGTTCGCCTACGTGACGGGCAACGGCGACGCGCACGCCAAGAACTTCTCGGTCCTGCAGGACGCCGCGGGCGAGTGGCGCGCGGCGCCGGCTTACGACGTGCCGAGCTCGCAGCCGTACGGCGACACCACGATGGCGCTGTCGGTCGGGGGGCGGTCCGGCGGCGACTTCGGGCTGGCCGACTTCACCGCGCTCGGCGCTCGGCTCGGGCTCACGGACCGCGCTGCGCGGGCCGCGGTGGCCCAGGTCGCCGACGCGGTGGACGCGTGGCTGCCCGGGCTCGCCGGACTGCCCTTCGACCGGGGCCAGGTCGCCAAGCTCCGCCGGGTCATCGAGCACCGCCGCGGCCGCCTGGTCCCTGATGGGTAGCGCCGCCAACCCCCGGGGGTGGGAAGTCGAGGGCCGGCACCGGGCGGAACCGCGGGCGACGCAGCCGCGTCAGTACGTGATGGCGCTCACACCCGGCAGGGCGGGGGCGCCGCCCGCGGGGCCGGATCTCGATCCGGTCCAACTTCGCTGAATCCCTTGACACGGGACGCGGACCCGCGTGTGATGACCCCAGCGTTCTCATACGCGCAACGCTGTTCCGGAGGGGGGAACAGCGCGGCGTGGGGTGAGGACTCGAACAATTTCAGGCGCGGAGGGGTGCCGTACTGATGAAGATGCGTAGGGCTTTGGCTGCGTGCGCGGCCGCGCTGCTCGCCACGCTCGGCCTCGCGGGGCTGGCGGCGGCGCCGGCGAGCGCGGCGGCCCAGATGTCGTTCTCCTGCACCGTGCAGGGCTTCGGCACGGTCGTGCCGTGGGACGTCAGCGTCGCGGCCACGTCCAGCGGCGGCACGCTGACCCTCGACCCGGCCAACTTCACCAACGGCCCGGTGCCGCTGCTGAAGAACACCCTGACCATGAAGGGCGAGACCACCGTCGGCGGCAAGGCCGTCGCGGTGCAGGCCGCCTCGACCTACCCCAACCCGATCGGCGCCTCGGCCACCTTCGACGTCCCGCCGATGACCGGCCCGCTCAACGGCGCCACCGGCGAGGTCAAGGTCACCCGGATCTTCTTCGACCACACCCAGGTCGACATCGACTGCAAGCCCAAGTCGCAGCCGGCCGTCGGCACGGTCGCCGCCGCTGCCGCCCCTGCGGCGGCCCCCGCCGCCGCGCCGGCTCCGGCAGCCGCTCCCGCCCCGGCCGCCGCCCCGGCCCCGGTGGCGGTCGACACCGCCGCGCTGCCGAAGACCGGCCCCGAGGACACCGCGATGCTCGCCCTGGCCGGCTACGCCATCTGCCAGGTCGGCGCGATGGTCTTCGTCCGCTCCCGCCGGGCCATGCAGTCCACCGCCCGCCACGCCGCGCGCTAAGCGCCCAAGCCACAAGCATCAGGAGTACGAGTTGAAGCGCCGCCCCCTCGCCGGATCTGCTCGCCGCGGCCCTCGTCGCGCTGGTGGGCGCGCCCGTGCTGGTGGGCACCGCGGAGGCGGCGAGCGCCGACGCTCGGTTGACCTGCATCTACTTCGGCGATGCACCGGCGGGACATTCGCCGACGCGTCTACGACGCCACGACTTCACGTTCACCTCTCAGCCCCGCCGAGCCCACCGCCGGCGAGCCCCGTCACGGTCACCTTCGCCGCGTCCGGCGGCCCGAACAACGGTCCCGGTGACGCTCAAGGCAGACTCGGCCCAGCCGCTGGTGCTCACGACGATCACTGGTCAACGCTCGTCGACAGGTCGTCGCTGCCACGCGCCCAACTCCTAGACGGCGACCGACGATCCCGGCGACGTTCCCGCCGAGACGCAACGCTCGGGCCGTTGGACGCGCCACGACGGAGCCTTCACGGCGCGGGCAGCGGCGGCGACGTGACGCGACCGTCGCGCAGCTGGTTCGACTCAACGGCGGCCAGCTCGACACTGGTACTCGGCCACGGGCAACGGGCCAGACGCACCCGGTCGACCGCCGATCACCCAGACGCGACCACCGCCGGGTGCACCTCGGTCCGCGGACGACACCACAACGGTCCGTGACGGCCTCCATCCGCTCCGTCACCAAGGGCGCGTCCGCGTCACCTTCACCGCGACGGTCGACCGGGCGGCGGCGACCCCGACCGGCACGGTGACCTTCAAGGACGGCGGCACCACGCTCGGCACGGGGACCCTCAACGGGTCCGGCGTGGCGACCTACGCCACCTCGGCCTGCGCCGGGCACCAAGACGATCACCGCCGCGTACGGCGGCGACGCCGCCACAACGGCAGCCAGCGGCACGGTGCAGCCAGACCGTCACGGCCAAGACGGCGACCACCACGACGCTGACGGCGACCCCGGCCTCGGCCGAGGAGGGCGCCGCGGTCGCGCTGGCCGCCACCGTCACGGGCGCCGGCGGCACCCCCACCGGCACGGTCACCTTCAAGGACGGCGCCGACCGCGATCGGCTCGCCGGCCGACCCTGACGGCAGGCGCGGCGAGCGCGTCGGTGACCACCCTGGCGGTCGGCGCCCGTTCGCTGACCGCGGTCTACTCCGGCGACGCGACCTTCGCGGCGAGCACGTCGGCGGCCGTCCCGGTCACCATCACGCCCAAGTCGTCGTCGATCAGCACCAAGACCAAGACCGAGACGATCGACGGGCTCGTACTGCACGGTGCTCAACACCTCGACCAAGGCGTGGACGGCCGCCGGGCCCGGCCGGCGGCACTCCCGGCCCGACCCCGAAGTTCACCTTCACGGTCACGCCGGGTGCCCCGGCCCCGGGCATCCAGGCCTCGGTCAGCCTCGCCTACGACGCCGGCCCCGCCCCGGGCCCGCTCGACATCCCCGCCGGCGCCACGGTGCCCAAGGCCACGGTCCAGGTGACCGGCACCGCCAAGCCGATCGTGCTGGTCGGCCCGGCCTTCGGCGCGGTCCACGGCTACATCAAGAACCCGACCAGCCGGCTGCCCGCCGCGACGATGACCGGCACCTTCACCGTCCCGGCCAGCGGCACCGTCGACCTGGTCGCCCAGTCGGTGGCCTTCGACTACAAGGACCCGGCTGACCCGTCGTCCGGCTTCACCTGGCCGGACGCCAACCCGGTCGAGACCTTCGACACCGTCTGCAACAAGTCGACCGACCAACACCCAGACGGCGCCGGTGCCGATCGGGTTCACGATCTCGGTGCCGGTCGGCACCGAGAAGCCGCTGCCCGACACCAAGCCGCCGGCCAACGGCCCGCTCACCGTGACCGGCACGCCCGACCGCCGGCGGCCAGGTCACCATCACCGGCTCCGGCTTCAAGCCGTCCTCAGCCCGGTGACGGTCGGCATCTACTCGGCGCCGACGTTCGTGGGCCAGTTCCAGACGACCGCCGCCGGCGAGCTGAACCAGGCGATCACCCTGCCCGGCTCGCTCACCGGCACCGCACACGATCGTCGCCATCGGCGTCGAACCCGGCCGGCGCGCAGTTCGTGCTCGAGGCGCCGGTGACGATCGCGGTCGCCTCCGGCGGGACGACCGGCGACGACCGACACCGGCACGAGCGCCGGCACCCTGCCGGAGACCGGCCCCGGCGACTCGATCCCGGCGCTCATCATCGGCCTGATCGCGCTGCAGATCGGCCTGGTCGTCGCGGTGCGCTCGCACCGCGCGCTGGCCCCCGCGATGCGCGGCGGCGGCCGCCACCGACTCGGGGTCTGACCCCGATGGGCGGCCGCTCGACGCGTCACCCGTCTGGCCTATCCAGGCCGTGGCGGAACCGTGACCTGACTCGGCCGGATGAATCCGTCGGAAACCCTTGACAGAGGGGCGCGATGCGGAGGGAATGTGAGCCGCGTCACGCCTCAAGTAACGACGTTCCACCTAACGGAACACCACGGGGAGAGGCGAAAGCACCACCCGTACGGCCCGGCGGTCGGGTCGCACGCTTCCTGGAGGGGAAGGGGAAACCAAGGCATGAAGCCTACTCAAGAAGGTCATCGCGGGGGTCGCGGCGTTCGCCACGGCCGCGACGGGGCTCGCATCGCGGCGCCGGCAGGCAGCAGGCTTCGGGCCCGCGAGCCCAGCTCGTCGTACTGCAACATCACGATCATCTCAACCTCGATCGCCCCCTGGAACACGACCGAAGAGGTGCAGGCGTCAACGGCAATCCGGCGGACGGTCAGGAGTTCGGCGTCGAGGTGGGCAGCAACATCGTTGCCGACGTACACCTACGGTGCGGGCCCCATACTGGCGGCGGCGGCGCCTACGGTCACTGGTGCATCCTGTCTTCGGCGGCAGCGACTCCAGCTCGTGAACCTCGAGCGACGTCGTGGTGGATACCAAGACGACCAGCACGGCTGGCCCGTACGGGTCGACTCGATCCGGGGCCGTTCCCTGGCGCAACGCTGAGCGCGGCCAATTCGTGGCTCCCGCCACCGGGTCGTACTCGATCCGCGTCCTCAACACGACGGGTTCGTCTCCAACACGGCGGGCATCGATGTCGACTGCAACGCGCAGGATCAGTGGGTCAGCCAGAGGCGGAATCAATGGGCCCCGACCAATGAACCCCGTTGCCTATGCCCCGACGTCGTTCACCACGAGCAATCTCTCCGCCTCGATCACGAACGTCTCCGGCCAGAACGCAACGATCAAGAACTACGGGCGCGCCGGGAATGTGATCAGCATCACCGGAAGTGACTGGGCGGGGACCACTGCCCACCGCCACCGTTGGTGGGGCCTCAGTGAACCACCTCCCCCCTCGCCCGCGGAAGCGATCTCGCGGCTACATCACCATCCCCGCTGGGGCTACCAACGGTCTGGCAGCGTCATCATCGGCACGGCGACCAAGTCGTTCAGCATCCCCTTCACCGTTCTCGGCACCCCGACGGCCGCGATCTCACCGGCCCCGGTCAACAACACGGTGAGCCCGGGCACGCAATACAACGTGTGTCTGGCTCCGACCTGGAACCCACTCGTCACGCCCAGCCTGCTTCAGGGACTTTCGACGACCGCCATCCTGGGTCCGCCCGGGTCGACCCTGTCGCCGTCCGGCACCGGCACGGTGAACGGCACCGGCACCCTCAGCGGTACGATCACCATCACCACAACCGCGGTCCCGAACGGCGTGCAACTGAAGATCCAGGCTGGCCAGGGGGCGGGCCCGAGTGCCATTTCCGCTACGGCTCTGTATGACGTGTCGAAGACCACCTGCACCCGCCAGGTCGGTTCGGACCCCGGCAACCCTCTGTGAGACGAGCCAGACGGTCTCGGCGACTGTTACCGCTGGCGCCCTCACCCAGTCGGCGGCCGGTGCCTCCGTCAACATGGGCGCGGTCACGTCGGCCGTGTCCGCGGGCACCCTTGGTCCGGTTGCGCTCAACCGGATCACCGTGTCCGACGCCCGCGGCGGCGGTGTCCAGTGCTCTCTGACGGGCGACATGCCCGACTTCGTCGGCCCGTCGCTGCCCAGCTCGGGCAACGCCAC